>CAVQKA010000008.1:0-185742 GCA_963713025.1 uncultured Nitrososphaerota archaeon | reverse complement strand
CGGATTTGAACCAGCGACCCCCGCAGTGTGAGTGCGATATCCTAACCAGGCTAGACTACCGATCCGTAAATTATTTTCAGAGTGAGTATTATTTAGTTCTTGAATTATTATAAAACATCAAACAAATTAGAATTTGTTCCCACAGTTTCTACAAAACTTTGTTGGTGTAGGAGAGGGTTCACCACATGAAAGACAGGATTTATCATTCGAAGTTTTTTGCATCAACTCATCTCTACCCGGAAGAGTTTTTGCGCTGATAAATGAGGCAATAGATTGAGTACCGACGGTTCCTGAAACGCTTCCCGACCCTAAACCAGGCGTAGAAGTACCAGATGAGGGTTTGTTCATTCGGTTTAATGCTTTTTTTATCTCAAACATGGATTTGAGACCTAGAAATTCAAGTGCGGAATATTTCATTACGGCATCAGTCATCCCATGATAATATTCCCGCTCAGATAACTTGCCTTGCTTGTAAAGCGAATGCATTTCAGTAAAGGCTTGGATGTATGCATCATATCCCCTGAAAATATATTGTAATTTATCAAACATCAAAGCAAGTGTATCAACATCATCCCCTCCAAAAGCTGACATGCTATCAAGGAATAAAGACCACTACTTAATTTTTGATTTAGTGAGTATGCTGTTTAAAGCACGTACCACAGAATTCCTGACTACATTTGGGACATGATATCAGCTCTCCTGGTCTGTACCCTACAAAACATTTCGAGCATGCAAAAGGATTCATATTTTTTCAACAATATTGTAATACTTAATCTTTAGCTGATTTTGGAGCCATTTGTGATTCTAATTTATCCCATGGAAATACCACGTATTCTCGTCCTTTGGTTTTTTTAGCATAAACTAGCTGTTTTGGATAACTAATGCCTTTTCTTGCCACCAAAGTAGCGTATACGAAATTTTTAGAATCCCTAACAAGAGGAATTATTTTTTTATACGTAGTACCTGAATCGTAAATGTCGTCAACAAAAAGTGTTCTTTTTGGAATGATGTTTTTGTCTACCAATATTTTTTTGATATTGAAATGATCCGCAACTAGTCTCAGCTGGAACAAGTCCACCTCGCGATATGGTGGCAATCATATCGAACTCAAATCCTGTCTTTTTTATTTTATTACAGAGAATCTCAATACAAGATTCAATGTCTGACCATGACATACCAGACTTTCCTTTCCAATTATTTGAAACCAACTTGTAATACGTGATTTTGTTTCGCTATTAATCATTTTCACGCCAAGATTATACAAATTTAGATCTGGCTAAACAATTTAGCCTTAGCTAACTTTTATATGAAGATTGTAGTATCACGCAATTGTGACAACTTCAGAATTATACTCAAAATTATCCCATTTTACAGGATTTCTCAGAAAGTTCATCGCATACTCGGGACCTGCACTAATTGTGAGCATAGCCTACATGGATCCTGGAAATTATGGAACAGATCTGCAAGGTGGAGCAGCTTTTGGGTATTCATTACTTTGGGTGGTATGGCTTTCAAGTGCAATTGCTATGCTAGTTCAGTATCTATCAGGAAAATTAGGAATTGCCACAGAGAGAAGTATGGCTGAAATTCTAAAAGAAAAATTAGGTAGAAAATTATTCATAATCCCATATTGGTTAAGTGCAGAAGTTGCTGCAGCGGCTACAGACCTTGCCGAATATCTTGGGACAGTAATTGCACTGAATCTATTATTTGGAGTACCAATGATTTATGCATCAATCTTTGGAGCTGTAGATGTCATCATAATATTGGCACTCACATCAAGAAGATTCCGTCTAATGGAGCAGCTCTTTTTGATTTTTGTTTCAATCATTAGTTTTGGTTACGTCTATGAGATGATAGTAGCACCACCCACCATACATGGAATATTCACTGGTTCATTTTTGCCTCACTTTGCAAATTCTAGTGCGTTGTTTGTTGCAGTCGGCATAATTGGAGCTACTGTAATGCCACATGTTGTTTTTCTACATTCTTTTCTTACAAAGGAAAAGGCAATGGGAAAGACACTTGAAGATCGAAAAAAGATGCGAAGGTTACATCTTGTAGAAACTATATTCTTACTTACCATAGCTGCATTGGTAAATGCGGCAATATTGTTAATGGCGGCAGTTGCATTTTATCCCAATAATTCTCAAATTGCGTCAATTGCTGAAGCCTATAAGACACTTGTGCCATTATTTGGAGTATCTGCCGGAACAATTTTTGTCATCACATTACTTTCATCAGGTATTGCATCATCTGCAGCAGGGACAATTGCAGGTCAAGTAATAATGGAAGGATTCTTGGGGAAAAAAGTCAATATGTGGCTACGAAGAATAATTACAAGATTTGTAAATGTAGTACCAACCACAATTGCCATATTGTTAGGTTTTGATCCATTACACATACTAGTGTATAGTCAATTCCTCCTCAGCCTTATGATACCAATTGCAGTAATACCTGTTGTAATGCTTACAATGAACAAAAAATTAATGGGAGAATTTGTAAATCGAAAAATTACAACAATAATTGCATGTCTTTTTGTTGGGATAGTTCTGGTATTCAATATCTTATCAATAATCAGTCAACCATCGTAGAACAGACTAGTTTTATGTGACTACTTTGAATTGGATATTTTTCTTTTTAAGAAATGTAACTAGTTGTTGTGCGTGTTCTTGATCTTGTGTCTCAAGACTAAGAGTGACACCGGCAGTTCCAGCAGGTATGCTTGATGATAGCCGGTCATGGATTACATCTACAATGTTTACACTAAGAGAAGATATCTGGTCTACAACCTCCTTTAGTGCCCCTGGTTTGTCTGTTAAAAGTATGAATATCTTTACCATTCTTCCCATCTCAGTCAATCCCTTAGCAACAATTTGTCCTAGAAGATACATGTCCACGTTTCCTCCAGATAATATTGGAACTACCTTTTTACCTTTGGCAGGTTTTTTCTCAAGCAAATATGCTAACCCTACAGCGCCAGCAGGCTCTACAACCATCTTTGCTCTCTCCATTAAAAGAAACATTGCTTTAACAATTGCAGAATCATCGACTAGAACTATATCGTCAATTAACTCGTTTATGATTTTAAACGTGGAATATCCAGGAGTCTTGACAGATATTCCGTCTGCAATTGTCCTATGACCTGAAACTGATTGTAATTTTCCAACATCAAATGATTTTTTCATCGCAGGAAAACCTGATGATTGAACTCCTATTACTTTGACTTTGGGCTTTTTTGTTTTAACTGCTTTTAAAACTCCAGCAGCCAGTCCTCCACCGCCAATTGGGACATAGATTTCATCAACGTCTGGAAGATCCTGTATTATTTCCAATCCAATTACTCCTTGAGCTGCAATTACAACCTCATCATCAAATGCATGAACCATTGTTGCACCAGTCTTTTTTGCAATCTCTGTTGCCCTGGCAGATGATTCATCATATATGGAACCCTCCAAGATTACTTTGGCACCATATGCTCTAGTAGCTGAAACTTTGGCGGGGGAAGCATTTATTGGCATTACTATGGTACAGGGAATTTTTTCAAGTGCTGATGCATATGCTACTCCTTGAGCATGATTTCCTGCAGAAGCTGCAATTACTCCTTTTTTCTTTTCTTCTTTGGACAAACTTGCAATCTTTGCGTAAGCCCCTCTTACCTTAAACGAGCCAGTCTTTTGTAGACATTCAGATTTTAGATAAACCTTAGAACCTGTCATAACACTAAACGAGTAGGAACTCTCAAGTGGAGTTCTACGAATTACATTTTTCTGAATCTTTTGAGATTTTAGTATGTCCTCAAATGTAACGTTCAACAGAATTTTCAATCCATCTTTGGTATATTTGGCTTGTTGAATGCTATTGCTTCAAAATGTGTCATGTATTTTTGATTACAAATCAAAATTTTAAGGAAAAAATGTGGAATTAACTCGTAATTTTACATAATTTTCAACGATCTGGAAAGGGCTAAATAATATTGTAAATACCTTACAGATCTAAGTCAAGGGGTCACACTGCGTCATCTGGCGTCAACTCCCCAAACTCTGCCGTCAATGATGCAGTTCAGGGCCCCTTGGCTAAATTATGCTAGTTTTAAAAAATACAAACTTATAAACAATTTTTTAATTTTTCAGAGATTTTATGATAGTATCCATCAACACAAGCAAGTTGGTCTTTGTCTGCTCGGAGATTCTTGAGAGATTTATGTTTCCCTGTCGTATGTTATTTTTCAAATATTCTAAATTAAAGTTACAAAGACATCCTTCCTCTGCTGCGATCATTCTGTTTTCATCAATCATAATAGGTGTTGTATGATATACTTCAATTAGCATATTGTCAAGCTCTCCAAATAACCTATCCCTGTTTGAAACAAGTTTTGTGTGTTCTGCATGTGATACCTCAATTGATTGAATAATGTCCTGAGTAATGTCTTCACGATTAAACAACACTTCAAACAATTTTTGATCATCCATTGATTGGTATCCTTGCTGCTTGAGTTTTTCTTCAATTATTTTGTCATTTTCTGGTCCCACTTGTACCTGAAGTTTTGAAATCATGTCAGAAATGTCAGAGAGTTCTTTTTGAATCTCAATTACACGGTGGTCAAGTTTGTAAAATAACAATGCATGATACTGTAATGACATGTGTCCAGAAAGAAGATAATTTCCTTCCTTTATCTCAAATTTTATAAAACTTCTTCGAAGATCTTTTTCTGCAGTTGCAGAAACACCCTGATTGCTCCACTCTGGAATTTTATTTAATATGTCGTCAAAGAACTTTCTAACAAGTGCAGGATCAAATGATTCCTGGTCTGTAACTGTACCATCCCCTAACATTACCTTTAGTGGAACTTTATTTGTAAGACGGGTGATATGTTCCAAAAATAAAGTACGAGCAGTTTCTGCCTTGTCACTCATGGATTTTATAAAAGCATCAGGATTACTAGTTGGAATCTGCACAGAATAGCAATAGGAAACATCCACATAAAATCGATAGGTTATGTTAAACATATTACTAAAAATGTCATTTTATGTCATATATCATAAAAATGTAATTTTATGACAAAGAGGGTTAAAAACATCTTTAATAAATCAGGAATGTTTCAGAATAGGACGGCAAGACAGATATCTTTGGATATCTGGTTCTATTCTGAAACTTCTAGAATAATCCTAATTTTGAACTATTAGTGTTTTTTGGTCAAATGGAACACAATAATTTTTACAACAAATCAACTTGTGAAAGTCAAATTTGATATCATCCATTCAAAAAAAAAACTAATCATAGACATCTTAATACGCTTTAAAACCACATTTATCATGGAAATGAAAGCAAATGACAAAACCCACCTTTAAGAGAGTAATATGCTGGAATTGTGATGTAGAAATCATACAATACTTTGATATAAAATACAAGGGAGAAAGAGGAGTATGTCCCGTATGTGGCGTCAATTTCCCATTAGAGTGAGCAATAATGAGTGAAGTTCCTGAAAATTCCCTCAAATAACATTCCCACAAAGAACATAATTGACATGATGCTAGGAGGCGGTAAATCTGGAACCTTAGATTCGGAGAGTCTTATTAAAGAGACACAAAAAAGGGTATGGAGTTCACTTAAGAAAGGATATGAGTATGATTATTCTGTAGACGAGTCTGACAAGTTTCTTCGCAATCACGTATCCCAAAAACTACACATGATAGTCATGTTTGTAGATCTAGTTGGCTCAACCGACATGGCATTACTACTTCCACCTGAAAAACTTGGAATTATCATCAGTTCATTCTCTCAAGAGATGCGTTCAGTCATACGTCACCACGGCGGTTATGTCTTAAAGTATGTAGGTGATGCCGTAATTGGATATTTTATTGCAGAGGAGAGCCCCCTTGTCGTATCAGATAATGCAGTAAACTGTGCAAAGACCATGATTGACATAATTGAGAGAGGAATCAATCCCATTCTTAGTGAATATGATTATCCAGAATTACGAGTAAAGATAGGGATGGATTATGGAGAAAATGTAGTAGTACGATATGGTTCAGATGAAATAAGATCACATGTAGACATTCTAGGTCCGGCAGTAAGTATTGCATCCAAGATTACATCGCTTTCAAAACCAAATCAGATTCTAGTTGGCGAAGACATTTATGATAAACTTCATCCTAATTTGAAAAGTCTTTTCGAACCAGTAGTATGGGGTGACAGTCGATGGTCTTACCAAGATAAGAAGACTGGGAAACTATACCGTGTTTATGCAATGCATAACTAGACAGTAAATCTATCAGGACATTCTACGTGTTCGTAGTGATGATCTGTAAACTTTTGATCCACAATATACATTACAATTTTGTATAAATCTGTAGAATTAATATTTTTTTTACATTTAATGCAATTCATTGATATTGTTTTTGACATTAATCAGGTGTCGATCAGAGCATTCTATAAGGATCTGCGATCAATGGAATTTGATAAAAAATGACTGACACTTGACACTTTTGTATATCTAATGCGTAATTTCGTGAGTAAACATGAAATAGAGGACGGTCAAGAATTCTATTCATGTGGCCTTTTGATGCAAGAAGAATTATGGAAAACTTTGGGCAACCATTTGATATGATAAATTCACCATTTGCATTTCCAAGATTACCACCACGTGCAAATCCCCCAATGGGAATTTCAAATACTGGAAGAATAAAGGACCAGATTGTACGCGATTCCGATATGATGATGGGTAGACTAACAGGTTATCATACAATGTTTCAAAGATATGCTGCAGGCCTGTTTAACATGACACCAAATGCATTCATCCCAGGACATCCAATGCATGCAAGAATGCAGTCAGTTGATACACTAAGAGAAGAAAATGAGAAATTAAGACAAGAGAATCTTTCATTAAAATCTGGTCTTGACAAAGAAAAGAAAAAGTAGACCTCTTACTTTTTAAAGGCTAAACATTCTACCATAGACATGCAAAAGACACCAGATCAAAAATGGAAAGAACAGATTATTCAATATAGAAAAAAGTGTCAGAATATTGTAGAATTATCAAAATCAATAAGATATGTTGGACTGATAAATGAATACGGGACTACACTTACAGGAATTTTAAAACCGGGACTTACTACTTTGTTATCCAGAGAAGCTGCAAGAAATGAATTCTTTCTTGTTTCAACTTTATTGACAATGCGAAACAAGGCAAGTTCAGCCCTTGGAAAGATGGATCACGTAGTTTTCAGACATGAAAAAATAACCGTGATTGTATTTCAAAGAAAAGAAGGAATTTACTACATTTCAATAAACAAGAACACATCTCCAGATGCAGTAGTTCAAATAATGTTAAAAATTAAAAAAATTATTTAGAGTGGAGCAAATCCGTGGAAACCACGTGCTTGTTTTGCACCATCATCAAATGAGGGCTCAAATAATGACACCATGTATTTGTCTGGGTCTAACACAATACAGTTTTTGCCTGCTTTGTGTGAAATAATGTCTCTGTAAATTGGGACATTTTTCGATTTGAGTTCTTTTACTGCAGAGTCTATATCGCCTACAACAAGTCCTACAACTATACCATTTTCAATGGATGTTCCAGTGTTAATGGCCTTGATTGCAGGATGTAGTATTACCGTTGCACCCTCTTTAGCCAATTCCACCCAATTCTCTCGGGAATTTTTAATTGGCAAACCAATTACCTCGTGGTAAAATTTCAGAGATTTTTCAAGGTCTGAAACTGCGATGATTACACTGCCAAGGTGTCTGATATTCATACCCAAAGATAAGACTTGGAGGTGTTAAAGGATTTTGGTACCTTATACTACTTGTACAAGCGTCTCTGTACGTTCTACGCCCTTGATGTTATGAATATCAGTTGTGACATCCTTGATCTGCGACAATTCCTTGACTTCAATTAATGCAACTGCATCAAATTGACCACTAACTGGGAAAGAGTCATAGACTGATTTTACCATACGTAGTCGTGCAGCTATCAATTTTTTAGGAGATTTGACTAGAACTACGGCTTTGACCAACCCATATCCACCTCCACTTCAATCAATGTCTCCGTTGAAACAATTTCCTTTATTTTCTTAAAGTCAATAACTACATTGTTAATCTCGTCAATAGTTCCTTGCAACACAACTGCAATATCAGCTCTTCCTGTAACAACCATTATCTCCTTGACAATTTTTCTTGCTTTCTTCAGAGATGCTATCACCGCATCAACTTTACCCGGTTTTACAGTTATCAAACAAAGAGAACGCATATCCCTGTAATGGAGTAATCACGGATAAGCATTATGTTGAAAAATTAAAAATTTCCTAATCGTCGCTTGCTTCTTGCGAACGTGCTTCTTCCAAGTATGCCTTTCTTGCTTCAAGCTCTGCTTCCTTGTCAAGACCAGTATCATCTTCAACAACAATTATGCCATCGTCTTCATGAACAATGTCTTCTTTGAGTTTTGTTTTCTCTTTTGCCTTGCTCTTTGGAGATTCCTTCTTAACGGGTTCTTTTTTTGGAGATACTACCTTCTTGGCAGGCTTTTTTACTTCTTTTTTCTTGTCTTTGGTCATAAGACGATCATCCAACAAGTAACATCGTCCTTTTAAACTTGTCTTAGAAAGGAGTAACTAGGCGTTTTCGTTCACATATCAAAGAATTATGCCGATATTCGTTGCGTTTTACAAACAAGGCATTCCAGAACTTGATTTCCAAGTCTAAAGTATGATTATAAACAAAATTTCAATATCTCCATAGTGCCACATCTGTAGATCCCCCACCTCTGAAATTTGTAAATATTCAGAATAAGAAAATAATTAATACTCTAATATTATGAGATATTTTCATCTTGCCAGTTCCGATCAATACAGGCGATACAGCCTGGCTTATGATAGCATCTAGCTTAGTATTGTTAATGATTCCCGCATTGGGAATGTTTGAAGCAGGCCTACTGAGACAAAAAAATGCAGTTTCAGTTTTTATGCAAATCTTTTTTGGACTTGCGTTACTTAGTGTGATGTGGTTTACAGTAGGATTTAGTTTGACTTTTGGTCCCGATACTGGCGGAATCTCTGGAAACATGGACTGGAGATTTTTGAAAGGAGTATCACAGTATGAAGGACTCCACTATGCCCCCACAATACCAGGAGTTTCATTTGCAATGTTCCAGATGATGTTTGCAGTGATTACACCATTAATCCTTACAGGTGCAATTGCTGAAAGAATGAGGTTTACTGCATATGTTTTGTTTATCGTTGCATGGAGTGCTCTTATCTATTATCCTCTAGTTCATTGGATTTGGGGAGAAGGTTGGCTGCACAAGCTTGGAGTTGTAGACTTTGCAGGAGGAATGATAATTCACACTACTACAGGTGTCGGAGGAATTGCAGCTGCATTGGTACTTGGAAGGAGGCTTGGATTCGGTCCTGGGATTATGGTCCCTCATAATATCCCTCTCGCAGTTCTAGGTTCATCATTAATTTGGCTTGGTTGGTTTGGCTTTAATGCTGGAAGCGCATATTCTGCAGGAGCTCTCTCTGGTGTCACAATAGTCAATACGCAAATGGCATCTGCAGTATCATGTCTCATTTGGGTTACAGTGTTCTGGATACGAACTAGAAAATCCAGCATAATTGCAGCAATCAACGGTGCGGTTGCAGGGCTAGCTGGAATTACCGCTGCTTCAGGATACGTCAGTGTAGAATATGCCGTAATAATCGGAATAATCGTAGGTTTTGCATCATCACTCATGGTACCAGTATTCAAAGAAAAATTGAAGATAGATGATGCTCTAGATATTGGTGCAGTTCACGGAGTTTCAGGAATTATTGGCTCATTATTAGTAGGGGTGTTTGCAGATGCGGCAGTAAATCACCTTGGAATCAATGGTTGGCTCTTTGGAAATCCAGCTCAGCTTGGCTCACAGGCAATAGGAGTGGGCATCGCAGTGTTGATGGGATTTGGAGGAACATGGGTTATTCTCAAAACCATAAAGGCATTGATTCCAATAAGAGTAAGTTCAGAGGTAGAAGAAGCTGGTCTTGATATTGAAGAACATGCAGAACGTGCATATTCTGATGAAGATGAATATGGTAAGCTCTGATATTTAGAATATCCGATAATACAAAATATGTTTTAAAACGGACAGATTTGAAAACAATTAAACCCGTCATGTAAAAAGAAATTCATCTGACAGACATATTTTCAAGATGAAGATCTAACTTGTAATTCTCTTAATGTTTAATAGTGTCACAAAATGAAAAATCATCAATGCCTACTCCATCTCGTCGTAAGCTGAGGAATCATAACGGTGATATTTCTCATCGCAGGATGCGCGGGCATTTTCATGGGGCTAATTGTGTCTATCAAACCAAATTTTATTTTAACAGCTCTTGGAATGGTAAATATTTCACTTGGAATTTTTCTTGGATTTCGAGTACTAAGAAAAAATCCACAAGCGTCAACCCGAAGAAGATAATCAAGAATAAAATCATAATTGAGAATTGTTTTGGATCACATAGCAACAATCATAGACAGGGCGATAAAGTATCCCTCCGTAGTTCCAGAATATTAGACTATTAATTTCCATATTAAAAATCTAACATGAACTTTTGTAAAAATACATCAGAATGATCGAAAAGCATTTTGAATATATTGTCTACAGTTTACCAAATTCATCTTCATCAGAATATGCACGTTCTGCATGTTCTTCAATATCAAGACCAGCTTCTTCTACCTTGGCTGATACTCTGATACCAATTAGTTTGTCAATAACCTTGAGTATTGCAATAGTTCCAAAGAACCCCATTATTCCGGCTATTCCAACACCGATACCTTGTATGAGTAACTGACTAGGATTACCAAATAGAAGTCCGTTTGGACCAGCAGGGTTGACCAATTTACTTGCAAAGATTCCAATACCCAATGAGCCGATAATTCCTGCAACACCATGGACCGAGCTTACGTCCAACGCATCGTCAATTTTGAGATGTTCCTTAAAGAACAAGACTGCAAGATATGAGCCTATTCCAATGACCAAGCCTAAAACAAATGCATGTTCAACGCTGACATATCCTGAGGCCGGAGTAATACCTGCAAGTCCTGCAATTGCTCCATTGATTGCAGAGATTATACTGGGTTTTCCAGTGCGCATCCAAGACAGTCCTACCCATATTAGTGCAGATATTGAAGATGCAATGTGAGTGTTAATGATGGTGTTTCCTGCAAGACTTCCTGATGCCAAAGCACTACCTGCATTAAATCCAAACCATCCTAGCCATAGCAATGATGAGCCTAAAACTGCAATCGGGATACTGTGTGGAATCATAATTGAAGGTCCATAATTGAGTCGCCTTCCAAGTACCAATGCAGCTGCAAGTGCTCCCATTCCGGCACTGGTGTGTATGACAATACCTCCTGCGAAATCCACCACACCTATCTTGCCAAGCCATCCACCTCCCCAAATCCAGTGAACAAGAGGATAATAGATAAGAGCACTCCATGCAACGATGAAAATAACATAGGCGCTAAACTTCATTCTCTCTGCAATTGCACCTGTCAATAGTAAAGGAGTAATTACTGCAAACATCATCTGGAATTTTGCAAATAAGACTCCAGGTATTGTTGGTGCATATGGCAGACCGGAATCATATGGAACATGATTAAGGAATGTCCAATCTGTATTTCCACTAAGACCCGTTCCAGTGTCCGGTCCAAATGACAAACTAAATCCAAATGTAAACCACATCACACTAAGAATTGCCAATCCAAAAAAGATTTGCATAAAAACTGAAACGGTATTCTTTCGTCGCAGTAATCCGGCTTCAAATAATCCTAAAGCTGGAATCATTAAAAGTACGAGACTGGAAGCTATTAGCATCCAGGCTGTATCACCTGTGTCAATTGGCAAGATTTGTTTCCTTAAACGAAGGAGTATAAAAAATTTGTTTTTAGGAAAATCAAAGATAATTCTGAAATTATTCCACAAGATTTTTTAAATGGTATTTTCATTTCTTTGTATCTTGCTAAAAATTGAAGTAATACTCCCAGAAAATGAAATTAAATCAATCAGCGATGCGTTAAGAAAATTATCGATTGGTGGAATTACGGTGTATAAAGCACGTGGTAGAGGCAAGACCACTGCTCCTGAAATTCATGCATCAAAAGGAACGGAAATATTTACTCCAGAATTTGGAGATAGATTTGTCCTCGAAGTTGTGATACCAGATGAGAAGAAAGATTCTACAATAGAAGCAATTCGTGCGTCTTCAAAAGTTGGAAAAATATTTGTTATTCCAGTTTCTGAAGCATATGACATTCCAACACCTAAAAAAGACGAGCAGACAATTTAGAATCATTTTCCAAGAGTATCATGTTCAACATATTGAATTTTTTGATCTGTTCAAAATGCTCTTGAAATTAAATCCAGTTTCAGATAATTAGCATATTTTTGTCATCTTTTAGATATTTTCATGACGGGAATTGAAAAATACACTGGATAAAATTTACCTGTGGACGGATGATTATAGTTCCAACGTTTGTCATCAGGATTAATTTTTATAAATTGTGAAGCAAGTTCTGATGATAACATCTTGTATGCTTCTTCCCCTATTGTCATTTGATTTGGTTGTGCAAGAGGTAAAATTTTTGAAGCAATAGTAATGCTATGACCTATCAAATCAGGATCAGACCCAAGAATAATAATTCTATTTTTACCGACATCGAGACCCATTCTAATATCAATAGACGGCAATCCAAAACTTGCAAACATTGGATTTATCGAATGTTTTACCAACATGTTAATAGATCTTGCACAACGAACTGCATTTTCTGCCATATTACCAAATTCTTTAAGATCAGGAAAAAATGCAATAACTGCATCTCCAGCATATTTCAAAACAAAACCCGCATGTTTAGATATGGTAACAGAAATTTCTTCAGAAAACACCTTGATGAGGCCCGAAAGTTCTTCAGATGTTAAAGATGTGGCAAGTTTTGTAGAACCAACAATGTCCACATACAGAATGGCAACATTGATTTCTTGTTCTGGCCAAAAGCTTAGAAATCTATTTGCGACGTATTTGAGAAATGCCTGAGAATAGGAGTCACTTTGTTTTCTTTTATATAATAAAAAATTTCTTTGGATTCTAGTAAGACTCTCAATTACAAATGCATCGTCTGGGGTTAAAATTTGAAATTTTTCAACGGGTTTTACTTGAGAGAGAACTGATTCCAAATTTTCAAGTGGAATAAATCTTTTCTCAATTATATCATAATATCCTTTATCATCCGTTATTTCCTGAGGTTCTAGTTTTACTTTAGATTTCCCAAATCCAAACGGAAACGATGTCTTTTGTTTATTGGATGCTGCAAGTATAACACCATCCATTTCATTGAGTGCCAGTCCTTGTTCATTTTCAATTCCTGAAGCAATATCAATTACACGTATGATAGGATATATCGAAATCTTTCCAGTTCTAGCGTTTGATCTAATTACTTCAATTACGTCATGTTCAAAATTATCAGAAACGGTTGCCTGAATGATAAATTTATCCTTAAGCTCTGATCTATACATGCCAGTGCCCTTTGCTGCATGAATTTCAGCATCTACAGTTTTACCTTTGCTTTTAATCTTGGTAATGTTTACAGTTATACCAAGCATATCAAGAGCATCAACAACTGGTGCCAAATCATTTCGAGAAAGCTCTGCTTCAATGCGTATCATGTTTTCAACATCATTTAGAATTATTGTGAATTTAAACTACTTGAGATTCTTGAGTTTTTCAATAATCGCGTGGTGATCAGATGTTGGTTCTGTAGATAGAATCAATATTCCATCCTCTTGAAAGATAGTCAGTAGTTTTACCTTACCTTTGGATTCTACAATCCAATCTGTTTTTCCAAGCTTATCAGTAAACATCTTGTCCATCTTTGCCTTTACAGACACTTGATGATGAGCCAATTCTGCAAGATCTTTATCAAGTAATGGTATTACCCCATCCTTTCTTGCCGTTGAGACTAATTTATCACCGACTATTTTTCCTGCAAATCTAATCTTAGAATCAAGCGCTAGTATTTTTGTGCAATAATTTGAAGTATGTTCAGAAGCAGGACTCAATATTTCACCTAAAGTATATCTTACAATTCCCTTATTTAAGACATATTTTGAATTTGGGTCAAATTTTAATTAATTTTATTAAGAATGCAAATACATCCAAAATCAAAAATGAATCCTTTTCAAAAAAGTGTAGTGGTAGTTCTTGCAGCAGTTTGTATTACAGGAGCATTTGGAATACCATTAGGAGATCCTAAATTTCTCATCCAGGCATTTTCACTTGAATTCTCATTTGTGGCCCTTGCCATAATTTCAGCAAAAAATTTCCGATATGCATACATACCAAATTTCATTATTGCGACAATAGTAATTGTTGGCAATACAGTCTCTCCAAAACATATTGAGATCATGTCAACACTACATCCATTCTACAATGGAGTAGTATTGATCATAGGCGGTTATATTTTGCAAGGATTGCTTCTAATTACCAATACAATGGCTTACAAAAAATACAAGCATACAACATCAAACAACAAAACTATCTAAGATCAAAATTAGTTCAAGACTAAACATTTTAGCTGGAAATTAAGAAAAACAGCTTGACAACTAGTATATACAACATTTTTTCATTATAGATTAGGATGGATGCAGATCTTAGAACGCACAAATTTCATGACATTGCTCACTTTGGATTACGACTTGTAGTCGGGGTGTTCTTCATAGTTCACAGTCAGATGAAATTTGGCAGTGGATTCGGAGGTTTTCTTCAGAGCATTGGACTTCCTTCAGAGATGGCAATACTCATAGGATTGCTAGAATCAGTAGGAGGCGCTCTTTTGATAATAGGAATATTGTCAAGAATAGCAAGTGCATTAATTGCCATTGACATGCTGGGAGCAATAGTTATTGTTAAAAAAGCACAGTCATTTTCAGGTAAAAATGGAATAGAACTTGAATTGTTGGCATTTATCATTTTGCTTACCATAATGGTTTTAGGACCTGGAAGAATATCCCTATCTCACATAATTAAAAAGATACCCAGAATTTTACAATAAAATAATTTTTTATCATAAATCCAAATTTTGTTTGCGTCATACGTTGTCTTACATTGAGTACGCCCTCATTATATTTCTGAAAGTGCATAGCTATATCATGACAACATCAGATAAAGAATACACAACACAAAGAAATCTGCAGCCAATGCTTGCATGGGCAATAGGACTTGCAATCATAGGTGTCATGATGACAGCTGTCTGGCCTGTCTGGAACCTAATTCCACAATATGTCACGGAACAAGTCAAGGTTGTTTCGGTGGACCAAAGCGGAGTCTGGGCAGACACGCAGGATAACTACATGGTAAAGCTAACTGGTTCATACCATAATGTTTCACCAGGTGACCACATCATGGGAACTTATGACATCAAGATAAAGCAAAGAATGCACACATTTGCACCATAGTCGTGCCCTAACAAGACATTGGATTTTTATTATTCAGAGAATCGTAAAGCAAACATGTTCTTGTCATATTTTACATCAATCTTTTTTTGAAACAGTTCCTCAAAAATCAGTTCCAAGATTGTTTTATTGTACAAAGACCAATTTTTCCCAAGGTCATGCTTCATGACAAAAGTATGTGTCCCATCATCAATCATGTGGCTGACATGAACCGATGAGTTTAGCATCTGCATCTCAAACCAGTCCATAAACGATTTAGTATCAGTCTCACCTTTCATAAAGAGTGCAACATCTTTCATCTCATCCTTACCCATGGTACTTGCAATTTCAATAATCTCCTTTTCCTTCAAATTTTGAAAGATCTTGACAAACACCGGCTTGTTTAGACTTACAAGTCCAACTCTCTGCTGATAAATATCCCACTCTAGAAATCTCTTTAGTGCCTGAGTTGCAAGAGTATTGGTAGTTACCTGATGATTTTTTGCCTCTTTCTGAAGTTTGTCAATAATTTCAGTATCAAATCTAAATGTAATAGTGGCAGTTTTTTTCTTGTCAGATATTTCTTTCATGGAATACTCCATCTTTTGTGTATTTGAAAAATGATAAACTTGTCGCATGATTTTACCATTCTAGCATACACTTTGTCTTACAACGTATACTGCCATGCTTTATGCTAGTTTCACTATAATGAGTACATGGTAGAAATAAAAGTCAAGATACAGATTGACGCACCAATAGAAAAAGTCTGGAATGTCATCTCACAAGTTGAGAAGGATGGCGAATTTTGGAACATAACCAAGGTTCAAAGAACCATCTCAAAGAATGAAAACGAGATTGTGAGAGAGATAGTTCTGGACAAGATCGATAAATGCAGTCAGACCATAACTTTCCTACCAAAAGAAGCAGTACATGTGAAATGGACAAAAGGAGTGATAACGGGTACAAAGATTTTATCTTTGACCATGCTTGGAAGTGCAACACTTCTTGAAGTAAAGATGGACTATGCCATTTCTGGCCCATCCCGATTCTTTCCTGGAAAGTTAAAAGAAAAACTGCAAATCGAGGCCGAGTATGCGTTAGACCTGATAAAGGAAAGATCTGAGGGCAAGGCACATTTCATCCCAATGGAACCCAGAAAATTCTGGGCAGACATGATAAAGGGATAAGGGCGCCCACAGATAAAGGAGGAATTTACTCACGCGGCGTGACGTAAAGACTCCACCTGATTTTTGCAATAACATAATTTTTAAATTTAATAGTTTAAAATATCATTAATCAAACTTGCTTTTAGTTGAATTGCAAAATTATCATTTGTGATAATTATACTGATAGACTAAAAGGATGATCAAAGTAGCAACATCAAGGAAATTTCATGTCTCTCCAAATAGGCCACATTAAAGGAATTAGCATTCGTTTACATTTTACGTTAATCATCACTTTTGTCCTAATCGATTGGACTCTATCGACATATTTCATGCCAGACTATGTCAAAGGACTTAGACCTATTAATTACTGGATAATGGGTTCTGCTGGAAGTGCACTTTTGTTCATCTCAATTTTGTTACACGAATTGGCACATTCCATGGTTGCAAGAAGATACAACATACCAGTAAAGAGTATCATTTTGTTTATTTTTGGCGGAGTATCAGACATCACAAAAGAGCCTACCGATTTTCATCAAGAATTCAAGATGTCAATTGTAGGTCCACTTGCAAGTTTTGGATTAGGAGCAATCTTTTCTTTCTTTTATTGGGTTGTCTCAAGTGAATCAATAGGCAGCACCCAAGTGTATATCGAACAGATTAGAGGAGTATTGTTCTACGCTGCAATGGCAAACATGCTACTTGGCGCATTTAATCTAGTTCCAGCATTTCCTCTTGATGGTGGCAGAGTTTTACGAGCTGGATTGGTAAGATGGAAAAAAGATTATCACTACGCAACAAAGATTGCAACTACAATTGGAGTACTGATATCATATGCGTTTATGGGATTTGGGTTTATGATATTAATCAGCGGAGATTTTGTTGGTGGTCTGTGGATATTACTAATAGGATGGTTCTTGCACAATGGCGCCCAGTCATACATGTCACAATTTGAGTTGACATCTGCATTGAAAGGAGTCATTGTTGGCAACATAATGAATACAGAAATAATATCCGTCAAGCGCGAGATGACCATTGATTTTGTTCTAGAGCACTTTTTTACTATTAGCATGAAAAGCGAACTCCCTGTAACAGACGAGCAGGGTCATCTTTTAGGAATGATTTCTCTCAAGGATGTGCTAAAGATTCCACAAGATAAGAGAGATACTGTCATAGTGAAAGACATAATGATTCAAGCAGAACATCTTGCAATAATGCAGCCTAACATGGATGCTGAAAAAGCTTTCATTCAAATGGTCCAAAAACATGTTGGAAAGATCTTTGTATGTGACAAAGACGGAAAACTTTTTGGAGTTGTAAGCAAAACAGACATCATAGAACTTGCAAGTGAGAGACAAAAATATCTTCATGTGATTAAGACAAATTCAGAATAATTTATTATCACACTTGTTGTAAGTTAGATGTTCATGTTTGAGATTAATAGCATGGTTTAAGACTTGAGATTGTATTTTTAATGACATTGTCATTTTCGGTTCCTCTTGATGTGTTTAACAAGATGTTAGAGTCCAATCCGTACTTTGATTACATGTTAAAAGGGTTTGATTTTGCAATAAAATACAATGCGGCACTTGTAGATGCAAGCTCAAAGGCATTTGAAACATATCTTTGTACAAGAAAAGGAACCGCTCAGAACATTAGAAAAACTATCAGATCTTCTTTTGATACAACTCTACGTGATGAACTAAATAATGACGAATTGGCATCAAGTATGACAGAGTATGTTGAAGCTTGGGCAAAACTGTACGAACTTTTTGGATATGGACAATATACCACCAACTTCCGTGATCTCTTCTCTCATGCAAATATCTTGTTTGAGCCATTAAGAGACAGCGTCAGCAGAACTCCATCAGAAATAATCGACATGAAAGGTAGATTCAATCTACTTCATTACAAATCAGATCTTCCAATTGTCCACAAAACTCCAATTCTCATAGTATACTCATTAATCAACCGACATTACATCTTGGATCTTTTACCCAATGTAAGTGTCATAAAGAATCTTCAAAGGCAAGGATATGACATCTATGCAACGGATTGGGGAACTCCCAATTTATCTGACAAAGACTTATCACTTGAGACATATGCAGAAGAATATGTAGAAAATGCAGTAGAGAAAATCCAAGAGATAACGGGTTTGGACAAAGTATCACTTTTCGGTTACTGTTGGGGAGGACTTTTTGCACTAATCTATTCTGCAACACATCAAGAAAATGTCAAGAACTTGATTTTGCATGCCACGCCAGTTGACATTGACAAGAATAAGACAATTATAGAAAATTGGACTGCGCATCTTAATGCAGATGATCTTGCCGACATATTTGGCAACATTCCAGGATGGCTTGTCAACCTAGCATTTCTCATGCGCGATCCAGTACAAACTATGCTAAAATATCCAAGATATTTCAGTGAGCCTCGAAGTCGGGATGAGATTATGCAGTTTTTTGCAATTGAGACATGGCTATACGATAGCACACCAATAATAGGAGGAGTTTATCGTGAGATTATTGATCAAGTATACAGAAATAATCTTTTGATAAAAAACCAGATGAAAGTAGGTCCAGATATAATAAATTTAAAAAATATCACAATACCAGTTCTTGACATAGTTGGTATCAATGATGATCTTGTACCTCCATCGGCAAGTACATCGGTAATTAACGCAGTAGGCAGTAAGGACAAGAAACTAATTGAATTTCCAACAGGTCATGTGGGTTTGTGTGTGAGCATGGCAGCACATGAAAAATTATGGCCCGAGGTTGGAGAGTGGCTTGCCCAAAGATCCTAGAAACATAATTTTCAATCAAATTACATAATTTTTCATTCATGAAATATACTGACTGGATACAATTTACTTTATCGTAAAATCTGTCTTGAAAGACTCTGGAGTTTATCGAGTCTTTGAAATGATATTCCAGTCTGATTAGATAACAAACCTAAATTTGCTTTTACCAGATCTCTAATTAACATCATGTTATTTCTTGCAAAAGCCGCAAGCTCAAATTTATTCAATCCGAGAATTGTGACAGGGTATAGGCCTTTTTCTTCAATCATCCTTTCAAGACTTTTCTCGGGAGGATATCGCCAAGAAATTATTTTCTGGCCTATGCACTGAGCATATGTTCTTGCATCATCAGATAACTTTGTATTACATATCAACATTTCATGTTCATATTTATCTCCAAGATCTAAAAATCTTGCATGTGTGTACAATGATTCTTTGAGTCCGGTATACAGTCCAGATTGATTATGATATTTACATTCAATCAGATATTTTTCGCCGCTAGAAACAAGTTCTGTTATAAGATCGATTTCATGATGTATACATTTACCTTGCACTATTGCTCTAATTGACAAAACATTATGTCCATAGGCTCCAAGTATTTCTCCAATAAATGTCTCAAATCTATATCCGGCAGGCCCCAATTGCATAATAGATTCTTTTAGGCGATACTTGTGTCGAATTATTGTACCTTCATCTTCAATTTTTAGGGAATTTAGAACCATTTTGTAAATTTCAGAGGTTTTCATGTCATCCTGAATTTTTTGAGATATACTATCAGCAATTCTCTTTGCTGCCTTTCTGCTTGCCCCAGCCCTGATACATGTCTCTCGTAGTTTGTATTTGTTAAAAGGCACACGAGCGCCGTTTGCTTTGATAATCCAGATAGTTTTTTGATTCACGATGTAAAACTCAACCCTAATCGTAAAAAGTTATCTGAGAATTATTTTAGAATTTATACAGCAACAAAAAGTTACAATTTTAGATAGAAATCATACACTTTCAATACAACACATGGAAAATAGAATTGATTGATTATCATATTTGATATTTAGTCCATCAAGTAAAATACCATGAATTACAAACTATGTCCATGGGGGAAAAAATAGGCGGACTCTTGGTTGGAAATTACATGTCAGAATATCCCATATCAGTCAAGCCAGAAATTCCATTTGAGACGGTTGTTGATTTTATGAATGAGAGCAGGTTTGCAACATTGATTGTAATGGATGAAACAAACTCGATGCCTATTGGAGTATTTACAGAAAGAGGAATCATCAAACACGTTGCATCGGGCAAAGCCCTGAACCAAAGCATCAAACAAGAACTAATCCAGCCATTTTTTTCAGTCACTCCAGACACTACAATAATAGAGGCTGCAAAATTTATGATATCTAAAAAGGCAAGAATTCTAGTGTTTGCCGATACAGACAAACTTGTTGGAACAATTACTGCGTCTGACATGCTAAGAGCATTTAGTGAAACAGACAAGGCTCCCAGTCTTGAAAAAGTGATTAGTAAAACGGTATATCATTGTCCATTTGATACCACGATTTTGGATGTGGTAAAACTTCTAGATGAAAAAAACATTGGCAGCATGCTGGTAACACGTGACTCATTGTACGGAATATTTACACAGCGAGATCTTGTCAGAGTTTTAGCAAAAGGGGAGAAACTTGATAATAGTGTTGGAGACTATTCTTCATTCCCACTGGTTACGGCAAAAAAAGATATTTTGGCAAATGAGGCTGCAAAGATTATGGCATCCAAGAAGATCAAAAGGCTTGGTTTGACTGAGAATAATGCCGTTGTCGGAATTGTTACTGCAAGAGACATTGTAGACGCATATCAGATGCAGCCATTTACACCATATGAAAAATAATTAGTTTCCTACCAAATTCGGATGGTAATCAAGAATATCTTTAATTGTTAGGATGAGGTATTGGGCACATGTCAAAAGAAGCATTGGAAAGAATGACAACAATTGAAAATGTAACAAAAAAGCAACTAATTGACGCAATCAAGACAAACAAAAACGAAATGTCATCGGAACAAAAAACAACTACACCCAACATCATTAAAAACAATACTTCAGAGATAATTGAAAAGATTGATTCCAAAATTCCAACATATGTCAAACTTTATTCTGATCTGTACAAAAAATATCTACACATGGTAAATGATTTCTGTACCAATTCACATTCGGCTCAAAAAGAATTCTTTGGAAAGATGGGTGTAAATGATGCAGGACTTGAAATGTTTGATGCTTATTTGGAATATGTTAAAAAAATGGTTCTACTCCAAATAGACATAAACGAAAATATGATTCAGTCGTATGTAAACCACAGGTTAACCGTATTGGAATTTTACGAACAGACGATGAATAGAACCATCACCAATTTTTCAAAAATGTTTTCGTGGTTTGACGAATTCAAAAAATAATATCAAATAAGATATACACCATATAAAATCGAAGACATGTACAGGAGAATGTAATTGGCTTCACTAAAAAGAGACATTGGAACTTTTGGAGCCGCATCTATTGGCATTACAAACATCATAGGAGCTGGAATATTTGTCCTAAGTGGGGTAGCTGCAGGACTTGCGGGACCTTCAGTGATTCTTTCTTTTTTGATTGCAGGATTTGTTTCACTCTTGACTGCATTTTCATCTGCCGAACTTACATCATTTATCACAGAAACTGGAGGAGGATACGCATTTACAAAAAGAGCTTTTGGAAAATTCTGGAGTTTCATTGTTGGATGGGTAGGGTATTTTGATTCCATAGTGGGCGCTGCATCAGTATCTGTCGGGTTTGCAGCTTATTTCTCATCACTTTTTGGATTGGAGGGACAGATACCTCTACTTCTTGCAGCTTTTTGTCTTCCAATTGTAATGCTCGTTTTGAATTTAATTGGAATTAAAGAAGTAAGCAGGGCAGCATCAGGAATAGTAATGATTAAAATTTTTGCCCTAATTCTAATCTTATTTCTTGGAGGCTTTTACCTATCAAGTCATTACAGCGTAAATCATTACACCCCATTTTTCCCAAAAGGATTTCAGGGGACTCTGAATGGATCTGCCATTATTTTCTTTGCATTTGTTGGTTTTAATATCATAAGCATGATGTCTGAAGAAACAAAAAAACCAGAGAAAACAATTCCCAAAGCAATACTTCTTGCATTTGCGATTACTTTTGTTCTGTATGTAGGAATTGGTCTAGTGGAAGTCGGTGTCTTGGATTGGAAAAATCTAGGAACTGCCGCATCACCATTACATGATCTTATTACAAAAATTTCAGATAATAAAGTGATAATCGATTTTGTTTCATTTGCAGCGTTAATTGCAACGGGTTCTGTAACCATGAGCTCCATCACAGGGTTATCAAGAGCTAGTTTTGCAATGAGTAGAGATGGACTATTTCCAAAGTGGTTTGCATATATCTCCAAAAGATTTGGAACCCCCTTTGTTGCCATAACAGTTAGTGGAAGTGCAATTGCGGTTATTGCTAGTATCTTTTTTGATAGTCTAAGCATTATTGCTTCAATTTTTAATTTTGGAATCTTATTTACCTATATTCTAATCAACTTTTCTTTAATTAAATTAAGAAAAAAAGAACCAGATGCAAAAAGAGGATTCAAGGTACCATTTTATCCAATTGTTCCAATATCTGCAATTTTAAGTGCCATTCTTTTGATGTATTATTTATCAGACACTGCAAAAATTGCTTCAGCAATTTGGTTACTCATAGGAATAACATTATACATAATTCTCATTAGAAAATCAAATTTGAAAATCTAAATCTGATTCATAGACCTTCTTAAATTCATCAAAACAATTTCGACATAACAGACTTGGTTCTATAGATACATATTCTTAAAAAAAAGTCTAAAGACATGGATTCCAAAAATGTCGAAAGTAAAAACGCAATAGAGACAGAGAATCTAACAAAAATCTATCAGGGAGACATCAGGGCAGTAGATGATGTAACTCTCTCAGTTCAACCAGGTGAGATATTTGGTCTACTAGGTCCAAACGGAGCTGGTAAGACTACCATTATCAAGATGATTGTGACTCTTGCCCACTACACTTCAGGCAAATTGAGAGTTTTTGGAATAGACGCTTCCAAGTCACCAGAGACTGTAAGAGACATGCTCGGGTATGTACCTCAGAGCATCTCCGTTGATACGGATCTTACAGGATATGAAAACCTGTTAATATTTTCCAAATTATCCTATGTTGACAAGAAAGAACGCAGTGGAAGGATAAAAAATGCTCTAGAATACATGGGTCTTACAGATAGAGCTAAGGATCTTGTCAAGCATTACAGCGGAGGTATGATGCGTAGATTAGAAATTTCCCAAGCCCTTGTCAATAGACCAAAAATTTTACTCTTAGATGAACCAAGTATAGGACTCGATCCTGCATCAAAGATGCACGTATGGGAAAGCATAAAGCAACTCAAAGAAAAGTTTGGTACTACAATTGTAATTACTACTCACGATATGAGTGAGGCTGATGAGCTATGTGACAGAATTGCAATCATGTCAGATGGAAAGATAGCAGCTTTGGGAAGCCCCATAGAATTGAAAAAATCTGTTGGGGGAGATATAGTTACAGTAAATCTTACTTCTGCTCATCCAAGCATTACGTTTCCAAAGGAGGTAGGAACGATAATTCATAGTGATGAGAAATCCATTCAAATTTTAGCTGAGAATGGGGAGACTGCAATTCCACTTGTTAGTAATTTCTTTCGAGATCAAAAAATTACAATAGATTCTATTTCAATCAACAAACCAAACTTGGATGACGTTTTCATGAAATATGCCAAAAAGAGACTTCATGAAGAAATCTCTTCACATGCAACGAGTGCTCGTCGTGATTTTGTGAGGCATACAAGATGAATATTGTAAGATTTCTCTCAAGTTCTATTACAGTTGCCGAGATGGAGGCAAGAAAGATTCGCCATGATACTACTGAGCTTTGGATAAGAATAGTCCAGCCAGCATTATGGCTAGTTGTTTTTGGAGTTACTTTTAACAGCATCAAGGCAATGCCAACTGGTAATTTTTCATACATTCAATTCATCACTCCAGGAATCTTGGCCCAGTCTGTTTTGTTTATAGCAATTTTTTATGGGATTACTGTTGTCTGGGAAAGAGATGTTGGAATAATTACAAAGTTATTATCAACTCCATCTCCTAGAGCATCAATTGTTTTAGGCAAATCACTTTCTGCAAGCCTAAGAGGTATGTTCCAAGCAGTAATGATATTTGCATTAGCACTTGCACTTGGAGTCAAGATTCGATTGGATATACCTGACATACTGGGTGTTTTCGCAGTAGTGATTTTGTTTGCCATGTGCTTTTCAAGTCTATCCATGTTACTTGCATCTTTTATGAAAACTCGAGATAGGATGATGGGAATAGGTCAGGCACTTACCATGCCTCTGTTCTTTGCAAGTAATGCAATATACCCAATTTCAGTAATGCCTGTTTGGCTCCAGTATGTATCCAAAGTAAATCCACTAAGCTATGTAGTAGATGCAATGAGGTCCATGTTACTATCTGGAAGTTATGAAAATTTGCCAATTGACATATTGGCATTACTTGTTGCTACAGTAATTTTTGTGTCACTAGCGTCAATAACAATCAAGAGATTACTAGAGTGAGCTTTTGACTTCTAATTCATACAATAAAAACACCTGATAACGGATTTGGAGTGAGTTTTAGTAAAAACAAGGTGCCGCCGGCAAGACTTGAACATGCGACAGCTCGGTCTTCAGCCGAGTGCTCTCCCGGGCTGAGCTACGGCGGCACGTTTGATTCTCAAAGTATTCGGGAATTAAAGTGTGTCTCTCCTATTTTTTCCAAGCAACATCAGAAATTTTTTTTCTTTTATTTATTGTTCGGGCAATGACAAAAAGAAGATCTGATAATCTATTCAAGTAGACCAAACATTCATTGTTTATCTTGTCTACTTCTGACAAGTTTACTACATTTACCTCAGCTCTTCTACATATGGCTCTTGCCAGGTGAACCTGTGATGCAACCAAATTTCCCCCCGGTAAGATGAAAAAAGTTATCGGAGATAATTTTTCCTCTAATTTATCAATCTCTTTTTCAAGAAATAATACCATTTCAGATGTGATTCTGTTTAATTTATTGTTCAAGTTGGGATTTGCAAGATCTGCACCGACTACAAACAAATCATTTTGTATTTTTGTCAATAAATCATGAATATCTTTTCCTGGTTTTGAAGATAAGATAATTCCAATAGAGGCATTAAGTTCATCCACCATCCCATAAGCTGCAATCCTAGGGTTTGATTTTTTTACACGCTTATTTCCAATCAACCCGGTAGTTCCATCATCGCCAGTTTTAGTATAAATTTTCACAGTACACATTAGAGGTTCTTAGCATTTTAATCTTGTTTGAATATTTTCCATACATAAAACCACCAAATAGACTCAAAGATTAAAACAGGAAACATGAGAAGAACACTTGTGTTGTTTGACTTTTTCTACCTGGTATCGGAGCTCAAAAAAGTACCGCGTAAAGGATGGATAAGCAAAGTTGGCATAGAGAACCCAGAATCCGTAGCAGATCATTCGTATGGAACTGCAATCATGGCAATGGTTTTGTCAGACTCTCACAATTTAGACACTGAAAAAATTCTAAAAATGGCACTTCTTCATGATTTGGCAGAATCAATAACAGGCGATTTCATGCCAGACGAGATTACAAAAGAGAATAAAAGAATTGCTGAAAAGGATGCCATGATAGAGATATTCTCCAAGCTACCAGACAACCTTGCATTACAGTATGACAAAATATGGCAAGAATATAGTCAAGCAGATACGAGAGAGTCGATTCTCTTACATGAAATTGACAAACTAGAGATGGCAATTCAAGCTGTAAAATATTCTTCCGAAGGATTTTCGAATGAAAAATTAAGTTTGTTTGTAGACTCTGCAAAAAAAGAGATAAAATCAAGAGAACTTTTGGACATACTTGATACGCTATCG
The DNA here is from genome assembly GCA_963713025.1 of uncultured Nitrososphaerota archaeon. Taxonomy (GTDB): domain Archaea; phylum Thermoproteota; class Nitrososphaeria; order Nitrososphaerales; family Nitrosopumilaceae; genus Nitrosotalea. The sequence continues at coordinate 159,277 of CAVQKA010000008.1, read as the reverse complement.
TATAAATAACTAGAACCAGTTTTTCAATCATGCAGTATTTTGTTGCACTAAAAATTGGTGAGAAAAGAGTAAAAGAGGCACGTGAATATCTCAACAAATTATCCAATGATCAGGCAATGCCAGCTTTAGCACTAAGAGATAACAAGACTGATGTGTGGGAGCCAGTAGGTCAGGAAAATCTCTATGCAGTTCTAAATAATTCAGGTGGATATGTGTTGTCAGATTCTACAGGATATATGATAGTAATTTGTGATAAAAATGGAATTTCTAAAGCACTTGTTCGCGGTCTTAACGCTGAAAGAAAAGATTCCATTATTTCGAAAATAAAATCTGACAATATTGAAGAGCACAAAGGCGATGTAGTGCTTCCAGTTTAATGATTTTATTTTCTAGATTGTAGTCAAATAATTGACACCAAGATTAAATTAGTACAAAGGTGAAATCTCAGGAAATGGCCAAGAAATTCACTCATGAGATAGAGGTAAAAGGACATCTCATTGATTCTATGATACTAACCAAAATTTTCGATGTAATTATGGACCTCAAAGGTGAGTTTCAAGTACAAGAGTTCAAGGTTGGCAAGCATAAAAAAGATGAGAGTTATGCAAAGCTTACGATTCAAGGAACGTCGCAAGATCACCTTGATAAAATTTTAGAGGCAATATACAGAGAGGGTGCAACATCAAAGATCCAACAATCAATCTCTGTAAAACCTGCGCAAAAAGACATGGTGATGCCAGATGATTTCTATAGTACTACTAACAACCATACAGAAATATTTTACAAAGGAAAATGGATTAAGGTAGAAAATATGATGATGGACAAATGCATCATCGTTAAAGAAAACAGGGCATTTTGTACTCCAATTCGAGATGTAAAAAAAGGAGACAAGATAATCGTAGGAGAAAAAGGAATACGTGTAACTCCTCCTGAAAGACCAAGAGAAGGTGTAAACCTATTTCAATTCATGAGTAGTGGCAGCTCAAGTGAGAGACCAACTCAGCACATTGCAAGAAAAGTTGCAGAGGATATCTACAGAATAAAAAAACAAGGAGGGAAAATTGTTCTCGTAGGAGGTCCTGCAATTGTCCACACCGGAGCATCTGATTCTATTGCAATGCTGATAAGAACTGGATTTATCAATGCAGTTCTTGCAGGAAATGCACTTGCAGTTCATGATATAGAATATTCAACTCTTGGTACGTCACTTGGAATGAATGTCCAAGATGGTACACTTGCAGTCAGAGGACATAGAAACCACATGCAGGCAATAAATTCAGTCTTCAAAGCTGGCTCAATTCCAAAAATGGTAGAAAAAAAAATATTGACTAAAGGCATAATGTATGAATGTGTAAAAAATAAGGTGCCTTTTGTTCTTGCAGGCTCACTAAGAGATGATGGTCCACTACCAGATGTCATAACAGACATGACTGTTGCTCAACGAAAATACAAAGAGATTGTAAAAGATGCAAAACTTGTCATCATGGTCTCAACAATGCTTCATTCTATTGCTACCGGAAATATGCTACCGGCTGACGTCAAAGTAATCGTAGTAGACATCAGCCAGCCAACTGTGACAAAGCTTATGGATAGAGGTACATGGCAGGCACTTGGCATAGTAACTGATGTAGGAGCATTTTTGCCTCTAGTAACACAAGAAATTCAGAAACTAACTAAACGTCATTAAGATCACATATAAAATAAATTCAATTTTATAAAATCCAACCATTGAAATGACATCCATATGATTATCATATTTGATAGTAATGGAGTGGTTTTAATTTTTGAATAAACAAAAATCACAAATGGAAAATAAAAAAGACAAAGTACATAAATTCGCGTGGTTTGTTAAGCATTATCCTGTTCCAGTCCTTGCACTAATCGGATTATTCTTAGGAGGAATATTACAAGTATCACATGAAGAACAAGTAGGAAAAATCGCATGGTTTGTTACTCTAGTGGGAGGAGGAATCCCAGTAGTTTGGCAAACAGTCCGAGAAATGTTCCACAAACACTTTGCATCAGACATCATTGCAATGCTTGCAATAATTGTCTCCATAATACTCAATGATGCATTTCCAGGGGTAATAATTGTCCTGATGCAATCAGGTGGAAAAGCATTAGAAGATTACGCTTACAGACGAGCCTCTTCCTCCCTTGACAATCTATTATCAAGAGCACCAAGAATTGCACATAGAAAAACAGATCATGAAATAGAGGAAATTCAAGTATCGCAGATAAACATTGACGATGTTTTGATCATCAAGCCAGGCGATTTGATTCCAGTGGATGGAGAGATACTGAGTTTTCAAGCACGTGTTGATGAATCATCTTTAACTGGAGAACCATTACCAAAGTCAAAAACTTGTGGAAATCAAGTATTCAGTGGAACAATAAACATTGGAGATGCATTTGAAATAATTGCTTCAAGAAAAAGTGATGAGAGTCAATATTCAAAAATTGTAAAACTTGTGAAAAAAGCCCAGCAAGAAAAGGCACCTATTCAAAGGCTTGCAGACAAGTACGCAATTTGGTTTACACCCCTTACACTCGTAGTAAGTGTGGCAGGATGGCTAGTTACTAATAATTTTGAAACAATTCTGTCAGTACTAGTTGTGGCAACCCCGTGTTCTCTCATATTTGCTACGCCTGTCGCAATAATCAGTGGAATAAACAGGGCTGCAAAAACTGGAATTATAGTCAAAACAGGAGCTGCCATTGAACAAGTAGCAAAAACACAAGTTGCAGTTTTTGATAAAACTGGAACCATCACATTTGGAACACCGGTTGTTGAGAGAATAATCTCTTTTGATGGACGAACGTGTGATGAGATTTTATTAAAAGCTGCAAGTCTTGAGCAACTTTCAGCACACCCAATCGCTGCTATGATAGTCCAAAAGGGAAAAGAAAAATTTGAAAGACTACTTGTTCCTGAAAACTTTCGTGAAATATCTGGTGCCGGAGTAGAAGGAAGAATAGGCGAGGATCATATAATGATAGGAGCTCCAAGTATATTTGAAAAATTGGGAGCAGATATTTTTGATGGGGTAAACATTGCAGCAGATCAGATAAAACAAGATGGGAGAATGTTTGCGTTTGTTGCATTAAACGGAAAACTATCTGGTGCGATAGTATTTGGCGATGAAATACGTCCAGATGTGAGACCCATGATTCAGAGATTAAACACATTAGGAATAAAGAAAACTGTTTTGCTCACAGGAGATATTAAAAATAATGCAAAAAACATTGCAGAACAGGCAGGAATTACAGATTACGAGGCAGAACTTGTTCCTGAAGAAAAAGTAGTTGCAGTAAAAAAACTAAGACAGGAATATGAGAATGTCACCATGGTGGGAGATGGAATCAATGATGCCCCAGCTTTGGCCGCATCAACTGTTGGAATTGCAATGGGTGCAAAAGGAACGGCCATCTCAGCAGAAGCTGCAGATGTGGTATTGTTAGAAGATAAGGTATCAAGAGTAGTAGATACAATTGAGATTAGCAAAAAAACAATCTCTGTTGCAAAACAAAGTATCTTTGTGGGTCTTGGTGGAAGTTTTTTCTTTATGGCCATAGCAATGTTTGGGCATCTACCTCCAGCTATTGGAGCATTACTTCAAGAAATTCTCGATGTAAGTGTCATACTCAATGCATTACGTGCAAGATAGCATCATAGAAACTATGGTCACAAAAAATTTCATAAATATACTAAATTAGGTTTTCCATGTTAGAAACATGACTGCGGCAGCAAATCCCATTACTGCAACAGTAATCCAACCAATAACATTAGTTTTCTTTCCACTAGTTCTACCCTCGAGAATTTTCTTATCATTTCCAGTTTTCACAATTAGGACAAGTAGTGGAACTGCAATTACACCATTGATGACGGCTGCATAAATTAATGCTTTAATGGGATCAATATTTGAAAAATTTATCCAGAGTCCTATTACAGTGGATGCAGCTATAATCAAGTAAAATCCCTTGGCTTGTTTGAATTTTTTACCAAGCCCTTGCTTCCATCCCAATTGCTCAGACAGTGCATATGCTGAAGAACCTGCAAGCACTGGGATTGCAAGTAGTCCCACACCTATTACCCCAAAAGCAAAGATGATTTTTGCCAATTCCCCAGAATGTGGAAATGTATGCACGAGAGGCTCAAGTGCCTGAGCAGCTTGATCTGCAGTAGCTATATCAGTCACACCATGTGCATGAAGTGTTCCTGCTGTTGTAATTATAATAAACCACATTACCATTTGAGAAAATGCCATCCCAATAGCAACATCTTTTCTCATCACCTTGATTTCCCTATTGTCAATTTTTGGAGTACCTTCTCCAATGTTTTTTATTTTATTTTTTACAACATTATCCTCAGCTTCTTCAGACGCTTGCCAAAAAAACAGATATGGTGATATAGTAGTACCAAATATTGCAACAAACAACATTGCAAAAGATGGAGTAAATTCAAAATGGGGGACTATACTTGCAATTAGAATTTGAGTCCAATTTTGTCCTACAATGAATGCAGTTATCATATATGCAAGTAAACTTAGAGCAAGATACTTTAGAATGGTAACATATTTCTTGTACGGTATAAAAATTTCAGCGCATGTAATAAGTGCAGTAAAAAGTATTGTTACAACAACTATTGGTAAAAATGGAAAGACGAGTTTTACTGAGGCAGACATTGCGCCAATATCAGCACCAATGTTTATGGTATTTGCAATCAAAAGCAGACTAATTATTGGGTAGACAGTTTTTTTCGAGTATTTTTTTTTAATAATTCCTGATAGTCCACTTCCAGTGACAAGTCCAATACGTGCACAGATCTCCTGAATTACAAACATCATTGGAAGCATAAATAATGCCATCCACAAAGTTGCAAAACCAAATTGTGCGCCAGCCTGAGAATAGGTTGCAATCCCAGATGGGTCGTCATCTGCCGCTCCAGTTATCCACCCAGGGCCCAATATCTTGAAGAATGATTTGACTTTTGATAATCGTGATTCTGACATCTAACGTATATTTTGTCTAATTGTTATAATATGGTTTGAAACCAAGAGATGACAGAATTACTTGAGATTCTTTGGTCTAAATCCATAACTACTCATGATTTCTACTACATGGTAATCTTCAACTTGATCAAAAGAGTGGTAAAACTCTCCAACTGCGCCAAATGATTCAGGAGCATCCAATACAACAACTTCTGCCATTTTCGATAGCCTCTCAATTGTATCTCGTGGTCCTACAGGAATTGCTACTATGACTCGTTTTGGGTGTTGTTTTTTTATCCATTCTAAAGCAACAAACACTGTTGCGCCAGTAGCAATGCCATCATCAACAAGAACAATGGTTTTATTTTTTAGATCATAGTCAGTTCTTCCTCTAAATTTTACTAATCTATGTCTGATTTCTTCCATCTGCTCTGCAATTTTTTCGTCAAGATAATTTTTTGGAATTCCTAGAGCATTTATCAATTCAGAATTTGGAAAGAAACTACCATCATGTGCTACTGCACCTATTGCAAGTTCCGGATTATACGGTGCCCCCACTTTGCGTGACACAATAACATCAAGCGATAGTCCCAAAGTTTTTGCAATCACATCCCCCGTCACTACACCCCCACGCGGAATTGCTAGGATTATCGGATTTTCTTTTTTTATCCATTCTATCTTCTTTGCAAGTTTTTGTGCAGCATCCACTCTATCTTTGAATATCAATTTGACTCTCCAAGATATTTCAAAAACCAGTTGCCTGCATGTTGTGCTACTTGTTCTAATTTTCCTGGCTCTTCAAAAAGATGAGTAGATTCAGGTATGATAATTAATTTCTTTTCTGATTTCATTTTAGCCATTGCATCTTTGTTTAATTCTATAACAACATCATCATAGCCTCCAACCAGTAGCAATGTTGGACATTTTACATTACCAAGACTTGAACCAGCAAGATCAGGTCTTCCACCTCTTGATACCACAGCTTTTACCATTCTTGATCGATCAGCTGCTGCTACCAAGGCTGCTGCGGCGCCAGTACTTGCACCAAAATATCCTACAGCAAGATTTGCAATCGTAGAATTTTTCAAAAGCCAATCAGTTGTTTGAACTAATCTCTGTGAGAGCAATGATATGTCAAATCGCAAATGGGCAGTTTGCGCGTCTATTTCTTCCTCTTCCAGAGTCAATAAATCAAATAACAATGTGGCAATCCCCTTTTGATTTAATTCCTTTGCAACAAAACGATTTCTGAGACTAGTTCTACCACTTCCGCTACCATGTGCAAAAAGTACTATGCCAACAGAGTTTTTTGGTACTGTGAGATTTCCCTCCAATTTAACCAAATCCAACTGTATCTCTACAAAGGTAGAATCGTTCTCACTTTTTGTGAATCGACCCATATCCAACCATACCATCCAATATCATCATATGATCTTCGTCTTTACAACAAGTACATTTGAGTTTGATGCAATCCCTAGCTATTCCATGATTACATATTTTACAAGTACAAACTACATCTCTTGGCATTTGCGGTATTTGATTTTCATTCATATTTGTGAGAAATCAATATTAAAAATCAAAAAATCTAAAATTTGTCTACATTCCATGAAATTATAAATCATATGATAAAATATTTGAAGTAACTCCAAGATTATCATAAATGATAATTAATCTTGTACACCAGCATAAGAAATATTCATGTTATCATGAATGAAATTGATAAACTGATTTAATTCCAAGCAGTGTCAAAAATGATTCATGGGTAAACCATATGGCAACATACTAGTTCCATACGATGGTTCAATATATTCTCAAAAAGCGCTCAAGATGGCATTGAACATGGCAAGATCATTTGATTCTTCTCTACATCTAGTAAATGTCATAGATGTAAGTACAGTTAGTCCTCCTGGCCAGATTCGTTCAAAAGAGACTAGAAAGACTTTGGATCAGATCAAGGATGCAGTTAAAACTTCAGTCGAGTCATATCTTCAAAAAATACAAAAAGACCATGTAGATTCAGGAGTAATTGTAAAAGGATTTGTTCTAGAAGGAGACATTACAGGAAAATTATTGAAGTTCATGGACGACCACAATATTGATCTAGTCATATTAGGAAGCAAGGGTCTTTCAGGAGTCTCAAAGATAATGACACTTGGAAGCGTGAGTAGAAAAATTTCTGAACTTGCAAAATGCCCCGTAGTTATTGTTCGATAATACGACAAATCAGGATTGAATCCATTCAAACATTACGTCTCTTTTCAGACAAATTCTAGAAATCGACAAAAACTAAGAACTTAATTATTCATATAGTATAATTCAAAATACATAATATGCGACTAGACAACAAAGTGGCCATAGTTACCGGTGCCTCAAGTGACATAGGTTTGGAGATTTCAAAGAAGCTAGTTCAAGAAGGAGCAAATGTGGTCCTACTAGGAAGAGACATGGTCAAGTTAGAAAAAGCAAGAGCCACAATCAAAGATTATACATCAAAAACAGTTGCAATTCCGTGCGATATTACAAATGAAGCACAAGTGATTCAAACAGTAAATCAGATAACCGACCATTATGGTAAAATCGATATTTTAGTCAACAATGCAGGAGCAATAAGTGATCCAATACACTTCCATGAGATGACGGAAGAAAACTGGAGTTCTCTAGTTAACACCAATTTGTTTGGAACATTTAGGATAACAAAGTCAGTCATAGTAAAGATGCTTGAAAATAAAAATGGAGGTTCCATAGTTAACATTGGTTCAATTTCGGCAGAAAGAGCAATACCCAAAGTTCACTTGACAGTATACTGTACAACAAAAGCTGCAATTAACATGTTCACCAAGGGATTGGCAGTAGAATATGCAAGACGAAATATTCGTTGCAATTGTGTCAACCCTGGAATTGTCAATGCTGGAATGATAAAATCATATCTTGATTATCCAGAAGCTAGAAAGGTTCTTGAAGATAGACAGCCAATTAACAGAATAGGAGAGCCTGAAGATGTTGCAAATGCAGTGATATATCTTGCATCAGATGAGGCAAAATGGATCTCAGGTATAATCCTTAATGTTGATGGTGGCAAATCAGCTTCTGAAGGATAGTATTACTACCAACCATTTTACTTCAATTAACAATTTACAATTATGAAAATTATGGTTTGTGGTCCCATAGGAGGAATTGGAATAAGCAAAATTTTAGAGATGAGAGAGTTTCTAGAAAACGAGGGTTTTGATACAGTAAAACAATTTTCCAATGATAATGATTATTCCAAGATACATGATTTTAGAAAAAAAACTATGCTTGTAAAGAAAATAATCAGGCATGATCTTGACTGTATCAAAAAAGCAGATGTTCTAATAGTATTACCAGAACCAAGTTTTGGCGCATCAATTGAGATGTATGTAGCAAAGAATACAAAAAAGAAAGTTATTTTATTTTCAACCAAACCTGTTCCCAGTCCATGGCCAGTTGGATTTTCTGACATTGTAGTAACAAGCAAAAATGAATTGGTTAGAAAATTACGAGCAATGATGTAAAGCTTGTTGTTAAAATCTTAATTGACATTTATGATCAGTTTTAAATAATTTCATCACGTAATAATAATCGGGACGGAAACGCGGGGTAATAACCCGGACGTGACGTACAGTGGTATGGCAGGTAAAAACACGTTTCCGTCCATTATAATATCAAACAAATCTGATTTTGAAAAATTTATTTTATTTGTTAGAATGCATATATTAAAAAATCATCTAATAATCATCACAGGGCATTTAGCCTCTTCAGATATTCTTCTGCTAACACTACCTAGTGCTGTAAGTTTTTTCATTCCCCGCAATCCTTGACTACCAATTACAATTAGATCCGGTTTTGTTTTAGTTGCGAATTTCAGTATGGAATCAGAAGGTTTTCCCATTAGAATCTCGACTTGAACTTGTACTCCAAATTTTGAGCATTCATGGATTTGTTGTTTTAATTTTGTTGGAATTGAGAATTTTTTTGGCAAGCCAATCTCATGTTTTAAGTTATTGAGTTTTCTATTAACTACTGTATTTAATACAACAGATGGAATGTCAGATGCAACTTCAATCACTGATAGTACATATATTTTAGAATTGAATACTTTTGCCATCTCAAGTGCCTCACCTAACGCATTTTTTGAGAATTTAGAGCCATCATAGGGAACTAGAATTTTTTGATATTTTTTTACATGTGGTGTTCCTGTCAGTTTTGATTGCATTCTAGAAGAGACAAAATCTATCTTGGATAAATCTCGTAGTAGATTCTCATTTGAACCATATTTGGTATTTTTAAGTATAGTCTTGATAGTGTCTCGTATGAAAGATATTTGATTTTCAAGTTCGGCATTTTCTGAATTCTTTGATATTGACATTATTTTCCTTCCTAGAAACCACGATTTTACTTGTTATTAGACCTAACTGATATGATCATACAAAATGTGGATCCTTTTTTGCAAGCTGCTTGTGAATCGCTACCTCAGTGTATGCTTTTACAATATCAGTTGTGCTAATGACACCTTTTAGGTCGTTTGCGTCAACTACAGGAATTCCACTTACTTTGTATTCAATCATCAAGTTTGCAGCCTTTGCAAGATCATCTTCAGAGTTTACAGTTATCAACTCAGAACCAATAATGTCACCAATTGTCATTCCTTTACCTGACCCTTCTGGAAGCAGATAGTTTCTACTAGGATTTTTGAAATAATTACTGTTTCTAAGAAATGTATCATACGATATCAATCCCATTGTCTTTCCGTCGCTGTCAGTTACAACAAGTCTAGAGATTTTATTTTTGTTTAACATGTCAAGTCCAAAGTAAAGTGAGTCAGTCGGTCTACAAGTTATTATTTTTTGTGACATGTAGTCTTTCACTTTGTAGGTCTGGGCATACTTGATTGCAAAATTACATACAATATCAGACTTGGTAGTCAGTCCAGCCAGTTTCTCATCCTCATTTACTATAATTACAGAACCAATTTGAAAAGTATGCATCCTTATTGCACATTGAGAAAGCACATCAGACTGATCCGCAGATATTGTTACAAGATTCCTACTCATCACATCCCCTATTGGAATCTCATCTAAATTGCGTCTAGTCTTGTCAGATTCTAGAAAATTTCCAATATCTCTTTCAGTGATAATCCCTATTGGAATATCTTTTTCAACAATTACAATTCTTTTTATGTTATTTTTTTGCATTAAATCAAGCCCATCATGAATTGTATGTTCTTTGGATAATGTTTCAACAGATGTCGTATATCTATTCAGTTGCAGTTCCACCCATATTTTATATTGAAAAATACATTTAAAATCAAATCATGATTTCCAGTCTTGATTCTCAATGATATAATAAAAATTTCATAGTTCCTAATTCTCTAAATCAGAATTAGGAACAATTTCGACTTCTAGGGAGCCATTTTTGAAGCATGTCATGATGGACTTGACTCTTGATTTGTAGAGAAAGTATTTTTTTCCATCTTGGTTGATAGAACCAGATATTCCAAGTAATTTGTGACCATGCAACAATTGCACCCTACGGTATGCAGTGCTAATTGGAATTCCGCACTCGTTGCTTAGATCGATTGCGGATTTCGGCATCTCCATTGTGGCTTCCAAAATACCTCGCGAGTACTTGTCTGCCATGATCTCAAGATATGCATCCTTTGAAGATGATTCTTGAACCTGTTTTCCTTGTAATAATACTTGCATGGTACCTAGTAACATATTTTATCATATAATGATCAGGAATGCATTGCACTACAATGTTGCCAAATAATGAGCATCAAGTCTTAAATATCAAATTAGGAAGGTTAGTTTGTTGACTTCCAGAATCTACCTTGTAGCAATTACACTCTTGACAGTTTCATTTCTATCAGCAGTTGCACAAACTTCAGCTCCTATCACAGTAACTACCGACAAGCCAACGTATTCAGATGGAAATACGATTATAGTATCAGGAACAGTAGCTGAGCAACTCAATATACCAATATCCATCATAATCAAGGATAGTTCCAATAACATAGTCTATGTTGCCCAAACAAGCCCTACTTCTGGCGATACATATTCAACTCAAGTAGTTGCAGGCGGAGATCTCTGGAAAACTGTAGGCACATACGAAATCGATGTGACATACGGAGGACAAGACAAAACTTCCAAGACGACATTTCAATTCACACCTACTTCACCAGCAGTACCAGCACCAGCAAGTCCAAATCCCGCAATTCCAGAGTTTGGCCCATTATCTGCAGCAATATTTGCAATATCTACCATGACAGTAGTAATTTTGTATGCTAGAGTAAAAACATCTTTCAAATTCTAAGGTAAATTTTTCAATTAAAATATCAGTGTATAATCATGACAGGGCATTTTGCGTGTTCAGAAATTTTTCTACTCACACTTCCAAGGGCCTTGACCTGACCTACACCGTGTAACCCTTTACTTCCTATTATGATAAGATCAGGATGTATGCCATGTTCATATTTTAAAATTGAATCAACTGGGTTTCCAGCTACGACGTCATAATATGTATTTAATGCACCTTTTGATTTACACACTGCAACATCGGCAAGAAGTTCTTTTCTTGCAATAGACTTGGCAGCAACGACAAATTCTCCTATGGATCTCTCCAATCGTGTATCTTTTTTCAATAATGAAAGAAGCATCCCAGGAGGAAAATCGGTAGTATCCACTGCAGTAACCAAGTATAATTTAGATTTGAATTTCTTGGCAATCTCTATTGCATGTAATAGCGCTTTTCTAGAATATTTTGAGCCATCAATTGGTACGAGTATTTTTTTAATTACAGATTCTGACAACAGATAATATCTAAAAAACACCATACTTAAGTTAATTCAAAAATGTCATTTGTGATATACGTAGATGAATGCAATTCAATCTTGATAATCAGCAAAAACTTGTTAAATCAGATTTTACATTATAGAATTCATGGACAAACCCAAAAAGTCAGAATCTTCTGACCAGCCAATTGTTCCATTTTGGAGACAAAATTGGGGGGACTTGGACAGAGTGTTTGACAACTTTCGAAGAGATTTTGAAAGAACCTTGTCGTCATTTCCAACCATGAATCTTCCGTCGATTTCAATATCGTCGGTATCATGTGATGTACTAGATGAGGGAGATCACTACGTCATAAATGCGGAATTGCCAGGAGTCTCCAAAGAAGACGTCAAACTCAATGTTTCAGACAATAACGTGGAAATATCTGCAGAACATAAAGAAGAAAAAGAAGAAAAGAAAAAGAACTTTGTCAGAAAGGAGCGAAGAGCATTTTCTTATCACAGAAGTTTGCCCCTGCCTGAAAAAGTAGATTCTTCAAAGGCAAAGGCAAAACTAAACAATGGAATTTTATCAGTAGAAATTCCAAAAATAACACCAACACCAAAGCCTAAAAGCCAAGATATCCCAGTTCAATAATCTGTTTTTTTTTTTGATTTCACTTTAAAAATGTTTTATACAAAAGTTAGGCTAGGATCTATTTCATAAATCCAGACAATTTGCTTACATCATCAAAGATTTTTTTGGCAGATACTTTCAAGAGTTCAGATTCAGAGTCATCAATAGGTGGTTGCAATATTTCTTTTACCCCATTTTTCCCAAAAATGACAGGGACCCCCATGGAAAATCCACTAAAACCATATTCGCCGTCAAGATACACTGATGCAGATGCAAGAAAATCTTTTCCTTCCACTATGGATTTTGCCATATCAAAAGTATTTTTTGCAGCACCAAATACCGAGGCCTCTTTGTATGCAACAAGATATCTCCAATAATTTTTTAATTCAAAAGTTATTTCACTAGTCTTTTTTTCTGAAAGAGTTATTTTCTGTCCTTTGGATTTTGCACTGGAGAAGAGTGGAACCATGGTAGAACCGTGTTCGCCAATAACCGATCCATCGATTTGTCCTTGTTTTACACCTAGTTCTTTTGCAAGAAGATATCGAAATCTACTAGAATCCAAGCTTGAACCCATTCCAATAACTCGCTCTCTTGGAAACTTGGTTTGTTGTAGTATTTGATATGCCATAACATCTACAGGATTTGTTACAACTATGACCTTTGCCTCATCTGCATACTTTGTAAGATTTTTACATATTTCGGATACAAGTGGAACATTAAATGGTAAAAGTTCGGCCCTGTCTTCTTTTATGATTCCACTACTAACAGTGATTATTACCACATCAGAATTTTTCATCTCCGAAAAATCATCAGTTCCCATTACAGAGATGAGAGATTTTTCAGGAATGGAATTACTAACATCCAATGCCTCACCAAGTGCCTTATTCTTTGATCTATTAACAATGACTAGATTATCTAGCCCAGACTGTCCAACTAAAAATGCAATTGCAGATCCTACACGTCCGGCACCAATTATAGAAATCATTACAATTACTTTACAACAAGAACAGGTACATGAGATTTGTGCACGATAGCATTTGAGACACTTCCCAAAAATGCTTCTTTTACTCTTCCCATTCCTCTAGAACCAATCACTACAAGATCAAATTTATTTTGTTTTATAAAATCAATCATGTCAGATTTTGGATCCCCATAAATAATTTTATGACGAAATACAATACCGTTTTGTGCTGATTTTACTTTGGCTTGTTCCATAAATTTTTCTGCGTCTTTGATAAGTTTTGCCTTTAAAGGAGTTACAAGATCTCCCAGATGTTGAGGATAAATTGAAACTACATGGAGTCCTGTGATTATTGCCCCACATTGTCTTGCCAGAAATATTGCGGTATCAAGTCCATTAAATGATGTTTTAGATCCATCCAGCGGAACTAGAATTTTGGAAATTTTTGTTTTAATCATACAATCTCTTGTAAATACGTATGATTTATCATCACCTGTGATTATCGCAAACAAAAACCAACTGTTTTACTTTTATAGCCCTAGATTATTATTGAGGAAATAAGGAGAAAAATGAGAAATGAGTTCACCACAAGTCATCTACGAACATTTGAAAGAAATAAGAAATCTCAAGGTAGATAAGATATTAAAGAAAGCAACCACGATTGATGCTTCCGATTCCATATCTAAAACAGTCGGAGTTTTGGTAAATTCTGATTCTTATGAGGTATTCTGTATGGACGGCAAGGATGTTCTAACAATAAGCGCACGTGAGCTCCTAGGTGTCAAAGATATTGAAAACATGAAGATTAAACCATTATTACGAAAGATTCAGCCGCTAGCAAGAAACGATACGGTGGAAAAAGCAGCTGCTATTTTATCCCATTATAGAATGCGTTCAGTTCCAGTAGTAGAAGGAAATGAGATAGTTGGAATAGTAAATGGAAAAGATGTTGTAGAACTATTACACAAACAGAATTTAAAATGGATTTCCGCTAACAACATATTAACTGCAGACCCAATTACTGTCACCAGTACAGATTCTCTTGCAACTGCAAGAAGATTAATGATAACAAAAAGAATTGATCATCTTCCAGTAATCAAAGGTGGTAAAGTTTCTCAGGTGTTGACATCAATGCACTTGTTACAAGTGATAAAGCCTGGAGAAAGATTAGGAATGGGAATAAGAGGATTAAACGCACATAAGAAATATGAATCAGACATTGGAAATATTGGTAGTACACGCATTCCAAATCTTAACACCAATGCGCCACTTAGTTCAGTGATAGAATCAATGCTAAAGAATGACTCATCATGTTGTCTGTTAACATTATGGGATCATGTTCATGGGATAATCACTTACAAAGATATCATAAACTTGCTTGAATCCAAAGTACCAAGTGAGGTTCCACTATACATCGTAGGCCTTCCCGAAGATTACAGTAGTGCAGAGATTGTCAAGACAAAGTTTGATAAAATTATTAGAAACCTTACAAAAGTATATCCAGAAGTTGAGCAAGCTAAAGCATCAATTAAGACAGTACACAATCCAGATAGTCCTAGGCCTCATTATGAGGTCAGTGTTAGAGTATTCAGTCCGTACAGAACCTACAACTATACAGAAATGGGTTGGGATCTCTCAAAAATTTTTGATGCTTTAGGTAGCAAAGTAGTCAGAAACTTATCTCAACGTACCAAGAAACGTTGGAAGACTAGCATTAGAAAAGTAGACAAGAAAGACATCTTCTAGAAGAAAAAATCTCTCTGATAATTATTCATTATTTGAATACATGATCATATTAACAGCCAGAGAATGTCATCTAATACACAAAATATCACGATTATTATGCAATGATGTTCTAAACATATGTGAGATACATGGATGGAGATCATTTCTGGAAACAAAATATATGTTCTGACTGCAAACGAGTAAAATGCCAAAAAGGGTGTAATTGTGATTGCCATTGGAATAAAAATAACATCTAATGCCATATCTGAACAAAATTCTCAGACATCACAATTCGTCAAGGATAAAATTGATTCTCAAGTTTTAAATTATCAGACAATTCCATAATATGCCAACATGCAACGAGATTTACAACTAACTTTCAGAATGATAATTAGTTTTCTTGCCCTTACTTTGATTTATCTTGCATTTTTGGGTTTCATTGCCACATATTTCGGACTAGGCATTATTCCAATCGCAGTGATTGCAGTATTGATGATTGGCGCACAATGGTTCTTTTCTGACAAAATTGTGTTATGGAGTACTGGAACTAAGATAGTAACAAAAGAAGAATTTCCAACATTACATCAGATTATAGAAAATCTATCCCAAAAAGCAAACATTCCAAAACCAAAAGTAGGTGTGATGAAAAGTGATGTTCCAAATGCATTTGCGACTGGAAAAGGTCCAAGAAGTTCGGTAGTAGTAGCAAGCTTGGGAATTTTAAAAATTTTAGACAAGGATGAACTTGAAGGCGTTTTATCACATGAACTCACGCATATAAGAAATAGAGATGTCACGATCATAACACTAGCAAGTTTGTTCTCTACAATTGCATGGTTTCTCATGCAATCTTCAATGTTTAGTACAATGTGGGGCGGCTATGGTTACGGCGGAAGACAACAACAAGGAGGAAATGCTATTCTAGTTCTCATAGTTGCAGGAATAGTTTGGCTTCTAAGTTTTCTAATCATCAGAGCAATATCACGATACAGAGAGTTTGCAGCAGACAGAGGTGGAGCATATCTCACTGGCAAGCCAATGAATCTATCCCGTGCTCTCATGAAGATAAGCGGAGAAGTCAAGGTTGCACCAACTCAGGAACTTAAGAAAATAGAAGGAATGAATGCTTTTTTCATAATACCTGCAATTTCAGGTCAGACCATTGCAAGGTTCTTTTCAACGCATCCTCCAATCATGGAACGAGTAAAACGCTTGATGCAAATAGAGCAAGAACTTCGTGACTCGGATCAACAAGGGATATAATTCAAGATAATTTACGTCTAATTTTTCTTCTTTACAGTCAAGTTGAATTCTTTTTGTAGCAATGGTTTTTCTTTGTTATTTGCAAACACTTCAACTCCAATCTTAAAAGACATCATACTAAGCGGAATATTGTGAGGAGTAATTGTGATTTCCTGCTCCCCAGTATTTTTGTCTGGAAAATCTAATGGCGGCAGTTGAATCACACTATTACTAATTGTGACATATTGATTACTAGTATCATCAGTCTTTATTTTTAGGACAAGGTTGTCAAATTTTTCTTTTGAATTTTTAACATTTACTTTGATTATTGCAGATTTATCAGAGTCTATTTTCGATTTTGATAATTCAATTTTTTCAAACGACAATTCTTTTTTAAATAATCCCATTTGTTTAACCTATTACCTCTATTCACATACTATAGATAAAATAAATGTAGATCCTAATCATGATGTGATTTTCACTGCTGATAATCAATAACGATGATTTATGATGATTCTTTTTATAATACAAAACTACTAGAATAATGTTCAAGATTATGCAAAAATCAAAAATAAAAAAAGAACCATCAAAAAATTCAACTACATTACTCCTTGGGCTTCCAGGACCTGGACTAATTGGAACCATGGCAATTACATACATCACTCATTCATTAAAGATGGATCTCATAGGAGAGATAGAAAGTAGCCCAGCATCAATTGTCTTTATAGACAATGGTCAAATTGTAGGACCTGTCAGAATATATAAAAAAGATAAAACATTTGCAATCCTATCAGACATTCCAGTAGATTATGATAATGTAGTAGACTTTGTAGAATCGGTAATAGATTTTTCAAAAAGAAATAACGTTGGTCTCATCATATTTTCATCTGGCATTCACGTGCCCGATAGAAACGTAGCAACCCTCAAGACGTATGGTCTAGTAACCAATGAAAAACTTGAAAAAACTCTATACGACAACGAAATACCCAAGTTTCTCTCAGGAGTAATAAGCGGACCTGACGCAACTATACTTTCTCAGTTAAAAAATTCTTCAATACCCACAATAGCATTACATACAGAATGCAACTATTTCTTCCCAGACCCTGATGCTGCAATGCAGACCATCAAGACAATATCCCAGATATTGAAAATAGATATTGATTTAACAGAATTTAAGAAGCAAATTGACTATCTAAGACTACAAAATAGGCAACTAATGGAAGAGACGCTAAATGTAATGCAAGCCCAAAGAGAACCACCAACAACTCCTCCGCAGATATACAAGTGAGTTACATGTCAGATTTTGCATCAATCATAGAAAAACAGATGAATGCTTTTTTTGGAAATACCCTATTTGATGATTTTATTCACAAAGAGCTAGTTCCATTATCCCACCTAAAAGAGAGACATACCAGTTGGACTTTGGAAGTAGACCTGCCACTAGTTGACAAGAAGAATGTTGAAGTGACTTTATCAGATGATCACCTGACCGTAAAGGCCAAACTTACCAAGACGTATTGTATTTCAAAAGGCAATACAGTTACAGAGTTTGATTACTTTAAAAAAACAGTAAAACTTCCGAGTGGAATTAATACAAAACAAATTTCTGCAAACTTTAAAAACGGCATTTTAAAAATCACAATGCCAAAACCTTCAGATGGTAAAAAGATATCAATCAAATAAAATGGTTTGTTCAATACTTCAAAACCGATTTAAGACAAACAAGATTGATGGAAAGATATCACTTGTCAATACA
Organism: uncultured Nitrososphaerota archaeon; assembly: GCA_963713025.1. GTDB lineage: Archaea > Thermoproteota > Nitrososphaeria > Nitrososphaerales > Nitrosopumilaceae > Nitrosotalea. The sequence continues at coordinate 141,172 of CAVQKA010000008.1, read as the reverse complement.
TTGAAGCAATGCTTGTTATCAGAATTGAAAATCCCTTTGTGATTTATTAAGTACTAGAACATAGAATACGTGGTTCAAGCAAATGACAGAAAAGCACAAAACCGTCCATATCGACGAATCAGACCGAGGTAGTTGTTATTATTGTGGAAGCCCCGCAGCCATCAAGGTTGGCATGTAGTCTGATCTCTCATCTAGAAATGAAGAAGATGAAAAACAGAGTTGGCGAGCAGTTTTGATATGCAAGGAATGCAACAGCAAGCATAGCTGGGTGGATGAACAAGGTTTACCAGACACATATCTTGGATACTAGGTAAATCTAAGTTTTCAGGCGATAAATTCCATCAGTTTTAGGCAAAAGATATTTGATGACCGGCAATGGTACAGAATATACATAATTTGTAATATTTACTCCAGATATCTCGAGTACAGCCACACTTACAGTCACATTTTCTTAGTTTCAATTTTTATCTCACATGTGATAAGATTGGCAGGTATTTGTAAGATTATCTAATTTCAATTTGACAGGACTCTAGTGGACAATTGTAACCGGACAGGCTGCGTGTTCCGATACATGTCTTGCAGTACTACCAAGTCTTTTCAGAGAAGAAACACCCGTTCAGCTTTCTACTTCCCATTACAACCAGATCAATTTTTGATCTCTTAGTCTCCTTTAGAATAGCATTAGATACGTCATCGTGGACAATTTTATAAAATGCCTTTGCGCCTTCCTCTCTGCATTTTTCTGTAATTTTCTTCATCTCCTTCTCACCCTGTTCCGTTAGAGATTTTACAACTTTTTGATAATTCATAACAGCTGTTCCCGAAAAAACAGAGTCACTTATCGGATAATAGACAGGTATTACCATCAAGAGTTTCAGATCAGCATTAAAATTTCTTGCAACATCTTTTGCTAATTCTAATGCCTTCTTTGAAAGTGGCGAGCCATCATATGGAACAAGAATATTTTTTATCAACAATTAGAACAATTCCTTGACTTTACTTCTATACACTTCAACAATTTGCCCAAATTCAGCATAATCACTTGCAGATGGAATTTGTAGTCGCATTGCAGATTGTGATAAAAATACAGTGAATGCATTTCCTACCATCATGTTAAAAGTCATTTCAGGGAGGTCTTTAACTAAAGGAAAAGCCAGTTTAAGAAAAGGCAGGTATGCCGTGGTCTGGTTTAACATAAGTTCCATATTCTTCTCAATTGCGGTTTTTACGTCAGGTGAGATAGTCATTCTAGTTCACCGAGACGATCTGATAGGGTTTTGATTGATAATGATAAGAGCATAGAAACACCATTTCTCCATTTAATACCTTGGCTGTAATTGAGATTCCATTTAATTCTTTTTTACATACATGGCATGAAAGTGGTTTTACGTCAGATTTTATGAATTGTTTTTCCTGTCGCATATACAAATCCTGAGATATGAAACTATCAGCCACATTTTATAAAAAGCAGTTTCAATATTATTAAAGTGATCTTCATTATCAAGACTGATTCCAAGTGGTTATCAGCTGTGATAATCCTGATAGAAATTTTATACTAAATTAATGGATTTATTGCCATGACAGTTGCGCGTGATATAATGTCAAAAAAAATAGTCACTATTGAATCAGATGTATCATCTATTGAAATTGCAAAAATTATGGATAAAAATAAGGTTAGCAGTGTTATAATCACAAAAGATCAATCTCCAATTGGAATAGTAACAGAGAGAGACATGGTCTCAAAAATTGTTGCACAAAACAAGAAACCGTCAGAGGTAAAGACTGCAGAAATAACAGCATCACCTCTTGTCACGGTAAATTCTCTTACACCCACAGATGAGATAGCTAAAAAAATGATAGATAAAAAAATTAGGCGAGTTGTAGTAATGGATTCTGATCAAGCATTAGGAATCATAACAGTGACAGATTTTGTAAAGCATATGCATGAGATGCTTGCAGATTCTGAAAATTACAACAAGATTCTCTATCAACATCTGATAGAAGACTGGGAACACTGGATGTCCTAATGAAAGCATGAATTTTGATCACATACTAACTGGATTCGATGTAGAAACAGTCGTACGTTTACTAATAGCAGTATCTCTTGGCGCAGTAGTAGGGTTCGAGAGGCAATTGAAAAAAAGACCAGCTGGTCTTCGAACGCATATGCTAGTATGCTTGGGGTCGGCAATATTTACTACAATCGGACTCTCACTTGAACCAAACACATCAAGAATAGCAGAGGCCATAGTAACAGGCATAGGATTTCTTGGAGCAGGGGCAATAATTGCACAGGGTGGCAGAGTGAGAGGAATAACTAGTGCTGCAACTTTATGGGCAGTAGCTGGCTTGGGACTAGTGGTGGGGGTAGGCGAGTACATCATTGCAATAATAATCACAGTATTGATTTTTGGAACATTACAAATTGATAGAATAAAACGATTTTCGGAAGGAGGAACATATACGGAAGACCATGACTAAATCACATCATAAAAACACAATTTGAAATACGTGTATGAAATTAATCATAATTTAATTTCATAATCCCATACATGATAATAGAATGTCAAGTTTTTATGTATCAATTCCATATTGAAGTCATTGGATAATTTTTCTGCAAAAGACATAATGAAGAATCAAGTAGTTACCGTTGATTCATCCATGACAGTCATGGATACCGCAAAGATAATGGAGGATGCAGGCATCGGCTGTGTTGTTGTGATTGAGAATAACATTGCAATAGGCATAGTTACAGAGCGTGATTTTGTCAAAAGAGTAGTATCCCGAGGAATTCCATTATCAACTTCCATTAAGAAAGTAATGTCTTCGCCATTAATTGTAGTAAATCCTGATGAAAATATCTGGGAAGTTGCAGAGCTTATGAAACAGAGGAGGATTCACAAGGTTCCAGTGGTTCATCAAAATCTTCTAGTTGGAATTGTAACTGCAACGGATTTGACTAGAATATGCAGTATTGGTTCTGATTCAGAGATGCGAAGGATAACAGACCAGATCCTTTTGAGAATGAAGCCTACAAACAAGTAGCATGGTCAAAATTAATTTTTCAGAATAGCTCGAACAATATCGGTTTTTGTTACAATTCCTACCAAAAGTTTACCACGAACTACGGGCAATCCGCTAATACCATGCCTAATCATCAAAAGTGAAACAGAAGAGACATCGTCTGAGACATCAACAGTTATCGGGTTTGATGTCATGATATCAGATGCAATAAACGTCAAAAGATAACTTAGTTGGTTTGAGCGATACTCTTTTGGATTTGTTGCCATCCTATAGTTTTCCACCTCAGTAGGATCACCAAATTGTTTAAGCCACAAAGGCATCTTGGCAGGTATGAAATCACGGTGAGTGATAATCCCAACAGGTTGTCGATTTCGTTCAACAATTACTCTAGATATTTTATTGTTGACAAGAACACTTTCAACATAGAGAAGTGAGTCAGCAGGTTTTACTGTAATTACACCTCTTGTCATAATTTTAGAGACTGGAAGTGATTCTGTGGATTGTGTTAAAAACACGGATGTAATGTCAGTCTTTGTAATAATTCCAGACAAGGTCTTATCCTTGTGTAATACTATGATGGAACTAATTTTATTATCAATCATCAATCTAGCACAATCGTATAACGTTGCCCCTTCTTGAACGGTAACAAGATCTTTTGACATGACATCAGACACATGTGTAGATTCAAGCGGCTTTGCATCAATCCTATAAATTGCCTTTACAAGGTCTTTTTCTGTCAGTATTCCTACTGGTTTGTCTTTCTCAGATACAATCAGTCGGCTAATCCTGTGTTTTAATAATATAGATCGTGCTTCCAAAAGGCTTGTTTTAGGGGATACCACAATTGTTTTTTTTATAACCTGATTAATGCTGTCATTTTTTAGTTTCAACAATTTTCTTATTTGTCTGGGTAGATTATAGGCTTTTTACAAATCTCATTGATGATAATTGCATCAGTATGAAGAAGCATTAGTACATCCTGTTTAAAAATTACCCATTAGGTTAAATCTTAATCATTGTTACAAGAATTTGTGATACCAGATATTCTAAACGAACCAGTCTCCAAGTTTACAAATAAAAAAATGACTACAATATCAAGCGATCTTACAATACAAGATGCGGCAAGAGCAATGTCAGAATCAAAGGTAGACAGCATATTAGTTTTTGAAAAAGGCAAGATAATCGGGATAGTCACAGAAAAGGATATTTTACAAGACATAGTGGCAAAAGGACTAGACCCATCAAGTACAACCCTCAAAGAAATTGCAAAAAATCCAATAATTACAATTCAAAAAACTGCTCCAGTAAAAGAAGCCCTAGAAATTATGAAAAAAAATGACATTAGAAGATTGGTAGTAATGGATAAGCGACCAATTGGATTAATAACTCAAAAAATGGTCTGCGGAAATCTTACTGATAGAAACATAGTATTGCCCGAGCTTGAGATCCCAGATAAAACAACATGTCCCTATTGCACTCTAAATTTTGAAAATAGCAAGAGTCTTGGGAATCATATTGACAAGATTCACATGAAATAACAGTTAGCCAAAAATGGAGAATTTTGCATAATTTTATAATATGACAGAATAATTATCACATATGGTAATAAAACGACAACCGCATACTACAAAGCATGAACAGACCCGAAGTATCAGTTATCGTCTTCCAGAACACATCGTAGAAGGGTTAGAAGCAGAGGCCCAACAGAAGGAAATATCTCAAAATGTCTTGGTAAAACAAATTTTGGAAAAATACATAGGCTGGGAGAGATTTGCAAACAACATAGGAATGATTCCGGTTCCTAAAGAGATTCTCAGGGTACTAGGTGAAAAAATGGATGGAGATGTAATGAATGAAATACTGCAAACAATGACCCCCATGATAAAAGACTGGGTCATGTTTATGAAAGGCAGTTATGATTTGAAGCGAGTTATAGAATCGATGGAGGAATACATGCATGCTTCTGGCATGACATCAGAGCATAGAATTGAAGGAGACATACATCATTTTATCATACAGCATAATCTAGGGATACGTTGGTCCCTATTTACAGAACTTTTCTTGAAACAAATCTTTCATGAATTTCTACCCAATCTCGTCATGAAATCTCGCACTACGCCAAATACAATCATATCAACTATTGCACTAGGTTCTGACTTTAACGAGCACGAGAGATAGTTGAATATATTTTAAAAAATAAAATTTTAGCTTACAGTTACAGTTCCAATTCGCCATGGGTGAATTGTACAATAATAATGATATACACCCGGGTTTTCAAACTTGTAGGAAAATGTATCTCCAGTATTTAGCAATCCGCTGTTAAATAATGGAATTATATTTCCATGAGAATCTATACTTTGAATATCATGTTGAATAGTATCTTGATTTTGCCATGTAACAGTGGTCCCAGGAATTATCTGCAGGTTAAGAGGCAAATAGAAACCAGTACCTGCAGTTACAGAGTTTCCATTTGGAATCAATATCTTTGCATTGTTTGAAACACTAACAGATGGAATGGGATCACTTCCAAGCAAGAGATAAGCTTAGCACATATTTTTGCGCACTGTCTTGCATGCTTGCTGCGACCTTCCACATTGAACTACCTCCTGTTGCATAGAGACGCGTTCCATCAAGAGAGACAGTAAATGTATCTTGAGATACTGTTTGTGCAGGACCCTGAGCATGAAATGAGCCGTCATTATTATAGGTAAAATTCCACTGGTCTCCAGTAAATCTGGCTACGAAAATTCCATTACTTCCTTCTACTAGAATTGCTCCCTTGTCAATGGTGGTAGGATTAACAATGGAAAGCCTCATGCTTGAAGTATACAGAGCTGGTGTATCACTATTTATCATGGCAGCCCCACTGCCTTTCATTTGATATGTAGAATCCGCAAAAGCAAAACCAGACGAGACTACAACCATACTTAGTATGATTCCAAAAACGAGTGCTCTCATTTCTATTTTATATTACCAAATATACTATATAATTAACATATACATTTCCAGTTTTGATAATCATTCCTAGATAATACACAATTCTAAAAAAGAACAGGCAGATTACAGTAAATACAATGATTACATTTCCCTACGATGTAACAGAGGACAGGACGCGGTTTCAAAAATCAGTGATAGACGGAGATCTTGGATATTATGATACCATAGCAAGAAAGTTCATACCTCAGGAGACTTTGGACTCACTTCTTGAGAACATAATTCCCGAAAAAGAACACCTCTTAGTTTCTGAGAATGACCCAAGATTAGCCCAGTCAGTAAACAGAATTAGAAGAAATTTGTCAATATATCAGAGAAATCCAAGTGATTCATACGCCCAGATCTTTTTAAAATATTTGTCAAACAGGTATCTTAGTTCAATACGAGAACAAAAGTTGGATGCGGCAATACTCTATGTCGATGTAGTGGGCTCTACAAAAATTGCCACACAACTTTCACCATCAGAGTTGTCATCCCTAATTCGAGTCTTTTCTCAGGAGATGTCAATTATAATTTCAAGACATGGAGGTTTTGTGCTAAAATATGCAGGTGACGCAGTGATTGCATACTTTCCGTCAACTAGCAAATATGGAAATGCAACTGAGAATGCAGTAAGATGTGCAAATACGATGAATGCAATCATAGAACAATCGCTTAACTTTGCTTTCCAAGACTTTGCATTACCACCAATTCAGGTTAGAATATCAATTGATTTTGGTACTAATGAGGTAGTATTTTTAGGTCCGGAACCAGATTTGATTGGACATACCATTACCATTGCATCAAAAATGATTCGACTTGCAAAGCCTGGACATATTGTAATGGGAGAAAATGCGTATAAACAATTGACAGAATTTCATACAACTAGTTTTATTCATGCAGGTCCAGACATACAATGGGAATATAACGACCCAGGAACGGGAAAGATATATCCCATATACTTTTCAGGAGATAAGAAATAAAGATGGAACAAAAATCCAAGAGATATGGTCTTTCCGACCTTGAAAGATTTGTAGAGATTGGAAATAGGTCACTCCTAGTCAAGGGAAGATCAGGCACTGGTAAAGAGACGCTATGTTTTGAGCTTGCAGGTGGCAAAGTAAAAGAGTACAATGTCATATTTATTACAAGAAACCAAACGGACAAAATACTTTACAGGCGATTCCCATGGATTACAGATTTTATCGCTCCTTCAAATATTGTAGAGATATCACCAGAAGATGCAGTGTTGACAGACCCTTCATTTGTCATATCTGCAATTGTTAATGCAATAGCAAACTCTTCAAAAAAAGTCAAAGATCCTTTTCTTGCCCTAGAAAGTGTTAGAAAACCATTCATCATACTAGATGTATGGGATTCAGTCTCAAGAGAGATGAACGCATTAGACAGAATGCGTGCAGAGAAACTTTTGACATCGCTTGCAGAAAAATATGATGGATTTATAATTTTCCTAAGCGAACAGCAAGATACTGCATCACTAGAGTATCTCGTAGACGGAGTGATAGAGACATCACAGCGGTATTACAAGACATACAGAATAAGAGAGATAAGTCTTGAGAAATTAAAAGGTGTTCCAATCAAGAGACCAAAGATTCCATTTACTTTACAAAATGGAAGATTCCAGTCATTTTCAAATCTGCGCAGCAACATGAAGAATATCTCAATGTTTAACTCAACTCCAGATTTAGCTGGCAGATACTCTACAGGCAGCAAGGATTTTGATCAAAAATTAAACGGAGGTTTTAGAAGAGGGGCTGTAATCGGCATAGAAATTGATAGTGACGTAGACCGTTTTGCGTTTGTGCCGCTACTCTCACCTATGGCACTAAACTTTATGATTCAAAATAACTCGGTGCTAATATCATCTTCGTCAGACCAAGATGTAAGTGCTGTAGTAAACTATCTAACACCATATGCAAACAAAGATGCATTAAATAATTTCAGGATATTTGGACACACCTTTGGCACAAAATCAGATTACATCATAGAAAGGGAGGGTTTGGATTTTGAGTCAACAAATGCAGAATGGCAAACCACATACAGCAAACTAAAAGAAAATGGCAAGCCACTCTTAATGTCTGCAGATTATAGTTTCCTAGAGCTTGCATACCAGTCTGAAGAAAAATTAATCTTAAAATCATTAATCGATAACTCACGCACTGTAAGACATAACAAGGATCTCTTTTTGATAATTTCAAGACCAGGATACAAGTCATTAGAGATTATGAAAAGCGTGTGCGATTTGCACTTGAGATTGTTTGATCACGAAGGGACAGTTTTTCTAGCTGCCCTCAAACCACAGCTATTCTTGTGCAACATGCAATCAAGCTTTGAAAATGGATATCCTCAGCTAGTTCTTGAAGATTCAGTATAATATATGACATAAATTAACACCAAGATCAGATTTTCAAGATAGATAATTGGCATTTTACTTTAATACATCTTAGTACCAATGCTACTTTATGATAAAAATTCCAGCCAAAGTACAAGAAATGTTCAAAGATCAAAAGGTAATAGTAGTTGGCTCTGTTGACGCAAACGGCCTTGCAAATTTATCTCCTAGAACAGCATTTTATTTTACAGATACCGCAGTATATTGGTTAGACTTTTTCAAACACAAATCACAGGGAAATTTCAAGACCATTCCTTGGGTAAGCGTAGGAGTATTTGACAAAAAAGAACTCAAAGGATACCAGATTAAAGGCAAGGTCACATTCATAACAGAATCTAAAGAAAAAGCAAGAATTACAGATATCATTACAAGGTCTGTAACTGGAAAGACATCAAGCAAAATATTTGAAAGAATGAGTCAAAACAAGACTCCAGATGTAATCATGTTCACTCCAAAGGCAGTATACTCACTTAGTCCAAAAGAAGAGTCGGGTGTATCCATGGTAATGGACAAAGACGGAGAGACAGTCTCTCTTCTAGGAAGATAGTTTCTTTTTTAAAATATCAAGTGTAGTTGTAGGATCGGCTTTACCTTTTGTTTTTCTCATAACTTTGCCTACTAGATAGTTTATAGTATCAGGATTCTGCCTTGCTTCTGCCACTGCTTTTTCTTCTTCTTTGAATACTTCATCGATTATTTTTTCAATTGAACCTGCGTCGCTTACATGCCCCAAGTCAAGGCTTGATATCACATCAGAAAGAGATTTGCCTGTCTTAACCATCTCCTGCAATGCTTGCTTACCTGAATTTCTTGTCAACTTGTTACTCATAATAGAATCAGCAAGATCAGAGATGTGCTGCGCCATAATTTTTAATTCAAGTTTCTTTTCTCGGGTATCTGCATAACTTAGCAAATCTGTTGTGATAATATTTGCAACTTCTTTTGCATTTTTCTCGTTGTGTGATTTTTCAAACAAATCAGAATAAAACCTGTCAGAAGATAGAACGTCTGCAACTTGGGCAGGGATTCCATATTTTTTGACATATCGTTCTCTTTTTGCAACAATGCTTTCAGGCATTTGCTGTTCAATCTTTTGAATTGATTCATTTCTAATCAAAACTATTGGGATATCTGCTTCAGGAATATACCTGTAATCTTGTTCTTCCTCTTTTGATCTTGATGATACCGTGATTCGTCTAGCATCATCCCAGTGTCTTGTCTCGGCAACAACTGAAATTCCTCTTTCTAACAGGCTTTGTTGTCTTGTAATCTCAAAATGTAATGCCTTTTCGATATCTCTAAACGAGCCTACGTTTTTTATCTCAACTCTATTTCCATCCCCTTCAGAGATATTTCCATCAACTCTCATCGCACCTTCAAGGTATGGGTCTGATACGCCAATATTTTCAACAAGATCTGCAAGAACATTTAGAAATATACGGACCTGTTTTGGAGTTTCAAAATCAGGCTCTGTTACAATCTCAACAAGAGGAGTCCCTGCTCTGTTATAGTCAACAAGTGTAAGCATTGATTTTCCTTCATAGACCAGTCTTCCAGGATCTTCTTCTCAGCTGTATTCTTCGGATATTGATCTCTTTTCCTTCAATGGTAATCTTACCATCTGAACCTATGCTTGTTGGTCCATATGCATTATACTGAGTAATTTGGAAATTTTTTGGCAAGTCGGGATAAAAGTAATTTTTCCTAAAAAAGCCAATTTTTTGCGGAATCTTGCATCCTAGCGCAAGTGAGATCATGACTGCTTTTTCAACTGCCTTTTTGTTTAATAATGGAAGTGAGCCTGGTAGACCCGCACATACTGGACAGATGTTAGAGTTTGGTTCAAGATTTCTATACTCTGCCTTGCATGAGCAAAATAGTTTGCTTTCAAGTTTTGTAAGCTGACAGTGAATCTCTAGTCCTATTCTTGTCAAAGTGGTACCTCAGGAAGTTTTGTAGTTTTTTGTAATGCATATGCAACTTGGAGTAATTTTTTCTCCTCAAATGAATTTGCAAATAATTGTATTCCAATTGGTAATCCAGAACTTGATATCTCAAATGGAACAGAAATTGCAGGAATTCCAGAAAGATTTGCAGTAATTGTATTGATATCAGTAAGATACATCTTTAATGGATCATCGATTTTTTCACCAAACTTGAAAGGTAAAATAGGCATTGTAGGAGAGATTAAGAAATCCACTTTTTTAAATGCCTCATCGAGTTGAGATTTTATCATTGCTCTAACTTTTTGTGCTTTGAGATAATATTTTCCATAATATCCTGCAGATAAAACAAATGCACCAAGCAGCATTCTTCTTGTTACTTCGGGTCCAAAATTACTACGAGCCTTTGAGACAAATGCCTTGAATTCGTATCCTTCTGTTCCAAAGTCAAATCCATATCTTAGATTATCATATCTTGAAAGATTGCTACTTGCTTCTGCTGATGCTATTGTATAATATGCAGCTACGGAGTGTTCTACAGCATCAAGAGATACAGGAGTACATTCAGCACCGAGTTCTTCTAGTTTTGATATTGCTCTGTTTGTTGCAGATACAACTTCCTTGTCTGCTCCTTCACCAATCATCTGCGTTATGATTCCAATCTTTTTTCCAGATATTCCCGATGAGATGTCTGTCGTATAATCCACATGATCTTTTTTTATAGTAGTATTATCATGCGAGTCATATCCTGAGATAATATTTAGTAGAAATGCCACATCTTCTACAGTCCTTGCCATAGGACCCACTTGCTCTATACTGTTAGCATATGAGATCAAGCCGTATCTGCTAATTAGTCCATAGGTGGGTTTTAGGCCAACAACTGAGCAAAAACTTGCAGGACTTCGAACAGAACCTCCAGTATCAGAACCTAATGATGCAAGACATTCTAGTGCGCTAACTGATACTCCGCTACCTCCTGAAGACCCACCTGGTACATAATCAACATTCCAAGGATTCCTACTTGGACCAAAATAGCTAAATTCAGTTGTAGAGCCCATTGCAAATTCATCAAGATTGACTTTGCCAATAATTATGGCATCCTCAGATTTTAGTCGAGATACAACAGTTGCGTCATATGGCGCAATAAAATTCTCTAGCATTTTGGACGCACATGTTGTTTTTACTCCAAAAGTACAGATATTATCTTTTACAGATACGGGCATTCCAAAACAGATTCCAACTTTATCTTTTGATTTTATTTTTTTGTCAATCTCTTTGGCTTTAACAAGTGCATTTTGGGAATCCACAGTTATGAAAGCATGAACTTTTTCTTCAACTAGTTTTATTCTATCCAGTGTTTTTGCAACAAACTCTTCTACAGATATTGTACCTGCCTTTGCTTGTGATACAAATTCAGTAGCCGAAATTCCAAGATTCATTTAAACCATTTTTGGGGCACGGATGAAGTTGTTTTGGTCTTTTTTTAGGTGATCAATTAAGGATATATCATATGGCTCATGTTTGTCATCTCGAAGATTCTCTGCATCAACTTCGTTTCGTAGGGTATCATCGGAATTGAATTCAACGGTATCAAGTCTGTCAAAATATTTTATTATCTGCTCTACCTGCTTGATGTATTTTTCAGGTTCTTTGAGTTCAACCTTGACCAAGTCCCCAAGGTGCTCAATCTCATTTTTATCTACCATGTCGTTTCACTTACGGTGTAAGTCTATCGACATCACGTGGATAAAAGGTAGCATCCCTGATATTTTCAGTGCCAGTAAGAGCCATCATCAATCTTTCCAGCCCTATACCACATCCTGCGTGAGGTGGAACTCCATAATCAAAGACACGTAAATGATAATCAAATGCATCTAGTTTGAAGCCCTTGTTCTTCATTCTCTCTTCTAGTTCCAGTCTTTTTTCAATTCTTGTACTGCCTGATGACAATTCAAGATCTCCGAACATCAAGTCAAACGATTCAGACGTCTTTTGATTATCAGTTTTAGCCTTAACATAGAATGGTTTAGGAGCAAGAGGCCAATCTTTGATAAAGTAAAATCCACTAAGATTGATCTTTTTTAATTGAGATGGATACAAGTCATCTCCCCATTTTGTAGTAGCTCCCGCATTTTGCATCTTTTCTACCAATTCAGTATAGGTATACTGCGGAATTTTTTCTGGGATTTCTGGAACTTTGTAATCTGTTGTTTTAATTGATTCACAGTAGTCTTTGACTACACCAATTGATCTTTTAATTATATTTTCAGTATGGAACATTATATCATTATAATCTGCAAATGCTTCCTCTAGGTCTATTGATATTGCCTCTGAAAGATGCCTGTTGGTTCTGGATGCTTCGGCTCTAAATATGGGAGCAATTTCAAATATCTTTTCAAATGACAATGTTAGTTGTTCTTTGTAAAGCTGAGGACTCTGTGCTAAAAATGCCTCTTTGTTATAATAAAATATTGGAAATAATGCTGCACCACCTTCGGTTGCAGTTGCAATCATCTTGGGAGTATTTACTTCGATGAATTCTTTTTCATACAGATAATCACGAATTGATTTTAAGACAAGACTACGCATTTTAAAAATATGTTGTAAGATATTTCGTCTAAGGTCTATTGCTCTAAGTTCAAGTCTTGTATCTATATTTGGAACCACTTTGGTCTGCCAAGTAAAGGGGGCAATCTTTTCAACAACTGAAAACACACGAAGTTCACTAGGTGTTATCTCAACTCCTCTTGGAGCCTTGGGAGAGGGTTTTACAATTCCTTTTATTGCAATAGTAGATTGTTCTTTAAGATTTACCAGACTATCTTTAATCTCATCTGGACAGACACCCGCTTTTGCAGTAATCTGCATCTGTCCTTCCTTATCATTGAGCATTACAAATACTAGATTTCCATGATCTCGTACACTTGAAACCCAACCCATAACAATTACCTCTTTTCCATCCATAGAAGTATCAAGTTGAGTAGAATAGATAGTCCTACGCCAATCCCCAAGTTCTGTACCTATCATGTTTTCATCAAATGTCTTTTTGTTAGTGTTAATTTGTGTTACTAAAATTGATTGAATGTGTTAGTAGATAGATCATATTGTTCCAGTCTTGGATTTTTTTATTATAATCGAATTTCCGCCCAAAACAGAAGTATTTGCCACAATAATCTCTGTTCCACCATCCAAAATAGTAGTGAATCGTGAAGTTATTTTTGTGACAATACCTGAGAATTTTTCCGAACCATTGGATAACTCGATCTTGTCACCTTCCACATATGGTAGGTGTGTTATCGAGGGATCTTCCTTTAAGATACGAACATTACCAGAAATTACAGCAGAGTTTGGAACGAGATATTCAGTTCCATCAATAGTGTTGATCTTTGTATATAATGCACTTATCTCTGCAATGACACCATGTACATTATCATTTACTACGAAAACAGAGTCACCAATCTTTGCAGGAAATGTAGTGAGCATGATTGCTCCAGAAAGTATGTTTCCCACTATAGTTGAAACACCTATACCTACAACTACTGCTACAACCCCTCCTCCCACCAGAATTGTTTGAAGTTGTACACCCCATGCGTATAACAATATCAACGACGAAATTAACGATATTATTATGATTGAAAAAAATGAGATGCTTGCAGAAAGGTGAGATGGTATAATGGTTGGAAATTTTTTCAATGCACTTCTAATCAAAGAAATTATTACAAATGATACAACAACAGTAATCATTGTTTCTCCAGCCAGAATATGATTATGCCCAAATCCTATGTTTTTGGCAAAATAGGTCTCAAATACTGCGATGCTAACTCTTGTTGCGACTATCAAAATTACTAATTTTATTAACAGCATTTTGAACTCCCCTCTTGGCTGTTTTTTATCAGATTTTATTTTTGAGTCTTGCAATATTGGTTCAAACCTGTTCCAGTTTACCTCAAAATAATGGTGTTTGTCAAGATATTTTGCATTGTTATCGTATCTAAAGGACTTTTTTTAAAACAATGAATAGTATAAACAATAACGGCTATGTAGAAATACAAGACAGAATCATACAACATATGGTTGGACCAAAAGATGGCGGATTTGGTTTTGACGGTGCTCCAAAATATACTAGCCTAGAAGGCAAAAGTACCATTTGTGTTCAATGTCAAGCAGGTCAACATGGCAAATGTCATGCTAAAGATAATCCAGAGATACTTTGCGATTGTGAATTATGCCTAATTTCTTAACGAGTCGCATTTACGTTAAACTGAATTGTTGATTGGAGACCACTCATAGTTCCATCCTCGAGATTCAATCTAAGAATCACGTTTAGCTTACCATCAGTTGTAATCTGATATGATGTATTATCTGTTCCAATTCCACTTGCAATAGAGACTTCATTTGGAATTACATCTTTTATCATTGGTGCACATGTTGATCCGTTATCTGGGATAATCTGGCTTTGTATACTAGAGGACGGATAAATCTCCCAGTGTAAAGATGGAACAGTTTCACAGCCTACTAGATTTTGAAAAATCGCTTTATCAGATATGTTCTGGTATGTCACAGTAAACTTGGGCGTGGCACCAACTGTCAACGGGTTTGGAGACATTCCTATAGAAATTATTTTAATTTCAGGTTTAGTCATAGAAATTGTCTGATTTACTAGAAATGCAGCTTGGCTTGTAACATTAGTTTTATTGGGTATTACTATCGAATTTGAGACTGGATTGATAGATTTTGGAATAGGGGTATTGATAGACTGTCCAGAGGGAGTAGACAGTCTGATGTTCAATGGAGGCAAGTCTTTCACTAAGGGATTTAATTTCACCACTTAGATTTGTCGTATTTTGTTGAAGTTGACTTATTGTAATATTATTTTGTTCTTCAATCTGTTTACTAACACTTAGTTCATTGGAAAGAGATTGTATCAGTTGTTCTTGTTGAGCAGTTTTATTTTTTATATCATTCATTTGTAAAGTTTCATTTAACCCAATAGTGATATGTTGTATTGCAATAGCCTGTTCTGAAGTTTTGGAGTTTACATTTTTTATATCAGATTGTAGTTTGGTATTGCTTGCAATCTGCAATCCAAGGCTAACTGCAGCGATAATTATAGCAATCATCACGATCTGTTGTATTTTCATCTTCTACAACATTGTTTTTAGGACTTTTTGCTATAAACATCATCTAGTTAAAAATGTGTTAACACTATCAAAAACATTTGATCAATTCACACTACAAAAGCAATTTCCAGTACAAAGATGTACAGATACATAGTCACAGTCAGTTTACTTCTGGGGCTCGGTATAATTCAAGGGATTTATTTTCTACAATCACATATCCATGACATTTTATCAAGGATCTAAGATTATCAGAAGGAATTTTTGAAATATCATAAGCACACAGAAGAATAATTTGTTGATAGGGTTTTACTCCAAATGATGATTCCAGTTTCAAGTGTTCAGCACCCAAGTCATTGCGTATGTACCACGTTCCATCATGATCTGCAAATCTTGTCAGATAACCAGAAATGTTACATGAATGCATATTATTAATCCAGTCAGACAATTTTTCGACAGTCTTTTTCATATCCATTTCGATCTTAGATGGCGCTTTTTTAATCACATCGGGACCGCTCCTTATCTTGAATGTATCAGATGTAGGCAACATGTCTTTCTGGTACAATCCAGATAATACATCATAAGTTATGTTTCTAATATCTTTAATTTTTGTAGGAAATTCAGAAACAAGTCCAAATGGGGCTTGGGTCCTCTTACTAAAAAAATCAGACAAGATAAGGTCGATAGTTTCAACGTGTTTGTAAAGTACAAGAATGTGTTCAGCAGAAGGCGTGTTAATTAGAAAATCATACACCCCATACTCATTCACTTTAGCGATTATTTCATCAGTTTTATGAGCAACTGATTTTAGATGAGTATATTTTATCAGTTCTTCTTTTATCACATCCATCATTATC
Organism: uncultured Nitrososphaerota archaeon; assembly: GCA_963713025.1. Classification (GTDB taxonomy): domain Archaea; phylum Thermoproteota; class Nitrososphaeria; order Nitrososphaerales; family Nitrosopumilaceae; genus Nitrosotalea. Next base: position 124,845 of record CAVQKA010000008.1, on the reverse strand, counting down.
TTTGCAGAAACTGATCCGGTTAATTTTTTCAATGCATCTTCAAATAGATGAAAATTTTTGATCAATTCGGTTTCGGACATTCCAGTTTTTGATGTAATCTGTTGCATGAAATCACTATATGATGACTGACCAAAAACTTTGAATGCCTTTTGTATAGATTCATGAAAAATCTTGTCAGATTTTGTTGGAACCCGAGTATACCCTAGTCTAAGTAAGATGTGTATAGATTCCATTGATGAGTAAATTTTCTTTGCATATACCTAATAAGACATTAGTTCAAAAATATAAACAACTTATACATTTTTATAAATTCAATTATAATTTATAATAATTTAATCACAATTCATAATAATTTAATTGGCACAGCACGAATTTCAGTTATTTTAGATTAAAATAGAGTACGGTTCATGTTACGCTCAGATGACAGACCTTTATCGAGTATTACCAGAGGAGATGGATGATCTTGTCGTTAAAATTGGTCAGCCAAGATATAGAGCGGATCAGTTACTTCATGCATTATATCACGAGTCACCAAAAAAGATATCAGATTTACATCAAATTCCATCTGCAATGAGAGACTCTCTTGTAAAGGCAGGATATACACTAGGTATCGAAAGTGAAGTTCACCGAGTTGTAAGTGAAGATGGTAAGACAACAAAGATACTTCTCAAGTTTGACAAGGATACACTTATCGAGACTGTCCTAATGCAATATCGTTCATCCAAAGAAGAGGGAAACCACCCAAGATCAACTGTCTGTGTTTCTACCCAAGTAGGATGTCCAATGGGTTGTGTATTCTGTGCCACAGGTCAAATGGGTTTTGAAAAAAATCTAAAAGCTGAACAGATTGTTGCCCAAGTACTTCACTTTACACAGATTTTGCGTCAAAGAGGAGAACATGTAACTAATCTTGTGTTCATGGGAATGGGAGAACCACTTGCAAATTATGACGAAACAATCAGAGCTGTTAGATTGCTAACACATCCTCGTGCATTTGGATTAGGACAGCGAAGTATTACAATTTCTACAGTTGGAGTAATTGCTGGAATTGACAAACTTGCAGAAGAAGACATCCATGTCAAACTTGCAATATCACTACATGCCCCAAATGATGTGTTACGAAAAAAACTAGTTCCAACGGCAGGGCCACATTCTGTTGAAGATTTGATATCCGCAGCAAAACGATATTTCAAAAAGACTGGGCGACGTGTCACTTTCGAATATGCGTTGATTGACGGAATAAATGATTCAAATAAAGTCGCCGAAGAGCTGGCACAACTTTTGAAGGGCAACGGAGCCCATGTAAACCTAATTCCAATGAATCCCACAGCAGGAGGATTTTCCCGTCCTGCCAGAAAAAGAGTACTTGCATTTCAACAAATACTTCGCGATGGCGGTGTGAACTGTACTGTTAGAGTGGAAAAAGGTTCAGAGATATCAGCAGCCTGTGGTCAGCTTAGAACCGATGTTATAAAAAACATCATTCATTGAGACATTTTAAAAATTACCAACTTTCCACTTTTAAAATACCAAATGTGGATAGTCAGACAAACCTCTAAATTAAAAAGAAACCTAATCATACATATGGTTCTTACAAATAGAGAACAGACTCTCATCATAGTATCACACCTAGTTTCTCTGTATTCAGAAAAAATGGAAGAGGGAAAGATACCCCAAGGTCAATCCGTCATCGATTTTATTATAAAAAACATTCCTCAAGAGTACAAATCAGAGATATCCATGAACATAATTGATGATGTGTTCAACTTTATTGCAAGTAGACCCATGGAACTTTCATAAACCCCCAAGATTAGGAAAGATTGTACCATGACTTCAATAGCAACTTTAGGTTCTCACTGTGCGCTTCAAGTTCTCAAGGGTGCAAAAGATGAAGGATTCAAAACAATTCTAGTGTGTGAAAAAAAACGGGAAAAACTTTATCGTAGATTTAAATTCATAGATGAATTTGTAGTCGTAGATTCATTTTCTGAAGTAATGGATCAAAGATGCTCAAATATTCTTAAAGAAAACAATGCAGTAATTATTCCACATGGAACTCTGATAGCTCAGATGAGCTCATCAGATATAGAATCAATCAAGACTCCAATCTTTGGAAACAAGTGGATCCTCAGATGGGAGTCTGACAGAAACATGAAAGAGAAACTAATGGTAGAATCAAAATTAAAAATTCCAAGATCATTATCTAGTCCAAGTGAAATAAACGGTCTAGTAATTGCAAAAAGACATGGTGCCGCCGGAGGAAAGGGGTACTTTCTAGCAACAAATGAAGAAGAATACATGAAAAAACGAGATAAGCTAATCAGAGAAAGAATAATCAAAGGAGACTCGGACTTGTACTTGCAAGAATACGCATTAGGAGTATCAGCATATCTACAATACTTTTATTCAGAACTTTCAGAAGAACTGGAATTTTTTGGAGTGGATAGAAGATACGAGTCTGATATTGACGGGCTTGGTAGGATTCCTGCGCAAGAGCAAATCGATGTAGAATTAATCCCATCATTCAATGTGATAGGTAACAGCCCCCTAGTATTGCGAGAATCTCTGCTAGAAGAGGTCTATGCAATGGGAGAGAGGTTTGTAGAAGCTGCAAAGAGATTAGTTGCTCCAGGTATGACAGGACCTTTTTGTCTTGAGGGAGTCTATGACGAAAACGGTAAATTTACTACGTTTGAGTTTTCAGCAAGAATTGTAGCTGGAACAAATCTCTATGTGGACGGTTCACCCTATTCATCATTTATTTATGATGAGCCTATGAGCATGGGAAGAAGAATTGCCAGGGAGATAAAGAATGCAAATATCAAGAATAGCCTGTCAAAAATAGTTACATAAGATAAATCAACCATGAAATAAGATATCCAGTATTTTCGTAAATTAGTCTCAAAATTGCGCTTTATGCTCCACCAAGTGTAACAATTAGATCTGTTACAAATCCGGCACAGAGACCAAAGAAGAGCCCAATCATCAAAATATTATTGGTCGTTTGTTTTCGTCCAGAATTATACATCAGCATGGAGACATAGATTAGCGCACCACCGGCCATCGATAAAAACAAAATATACGCAACATTAGATATCCAGAGACTTCCCAACATGGTGCCTACAAATGTCGGGCCACCTCCAATCAATCCAACTTTGGCAAGAAATTTTGCATTTGGTTTTTTCAATATGCCAGTGAGCGGACCTGCAATACCAAACCCTTCTGTAGTATTATGCGCTCCAAATCCAATTATTAGTATGATTGCAAGTCCAATCTGTCCTGCCACATAAGACTGACCAATTGCCAATCCTTCACTAAAGTTGTGTGCACCAATTCCAATTGCTATCATCATTGCAAGCTTGTATGCACTTGCATCGTGGAAAAGCCTGTGAAGATGGTCATCACCTTCTTTGAGGTTATCAACAGATAGTATCTGAGGAAATCCTTTGGACATCAATTTTGTTTCATACAATACTAAACCTAACAGTCCTATTGCTATGCCACCAAACATTGCGGCAAGATCAACTACTGCATCACCGATTGGACCTTTTCCAGAAAACGCATCTGATGCGGCGTTTGATGCCGTCTCATATCCATGACTAAAAACATCAATAATTAAGAATACAAGAATTCCAAGCGCAAAAGCATTCAAGAATCCTTTCTTTTTTGCACTAAGGTGCTGTAATACTGCTATGGGAAGACCAAGAAAAATCGTAAACCCAGCTATTGCGCCAAGTAGTAAAAGCTGCCAATAATCAATCATGATAATTTCATTAGGATAAGCTAACTTATTTAAATCACTGAATAGTTCTAGAATTTTAGAATTACCCCCGCGTCGTTTAAATAGTTAGGTATGCCTAATTCAAAAAATATTGAGAAAGAAAGTTCCATTATCACAACTCAAAAAATATGATATAAATCAAAAAATTTTAGAAGCGTTAGCAGACCTTCAGTCAAGATCAATATTGTTTTCAATCATCAAAGATGGAAAGACGGCACTGGAATTATCAGAAAAATACAGAATTCCGCTAAGTTCTGTTTACAAAAAGATTTCAGATTTGGAACAACTAGCTCTAGTCAGAGTAGACAAATGGGTCTTGTCAGACAATGGAAAAAAATTCAAGGTGTACAAGAGTAGAATAAGCCGGGCAGAAATTAGCATAAAAAAACCAGAGCCAGTAATTATTTTGAGTCCCAATTAAATTCCATGTTCAAATAGTTAATATTCAAAGAAAATTCACTCAAAAAAGTGAAGAAATACTATTACTTTGCAATACCTGTGATTATAACAATAGTTGCTGTATATTACATGGCAACGCCACACGAAAACAAGCAAGATCAACTAACACCACAAATGCTAATGCAGAATGGTTCACCATTACTTGGAGATCCTAATGCAAAGATTACCATTGTGGAATTTGGAGATTATCAATGTACATACTGTCACATGTTTCATGAAAATACCAAAGACGCATTACTTCAGCAATATGTAGATACGGGCAAAGTCAATTTTGTATTTCGAGATTTCCCACTAAATGGTCCAGATTCAGTTTTGGCAGCAGAAGCATCATACTGTGCTGATGACCAGGGCAAATATTGGCAATATCATGACGAGTTGTACAAAAATTGGGCGGGAGAGAAAACAGGATGGGTGAACCAAAATTCGCTAGACAGATTCGCCACAACAGTAGGTCTTGACTTAGATAAGTTTGATAAATGCATGTCAGATAACAAATATGAGCAAAAAGTGCTAGACAATCAAAAATTCGGTGATAAAATAGGAATAGATGCAACACCGTCATTTATCATATTTAGTACCAAGGATGCAACCAAACTAGTAGGCGCACAACCAATATCAGTATTCCAACAAGTTCTAGACAAATTCCAAAATAGTTAGGTAATAATTCATGGTCAAACCCAAGATAGAAAAACAAGATTCTGTAAAATTATACAAGCTACGAAAGATGTTAGAAGAATTATCAGACAAGGAAGGACGTGGTACGGAATTAATCTCACTTTATGTTCCTCCAAAAAAAGCATTACATGAAGTCATAAACAATCTTCGTGAAGAGCAGGGAACAGCAGACAACATCAAGTCAGATCTTACACGAACACATGTAGTCGATGCATTGTCCAGAGTTATCCAGAGACTAAAACTCTACAAATCATCTCCCGATAAAGGACTAGTCATGTTTTGTGGAGCATTACCACCGGAGGGAGGAGGACCAATTGGAAGTGAGATCATAAAATTATATGAGATTGAACCTCCAAAAGAACTACAGACATTTCTATACAGATGTGATGATCATTTTCACGTAGATCTTCTCAAGGACATGTTAAGAGATGACAACATGATTGGATTTTTAGCAATTGATGCAAAAGACGCAGGATGGGGATTACTACGTGGTGACAAATTAGATGTGTTATCAGAGACATCATCAGGTGTTGCAGGAAAACACAGACAGGGAGGACAATCAGTGAGAAGATTTGAAAGACTCAGAGAGATGGAGCTTAATGATTACTATAACAGAGTAGCTCATACAACTAGAGAGTATTTTATTGATATTTATCCAGTAAAGGGGCTCATAGTTTCAGGACCGGGTCCTACGAAAGAAAATTTCTTAAGAGAAAACTATCTAGAATACAGATTACAAAATAACATTCTTGCAACTCTTGATTGTTCTTATGCAGGCGGAGAGGGGGTACGTGAGGCATTTGCAAAAGCCCAAGATGTTTTGACTGATTACAGAATGGTTGAAGAGAAAAGCTTGTAGAAAAATTATTCAGCGACATACATTTCTCAAGAGGTCTTGCCACTTATGGACTCAATGAAATAATTGATCTTATGAAAAGAAACGTTGTAGAGACAGTAATAATTACAGATGATACAAACCTGAGGAAGATTGACATCACATGTAGAAGATGCCAAAATGTCCAGACAGAGATTCTAGAGCGTCCAAAGGTTATCCCAAGAGTCCAACAATTACTCAGTCAGCCTTGTCCTAGTTGTAAAAGCATGGACTTGGAATCAACTGAACGTGACATTGTAGATTATCTAGATCTCATTGCAGGTCAAACAGGTGCAAAGGTCGAGGTCATTACAGGGTCTACAGAGTACGGGGCAATGCTTTCAAGCATAGGCAAAGTTGGCGCATTTTTAAGATACAATCCAAATCAATAACTTTTCAAATATCACACAGAATAAAGATTAGTTGTGCATTTTTGGCTAGGATCACATTGTCATGTTAACAATGATGACAAACTATCATATCCAACTCAAGTCACTGCTGTCTCAGATATCATAAAAATTGTATCAGATCTAGGAAATCAAATTCCAGATAAATCATGGATGCTTTATCTTTTAGAATTATTCAATGCGCGGAATATTCCTGTTGAACTAAATCTCATATGCTCATTTAATGACAATGGAAAGTTTCATGCCATATTTGGAGGAGTAAATCAATACGAGTTTAAGATAAAACCAATAGTCGGGCATTTGTATCTACGCCAAATCATAATGGAGCCATCAGAACAGAGAATTTCATATCATCTCAAAGATGAGACGTCTGGTGAAACAGACTCGTATACTTTACAGCAAAATAAAAATTCGTTTGATTTTGCCATAACAAAAAATTTTACAGGGCTAGAGTGGCATAATAGAGTAGGAAATACGCCATATCCAATAAGATACGAAGTAGAGATATCACATCTCGCATATGGAATAAATGATAATCATTTAGACGTACAATCTTTGACATATTTTCCATATAATCAATTAACACCAGATGATGAAGGACTTGCAGAGAAATATCCTGTGTCATTTGATAATTTTGAAATCAAAAATGGATTTATCACATACAGAATTGGAAGTGGTGAACACAAGTCAGGAATCATATACAGATTTCTAAAACCATACCTCTAAATATTTTAAAATTTCTCGCAAATTCATGAACCATGTAACAGCAGAAGAATTTGACTCAAAAGTATTAAAATCGGACAAAAAGACAGTAGTTCTGTTTTATGCAACATGGTGTCCATATTGTTCCAACTTCAAACCAACTTTTGAATCTGCAAAAATTGAGAAAGCAAACAAAGTCGGTTCAATCATCGATGAGGATGAAAATCCACTTTGGGACAGATTCAACATTCAGGCAGTTCCCACAATGCTGGTATTTCAAGATGGCAAAATCGTTTCAAGAAGAGACGCCAAAAAACATGTCGGCCTTACAAAATCAGATATGGATTCAATTGTTACAGAACTATCTTGACAGAATATTGTTTCTAATTGTTTTTGCCAATTCGTCAAGATCTTCATTTGTACTAATCATTCGTCTTGCCCATGAATTTCCAATCTTGTGATATCTTGGAATAATGTGAACATGTACATGCGGTATTATCTGGTTTGCAGATTTCCCATTATTTTGTCCAATGTTAAATCCGTCTGCTCCTGTTGCTGCAAGGATACTACGGGCTATGACAGGCACTCTAGAAAACAATTCACCTACTTCATCATTTGACATGTCAATAATTTTTTCATGATGTAATTTGGGCATGACTAGTGTGTGTCCTTTCTGTATAGGATACTTGTCCATAATTGCAATGTGGGATTCATCTTCAAATACAATATGAGCATCTTGTTTTTTGTTAACAATATTACAAAAGATACAGTCCATGTCTTTTTGCATCAAGTATTTTATTTATACTCACCTTCACGAGATCTTGAAACTAGACTCGTCCATGTCAGATACTGTTATTTAGGGTAAAATTTTGACTTGGATCGTAAATGGGCAAAAAAGACAGAGAGGAGCGAGTGCAGGAAAGAGAGAGTTTTTACCAAAAACGACAAAAGACCCAATTTAGGAACAAGGCAATAGCAATAGGCATTTTGGCAGGAATTGTTGCTGTCCTCGGAATATCAAGTTATAATTTCTACGTATTATCTTCACAGGTAACACCACAAGGCATGCCCCCAGGTTCTGGTCCTCTTGGAGGAATCCACATTCATGCAGGACTGTTAACCATGATTTACGGTCAACAGTTTGACTATTCTTCTACAGCTTATCAGATTAAGAGTCCATACATTAGCTTCCAAAAAGGAAATGGTGAAACAGTTCACATGATGGCAACCAATGTTACAATGGGATTTCTCTTTAACACATTAAAAATTGGATTGGATGACAAGTGTTTTACATTCCCAGACAAACGTGCATTTTGTACAAATGACAAGTACACACTAAAGTTCTATGTGAATCATCATGAGGTGCCCAATCTGAGCAACTATGTCTTCAAAGATCAAGATAGAATGCTAATATCATATGGCAATGAAAATGACACTCAGATCAATGCCCAGTTGGCCAAGTTAGACGGATTCCAACTAATAACTTAGGGTTCAGATAATTCTTCTTTAAGTATCTTAAATTCGTCCAAAGTTATTTCTCCTTTTGCCAATCTATTTTTCAGGATAGTCATTGCATAGTCAATATCTTGTGGCTTGTGAGTAGGCTCTGTTTGCACAGAGGCATCTTTTCTTGATTCAATAACCCTATTAGGAATCTTTCGTTTCTTTCTAAGATAAAGAACGGCCACAACTATTACAACACCTACAAGGGATATTACAGGATATAGTAAAGAACCAGCATCAATGCTCATAGTTCCACTTGGAGTGAAACTATTTTTCTGAGCCCCTACAGATTTTTGTGCTCCCACATTAGATGTCAAGTCATTCACCCCAATACTTTCATTAAGTAAAACAGTTTGTTGTGCATTTTGAGATGGATTTGGTGATTGATTGGGAGAGGGGTTTGAATTTGGCGCAGTTAGTTCTTGCAATTGCCTTGCCATGGCATATCTCTGTTGGAGAATATCATTCAATGATTGGTTTGAGTTTTGCTCAGGAGTCGAACTTGGGTTTTGATTAGTGGAATTTGAATTTTGACTAGTGGTAGTTGTAGACGGTAATGTAAATATAATAAAGCCAGGAGATGGAAGACTAGTTCCAGCAGAGTTTACTGTTGACACCCTGTAGGAATGTTCCGAGTTTGGAATCAGACTTGTATCTTGATAGGTTGTCGCTTGTGTGTTTGCAATAATGTTAAAACCACTTCCATCATTTCTTTCAATTTGATAGCCTGTGATAGGTATACCACCGTTGTTTTGAGGAGCTAACCAGCTGAGATCAATTTCAGTAGGCGAAGTAGAGGTAGCTGTCAAATTAGTAGGAGGAGGAGATGTAAGAGATGAACCATCAGGAGAAAATGCGAAGCTGATCGTTTTACCATCTATTTTATTTGCAACAAAGGCAGTTGCATTGTATAGCCCTTTAGCAGAAAAGAGTTGTTGATTGCTTGTAGTGCTAGTATCAACATTTACCTGAAATGCGTGATTGCTATCAGTAGTTCCGGATGTAAGTAGTATAAACTTGTCAGTTGGATCAAAGATTAGAATTGTTACATTAGGAGAATCAGTACTTAATGTAGTACCAGAAAACTGTATCACACTGCCTCCTTTGTAAAAGGGCGAGCTGGTTTGAAGAGATGTCACATCAGCATAAGCCGGAATTATAACGGAGATTGCAATAACGGATAAGAGTGCAACAGGATACAGGCTATTTTTATTCATGTCAAGAATTCAATGAATTCAACTATTAAAAACTCAGTAGAATTGATACTTTTGGACGTTTAACTTAATGTTAATACATAGATTCAGAGTTGTAAACAAGTTTTAGATTAAAAATATAATCTACAAGTAGATCAGTATAAAGATACGATCTCATGCGTGAAAATTTCTAGTATGTATAAAATAGGGGAATAAAAGATAATGACAATAATGGAGATATCAAGCAGAAATGTCGTAGAAGGTACAGCAAGGGCTCCACATAGAGCCATGTACAAGGCAATGGGTCTAGACGATAATGATTTAGGAAAACCGTTCATTGGCGTATCACATAGTGGAAATGAAGTTACACCGTGTAACATTCATCTTGGAAGATTGGCAACTCATGCAAAGGCTGGAGTAGAAAGCGCAGGTGGCACACCAAGAGAATTTTCAACAATTGCAGTAAGTGATGGCATCGCAATGGGTCATGAAGGTATGAAGTCATCACTTGTAAGCAGAGAAATAATTGCAGATTCAATTGAATTAATGGTAAGAGCTCATCAGTATGACGGACTAGTTGGAATTGCAGGTTGTGACAAGAGTCTTCCAGGTACAATGATGGCAATGGCACGTCTTAACCTTCCATCAGTCTTTGTTTACGGCGGTACAATAATGCCAGGAGTTTATGAGGGAAAACAGGTTACAGTTCAAGATGTGTATGAAGCAGTCGGTGCATATGATGCAGGCAATTTAACATTAGAAGCGCTGAAAAATTTAGAAAATGTGGCATGTCCAAATTCTGGTTCTTGTGGAGGAATGTATACTGCAAACACTATGGCGTCAATTAGTGAGGCAATAGGAATTGCACTTCCAGGAAACGCATCACCGCCAGCTGAGGATCCAAGAAGAGAAAAAATGCTCTATGAAAGCGGAAAAGCTGTAATGAATTTACTTGAAAACGGAATAAGACCAAAAGATATTTTGACTTATGAGGCATTTGAGAATGCAATCACAGTTGCCAACGCAATAGGAGGGTCAACAAATGCTGTATTACACTTGCTTGCCTTATCACGTGAGATGGGAGTAAAACTAGAACTAGATGACTTTGAGAGAATTAGAAGAAAGACTCCACATCTTGCAGACATGAGACCAGGTGGGACATATGTCATGTTAGACCTTGATAAAATAGGTGGAATTCCATTATTGATGAAAAGTTTACAAAAGAAAAATCTCATAAATGGAAATGTTATCACTGCTACAGGTAGGACAGTAAAACAGAATCTAGATTCATTACAGATTTCATTTGATGCAAATCAACAAGTCCTAAAATCAATTGAAACTCCGATTCATGAAGTTGGAACTCTCACAATACTTAGAGGAACACTTGCACCAGAAGGAGCAGTTGTAAAAGTTGCAGGAGTTCACACAAAGGAATTCAGAGGAAGAGCCAAAGTATATGACAGAGAAGAAGAGGCATTTGATGCAATATCAAAACGACAAATAAAGGAACACGATGTTGTCATCATACGATATGAAGGTCCAAAAGGAGGACCAGGTATGCGAGAGATGCTAGGAGTTACAGCAGCTCTTGTGGGACAAAATCTAGGTGAAAAAGTCGCACTGATAACAGATGGGAGATTCTCAGGTGCAACAAGAGGTTTCATGATAGGACATGTTGCCCCAGAAGCAGCAGTTGGAGGAAACATTGCACTTGTCAAAGAGGGAGATGAGATTGTAATTAATCTTGAAAAAAATAGCATAGATTTGATGGTGTCAGAAAATGAACTTGCACAGAGAAGAAAAGATTGGAAGCCGAGAAAGCCAAATTATGAAAGAGGAGCTCTTGCAAAATATGCATCACTTGTAACTTCTGCAGCTGAAGGTGCAATTACAAAACCAATCTGGTAAATACTAGAATCGTCTATTCTTTGGGAATATGATATTGACAGAAAAGCCTCAATTTCATGCCAATTCGTTTTGCAGTAACAGATAGCCCATCTTCAAGACCCTTTTGGCATACAGTACAGATTGCCTCTTGTGTAGTTGTTTTTGTTGGAGTTTTTTTTGACACAAAATATAGATCCTGGAATAGCAAAGAATGAGACTTGCCAAACTCTGGAATCAGGATTTGAGACATGCCCATTATACGCCCAGATCGCATATAAAGGTACCGTACCATACCGTAATCACACAGTCAAAGACTTAATTTTAAATAGAGAGAGACAGTGTGCTCATTCATGGGTGGCCACATTTGGGCATTCAAGCCTTAAGATAATACCTCTAGACTATTCTGGCTCCCAATTTGATCTATATAACAAAATATCACGAGATTTTGATCACTCGTTCTTCTTTGAATCTCTTTCTGGACCTGAAGAACTATCAGAGACGTCACTAATTGGTTTTGACCCTGCAATAATCATCAAGGGTTATTCTGACAAAGTTGTACTCCATTACAAAAGTGGAGATTCGATGACAATTCAAACGAAGGATCCTCTGTCTGAAATCAAGAAACTGGTATACACAATACCTGATCAAAAATATCGATATGTAGGAGGTGCAGTTGGAGTTATCAATTATGATGCAATTAGATTGTGGGAAGACATACCAGATTCACATAAAGGATCAGATGAACCTTTGATGGAGTTTGGAATCTATACTGATGGAATTCTTTATGACAACAAAGAAAAAAAATCATTTTATTTTTATTACGATAAAAATAGAATTGATGAAATATCATTTTCAAATATAGAATGCGGCAAGTTTTCAGCTTCAGAAATATCAGAGAATTTAGATCAAAACAAATTTGTTGAAATGATAACAAAGGCAAAAAAATACATTCATGATGGTGACATTTTCCAAGTTGTACTTTCAAGGAAATTCAATTTTGATGCAGATGGTGACAACCTCAAAGTGTATAAGATTCTAAGACGAATCAATCCTTCACCATATCTTTATCACATGAAACTAGGGTCGCGGACTATAATCGGTTCCAGTCCAGAGATGCTATTACGAATTACTGGAAGTCAGGTAGAGACATTCCCTATTGCAGGCACAAGACCGATTACAAATGATGCGAAGAGAAACGAGGAGCTGAAAAGAAGAATTGCTACATGATGAAAAAGAAATTGCAGAGCATACAATGTTAGTAGATCTTGGCAGAAATGATATTGGGCGAGTATGCAAATACGGCTCAGTACATGTCAAGGAATTAATGGCAGTAAAGAAATTCAGTCATGTTCAACATATAGTAACTCATGTAGTAGGAACTTTGGATAAAAAATATGATATGTATGATGCAATTAAAGCAGTATTTCCTGCAGGTACTGTATCAGGAGCTCCAAAGATCAGAGCCATGGAGATAATTGACGAATTAGAGCCAGATATTAGAGGCCCTTATGCTGGCGCCGTAGGATACTTCTCATTTAACGGATGTTGTGATTTTGCAATAGCAATAAGAAGCATCTTCATGAACGGCTCAAAGGGATTCATTCAGACAGGGGCAGGCATTGTCACAGACTCGGTTGCCCAAAATGAGTGGATGGAAACAGAACATAAAGCAAATGCGATGATAGCAGCTTTGAAGGAGGCATCGAAATGAAATTTTTAATCATAGACAATTATGATTCGTTTGTATACAATATTGCCCAACTGCTTGGAGAACTAAATGTAGAATCAGATGTAATTAGAAACGACAAGATAACAATAGAGGACATCAAAAAAGGAAATTACGATGCAATAATAATTTCTCCAGGACCTGGAACTCCAGAGGACGAAAAATATTTTGGGATATGTACCAAAGTCATCAAAGAGTTGGGACCTACAAAACCAATACTTGGAGTGTGTCTTGGTCATCAAGGAATAATACATGCATTTGGAGGAAAAGTTGTCAATGCAGGAAATGTAAGACATGGTAAAACAAGCCCTGTAAAATATACCCAATCCCCACTCTTCGAGGGAGTACAAAATCCATTCAAAGCTACACGTTATCATTCCCTAGTTGGAGACAAGACGATAATTCCAGAGGATCTAAAAGTTACTGCCGTAGCTCTGGATGATAAAGAAATAATGGCAGTTAGCCATAAAAAATACCTAATCGAAGGTGTTCAATTTCATCCAGAATCAATCATGACTAGTGAGGGCAAAAAAATTCTAAGTAACTTTATCAAGTTGGTGCAAAAATGATCTCAGAGTATATTACCAAGATTTCATCCAAGAAGAATCTCACTTATGAAGAAATGTCTCAGATTATGAGTGAAGTTTTATCTGGGAAAATTTCATTAGATGAGACAACAGATTTTCTGAGAAATTTGACAGAAAAAGGAGAGACAGACCAAGAGCTTCTTGCAATGTTAGACAAGATGCAAGAAAACGCAATACACATTCATCCCAAGATAGAACAGAACATAATTGATGTTTGTGGAACGGGGGGAGACAGGTTGAGTACATTTAACATTTCAACTAGTGCATCATTTGTTATTGCCGCATCAGGGGTAGTAGTGGCAAAACATGGAAACAGATCATCCTCAGGGATAAGCGGAAGTGCCGATATTTTTGAATATTTTGGATATAATCTAGACATGGAACCGCCCAAAGTCCAAGAAATAATTGAAAAATTTGGGATTGGATTTATGTTTGCTCCAAAGTTTCATCCAGCCATGAAAAATGTTGCAGAGGCAAGAAAAATCATAGGTAAAAGAACTGCATTTAATTTACTTGGACCACTAACAAACCCCGCATCAGTAAAACACCAGCTTGTAGGTGTATTCTCAAAAGAGTATCTCGGTCGAGTGATATCACTTTTGGAATCAAGAGGTTCAGAGAGCATAATGACTGTAATCTCTGATGATGGGCTAGATGAGTTATCTACAACTTCCAAAAATTTCATTTATCAACTAAATAAAGGTGAAGTGACAAGCTCAGTATTAGATCCCACAGAACTTGGCTTGAGTAAATCTAAACTGTCAGATCTTCAAGTTTCAACAAAAGATGAGGCAATCAATGCATTTGTATCAGTTCTCAATGGAACTGCCAAAAAGCCGATGTTAGAGATAACAGCTCTTAACGCTGCAGCAGGTTTGATAGTAGGAGGATTTTCAGAGAAATTTGATGAGGCATTAAGCATTTCGCTTCAGACAATTAAAAAGGGTAAAGCATACGACCTCTTCAAGGATTTTATAAAATATTGCGGAGATGTTACAAAGTTGGAGGCTTTTGAGAAAAAATGAAAGACATGATTGAAAAACTTGCCAAGAATTCGCAGCAAGCAATAAAAGACAAAGTCTATGAAATCACTTACAAAAACTCCAAGTCAAAAATTAACATCATAGAACAGATTAGAAACAACAAACATGCATCTCTAATAACTGAAGTAAAATTCTCATCTCCATCACTTGGAGACATAAGAGAGATCTCTGATCCTGTTTTGATTGCAAAACAAATGGTAGAAGGAGGCGCAACTGGATTATCAGTGTTGACCCAGCCCCACATGTTCAACGGATCACCAGAATATTTCACAAAAATTCGCAAGCAAGTTCAAGTTCCACTTTTAATGAAAGACATAGTAGTCGATAAAGTTCAAATCGATGCGGCTGAAAAATTAGGAGCTGACATCATTCTATTAATACAAGCAATATTTGACAAAAATTTTGCAAGTGATATTGATGAGTTTATTTCATATGCACACAAAAAGAAACTCCAAGTATTGCTAGAATCCCATACAAAAAAAGAGTTTACAGATTCAGCAAAGACTCAAGCAGACATACTTGGAATAAACAATAGAAATCTTGACACTTTGGAAATCAATCTTGAGACAACAAAAACCATCTTAAAAGATAGAGATGAAAAGAGAATCATAATCTCAGAAAGTGGTATAGAGTCATCAAAAGACATACAGTTTCTTCGCAAATGCGGTGCGGATGCATTTCTTGTTGGCAGCAGCATAATGAAGAGTAAAGATATCAAGGGATTAGTATCAGAGTTGGTATTAGCAATATGAAACTAAAATACCCAAAGAATGGCAAATTTGGAGAGTTTGGAGGAAGATACATTCCTGAAACTCTAGTTCCCGCAGTTGAAGAACTAGAAGAGGCATATCTAAAGTACAAAGACGATGCAGAATTTAAGAAAGAATTACGATACTACCTAACACAATATGCTGGAAGGCCCACTCCGCTTTACCTAGCAAAAAATCTGACAGAATTTGCAGGTGGTGCAAAGATATATCTCAAAAGAGAGGATTTACTGCACGGTGGTGCACATAAGATAAACAACACGTTAGGTCAGGGGTTGCTTGCAAAAAGGATGAAGAAAAAAAGGATCATTGCAGAAACCGGTGCAGGACAACACGGTGTGGCAACAGCAATGGCATGTTCTGCTTTAGGACTTAATGGTGAAGTATACATGGGATACAAAGATACTCAAAGACAAAAGCTAAATGTATTTAGAATGAATTTACTTGGAACCAAAGTACATCCAGTTAAAGAAGGGACCCAAACTCTCAAGGATGCAATCAACGAAGCTATACGCGACTGGATTACAAATGTGAAAACAACCTACTATCTTTTAGGATCAGCTGTTGGTCCCCATCCATATCCAGTCATGGTACGAGACTTTCAATCAGTCATAGGAAATGAAATTCTTGCACAGATGAAAGAGTTGGAAAAAAAATCACCAGATTCTGTCGTGGCATGTGTAGGAGGAGGCTCAAACGCAATAGGAACTTTTTATCCATTAATTGATGAAGATACCAAGATGTTTGGAATTGAGGCAGGGGGGGAAGGAATCAAGAGTGGTCATCATTCTGCAACACTAGTTGGAGGTTCAAAAGGAATTCTTCATGGCATGCTTACATATCTGCTACAAGATAAAGAGGGACAAATTAGTGAAACACATAGCATATCTGCAGGATTAGACTATCCAGGAGTTGGACCAGAGCATTCGTATCTTAAAGATGCAAAGAGAGTAAAGTATGATGCAGTAAATGACAAGGAGGCAGTAGAGGCATTTCTTTTACTATCAAAACATGAAGGAATCATACCTGCTCTTGAATCAGCACATGCAATTGCATATGCAATAAAAATTGCAAAGAACATGCCAAAGAGTGAGAGCATCGTAGTAACACTATCAGGAAGAGGAGACAAAGATGTAGAAGAAGTTGGGAGATATTTGGGTAAAAATGTCAAGAATAAAAAGTAAATTTCAAGACCTCAAGTCCAAAAACCAAAAGGCTTTGATTGCATATGTCATGGCAGGATTTCCAAATGAGAAAGGCACTCTAGATGCAGTTCGCGGACTAGTACGAGGAGGCGCAGACATAATAGAACTAGGAATGCCATTTTCAGACCCTTTAGCAGATGGACCAGTAATTCAAAATGCTGGGTTTCATGCATTACAAAAAGGAATGAATTTTGAAAAATTTCTTGCCCTAGTAAAAAAAATTCGTAATGAAACAGACATACCCCTTGTTTTAATGACATATACAAATCTCCTTTACAAACATGGTTATGAGAAATTCATATCCATTGTAAAAAAAACGGGAATTGATGGATTGATTCTACCTGACATGTCAGTTGACGAATCAAAGGAATTTCTTCAAGCTGCAAAGAAGCATGAAATGGATACAATATTTCTAATTTCACCAAATACGTCTTCTGAGAGAATCAAGAAAATAGCAGGTGTTTCATCAGGTTTCTTATACCTAGTGTCTGTATTTGGAACTACAGGAGGTCAACAACAATTTCAAGATTATACTACACACGCAATAAAGAACGCAAAAAAAATACTGGATAAAAAAATTCCACTCGGAGTGGGATTTGGGGTAAGCAATCCAGATCAGGCAAAATTCATAATAAAATCGGGAGCAGATGCAATAATCGTAGGTAGTGCATTCTTGCGTTTAATGGAAAATACATCATCGAAAAATATCCAAAGTAAAATTGAATCTTTTACAAAGAGCCTCAAGAAATCTACAACCGCAGAATAAGAAATAAAAAGACCACCAATCCATCATGGATATGCAGACTGAATCTACAAAATACATTTTTGTAACTGGAGGAGTCATGTCTGGCCTTGGAAAAGGTGTAGTTTCGTCATCTATTGCAAAGTTACTTCAGCTTTCTAATCAAAAAGTCTCTTGTGTAAAATTTGATCCCTATCTGAACTATGATGCAGGAACAATGAATCCCATTGCTCATGGCGAGGTCTTTGTCACAGAAGATGGTGGAGAATGTGACATGGACATAGGAAACTATGAGAGATTTCTAAACCAGAACATACCTAGAACCCACAATATAACAACAGCCCAGATTTACTCTAGTGTAATAGAGGCAGAAAGACGTGGGGAATACCTAGGAGCATGTGTCCAGATAATCCCACATGTAACAGATGCAATCAAAGACAGGATAAGAAAGATTGTCAAAACCGAGGGTCTTGACATGTTAGTAATAGAATGTGGAGGAACTGTTGGAGATATTGAAAGCTTACCATTTCTTGAAGCATTAAGACAGATGAGATTAGAAGAAGGACCAGAAAATGTAATCTTTGTTCATGTAACTCTTGCACCATCTCTTGATGTAGTAGGAGAACAAAAAACAAAACCCACTCAACACAGTGTTCAAGAACTAAGAAGAATTGGTATCCAACCCGATTTACTTGCAGTCAGATGTACAAGGCCACTTGAAACCGCAGCAAGGAAAAAGATTTCATTATTTTCAAACGTTACAGAGCGTGACGTATTTTCATGCCATGATGCAGAATCCATTCTTTTGGTTCCACAGATGCTATATGACCAAGGAATAATTGATGTAATATTCAAGAAATTTGGAAAAGTTGGATTGGTTAACACTTCTGCAAACTGGGACAAGTGGAATGCAATCATAAATTCATTTCAAAATACAAAAGAATCAATCAGAATTGCAATGGTTGGAAAATATGTTAAACTTGCAGATAGTTACGTTAGTGTAAATCATGCCCTAAAACACGCGGGTGCAAAGATTGGCAAAAATGTCATAATTGACTGGATAGATTCTGAAGAATTAAACGGAGATGTAAACAAACTAGCATCATACAATGGAATAATTGTTCCAGGAGGTTTTGGAGACAGAGGTTCAGAAGGAATCATCAGTACCGCAAATTATGCACGCGAAAAAAACATCCCATACCTCGGAATCTGTTTTGGTTTTCAGCTAGCAGCAGTAGCTTTTGGAAGATATGTGTGTGGATTGACAAACGCAAATTCTACAGAAATATTGCCAAACACCGAAAATCCAATAATTGATCTTTTACCAGAACAAAAATCAATTGAGAACAAGGGCGGCTCGCTTCGTCTTGGAGCTCATGATATAACAATTGAAGAAAACACACTAGCGTTCAAGCTTTACAAATCTAACAAAATACAAAAAAGACACAGACATAGATTTGAATTTAATCAAAAATACTTGGAGATGTTCTCATCAAAGGGTATGAAATTTTCAGGGTACAGTGACAGCAAAAAACGCATGGAAGTATTAGAGATTCCAACCCATAGATTCTACCTAGGAGTTCAATATCATCCAGAATTTAGCAGCAGGCCAGGGCATCCTGAAGAATCATTTGAGGCATTCATTAGAGCATCTGCCAACGCCTAAGAATTATTTCGGAATTTCATATATTCTCTGACGAGTATCACGTAACGAGACTCTGCGTTTGACATAGCCTTTCTCAAGTAAATGACTCAATGCAAGCCTAACAGTCCTGTCCGGAAGCATTGTTTTTTCAGCAAGTTCCTTTTGTGTAAGAGAGCCTTCGTATTCAAGCGTCTTTAGTAACAACTTGGAGTTAGGAGGCATATTCAATAGCTCATCGGCAAGTTTTACTTTTTTGGCAAGGGCTGAAACTGTAGTAGAGTCTTTTTTCATTCGAATTACATTTGCAGGTTGAGGAAACTTTGTACAAGTTACAGTCTTGTCAACTTTGAATCGGTCTTTTCCATCAACTACAACTTCACATCTGAGACTAGAGGATATGTCATCTATTTCGATCAAAGTGTCTTCAGGAACTATTAGTGGACGCCTTGTAATGTCAAGAGAGTTTACTGATACGATACAGAAAACTTTGGAATTTTGATAAATTGCAGGACCACCTGCAGACATGGAATATGCAGATGAACCAATAGGAGTTGAGATAATCAAACCATCACTGCTGTCATGCCAAAGTTCTTCCCCGTTTACACGCAAGACATGTTCAACAAGCGTCGCACTCTTTGAAGAAAATATTGCAACATCGTTTAATGCAGGATAGATTGCCTTATCATCAATTTTCACACCAACTCTTGGAAGAGCTTCAATTGAAAAATCACCTTTTTTTAATCTGTTTAGATAGAGTGGAAATTGTTTAAGATCAGTCTGGGCTAAAAATCCACTTGATTCATACTCATTTATTCCAAGTACTGGAATTGTAGAGTTTGTAAAATGATGGAAATATGTTCTAACTCCTCGGTCTCCGCCCGTTACAATGACATAGTCAATATCTTTTCCCAGTGGTTTTTTTCCAAGAGTTACAGAGTCAATTCCATGACTTTCAAGTGAGAGTTTCAGGGACTTTACTGTCTGTTCATGATCTTGACTAAATACTGCAACTTTCACAGATTAGATTTACGACTCACACAATAAAAGCTTAGACACTTGAGAATTGCATTAAATTGTAAAGATACGCGGCGTTTCTTTCAGTGTCACCGCCAATCGGGATTTTTTCAAGTCCAGTACCCTTTGTTTCAAGGGCTGCCTGAGCTGCACCTACTGCAAAACAGATTGCCCAGATAGGATCTTTTTCTTTCAAGTAAGAACAGGTAAACGCTGCACAGAATATGTCTCCAACCCCAGTGGTATCACCTATCGTCATATTTGGAATTTTTAGGTGGTACATTCTATCTTTTGCAAGCATTGTTATGTTTTGTTTGTTAGTATAAAGGACGTGTTTGACACCTTTCTTTTGTAAAGCAATCATTGCTTCTTTTTCTTTCAAACCCGTAATATAAAACGCCTCATCAGGATCTGTTTTAATTGCAGTTATTCCAGACAGGTCAAGCAAAGTTTTTTCCAAAAAGATTTTACCGGCATCATCTACACGACGAAGATATCCTTGTGGATCAAGTAATGTGAAATCAAAATTTTCTTTTATTGCATCCAATGTTTCTTCTGAAATTTCATCAAACACTGGACTTACAATTGCACCATCGGCATCAGATTTTATGGATTCAATTGGTTCGCATTTATTTTTAAGATAAAGATCACGTTCAGTTCCAAATATTTTTAATAAAAATCGGGTAGTAGGAGTATCAACAATAGAACTCGGAGAAAGAAAGATTCCTTTTTTTTCAAGTTCTGGTAAAAACGTAAAGTCCTTTCCCACTTTGGTATGAAGATCAATTTCAAATTTCATATTTTTTGCAGTCAGTCCACAATAGCATGCAGGACCACCAGCAGTTTCAACTATATCATTTTGAGATATCTCATCAATTGTACAGTGAGAGAAAATTGCAATCTTCATTTAATTTAATGCCAATAACCTTTCCATTTAGTCCTTTTTCTGTTCCTTCAGACAGGATTGACAGATTATTTTGCCTTTTACTACTACTATATCCACATTAGAAGTTAGACACACATGGCAAAGGCCGCGCATGTTAATTTTAGAATGAATATGAAATTTAAATTTTCTAAGATGTCAATTTGTAGCAAATTTCTCTAACAATATCAAAGAAATGAAAAGGTCAGAACTCATGTGGGTCGATCAGGAAGTCCGTCAAATAACAAACAACGCAAGAAAGTGATTCAAATATCGTTATAAAGAGGCACCTTACAGGTAAAACATGCCACTAAAGCGTGCTAGTCGTGGAAGACAAAAGGGTGGGAAAGGTTCTACTGGACGTATCCAATGTACTAACTGCGGTGCTACAGTTCCACGTGACAAGGCAAAGAAAGTAACATCAAGATTAAACTTGGTCGAACACACATTAGCAAAAGAGCTGAGAGCTCAAGGGGCATACATTGCATCACCCACAGTACTCAAATGGTATTGTATCTCATGTGCAATCCACTTTGGAATTCTAAAAATTAAATCAGCTGACTCAAGACGACAGACTGGTAGACTAAGATAGTCTAGTCTTTTATTGCGCTGGCTGTTGTTATTATTCTCTGAACAAATGTAATTCCTGCAATCACTATAACAATTATTACGGCATAGTTGAGAAAACCAATCATTCCAATTATTGCAATTACAAGTAATCTTTCTGCTCGTTCCCCTATGCCAATGCCTTGAAGTTGAACTCCAAGAGATTCAGCTCTTGCCCGAGTATAACTAACAAGCAGAGAAAGCCCTATTGCCAACAGTACAAGATATCCTTGAGAATACCCACCAATCAAAATTCCAAGAAATATCGCAACTTCTGCAATTTTATCAAAGACAGAATCAAGGAACGCGCCTTTTTTAGATGTCTTGCCAGTGATACGCGCAACTTGTCCATCAACAATATCAAAAAATCCCGAAACAAGCAACAAGATTCCTCCAAGGATAAAAGAATATTCAAGATGAATAGCGTAAATTATTGCAGACGCAAATGCAAAACAGAGTCCAATTGCTGTCCAGAAATTTGCAGATAGTCCAGTAGACTGCAAAAACTTTACCGATGTTCTGAAGAGTCGGCTTTAGACCCTCTCTAAAGTTGTTAAGCATTTGATACCAGCCATCTGACAATAATTTATACCATATATCTTAGAGCATGTCTATCAAAATATGTCCAGATTTGAATAAAATATTAAAAAATCTGATATAATAGTGCGTTTTAGAATCCCCATGGGCCTAATAGCAAAAGGTGCAAAATGCAGCGTTACAGGCTGTGATAAGGACGGTGTTCGTTCACTTACAGCCTCAAAGGTAGAAGGAACTGGTGTTGACATTCCACGTGGTTTGAAAAAGGCCATTCTATGCAAAGAACACTACAAAGAATGGAAGAAAGCAACCAAAGACGACAGAGATACAGAACAAGCTAGATTTAGCAGATTCTAGAAACTAATGAAGAATTAATGCTTTTTGGCAAAGTATGCTTTTGATAGATCCTCATAATACTTGCCTAACTTTTTATAGAGTCGTTTTGGTTTTCGTGGTTTTTCATTACTTAGAGCATAGAGACAAAGTATTGGAAATGCGATAGTTGCATCGGTATAAACCATTATCACGTCCTCGTGTGCATCTTTTACTTTGCCCCAGCTCTTTCCTTCTTGCAAGGTTGCACCAGAGAGTCCCCCAGTATCAGGCCGCGCATCAGTAATCTGTATAATATAATTTTGGCCACCATGCCCAAGACCAAGTATTTGATCAAGTAACGGACCTGTTTGTTGTGCAGTGTTTTTTGGTACACCGCCACCCAATTCGAGTATTCCGGATTTATTGGAATTGTACAAAATTGCTGCTTGTTCTATTATTTCCCTTACAAAGTCAAGACTGTGTATTTTATTTTCTAGTCTTAGAGGAGCCAAGTCCAATGCAAGTGAAGAGTCTTTCAGAGTCGATACATAAACAGGAACATCATAATCATATGCAGTTACAACAAAACTACGTTCAGGATTCTTAGAGTGTGCTTTAGAGTATTTCCCCATCGCATTACAAAATTCAGCTGTAGTAAACGGTTTATCAAGAAGATCTTTTGTAAACATCTTTTGAACAATCTTATCTTCAGCTTTGAGTGTCTCCTCGCCCTTGATGTACACGTCTCGAATTCGGACTATATCTTTAGCATATAGAACCATGTCATCTACCTCAAAGTGTCCCTGTTTTACCGGAAGATTCCATGCAAAGTGATCCTCATGATACACATTAGCGCCTGTAGAAACTATCCAATCAACAAACCCTCGTTCAATAAGAGATTTGAACAACCCTCCAAAGCCAACAGGTGTCATGGCACCTGCAATAGTAAGACAGATGGTAGCATCATCTTCTATCATTTTACAATACAATTTTGCTGCTTCGCCAAGTTGTCGAGCGTTGTAACCTGTACTAGCAAATATGTCCACAAGGTCATCTATTCCCATATTGGGTGTGATCTTAAGGTGCGGAATGTCTTTTCCTTTAAAATTATGATGATCCACAAACGACTACATATTTTTGGGCTAAATAAATACTTGGGATTTTTCTAAAAGAATAAAACAATTTAGAATACAAAAATAAAAAAGTAGAAGCTATTCAGGAAGTTCTACTTCTCTTGTGTCATGATGAGAAATTTCTTTATGCATAACAACATGAGACTTTTCTTTGAAAGTCAAATTACATCTATAACAATGCCATGCTGTCATGCTCATGCCATCTAATACGTATTTTTAATATTTAAGACGTGTGTACAATTCGTTCATTTGATAACAACCAAAAAAAATTAGAAGAATCTACAAATGAGTTTCAGATAACATCTTCAAAGCATTAGAAGATCAAGAAAAACAAGGTTTTTCCACATAGTATTTTAAGAAGAAAACCCCTCTTGAAACAGATGCAAGTTTTTAAAGAGGAAAAATGGATTTTAAGCGAACTTGTAAGAGATCCAGATTCACCCCAGTTTATCAAGCGTCTTAATGCTATACAGTTAGATGTTAAAAATTTCGAAAAGAACAAGAAAATTCTCAAACCAACATTAAACGAAAAAAAATTTCTTACAATGCTTCATACTTTGGAGAAGATAACAGAGGATTTTAGCAGTGTTTCAGGATATGCGTCTTTAGAGTACTCGGCAGATACCCAGTCGGACAAGGCAACTGCGTTGCTTTCAAAGATGCGAAAGCTGGGGGCACAGTTAGAGAATCAGACGTTATTTTTTGACCAATGGTGGAAGAAACAACTTGATGAAAAAAATGCTCAAAGATTAATGAAGTCAGCAGGAGAATTACACGAATTTTTACGATATAAAAGATTACTAGCAAAATATTCCCTTACCGAACCTGAAGAGAGAATAATTAACACGCTAGATGTCACAGGTCACTCTGCACTTGTCAAAATTTATGACAAGATAACAAATGCATTTGTGTTTGAAGTAAAGATAGACGGTAAGACAAAGAAATACAATCGTGAAGAATTATCAGTTCTAATTCGAAATCCAAAACCAAGAACAAGAGAGATTGCGTACAAGGCGTTATTATCAGAATTTGACAAAAACAAGGGAGTTCTAGGAGAAATTTATCAAAACATTGTTTCAAACTGGAAAGACGAATGCATTCAGATACGAGGATATTCTTCTCCAATATCAGTCAGAAATATAGGAAATGACGTAGACGACAAGACAGTAGATGCACTACTTTCTGTTTGCAAGAAAAACTCTGATGTATTTCGAAAATTCTTTTTACAAAAAGCGCGTATCTTGAAAATGAAAAAGTTGCGCAGATATGACATTTATGCTCCAATTCAGAAAAAAGAAGAAAAAAGATACAACTATGATACAGCAGTAAAACTAGTTCTTGAGACGTTAAATGATTTCAGTCCAAGACTAAGCGAGTATGCAAAAAGAGTATTTGTTCAAAGACATGTAGATTCCACCATAAGACCTGGAAAGAGAAGCGGTGCCTTTTGCAGTACGATATCTCCAAAGATAACACCGTTTGTTTTGATAAATTTCAAGGGTAGGACTAACGATGTTTTTACTTTGGCTCATGAGATTGGTCATGCAATACACAGCATCTCAGCATCGGACAAATCAATATTCATAGCAGAAGCACCACTACCACTAGCTGAGACAGCCTCAACATTTTCAGAAATGCTGCTGTTTAACAAGATTCTTGATCAAATATCTGAAGACGAACAGCAATCAAGACTCATGGAACATTTGGATGATTTGTATGCAACAGTAGGACGACAGGCATATTTTACATTATTTGAGATAGCGGCACATGAAAAAATTGGCAACGGAGCAATGGTCCAAGACATAACATCGGAATACATGAAGACACTAAAAGATCAATTTGGCAATTCGGTGGATATCACCCCAGACTTCGGAGTAGAATGGACATGCATTCCACACTTTTACCATTCACCATTTTATTGTTATTCGTATTCTTTTGGAAATCTATTATCATTATCACTATACCAGCGATATAGAAAAGAAGGAAGTTCATTTGCTTCAACATATGTGGATATTTTAGCTGCAGGAGGTTCAAAAAAACCAGAGGACCTGCTCAAAGAACATGGAATAGACATAACATCAGAGAGTTTCTGGCAAGAAGGTTTTGAGTACATTAGAAATCAAACAGAACGACTTGGAAAAGTAATTAATTAAAGCGCCTGGCAGTCAAGCGCCCCCAACTGCCAGGCAATGTTCCCCTACGGTTTGAACCGATGTCAAGGACACTACGCACACATTATAATTTAAACCTAGAGTTTAGATCGAGAACTATTTTACTTTATGAGAACCATTAATGCACGAGTGAAATATCTAAGATGTTGTAATAGAAAAGCAGAGTATTTGATTACTTATGACTGCGGACCTGATCCACAACAGACCATGTTAGTCTGCAATCAACATTACAAGGAAGAGCCTTTTCAGAGATTTGCAATAAAGATAGAAAAACTACGAGCGTAAACTTAATAGTTCGATTTTAAAAGTTGCTTTAAATGAAAAACCTGCTTGCTGCATCCATAATTTTCACATTATTGCTAACTTCATTTGTTTCAGCTTACGCACAACAACCACAACTAGCATCATACCGTGAAACAGCCAACATACTAATCGATGAAAAAGTACAGAATAAGACTAGTGCATTTATCACTTTAGCCTCTACAAGTCCAGTTGAAATGAGAGTTCCTCCAGATCTTAGTGAAAAAATTACAAATACTGCAAATGTTACTTCAGTAGTAATTACAAATGCAGATACATGTGTCATAGGAGTTACAAAGGACCAAGGATGTGTCATAATCAACATAGTATCTCCATCCCTAATTGAGACTTACAACATTACAACGATTCAAACACAAGCCAAACAAGTAGGTGACACTTTGATTGATAGTGTAAACAAGGCATTTGCCACAGATGCAACATTTTGGTCTACGTATGTCAATCCAAAAGGTGAGCTCAACAAGGCATTAGGTACATCTGGAATCATATCAGGAAACAGAACCATATCAGTTGTTTATACAATGTCAAGACCAGATTCTTCATACCTTTTTGATGGATTAACTTCCATCTTAATTCCAAAACAGATTCGTGATGATGGTGGATTTTTCACCGCGGCACAAAAAATGGCTCAAGATTCTAATTCTTCAGTAACATTTGTAATTACTCCAGGACAGGGGTCATCACTTTATCAATTACAAGTCTCAAAAAGTACTCCAATCAAGGGCAATGTAACCTCAGTCAATCCACTGGAGTTACTAGGCATTGACAAACTTGAAAGATCAAGTTACTATAGCGTTGGTTTCTTTCCTTTGAATTCCATTATTCAGGTCACGGCGATATCAAATAACAACATTGCAGTAACAGGTCACGGTGGAGATTTAGCTCCTACTACAATCAAAGATGGTCAAAAGTTTCCAACAGACCTGACTAAAGCAGGATGGATTATCGACCCAGAGTATGGAAATAAAATTTCTGCCATATACCTATTTGGAACAACAACAGAGTTTACAGGCAATCAATCTTCAATAATATTAGGCAGTACACCATTACAAGAACAACCTTCACAAACTAATATCACAACCATATCTTCAACAGCAACTACAAAATCGTCTAACGATTATTCCACTTATGCGTTAATTGGCATAATCGTAGCAGGCGGAGCTGCAGTATACATATTCATGAAAAGAAGATAGAATTTAGAGAATCAATACCGCCGCAGTAAATACGGTAGTCCAGTGCCCTTTTGCATCCCCTACTGCACTCTGGGTGATGTTTCTAGTCTTGTATATCTGTCCAGATATCTTCCACTGTTGTCTTTTCTCATCCCAGCTCTTGTTTACATCAAATGATATTCCAAGTGATGATGCAAGCATCTGTGCCGCAATATCTTCGGCATAATCACCTGCTTCTTTTTCAGTCTCTCCAAATGAAATGTATTCAGACAGATAACCATACTTTGTCTTGTCCTTGGGTTCTGCTATTCCAACTGATGCCGCCATCAACCTATGCGGCTCATTACTCTCTTGTCTTGAATATATTGCAAATGTCACACTACCAGGTCGTATAAGCTTCAAGCCTTCTGCCTTGGAAATTAGTTTGCAGCCAGGTGGAAATATACTTGATATCAAAACCAAATTTGTTCCAGCAATTCCTGCATCTCTTAAAGCATATTCAAAACTTGTTAGCCTGTCAGGATGTACGCCCTTTCCTTTAGTAAGAAATATTTTTTTGGCTACTAAATCTAGCACAAATCAAGTCTTAACTCACATCTTTAAAAATATATTGAATTGACGAAAATCTAATTATTTTAAATTCTGTAATGAGGATATAATTTCTTGACCATGTTTTTCAGGACTGATATCTCTGAAAATTTTTGAAATCTTGCCATCTTTTCCTATAATGAATGTAGAACGTTTTGCAAGTCCTGCGATATTTAGTCCAGCATAAGTTTTGCAGGCGATCTTTTGAGTATCACTCAGATGCAGATATGGAACATCATATTCGGCAACAAATTTTTTCTGATCTTCAACTGTATCTACAGATATTGCAAAGAGTTCAGCTTGCTCCTTTATCTTAGGATATGCTGCAATTATGGCCTCAGCCATTTGAAATACCTTCTTTGAGGGACAGGCAAATAGGTGGTTCTTAGGATAGAAGCATAGTACGGTGTTCTTTTTCCCTTGAAATGAGCTTAGTTTTACGGTACTTCCATCATTTGCCACAAGTTCAAAATCTGGAGCCGTATCGCCTTCGTCCATAGAATTCACCTGTAAATACAGGTTAATACCATTTCTGTTGTAATTTTTTTATCAGAGAACTAAAACTATCGGATTACTTTTTGAATTTCTTTTGATATAACTTGATTCCAGCAAGAACTTCTTTTTTTGCACTAGCGGCATTTTTCCAACCCAGTATCTCGACTTTTTTGCCTTCAAGATGCTTGTACACTTCAAAAAAGTGTGCAATTTCTTGGAGATAGTGTTTGTCAAGATCAGCAATGTCTTGTAGATTATCATATCTTACGTCATCTTTTGCAACGCATAAAATCTTGTTATCCATTTCACCACCATCTTTCATACGGAGCATTCCAATCGGGCGTGATTCTATTAGAACACCAGGGTACGTATGATTAGTAACAAGTACGAGTGCATCCATTGGATCACCATCTTCAGCATATGTTTGTGGAATTATGCCATATTCTCCAGGATAGAAAAATGGTGAAAACAAGACTCTATCAAGTTTAATGATACCTCTTTTTTTATCGTATTCGTATTTATTTTGAGAACCTTTTGGAATTTCAACTATAACGTTTATCACAGAAGGTATTTTTGTGCCAGTTTCAATGTCATGCCACAAGTCCATAACAAATTCTCAGAAATATGTCCTATTTAATTGACATCATATGAAAAAAAATTCTTTATATGGAATTTCTTGTTCTTCAATAAATCGATCATTATACCTCGGAAAAAGATAAAACGTCATTCAAGACTCATTGTAATAATGAAAGCAGCATATGTGTCAGGACCCTCAGACGTCCAGATAAAAAATGTCGATAGACCCCATGTATGCAAGGGAGAAATTCTAGTTTCCATGAAAGCGTGTGGAGTATGCGGTTCTGACTTGGAAAAGATTTATGGAAAATACAGTCAACCTTCGATGAGACTAGGCCATGAGCCATCTGGAATAGTTTCTGCAGTAGGTGAAGGAGTAATCGATTTTAAAAAAGGAGACAGAGTATTTACCCATCATCATGTACCGTGTTATTCTTGTCACTTTTGCATACATGGAAATGAGACAATGTGTCAGAAGTATTCTGAGACAAATCTCTCACCATGTGGACTTGCTGAAGAGTTTATCGTACCCGAATGGAACGTCTCACATGGAGGAGTTATAAAATTACCAGAACATGTAAGTTTTGAAGAAGCGTCCATGATTGAACCCTTGGCATGTTGTGTACGGGCATGGAATAAAATAAAATTCAAAAAAGGGGATTCGGTTGCAATTCTCGGAGCAGGTCCAACAGGGCTTATGCACCTCATGTTAAGCAAGGTATACGGAATTGAAGAGATATTTTGTTTTGACCTCAATGATTTCAGATTAGGTTTTGCAAAAAAGTTTGGCATAACAGAAGCAATAAGATCAGATGACAAAGATGCGCATCAGAAAATTCTTTCAAAGACTGGCAATCGCGGAGTGGATATAGTCATGGTTGCAACTGGAAGTCTTAATGCGATATCACAGGCAATAGATTTTGTAAGAAAGGGCGGTACTGTCATGTTATTTGGAGTTCCTTCAAAAGATGCAAAAATGTCACTTGACATGAGCAAGGTATACTCTAAAGAAATTACAATCACACCAAGTTATGCATCTTCTGAAAAGGATACAAATGATGCATTCAAGCTAATTGAACAAGGAATAGTGGACGTAAAAAAATTAATCACCCACAAGTTTGATCTTTCTGAATCTGCAAAAGCTTTGGATTATGCACATCAAGGAAACGATTCAATGAAAATAATTATCATAAATTCAGAAACGCTTAACTAAGGCAAATTTTTTCGATGAAGATATGGACTGGGGACTTAAAAACAGGCTTGCAAAAATAATCAAACCGCAAAACAGACGCGGTGTAATGCTTGCAGTAGACCACGGATATTTTCTTGGGCCTACAGAGAGACTAGAAGTACCCAGAAAAACAATTGCTCCTTTGTTACATTATGCAGATTCCCTCATGCTTACAAGAGGTGTTTTAAGAACATCCGTTGATGCGAATTTTCCAGTTCCAGTAGTACTTCGAGTATCTGGAGGAGCAAGCATTATTGGAAAAGATTTGTCAAATGAAACAATAACCACATCGGTAAAAGAGGCAATCAGACTAAATGTATCTGCACTTGCAATGTCAATTTTTATCGGTGCACCTCATGAACATGAATCGCTTGTCAGTCTAGGCAATCTTGTAAATGAAGGTGAAGAATATGGAATACCAGTACTTGCAGTCACAGCAGTTGGTAAAGAATTAGAAAAACGGGATGCCAGATATTTAGGACTAGCATGTAGAATGGCTGCAGAATTTGGCGCACACCTAGTAAAGACATACTATTGTGAAAACTTTGAAAAAGTTGTAATAGCATGCCCAGTGCCAGTCATAATCGCAGGAGGTCCAAAACTTGCAACAGAACTTGATGTGTTCAATCTAACACATGATGCATTACAAGCAGGTGCTGCAGGAGTAGATATGGGACGAAACATTTGGCAAAACGATCATCCAGTAGCTATGATAAAAGCAGTAAGAGCAATTGTTCACCAAAGAGTTACAGTCAAAGAAGCACATGAAATATTCAAAAAAATAAAAAATGAGGCTCCTGAAAAAAGCAAACTTGCTCCAAAGAGTAAATCAAAAAAATAAATTTCTAATCTGAAATTTTTGTCATATGTATGTGGACTATCTTCCACTTGATATTTTTCATTAAAACAAAAGTTGCTCTGCTTTCCATTGTAAAGTGTTGCCCCCTAAAGCTATAATTATCAACAATCATTCCGGATTGTCTCACAGTAAAAGTTGCAACAGCAAAAGTCTCAAACAGGTCAACTCGCGTATTTTTTAGTTCAAAATCATAGTCAGATATACTTACAAATCGTAATTGTTCTAATGCAGTTGTAGTCGCAAAATCTTTTAGATCAAATGGAGGAACATCACCATATGATGAAAACCTTGGATCGTCAAGTTGAATGACGCTTAAAGGTGCAACATTCTTGGTCCTTCCAGCTGTAAAAAATGTCATAATCACGTCAAGAATCTCGTCTTTATCGCTCAAAATCGGTATTGCTTAAGGTAAATCCACTTTAAGTCTTATGACATGTATGGGCAAAGCAGATTTGTGCCTAGCAATATCCCTAACATTGTAGATTTAGGACAATATCTTTATTGATATTGTTGGAATGCAAAAATGTACTGCGTATAGCATGTCTGACAGTTTAATCCTTTTCTGAATTATGATTCTATTTTTGTGGAAGTGTTATTGTAAAAACAGTAGGAGACGATTTGACCGATATAGTTCCACCATGTGATTCTATTATGGCACGAACACTGGAAAGACCCAAACCAGTACCAGTTTGTTTTGTGGTAAACAATGGCTCAAATATTTTACTGATATTTTCTTTGGAAATTCCATCCCCCGAATCCTCAAATTCTATGATCAGATTGTTTTTTTCATTCTTACAACGTATTGTTATAATTCCTTTGTTCGTTCCCATTTCTTCGATTGCATTTAACAAAATATTGGTAAATGCGACTGATAACTGAATTTTATCTGCCATGAGAGAAAAGTCATTTTCTGGCAGTGTGATAGTGATATTTTCTGGTAGGCTTATGCTTTTAATGGAATCATATAAAATATTGGAAATTGAGATTAGTTTTTTGTCCAAGGGTATTGTTTTAACAAATCCTAATACTTGGTTAATCTGGTGATTGATTCTAGATACCGCGTCATTAATCATTGGAATATATTCATCAAGTTTTGGGTCAGATTTGTTATTAATTCGCATCTCTATTCCTTCAACTGATAATCTGATTATGCTCAACGGATTTCGCAGGTCATGTGAAAGTCTTGCAGTAAGCTCACCTATTACAGATAGCTTTTCTCTTTTTATCACTTCATTTTGTGTTTGGAGGATGATTTTAGCTTGATTTTTTGTCTTGTCAAATAAGAGAATGACAAACAATATTGCAATTCCCACTATGGCAATCAAACTTGGAAAAACCAAATCAAGAAAATAATATAATGTCTTTGTAGATTTTGCAGTATTAACTAAAATATTTTCGGAATATTCGGTGGTGTGCTTTTCTCCGATCTCCACATCTGCCCCTCTGATCCCATCATTTACAAAATAGTCATCCCAGTATTTAGAAAAAGAAACCGTAGTTCCAGTTATAGGTTCAACTGAGATTGTACAACCTCCATCAGACAATATTTTCTTAGAAGGAAATTCTGGATGGTCTGAAGATACATCAACCCCGCCATATTTGCATGAGAAATCATATACGTCAAGACCGTATATGTTGTCTTTTTTCTCAAAAACAAAAGGAGTCTTTGAGAATATCATTGGATGAAAAAAATCATAATCTACTTTTTGAACATTGTGAGGAAAGGTGAAATATTCATTCATTGACTGATGCATCCTAGTAGTCCTATCAACAAAAAATGTATGAGTATTAGCAAAGACAATTTCATTTGTAACAGGATCTTTTCCCAAGATAGTAGAATTAATCGCTAATATGTCTCCGGTCACATTTATCACATTTTCTCTTAGAGTCTCTCTTATTCCAAATGGTTCTGACAAGTTTCCTCCTATGGAATTTAATATGCGATCTTGTCCTTCTTGTTCCGAAATTAATTCATAGTTTAATGGAATTTTTTTCATTTCACCAACAAATAGGCCATATGCAATCATGACAGAAGCAATGACTAAAAATCCTATAACTAATTTGATCTTAAAACTCATCAAAATGTAAGATACATGATGCCACATATTAAGAAATTAATTTTTTAAGAGAATCATATTTGAAATTAAATCCTCCTAAACACTGTTTAACCGAATCTTTTTAAATAAACGCCGTCTTGGAATTATGTGATTACCTGCATAGTTGTAGATGACGATGTGAATACTGTCAAAGTTTTTTCCGATATTCTTGAACTTATCGGACTACAAGTAATAGGAAGAGGCTTTAGCGGCAGTGAAGCAGTATGTCTCTATAAAACATATGTTCCAGATGTTATTTTCATTGATCTCATGATGCCAAAAACCGATGGTCTTTATGCTATGGAAAAAATTCTACAAATCAATCCTACTGCAAAGATTGTAGCAGTAACAGCTGATTTTTCACTGGAAACATATCAAAAGTTAGGTGAACTAAAAATTAAAACTATTATTTACAAACCATTTAGCATTCATAACATAAAAAAAGTATTAGAACAGTACAATATCAATACATCATGATTTTATGTTTTCTTGCTTGTATTTACTTGCTGATTGAAAACCAAAATGTTGATACAGGTTTAGTTGGAACAAAAATTCACCACATAGTAGCGTGTCCGACCAGTCCACCATTCACAGTACTTTACACCTATATTTCCCGTAGTTTTGTAATTTGTGCCTAATCATGCCATCCAACCAACAAGATATTGAGGATTTTAGACAAAATACTTATTAATAATTTTAGAGAGAAATCATCAGATAAGTATGAAAAAAGTAGACTCGACAAGCATTTCAAGTATTTTGTTGCTAGTCGGGGTTATGCTGTAAGATACAGCAATTTTCGGAGATAGAAAATTATGGAAAAAATTTCAGGTGCAAGGTCTTTGATGATCGCTTTGGAAAAGGAGGGTGTGGATATTGCCTTCGGACTACCGGGAGGTGCAAACTTGCCAATATACGACGAACTTTACAAAAGCAACATACGCCATGTTCTTGTAAGACATGAACAGTCCGCATCGCACATGGCAGACGGTTATGGTAGAGTAAGTAGAAGACCAGGAGTGTGTTTTGCAACATCAGGTCCAGGTGCAACTAACATTGTTACCGGAATTGCAACAGCGCAGGCAGATTCTGCTCCAATGGTAGCAATCACAGGTCAAGTTCCTTCAAAAATGATTGGACGTGATGCATTTCAAGAAAGTGACATTATTGGAATTACAAATCCTATTGTAAAATATGCATTTCAGCCAATGACGCCAGGTGAAATTCCCGAAGTAGTGAAGAAGGCATTCTATATTGCGTCAACTGGAAGACCAGGTCCAGTATTGATAGACATTCCAAAAGATGTACAACAAAATGAAGCTGATATCCAGTTTCCGGCTGAGGTCAAAATTAGAGGATACCACCCATGGGTAGACCCCGACATAAAAGAAATTGAAAGAGCAACTGAGATGCTACTATCTGCTGAAAGGCCAATCATTCTTGCAGGAGGAGGAGTCATAATTTCAAGTGCATTTGCAGAACTTCAATCAATTGCAGAATTACTTATGATACCAGTTGTAACAACTTTCAAAGGAAAAGGATCATTTCCAGAAAATCATCCACTCTCACTTGGACCAATTGGAATGCATGGACATGCAGAAGCAAACAAGATGATGACAGAAGCTGACTGTGTACTAGCATGCGGTTCCAGATTTTCAGACAGATCAGTTGGTACATTTGAAGAGTTTGAGAGAAATTTGAAGATAATTCACATGGATGTAGATCCTGCAGAGATAGGAAAGAATCAGACTACACATGTAGCCATAGTGGGAGATGTGAAGACATCACTTAGAATTATGGTTAAAATGCTTATTCAAAAGGCCATCAAGCGAAACGGAGAAAACGCATGGGCAAAGAGAGTCAAGGAGACCAAGGACTACTATAGAGAAAATCTCAAGATTCATCCACATCCATTAGCAGCTTCCAAAGTTCTCAAAAAATTAAGAGAAGTTCTCCCTGCACAATCAATTGTTACTACCGAAGTAGGCCAACATCAAATGTGGGCATCATTATTCTTTGATGTGATACATCCGGGCACATTCTTTAGCTCCACAGGTCTTGGAACGATGGGATGGGGATTTCCAGCAGCAATTGGTGCAAAAGCTGCAAAACCTGATGTTCCAGTTTTAGACATTGCAGGAGAAGGAAGTTTTAACATGACAGAAAACTCGCTTGCAGTATCAGTACTAGAAGACTTGCCTGTCATTGTGTTCTTGTTAAACAATTTCTCACTTGGCATGGTAGCCCAATGGCAGAGAACATTTTACGACAGAAGAATGATCGGAATCGACCTTAAGAATTGTCCAGATTATGTTAAAGTAGCAGAAGCATATGGTGCACAAGGGATAAGAGTTACAACAATTGATGAAATAGGAAAAGCAGTTCAGACAGCTTTGAAGAGCAACGTTACAACTGTCATAGACATACCAATTGATCCACAGGAAGACGTTTTACCATTTGTCGCACCTGGAACATCTCTTAAGGACATGATCTTACCATCATAGTGAAATTACATGTGGTCAATAATTTCCGTTCTAGTAGAAAACAAGCCAGGAGTTTTGTTTAAGATTACAAACTTGTTTAGATCAAGAAACTATAACATTGATAGCATATCAGTAGGGATAACTGAAAATCCCGAAGTCTCTAGAATGACAATCACTACAGAAGCAGATGAAAAACAACTAAATCAAATAATAAAACAACTAGACAAGCTCATTGATACCGTAGAAGTAAAACTATTAGATGAGAAAAAAAGCATATACAGGGAACTTGTCATGATGAAGATCAAAGTATCAAAACCAACTGACATCAAGGAGATAACAGACCTTGCAAACGCTTTCAAGTGTGATGTTCATGATGTTAGAAAATCTTCTATAATATTAGAGATAACTGCAACACCTGACAGAATTAATGCATTAGAAGACCTAGTCAGAGGATACGGGATACTTGAAATGGCAAGAACCGGAATATGTGCACTAGCAAGGGGGGAGAGAAATGAAAGTTAGAATTTTCGATACCACATTAAGAGATGGTGAGCAGACGCCAGGTGTAGCCTTGACTCCAGACCAAAAACTTGTGATAGCACAAAAATTAGACGACTTGGGTGTTGATGCAATCGAAGCTGGTTTTCCAATCATTTCAGAAGGAGAGATGAAAGCAATTAGATCAATTACAGGAGCAGGATTAAAGGCAGAGATTTGTGGGCTAGCAAGAACAGAGAAAAAAGATATTGATGCAGCTGTAGCAGTAGGATTAAAGTACATCCACACATTCATTGCAACTTCAGACATACATCTCAAGTACAAACTAAAATTATCTAGAGAGCAGGCATTAGAAAAAGCAGTTGAGGCAGTTCAATATGCCAAGTCACTTGGTTTACAAGTTGAATTTTCTGCAGAAGATGCTACAAGAACAGATAGAGAATTTTTAAAAAAAGTTTTCAAAGCAGTGACAGAAGCAGGTGCTGATAGATTAGACATTCCAGATACAGTAGGATATTCAACTCCCCAGTATATTGCAGAAATTACAAGGGACACAATTGATGCAACTCATTTACCAGTAAGTGTTCACTGTCACAATGATTTTGGTCTGGCAGTAGCAAATGCATTATCTGCAATACAAGCGGGTGCAAAATGTGCACATGTTACAATCAACGGAATAGGTGAAAGAGCAGGCAATGCATCTTTAGAAGAACTAGTAATGGGATTACAATGCCTCCAATGGGACAAGGATAGAAAGTTTGAGACAAATATCAATACCAAGCTTCTTTACGAGACTTCACGATTCATCTCAAAGATAGTCGGAGTCCAGGTTCAGCCAAACAAGGCAATTGTTGGAGAAAATGCATTTGGTCACGAATCAGGAATTCATACCCACGGTGTGCTAAGCAATCCTCTAACCTACGAGCCAATCAGTCCTGAACTTGTAGGCAGAACGAGATGGTTCCAAGTTGGAAAACATGCAGGAGCACATGGAGTTTCTGCAATGCTTGAAGAATATGGGATCCAGCCTTCAAAAGAGCAGACACATGAAATTTTAGAGAAGATCAAAAAACTTGGAGACCTTGGAAAACATGTAACAGATGTTGAGCTTTTAGGAATTGCAGGAGAGGTAATGCAACAACAAGGGTTAAAGAGACTAGTACATCTTGTAGGGTTTTCAGTATCAACAGGAATTGGAAATATGCCATATGCGTTCGTAAAATTAAACATCGAGGGAAAGGACTTCATCAGTACAGACTATGGGGTAGGTCCAGTAGATGCATCAATTAATGCCATACAGAAAATTACAGGGGAGATCTCAAAAGTCAGAGTAAAAGATTACAGACTAGATTCAATATCAGGAGGTTCTGAAGCATTATGTGAAGTTACAATCAAAGTTGAAGATGCGTATGGAAATCAAGCATCTGCAAAATCAGTAGGAGAAGACATTGTAATTACAAGCGTTCAAGCAGTAATTGACGGCATAAACAGAATTATGCTCAAGAAAATTCTTAAACAAAAAAACTTGGGACAGTAAATGTACAAAATATCGCTTATTACTGGAGATGGGATAGGTCCGGAGTTATCAGAATCAGTAATAGAATTATTGGATACAGTAAATGACAAGTTTGGAGTAAAGTTAGATGTTATAAAATTAGAAGCAGGAGATGCAGCACTCAAAAAAACAGGTAAAGCACTTCCAGATGACACGTTAAACACAATAAAAAAATCAGATGCATGCCTCAAGGCACCTGTAGGCGAGAGTGCCGCAGATGTGATTGTAGTATTGCGAAGATTGTTAGATCTTTATGCAAACATTAGACCTGCCAAATCTTATCCAAACATGCCAGCATTGAAAGACAATATTGACATGGTAATAGTAAGAGAAAACACAGAGGACCTCTATACAGGCATGGAGTTTGACTTGGGTGAGACATCGATTGCATTAAGAACGATCTCAAAGAGCGCATCTGAAAGAATTGCAAAATATGCATTCATGACAGCAGAACAACGAAACGGCAAGAAAAAGGTAACATGCGTACACAAATCAAACGTGATGAAAAAGACAGACGGTTTGTTCTCAAGATCATGTCAAGTAATAGCAAATAGTTATCCAAAAATTTCATTTGAGCAGATGTATGTTGACGCATGTGCCATGAATATCATAAGACAGCCGGAAGTTTTTGATGTAATAGTAACTACCAATTTGTTTGGAGATATTTTATCAGACGAAGCATCACAAGCCGTTGGTGGATTAGGGATGGCACCTGCTGCAAACATTGGAGACAAGTTTGCATTATTTGAACCAGTTCATGGTGCAGCATTTGATATTGCAGGAAAACAAGTTGCAAACCCATCCTCGTTTATCTTGTCTGCAAAGATGATGTTTGAGTGGCTTGGAATGAAAAATAATGACAAGTCGTGTTACGACATTGCAAAAAAGATAGAAGATGCAGTATACGGAATTGTCAAGGAAGGAATCAAAACAAAAGACATTGGCGGAAACAAGAGCACCAGAGAATTTACTCAGAGTGTAATATCACATATCATTTGAGATCAGATGCAGGAGGTTCTCTTGACCAAAAGAACATTGCAAGACTAATTGGAACCATAATCATTATCGCAACACCTAATGAAATCCAGTAAAATGCAGGATCAATTCCTTTGATAAGAGGAACTGGAAATACAGTATACGCCCAGACAAACGCAATAAATCCCAACAGTACTTTATTTTTCTTAAAAATTCGCCATCCGAGTTTTCTTTTTGTAATGTAACATCGTTTGCACCTAGTCCTGTCATCAGTCATGCATGAAGTGCAACAGTGTTTTTCACAAAAGTAGCACGTGTGGTCCCCAAAATCAGAACCGCAAAAATCGCAGTGTCGCACAATTCGTCTGGACGTGTTCAAAATTTATCTTTTTATGGAAATAGCCTTTCAGGATCACGCGGATATAGAACAACCTCTCTGACGTTGTCAATCTGGGTTAAAACAGCCATAAGCCTATCCAAGCCTAGCCCCCAGCCAGAATGAGGCGGCATTCCCCAGTCAAATGCTCTCAAATGGTCTTCAAATTGTACAGGATCTAGTCCTTGTTCTACAAGTCTGGATTTTATCTTGGCAGGATCATGTAGTCTCCTACCACCAGATGACAATTCAAGATACCCAAATTGGAGGTCAAATGATTTGGATGTGACAGGGTCATCTTCTTTTTCGTGAATGTAAAATGGTTTTAGTTTGAGCGGCCAGTCAGTCAAAAAGTAGAATCCAGGATGAATCTCACCAAGTTTTCGCAAATGAGAATCAAGCAAATCATCGCCAAATTCAAGAGCAAGCCCTTGTTTTCCAAGTTCTTCAATTGCTTGCTTGTATGTTACC
Organism: uncultured Nitrososphaerota archaeon; assembly: GCA_963713025.1. Taxonomy (GTDB): domain Archaea; phylum Thermoproteota; class Nitrososphaeria; order Nitrososphaerales; family Nitrosopumilaceae; genus Nitrosotalea. The sequence goes on along the minus strand of CAVQKA010000008.1, from coordinate 85,261 downwards.
CTATCAAAAGGTGTTTTCGGTTTTGTGATTTGAATGCCCAAATTCTTTTGCTCTTCAGTACAGTTTTTTTCTATATACTCAAAAACAGATACAACTAGTTTTTCTAAGATTTCCATAACATCAGTATAATCCATAAATGCAGATTCAATGTCAACACTTGTAAATTCTGTCAAATGTCTTACAGTGTGAGATTTTTCAGCTCGATAAAAAGAAGATATTTCAAATACGCGCTCAAGGCCAAGTGTTAGCTGCTCTTTGTAAAGTTGAGGACTCTGTGCAAGATATGCTTGCTTGTCAAAATATTTTAAAGAAAATAAATTAGCACCACCTTCACTTGCACTGCCTATAATTTTTGGAGTGTTCACTTCAATAAAACCAAGTTCAGTGAGTGTCTTGCGTATTGATTGAAGAACATAATGTCGTATCTTAAAAATGGATGAAATTTTTTGATTACGAAGATCTAGTGCTCGTGCATTTAGCCGATTATCAATTCCACTTTCCAATCGCCCAAGTGGGTCTATTGGTAGAGGATGCATGGCGCGTGATAAAATCTCAACTTTCTCAGCCTTTATCTCATATGAAAAATCTCGTGCTTTAGATTCTTGTACTGCGCCAGTAATTCTTACAACACTTTGTCTACTAAGGTCTTTTACTTGTTGAAGATTTTCAGGACCTGCAACTACAATTTGTGATACTCCTGTGATATCCCTCAAAGTAAGAAACGTGAGTTTTCCCAATTCTCGTAAATCTTCCACCCAGCCTGCAACTATGACTTTCTGACCCTTCATTGAAGGCCCAAGTACGCCAATATTGTGAGTTTTTGTAATTTCCATTAAACTAGACCTACTTTCTCTCAAATTCCACTACTAGTTCTATCTTTCGAAGATCGTGCGCAATTGCAATTACCTTGTTTACATCTATTGGAAATTTTGATGTCTTTTTCCCAGATACTATAACTTTAGTTTTTCTAAGACCTCCTAGAGCCCAGACTTGGTTTATTGCAAGTATTTTAATTGGAAAAAATACATCTTCAATGAATTTTTTATCATCCGAATCTTGGTGAACAAGCCAGATTTTTCCGGAAAATTCGCCTTGAAGAATTCGATAAAGCTCCCTACTTTGTCTAATAGTCATAATATCTTGGCTGCCAAGATATATTACAAAATCTCCATTTGATTCTCGACATGAATTCAAGGTGAATTTTTCTATTTGTGGTATTTTTTGAGAAAGTTTTACCAGTTTTATAGAAGCATCTACATCAGATCTAGTTAACAACCCTTGATCTAATTTTGACTCACATTGAGGACACAGTATACCGTTCATTGCATCAAAATTACAAATTGGAGTCTTCATGGAAATCGATTTTTTGCCTGTAAAACTGGAAGATAAACCATGCGAAAGTAGGTTTACTACATTCATTGATCGTTCCTACGTAAAATCCATTATAGAACATTAAAGAAAAATACAAAACTCAAATGTACCACTCGTTCTTAGTGTATCCATGGCATTTTTGTCTGTAAATGATCTTGATGTTCAATACCAAAGTCAAGGAAAAAAGGTTCATGCGGTAGACCACGTATCATTTTCCTTACAAGAAAAAGAATCAATTGGAATAGCAGGAGAAAGCGGTTGTGGTAAAAGTACACTAGGTCTTGCAATTATGAAAACGCTTCAAGATAATGCAATTGTGACAGGTGAAATTCTTTTAGATGATAAATCAATCTTGACCACACCAGAATCAGAGTTTACAAAAAATATTCGATGGAAGCAGATATCCATGGTCTTCCAAGGAGCAATGAATTCGTTAGATCCAGTCTTTACCATTAAGAAACAATTTGAAGAAATTCTAAAAAAACATGATTTTCAAGGAGATTTCAAGCAAGCCATACAATCAGCAGTATCTTCAGTCGGACTATCATCTTCAGTTTTAGAAAAATATCCACATGAGATTAGTGGTGGCATGAAGCAGAGAGTGATAATTGCAATGGCTCTAATTTTGAAACCAAAAATGGTGATTGCAGACGAGCCAACTACAGCATTAGACGTATTGGTTCAAGCACAGATAATGGCATTATTAAAAAATCTCAAAAAAAGCGGGCTTGGAATCATGTTAATCTCTCATGATTTAGGGATAATTTCTGAAATTGCAGAAAAAATAGGAATCATGTATGCAGGTCAAATTGTAGAGATGGGCTTGCTATCAGATGTTTATAAAAATCCAAAGCATCCATATACGATTGCGCTGTTGAATTCAATTCCCAATTTGAACAATACAGTAAAAATTACGTCTCTGAGTGGCAGTCCGCCCAGTCTGATAAACCCACCAAGTGGTTGTAGGTTTTATGACAGATGTCCACAAGCAATGGAAAAGTGTAAGAAAGAACCACCCAAGGTTAAGACGTCATCAGGTTTTGTGATGTGCTGGTTACATGAATAAATAACTTCTAAAATACTTTTTAAAACAGAATTTTATTACTTGTTAAGACCTACGCCGTTATAGTAAGAGTTGTACACTCGCAATGCATTTGTCAAGGAATCACTTTGAGCTTGTGCCAATAATGTATTTCTATTTGCCCCTTGAGAATCAGTTGGAGTACTCGTCAAACCATAGTAGTTAGAGCCGTATGAAGTAATTGTTGCCTGGTGGATCTGGTTGAATATCATCACAGCCTTTTCAAGTGAATAAGCCTGTGCTGGAGTAAGATTACGTTCTCCATGATTGAACTCGGCAGTTATAGAACCAGGCTTGTATGTAAATGGAATATTAGTACCAACGTATGGTGTAAGATCAAGAAATACATTATCGATTTTTGCAAGTTGGCTAACTAGTGATGCAGCTTGTGCCTCAGCAGTTTGAGAATTCTGTGTAATCATAGTCTGTCTATCATAAGTGGCAGCAGTATCTGTTGGAGTGCTTGGAGCAAAGTTAGCATAATTTTGTTGGAGTTTTACTAGTTGATTCACAATATCATTTGCTTGCACGAGAGAGGTGGAAGTTGCACTTGCAATCATGTCATTTCTAACTCTACCTTGTTCATCAGTTTCTGTACTTGTCAAATTAGCATAACCTGTTGAAGTATCATATTGTAATTGTCTTACATGAATATCATTAAATTGTGCTACTGCGTTTTGCAGTGAAACTTGTGCGGCAGCATCAATGTTTCTACCTCTGCTTGTCTCATCAGTTTCAGTACTGTTAAGTCCAGCCCAGTTTCTCTTTGCTGCATCCATGTTAGCAAACTGATAGTAGGTGTTATACTTTTCAATGGCCCGCTGTTCTGATGATTGCATTCTTGCATTGATATCAGATTGTGGATCATCTGCAAAGACCAATTGGTTCAAGTATGAGGAACCTGAGCTAAATAGAAATCCTGTAATCATGATGACTGCTAATAATTTGTAATTCACAAGTTGTCTCATATATTATGCCTTTTAAAACTTTGCGATGGATAGATTTTGGACCATTGATCGCTTGATATATTTGAGATCACAACAAATACCAATGGAAGAGATCCTTTCAGTCAATAATTTAAAAAAATACTTTACAAAAAAAGGATTATCCGGAGCAAGTAAAGAGATTACAAGAGTAGCTGACGGTATCTCATTTTCAATAAAAAATGGCGAGACACTTGTATTGGCTGGAGAATCAGGCTCTGGTAAGACTACGATTGCCCGTATAATACTACGTGCAATAGAGCCAGATTCAGGAACCATAAACTTTGAAGGGCAAGAGATTACAAACCAACAAGACCATCTAAGAAAAATACGACTTGGTTGTCAGATGGTTCACCAGGATCCATATGCTTCAATCAATCCCAGAATGACTGTTCTGGACATAGTAAGAGAACCACTTGACATCAATTCAATTGGAGATAAAAAAGAGAGAAACGAATTAGTGTTTCAAGCACTGCGTCAGGTAAATCTAGAACCTGTAGAAGAAATAGTGTTAAAATATCCCCACATGTTATCAGGTGGACAAAGACAAAGAGTGGCAATAGCCCGAGCAATTGTAACAAAACCAAAAGTCATCATTGCAGATGAACCTGTCTCAATGCTTGACGTATCAGTAAGAATTGGAGTTTTAGAACTAATGAAAAAATTACAAGAAAATCTAAAGATATCTTTTTTGTACATTACACATGACTTGGCTACTGCAAATTATATTGGAAACAGAATTGCAATTTTATATCTTGGAAAGATTGTAGAGATTGGACCAATCAATGAAATTCTATCAGGTCCACGTCATCCATACACTCAGGCACTCATAGATTCAATTTCATATCCAGACCCAGATAATCTAAAGAAAGATAAAAAGATTCGAATCAACGAACCTAGTGACATAGATGTGTACCAAGGCTGTAGATTCAGAGACTCGATGTCCTTATGCTATTGAAAAGTGTAAACAAGAACCATCACTTGAAGAAATTTCAAAGGACCGATATGCTGCATGTTTTGTTAAGATAAACTAGTTTGCCACTTCAGAGATATTAGAAATTCTATGTGATACTACATGTGAAACTCCATTTCTTGGGAATACACCATAAATCAGAGTTGCTTTCTTTACCACAGAGTCTTTAAGCGAAACCATTATCATTTGACTTCCTTTTGCCCTATCCTCAAGTATCGTAGATAGTCTTTCAGTGTTTAATGCGTCAAGGTGAGCATCAACTTCATCTAAAAGATAGAATGGAGATGGCTTTAGTTTTTGAAGAGCTAACAAAAATGTAATCGCGGCAAGTGTTTTTTCTCCACCACTAATTGAGGTGGATTCCCTTTTTGGTTTATTTGGAAACTGGACAAGATATGAGATACCTGATGAGAATATGTCGTCTTCATTTTGAATCTCAAGCCATGCATTACCTCCAGTCATCTTGCTAAATATTTCACGGATATCTTTGTCTACTTTATCATAAGACTCCAAGAATGTTTGACGTTTACCCTTGTCAATCTCTTCAATGAATTTGACTATGGAATTTCGCTCTTCTTCAAGTTCGTTCTTTCTTGAAGACATGGAACGGTATCCGTTTGATATTTCAAGATACGTTTCAGGAGATCTAGTATTCAAAGATCCTGATAGTTTTCGCTTCTCTGACTCCAATTCAATTAGAATTTGATCAACATCAAAAGATTCCAAAAGTGTATCATATCCATAAGATTCTAATGTCTTTCTGATTCGGCTTTCATTTTCTGCAAGGTCCTGAATATCTCGCAATATAGAATCAGATTGTCTTTCCATGCCGTTTACTTCTTTGCTCATGGTTCTTTCAGATTCATACAGTCCTTTTAGTTTAGAATCATATTCTTTTAGAGTTGATACAGATGTTCCAGAAGTTGAGATCAATTGTTGTTCCTTCTCTCTTAGAGCAACAAGTGTAAAGTCAACACTTTCTTTCTCTTTTGCAAGTGCCCTTGATTGGACTTCGATGTCATATTTTTCGTGGTTTAGTGATGATTGTTCTTGAGTCAAAAGTCTCACGTTTGCCTTGAATGAATTTTCTTCATTTCCCAAGTTGGTCAAATTGCCAGTCAATTCTCTGAACTGTGAAGATATACCACTATGGGAACTCAAAAGACTGGCACGTTTTTCGTTTAATGTAGATAGCAGACTTGCCACCCTTGTTTGTCCTTCATCAGCATAGTTTTCATTGGTAAGAGATATGCGTTCCTCAAGAGATGCCTCGTATGACTGTAACTTAGATAAATTAACCAAGATGCTCTCTTCTCTTCTTCGCAATTGAGATATTCTTGACGTATGTTGTTCTTCAGAGAGGTGTAGTGCCTTCAATTTTGTCTTGATATCAGAAAGACCAAGACTGACATTTGTAAATCCAGTCTCAGACGAGTTATATCTATTATCAAGACTATCCATAATTCTTTCAAGTTTTTTTAGTTGCCCTTTTTTATTTTGGATAAATCTTCGCAGTAGTTCTATAGATTCAACCAATCCATCAACCGAAGTACTAAGTAAAATTATTTTTGTGAGATGTGATACCTTAGAGTTTACATCAACTACAACAGCATTTGCGTCAGCTTCAAAGAATTGTCCATCAGTAGTAACTGATCTGTAGCCTTTCTTTGACAACTCGTATGCTTTTTCCTTTGAATCCACAAGTACAATATTTCCAAAAATAAAGTTCTTTAGTGACTCAAATTTTTCTTCACATTTTACAAATTCAGATAATACTCCAAGTACTCCAGGTTCTTTAGTGATTGAAATTTTAGAGTTTGAGATTGCATCAAGTGGAATAATTCTAATTTTTGGTAATTTTTTTTCTTGTGCAAATTCAGCAAGTCCAAGTAAAGTAGCAAAATCATTTACAACCAATCCTTTGAGCCAATCAGAACCAACTGCCAATAGAGGTCGTTCGTATTGTTTATCCCAAGTTAGAATCTCAAAGACTAGACCTTGAATTCCAAGTCTTCTTGAATCTTCTTTGAGTTTTGCTATAGAATAATCTTCATGCATTACTTCTTTTACAACTTTGATCTTTGCCTCATATTGTGCGGCAGCCTTGCTTGCCTTTTCAAAGATAAGCGTTGTTTCTTCGATGTCTTTTTCTATCTTGAGCCGTCTCTCACGTAGATTTCCAAGTCTTGACTTGAGATCATTGATTACTACCTCATGATCTGCTCTAACCTGACGAAGCCTTCTCTCAAGACCCAAGAGATTCTCTTTCTCATCAAGTATTAGTTTTATTCTAGACGAGTTTTGCTCTATTTTATTTTTAATATCAACACGTTCTTGATCTAGTTTGGATAAAGAAAGTTTTGTGTCATTTAATTGGTCTGCAAGGTTTCGTATCTTTTCGTCAACTCGCATTTTGTTTGTAGCAATCAGAGATTGTTGCTTTAACACTTGATTGATTTCAGAATCTACAGAAGCAAGTTCAACATTTGCAGTCTTTCTTGTTTCATTAATTGCAGTAATTGAATTTTTTAGTTCAGTTATTTGATTTTCCAACACACTACGTCTTTCATTTAACGATAAAAGTTCGGTTTGAATTTCTGGCAGTCTAGAATCAATCTGTGAAAGCCTCCGTGCATTTGTTGCAAGCTTGCTGTTTGCAGTTTCAAATTGATGCATTGCAGCTGTAAGCTCAGAATCAATTGCAGCCTTTGCTTGATTGTATACATTCACTTCGTCCATGAATTTTTGTTTTTCTTCTTCAAGTTTTTTTATTTCATCACGAAGTATAGTACGTTGTTCATCAAGTTTCTTTGATTCAGACTGGATTGCATGCAAGTTTCTCTCCTTTGATATTTTATTTGATTCAATATCACGTAGTTTATTTGAAGACTGGATTGCATACAGTCTTTTCAGTTCTTTATCAATAACATCATATCTTAGTTGGTTGTTTCTTTCTTCTTCAAGCTCATCAATGCGCTTTTTTATTTCATCCATTCTTGCAAGTGCGATCTCAAGTCGTCTGTCTGCCTCGTCTAGTTGTTTTAGTGATTCAGTCTTTTTTTCATCAAAATATGCCAGTCCTATGATATCCTCTATAATCTTCCTTCTTTCTTCAGCGTTAAATTCAGAGATTCTGGTGATTGTTCCCTGCTGTACTATGTTGAGCTTGTGAATACCACAATTTGCCACTTCAAGTATATCCAAGACGTGGTTTCTGAGCACCTTTTTTTGGTTTAAATAGTAAACATTCTCTCCGTTCTCATCCATCTCTCGAGTAATGGTTACGGCGTTAGAATCTACAGGAATCTTTCTGTCAGTATTATCAAAATGGCAGCTTACACGAGCTATCTTGGCACCGTGCTTTGCATTATCAACATCGTGTAGTAATGAACGAAGTTTGTCTACTCTCATCACCTTAGGAGAGTTTTCACCAAGCGAGAAAGATATGGCATCAAGTATGTTACTCTTACCAGAACCGTTTGCACCAGATATTGCAACCAATCCTTGCTCAAAATTAACAATAGTATTCTTGTATCCAAAGGATTTGAAGCCAAAGATCTCTAGCTTGCGTATGTGTACCAATGCATGCGATAACGCTTGAGCTGAAATAACAGATTATTGCCAAGTTTCATTGAGCTGCTGAATAAAAATTCTAATGTGAGATCTTACTGTCTCGTTTACCTTCAACAAACTCTGCAAAAGCCTTCTTTGCTTCAGCATATGGCATCTGAATTGGAGGATGTTTAAAGCAATAAGAAGAAATGCTGGTCATCGGTCCGTATAATTTTCTGTCTAGTGCAATCTTTAGTCCTCGTATTGCATCGATCATAATTCCTGCACTGTTATACGCATCAATTACTTTGAGTTTAAGATCGAGTTTGACTGGGATCTTGCCAAAATATTTTCCTTCCAGGTTGATATAACATATTTTCTCATTATCTATAAAATCAACATAATCACTAGGACCTATTCTCATTGGAATATCATAATCCGCCATTGCCTTTACTGCGCTTGTCTTACTGATTCTTTTATCTTCCAGTCTTTCTTCGTCTAGCATGTTGTAGAAATCCATATCACCTCCAATGTTTAGCTGATAAGTTCCATCAATCTGAACTCCTCTATCTACAAAGAGTTTGACAAGGGTTTTGTGAACAACCGTTGCTCCAAGCTGGCTCATTACGTCATCACCTGCAAGAGGTATCTTTTTGTCTGCAAAAGCCTGCTGCCATTTTGGCTCTGATGCAATAAAGACTGGAATTGCGTTAAGAAATCCTATTCCTGCCTCTAGGGCTTGACTAGCATAATTTCTTACTGCATTAGTACTTCCAACAGGTAGATAATTCACTAGCATCTCTGCGCCGCTATCCTGTAGGACCTTTTTTACATTGACATCGGGCTCTGAAGAATTTGTAACAATTTGACTCAAGTGTCTGCCAAGACCATCAAATGTAGGACCTTTCTGAACAGTCACGCCCATGTGTGGCACTTCGGCTACAGTGATAGTATTATTTGGTTTTGCATAAATTGCCTCAGATACATCTTTTCCCACCTTGGTATCTGCAACATCAAATGCTGCTACCACTTCGATATCTCCTGGTTCATATCCGCCCAAATTATAGGCAGTCAGACCTATTGTATCATGAGTGTTTTCTGAATAATATTTTGCACCTTGGATAATTGCAGAAGCACAGTTACCCATACCTGCTATTGCAATCTTGATTTTCTTACCCAACTTCGATAGCTAGCAAATAATCCATCATATTAATTACTTGTGATTCTGAACAGAGGATTTTATAGCCCGAGAATTGATTTATGCAATAATGATAAAGCCTGGCAAACATGTCAAGGACATTTCTATCAAAAAGGGAGATGCAATTGACACAATATTTGATCAAATGGCAAAATCAGGAGGCTTTGAATCAAAAAATCTTGTCGACGGTCTCAATATTTTAACTGCAATGATTCAAGACAAGAACTGTCTCAAGTTCATGTCATTTGTTGGTGCAATAGTTTCAACAGGGCTTAGAGGAGTAATTACAGACATGGTAAAAAACAAGATGTGTGATGTTATAATTACAACCTGTGGAGCTTTGGACCATGATATAGCTAGACACTATTCTAATTATCTAGAGGGCTCATTTACAATGGATGATAGTGAGTCTATGGAAAAAGAAATTCACAGACTAGGAAATGTTCTAGTCCCAATGAAAAGTTATGGCCCATTGATTGAAGAAAAAATGCAAAATTATCTGCTACAAGCATACAAAGATGGTAAAAAAGAAATGTCAACTAGAGATATAACAAAAATGATCGGAGAACAATTAGGAGAGGATTCATTTCTTTACTGGGCCAACAAAAATAACATTCCAGTCATAGTTCCCGGCATAATGGACGGTGCAGTAGGAAGTCAAATTTGGATGTTCTCACAAAATCATTCAGATTTTAAATTAAATATTTTGTCTGATGCAGATTTATTATCAGGATTAATCTTCAAGGCAAAAAAATCTGGCGCACTGATGATAGGAGGAGGAATATCAAAACATCACACTCTATGGTGGAACCAATACAGAGAAGGTCTTGATTATGCAGTGTATATCACAACTGCTCAAGAATTTGACGGTAGACTTGAGTGGTGCACTTGTCAGAGAGGCAATATCATGGGGAAAAGTAACAAAGAATGCAAAACAGACTACGATACATGCAGAGGCAACTACAATTCTGCCGTTCATATATTCTGCACTACTTGCCAGAATCAAATAGTAAAAATTTTTTTGCTGTAAACATTCTCAAAGCCAAGATTTGAATAAAATTTTGATAAATTATCCTGCTCATAGGTTTCAAGCATTAGAAACTCTAGACCCCTAGAGTGTACCTCATGTAATGCAAAGTCAATCATAGACGAAGCAGAGCCATGTTTTCTCCTAGAGGGAATAGTTCCAAGACAATAAAGACCCAAGATTGAATTTTTTTCATATAAAACCATGCATGAACTATGAGATTGGTCAACATAATACTCTGCCAAGGAAAGTGTGTTTTTCAATATAGAATCAACAGAGTCTGTCCATTCTTTGCAGTCATATGCCTCACAAAAAATTCCAGTCCACAATGATATAGTATCATGAGTAATCTTGATTGTAGAAGATTTCTTTGTTGGAATTGTTCTTTTTTTTAATACGTGTTGAGTATCAAAATATACAAAACCCCTATTTTTGAGCATGTCCTCAAGTTCTGGATAATTTAGAGAATAGATGTATGGTCTAGAATGGTTTTTTTGAAATTTTTCAATTGACTCTATAATCATTTTCTCACTTGTACAGGTAACATTTGTAAGCTTGTTAAAAAAAACATCATCAGCAAGTTTTGGATTTAAAAATATCGTACCGCATTCCAGTTCAGTTTGATTGCTCCATAGTCCAGTAAAACCACTGTCATTTGATTCTATTTTTTGCATCACGGTATAATTCCAAGTATTTTATAAATACGATTAAAATCATTTCGATTTATCTCCTTTCCATTTTTTATTTCGATGCAGATTTTTTCCAATATCTCCAAAGCCTTTGGAGTATCAAGATCGTTACATAGTGATTGAATGAAACTAGTAATTAGATTAGAAATATCATCATGTGTTGTATCAGAGACTCTAGATTTTACAATCTTTATTAAATCCAGTAATGGTTTTTTTGCCAAAATATCGTTCTCAGAAAAATTCATGTCGTCACGATAATGTTTTGAAAAGACGTACAGTCGTATAAGATTGGAGTCATATTTTTTGATCAAGTCCTTTACCCATACAACATTTCCAAGTGATTTTGACATCTTTTCCCCTCCAGATAAAACAAGGCCCACATGTACCCATGATTTCACAGGATTTTCAGAACCGGAAAGAAGTTGATACTGTGCAAGATGTGCCTCATGATGAGGATACAAGAGTTCTCTTGCACCTCCATGAATATCATAATTCCTGCCAAAATTTTCAATCGCTACTGAAGTATCTTGCATGTGCCACCATGGAATTCCTTCACCAAGTTTACTCTCCCATGAGAAATCAAATTCATCAGTACAGTTCCATAGCATTATATCTTCGGGATTTTTCTTTCCGGGTCCAATGTCTAATCGATGTAGGCTTAGTTCTTGCTTTGTTTGATGTGAGATCTTGCCATAGTCTTTTACTTTTGAGATATCAAGGTAGACATTCCCGTGAGCCATGTAAGCAACATGTTTTTCAATCAATGTATGAACTTGTTTTTCTATATCAGATACATAATCTGAAACAAATGCAAGCCTGTTGATACTGTGGATGTTTAAAGAGCATATGTCATTTAGAAATGCAGATGCATAAAATTTGGCAACGTCTTTGTAGGTTGTAGAATTTTCTTTTGCCTTGTTAAAGACATTTTGATTGATATCTGTAATATTTACGAGAATGTCAGTTCCATGACCTTGATCATTTAGACACCTAGATAGAAGGTCATATGTTAGAAAAATTCTGGCATGACCCAGATGTGTATAGTCGTATACAGTGGGACCGCAGATAAACACCTTGACATGATTTTTGTCAAATGGAGTAAACTCTTCCACTGATGATGAAAAAGAATTAAAAAGTTTGAGCATTTTTTGACTTAACGTCCACCCTGAGATAGGATTGGAGTTAATGTCACAGTAGAGCGAACCTTTGCAAGTCGTCTGATTTTATGCGTTATGATTGACTCTAGTGAAGATTGGGAATCGGCTGCCAATTTTACAAATATGTCGTATATGCCATATGTGCCGCGCACTTCTGTTACTTCAGGAATTTTTGCAAGCTCAGATATAATATCGACTTCAGAGCCCAGATCACAATTAATCAGTATGTAAAGTGATTCCATGATTAAAGCCTGTTTTTGCCACATAAAATGATATCCATATTTAAAAAGGCGTATTCGATAACCCACGTATGGCAAATGATTCAGTATTTGTAAGAGAGATACTTCCAATTGATGTAAAAGATGGATACCTCATTGATGGTTTTCCATATACTGGACTGGCCAACGCCATAGCAACAGAATCACTTGTCAACAATACATCTCAGTTTGAACTAGCAGGTGTTTTGGATTCAGAACTATTTCCTCCAATTAGCATAGTAAGAGATGAGGTACCAAACTTTCCAGCAAGGATTTTAGTTAATAAAAATCTCAAACTGGCAGTATTTTCATCATATCTTACTCCGCACGAGTCAATTCATCGTGAAGTGGCCAAGACCATGTTAAAGTGGGCAAGTGACCACAAGTGCTCATTTATCATCAGTAGCTCTGCAATCAAAAGTGACGAGGACGCACCTTTTGTAATAGGAGTTGGAAGCACGGATGAGGCAAAGAAGAAACTGCGTGATGCAGATATTCCAGTATTAAAAAATGGCACCATCCCAGGAATTCCTGGAATTTTATTAAATGAGGGATTGATATCAAACATCAATGTCATAGTACTGTTGTGTAAGGCAAGAGAATCAGGTCCAGACTATAGAGCAGGTGCAGAAATTTGCATGGCAATGGCAAAACTAGTTCCAGGTGCATCATGTGATCTGAAATCATTACTGCGTGAAGCTGAAGGAATTGAAGAAAATCTCAAACAAACAGAGCAAGATGCAGGTCCACTCCGAGATGCAATTTACGGATGACATACCAGGAACGTTCCATATCTAAAGAGAGTCTGGAGAAATTTTTAAGCACACTTGATTCCGATGAAGGAATAAGAATTGATAACGAATTAGGCCATGTATTTGTCAACAAGACATCAAAAAGATATTGCATAAACATTTCAAGTAATGGTAAAGACGAATTCATCTATAAAAATTCAATAAAAGATACAATGGACTTTTTACAAGATTACATTACCAAGACATCGAAAATTTTTGCGTACTAGATTTATCCACAGTCCAATTCTTCAACGTCGGCTTTGCATTCAGAGTTAAATTGAGAAATCTTTGTGTTTAGCACATCACAAGTTTGAGGATCTTTTGTCTTGTCGTAAGTTTGTATTTGTGAAACAATACTTAGCTGACGCAATGGACATACGGTTGACGATTCTGCATAATACGAGGCAAGTGCAAGAATAGCACCCATTACCGTTATAATTAAAATCCATTTTTGCTGCCTATTGAGCATTCTAATTTTTAGAAACGTCTATCTCTATTGTTGAGACGTTTCTTTCTTTTCCATCTTTTGATTCTAATCTCTCAGAGAAAATTCTCACGCCACTTACCTTGTATCCCATTGCATTCATTCGTTTGACTATCATTTGAGATACGTCAACTGCAGTAATTATGCTCCTGCCCCTTGCCTTGATAGTAACAACAGGTTCGTTTGCTAAAAGCGTCAGAGTTGCATTAAGATAGGTCAAAATGGGTTTTTTACCAATAAATATGATATTTGGCGGTCTTGACATACGACAACTTTTGCTGTGTTTTATTTAATGGTTAGTCTGGTAAAACTGTGCTTAACTAACTAGATTATTTGCAAAGTCGTGTCTAAAGATCTTTTATGATAGCAAATTATTCAGATTAAGAAAAATAATTTTAAAAAACTCAGTCATGACATCATTGATAATCTATTTGAATTTTAAATATTAGTTTAGACATTTTACAATACCCATGACGAAAAATACAAAGAAAAAAGCATTTGATCCAGACAGACTATCACTTCAAAAAAAGGACATTTTAGAATTTTGTGAAAGAGTATTGACAAATTGGCAAAAAGAGCCTTTGACTACAGAAATGACTCGAAATATTACAGCGATGGTTGCAGTAAGAACAGCAATTTATTTTACAGACGAGGAATCATTAAAGGCGATTTGGGTAGAGATTGTAAAATGGATTTATCAGTTATTATATGAAAATGCCATGGCGCAAGGTAAAGAAGAAAAATCAGAATGGGCTCAGACCATGGAAAAAATAAAGAAAATAAAGTAATTGTAAATCAATTTATGAGTATCTGTTTATGGGTTAAGGTTCTTTTTTTCAATATATCGTTGCAGTATATTTTCAATATCATCAGACTGTGATTGTTTTACCTCATCGATTACATCTTTTTCTGCTATTTCATAGCAGTTTAGCATGTCATTTTTTTCCTTGTAAAACAATAGAATTTTTTCCTGGTAAATACAATAGTATAGCTTGTCAACTTCCATCTTCTCAGATTTTATTTTTACACCTTCAGATTCTACTACAATAGGATAATCCATATTCCATTCAAGGCTATAGGATATTTAGATTATATCAATAGATAAAACTCAAAAACATAGCAATACCGTAATAAGGATTTCAAATCATAAAGTAATCGTGTCAGCCAGAGTCGTACTTCATATTGATTTTGATTATTTTTATGCCCAGTGTGAGGAAATCCGCAAGCCAGATTTGAAAACAAAGCCTGTTGCAGTATGCGTGTATTCAGATAGAGGCGGAGATAGCGGAGCAATTGCCACTGCAAACTATTTGGCAAGAAAATATGGTGTAAAATCTGGAATGCCAATCAAATTTGCAAAAAAAAGACTAGAGGAGGTTCCAGAGGCAGTATTTCTACCCACGGATTTTGATTATTACACTGAAGTTTCAGATATGGCAATGAGTATTATCAGGACATACGCCGATGTTTTTGAATATGTGGGAAGAGATGAGGCATATCTTGATGTTACAAAACGAGTAGAATCAGATTTTAAAAGAGCAGCGCATCTAGCTCAGCAATTAAAGAATGTGTTACATAGTTCAATTAAGCTATCAAGCACCGTAGGAATATCAACAAACAAACTTGTCTCCAAAATTGCCTCAGATTATAAAAAACCAGATGGATTAACAGTTGTCGAGCCAGAAAATGTAGAGTCATTTTTAGATCCTTTACCAATTAGATCAATTCCAGGAATTGGAAAAAAATCAGAAGATAAACTTGTAGAAATTGGTTTAGAAACAATATCCCAACTTCGTAGTACAGATGTTTTTACACTAAATGGATTATTTGGAAGAAAAGTTGGAACTTATATCTACAATGCAGCACGCGGCATTGACGACGAACCAGTATCTCCAAGACAGGACCCAGTCCAGTACAGCAGGATCATTACACTAAAACAAGATTCCAAAGACTTTGATTATCTTACAAAGGATTTAGAAAGATTATGCGAGGATCTACACCAGGCAATTGTTAAAGATGGAATATTATTCAAGTCAGTAGGCATACAATTTGTAAATTCTGATCTTTCAAGTAGAACAAAATCAAGGACTCTGAAAAATCATACATCTGGTCTTGACGAATTAAAAAAAGCTGCAATCCAACTATTAAAAGAATCATTAGAAGATCAAAGACTTCCAATCAGAAGGCTAGGAGTTCGAGTTTCAGATTTTTCACAAATTCATGGACAGGTAGATATTACAAGATTTTTTTAAACGTGTATTCCAATTCGTGATGCAAGTCTTTTGTGCTCATCATGAGATATCCATTCCACGTGCAGATAATCAAATATCTCATCGTCTTTCATGCCTAGTCTTCTTGCCTCTTCCACTGCAATCTCATAGGCCTCAATCTCTGTGGGCCTGTCAACATAAGAGTAAGAGTCTGTCATAGAGGTCAAGGCCAGCCCTTTGTTGTTTTACATGGACTAGTTCATGAATTATATCAAGATATAGAATTTTTTTTTCAGAATTTTTTAGATGATCTCGTCCTACTACAATTGACGCGTCTTCATTTCTAACATGCATGTAATGGCTGCTACCATCGACTATAACAGAAGTTTTTTCAAATACATCTTCTAGAACTTCATAAGATTTGAAAACCTTGAAGAGTATCTCAACTGTTTTTAGATTTACAAATATGTCTTCTAGATTATAGATTCCATCTTGCAGATCTCTATTTACTTGGATCCTGTTCATGCTTTGCTACCTCTAGTTTTTTGATACGTTTTGTTTCAATATACGTAACGATGAGCAAAAAGATAAAGAGCCATGGCAGAAACATAATCTCACCTGCAATTCCATGAAATGATTCAAACTCGTTTACATTTGTAGATACCTTGAGGACAAAGATGGATAACGAAAATATCCTAATTACGTTTACAGTTATTGTTCCCACTACTCCCATAACAAAATAGCCAATTTTCCTATTCCTTGGAATATTCATCTTTAACAAGAATGCCATCATCACAAGAGAATAGATAATCATACTGTGTACACCTGCAGAGGGCCAGAATACCTGTAATGCAAACGGACCATGATCTCCATTTAGAAACATGACGTTACCGTGTGAAGTAGCATGACCTACGTTGAATACACCGATTAGGAAGACGTCAAGTTTTACAAGATATGGTACTACATATTGCAATGGACCTAGTGAATCATATGGGAAAAATGCATCAAGTGAAAGTATGATTGCAGTTCCTGCGGTATATATCGGTCCTGCAGGAGATATTCTAATCCATCTCTTACCAAACAATATGGTCATGCTTGCAATAAAAAATGCCGCAAGTACAATAAAGTCCCACATCCAAGTCCAAGAGTATACAATCTGGACATTGAACTGAGGAGCAATTGCGACCAGGTAATTTTTCAATCCAAGTGGTAAAGCAATAAGATAAACAATCACTATGCCTGCAAGAGGAACAATTGTAAGCAGTTTTTTCTTTGGAATATCTAATTTTAGACCAATAAGTTCTGCTGCGATAAATGCCATTGCAAAGAGAAATCCACCTCTGCCCTGATTCCAGCCAAGACTAAACGAGTCCGGAAACACGGCTAAGGCAAATATTAGAGGCGATGCAAGTATTGCCAGTGCAAAAATGACGCTTTTGTTTTGCAATATATTATGTCCAGATTGTGTTAAATAAAAACTCTAGCAACTAGAAAAAATCTGAAATTGATTTTTGTTTTTTTGCCTGATACAACCTACTATGGGATAGCCATTCATTTTTTGTGATGCTTAATGCCTTGCAAGCATTATCAAGTCCTTCTAGAAAATTTGCAACGATCATTGGTTTTTGTTTTAATGCCATTCTAACTCCTTCTCTTACTTGCCAAACACCAACAGGTACCGCGTATTCGGGCCTTATTTCACGCAATACCATTATACCAGCTTGCAACTTACGTTCATCAAGATATTCTGATACTGCAAGTCTTGTTGCAAAGTGACCGCCTGCAGTTTCAGGATAGTGTTTGAGTCCTTGAATGTCTTCAAAGTCAGAACCAAATCCTACATTTCCTTGTTCATCATACCATGCTTCTTGCAACTCAAACATCCATCTACTTGGAAACATAATAACACAAAAATAGTTTCCCAGATGATTGTACGAAAATACAAGTGTTGTATCTATTATATCATATTCAGATATTTTTTTCATAAGGGCTTTTGAGACAATATCATCTGTTGCAGTAATGCTCCATCGGGTTGGAACAAGTTTGCGGTTTTTCCCAAACATTCCAATGCTAAAACACTTTTGAATTCTTGAGATCTCTATTCCTTTGTTGAAGAGATCAACTACTGCATCAGTTGCCAAGAGGTCTTTGTCATAATATGATTTTTGGATTTGTTTATTAGAAGACGAGTTTGAAAACGTGGCAGATTTTATCTCCCCAATAGGTCCAAAGATAGGGCTATCCCCATCAACAGAGACAATAGGTGAAGCATTTTTTACAAGTTCCATCTGCGCGTCAGTTGACTTTTCAGACATGGTCATCTCTTGTATACTCTCAATGTATCGTTGCCCAACATCCTCAATCTTGACTGGCTTTATTCCACGCACTAGACTTAGCCTAAAATTTACTATATCTTCAAGGCTTTTTCCAACCCATTTTTCAGGAGAGTCAAGTATTGCAGTATCTCCGTGAATGGGAGGCAACATTGGGCCTACCAAAACTTTGGGATACCCATATGCTCCAACAAATACAGATGGTGGTGTAGAACCATCAACATGATTAGATGAGAAAAGATTTCCATATCGTGAAAGATATTCTCTCCAGTTTGATTCAATCGCCTTTCGAATATCTGCACCAGTACGCTTCATGTAATTTCTAGTACAATCATGCTAATAATATTATTCAGACAATCTGTTTTGAGTTATATTCAGACTTTGTTTGTAATTTCATAGCATGGACTCGGAAACTTTTGGTGTAGAAAAAGGATATGGGACAATAGCTGTAGAGTGGATGAATGACGAAGCAAAAAAAGCAGGACTAAAGTTTGAGGCAAGATTATACAATTATGAAATTACAACAAAGAATTTTGGAACATTTGAGATGTATTCGTTAATTGCAGATCCAAAAGCTGCAAGAGAGATGACAATGAAAGCAAGCAAGCGATTTAAGATCAAAGTTATAGAAGGAGGGTATAAGACAAGAAAACTTTTGGTCAAAGTGGCTAAAAATGAATACGGCATGGTAAAAAAAATAGACAGAATAATAGGTCAGGTAGAATTTGAGTCATCTAGGTTTTCACGAGGCGAATGGAAAGTAACAAAAGAAGAAAGAAGATAGCATAATGATTTCATGTTTGGTTATAGGAATTATAATTAAAAGTATCAGACATTTACAGTAAGATTATTTTTTCCATTTTCATGAATCAAATATGCATGATGATTTTCTTTTAACTCCTTGAGCCACTTCATCCATTGATTATTTGCCTTTATCTCAGATAGTTGATATGTGCACAATATAGAACCGTTAAGCTTGTCAAACATGCTATTATGGAATATTTTTTCAAATCTGACCTGAATCGCCATCGCAGTTTCTGTGTCTACACATGGAATGAGCCTTCCTACAATTCTAAAAGGAGTTTCTGGGTTTGGCAGTGTTTTTTGCACTAATGTTTGAATTGAATCTAAAAAATCAACCGTGTCTTCTGCGGGATTTCCAATATTGAGAATTTTGCATAGACCTTTCTTTTTATAATGACTAGGATCAATACCAAAGGATAGCATTTCTTTTTCAATAGGTTTTATGTCACCATGAGTAAGATAAATCGATAATTCATTTTTATCAAGCCCCTCTTGTATGAATTCAAATTCTATTTTACGGCTCATTTCAACATTATCAGATGCAACCATAAGGTGTTTTTTAGAATCAAATTTTCCAAGAGATAGCTGAGAAATCACATGGATTATGATGAGTATCAGTCTATATGTTTTACTTTGGAAATGACAAAGATGCTTTTGCAAGCAATTGTGCAACTTTTACTGGTTCTGGTATAGATCCTTGAACAGTAATTACGTCTAGGAATTTTTTTGCCTCATCCAACAAACAACCTTCGTTTCTCAAGTATAGCTTGTATCCAGTGTGCAAGGTAATCTCTTCTCTTTTTCCAAGTTTGCGATACTGTTCTAGTTTGGATTCATGAGAATTTGGAAAATGGTGTCTTATTGCATCTTCAATTCCCCCAGATTCTTCATATGTAACACCAATGATTGGAATTTTTGTTGTGTTCCAAATTTTTTTTATGTCTATAACATTATACATGGAAATTACAAGGCCTGAAATTATGATATAGTTAATGTCGTCTCGATTTAATCTTGTGTACATGTCAAGTATTACATCAGTTGCATCATCTCCCTCTACAGTACATCTTCCAAAGACAAATCCGTCAATTATAAAATCTCGTCTAATTACTACACCTGCGAGTCTTGAAAAACTATCACCTTGCTTGAAACTCTCGGCAATTGCAAGACCTCTTAGACCTTTCTTTTCAAGATGTATGTGATTCATTATTTTTTATTCTTGAAAATCGCCTATAAACCAAGCCTATTACCATCATGCAAATTGCAGTCAAGACAGACCAGGAAGTTAAAGCGGTGGTATCAAGAAGAGTCAAATCTCATATCAAGTTACCCGCTAGAGGTATTTTAGTTAAATCCATGATACGCTAAGATTTGTGAGTACAATTAGCACTATTTTATTTTCCCACTGCCAACTATACGAATTGATGTAGATTCGGGTTTGAGAATAACACAAACATCGCCTTTTTCATATGAAGTAGGTTTTCCAAGTGAGAGTTTCATAGGATTTAGTGAGGAGATCTTAACTGGCCTTATTTGCAAACCTATACTTGCAAGAAACATCTGATTTTCTGCCAGCGTGTCTTTGAAAAATTTGCTTTGCATGTAATCAATTTCAATCTCTTGAGATGTCAAAACAGAATCAGGAAGTGAAAGTACGTCGCCTCTTTGAATGTCATCAGGTGTAACACCCTTTGCTGCAATACCTACTCTTGCAGGAGAAATTGCTTCTGGTACAGTGTCATCATGCATTTGAATTGATTTTACCATCACGTCCATACCTTTTGGAAAAAGTTTGAATGTATCATACTGTTTTATTTTACCTTGTGCAACTTTACCTAGAATTACTGTGCCAACTCCTTTGACATCAAAACAATGATCAATTATTATTTTTGGCGTACCATCTGTTAAAACAGGCTCTAGTTGATCAATTTCTTTTTTTAAATTTTCAGGTTCTACTATTTTATATTGTTCTACAACGGTACCCTTTATCATTGAAAGTAATGTATTTCTATCAACACCAAATGTGTGGGATAAAATACCATTTTTCTTCCCTAAAACATCTAGTGCAATTATTTGCTCTCCTGTGAATTTATCTAATTTTGATACATGCAGTATTACATACTCACCCATGCCAATTGCTTGGAAAAGCGGCTGGATCTTGTCAGGAAAGGAAGTAGGAATGGTCCAGGTGCGCAATGTATCAGACTCTTTTCTATCATAAATTGTAATATCAGTGGAAGTTCCTTTCTTTCCAAAATCTTTGGCAAGTGATTCATCACCAAGTAATGTAAAATTTATTGATTTCATCAATTTGTGAAAATATGGAAACTAGTAAAATATCTTGTGGAGTGGATGTATGAAAAAGCCAGAAAGGAGAATACGAATAGAATGTTGTTTGAGATTCAGTTTTCAGATAATTAAGAGTGAGATGCCCATCCACGTGTAACTAACACTTGAGCAACAGCAGAATCCACACATGCAGCAGAGCCATCCTCTGCCTTTAGAATCAGAGAGAATCCAGATTTACATTGTACATCTTTAGGAGCAACACCAGATTTTACTTGCTCTAATGGAGCCATCGTTTTTGGTGCAGCAATATTGGTCATTGGCATTGTACTATTCGTCATGCCGGTGGTCATTGGCATTGTACTATTCGTCATGCCGGTGGTCATTGGCATTGTACCATTCATTGTACTATTTGTCATGCTGTGTGTCATCGGCATTGTACTATTTGTCATGCCGGTGGTCATTGGCATTGTACCATTCATTGTACCACCATAAGACACTGCATAAGACATACCGACGGGTAAAATCAAGGCACTTGTCAAAAACATTACTAGGATTGGGATTGTTGTAATTTTCAACATTCATACTTTTTGTGATGACTATTTAAATTTAAAGAAGAAATTCTGGACGTTGTAACTGTGAATATTTTTACACCAACTAGAGACGGTCTACTTCATACATTGTCACTAAACCGTTACCATCCACTAGTTTTTTTATTTCAGGAACAAGTGATTCTATTTTGGATTTATCGTCAACTACCTCAATGATCAGAGGCATGTTGACTGTTATTCCCTCAATGTGAATGTCTGACGCACCGTGTTTTCCATATCCTCCAATCCCGGTCCAAACAGTAGCACCTGTTATCTTGGATCTCTTCAAGAGTTCCAAAATTACAATGTGTGTTCTTTTTCCATCCGTGGTATCATTCTTTTTTATCCTAATTGTAAGACATAACATTTTGACACTGCCCATTTATCGAAAGCCTCCTTGAAGAATTAGTGTCATCAAAGATTTTCCACCAAATATGGCACCTATTGATAGTCCCACATTTGCAATTATATTTACTGCTACAAGTCCCAATTGTTTGTTATCAAAAAGATTGGTCGTTTCCAATGCAAAAGAGGACATCGTTGTAAGCGAGCCACAGAATCCTATTGCAACAAGCATTGCATATTTTTGATCAAGACTCCATTGCTGTGACATGACTGCAAATACTCCCAAGATGAAACTTCCAATAACATTTACAATCAGGACATTTACAGGAAGAGTTCCAAAAATTAGCGGAGATTCAGTTATTTTATACCTAAGAAAAGTTCCCGCTATTCCACCTATTGCAATAAAAAGTATTATGATTGGCTTCATTTTATATCAAACAATATTATTTGCTCAATATAACTGCAAGAATCAAGTCAACTTTGTAATTTAATTCAAGTCGAGGATTTATGATTAATTTCCATGGAATAAAACTTGGTTTGTTTGTATGCTGTAAAAATCTAAACCCCATTTTATTTAGTTCTAGTCTAAGAGATTTTGCAGTGATCTTTTCTTTGACAGAGTTTTTTCCTCTTTCGTAATCATACGGATCTGAGAGTATTACAAATCTTCCAGTTTGACGTCGTATAATTTTTAAAAGTTTCAAAGGCTCAATTAGTTCCAACACGTTAAGGGCTACGCATAGTTCAAATTTTTTATTGCCAAATGGATGTGATAAAGAATCTGCTAGGAAAAAATCAGAATTAGGTATTTTGCGTTTTTTTGCTTCAAGCAATGCAAAAAACGATTTATCAACTCCAAAAACTTGATCATGATGTTTTGCCAGAGCCTCAGAGGTTATTCCTACAGAGCACCCATGTTCTATAACAGAAAGGCATCCGGGAAGCGATTTGATGATTTTTTTTATCCTGATCTCAAATGATGTGTGTATACTTTTTTTGTAAATGACAGTCCAGTTCTTTTCCAAATCTGTCGTATCTTCTCCAACATGCTTAATCTCTTGCAGAGATTTTTTTATCAGAGATTTTATTTTTTGATTTTTTGCATGCAATAACAAATATCCGCCCAATTTGGCCCTAATTGAAAAATATGAAGTCAGGTCTTCTAGCAAAAACGGGATTGATGAAATTATAGGATATTTACTAGTACAATGCACACATGAGAGAATGCCCTCATCAACTTCACTTTTCTTCTCAAAGATTTCAAGGTTTAACCTGTGTCCACATTTGACACATCGTAAATACCCCAAGCTTGATTCGTGCAACAAAATCAAACAACCATCATGAGATTAATCTCAAAGTTGTAATTTGTTAGACTAAAATATCAACAAACAATTTGGATATGCATGATTACAGTAGATTGCAGAAGCGTACCATCTTTAAAATCGCCACTTGCCATCTACACATCTGACCAAGTAGGGGCAGTGCCAGCATTGAAGACAAATGAATTCATGTTAGCGCCTCTAAGCGATGAAGAAATAGATTCATCTCTAGTTATAAAAGCAATCAAGAGTTTTCTAGAGTCACTATCTATTGAGAAACATTTTGCAGTAATACAGAAGCGAGATACAATTTCCATCATATCACTAGATGATTACAAATTAGAAGAACGTCCAACCCAGCCAACAGACCAGTTTTTCTCATGCGTACATTGTGGTCATCTTACACAATTTGAAACGATTCACAGGAATCACATGAAAATACACTATTTGTAGAATAATAAAATATAGATTTTGTTTATTGAGATACTACTTCATAAAATGTTGGCTTGGGAAGACCTTCCATGAAAGAGTGTCCCTTGGATTGTATCCTAAAGTGTTCCTGAGTTTTATGCATGGTCTCAAATTTTTCTTTAGTTTCAAATTCTACCAAGATCATATGCTTGCCATTATGCGTCTCAAGCAATCTTCTTCTTACAAAGCCATCAAATTTTGAAAGTTCTGCGTTTGATTCCTTAATCCAGTTTTTAAATTCATTTTCAGAGCCTTTCTTTATCTGAATTTCTGCTGTAACTATAAACATGAAATCATACCATACTAGATTCCATAAGAGTATTTCTCAGATTCTCAAATCCAGTAAACGGTGAAGCAATTCCCTAATGCCAATACAGGTCATCTCAATAGCGCTAAATAACGGATAAACTCGATCAAAATGTATGAATGAAAAGATCATGGCAGTTGGTGCAATTGCCGCAGCCATAATTGTAATGACAACCCTGGTATTCCCATTTTGGAATCTAATTCCAAGCATGGTTACAGAAAAAATGAAGGTGGTCTATGTAGAAGATGGTAAATGTACTGCACAAACAGTAGACGGATATATTATTCGCAACATACCTTGTACCGCAAAGATTGGCGACAACATTACCGCATCGTATGATGTCAAAGTAAAAGACAGAGAACGCAAAATCTAGTCAGAGAAGTTTAAGATCTTTTGTAACTTTATCTATCATATCTTCAGGTGCAGGCCCTATGGAGATACAGGTAACTGTTCCAGGCTCTATCTGAGTATGTCCAGCATCTGTTACTTCAGACCAGGGTAGATCGTACGATATTGCATCTCGTTTTACCTTATCTAATTCCGGCAAGCTTGATACCTTGAGAACAACTTTTTGTTGTCCATTTCTTTCCCATTGCTCATACCATTCTTTTTTGGATTTTCTTACATGTTCTGCACCTAAGACGCATGCGTGTCCTACTTGTGCAGCAATTTTTCCAGCACCCATGCCAAGATCTTTTCTTACAACTATAACTTGTTTAATGACACCCATACTAGATTGAAATAAGATTAGGACATGTTAAACTTTTGAATTATTTTCTTACAAGAAAAAATAGCGAGATACAATAACCACTAATTGTTATAGCCATAAATAACGGGTTTATCATATAACAGACATGCCAGGTATGAAATGCGTATCATGCGGAATTGGATTCTTTTCTGCTACTGGATCAGACAAATGTTCCAAGTGTTCAGATAAAGGAGGCCATCACGAAGCCGCAGAAAGTCACGACTCTTGTGGTTGCGGTCATAGCCACTAAAACCCATTTTTTCACATAACCAAACAAACATCTTTTTCAAAATACATATTGAATTAATAGTACAGATATTGATAAAAAAATTAACATGGACTATGATGTTGTAATAGCAGGTGGAAGTGTTGCGGGACTATTATGTGCTCGAGAAATTGCAGCAAAGAACTACAAAGTCCTAGTCATTGAAGAAGATTACGAGATAGGAACTCCAGAGCATTGTGGTGGAGTTGTAAGCATCCCTGCAATGGATGACTTGGGAATTATACCCATGAGAGGAACACTTGACAACAAGATTCGTTCTGCAAAAATTGTAGCGCCATCTGGAAAAAGTTTCACACTTGATGCAAGGCCACAGCAAGTCATTGTATTAGACAGACGGGAATTTGACAAGCAAATTGCCCATCAAGCCCAAGTCAACGGAGCAGAGATTAGAGTAAAATCATCATTAAGAGAGATGACGAAAGAAGGTGTTAGAACTTCAGACGGAGAGATAAATTGCAAGATAACAGTAGATGCAAGAGGAGTATCATCTCTTATCCATAAAGATAGAACTGGTACACTCCAGTCAGCACAGTACGAAGTATTTGCAGACTGGATAGACAAGGAAAGAATCGAAGTTTACCTAGACCAGGAAAAATATCCTGGGTTTTTTGCATGGGTAATACCAACAAGAAGAGATGAAGCAAAAATAGGAGTTGCAGGAAGAGGAATCAATCCGGCTCTAGCCATAGAAGAATTTCTTAACAAAAAAGGAAAGCATTCAACAATTCGAAAAATATTTGCGCCAATTTGGGTCAAGGGTCCAATCAAGGATTTTGTTACAGGAAATACAGTAACAATTGGAGATGCAGCAGGACAGGCAAAACCCACAACAGCAGGAGGAATTTACTCTTCTGGAATTGGCGGGATATTTGCAGGAAGATCAATTGCAAAATTTTTAGAATCAGGAAAAAAATCTAGTTTATCAGAATACCAAAAAGAGTGGACTGGAAAATTTGGTAAAGAATTTGAACATATGCTTTTAGCACGTTCCCTGCTTGAAAGACTGGACAACAAATCAATTGATACAATCTTTGATTCGGTTACACCAAATATTTTAGATGAGATCTCAAAAGAGGGAAGCTTTGACTTTCATACAACATCGGTTGCAAAGATATTAGGAGTACGAGGATCAGTCAAAGCAGTACAGGCAATTCTTGGAAATGAATTGAGAAGATTGCTAAACTAAATGATAAATGATAAGCAAGGTATAAATTCGGTCAAACTCGCGTTTTTAGCATGTCATCAACAATAGGATTACCGGTGTGTACTTCATGCCATAGACCTATAATGCCAAGAGACATGTGTGTAAAATTTAACTGCCCTAGCTGTGGCTCGCTATTGCTTTGGAGATGCGAGAGTTGCAGAGATGCTGCACGACCATACAAGTGCAATTCATGTACTTTTGAAGGACCTTAAAAAATGGCACGACTCTCACTTCGAGCGAAAATTCTCCCATCAGGATCTGAGACAGATCTTGACGAGGTTGCAAAAAAGATCCAAGGAGTATTAAAAGAAGGAATAACATTATCCAAGTATACAAAAGAGCCACTAGCCTTTGGACTCTATTTTATCAATGCAGAATTTGCACTAGACGACAAAGAAGGACAGATGGATTCTCTTGAAAATGCAATCCGTTCAATCGAAGGCGTAGGAGAATTTGAAGTATTAGGTTTAAGTCGAACATCTGTAGACATGAAGTAGGGTAACATTTTGGTTAAGAAAGACGAACTGCTTCAAATGCGGGTCGGGGAAGCAAAACAAAGAGACGTTGGAAAGAGACGAGCAAGGATAGAGCCCGAGGCAATGGAGTTTTTAAAAGTAGAAGCTGGCGACATGATAGAAATTACAGGCAAGAGATCAAGCTGTGCAATAGTCTGGCCTGCAGATGATGACAACAAATCACCAGACGTAATACGAATTGACGGTCAGACAAGAAAGAACACAGGTGTCGGGATAAATGATCTAGTGAATGTTAAAAAAATAATTGCAAAACCTGCAAAAAGCGTAACCCTGATGCCAGTCAATGGCAATGTTACAGTAGACAAGGAATTCACAGATTTTGTAAAAAATAGACTCAGAGGATTGCCACTTTCAGAAGGAGACGAGATATCAGTAATGATTCTTGGAAATTCAATGGACTTTAAGATTCACAAGATTTCACCAAAAGCTGTTGTAAAGATTGAACGCAGTACTGCAGTTACAATATTGACAGAGACTACAACAGATAAAAAAATTCGAGTTACATTTGAAGAAATAGGCGGCCTCAAGACGCAGACAAAGAGAATGCGAGAGATTGTAGAACTTCCATTAAAACATCCTGAAATATTTACAAGACTTAACATAGAACCGCACAGCGGCATACTGCTCTATGGCCCACCAGGATGTGGTAAAACATTGATTGCCAAAGTATTAGCAAGTGAATCAGAGGCCAATTTTTATTCAATTAACGGTCCAGAGATCATGAACAAGTATTACGGAGAGACAGAGGCAAGACTGAGAGACATATTCAAAGAAGCAAAAGAGAATTCTCCTAGTGTAATATTTATCGATGAGATTGACGCAATCGCTCCAAAAAGGGAGGAAGCTTATGGAGATGTAGAAAAAAGGGTAGTTGCTCAGCTCTTGGCTTTGATGGATGGTCTTAATGAGAGAGGGAATGTCATAGTTTTAGGAGCAACAAACAGACCAGAGAGTGTAGACCCTGCACTAAGAAGACCGGGCAGATTTGACAGAGAGATTGAGATTCTCAGTACCAAACGCAGATGGAAGATTAGAGATATTACAGATTCACACACGTGGCATGCCTTTGCATGATGTTGACCTCAAAACACTTGCTGCAGAATTACATGGGTACACTGGAGCAGATATCAAATCACTTTGCAGAGAAGCTGCAATGAAAGCTGTGAGAACATATTTGCCCGAAATTGAAAACGAGACTGAAAAAGTATCTCCAGAAATTTTACTAAAGCTCAAGATTACATTACAAGACTTCTATGATGCAATGCATGAAATTGTTCCAACTGCAATGCGTGAATTTTATGTTGAAAGTCCAAAAGTTTGGTGGAGAGAAGTTGGAGGACTGGATGAGGCAAAAAGAATTTTAGAAGATAATTTGATAACTGCAATCAAGGAACCTGCAAAATTTCAAAAGATGGGAATCAAACCACCAAAGGGCGCACTATTGTATGGCCCTTCAGGATGTGGAAAGACATTACTTGCAAGAGCTCTTGCAACAGAAAGCGGTGCAAACATGATACTTGTAAGAGGACCTGAAATATTATCAAAATGGGTTGGCGAATCAGAAAAAGCAATCAGAGAGATATTCAGAAAGGCCAAGACATCATCACCATGTATTATAATATTTGATGAGCTAGACTCACTTGCACGTTCCAAATCAAGTGAAGAGGGAGGAATTGGAGAGAGACTTCTCAGCCAGCTTTTAACAGAGATGGAAGATGGTGGAGCCTCACGAGTTGTAGTATTAGGAATATCAAACAGACCAGATCTTATAGACCCGTCTTTGATAAGACCCGGCAGATTAGACCTAGTAATTTTTGTTCCACCACCAGACGAGAAGGGAAGATTTGAGATAATTAGACTACTTACAAAACAGATGCCACTTTCTGGAGACATTGACTTGAAAGAAATAGCAGTTGCGACAAAGGGGTATAGTGGTGCAGACTTGGTAGCTGTGTGTAGAGAAGCTGCAGTGAACGCAATGCGAAACAGCAGTCCAAAAATTACAAGTGTTGACTTTTCTACAGCGCTAAAAAGTGTAAAGCCATCAATTACTAAAGTAGTAGAGGAATGGTATTCAACAGTTAAAGATAATATATCATTTGCATTACCAAAGCCAATGGACAAGGCATTTTACGGTTAGATATGGCAGTTCCACTTCGAAATACAATATATGAAAAAATCAAGATAGCTGGATCTCTTACAGATTCTGAATTATCAAAAGCTCTAATCAAAGCAGGAATTTCAATTCCAGAAGACGAGTTTAACAAGATACTTCTCAATTTGGAAATTTATGGCATGATCAAAGTAACATGGCTTACAAAAGATGAACGTAGGATAGAGATATCTGAAAAAGAAATAGATGAAGACGAGATAGAAAGACAGAACATGGAGAATCTTGAAAAAGAATACGAGTCAGGTTTTCCTGGCGTAGGTCAACAAGAAGAAGAGATCCAAGAAGAAAACACAGGATAAATTATTTTTCCTTACAATCAGTCAATAAATAATCAGTTAATGTGTCAGTAACAATGTTAATCAACATATTATAATCCCCAATACCGAATTTGTGTTGTAAAGATGAGTCAATCCATTCTAAGTGACAAGAAAATTTTTATATTATCAATCATAGCTGCCGCAACAACAATTATTGCAGGCATTTTACATTTGCAAATGGCTCCAAGATCATTGTCTCAAAATGTAGGTGAGGGAGTTTTATTTTTGGTCGGTGGAGCATTACAACTTTTCTGGGCAGTTCCAGTCATAAAACAATGGGGTAGAGCATGGCAAATTATTGGGATCGTTGGAACAGCAGTATTGTTTGCGCTATGGTATGCAGATAGATTACATCTCATTTCAACAGGTGAAATGCCGCAAGGCGGCCCACAAGGTCACCAGCCAGGGCAATTTCCAAGAGGAAATATGACAGGAGGTGAGTTCCCAAGAGAGGGTGGGCCTCCAAGAGGAACAGGAATATCAATTGGAAGAATTCTGCCACAAATTGAGATCTTCCAGATTGCATTCATCGGATTATACATAACTCTAAGCATAATGATTTCAAGAAAGAAAAAAGAAATAAAACAAATCTAATTCTTTATTTCCTAGAATAATTTATTTCCCAAGCTCTTTCATGTTTGCTTCGAGAATTACTAGTCTTCTTTGTGCAACATCCATGACACGCTTTAAAACATCAATCTCATTGCTGTTTTGCTTTACCATATCATTTACACTGTCAAACAAAACTTTGGCCTCATTTGTTAAGCCATTATCAGTCTTGTCTAGTCTTGATGCAAGATGGATACAATCCTCTTCTAATTTGGTCATTCTTTTGGCACTTTCATCAATTTTTTTATTTAACACTTCAATTTCAGCATGAATCGACACGAACTCTTCTTCTATCTTATTTGATGGAGATGCACGAAACCTATCCATTCCAGGCAATTTGGGACCCATGATTGTGAATATGTCAAGTTCCTAGTTAAGCATATAGTAGCAAAATCATGCTTACAGAAATTAGTTTAGTAATTATCATCTTGTCTTTTTGTAAACAATTTTGTCAAGCACTTGATTTGACCATGTCTTGAATTGTTTTCTCTAGTGCATCCATATCAGTTGTTTTGTGAATTGAACAGTTGACCTTATTGTCTTGTAATACTTTTAATTCGTCTTCTGCAATATCTCCTGCAGAAAAAACTAGTATGTTATTTTCTTTAACTTTTCCTTTTTGAATTAACGATTTAATAACATCATAACCAGAAAAATTCGGCATTACAAGATCAAGCAATACAGCATCAAATTTTTGTTCTAAAATCATGGATAATCCCTCCTGTCCGTCATTTGAGGCAATACAATCATGACCACGAGATTTTAGGTATTCACATATCATGGTAGTTATAGTTCTGTTGTCATCTATTGCAAGAATTTTCAATCACATGCAAACAAAATAAACAGCCTAAATAATCTTAGGTTTTGCAAATATGACATATCTAATAGTTGTTTATAAAATTACGACTTGAGTTAAAACAAGATTATTTTATAACTGGAAAGTGAAATGCTGCATCAAGCGCAATTGCCACAAATATTATTGTAAGATATGGAGCAGTCACCTTGTATGCTTTCCATGCAAATTCCGAAGTTGGATTCTTTGTTAGTTTGTAATGATACACTAGCATCAATCCTCCAGATACCAGAGCCACTGCAAGATAGACATATCCCAATCCAAATGCCACAAGCATGACAGAATATGGTAACAAGATAGCAGTGTTAAGTAAAATATACTTGGAGGTTTTTTGCATTCCAATTAGCACTGGAAGCATTGGAACCTTGGCAGTGGCATATTCCTCTTTCATCTTCATTGCAAGACACCAAAAGTGAGACGGAGTCCAGACAAAGACAAGTGTTCCTACCAATGCTCCCAAAATATCCATAGAGCCAGTCGCTGCAGCCCATCCTGCCATTGCTGCACAGCTTCCCGCAAATCCTCCAATTACAATATTGGACCAGTTATTTCGCTTGAGCCATACGGTATAGATTATCACATAGAAAAATATCCCTAGTGCGATGAAAAATGTAGATACTGGGTTTATTGTAAACCATGCATACACAACAGAGATGCAACTTACTGCAAGTCCATAGATCAAAACATTTCGTGCGGACATCCTTCCAGAAGGAATTGGTCTAGTGCTTGTTCGTTTCATCAATGGATCGATATCTCTGTCATAATAGTGATTTAGCGCACTGGAGCCTGCAGAGGAGAGCGAGCCTGCGATTATCAAATGGAAAAATGTAGTATAGTTTAGAGGTTGGTGCATAATCAGTATGCTTGCAGCATACATTGACGTAATTGCTGTAATAACAAGTAAAACTATGATTCTAGGTTTTGATATTTCAAGAACTTCCTTTAATCCCACAGATCTTGGGCACTTTGGAGGGAATTTAATTTCTTCGAAGATTCCCTCGCCATATCAGTTCAAAAGAATTAAGTATTACACTTCGTGAAACTACCTCAAATGAGTGACTGGGACCTAATGATGCCAGGAATGGGATTATCAGCAATAGGTCTTGCAGGCGTCATTTTATCATACTTGGGCATTGCTAACACGTTTCTCACAGGAATGCAGGCATTATCTGGACTTACTTTGTTTGTGGGTTTGATATTTTTATCAGCTGGAATACTTAGTGGCGGAATATCGACTAGTCCACGTGCCAAGGCAACCACACTTGTAATCTTTGGCATAGCTGGCTCTGTTGGAGTATACGCAATTAGTTTGAACAAAGTAATCACATCACTGCCATTATTTGTCGGAATTCTAATCATGATTCTAATTCCAACCATTGTAATTGCATTTGCTGCAATGAAGACTCCAAAATACTTCAAACCAATTGCAATAATATTTGTGCTAGCATCTTTGACTGCAATGACATCATATACTGTATTCGGTTTTATCGGACCAGGAGCTCAATTTTCATTTCATACACCAGGAAACAATGTAACGCAGACTGCTGCACCCAATGCTACAACAGCATCCACTGCTCCAGTTATTACAATAAATATTCCACTCAACTCATCACAACAAGGCAATCCAAACTTTACACCAGCGGTAGCTACAATTCCTAAAGGTGACATAATAGAATGGACAAACAATGACAAAGTACCACATACAGTAACTAGTGCACCAGATGGTGCCGCATGGGATTCTGGAATCATAGCAGCCGGAAAATCTTACCAATTAGATACATCAAAACTTAATGCGACAGAATATGATTATCTCTGTACAGTTCATCCTTTCATGACAGGAAAAATTATCATTACATCTCCTGCCAAGCCAGTATTTGCAAATGTAACAATTGCATCAGGTGCTGCAACTCAAGCAACCAGCCAAAAATATTTCGATCCTCCTCAAATTTCAGTCAAGACTGGAACTACTGTATCTTGGACAAACAAAGACAGTGTAGCACATACAGTAACCAGCGGAGATCCAAATGCTGGTCCATCAGGGGTATTTGATTCCAATCTAATAAAACCAGGAAATACATTTACTCACGAATTTGATTCTGTTGGAACAACCCCATACTTTTGCACAATCCACCCGTGGATGACTGGAAAAGTTACAGTAGGATGACAGTAAAGTCCATAGTTTTATCTAAAAATCAAATTGATATACTAAAACATCATTCTAAAAAAAATTCTCCAAATGAGGCATGCGCCATTTTATTTGGAAAAACAGATAATGATAATGTGCTAGTCAAAGAGGTCTTTCTTGCAAAGAACATGGAAGACTCGCCAGTTAATTTTACCATTTCACACGAGGAACTAATATTTGCGTATAGCACATCAGAGAAGAAAAATCTTGAGGTATGTGCAATATTTCATTCCCATCCGGAATCTGTTGCATACCCATCAACAACTGACAAGAGATACATGGAAATCAATCCAGTACCATGGGTCATCTTTTCAAATATACATGACGAGTTTAAAGCATATATCTACGATTTGAATATAGTCCCAGTTCCAGTAAAGATTTTGTAATTTTACTTTTTATGAACGTGTTTGTGTCGTTCTAGGTGGTCCTTGTCTGTAAAAGTTGTATCACAGTCTTTACATTTGAATTCGTGCTTGCCCCACATCGACAAGTATTGGACAAACTAATCTAAAAGGCTTTAGCAAGATGAGATCAAAGTTATTTTTTTGCCATCAAGATTTATTGGAATTTTTACATATTTTGATATAATTTTTCCAATTACATTGACTGGAGAATAAGGTTTGATCTCACCCTTGTTCCCAATTGGAGTCGGTCCAAAGAATAGACAAATAGCTTGTCCAGGAGGCCCAGTATGCCACATCGTGTAGATTTACTAGTGACTTGGAATTTTCTTCTGACACTTGGATAGAAATTGGGTCAGTATAGATTTCTTGGCCCCAGACATGTGCACATATAGAGAGCGGCAAACTATCCACAATTGCCCGCACTGTAATTGGTGCAACAGAATCATCAAGTTCAATCTCCATGGACATATTTTGTGAAAGAATTGTTACTTTATACAACATGTTAGAAATTCAGGCAAGTGATGCAAGAGCTCGTGTGATATCAGTTTTGCTTATTATTCCAGATATTCTGCCACTGTCACCAAGAACGCCAAGTGCACTGACATTGTGATCAATCATTATTCTACATGCTTTAGCAAGGTCTTGGTTGCTTTTTATTGAAAATATTCCTCTTGTCATAATTTCACTTGCAATTGTCAAGGCTCCAAATCCTTCTGTTGAGACAAAGCCTTTCCTAATATGATCCGATAAAGAATAATCATCAGAAAAATCTTCGACTCCAAGCTCAAGTGCCACCCTAAAGAAGTCTCTAAAGGAGATAACTCCAAGGTGATTATCATGTTGATCTTTAGTAATTATTCTTGAAATTTTATGTTCAAGCATCTTTGCCATAACTCGTGTTAGTGAAGCAGTATCATGTACTGTAAACACATGATCAGTCATATAGTCTGCGACAGTATATTTTTTGGCATAATGTATAGAATAAAATTTTGTAAGATCAGTCTTTGTAAATATTCCCTCAAGATTATTTTCATCTCCAACTGCAAGTGAGCTTATGTTTTTTTCAATCATTTTTTTTGCACATAAACTGACAGAGGTGGTACCATCCGTGTATGTCAGTCCTTTCATTATTTGTGAAAGTGTTATTTTATCAAGACTTTGATTTGATTTTTCAGTGAACAATAAAAAGCCGACGTCCTTTTCCGTCACAATACCAACTGGCTTGTGTTCACGTGTTATAACTAGACGACTTTTGTTAAGTTCAAGTAGTTTGGATATTACTTCTGAGACGCTAGAATTTTCTGACATGGTCAATGGTTTATGCATTATTTCTCTTGCAACAGTCATGAAAACACCTAGTAGATAATATACATAAAAACTAGTGATTAATTATCAAGTCTGAAAATTAAGAAATTTTTTATTGGTCAAAAATTTGAAAGTAAATTAATTAGGGATTATCACTTTTTTGCAAGCAGTTTTGTTAATGAATTTGATATGTTCTTTCGAATATTTTTGTCATACATGTCTGGAATTATGTTCTCATAATGCAGTTTTTTTTCAGGTATAGTTTTGGCAATAGATTGTGCAGTTGCAATCAGAAGATCAGTTGTTATCTTTTGAATTTTCTTATCCAGTATGACTCGCATTATGTGAGGAAATACAAGAGCATTATTGACTTTGTTTGGATAAAGATAGCTCCCAGTTGCAACAATTTTTGCCCCAGATGCTTTTGCCATATCGGGTTGCACTTCTGGAATAGGGTTGGTCAGTGCAAAAATTATAGAATCTTTATTCATTCTTTTGATAATTTTATCATTTAACAAATTCTTTTTTCCTGAAACTCCAATAAACACATCGGCATTTTTCATAACATCATAAAGATCACCTTTTTCTCTCTTAGGATTTGAAATAATAGCCAACTCATGCTTGTACTTGTTCATGCCTTTTGTTCTTCCTTTGTAAATCGCACCTTCAGAATCTGTAACGATTATGGTTTTGCAACCTGCGGCAATTAGCAACTTTGCAATCCCATAACCTGCCGAGCCTGCACCAGCAACAACTACTTTTATGGAATCCAATTGCTTGTTGACAAGTATTAGAGAATTCAAAAGGGCTGCAAGGGCAACAACTGAGGTACCGTGTCTGTCATCATGAAATACAGGTATTGAAAGAGAATTTTCCAATTCTTCAGAAATTTCCAAGACTTTGGGCGATTCGATATCTTCAAGATTTATTGCCCCAAAGACAGGTTCAATTGCTTTAATTGCAGCAATTATTTTCTCCTTGTTAGTTTCGTTCAAACATATAGGAAATGCACTTATTCCTCCAAATTCTCTATACAAGACAGATTTTCCTTCCATTACTGGCAGAGCTGCATAAGGACCAATATTTCCAAGCCCAAGAATTCTTGTACCATCTGTTACTATAGCTGACATTATTTCCTTTAGAAGTAAATTCATATTTTTTTTCAGGGTGACGATAAATTTCCTCACAGACGGCAGCAACACCAGGAGTATAGATTAACTTTATTTGATTGCGTCTTAGTTTTTTTATTTTTCCTGTGACAATTATTTTGCCCTTGAGTGATTTATGAAGTGCAATTGCTTTTTTGGCATTATCGTCTAAAACCATAAGATAGATCTAATTCTGACCTTTCTAAGCTTTCCAGTCACATAGTTATTCACACATCAAGAGAAAATACTGACAATAAAATTATGCGTAGAGTGAAAAAAATGGCATAGTTTGGCATAGTTTCCAAAAATATCATCAAGTATATTTAAAAAACAATGATCGCCCTTCATGCAAGTTTAACTTTGATCTATTACATGTCTGCATAATCTAACTTTGAACCTCTAAATAGAACTATTTCAGAGTACAGATATGGAAATTCACGTATACGACACATACGTAGAGGCAAAGGACGGTCACACGATGCATTTTGACGTCATTACTTCTCAGAAGGATCATGCAAAAGCAATCCAGTATGCAAAAGAATGGCTCAAGACAGTCGGAGAAGCTGATTCAAAGGTATCAACTGAGGAATGTCAGTTCTGCCACTCACAAGGTGCACCAGAACCCATTGCAAATGAGATCCAAAAGAAAGGCTATTTCATCCAAAAGATGGAAGGCTGCCCGTAAAGCTATCTACTTTATTTTTTAATCCAAACACTATTTTTAAAAACACTATTAGCGTCAGGCATATTATACAATCCATGACAAAAAAGATCGAGTATAGCAGACTTTCAATTGAAGGAGATATTCAGACAAGGTGGATATGTGGCTGTTTTGAGACAGTAGATGGTTTTTTCAAATTCTGTGCTCAGCATAAAGAGATAATGAAGCAAACCATAGAATCTCAAATAGACAAACTTGACATGGTTACTGTAGTAGAAGAGTAATTTCAAGTCATTTTCTTTTGGCATATGGTTTGAATGTGATTCCAGCAAGTCCACGGCGAACCATTTTGTTAAATCTCTTACCATGACTAAGATAAGGAAATCTCATGTGGATTAGTTCATGAACTATGGTATTTTCAAGCACTTTTTCATCAGGAATCTTTCTTACGTTGATAAAGACAACATTGTCCATGATATACGATACCCCAAGATACTTGTAGGCTGATGTTCTTCTGCCTTCAGTTACACTCTTTGGCATTTCTAGTACTTCCTTTGTTGTCAACAACATCTTTGGCTCGGAGATACTAAATCTCGCACAATAGATTCCCACTTTTTCCAGTATCTTAAAACGAAGATCAGAGTCTAATTTCACAGAACAACATATCAAGAGATCTCAAGTTTAATACATATTGTCAAAATGTATGCCAGCAATTGTGTAATTTTTTATTTTTACTACTAAAGTGGTAAGTAGGGTCAGAAATCCATTAGTTTAATCACAAATCATACAGCCACCGTCTCCTCATTCCCCACTAACTCATTGAATCCATTATGGACCTAGCTCTATTTCTTACCTCCTCTGTCACATGCACTATAACCAGCCCTTCATTTGGTTGGCCATACAAAATTACAGAATTATCAGGCGAGTATACTGCGGCAGGAAGTACAAGCAGATCCTCTTCTCCAGATACAATAATTCTCACCGGTAATGTCATACCAAATGATTTTTGAATTAAAGATACACTTTCGTCTGTTATCTCGGCTGCAGGGTTTGTACATGTAAGAATTGTGGCTGCGTTTCCTTCTGGTAAATCCCTCTTGTTTCTTTTTTCTAGAGAGTCTATAATTTGCAATGACGGATTAAAGCCAAATTTTACCATTTTTTCTGTAGTGGCATCACCCACAGTGATTACAAAGGAGCCCAGTGGAATATTTTTTGAGATATTATCCCTAGTAGCATCAGAGTCTGGCAGTAATATGCCAAGAGGTTTTTTTAATTGGTCACGTAAATTTTCAGGCAGACGCACAATTTTCTTTTGTTTTCAACTATTTTTATGTAGCTACTTCGGCTTTTAGTTCTTCACTTAGCTGAGATGCAAGTACACTACACTTGGCAGCCACGTTCTTTGCCACAATCATAAAAGACTGAGACATGCTAGAATTAGGATCAGTTACAAGCACTGGTTTTCCACTGTCAGAACCCTCCATTATGCCAGGATTAAGTGGGATCTCTCCCAAGAATGCCAAATTATGGGTCTCGCTCATTCTTTTTGCGCCCTCTTTTCCAAAGATGTAATGTTTTTCATTACATTTGGTACACGTAAAATAACTCATGTTTTCTATAACGCCCATTATTGGTATGTTTAATTTTTGGAACATACCAAATGCCTTGACTGCAATATTACTTGCAACTTCTTGAGGAGTCGTAACAACAACTATTCCAGTAATAGGTATAGTCTGTGCAAGTGTCAGTGGAATATCACCAGTTCCTGGCGGCAAGTCCACTATAAGATAATCAAGATCAGTCCAGTTTGTATCAACAAGAAATTGTTTTAAGATTCCAGAAATTATGGGACCACGGTAGATTGCAGCCTGATGTGCCTGCTCTGCAAAAAATCCAAATGATACAACTTTGATTCCATGGGATTCTGCTGGTTGTAATTTGTTATTGTCAACTTCCATAGAGGCCTTGCCCATTCCAAGCATAAGTGGAACACTTGGTCCATAGATATCGGCATCAAGCAATCCGACCTTTGCACCAGTCTGTGCTAATGCAAGTGCCAAGTTTACAGATACAGTCGTTTTTCCAACTCCACCTTTACCACTTGCAACACCGATAATATTTTTCACAGTTGGAAGCATTTGATCTACACTAAGAGATCTTCCCTCCATGACTTTGGCAGTTACCTTAAGATCAAGTTTTGAAACTTCTTTTATTGTAGCAATTGCAGCTCGGACATCCTGTTCTATTTCATCGTTGAAAGGACATGCCGGAGTAGTAAGTTCAAGTGTAAATTTCAGATCATTTCCATTAATCTCAATGTCTTTTATCATACCCATTGAGACTATGCTTTTTTTGAGATCTGGGTCAATTACAGTACTAAGAGTGGTAAGGACTTGATCAACAGATACCATAAAGTAAAAAGTTATGAATACAATATTTAAACATAGGCAAGAATAACGCCAAAGTCACCCAAAGATTCATAAATTCAAATTTTATGTAATTTCTTGATTGTTTTCTATATCAACCCTTACTGATGTAGTTAGGATACCGCCTAAACTGTTTGGAGAATCACTAAAAAAAGCAGCTATTACAATTTTAAGAGAAAAATATGAGAGCATGATAAATCCAGAACTTGGTTATGTCATCATGATACTTGAAACCAAGGTAGAAAAAATGGGCAAAGTTATTGCCGGAGATGGAGGAACATATCACAGAGTAGAATTTACAGCACTAACATTTTCACCAAAACTCCAAGAAATCGTCCGTGGAGAAATTGTCGAGATTACAGACTTTGGAGCATTTGTCAGAATTGGTGCAACAGACGCATTATTACACTTGTCACAAATTATGGATGACTATCTCAAAAGCGATGTCAAGTCTGGCATGATCCTTGCAAACCAGAGTGGAAGGACAATGAAGATTGGAACTACACTTCGTGCAAGAATTACTGCAGTATCAATTGGCAAGACAGCAGCTATGAAAGTCGGAATCACATGCAGACAGCCGTTCTTGGGGGCAGACGAATGGATTGAAGAAGAGATAAAGAAAGCAAAAGCACCAGTTGCAGCTGCAAAGACTCCAGCTGCCCCAGCTGTAGACAAGGCCAAAAAGACAACGGAGAAAAAGTGATAAGAAATGGTTAGAGAATTGGCATGTCGCAAGTGTAAATTTGTAACAGTAGGTAAAGTATGTCCAATATGCAAATCATCTGATCTTAGTCCGGACTGGAGTAGTTCAGTCCTTGTTGTTGACCCAACAAATTCTGTTGTTGCCAAATCTTTAGGAATTAAAGAAAAAGGCAAGTATGCACTCAAGGTAACCTAGGTTGCAAAAAAGCGCAAAAAAATATTTAGAAAGTTTTCTTGCCGAAGACATTAGAAATGGAGATATTACTAGCAGATTACTTCCAAGAAAAAAAATTGTTGCAAGCATAATATCTCGTGAGAACGGCATTGTTGCAGGAGTTCAATATGCAAAAGAGATTTTTCAATCACGAAATTGCAAAGTTACAGTACATAGAAAAGATGGGCAATTCGTTGTCCCAAATCAAAAAATAATCACAATATATGGAGATACATACCCAATACTCTCATGCGAGAGAACAGCGCTAAATCTAATGTCAAGAATGAGCGGAATTGCTACACAGGTTAACACATATGCAAAAAAGATTCGTGCTGCAAATCCCAAAGTTGGACTATATTCAACAAGAAAGACAGCGCCAGGTCTTAGAATATTTGACAAGGATGCAGTAGTAATTGGAGGAGGGCACAGACATAGAATGTCCCTAGATGAAATGGTCATGATAAAGGATAATCACATTGCAGCGACAGACTCACTTTTAGATTTGATTAAACGCGCAAAACAAAAACACAAAAAAATCGAAGTTGAAGTTGAAAGCTTGTATCATGCAATAATGGCAGCAAAACTAGGAGTAGACATCATCATGCTTGATAACATGTCTCCCGTTCAGATTAAGAACATAATAAAAAAGTTAAAGGAACAAGGATTGAGAAATAAAGTTAAGATTGAAGCATCTGGCGGAATAAACCATTCAAACG
This sequence comes from uncultured Nitrososphaerota archaeon, assembly GCA_963713025.1. Taxonomy (GTDB): domain Archaea; phylum Thermoproteota; class Nitrososphaeria; order Nitrososphaerales; family Nitrosopumilaceae; genus Nitrosotalea. The sequence goes on along the minus strand of CAVQKA010000008.1, from coordinate 44,546 downwards.
TTATACAATATGCAAGATCTGGAGTAGATATGATATCCATTGGAAGACTGACAAGTTCAGTCACAGGTCTAGATCTTAGTCTTGAGGTTAGTTAATTGCAAGCATGCGCTCTATTGCAACCTGAGCTTTAGTTGCTATATTCTCTGGAACCTTTACCTGATACTTTTCTTCTTTTAATGATGCATGTACCTTGTCCAGAGTTATCATCTTCATGTATTTGCATACAGCACTATCAGACATTGGGATAAATTGTTTCTCAGGATTGAGTTTTTTCATTCTGTACAATATACCGGTCTCTGTTGCCACAACAAATTGTTTTGATGTAGAATTTTTAGCATAATTCATCATTCCTTCAGTAGATAAAACTTGGACTTGTCTTGAACCATAATCTCCCGATGCAATATCATACATTACAGAAGATGTGCAGCTGCATTCTGGATGAACTAAAAATTCTGCATTGGCATACTCGCTGAGTTTTTGTTGTACATCCTGTGATCTTATTCCAGCATGAACGTGACATTCTCCCGCCCAGATGAACATGTTATGACGATTTGTCATCTTGGCAACATAAGAGCCCAAGAACATATCTGGTAAGAACAAGATCTCCTTGTCTGCAGGAATTGATTTTACAACATTTACAGCATTTGATGAAGTACAACAGTAATCAAGCTCAGCCTTTACTTCTGCAGATGTATTCACATACCCTACGGCGATTGCCCCAGGATGTTCTGACTTCCATTTTCTCAACTCTTCTGCATTTATTGTATCAGCCAAAGAGCATCCTGCTCCAAGGTCTGGAATTAACACCTTTTTGTCAGGACAAGTTATTGCAGCAGTCTCTGCCATAAAATGGACTCCACAAAACAGAATTGTCTTGTAGTCAGTGTTTGCAGCTTGCCTTGACAGGCCTAGCGAGTCACCGACGTAATCTGCCACATCCTGTACTTCAGGTAATTGATAATTATGAGCAAGAATGAGAACGTCTTTTTCTTTTTTGAGCCTTAGTATCTCAGATGCGAAATCCATTTCAGAATATGGTATCTATAATTCGTCTTTAAAGGGTCATGATATTGACAAATTTATTGCCACATGGAACAATTGTGGCAAAAATTACCATTTACGCGCCTACGTTGAGAGTAGTCCCACAGATCTTTCTTAGACACTCTATAGCAGATAAAGTAGCAAGTCTGCTTGTTTTGGGATTACTTGGACTGGGTACATTTTCTACCTTTACTGAAAAGTTTCCAAATTTTCCTTGAGCTTGTATCTCATGAGTGTTCTTATCAGTGGAGGGATCTGCAACTATTCTTACTCTAGTCTTTTCACTACCAATTCCTGCAAGGCTTAGAAGTGCAGCTGACATTGATGTTTGCAGGAAATAGTCTTACTGCATCTTGTGCATTTCCTTCATAGATTGTAGTGATTGTTTTTATCTCGTCTAGATTTATTTTTGAGGTTTCAAAGAATTTTGCACCTTTCAATGCTTTGGGGTTTTTTGTCGTCACAAGAACTACTGATTCCAATTCATCCTGTACTGCACGAATTCCATCAAGTCCAATTATTGCACCCGATGGGAGATATACTCGCTTGTTGAAATCTTTACAACCATCCATCACGATATCAAATATTGTTTCATCCAAAAGAGCACCGGCACTCATTATCATGATATCTTTTCTATTCTGAAGTATACTTAGCACATTATCTCTTACTGCATCTTGTGACGCAGCTTCAATTATCAGATCAACTGGAGATGCTGCAAGCAAGCCAACATTTTCTGTTATAACGGGTTTATTTTCTAATTTATCAACTAATTTCTGGGAATTTTCTTTTGAAAAGTCATAAACATGGGTAAGTTTTGCAGAGATTTTTCCGGAATCTATTGCAAGTGCAATTTCTGAGCCAATTGCACCACATCCAAGTAGCCCTACCCTTTTCAATACGAATTTCTCAAGCACTTGTCCTTGTTAAATCTGTTATTAGACACTAAGAGAATTTAGCAGAATATTGAATTATCTTTAAGAACATATAACATCAGAGCAATTTGGAAAAACAAGAATCCACATTAATGGAAAAAGTCCTATTCAAGATAGCAAAACAGTGGATAGCTGGTGACACCATGGAAGACGCCCTCAAGTCTGCACATCAGGCAAACAGCAACGGAATGGGTGCAATTTTGAACAAATTAGGCGAACACATGTCATCAAAGACACAAGTATGCCAGACAGTTTCAGACTATCTCACACTTGTCTCAAACTTGAGAAGATCAAAGATTTCCGGAGGATTATCCATAAAGCCAACTCAGGTTGGCTTGTCCATTAGTTCAAAAGAATGTCTTGAGAATCTTGATAAAATTATAGAAAAAGCATTACAATCCCAGTCGTTTGTCTGGATTGACATGGAGTCTTCAGAGCATACAAACAATACCTTCAGAATATACTTGAATCTCTTTGAAAAATATGAGAGATTGGGAGTCGTCATACAATCAAATCTCAAACGTACTAAAGATGACTTGAAAATGCTTTTAGAAAAAGGTGCCAAGATTCGCCTGGTAAAAGGCGCATATCATGAAAAATCAAAGAATGCATATACAACAAGACACGAAGTTGATGATAATTACAAGAAATTGATGCGGACTTTATTTGAACAGGGAAATGAATTTGCTATTGCAACACATGATTCCAAGCTAATTGACCTTGCCACAAATCTGTCAAAAAGATATGAAAGAAAATTTGAGTTTCAGATGCTAAAAGGAATTAGAGATGAGATAAAACCAATTTTAGTAAAAAGCGGATTTCTAGTATCAGAGTATATCCCTTATGGCACCAACTGGTTACCTTACTCTATCAGAAGACTTCGAGAAAGAAAGAGAAACATATTGTTACTGGGTAGTTCGTTTATTCACTCACACCGAGTCTGAGTTTGTTCTCGTAGAAATTGTAAGAGATAGTATGCACCACCTGCTCCTTTTCCAGATATTCCAGATTCTTTCCAGCCAACAAACGGTTGTGCCCCAACCATAGCACCTGTGGTTGCACTAGCTGCTCTATTTGCATATGTAACTCCTGCTTCAATTTTTTCAAAGAACTTTTCAACCTCATTTTTGTCTTGGCTAAAAACTCCAGCAGTCAATCCATAGATACTTTTGTTTGCAAGTGCAAGTGCTTCATCAAAGGTATCAAACTCTTCAACACAAAGAAATGGTAAGAATAATTCTTCTCTTATCAGCTCGTGATCTTTTGGAAGATTTGCAACAATTGTAGGCGATACAAAATTTCCATCTCGGTGTGTTACATCAGTGAGTATAGAACCCCCACATAGAATCTTGCCATCTTTTTTTGCAAGTTCAGATGATTTTTGATATTTTTTAACAGATTCATCGTTTATGATTGGTCCAAGGTAAACGTCTTTTTCCCACGGTTTTCCAATTTTTAGTGCACTTGTCTTTACAACAAGTCTCTCCAAAAACTTGTTTGCAATAGATTTTTGGACATACACTCTAGAACAGGCACTACATTTTTGTCCACCATATCCAAATGCTGCCCTTAGAACACCATCTGATGCTTTTTCAATATCTGCAGTTGCAGATACGATTGCGGGGTTTTTCCCTCCCATCTCAGAGATAAAGGGACGAGGTTTAGCCATAGCAAATGTAGAATATCCTCTCATGCCTACGTCCTTGGAACCAGTAAAGGCAATACCATCAACAAGCGGACTTTCAAGTATTGTTTTTCCAACTATTCCCCCAGAGCCTGTTACAAAGTTAATTGCAGCGGGTGGAAGCTTGTGATATATTGATTCAACAAACTTGAATGCTGAAATAGGTGCATCGCTTGATGGTTTTAGAACAACTGTATTTCCAGTAATGAGAGCCCCAGATGTCATTCCAATTGCAATTGCAGATGGAAAATTAAACGGAGAAATGATTCCCCAAACTCCGTACGGTTTGAGAACGCTACTTGTCTTCTCACCTGCTGTTGCATTTTTTGTCTCTTTTGAAAATCCAGTGTTGATTTCAATCTGGTCTGCATAGAATCTCATAAAGTCGATTGACTCATCCAAGTCTCCCATCGATTCCAACCTATTCTTTCCATTCTCAAAGCATAGAATTGCAGCAAGGGTGAATTTATTTGCAGAAAATACGTCTGCAACATCACGGAATATCTGAACTCTTTTTTGATAAGGAGTAAGAGACCATTTATGAAATGACTCTTTTGCTGATTCTATTGCGTGTAAAGCATCTTCTTTTGTCCCCACAGGAAATTGTCCCAGGATCAAATTCTTGTCAGCAGGAGATCGTACTTTGAATTGATCATTAGAAAATATCTCTTTGCCGCCAATTATCATTGGATAACTTTTTCCAAAGTCTTTTCGTACCTCTTCTATAGCATTATCAAATTTGTTATGAAATTCATCAGTAGAGTTATCATCTACGAATCTACCCCACGTCCTTTCGTTTTCAAACATGATACAATTACCACCTACTACCATTAATTAGTTCGCTAAAAGTTGATTTTGTATTAACTGGAGGACAAACATATTTCAAACGAGAAACATTTTATCCGTGTAGGCAAAGGTGTCTTATGCTCAACACTGTATATCGTGATGCAATTAAGAAGCGAGAAGAGGCACGATCTATCTTCAAGGGCGAGAAATTTGATCAAATTATTAAAACAGCCAAGGAGAACTGGCAAGAATACAACCCCCAGAAAAAGGACTCGGACATAGCAGGAATAGACAGTAGTTATAACAGTACAAAATTTCAAGGTCTCGAATTGTGGGTAGTGACTGGAGTATCTATCAAATCAGATGGCCAGATAATAACAGAGACTCACAATCAGGGATTAGGGCAGCCAACACCTGAGCTTGAAACGCAAGCCAGCAGAATGGAAGTGGAGGCATGTGTTAACTCTGTTGACAAGGCAGAACTTGTGATATTAGATGGTTCATTATATTCACAATTTCTTACAAGACAGGCCTCACTAGGAAGTTCAATTATTACAGCAATAAAAAAGAGAAACAATGTAATTTTCATATCAAAGACATCATCTGCAAGAAAACAATTTGAAAAATTGGGCTCAGTTGCAGGAGATATTTTTTATTATAACCATGCAGTCAAGACACCAGGTTTTAGTAAACTATTTGTGGATAACAGTTTAGGACCTGGCAAAGTAGTGTCATATGTCTATGCAAGACTTAGAGATTCCACTCCTTTAATTAAGATCGAACTTTTAGGTTCAGGTCATAACGAAAATGAAATTAAATCATTACTTGACATGATAACAAAAAACAGCGTAGGTGGATATCCATATTCATTAAAGCTGGCACATGAGAATTGCAAGATAACAAATTCAGATCTGGCAAGACTTGTTAGTCTATATGGACTTGGAAATGAAGTAGGCTCTAGAGAGGTATTGAGTTGACAATAGGCGTAGTAATTGGAGAATCAAGACCAACTGATGTTACTGCTCAATCATCAAAACCACTTTCAGTTGGAGAATATGTAATAATTGATTCACAAGATGGCAAGATTTTAGGTCTTGTTGAAAAATCAATGATATCAAGTGAGGCACTAACTGATGTTAGAAATTTTGATGAGGCGATAGAAAGCAAGGAAGTTGCAGATATCAATTCAAGGGATAAAAATTACAAGGTAAAGATTGGGATACTGGGATTTTTAGATAAATTACAAAAGGGTCAGATGATTTTACCGGCAGTGCCTCCACTTCCAGGAACTTCAATTATTGAGGCAACTCAGAAAGATTTAGGCACAATATTTGGTCCTACTACAGGAGAATGGATTAGAATTGGCTCTCTTTTACGAAATTCAACCATTGAGGCCAAGATTAACATCAACAAAATTGTATCAAGACACTTGGCCATACTTGCAATGACAGGTATGGGAAAAAGCAATCTTGTTTCCCTAATTGCAAGACACATTGGATCATTAAACGGTACTCTGATTATTTTTGATTACCACAATGACTATGAAAGTCTTGATGTTTCCAAGATAAATTACATGATGGCAAAGATAAACCCAAGACTATTGCCTGCAGACAAGCTAGCCGAAGTAATAGAACTTAGAGAAAATGCAGACAAGCAACAAAGAGTGCTGCGCGAGTCGCTTACAGAATCAGTAAAACAGTCAAAGGATTTCTGGCAAGCATTAGAAGAAAGTGTTTCATCATATGGACGTACAACCAAGGGATACGCAGACAGTGCAAGCAGAGTATTAGATAAAATCGATGATTCAAAACACAGATTCTCCGACATACTAGACCCAGACTGTGGAGATCCAGTAGACTTGATCAAAGAAGGCAGGGTAAATGTTTTGAATATATCAGAGCTTAGCGAGCGACAAGCAAATGCCGGACTATCATATTATTTACAAGAATTATTACAACAAAGAAAAGATGCAGTCTGGGAACGAAAAGGCAAGTCATCACAGAAAAGAGTCAACAAGTTTCTTGCTCCAATATTTGTAATAATAGAGGAAGCTCATGTCTTTATTCCAAAGGGGGAGCATACCGATACAAAGTATTGGGCATCAAAAGTGGCAAGAGAAGGCCGTAAATTTGGAATTGGTCTTGGAGTTGTTTCACAAAGACCCAGAAATATCGATCCCAATGTACTTAGTCAGATGGGCTCTCTTGCAATAATGAAGATAGTTCAAGATGATGATCAACAACAGATTGCGTCTGCAGCAGAATCGCTAAGCAAGGACCTACTCTCACAGCTCTCATCATTAAACATTGGAGACGCAGTACTGATTGGCCAATGGGTAAATCTGCCTTCAATAGTGCACGTAGACGAGGTAAAAAGCAAGAAATCAGGTTCAGATTTGGATGCAGTCTCAGAATGGAGTCAGACTGACAAGTTCAAAGAGATTGCAAAGGAATCAACAAGATCCATGGTTCAAAAAGATTTGTTACTAGATTGAGATGATATTTTCCCATATTTCTGATACACATTTGGGTTTTGTACAATATCACTCTGAAGAGCGTGAAAATGATGTATACATGGCATTCAATGAAGCAATCGATACATCAATAAAAGATCATGTAGATTTTGTCATACTAGCTGGAGACATTTTTCATGTTCCAAATCCAAGTGGAAAAGCAATTGTTGTACTGGCAAATGCGTTAAAACGCTTAAGACAGAATAACATTGATTCTTTTTTCATTCTAGGTGATCATGACATCAGCAGAATAAGATCAACTCCAGTTCCTTTTGTATACCACAATTTGGATTTTTCAAAATATATCGGAAATGGAAAACCAATAATTTACAAAGATGTATTTATTGCAGGATTTGACAAACGTAGAAAGACAGAGATTGAAACATTTGAAGAAGACTTTGCAAGAGTTGATGCAGAAGCCAAGAAACATCAGGGACATAAAATATTGGTGCTACATCAAGGAATTTCAGAGATAAACAAGTTTGCAGCAGAGATAAATTCTACAGACCTTCCAAAGAACTTCACATATTATGCAATGGGTCATCTTCATGATCAAGATTTAAAACGATTCTCACACCTAGGAGGCCCGTTAGCATATCCCGGGTCAATCGAACTCACATCAAGTGAGGGAATAAAAGAAACACAAAAGGGATTCTATCAAGTAGATATTTCAAAATCAGAAGCAGTGCCAACATGGATAAAACTTGACATCAGGCCCCAGATGTCTGTAAAAACTTCAATGAAAGATATTTCAGATGACGTAAACATACTTGCTGAAAAAATCAAGTCATATGCAAGAAAACCAATTATTGAACTAAAAATCATAGGTGAGATAGATCCAAGCCTTGTTCAATCGCAACTCTCAAAGTTGACAGATCTTACACTCCGTTGCCTTTGGAAACATGTCTCTTCTGAGCAGGCAAGCGGTTCTGTCTTTACGGACAAGCCATTGAAAATAGAAGAAGAGATGCACAGGATTGCAAAAGAGATACTAGGTTCTGAGGAGATGGCAAATTTTGCAATCGATGAATTATTACCATTATTATCAAAAGGAAACATCGAGCAGGCAAGCCAGGCAGTAAACGAAAATTTTGAACGATTCAGGAGGATGAAAAATGCTACAGTCAGTTGAACTAGTAAATTTTCTCTCCCATGCAAATACCAAATTAACATTTGACAGGGGAGTCACAGTCTTTGTGGGACCAAATGGAGCTGGTAAATCAAGCATCATAGATGCAATCACATTTGCACTGTTTGGCGAACATATTAGAAAATCAGTAAAGGGACTATTACGAAGAGGAAGTAACCAATCATATGCCAAAGTAGAATTTTCAGTAGGAAATAGAAAATTTGAAGCTGTTCGCAAAATAGACACCAAGGGAACAGTTGCCGCACAGCTATATGAAAAAATAAACGATGAACTAGTTCCACTTGCGGCAGGAGAAAGAAAACAATTTGGCGAATCAATGACAAAGACAATCGAGTCCTTAATTGGATTAGATTTTGAAAAACTCAAAGTTGCATCCATTGTACAGCAAGGAGAACTACAAACAATCATCGAGGCAGATCCTAAAAAATTCAAGGAACTTGTCAATGCAATAATTGGTATTGACAAACTTGACGTTGCTTACGAATTTATGAAAAAAACAATAGACGGCTTTAGAGAATCAATCAAGTTGAAATTAAGTTATGACGATACAAGTATTGATGTTCTTCAGACAAAAATGAATTCATTATCAAAAGAGATCATATCTCTTGAGCCACAAAAGAAAAGACTAGAATCAGAAAAGATATCACAGGAACAAGAGTTTGCCACATTACAACAAAAGATAGAATCTGAGGCGCCAAAAGAACTCAAGATAAAAGACATTGAGAACAAAAAAGAAGATCTCCTCAGATACCTAAGAAATTCCATTATATCCATAAAACGAGAACTTGAAGATAAGGAGAGAAAACTTGCCGAGTGCTCCAATAGCTTGTCAGTTTTATCATTTAGGCCACAAGTAGAATCTGAAATAAAGCATGTCCAGTCAGAGATTGACAGGATTCGTACAGAATCAAAAGAAGCAGGTGAAAAAATAGCAATGATTAGAGGGCAGCAAGATATTGCAAATAGACTGCATCTAGTGGATGGCAAGTGTCCGGTTTGTGATTCCAAGGTGGACAAGCTTAATCCATTGTTTGAAGAAGAACACCTTCGGGAAGAACTGGAGACGCTGAAAAAGAAAACCGAATTGTGTTCAAAAGACGATATCATTTTTCAAAGTAAAAGGAGAGAACTTGAATTGAAATTACAACAAATTGCAAAGGCCGAAGGCATACTGTCTTTGAACGGCATAAAAAACCAGGATGGTTTAACCACCCTCAAAGACCAGGTGACAAAATTAAAGAGCAATATCAAAGACATTCCTCTTGAAGTAAGCATTGGAAATCTAATGCAGTATGCAATTGATGATTATTCAGTAGATGCAATCAATGGAATAACTATACTGGTACAAGAGACACAGGATTTTGATATAACCAATTTTAGAGATCTCAAAGTAAAACTAGAACAACAACGTAAAATCCTCAGTACATTAGACCAAGACATTGGAGCAGTAAATACAAAACTAACTCTATACAAAGAAGAATCAGAGAAAATTTCTAAAATATTAATTGAGTTACAGGATGTGAAACAATATGTGTCAAATCTTGACACAGTTCGAAGTCAGATCTATAACAGAGACGGCCCTGTTGCCTCAAGTCTTCGCTCATGGGCATTAAGCATGATATCTCAAAAGGCGTCAGAATATCTCTCGACATTTAACGTCAAGATTCAAAGAATATCACTTGAAGACAAGGCAAGAGACATAGGAATTACATGTTATGCTGGAAATTTAGAATTAGATTTGGAATCATTAAGCGGAGGAGAAAAGGTAAGTGTTGCACTAGCACTACGTCTTGGAATGGCACATCTTATGGGCTCATCCAATCTAAATTTCATAATTCTTGACGAGCCAACTACTCACTTGGACCAAGAGCGAAGAAAATCTCTTGTAAGTGTGCTCTCACAGGCATTTGAATCAAATATCGATGCAATTTCTCAATTCATCATAATAACTCATGATTCAGAAATATTTGAAAACTCTAACATTGATGCAATTTATGATTTTAAATCAACGCCAGAAGGAACTCTAGTTACACCAATTTAGCCGCCAGTAAGCTTGGCAAATTTTTCATTCTTGCAAAGATGTTCCATAAATTTTAGATTTGAGAGCGCAACCACTGCAGAATCTCGAACTTGTTCGCTTGAATCTTCTAATGCTTTTTGTAATGTCTCTTTTGCGTCTTGTGAACCAATCACTCCAAGTGCGACAGCTGCTTCATGCCTTACAAACAAGCTAGGGTCATTCTTAGTTGCATCCTCTAATGGTTTTATACCGCTTCTCAGACACATCTGGCCTAGTGAGAATGCGGCTTCATGTCTAACCAATTCGTTAGGATCATTCTTTAAAACACTTGCAACATGTGGAACAACATCTTCTCCACCCATATCTACAAGGATGCAGACGGTTCTACACCTTATAACAAAGTCTTTGTGGTTTAGCAGATGTACAAAGAAATCCTTGTCTTTTCTCTCATAGTTCTCCTCCATTTCGGATAAGAGTTCAAGACGATCTGCAGGAATAACTTCCATGTACACAATTTTATTGTCGAATATTTAGTCGTATGGACAAATCTAACAATTTAATCGCAATTCCAACAAAACAAAAATATCAGAATTTCAAATTTATCAAGTATTTTTGCATAATTCCAAGAGTGTTCTTGGAAAGTTTAACCATTTACACATGTTCATATCAAGAGGATTTTCATGTTTTTACATACCGGAATTACCAGCTAATCAATTAGATGTACAATGATAGATGCGTGCATTTCATGAAGAATGTCTCCTAGTACCGGACATTTACCATTTGTGGGAATCATGTCACATATTATTTCATAAAATGGATAATATCTCGATCTCATCCCACAAAAATTCTACCAACAATTTATCCATACGTACCGGACAAAGAAAAATACTTGCCAAGAAAAGAATACAAAACAATCACAGTAAAATCAGAATCTTTCCAGAAATTTCTCAAAGCTATCAAGGATGCAAAAAAAGATAATCCAACTCTTGATAATAGTACGTTTTTGAATTCACTGTTATCTAAAAACAAGAAAAAACAATGATCAACATGAAAATTATCAATGTTTGTGTGTCATGGCGTCGGTGAGGATAGCCATGACAATTGGAGAACTAATAATAGAGTTTACAGACACGGATGATTTAGAGAGACAGTTAAAAAACATTGATCCCTCCAAGATTGAATCCCTGCTTGATAAAAAAATTCATTCAAAATTAGACACAAAAGAATCTGAAAAAATCAGTCACATCGAGAGTCAGACTGTAAATGACTTGGGAACAGTGAATCTCTTAAAAATATCAGAAGGTGGATCAGATGCCACAAAGCTTGCAATATTTTTGGCTTCAAACAAATTGAATCAGGAGGACATCAAGAGAATTACGGGAATTACACTGTTGAGTTGAGCATATCATGACAAACCACCAAACATTACATTTTGAAGAAATGTGGAAGGAAATCGGTAAAACCCTCAAACCGCTAGGACAGATGCCTGACAAGGCAAGCCTTGATTACAAACAGATCTTAATTATACATTCAGAGATGAGAGAATATGGAAATATCATCAAGGATCTCGCACAAATATCCATTCTAAAAAAAGAACTAGTGTCCTCATTGCTGAAAAACTTGGTAAACTAGATTTTGATATAACAAATATTTTACAACAAGATTAACCTACGTTACACCGTGTTTTGTGTCTAGTAAGGCTCATTAACTGTCAATATTCATTTATTGGTTATAACATGAGCCGCTTAAGATATTGGAAACTTACAGTAGACGATGTAAGAAAAGCCAAGTTCGATCCAAAAAAAGTATTGATCTGGGAGATCAAATGTCCAAAGGATGACCAAGGTGCAGTCTTTGGAGTATTCTCATATAGAAATGGAACTCCCTGGGATTACGAATCAATCAAGGGTATTGTGTTTTATCACAATATGATAGAAAAAGAAGAAGTAGACAGAATTACCAAGTTCATCAAGGATAAATTCGGTGGTGAACCTGCTGAAAAGAGTTCAAGAATATTTTTGAAGGGCTCACGTGAAATCTGGGCTCCAAACGAGATTGCAGACTTGGCAGTACAATTAGGGGATAATTTTGAAGTAAGTACTGAACTTACACTAGAGCTTGAAAACTTTACTGAACCAGAACAACAAGAAAGTAACCTGCCACCAAGCAAGATTCTGCCAATTCCTGGAAAATAGTACTCACAGCAATGCATTCATAGAAATACACTATTAATACAGTTAATCCTATTTTATAATCTGCAATGGATAAGCCAATGACCATTAGCCAGCATTTAGAAGATTTACGAAAGAGAGTATTTAGATCAGTTATCGCAATAGGAGTATTTTCATTTTTTATTCTAAGCTTTCATCTTACGCCATTTATGTACAATGGAACAAAACTCTACTATCCAACATTTAGTCCGTTTAACAATATGGCGGCTCAATTTACAATATCCATGAAACATCACCTGCTACCATCAACCGTTCAATTAATCCAAACAGCCCCAGGACAGGCATTTTTTTCCCAATTTTATATTGCAATATTACTTGGAATGGTCTTTGCAATGCCAATCATAGTAAGGGAGTTTGTAGGATTTTTAGCCCCTGCATTGCATAGAAAAGAGATTCGGATAATTCGAAACATAACAATTCCAGCCATCGGGCTTTTTACAGCAGGCGGAATCTTTTCATACTTTTTTGTCACGCCATACATCTTACAATTTCTTTACAAGTATGGCCAGTCAGCTGACTTGCTTACATTTTTGAACATCATTGATTTTATCACATTTGTACTCCAGTTTATTCTTGCATTTGGCATTTCATTTCAGTTGCCATTGATTATGTATGCACTCACTGCATCTGGATTAATTGAGCCAAAATTCTGGAGAAATAATATACGATATGCAATTATTGGAATGGTCATACTGGGTGCGGCAATTACTCCAGATGGAAGTGGAGTCACCATGTGGTTTGTGGCAGGGCCCATGATTGGATTATATCTCATAGGAATGGCAATATCAGAAAAACAGGCAAAAAACATTGCAACACTTAAATCTTGATCTGCCGCATTTAAGCCAATAATGGCATACGAGAATGTGTTAATTGCAGTCGTAATAATCGGGGTTTTGATTTTTGGCGCAAAAAAGATCCCAGAGCTAGCAAGAACATTTGGAAAGGCAAAAGGCGAATTTGAGAAAGGTAAAATTGAATCTGAAAAAGAACTAAAAGAATTCAAAGACAAAGAAGACCTCAAGTAGTTCTGCCAACTCATTTACTATCTACATCAACTTTTGTTCATACACAGAATAACGCGAGCAGCATTGATTTTAGAATCACGAATGATTTCTTACCATTTAATGAACACTTTAAAGGAGAATTCACGATGACTTGCCATATGAAGAAAATATTTTGGATATCATTATTCATTGTCAGCGGAATTACAGTAGGATTATCACTTAATGCATATGCTCAAGAATCAACAAGTATCCCAAATTGGGTAAAAAGCACAGCCAAGTTTTGGATAAACGGTGATGTAACTGACAATGATTTTGAAAAAGGAATTCAATATCTTGTGCAGAGTAAAATAATCAAGATATCAGAAACACAGCAAAATACACAGTCCATACAACGAGTTCCCCCATGGGTAAAAAGTCTGGCAGGATTATGGGTCAATGGTCAAGCAACTGATGATGATTTTTCAAAAGCTATCGAATACCTAGTAAATGTTGGAATAATCATAGTCAATGTACAATCAAATCAGACAAATATACAAAATCAGACAACGCCGATAACACCAGTTGCTCCAACCCAAACTAATTCTTCAACTACAAATTCTATAATATCATCAAGTAACTTGCCCACCAGATCATTAATCGGTCCTGGAATTAATCTAAAAATTATCAACAACACAGCTAGTGGTTCTCTTACTCTTAATGGACAACAATACGATGCGCCAAACCTGACAATTATGATTAACACGGGTGAGATCACCCTGAGTGGTCAAATTCAAGGTGCGTCCAGTGTTTTTCTCCAAGTAACTGGAACTCCAACAACAGGAATTGAGTACAACTTCAATGGTGTTACTATGAGTGGTGGGAATTCTGTACCAGTCACATTTACTGCGTTATTTACAAATCCTGCTGTACAATCAGTGCCAACTGTAACACCACTACAAAATGTCACAAGCACTATAACACCACAACAAGCACCTAGCCTTCCAATGCTGATGCTAACATCCAATAATAATCGTGCGTACATGGCATTCACTTACAATTTATCAGTAAGAGTTTTTGATCCACAATCCAATCCTGATAAAAACTTTGATCAATATTATGGTGGCATCTCAGATGTCAACATAACCGCCACCATTGTAGATCAAAACAATAAGATCATTGCGCAATCAACTGGAAAAACAGACAGTAGTGGATTTTATCAGGCCAAAATCACAATGCCTTATACTCAATCTTCACAAGAGCAAACGCAAGTAATGATCAATGCTACCAAAAATGGATACATTACACAACAATCTACTTTACCATTATTGCTAATTCGTTATAATAGCTAATTATCCACAATTTTAAAAGCACTATTTTAATCAGCGTTAAACTAGATGTATCAAGTAAATTAGATAACGCTTTTTTACCCAAGTAAAATAGATACGGCGTGATAAAAAAGGCAGAGATTCTAAAGATTGTCAGCAAATATTCAGAGCCAGTAATTGGCGTACTTGGAAGTCATTCAGCACTTGAAGTAATGGATGGTGCAAAAGATGAAAACTTCAAGACCATAGTAGTATGCCAAAAAGGCAGAGAAGTACCATACAAAAGATTTTCAAGATTAGCTGACGAGATTATAATAGTAAACAAATTCCAAGAGATGCTATCTCCAAAGATTCAGGCAAGGCTTAGAGATTCAAGCACAATTGTTGTACCTCACAGAGCACTAACGGCATATTTAGGATACGAGGGTGTTGAGAACAAATTCAAGGTACCATTATTTGGAAACCGTGCATTGTTTCAAGCAGAGGAGAGGGCAAACAAGAAAAACCAATACTATTTGCTTCAAAAATCAAAGATTAGATTCCCCAGATTATTCAAAGATCCAAAGGATATCGATAGGCCAGTCATAGTCAAAGTTCAAGAAAAAAAACGCAAAATGGAAAGAGCATTCTTTAATGTTTCATCATATGCAGAATACAAGGACAAGACAGAGACAAAGATAAGACAAGGATTGATTTCAAGAGAGGCACTCAAGACTGCAAGTATCGAAGAGTTTGTCATCGGCACTTATTTTAACTTCAATTATTTCCACACTCCGATATCAGACGAAGTAGATTTTCTTGGAATAGAAAGAAGACTGCAGACTAATCTACATGACTTTGTTTCACTACCTGCAAAACAGCAGCTTGAGATGAACATTGAATTACAAAATATCGAGGTTGGCCACACACCAGCAAGCATCAGAGAATCATTACTTGAAAAAGTCATTGACATTGGGGACAAGTTTGTAAACACTGTAAGAAGAGAATATGCTCCTGGAATAATTGGTCCATTCTCATTGCAGAGCGTGATAACACGCGACCTAGACATTGTAGTTTATGATGTATCATTAAGAGTGCCAGGAAATCCGATTCTTGCCACAACCAGTCCATATACCAAATACAAGTACGGAGAAACCTTTGGAGTAGGACGCAGAATTGCAATGGAGATTAAAAAGGCGCAGCAGGAAGGAAAACTAGACCAGATATTGACCTAGGCTTCCATCTTTTCTTTTAAGAGATTTTTTCTAACCAATATAGGAATATTATAAAATGAAGCAAGGGCTATTGCGTCAGATGCACGATAGTTACGCATTACAAGATCATTTTTTCCTGTAAAATAGATATTTGCCCGCAAGACGCTTCCACTTTCATATACCTTGATCTTAACCAGAACAAGCTCATTGAGCTCTGCAATCTCTTCAACCATATTGTATATGGTAGGGATGGCACCTCGCTGTCCCTCTATAAAATTAGAAATGTGCCGTGCCACCTCACCTGAGAAGGCGCGCATGTGAAACTCCTTTCCATCAGTTGCTCTCAATATCAAAAGTCCTTCAACTCCATACGGGTCTACAAAACCAACATGTGTTATCTTGGTTTCAGCATAATCAGAATCTTGAGGTTCGTCGATCTTCACGACTATTAGTATAACTCAATCACCCAAGATAAACACTTTGGAGAAAATCAGAGATAGAATTTAATGTCAGGACACAAACTTTGGACAAGTGGAAAAACAGAAATTATTAACAAAATCAAATGTTGCTTTAATACTAATTGGATTTTTAGCTATTGCCATTTCTTTTTTGGCATATGCAAAAAATAGCAGTCTAATAATCACGCCTGCCGCCATGCCGGCATTACAAAGATTGGCAATTGCAACATATGTCGTATTATTTGCATCGTTTGTTGCAATTGGATGGGGGTTATACAAAACATATCTAGCAAAGATTTCATCTGCAGATACAGCCATTCTTTCAATTATTTCAAAATCTATTAACAACAAAAGAGCAAAACAAATTTTTCTAATCAGTGCAATAGGATATGGATTATTCTTTGCTTTTACATCAGGAATAATAATTTACAAGCCTGACATTAATGCAACAGATTACGGTTTTCCAAAACCGCCACATGCTGAACTATCTCCTTGCTGTGGTCTACCAGGATACATGCCAATGATCTTTGTATTTTTCACAGAACATGTTGGGCTTCAAATCATTCCCCTGAACATGTTGCTTCTAGTGTCAGTATCATTTCTGGTAGGCCTAAATTTTGCCATATCATCAACAGTATTTTCTGCTGTAAAAAGTGGAGGAAAGCTTGGAGCATTTGGAGCAATTACGGGACTTTTTGTAGGATGTCCAACATGTGCAGGGACAGCTTTTACAATGTTATTTGGTTTTGGAACAGGTGCTACAACGTTTACATTGTTTCTGACAAGCTTTGAGGCGCAGGTTCAGACCATGTTTATTGCAATATCAATTCCAGTGCTGCTCATAACTCCAATCATGATGGCTAAAAGAATAAGAAAATCGCAAGATGGAAGCTGCGCAGTGGAACCTAAGAAATAGTTTTTTGGACTAGAGGTCTCTTCCAGTCACCAATGTCATACCCATCTTGCCTGAGATATTTCAGAGTGAGTTTGTATACTAGTTCATCATGGTGGGCAGATTCTAAAATTGTATTCCACTCCACTTGGCCATTTTTCTTGATTGTGTCTTGCATTTCTAGAGACAGTTTCTTTGCAATTTCTTTACATTGATCAAATGTCTTGCCGTTCTTGTATGCCCTAGTTCTTGAATCACATGCATCCAATACATGTAGTGATTTACAAGTCAAATAAAAAGATCAACTAATGCATAGCACATCAATTAGAAATTAATATCTTAATAGCCCCCAACACAGAGACATTTTTCATAGTGAATAATCCTAATCCCTTTGATGTAATACTGTGGACATTGAGACGTAGTGAGGGCGATGTCGTAAATCTTTACAATTATCTAGCAGGATTGATGCAGATTTCAACAGGAGGAAATTTCCTCAATTTCGGATATTGGGATGAGACTACAAAGAGTCCTATTGACGCACAGTCAAATCTGTGTAACATAGTTGGAAATATTGCGCAGTTAACAGACGCAAAAAACATTCTAGATGTAGGCAGTGGCTTTTCAGAGCCTGCGATTCTTTGGAAGAAAAAATATCCAGACATGAATATAACATGCTTGAACATAAATTCAAATCAATTAAAATCTGCAAACAGTGCATTAGATAAAAATGGCTCCAAAATTAATCTGTTAAATTCAACTGCAACAAAGATTCCACTATCAAATGAATCCTGTGATAGAGTAATAGCATTAGAATCAGCACAGCATTTCAAGCCAATTCAGGAATTTATCTCGGAGGCAAAACGCGTTCTCAAGAAAGATGGATTTATCATCCTTGCAATTCCAGTCCTTTTAAACCCAACAAAAATGGATTTTTTAAAAATTGGGATCCTCAAGTTTACGTGGTCTTCAGAGCATTATGATTTGGAGAAGGTTAAAAAAACAATCAACGAGACAGGTTTGAATATCATTGAAACCCAGTTGATTGGCTCAAAGGTATATTCACCCTTGGCGGATTATTACATAAAAAATCATGAATTTTTGAAAACAAAAATCCTAAAAACATATCCATTCTACGTAGAGAAGATATTATTCAAGTCAATGGTAAAGATGAAAGAGGCTGCAAGGGATCAAACTATTGAATATGCTCTATTAAAATGTACAAAGTAAAAGCTTATCAATCTCCAAAATCTGTAACTTTTCATAGCATACCATTTCCGTCTGGGTGCTTGTCTGCGTAGGTACTCTCTACGCAGAGCTTTCTTAATTCTCAAAAGTAAATGGCCAATTCCGAGTTTTAACCGTAAGAATTATTATCACAAATTTGCAATGAAAGCACATGGGCCTTTTCAAGAAAAAGGAAGAACCTGTTTCAACAAAGTGTAAAGAGTGCGGCCTAGAGTTGCACGATCCCGTAAGACTAGATAGGCATATGAAAAAAGCTCACAAGCATGTATCGCAGAAAAACTTTGATGAACCTGGAACCAACACAGGCGGAATGTGGTAAGATAAGTCTTGTTTACAATAAAAAAGGTAATGTGAAATGGTTGCGTTGGATATAATCGGTAATCTAGCAAACTTTGTAATCAATATAATATCAAATTCGGGCTATCTTGGAATATTTGCCCTCATGACAGTAGAAAGCGCACTAATTCCAATTCCAAGTGAAGTCATCATGCCGTTTTCAGGATATCTTGTATCCACTGGAAAGTTCAATCCCATTTTGGTTATACTGGCAGGTGGTTTTGGAAATCTAGTGGGTTCTCTCATAGCATATTTTATTGGCATAAAATTGGGCAGAGAAGTTATCTTGAGATATGGCAAGTATGTTCTTTTAAACAAATCCCACTTGGATTGGGCCGAATCATTCTTTGGGAAATATGGTGACAAGACCACATTTGTAACTAGACTATTACCAGGTATTCGAACATACATTTCATTGCCTGCAGGAATTGCAAAGATGGATTTGAAAAAATTTTCAGCATATACTTTTGTTGGTTCCATAATATGGAGTGCCATTCTGATGTATGTTGGAATTACTTTAGGAGAAGAGTGGAATAAGATAAGAGATTACTCGCACTATGTTGATGCAATAGTTGGAATAGGAATCATAATAATCGTAATAATCATAATCAAGAAGCGAATTGGCAAGAAAGAGACCATCTAGCGTTCTTTATACTTGCTTAGTTCTTCTAAAATTATCTTAAAAATTGTTTCATTGTCAAGCAGTACACATAGAATATCATTTTCCTTACATGCCTTGCCAATTTCCACATCTTCAGTTACTATAATCATCCCATTATCTCCAGCATATTTTATTACAGAATAATCACTAGAGAGTTTTTTCCCCTCGGAGATTAGTTTTTTGACGCTAAATGCCTGATAGCCAAATTCCTTTAGTTTTATGTCTATTCCGTCATACATTTCATCAACTAGTACCTTCATCATCTGTATTCGATTCAAACTTCTATTATTATGTTAGTATGGAAAAGCATTGATGACATATTTTATGAACTTCTTTTCCATTGTAAGCCCAGAGCTATATGAGATACTTTTATCAAAAAAAGTTTAGAAAAAATTCTTCGTCAAATCTTTTGAAATACATGAATCATATAGAAACTGTAAAACAAGGTCTTGATCATTGAATAAGACGTATATAAGTCCAAATTTTCTCCTAGGTTATGATCAAGACAATCAGTATTGCAGGATTAAAAGAAGGTATGCCATTTAAGAAACCATCCGTAGAACTCTCAGAGACTTTCAGAAATTACTTCTTCAGGAGATCTTACTTGGATTGAGTGTGTTGTTGACAGTATAATGGATGAGGCTCCAATAATCCTAGAAAAATTAGGAATCACTATGGATCCATCAGTGTTATTATCAGGATATGTATCAAATTATGAAGATCGAATAGATACGCTAGGTCTCATGATACCATTTGTAGTTCCTGGAAATAACAAAACTTTGACTGCACCGATTTTGATATTTATGAAAAAAGATTTGATAGTTACAATTCATGATGATTATGGTGGAAAGATAACACGTTTGTACAATTACGCTCCCACTGTTTTACGAAAACTCCCAAAAGAAGCAGACAGTTGGGCAGACAGGCAAACAATACTGTTAGCAAGAATCATAGATGAAATTTGTGAAGCCAATTTTTCAATCCTGCGACTCATAGTAGAGAGAGCTGAACAGTTTGAAATAGACATAGCAGGTTCCAGACAAGTCACCAGAGATGTCGCATTAGAGTTATCAAACATGAAGACATCACTTTTGACTTATCTTAATGCAATATGGGCTAGTTATGATACAGTACACAACCTAAAACATGGAGATGCAGACATGGTATCAGATGACGAGAAAATTCTTGCAAAATTCGAGGTAATTCTTGGTAGACTAGACAGGCAGATACAAATGTCTGAGAACGTCATGCAAATGGTTGCTACTGGAGTCAACGTAGTCCAGACCGAAGTTACAAACAAGGTTACAATCCTCATCATCTGGTGGACAGTAGCTGGAACGGCTGAACTTGTACCAAACACAATAGCTACAGTATTTGGGTTATACCCAGGCCATGAGGCCGTATTTTTCCAAATAACTACTGTGGTAATCGGATCAGCAGTAGCAGCAACAGCTGTTGCATATTTCTATGTAAGAAAGTTCTTTGGACAAAAACTAGGCTTTGACAAATTCAAGAAATTCAGAAGAAAATCTGTTAAATAATTTTTTTCAAACAGATGGACTTTACAGAAATTCACATAATTTAACCATAATTTAGTGTAAAAACCTCATAATTTCTTTTAAAATTATTTAAAGATGTCATAAATCAATAAAACTGCGATCTTCGGTTCAGAGTTAAAGATTCATAAATCGAGTTCACCAAATGTCGAAGAATTACGATCTATGAAAGACTTTGGCACCCTAGAGTATGTTTTAGATACATACTCAAAAAATTGGACTTGGAAATTAACTGGCTCAAGGGCAGTAAGCATGGTAGCCCGTGTTATACCACATGCATGGTATGGAAACGGTCCAGAAGAGGCAATAGTACCAGATACCATCCAAAATGTGGAGAAAATAAAATGGATAATGGATAGATATCCGCTAGAGATTAGGTCAAAATCAATATGGCATAGAAAAGTTCGCAAAGTTATAGTTCCACAAAAAAAATGGACTCGAATTGAAAAGCTTCGAAAAGCAAATCCTGGAGCACAGTTTCGAGGAACTCTTCTTGACTTTCAAAGAGAGGGACTTGATTTTCTACTAAAATCATATGGAAATGCACTCTTGGCAGACGAAATGGGACTTGGCAAGTGTTTGAAAGGTGACACGTTAATCAGTACAACAAGTGGAAGTATCGCAATCAAAGAAATCTGGAAACAGTCAGAAATTACGGAACAAGATGAAAATGAAGCATGGGCGAAACTGAAAACTCCCATAAACATACAAACTTTTGATGGAAAAAACATAGTTGCCAGACAAGTAATCAGAGTATTCAGACAGAAAATTAGCGAGGACATAACAAGGATAATTCTCAAAGATGGTTCAGAAATAGAATGTACCAAACGCCACAGGTTCCTTACTCCGGACGGATGGAAGAGAGCAGGTGAACTAGACACCAATGATAAAGTTGCAGTACCATCAAAGACAATACATGATGGAACCAGTGTACTACCACAAGATATTGCAGAATTGATGGCATGGCAGATTGCAGAAGGTTATGAGTATGTAGAGAATGAAAAATATCCACATGGTAGATTTTATAATTCAGATCCAAAGATACTTGCAAGAGTACAAAAACTAGCAAAACAACAAGGAATTATTCTTTCCAAACCAAGAAAAGAAAGAACAACCCACGTTATTGCCACAACTCAATTTTATCAATTGTTTTCAAAATGGGGATATGAATGGGGTAGAAGATCAAAAGACAAGAAGGTCCCACGAGCAATAATTGAAGCGCCTCTAGAAGTGCAGAAAGCATTTGTGCAAGCTATGTTTGATTCTGAAGGTCATGTAGGTAAAACACATTGTGAAATAACTACTGCAAGTAAATCCATCGCCCTAGCACTAGGCGAAATTTTCCGCCACTTTGGCATATGGCTACGCATCAGGACTGCTAAAAAGTATGCTACAAATGGTACTAGAATACGAAGAACATACTATACATGTACTTTTGGTGGTAATTCAATAGAAAGATTTGCTGGGCAATTCAGATTATTATCACCGCACAAACAGGTTGCACTAGAAAAACTAGTACAGAAAAAACACAATACAAATATCGAGGGCGTACCATCACAAAAAATTGTCCAAAAGATTGCCGAGTCAGGAGTATCATTGCGTTCCCTCAATCTGTGCACGCCATACAAATACACACAAGGTATGAGCAAACAACTTGCGCTACATGTTTCTGACAAATTAGAGTCATCGCATCATGATTTGGCTCAACAATTACGAGAAATATCTTTAGATTCAATTAATTGGTGTCCAATCAAATCAGTGGAAGAAAAACCATTTTGTGGTCATGTTTACGATTTATCCATGCCTGAAACACACAACTATATTGCAAATGGAGTCATAACCCACAACACGGTCCAGACCCTTGCATATCTTGCTACTGAAAAACAAACGTTTCCCGTGTTAATTGTAGCTCCACTAGTAACATTAAACAACTGGCAAAGAGAGACTCAAAAATTCCTAAAAAAACGCAGCCGTAATGGAAAAATTATTGAAGATGGATATCCATCGTCAATTTTAATTCGAACCGGCAAATCCCAGGATATCGAGAAACATGATGTGTATATTATCAATTATGATTTGCTTCACAAAAGAATAGATGATCTTTCAAAATTAAATATCAAAACAATTGTCTGTGACGAGGTCCAGCACCTACGTTCAAAAACAACTAAAAAATACATGGCTGTAAAAAAACTTGCAGCACTTGATTCTATAAAGTACAGAGTCGGCCTATCTGGAACACCAATTTACAACAGGGGTTCAGAGATATGGCCAATTGTAGACATACTAAGACCTGGTCTTTTAGGTACATTTGACGAGTTTTGTGAGTACTTTTGCTATGTCAATGAGAAAGGAAAGGCAATTGTACTTGAGAACAAGCGGGCAAGTTTGGGAGAAGAATTACGCAAACACGTCATGTTAAGACGAAAAAAATCTGATGTCCTAAAAGAACTCAAGGAGAAGGTAAGATACAAGGAACTCATTGATTCAGATATGAATTATTATCAGGCCGAATTAGGCAAGATTTGGGAAAGATTAGAAAACGAACAAAAGACTGCAACAAGTGCGTTTGACAAATTTTCTTCATACAAGCGGGCAATACAGAGTGAAAGACAAGCTGCTGGAGTTGCCAAGGTTCCCCATGTAATTGAATTTGTTAAAAACATAATGGAGATCGAGGAAAGTGTGGTTGTATTTTGTCATCACAAGGCAATACATGAGTTGCTCCACAGAAGTTTGTCAGAATATACACCGGCTTCCATAATAGGTGGCCAGAGCGACAAGGAAAGACAGGAAGGCATAGACAGATTCCAAAACGGTGAAACTAAACTGATCATAGCAGGACTGCGTGCAGGAAATGTTGGCATCAATCTAAGCAGGGCAAGATATGTAATATTTGCAGAACTTGATTGGAGCCCTGCAATTCACAGACAGGCAGAAGACAGACTACACAGAATAGGTCAGAAAAATACAGTCTTTGCATATTATTTGATGGGCAATGGAACACTAGATGATCATGTGGCAAACGTCTTGGTTGACAAGAGTTATGAAATTGATGCAATAATGGATGAAAAAATAGAGACCTTTGAGAATAAAGAAAAAGCCGAGTTAATCTTAGCGCAGATTCATGACAAACTGGCCTCCAGTATGGGCAGATAGTTTACGCTTCTCGTACTTTGTACTGATCAAAAAAATCCTGCCCTTCACCTAGCCTTTCTACTATAAAGGATTCTAGTTTTTTTATAACTTCAGCCCTTGTCATTTTGCCTTCTATGGTATCATAATACGGAGCTTCTGACTCGCGGAATTTCTTGTAACTCATTGCCTTCATGACATAAAATACAAGATACTAGCACAAGTAGTTTTGTGTTAAAAACATAATGAAAAACAGGTGTTACCGTGTATGGCCAATAGGTATAGCTTCAATTTTTTGAATAACATGTGTAAAAAATTCAGTACCAAGAATCAAATTGGAAAATAAAATTAATGAAAAAATGTCAAATCAAACATTAATGGAACTAGTAAAAATAGCCGATAAGATAACAGTCGATGAAATCAAGGGCAAAAAAGTCACCTTGAAGATAAGCTGGTTTGATCTAAAAGGAGTAAGAAAAACGAAAAAGTTTTTGCTCAATGAAAAAGACAATATAGAATTTTAGATAAAATTCTGTGTTCTTCATTACAACCCCCAAACTCTCTTTTTCTATTTTTAAATAATTTCAGACAATTGTATCCAGTTATGAAAATCAAGGTATAGATTTAACAGTCACAAAACACCACATATCGTGTCCTAAAACATGAACACGTATGATCAATCATGACTTTTGTATTATATGAAAAAAAGCCCTCCTTGTTTACCAAATTATTTGTGCTATACACTACAGATTATGAATTCCTGGACGATGATGAAGATGACGAGTAATGTACAGATTGTAGTCTAATAGTTACGTATGGTGTTTCTTGATTATATCCAATATACCAAATGGAATTTTTCCAAGATCAAGTTGTCTTTCAGAAGATACAAAAAGTACATTCTCTTCAATTGGAAAACTCATCAAGATTACTTTTTCCCTGTAAGAAAGTGAAAACTCTACCTTACCAAATTCTTCATCAAATTCATGGCGCATTCGCACCCTAAGGGATAGTTCCATGAACAGCATTTCATCTTTTTTGGCATCTTCAAGAGATTTTAGGCCCTGCTTCATACCGCCTGCAACAAGTTTTCCTTTACCGTTGATGATTCTAGCAGACCTGATCTTTTCATCCAATTCAAAAACTTTCTTACAAATTACATCAAAATTGGCATCAGACTCGGCATCAGACATTATAATAGAGAATGTGTTCTGGCAGATTAACTTTGGTCTTGTCATAAAACATCATTTTAGATAGTTTTACTCATTAGAGATTTCTCAGATCAGCAAAGTTTATGCATTACAACCCAGTATACCATACACGAATTACAAGTCATTATTTGACAAGGTCATGGGAATTGATCCCAAAATTCGGTTTGCTACAATTTTTGATATGAATGGAACTGTCTTGTTTAGTGCGCACAGAGAAGGCGTGCAAAACTTGCTGTCATCGGAAGAGAGTCAGAAATCATTGCAGCTAGCAATTAATGCATGGAAGTCTAGAAACGAAGTTTCAGATAAGATAGGAAAGGGAAAATATGCCCTAGTAGAATATGAAAAGCTAAAGCGAATCACAATGCCTCTTGACTCAGAGCACATACTATACATAACAACAGATGTGGAAGCTGATCACGCTCCAATAATTTACAGAGCTTTGAGATTGAAAAATGACGCGCTACACACTCCTGAAGGAATGCCCTAAAAGCATTAAATTAAAATACTTTAGAGGCCATTGATATATAGAAATGTCAATTGATCTAGTATCAGTGCTAAGCCACATAGTTGCATTGTGCACTGGTGGAACCATACATCCATAAAAAACATATTTTCTTTAATATTTCCTAATAATGCGCCCACATATTTTCAGAATATCGCAATACATCATTACAGAGTTTAGTGATGAACTAAATAGTATCAGAAATACAATCTGTTGAATTGAACGAAATACCAACAAGGGACAGTATAAAAATTGGAATCAGAGTAGCCATAGTTCAAAAACAAGACCAAAGGTCTGGCAATTTAACAGAAGGCATAGTGAAACGAATCCTTACTTCAAGTAGCGTTCATCCCCATGGAATTAAAGTAGAATTAGAAAGTGGAAAAATAGGCAGAGTACAAAAGATATCATAATTTGGAATTTATTGTCTTTTTCGTTTAGGTAGAAACAAGATAACGGTTCCTAGAACAATCAAGACACCAACTAGTGTAGTATACATCAACGCCAGCGGCAGGGACTGGATGTAATTAGTCTCAAGATGTGGAATTAGAAAGTTAGAGCCAGTGGCAAGTTGCCATATTAGAAAAAAAGTCTCCAACTAGAGCAATAATATCAATAATCAGAATTTTTCCAAACGGCTTCATAAAATCACTACCAAGGTACTAATGTTAAACAATTTCTAGCAATCTACCTATGATTTTTGAAGGTTTTTCTTTTCTTTGGTTGGTTGCCTTGCTGTTTTCTTTTGGGTCGTTTGGAGTTATCATATTCTTTTGCCCTATTTTCTGTATAGTTAATCTGAAGCATAACATGTCTAATTTTTTTTCTTTTTGCTTCATCTGGAAAATGAAGTAACATAAATTCATCTAGTTCTTCAACGCCTCGTTCCTCAAGTATCTCTAATGCAATCCTACCTGCCTCACGCGAATTATCCAATCCACACTTGGGACACATTGCACCTCGTAGAATTTTTGATCTGCATCTAGAATTAACACAGCGCATCATGGTGTAAAATTAATAAACGTTCTATAAAAACAACCCGAACTTTAATTTTTTAAATTTGCAGAAAGAGAAAACATCAAAAGTGTCAATTCATCACAAGAATTCAATTGAATAAAGAAGAATGTCTAGAATGCATGTCCAAAAATACCGGTGAGTATATGGATCCAATTGAAAAGAGTGACGGCATGCACTATTATTTTCTATGTGAAGATTGTAAGCACGAGTGGGAAATAATAAGAAAATAAAAAATTATTCCAAATAGAAATTGCTAAATCACCTATTCCAACTTGGAATAATAATGGGTTTTGAAGGAATAGACAATCAGATTGAACGTTATACAAAGAAGATTAATGAAATCACTGAAAAACTCAAAGATCCTAATCTTAGCCAAGATGCAAGAAAGAAACTAGAATCTGAATTAACAATTGCCACCCAAGAAAGAACAAAATGGAAGATAAGAAAAAATAACCAGTTTACTACAAGACACAAGAAATAGAAGAATAAGTACAGTTTTTGACAGATAAAATACTTCTAGTGCGATTTAACAGATTTTGCAACAGGTCTCATTCCGCCATGAATGTCATTTTTACAACCATCGCATACATACTGATTAACAGAGCCTTTTCCATAATGCCCGCATCTACAGCTGGTACATGAACACAGTACTCTATCAAACACTTTCATACGTATTTTACACCATATTACGAATATTAATACCTGTTTTCAGTTCTTGTTCGTCAATTTCTAAATCAAAGATTTTATCGCGGAAAAATCTCTGAATTTATTTCAAATTCAATCAAGATTATGATATTTGATATTTTGCGATCAACGGTAGTGCGATCCTGCAGGTATGGATGATTGTATTACATGAAATAAAATCGATCAATAAAAAAATAAAATTTCAATGTACCAAAAAGTAATCAACAAATCATCATTAAGTCCATCATGGTACAGATTATTGCAAAAAAATTCCAGCTCACTTATGTTGGAATAAAAAATATCATACATGATGCATAATTCCATAACAATAAGATTGCCAGATGCAATGATTCACAGCATTGATGACATTTGTAAAAAGCAAGAAAGTACAAGACAAGAAATAATCAGAAGAGCATTATCAATGATGTTACTTGATGAACATCGCATCGAATCTAATAGTACAAGACATTCCAAGATATCCAACAGATTAGAGTCTAATGAAATGCAAACATCAAAACAATTTTCTTCAGGCAAAATTCACTCCAAGCTTCATGCCATAGTTATAGAAGATGATCCCGACATGAGAGATGTTTTCACAGAAGTTCTTCAAATACACGACATTACAGTCATTGGAACGGGCTCAAACGGAAAAGAGGCAGCAGACTTGTATGAGAAACTCCATCCAGACATTGTCTTTATGGATATACTGATGCCCACATATGATGGATTTCACGGGGTACAGGCAATTCAAAAGATAGACCCAGATGCAAAAATAATCATAGTGACAGGAGCTGTAATAGACTCAAAAAAGAATCTTCTTTCTAAAACAACACATGTTGTCGTAAAGCCAGTTGACATGGAAGGTATAATGAATGCAGTAAGCAAAATCATGATATCAAACTAGCAGGCATCTAGGATACAAATTAAAATTTAGCATTTTTCAGACTAATTTTAGCACATACAATATATTGTATAAAAAAACAGACAGAACATGGGCGACGGAATAGGCGGTCCCGTAATTAGTTGCTTGTCAGGAGATACTTTTGATATGTCAGTTACACATTTTCGCAAAGACAATAAAGAAGAATACGGTAAAGTTGAAAGAATCGTAATTGCCAAGGTTGACAATCCAGACGATCCACAATACGAAGAAAAGACTGTTTTTGATCTAGAACAGGCACTAAAGGGAAAATTTGTCACATGCAATGTACAGTACAGAGACCCAAAAACTGATAGACTGATTTGCAACGTGTTTGTTCAAAATCCTCCAGAATGATCTCATTGCAAAGCCAAGTGGAAAAGTGACCTGTATCTCCAATCGGTCAAAGGATTGCCATACTAACATCATTCCGTTTGGAGGTTTACGGTCTATTACACAAAGTTGTGATAGGATAAATTGTTTACTTGGGAGTTATACCACAGATAGAAATTGCTAAATCATTAAACCGACTTAGTGATACATTGCAGAAAAAATGTGCCAAATGTGGAGATCCGTTTGAATGTCAAGAGCGTCATACTTGCTGGTGCTCCCAAGAGCAGTCATTAAAAGAAAAAGAGATCAAATACGATGACTGTGTTTGCAAGAGATGTCTTATTTTACAATATGGTAATCGTCTGATAGGGAATGATTAACATGATAGAAATTGGTTTTTTTAAAACCTATATAGTTTGGTGACGTATAGGAACCGAACCGTTGCTGAAAAGTAAGGTTACGAAACGTTGCTGAAAGAATTGATGTATTTGTTAAGGTCCGACATGCCAAGGTTTGATGCAGCAACGGTTCAGATGTTATAAAAATATCATTAGTTAGACACATAATAGAAATTGCTAAATTATTGGACCAATCCACGATTGTGAATTGAAAATTAATCGGCTGTCAATTTTGTCTTTTATCATGTTTGGCCTATCAGCCTTATCATTTCTAGTCATGCGCACATACGAATCAAAGATTGCGGGATGGGCAGCAGTAATTTTTGGGTTTATTGCCATTGGAACCATGATGATTAGCGGATTACAAAGATTAAGAGATGGTAAAATTGCCAAATCTCAGAATTAAACAAGCAGTACTGTTTTATGTATAAATGAATTCAAATAACATGTTGAAAAGATACGATGTGGATAGTGTATCATAATGGGATTATTTGGCAGTAAAAAAAATCAAGTCTGTACAAATTGCAAAAAGGAGGTGTCCAGTACAAGCAAGCCCAAAAAGGAGTGGAATCTCAAAGGTGTAGTATGTGCAAAGTGTTATGTAGATTTGATGAAAAAACCCCATGAGAAAAAAAAGAATCCTGATGACATGTGTATATTGTGCGGCTCAGAGCCAGGTGGGCTATACCTGTGGAAGCCGAAAAAAGAATGGAATCTAAAAGGGTGGCTATGTGAGCCGTGTTACAATGAAAAGGAAAAGACAGACAATGAGCTAAAAAAAAATTGTGTGCTGTGTAATGCAAAACTTGGTTTTATGGCCCGTCATGCAAAAAAAGAATGGAATGTGGAAGGATACCTCTGTAAAAATTGCTGGAATCTTCAAGAATCAAAAACTTGAGAAAAAAATTAGCCGTTAAGAATTAATCATATCCTAATGATGAGGATTAGTTAAATTGTAGTAAAACGCAGAATTATCAGAATATAATGAATATTGTTAAAGTAGTAATGTTAATTGTAGCTGCTGTTGCTGTAACTGCAATTGTCGTATCAATAGATCCTTTCAAGCCGGCTAGCACTAGCGGAATAATCAGATTGAGTGTAACGGCTCAGACAACTCCAGACGACATAAAGCTGCACACACAACAAGATGTCACAGATATTGACCAAGATGTTACAGTTTTGGACAATTCGACATTAGATAAAATTCCGGTATTAAAAGATGCAATTGATCAGGCATTTAGCAAGTTTGTCCCTCCTCCATTTCATGGAAGACATACTTTTGAGGCTCGAATTACCCAAGACGATGCAAGTGCAATCATTCAGCTAGGAGGAACCAAAGTAAATCAATTGCCCCAGACGCAATTTAACGATGAAAACTTTGGAGTAAATTTCAATGACAATACATCTGTCATGGAGTTTAAGCTTGATAATTTCTACTATTATGTTACAGTAGAGCAGCTCACGCCAGCATAGTTTAGTCAGATTTTTTTCCTTTGAATATTTGTGCCATGTCAGCTAAAAGATACATGGCACCTATTGCAAACATTGCACCTGAGAGCATCAGCGCAGGAAAGCCAAACATGTTGGTCTGGGAATAATTGTCAAGATTTGCGGCATTAAGATATGTCCAGGATTGGAACAGTCCTACAATACCACCTATAATCAGAGCAACTTCAAAGAGTATTGATTTTATAGACATGCTAGAAATATTCCTCCTTGTTCAAGTTTCACAAATTGTTCCCTTTACCGGCCTATATTGAGATTCTCGGACAGACGATTTGTGTTAGTTTGTTGTAATTTTTGATATGCCTAGGTGTCCCAGTACCATTTTTGTACAAATCCGCTATGCTTTGATTTGTGCACTTTGGTGTGTCTTTCAAAATGTTCATGATCAGCAAATGTCATACCGCATTCCTTGCACTTGAATTCTTTAGTATCCATAGTATAATCAGGTCTTGATTGATCTTAACTTTTTCGAAAATTAGCTATGTTTGTAATGAGTTATTTTCTCAACCTCTAAATTAAACCAATCCTGCTTGGAAAAACATGGATGAAAAATCACTACAAAAAGCTCTCAGAGTAGCAGAGAGCATAAAAGTAGATGAGATATCTGGCACAAAGGTAACTATCGAACTTTCATGGTTTGATGTAAAAGGGAATCCAAAATCAGAGAAATTTGTCCTATTTGAAAGAGAACTTGTAGAATTTTAAATTAATCTCCCTCCAGTATTGCTTGGTAATTCTTGTTTTGCTCTTGACTTTATCGAGTCTACTAGAAGACAATAGAATAACGATAAATAATTGAGAGGGGTTATTGGAATCATTGGGAATTTTAGACAAAGTCAAAGGTTTAGCACAGAGAGGGGCTGAAAAAGGCGCAGACCTTGGAAAAAAAGGAATTGAAAAGGGAACAGAGATAGGCGTCAAGGGACTACATGAGGCAAAAGAGTCTGCAAAAAAGGGCTATGACAAGGCCAAAAAAGACATTGAAGAGCAAGAAAAAAAGAACAAGAAAAAGAAGAATTAGAATTATCTCATAATCTGTCTCAAGATTTTAGGACAATACTGTACAGTATCATTTAGAATTTATCCATCATTCCCTTTTTGTGGGCGTGAATCAGATGAACTTCTAATCCTTCATTTGAATAAAACACAGTATTTTTCATTTTGACTGGCCCGGGGGGATTCGGGTACTAACATGGGCTAATTTCTGGGCCCACTTTGTGCCTAAATTTTCAGATATGATATTGTTTTATTCTCGAAATCAAAACAATAGAAAATGTTGCGATTACCAGTATAACTGCAGCAAATGGAAATTCAGGAATTGTTGTAGTCATAATCCTTACAAGTTCATTATAGTAATACTTTGAGTAGAAAAATGTGGGACTAGGACTAGAACCTGTACTCCGCTTTGGGTAACAACAATTGCAAAACTTGGACTGTCTGTTGGTTTTGCATGTAGTATTGCATCCATGTTAGGTGCCGGAGGGATTAGCTTTCCATCATACATGACACCAAGTTGACTTAGGTTTGCTACATTAATTGTTGAAGTATTAAGATTAAACGCAATCACTTTAGGACCTGTCTGACTAGGTGCACTAACATTGACATTTAGTGAGTCAGGTGTATTCACTGTTGTTTGAACTGTAACATTACTATCAATAGATGTAGTTGTTGATTGACTTGCACCAACATTTACTTCAGCTGCTATAGTCTGACTTGCTTTCACTTGGTTGATACTTTGAATGTCTTGTTGAGTCGGAGTAAATGAAGTTTGAGGAGTTTGTATTGGTTGACCGCCTTGACCCACTATAACTTGACCTATCATCCATGGATGTACCGTACAAAAGTAGTTGTATGTACCAGGATTTGAGAAAGTGAATTGGTATGTAGCACCTGGCTTGATTAGATTACCACTATCGAAAATAGTTCCAGTTGTATTATCAGATGGGTGACCGCTTGTTACATAATGACTCACAGTATCAGTATTTCTCCAAGTTACAGTTGTTCCGGGTGGTACATATGCAGGATTTGGATTAAAGCAGTTGTTTGTTGCAACACATGATGTAGTTGTAGAAGATCCAGCACCAGGCATCATATCAATCTCAGTTGCAATATTTTGGGTCGTAGTAGATGGTGGAACTATTCCAGGATTAAAATAAAATGTTGTTTGAGATAAAGTGGGAGAATCATATTGAACTTTGATTGTATAAGTTCCAGTATTTTGCCATAATTGATTTGGATGTATTGTAACAGAATATTGTCCATTATATGCAGGAATTACCTTGTCTGCTCTTAGAAATTGGTCATTTCCGTCATATGTCTGAATTATCACAGGTCGTTGTGGATTAATAGAATCTACAGTATTTACTGTTCCAGAAACAACTATGGAATCACCCATGGTGTATGAAGTATTGTCCGTAGTTACAGTTATGGAAGATGATGCAGGGTTAGTCGAGTATTGACCACCTTGTCCTACTAGTACCTGTCCTGTCATCCAAGGGTGTACGGTACAAAAGTAGCTGTATGTGCCAGGATTTGCAAATGTAAATTGGAATGTCTCTCCTGGTTGTATTAGGCCGCTGTCAAATAGCGAACCAGTGGTACTGTCAGAAGCAAGTCCACTTGTTATTGTATGAGATACTTGATCACCATTTAACCAAGTAACTGTGTGACCTGCACCTACAGAGAGAGGATTTGGAGTAAAGCAGTTGTTTGTTGCAACACAGCTTGCACTTGCGCTAGCACCTGCACCAAGAGCAATTACTACATCAATGTCATTAGCAGAACTAGATTGGAATTGGTGATGATAATATGATGGATTAGAATTCTGCGTAGTTTGTTGTTGCAATTGCCTTGCCATCGCATATCTTTGTTGAAGAATGTTGTTTAATGATTTGTTTGAATTTTGTCCATTCTGGTATGTTGGTTGAGTACCTGATCCAACTATAACTTGTCCAGTCATCCAAGGATGAACCGTACAATAATAGTTGTATGCACCTGCAGTTGCAAAAGTAAATTGGTATGTACCACCTGGTTTGATTAGATTGCCACTATCAAAAATAGTTCCGGTTGTAGCATCTGTGGATTTACCACTTGTTACATAATGACTCACAGTATCAGTATTTCTCCAAGTTACAGTTGTTCCCTGTGAAACATACAATGGGTTTGGAGAAAAGCAATTATTTGCAGCAACACATGGTGCAGTTGCAGAAGATCCTGCACCTGGCATCATATCAATTTCATTATTTGCAGCATTTGGATTATTTTGTACTGCCTGAATTTTAGCTCGAGCCATTTGCAATTCTTGTTCAAGACTGCTAACACCACCTCCTGGTTGGTACTGGGCAAAAACAGGAATTATGGTGCTTACTATAAGAGATAATGATACAACAGTGACAATTAGTAATAGTCTAGAGTGATTCAGAGTCTTTTTTCATCATTTCCAGCTAATAAACCAGATCTTGGTTTTTAGAGAGGAAAATACTCATGATAATACTTGAAATTTAAAATAGGAAAATGTGGAAAACTATGGACTAATCATTCCATTAGTAATCAAGTATTGTATTGCCTAGAATAAAATCATCATCAGTCATTTCTCCTGATGCCCAATAACCCGCATCTTTCTTTACCCAACTAGGCATGGTTGTTTGAAAACTGGATTCTTGAGTCGTAGGGGGAATTGTTATAATTTTTTGTTGAATCAAATATTGAATCCCTTTAACAAAGTCATTATCCCCTATTGAGCCATCTGCCCACCACTTTGCATTTGACTTGATCCACTGTGGTATACTAGTTCCACCCGAAATGGAAAATTTTGCATAATCATAAAGTTCATTCCCATAGTCAATAAACTCGACATAATAATCGCCAAACTTGTTATCAGTCTTAATTTGTAATGTCGAATTATCTTTTGTAACTCCAACATTTGCCAATAACATTCCATCAGGGTCTATTGCCAATAATGCTCCACGTGTATTTTCATCAAAATTATTAGTATTAAATTGAACATCCACTGGTTCACCCATATTGTAATTTGCCTTATCTATTGCCACAACATCAGTCCTCTTGAAATTTCCAGACGATATTCCTCCATGAAAACCATTATTGCCATAAATGAGCTTTATTTCAGATATGTCAAAAGGAGTAATGTCATAATGCGTTACTCCAAATGTGGTTGTAGTATCAATCATTATTGATGGCATATCCATTAATCCGTGAACAATATTTTGGAGTTCACCAGATGATACAATATAGTGTCCTAAACCTAAAGAATGGCCAATCTCATGACGAATTATTCCTTCTAATTGCGCATGTGTTTCTATAGAACCATCAAGATATACCGGCACGGGAACATATGCATAGTAAATTGTATCACCCCTAACCCACTCAAGCTTCTTGTAACCGACTTCAAGCATAGTATAGTAAATTTCTATTCTAGTTTTTCCAGTATCCAAGTTAGGAATTGTCATTCCCGTTGCAACAAACCCAGTATTTGCAGTATTTGGTTTTGCAAGATAATTGATTAGAATATGCCATTGTGTTAAAACTTTAGAACCTTGAAAGATCAAACAATTTGCAATTGAGTCGTCTTTATTTCATCATGGTAGTAATTTCAAGTCTAATTCTTTTATCCGCATATCCTCATACCGTTTTTGCACAAAAAATTCCCACAACTCCAGACATTACAGCCAAGACCGACAAGTCATCCTACATCTTTGGGGATACAATTGTAATTTATGGTACAGTTAAAACTGTCATATCGGGAGATACGGTAAACATCCAAATTTTAGATCCCTACGGCAACTTGATCCAAACAGCACAGACTAGTGTTCTTCAAGATGGCTCTTACGCAGACTTTGTGGAAATAACAGGTTCCGGGTGGAAAACAGGTGGCACGTATTCCGTTCTAGTTCAATATGGTTCCGAAGTTCAAACCCGAACAACTTTTGCGTTTACCGCAACAACTACTCCCATCAGCGATACATTCCAAGTGCAAATTCCAAACAATTCCCAGACATTCAATGTACCATATACAATATTTGGAGGTTCAGTAACGAAAATGTCTATTGATGCCTCAAATCCTTCTCTGACTATATTGATATCATCAGTCAATTACGGCACAATTACACTTTCGCTTCCACGGTCTTTGCTTGATGCAAAGACAAGTAATGGTATTGATGTTCCGTTTATCATCTTAATGGACGGTACCAAGACCATAACACAAAAAGATCAAGGGATTACAAGTGATAGAATTTTGACAATCCAGTTTCTGCAAGGAACCAAAGACATACAAATTATTGGCACAAGTGTAGCATCTCAAAATAATTCTACTATCAACTCAAGTACAAATTTTACCACAACTCAGCAGTCGCCTACGCAGATTACCAACATGTCAAAATCTATTCCGACAGTACCTGAATTTTCTGTTAGCATACCCGTTCTTTTAATTTCCATTTCTCTTCTGATACTAGTATCAAGATCCAGGATTGTATAAATTGTCAATCTTTTCAGGAAACAATAAAACTCGAAAAAGACTTAACCGTCCTACAAAAATCCAAGTTGCACGAAGTCAAAATTTTATGTGCGATGGCTGTAAAGGACAAATAACAAGTGATGACGAATATGACATTTATCATAAAGATGGAGACTCTGCTAACTATAACATTACAAATCTAAAAGTCGTTCATGTTAATTGCCACAGAGCGGTTAATAATAAAAAGAAAAAAAGATAATCTAAATGCAGATAAAAAACATAGTTTGGAGATTTGAAAGATGCCAATTATGGTATCATGATTGATTCTATACCAATTTTGTCAAATTACCTCAAGAAAGATCTATCCAGGATTAGTCTTGTTCTTCTAAATTGATCTAGTAATTTGCGTGAGTAATTGAGCCATATGGGTAAAGAGCTGACAGACCAGATCTGGGTTTTCATCCCATTGTGGATTGTAAGTACCTTTATCAGCTATACATAATAGATTCATCCCCATCGTTCCACCATAGAAAATAATCGCAATCAAAAAAATTGCAATGACGACATATAGGATCTTTTTAACGTTCATCAAAACGAAGATCTAGTACGGGGATTATAAAGCAATTTCCAACAAATCATGCAACGGTAATGATTCCTTGTTGTACTAGGAATTGTATCGCTTGGATGAAATCATTGTCACTCATATCTCCATGAGCCCAGAATTTTGCATCATTTTTAACCCAACTTGGAATGGCATTTTGAGAACTAGTCCCTTGTGTTGTAGGAGGTAGTGATATGATTTTTTGCTCAATCATGTATTGTATTCCTTTGATAAAATCCTCATCTCCAATATCTCCATTTGACCAATAGTTTGCATTGTTCTTGACCCATGAGGGAATTGATACGGTAGTTGAGGAAGGTACGACTGGTTGGGCAATAGACGGTGTAGTTGGGGTTGGAATCTGAGTAGGTTGAATTTGATTCGATGGCGGTTCAATTGGACTGTTAAATCCATTTGCGCCATAAAGAGACTTTAATTGAGTTATGTCACTCTGAGATATTGAATAATCATTAGTTCCTTGCGGAATAACATCTGGTATCATGATGGATGGAATGTCTGTCTCCATGCCCTGCAAAATTTTATTTTTCTCATCTTCAGTGATTTCATAATGACCCATTCCTAAAGCGTGACCCAGTTCATGTTCTATGGTCATACTTAGTTGTGCATCAGAAGCTAATTGGTTGGAGTAAGAATAGACAGGAGTGTATTGATAGTAAACATAATTGGAATCACTAGTTTCCGTTGTGGATAAATGGTATGATAGTTTATCATAATAAATTACAATCTGTGCCTTGTGATTAACAAAATCCCATTTAGCATATCCAACTGGTTCACCCCCAGATGGTTCAGCAGTTAGAGATGGCACGTAAAAAATTTGTATGTCAGATGGCGATGATGTTGACGAGTTATAATTTGTCTGAGAGTATGGAATTGATACAAAATTCATATTCCACACTGGATTTCTTCCTCCACCTTGATTCAAACGATTTTCCCAATCCAGTACTGCAGATTGGGTTTTTTGAAATAATTGCAAGTCTAGATTAGGAATAGTAGGATCAGGCGGTGGCATCATTGCATAAATTGTAGGGTTGTGTGCTAGTCTAAATCCTGATTCCTGATAACAATCAAACGTCGTAGTACCACACGGGTCTGTTGGCTGTTGAGCATGTATTTCTGGAAATGCAAACGCCAAGATAACAACGAAAGAAACTAGGAAAACTTTGGAAATCATATTTCAAACTCACGGGTATACTTCAAAAGTATGTCGTTTTTTTTAATCCTATCAGTTTGACGTTGTAATGGTTTTGTTTACCTTTGAGAGTCATTTGTTTTCTTGATCAAGGTGTTCCTTTGCTTTTAATGTGAATGCATTTGGTCTCATTGGCAAAATATGAGTCGTACCATCGTCATACCAGTTACAAGTACATAGTTCATTTGGATTTTTTCCTGTTTGCTTCATGCATATCATGGCAACTCCTTTATGATCTTCCTTTACATGTCCGCATATTTTACAGGCAATCAAATTGTTAGATCCTGATAACTGAATTCATTACAACTAAAAGTGTTATTGACGATTTGTAGTGACTTGATCAATAATCATTTGATCTTTCCTATTATTCTAAAGTTTTACGACAACAGCATGTCCCCAAGCGTAATTTGGGGATAAAACATTTTTGTGGACAGCGAGTAAAAATGGAACGCCCCAACTCTTTGTACCTAAAAACACGACCAATGAGCCACAAAAATCAAGAATGGTCAGATTTAGCATGTGCAGAAAACATAATAATAATGTCCTTTACTGTCTCTCGCACAATGACCGCCCTCTATTTTGACCATATGATCATTCCCTCACGTGACAAGCAAATCTCTGCTAAGTTCTACGAAGAGATTTTCGGTTTTGAGGACCTTGGCGAATTTAGAGACGAAGGCTTGCGTGGAATTCGCATCAATTCAACTACGATTCTTTTCCTAATGGATTCTGACAGTAGTCCTTGGTCGCAAGGTTTGCGTCACTACGCTTTCAGCACCAATAGGAAAAAATTCAATCAAATCATTGCGAAGCTCAAGGCTTCCGGCATCCCCTACGGAGACAACTGGACAACGCCTGATAATATGAAAGGACCAAGTCGTAAGAGAAGGGCACCGGGCGCGAAAGGCAAAGGCGAGACAGTTTACTTCAAGGACCCAAATGATAACCTGTTACAGATCATCACATACTGAAATCAAAGTAGGTTATTTTGATGCCCTTAGAAACATGGAAATTTTCTATTTTAGTGGTAAGATGAAATTGTGTAGTAGAAATTAACACTAAAACAAATACATGTTTATCTATAATTATTTTCTACGATCCACGCAACCTTAGTTATTTACAATACAAAATACTTTACGACACTAGCATGTTTCTAGGTTCAAAACGGGGGCTTTCCCTTTTTACTCGCTGTCGATAAAAATAGAACGCCCCCGTTCTACGCATAGAAATTCACGGGTCAACTAGATAATTATTTTAGTTATGATTTGTTGGAAAGTAATTAAATCATAATCTGTAGAAAAATAGATCAAGTTGCTTCAAGGAGAATTTTTAAAAGATTATTTCAGAAATCCATTTCTGCTGTGGGGACTAGCATTATTCTTTTTAACCAAAATTGATGCATCTCCTATACCAAATCTCATACTACAAACTATTGTTATCCGTGCACTGTATGTTCCAGTTCTATTTGGTTGTGTTGCAATTGTGTTTTTCCTTGCATTCTATCCTATCCGTAAAAGCATAAAACAATTATTTTTGAAAAAGGAAACAAGAAAATCTTTGATATATTGTTCTCTCATAAGTGGTGTTATACTTGTACACGTGATTTACTTTTTTGTAGGTCCTTATGAAATCTTTGGCAAGCTTTTTCCTGAATTTGTTAACAACAAGTTTGAATTTGAAAAAGCCATGAACTTTACAACATTATTGGAAATTATTGCAATTCCCATATTATTTGCGTCTGCAACGACTGTAGTCAAGTACGGATTGCTAAAGGAACACTATGAAGTAGGTGATAAATTTATGAAAAATCTAAAATTCGGAGGCTGTGTTGCCGTAATTTGTACAGTATTGTATTTTCTTGATATTTTGATTACAAGTTTAAAACAATGACTCAAATTGGAAAACAAAATCATTACAATGTGAAATTTCTCAAAGGCTATGGTTTTTCAATCAAGGTAAAAGATTCTAAAATTATTCTCAAAAATTGCTCTGACCCATTCAAAGAACCTGAGGTCGAAGAATGGTTTGTCAACAATATGCCTTATGAAAAAATAGTTATGAGTGGAAAAGGTTACATCTCAACTGAGGCGCTATCATTACTCTCTCAATATCACCGAAATTTGATTCTAGTTGATACATATGGCAGGGCTACAACTTATCTTAATCCTGTAACTGAATCCCTGACAAATACAAGATACAGAATAGGTCAGTATGATACCTTTAGGGATCCTGTAAAAAGCAAATATCTTTCAAGACAAATTCTAAAGGCAAAACTTGATTCCCAGATTGATTTTCTAAAATCTACAAACAAGCCTGAGTTGAATCATGGATATATCACAGATTCAATTTATCCGAAATAGTATTAGTGAAGAATCGCCTTTGTTATCATTAGAAAACACATCTTCCAAAATCTACTTTAAAGAATTTAGAAAGTTGATTCCTGAGAGATACGAATTTGTTTCCAGAAATCAATCTTTCATTAGACAAACAAAGAATCATGCAACAGATGTCATCAATGCTTTATTGAATTATGGCTATACTGTTTTAGTTGGTGAGATTTCCAAATTTATCAACGGAATAGGTTTAGACGCTTACTATGGATTCTATCATAGGACACATTCAGGTTTTCAACCGTTAGTCTATGACATGATTGAGCCTTTCAGATGGCTAGTAGATTATTCAGTTTGGAAATTATGTGGTGAACACAACAAAGGACATACTGTCGTAAAAAGTGATTATGCTAGGACTAGAGAAGGAAATATTGTTATGGATTATTCCTTAATTAAAAGATTCTTGGAATTATTGGAAAGGACATTCCAGAATGAAAGAAGGTATGATTTCAGGCATGGAATGAAAACCACTGATGGATTGAAGTCATGTCAGGAAATTACCATATCCAAAATCGCAGTATCTAATTTAGCAGAGTTTTGTATTGGTAGGAAATCTACTTTTGAGATTTAGAATTTATGTAGTTGATGGTGACATATTTTGTTTGTATATGTTGACAATTCCTGCAAGGAATGTTTTACCGTTTGACTCATTCAATTCCAACACTCCTTATGATCAACTGGTTTGACTTGAAAATCACTGGGATCATACTCAAAGCCATTTGGTAACGGTGTCTCAAAATCTTCTCTATGACTATTGCGTGTTCTTGATCATCATATGCTATACCGACTGAGACAGAAGTAGCGTTTTAGATTTAAAATATTTTCTCGGTGACCCCAGTTTTCAGATGAATCGTTATACATCATTTGATGATCTAAATCTTTAATCTCTGCATATGGCATCGAGTTAGGGTCTATTTCATGTGCTACATTCTCTGATACCAGAAACATTTTATCGCCATTTGTTTGATAACGCAACATTGACCCTGACCTCTAGAATCAATATGGTGAATACATTTTTCCCTGAATAGTTCTTCTGCAAATAGGTATGATGAAAAAGTATCATTTTCTTGTTCTAGTGGTTTTAATTTATGTTCAATGCGATAAGTATTCAAGTCTTCGACAGTATAAGGTTCAAGACCAGGATACTTGACAATTCCTATTCTATTCCCATCTCGATTCACTAACTCCCCTACTTTTGAGATATAATATTGCATATTTCCCAGCATTTGTTGATTTGTATGGATTGATTCATCAGCATTGTTATTTGGTACACAAATAACACTACCATTATCTTCCATTTCTCTCTGATCAGTACCATTGCAAAACGCTTTTGCATTTTTTTCATTGAGTTTGTTGTCTTCTAACACCATTTCTGTATAGTTATGAGATTTATCCACAACTGGAACTGTATCATTAGCAGAGTTACCCATCTTATCCGCAACTGGAACGAGATTTGTAACAGAGTTATTTTGTAACATAAACATACCGACACATGATACCCTATCACAGAACCAAATATTGCTATCCAGTATTTTTTATTCATTTCTTATCCTACAATGTAACCTTACACAGAAAACAGTATTGATCCACAATGTATTTTTCTTACGCATCTTGATAAGTATTTAGAAATCTACTTTTGAGATTTAATCATCAGTAGTTGGAATATTTTGTTTGTCTATGTTTGCATTCCACTTCTTTGTCCATTTTCTGACAAACCATACTGGTAATGCAAACGGAAGTATCAGTAAACTAAATTGGGCAATAGCCGATCCTAGATAATAATCAGGAGCATATCCTTCTGCTTCTGTCGCTCGGGTTGTTTGCCCATGATATAGGCGAGATAATTTGGCGTAGCGTTTTCTCTTACTGACCCTGTAAACATCATGAACAAAAAAAGTGTAAGAAAGAAGATTAGAAGACCTTTCCATACTACATGAATTCTGTAAAAAGCCACGAGATTTACAATTGGAAAAAAGGCTAGTACACATTGTAGAAATACGTTTAATTTTTTTGGTTGCTTATCTGACATCGCCTGTTATGACAAAACTCATCTTGATAAGGATTTAGAAATCTATTTTTGAGATTTAGAATTTTCTGAGTCAGATTCAGAATCTTGAGATTCTGAATTTGATATCGCTGATTCTATTTGATGATTCCACTTTTTACCCATCTGCGTATAAAAAACACGTTAGGAATTATGTTACCATAAGATGTACTTGCTCCTCCGAGAAAAATAAAGATGAACCTATGATCACCAAAATACCATAAACCAAAAAACAACAAAGGTGGAAGTACATTTATGATTAATCCTTGTGGCAATTTCTGGAGTTTCCAATATGGGTATATCCACAAGAAAGGAATTACGCATAGAATAGCCCATATGAGATTAAATTTTTTCTTATTCATCATCTCAGTCAACTCCGGAGGTTCTCTTAAGAGACTCAGATGGATCTCTATCACCATGCAACCTATCCATGCCAAATAGAGATACAAAATACATGGCACGTCTTACTCGTTCTAATGAATGAATGAACTCTGTTTTAGTCAAATCTTCCGCATACAAATTATCATAAATTACAATACCATCAACGCGTTGTAATGTTTCAGCGTAGATATCATACATAATTGGAAATTTTATTAATTCAACTTCTAGATCGAAAATAAAATCATCCAACTCTTTCTTTGTCATTTTATTGAACATTTCAACTTCTTTTGTTTGCGTTAAATTGTATGACGCAGTAATCATTACCCTGCTCTTTCCCTTGCTTTGACTATGTCAGCATCATAGCCCCATTTCACATGAAGTAAAAAATCTGCCTTTTCATCTGGCGACTCGGAATAAGTAACACCTTCTTCAATAAGCCAATTTGTAATTTTATTTTTTATCTCGCTATTTTCAATCATGATTTTAAATTTTCTATAAACTTAAGGATTTGATATTTTCCATTTGTCTCCTTTTTATAGTTCCTCTCAGTCTAAAAATTACTATATGTCTAATGATTTTACAAAATATGGTTGGTCAAAATATACGCAAAAAACTATCACATATAATTTTGCAATTGGGATCATCATAGGAATTGGAATCATAGGCGGATATTACATATTATCTGATCAATCACTAAATTTGAAATTAAATGATAGGCTAATAGGATTTGTTACAATCATTGGAATAGAGATTTCTATTGTTGTGGCATTGATAAAATCAGTATTTCCAAAGTAAGCAATTACAAACCACATCTATGACAAAAATTTTTGAATTATTGAGTAGTCCAATTGTTAGAAAATCCAGAGAAGAAGTTCATAAAGAATATTGTAGAACGAAAACTTTAGGAAAGATTTCTTTTCAAACAAGTTATGATCCAAAAATGTCTGAGCATGTTGATAGAGTATTATCCTCTTTAAATAAGTGTCAGTTCTAGTTTTAAATGATTTAGTAGATGAAGACCTATTTTTTGATACTTATGGGGAAATGATAGTACGCGATTGGAATACTTTAGAGACAGAAATAATAAGACGACAAAAAAATAATCATCAATCTGTAAGACATTTTACAGAATTAAAAAAGCGATTTTTAAAGCGAATAGACAAAGAGAATTCAAAACGCAGTGTTAAGAAAAAAGTAGACATTAAGCCGTACTGTGATGAGGAAAAATTTGAAAAAGAGAAACGTAATCAAATGAATTTTAATACAAAAATTTTAAATCATTCACATTCTGAATCGTATATTCTACCTCACAACCATGGGATAGTTCAGAATGAAAGACTATGTGATTTCAAGCACGGAATGAAGGGGGAAAGATGGAATGTCAATGTGTCCGGAAATAACAGTAGCCAAGATTTACACTCGAAATTTGATAAATTACTGTATTTGTCATACAAATTAATTTAAGATCACATTATTATCAAAAACTAGATTGAACAATAACTCTTTTCCATTTCAACTGAAAACATGTGAAATTGACGGTCTGAATATGGAAGGTACTATTTTCAATTACAAAAATAAGATACTTTTTGCCCATCCAAAGGGAGCCGATGAGAATATTGCCAATGCATTTGTTGTGTTGGATAGACCGTTGTCTCCTTCACGTGGAGGAGCAAATTGGTTACCTGAAAATCTTCAACATACTACTGATAACGAAGAATCTTTAGAATTAGTAGGAGTATTTCT
>CAVQKA010000007.1:0-260853 GCA_963713025.1 uncultured Nitrososphaerota archaeon | reverse complement strand
CAAAAAGATCGGCGTCAATGCGACCTGAATGAGATGCGCGACGTCGCCTGCCTGCGGGAAAAACGTGTTCACCACTTCACCGCGCCAAATACCACGTGCCCAGGATGACGAATCCAAAGGCGATTCGATACCAGGCGAAGACCTTGAAGTTATGCCCGCTGACGTAGCGGACGCAGGCCGCACCGCAATCATCGCGCTGATGAACGAGGCAACCGAGCCGACGCCGATCACCGCCAGGTCATCGACATTCAGCAAGTGACGCGCCTTGTAGAGCTCCAGCACGGTCGCGCCGAAAATCGTGGGAATGGCCAGAAAAAACGACAATTCGGTGGCGGCGGGACGCGACAGGCCGCGCAG
Organism: uncultured Nitrososphaerota archaeon; assembly: GCA_963713025.1. Lineage (GTDB taxonomy): Archaea > Thermoproteota > Nitrososphaeria > Nitrososphaerales > Nitrosopumilaceae > Nitrosotalea. Next base: position 260,496 of record CAVQKA010000007.1, on the reverse strand, counting down.
CAAGCCCCCCATGATGGTCGCTCCCGAACGGGAAGTGCCCGGAATCATCGACAGGGTCTGGGCGACGCCATCCAGAGCGCATCCGGCGGCTTGATGGCGTCGACAGTTTCGACGCGTCCGTGCGTTTGCCGCTCTCGATCAACAAAATGAGGATGCCACCGACGATGAACGCCGTGGCGACCGGCACCGGCGCGAACAAATATTTTTTGATCGTGCCGATGAACATGACGCCGATGACGGCGGCCGGCAAAAATGCCAGCAGCAGGTTCCAGGTGAAAAGCTGCGAGCGGCGCTCGCGCGGCAGCGTCGCAATCACCGTCCAAAGGCGCCGACGGTACAGCCAGCAAATCGCCAAAATGGCGGCAAATTGAATCACGATCTCGAAAACCTCGCCCTTCTCATCGTTCCAGTTGAGGAGGCTCCCGACCACCGATCAAATGCCCGGTGCTGGAAACGGGGAGAAATTCCGTCAATCCCTCCACGACACCCAATATCAAGGCCTTGACCGCAATTATGAAATCCATGTGTCCGCCATTTTTCGCCCAAAAAAAAGCCCCGGCCGCCGTGAAGCGGTCGGGGCGTTATACCAATAATATTACTTGGTTGCCGCAGAAGCGGTGGTCGATTTCTTGTGCTTCTTGCTGCTGGTCTTATGGGACTTGGCCTTCGGCGCAGGCGCGGTGCTGGCGGCAGCCGCCGGCGTACCGCTCTTCGGCGCATCGGCGGCCATCGAGGCGGCGGCAAGGCCAAAGGTCAACAAGGCGGTGGTAATCAAAGTCGCAGACTTCTTCATGAGATCTCCAAACGTGATGGGGGGCTTAAGCGCTGCGAGAATACGACGGAATCGGGCAATTGAGCCGAGATGAAGATCATTTCACAATGGCCGATCCCGGGATGCCTGGGTTTTACGCACATGCCATACCAGGTAGCCGACCACGGCCACATTCGCCAGCAGGATCAGAATCTTACCGATCGTCGGCCGGAAGACTATCTCCCAGGCCTCGAGCGGTATCAGCGAGGCCGTGATGATGGTCGTCAGCCACTGAGCCCAGCGCTTTTCCATCCACAAGCCGATGCCCTCGACCGCGAAAATCGCCGCATACACCAAGGTGACGATGCGAAACAGGTAAATGCGCGACAGACTGAGGCCGCTGAACCACTCGAGCAATTGAGCGACGACGCGGTGCTCCAATCCATAGGGCCGCGCCTGCGCCCAGGAGAGCAGCTTCGCTGCAAGCGACGCATCGCGCAGGCGCAGTTCACCATAAGCGACCAGAAGCAGCAGCATCACTTTCACCAGCTTGTAGAGCGCGATGGTGCGAGCACGCGAAAGCGCTTCCTGGGCGCCTGCTCGACGGGGACTGTCATGTAACGCTTAAAGCCTTGAGCCTGACCCGCTGGGGGTTGGAAATCCAGCGTGGCATCCAGAAGCGCGGGAATGTCGAAAACCGCCCGCTCGTTGTCCAGCACCAAGGGGGCGATGCCCGCCGCCGCCACCAGTGCGGCGGGTACTTGGATGCGATCGCGTTCGCGCGCCACGGTCCAGGTTTCCAAGCGCTTGTCTTGAAACGCGAGGTTGAGCGCACCCCAACGCAGCAGCGCGGCGCGCGCCAGAGGGGTGTCGCCGCCCCAATGCCGCTGCGCCAGCGCCATGGCCGAACCGGCCGCGATTTCCCCATGCGGCAGGGTCATCAAATCCTGAATGTATTTCACCATTTCGTCCGGCGAAACATTCAGCGTCAAAATAGGCCGCGATCTCGCTCATACGCTCATTTTAGTCGGATTTTCCAGGCTGAACATGGCATTCTCGTCATCATACGCGAAGGCTTCCGCGTATCTGCCCCAGCTCACTGCCGCACGCAGGCTTTGTTCCGCCGCGTCCTCATCCATAAAGTCCTCCAATTCATCGATAAAGCGGCTTTTGCGCGCGGAATGCGAGGCCCGTTCGTCCAATACCCGCCGGATATGGGCCGCGAGCGGCACGTAGGTCAGCAAGTGGCGCATGAATATGGCGCTTGCGCTCATCGAGCGCGCCGTGGGCAAATGCCAAGCCGTCCTCGGTGAGCTTCAAATCGCCGCCCTCCAGCTCCGCAAAACGCAGCATCTGCAGGGTTTCCGCCACTGGAAACAGCTCATCGATCTCCATGGTCAGGTCCGAAGCGATCTCCGGCAGATCCGCCTTGCCGTTGAAGGGCGCGGCGGCCACCGCCTCCATCAACCCGGCGAGTAAGTTGGAAGAGACGTGCGGCAGGACGCTGCCGATGCCCAACCCGGGGAAATTCTCCTTGCGCCCGGGTGCCGCGCTCGCCGGGCGCGCGGTCATTTCCACATAGATGCGTTCCACCAATTCGCGAAAACTCGGATCCAGGCGGTTGCGGGGCTGGGGCAGCGTCCACCTTGATCTCGCTCAAGATACGCCCGGGATTGCTGCCGAACACCAGCATCGGTCGCACATCAGCACGGCCTCTTCGATGTTGTGGGTCACCAGGATGACACCCTTGATCGGCATGCGGCCTTCGGCCCACAGATCGAGGAAGTCGGTGCGCAGCGTCTCGGCCGTCAGCACGTCCAACGCTGAAAACGGCTCGTCCATGAACAGGATGTTGGGATGTACCACGAGGGCGCGGGCAAACCCCACCCGCTGACGCATGCCGCCGGACAATTCGCGGGATAGGCGGACTCGAAACCGTCGAGGCCGATAGATCGATGGCCGCCAGCGAGCGCTTGCGGATTTCGGCGTCGCGGCATGCGCTGCGCCTCGAGACCGAACTCCACGTTCTCGAAAACCGTGAGCCAGGGAAACAAGGCAAAACTCTGGAACACCATGGCGATGCCGGCGGACGGACCCGAAATCGGCTTGCCGCGGTATTGCAGGTCGCCGGCGCTCGGTTGGAGAGTCCGGCGATCAGGCGCAATAACGTGGATTTGCCGGACCCGGACGGCCCCAGAGGCCGACGATCTGCCCTTCGCGCAGTTCGAGATTCATTCCCTGCAAGACCAACAGCTCCGCGCCGTCCGGCTTGGGAAATGCCTTGCGAACATCGGTGATTGCAGCAGCGGAAAGTTAGCCATTGCAGGACCCCTAAGTAAGCGCGATACTTGCGCTCGGCGTAGTAGTACAAGCGGCCGCCAGAAAGCCGGTTGATTACGACGACGAAGAGGCTCATGGTGCCGATTCCCAACACGATCGATGGAAGTCTGCCGGTCGCGGTCCTCGGCGATGTAAGCGCCCAGCCCGTGCGCTCGATCAGGGTCGTTGCCCCAGGTGGCGACTTCGGCCACGATGCGCCGCATTCCACGAGCCGCCCGATGCAGTAATCGCCCCGGTCACGTAGAACGGAAACACCGCCGGCAACGCGACCTTGCGCCACCACAGCCAGCCCTGATCCGAGATTTGGCCGCACGTAGCGCAGTTCCGGGGAGATGGCGGAGGCGCCCACGATCACGTTGAAGAGGATGTACCACTGGGTGCCGAGGATCATGAGGGGGCTCAGCCATATGTCGGGACTCAGCTTCAGGATCACGATGCCGACACGACGAACCGAAGAACAGGTTGGCCGGAAACGCCGCGAGGAACTGCGCGATGGGCTGCACGATGCTCGCAACCCGGGCCGCATTCCCACCCACACCCCGATCGGCACCCAGATGAGGCTCGCGATCGCGATCAGTACCGCGACCCGCAGCAGCGTGATGAAGCCGAACAGTAGACGCGGCCGATCTCACCGACCGGCACATCGCCATGGACGAACGTCACCGTCCTCCACAGCGCCGAGCGACGCCGACGGCAATCAGCGCCCCCGTACCAGAGCGCATCACCGCGGCGCTGCGGCCAGCGTGTGGCCGTTGCGGGCGCGGTCACCCGGCGCGCGGGCGCCGCGGCTTCATGCCCGCGCGCAGGAAGCCAGCGAACGCGCGTCCGATGATGCCCAGGATCCGCGAGCGCCGCATCATGGTCAGCGCCCACGAGCTGTTCGGCGTCTGCCCCGCCTCCTGTTCGAGCCGGAACCAGTCGGCGCTCGCGATCAGCGGGCGAAACAGCAGCTGGTCGAAGATCAGAATCACGACGAACATGGCGCCGATCGCCCAGCCGATGGCGGCTAGTTGCGCTGTTCGTTGGCGAGCGCGATGTAGGAGCCCACGCCCGGGAAGGGTCACGGTCGTGCTGCCGACGCTGATCGCCTCCGAGGCCACCACGAAGAACCAGCCGCCGGACATCGACATCATCATGTTCCAGATGAGTGGCGGCATGGCGAACGGCACTTCCAGGCGCCAGAAACGCATCCAGGGACTGAACTGGAAGTTGCGCGCCGCCTCCTCCATCTCATCCGGAATGCTGCGCAGCGAGTGGTAAAAGCTGAACGCCATGTTCCAGGCCTGACTGGTGAAGATCAGGAAGATCGCCGCCATTTCGGCGCCCGCACGCGCCCGGGCGTCAGCTGCAGGAAGAACAGGACGAGATGGAGAAGCCCAGGATCGGCACCGACTGCAGGAAATCCAGCAGCGGCACCAGCAACTTCCGCCCGCCGCGCGCTCTTGGCCGCGAGCGTCGCGTAGGTGAATGTGAAGAGCAGCGACGCACCAGGGCCGTGAACATGCGAAAGGTCGTGCGCGCGGCATATTCCGGAAGTGCCGGGGATCCAGCGAAATCGGCGACAGCTCCAGCTGGGTGAGCGGCGCGAACAGCCCCCGCGAGGTCTCGCCCAGAAACACCACCAGCCCGATCTTACGACGATGAATGCCAGCACATCCCAGCGTGTGACGACATCGCGCAGAAAGGCCGGCAGTTCGAAGCGGTTCATGCGCGCATTCTCTCAGGACAGACAACGAAGTAGCTAGTTTTCCATGTCGCTTCGCGCCACCCCGATTGATGAAGCTGACAAGGCAGTGGACAGGTTGAAGATTATGCGGCATACGCTCAGATAGGCGTCTGCTTCATCAACATCTGATCTGTTGCCATAGCTTACCATCTTTGATAATCCAAACGAGTCTGCAGTCTCCAAGAAACTGATTCCCATTGTTCCACTTTGTGATAACAATGCAACTGGTCCAAGTCTTGCACGGACCATTCTCTCTTGGCCTTGGAATGCACAGTCTAGTCTATTTGCGGCATTGAACATGCCTATACAGTTTGGACCGATAATTCTTATTTTGTGTTTTTCTGAAAGACTCTTGATTTGTGATTCAAAGTCTGCTCTTTCTCCTCCAAGTTCCTTTCCTCCGCCTGATACTATGACGACATTGTGAATTCCCTTTTTGGCACATTCTTCTAGAACTGGTGGGGTAATTGACAAGTCAACACATACTACAACTAGATCAACTTTGTCTGGAATTGCTTCAATTGACGGATAACATTTTAGTCCTAAAATCTCTTCTGCCTTTGGATTGATTGGGTATACTTTGCCTTTGTAATCGTGTTTTGCGATACTATCAAGAACAGAGTTTCCAACTTTGCCTGGGGTTGATGATGCACCAACCAGTGCAACTGATTGTGGTGTAAAGAATGTCTCCATAAATTCGATGTTTGGTTTTGCTGTGGAGATTGCATCCTTTTTGATCTCTTTTCTTAGAATTATTTTTGCGTCAACAACATAGTATGATTTTGGATATACTACAATTGGATTGAAATCGATACTGTCAAAGTAATTTGCATTGTCAACACCAATTTTTCCAATCTGAACAATTGCCTTTGCAAGCATTGTCAAGTCAATTGGTTTTGTACCTCTATACCCTGACAAAATCTTTGAGCCCTTTAGCTCTGCAAGCATTGACTTTGCATCATCTAATGTAATTGGTAGCATTCTAAATGCCACATCTTTGAATATCTCAGTCAAGACACCACCCAGTCCTACCATTATTACTGGACCAAACTGTGGGTCGTTTTGGAGTCCGATGATAAGCTCGACTCCTTGAGGTACCATCTTCTCAAGTAAGATTCCTTTTACTTGAACTCCCTTTTTCTTTGAGAGTCTTGGATACATTTCAAGAAATGCTTTTTTGACATCTTTTTCATTTTGTAGTCCTACCTTTACTCCACCGACATCACTTTTGTGAAGTATCTGTGGTGAGACTATTTTCATTACAAGAGGAAAACCTAACTTCTTGGCAGCCTTTGCAGCATCGTTTGCACTTTTTACAAGTGCATAGCCAGGAACTTTGATGCCGTATTTCTTTAGTACAGATTTTGATAGATCTTCGGTAATTACCTTATGATCTGTTGCAAATGTTTCTTCAAAAATTTTGACTACTGGATTCAAAAGGATCTCTCCTCTTTATTTTCAGATCGCAATGATATGATCTGGGTTATTTTTTGTATCATAACTGGATCGGAAGGTCAAAGTGTTTTATATTAAACTTTTGACAGAAATTGAGCTGTTTTTGGTGTATGTCAAATTTCTAGTGAATGGGACTTTCACTATTGGTTATCAGACGTGATACATGGATCTAACCTTTTATTTTACGAGTTGAAAATCATATCAAATTGATACTACGTATTCTATTTTCTAGCTTAATGTGGACATGACATCAAAAATCATCACAAAAGCAGAAAGGTTACAACAAGGAAAGGCACTTCGAGAAAAATGTTCACGTAGTATGCATGCCAAGTATGAACCTCGTTCGTCTTCAATTGATCCAATAAAACTATTAGAAGATACCAATATTGACAGAATTCCTGGTCTTGTCGCCATTAGATATCAGAGAATGTCAGAGTCTGCTTTCAAATTCTTTCGTGGCTCGGCAATTATTCAAGCTTGGGATTTAGAGCATTCTCCAGTATCTGGAATAAATGTTCAGTTGTGTGGTGATTGCCATTTGATGAACTTTGGCGGTTTTGCATCTGCAGAGCGTAATCTAGTTTTTGATATCAATGACTTTGATGAGACATTTCCTGGTCCATGGGAGTGGGACATTAAACGACTTGTAGTAAGTATAGAACTTGCCGCAAGGGATCTTAATTTTTCAAAGAATGTTGCTGAAAATGCAGTCAGAGCTGCTGTTGCATCTTATAGAGAACACATGTCTGAGTTTTCTGAAAAGACTGTACTTCAGAGATGGTATACACAAATCACCGTTGAAAATCTTTTGGAATTTTTTAAAAAAGATAAACAAATGATTGATCGTATAAAGAGTGCCCAACCTCGTTCACTCTCTAAAACGTCTGAAGCTATATTTCCAAAACTTACTGAAACAGTAAACGGAAATCCTCGAATAAAAGATGATCCACCACTTATCTATCACTTTACCCAAAATCTAGATGCAAACAAGCTAGCACAGGCAAGTCTTGAGGATTATAAAAAATCATTACAGACTGATAGACGACATTTATTGGAACGTTTTCATTTTCAAGATGCCGCAGTAAAAGTTGTTGGAGTTGGCAGTGTTGGACTTCGTTGTCATGTAGCTCTGCTTCTTGCAGATGAAGATGATCCCCTATTTCTTCAAGCCAAGGAAGCAAGAAGATCCGTGCTGGAGCCTCCAACTGGGAAAAGTCTCTTTGAACATCAAGGTCAAAGAGTTGTACACGGACAACATGTCTTACAAGCGTCAAGTGACATATTTCTTGGGTGGTATCGTAATGTCAATGGACGTGATTTCTACATTAGACAACTTCGTGATATGAAAGTCTCTGCTGAAGTTGAAACCTTTAACCCTAGAACTCTCACTTCTTATGCAAGCGTGTGTGGTTGGGCATTGGCACGGGCTCATGCAAAAGCTGGGGAGGTGGAGATGATTGCAGGATACTTGGGAACAAAAGAAAATTTTGATGATGCTATGGTACAGTATTCAATTGCATATGCTGACCAGGTAGAACGAGATTTTAAATTGTTCAAAGCGGCCATTAATTCTGGTCGCCTCAAAACAAAAGTTGGTTCACCAAAAACTCTAGAGTTTGACCTTTAAGATGCAATTATTATTATAAAATCATCAAATAACGATTACTCTTTTCTATTATTTTCTAATTCAGATTCGAGCTTATTTAGTCTTTGATTCAAGTCCGATAGGTTCTTTTTGATTTCTCTGATAGTGGTATTTGCTGTTTCATCCCCATAGTATTTTGCATCTCCAATACCAATCGCACCTATTGTGATGGTAAGAATCACACTTTCATAGGTAAACTCCAAAGTTGTGTCATGAATAAATCCCTCGTCAAGAATACTAAAGAGTCCAAAAAATACTGCGGATGCAATAATGATTGCTACAAAAACAATGACTCTCATTAATCAAAATGTAATGTTCATTGTGTTTTAAGATATAGCCTGAAAAAAAATTTACGTTAGAGTGGTTATTTTTCCATTTACTGTCAATTCAAGACCATGTGATGATAATTATGATCTTTGAATAATTTTATGTCTAATTGCACTTGAGATAATCTCAATTCCGATTATGAGTATGTTGATTGACAACAAAATGGTTATCACTGTTATTGGCAAATTATGTAATTCCAAAAATGTTCCAATTAGAGCTATCATGATACCAGATCCAATTATGATTTTTGGAATTCTAACTGCTTTTGATTTGTTACTTTGAGTGATCCCTGTAGTAATAAATCCGACACTCTGAATGATGAGAAATAGGGAAATGAGCCAAGTAAAACTTGATGATGTATCTGATATGAATGCTTTAACAAACACTCCTACAACTATTCCAATGACTCCTATACTCGTCTCAATTGTTCTTGTAGTTTTAGAATCACTTTTGCTTAAAATTCCTTGTAGTATGTTGACAATTCCAATTATCAATACAGCTAGTCCTGGATATGTGGACCAAATTGGTGATACATTAGTGATGTTAACAAAGCGATATGTCGCAAAACCAATAAGAATTCCACCTATGATGAACTTGATCTTTCTTACCCGTTTAGCTTTTTGAATATCTACCGCCATATGATTCCCCAATTGTTAATGCATATGACTAGTATACTAATTTTCACAATTGATAATTGAGCCTGATCTTTTATTATCATAAACCTACTTAGATTTTGCATGGCATCAATTCCAAAGCAAGAGCGAGCGGTAATTCTCCAAGGCGGAGGCTCACTTGGAGCGTATGAAGTTGGGGCTTACAAGGCAGGATATCAATTCATTAAATCCAGAGACAAAAAAGCAGGAAATACTGAGAGGCAGATATTTGATATTATTGCAGGAACTTCTATTGGTGCAATAAATTCTGCAATTCTTACAAGTTATGTGATAGAAAACAAGACATGGGAAGGATCTGCAGAAAGACTAATTGACTTTTGGAATTATGTTTCAACAGAATCCATTCCGGATAAATTTTCTGATTACATGATGTCATGGTGGGGATATTGGAACAAATTTTTTACTGATGTTGCTAAAGGAGAAACGGCAAGGAGATACTATTCATCAAAGGAATTTGCTATTACCGGAGCACCACATGTATTTTCTCCACCTCAAGCACAACCAGACCAGAAATTTTTTGATCCTCTTAATTCTTGGTATAGGTATGATAATCGCCCACTAAAACAGAGTCTTGAAAAGTTTGCCAAGTTTCCAATTGCTACTAGCCGCGAGGATAATCAACCTAGACTGCTTCTTGTTACGGTAGATGTAATGGAGAGCTTACCTGTAGTGTTTGATAGTTATGCAAAAGAAGATGGTACTAGAAAATCTGGATATGGTAGATTAATTGTAGAAAATGATAATACAGGTTCAAGTAAGAACCAAAAAGTAATTGGTTATGAACATGAAATAAGATATCCTCAAGGGATAACTTCTGATCATGTCATTGCAAGCGCTGCAGTGCCAATAAATTTTGATTATAGTCAAATTGAAGCGGAGTGTTATGATCCTCCAACAAAGAGCTATAAAAAAGAGACACGTTATTTCTGGGATGGGGGAATACTAGCTAATACCCCGTTATTGCAAGTTGTTATGGCTCATCGACAATATTGGTACTTTGGAAAGAAAGTAAAGGATGCCGTACCAAAGCTTGATGTATTTCAGGTAAATTTACACCCTGCACGAGTTAACCAAGTTCCTTGGGATCATGATGGTGCAGTGAATAGAAATTCCGATATATCTTTTGGAGATAGATCCAAAAATGATGAAACCATATTGTTATCTTTTCAAATGTATTCACAACTAGTGAAAGAATTGATCCAGTTAGCAAAGGAACATGGTGCAACCCCAAAAATGATTGATGATCTACTTGATAGGCCAATACCTACTCAAGAAAGACTAGAGGGAATAAGAGCAACTACGTACCGTGACGGTGTTGAGGGGGCTTTCAATATTGGTGAAATAATTAGAGTACAAAGAAAACATGATGATTTTTCAGTCTCAAATAAAATTTTTGATTTTTCATCAAATACCATAAAACGTCTCTTACAGGATGGTTACAATGATACCGTTGATGCTATCAAAATACGTTTTGGAATAGAATCGATAAAAATGGCAGGTCTTGAAATTAAAAAAGATAGTTTCACCTAGTCAGAATTTTATTTTAAATTAGTTCAACGAATAATTCTATGTCTTTTTAATTGGAGAACTAAGGTCTGTTGAAGTATGACGATTTTTTGATCTTAGAAAATCGATTAACTTGAGAATTCCTTCTAGAACACCAGTAAATGCGATAAAGATTGTCAATTCAAGTAGTATCACTGGAAAGTGCTCCATGGAACTAAGAATTTTGTTGGTATCCAAGACTGGATTAATTAAAAGTGTAAAAAGTAAATTAAATGGCAAAAACTTCATAATATCTTCAGCAAGACTCTCATTCCAATGTGCCGCAATTCTTGCTGCCATAATTATTCCCACCATGATTAAGACCAATGTTCCAAAGCTAAGTGACGTGTTTAGTGCATACATGAAAAAAAAGCAGACAACTACCCACCCGTATAAAATAATTGGGAAAATTACTAGATACTTTACAGCGTAGATGGTTTTTCTTTTTACTGGGGAGATCTTGACTCCTTCTGAAGTATACTTGTTTTTTGATAAAAAGACTTCACGTTTACTTAGAACTTTACCAGACTTCCAGATGAAATAACCAAATGCCAAAATCCCTATTGCCACAGGTAATACATCTCTGAATTTTATTCCATGTTGATAATCTGAAGCAACCTGTTCCAAGATATTTTGTGATGATGTATTGTTAGTAGGTGTAAACTCTTGAACTCCATTTTGTAAGCCATGGACTGTCAGAAATCCTGGTATGATAAAAAGACTTGAAATAAATAAAATGTAAATTTTGTTCATGTGGTATGTTTTTCTTTTAGTTTAAAAATATTATAGAAAAAAATACCATTCAATTTGTCATGTTTTTGAGCATTTACCTATGATGACTAAAATACTAGAGTAAAAAATTGTAATTTTTTCTAAAACCTATTTTGCTTGAGTGAGATACATTTTATGGGCCGCAACTGCAAGATATGCAAATCCCATAAAGAGTAGTGAATATGTTACAGCAAGATCTAAAATTTCTACTATTAGAAGAGGCGCAGGAAGGAGTAATTCTATGAAATCAAAGATGAAAATAACGATAGTGCATGCTAAAAATATCACAAAAGCTTTGATGAGATTTTTCTTTGTATGTTCCATTAGACGTGCATATGTGGGGTCCTCATTGTTGTTTTTATTAATTCGAGTTAAAAATGTCGCACCGGTTAGAGATAGGGCAGTCAGTGGGGCAGCTGACGCCTATGTCCAAAAGCTTGTCAAACTCATTAATTTTTACTGCAAATTTTGATTCATCTGATCCAGAATTAGAATTGACATCTTGAGCAAATGCGGAATAAAACCATAATCCACTAGAGATTAAAAGTATTAGAATGATTGGTATTTTTTTATTTATTCCAAGATTTTCTGGCATGTTGATTTAATTACATTATGATGACCTATATTATTAATGTCTAGAACAATCATAGGAATTGTCCTTACTATTGCACTAGTCTGTATCTACTTGCATTTTCCAACTAGTTATGGTCAAACCCAAGTTCCAACAATTGTAGCCGCAACCCAGGCAGACCCGTATTATTTTTCTGAGGGAGGCTTTGGCATTGGTATACTCAAGTATTATGGTATTCCATTAACACCATATCTCACACCGGGAACAACTGAAGACTCGCTCTTGTCAGATATTTTAAATTCGTATGACTCTGCAAATGAAAAAACAGAACTAAATCCAATTGTTGATGATCAGAGTCGTGCAACATACTATGTAGTTCATTTCTGGAGTACCTCAAATGGTTCAATGACATTTACAACATTTCCAGATTTCCAACCTATTATAACAAAAAATCCTCTTACTCCTGTCGGTTCTCAGAAATATAGTACTGGATTTTCTCTAGGGTCACTACCCAGCAAAAATAATCGATGGTTTTACAATTCTATAGTCAATGATTACATCAATCCTGGCAAAGTACCTAATCCATTTAATGCTGATATCGATATAATCACAGGTGATGGAAATATCCTTCAAACGTATTATTATAAAAATTGCAAAGTAGATGGATATGTCCCATTTTTATCCAGTACTTTGATAAGAATACCATTCTTCAAACAATTCCAATCTGGAGTTAGGGATGAAACTGATTTTACATGTAATGGTTTTCTAGTTAACTTTGATTTACGTAAACCTTCAGCTGATTGGGCTACTATTAAAAATACAATCAACTCTGTTCCAGATCAAAAAGATCTAATTCAAAAATATGTTGTAACAATATCTAGTGACATATTCAAATCAGGACAAACATATCAAACCTTTTCAGCGTTTACCCCAATGGGGACACAAACTTCTCTTTCATTGCCTATTCCGTCAAATCCTATATCTGGACAATCAAAGGGCTTTTCATTAGAGTCGTTGCCAAGCAAAGACAAAGAACAATTCTATCAATATGTGATTGACAAATTCAACAACAACAGACAAGTCCAGCCTGTGGATGTCTCGATAGATCTGGTAACTGGAGGCGGTACTGTACTACAAACCTGGACATATCCTAGATGCGATGTTACAAATTATAGTACATATCGTCAAGAAATTTCTGCTATCTGGAAATTCACACAATCAAATGAACCTGAAATAAGAGACAGGACATTTTTTGCATGTAATGGATTAAAAGTAAATTTTATACCTAATTATACAAACTCCTCTCAAACTTTCAACGGGCCTGTGATGCCACTTGATACTGATCGTGCCCAAGTCTTTAGTGTTCATTTCTCTGGGGGTGATATGAAAAATGGATTTGATTATACTTTTCTAAAATTTGCACCATTTTCAAAAGACTATCAGAGTTATGCATTGCCTGATTATACATTTGGTGACAAGCCAAAATTCTACTTGGAATCATTACCAAGCAAAGACAGAGGTACATTCTATCAATTGGTGAACAAGTATGTTACCCCGGGTTCAGCTCCTCAACCATTTGATGCATCAATTGATCTTACAAGTGGAGATGGTAGTACAATACAGACATGGAAATATGCCAAATGTGATATGGCAAAATACCAACCATATCTACAATCGTTTTTAACTGTAAACATGTTTACAGGAAAATTTCAACCAGAGATACGAGACAGGGCAATCTTTCAATGTGCTGGACTTTCATTAGATGGACCACGCAAAACAACAAATCTGAACAATATTCAAACGATTAGAACTATTGATTATATCCCAAGTGATTCTAATAGAGCACAATTTTTTGTAGTAAAATTCTCAAATGGTGATTTTCAAACTACTCAAAAATTCTTTTCTTTTGCAGACTTTCAGCCTGATTTGAGTGCAAGTGACCAAGTAAAAACAACTTATCCGCAGATAAAATCGTCATCATTTACATTACTTTCATTGCCAAGCAAGGACAAGACAGAATTTTACAAGCTAATTAGCAGATTTGTAAACCCAACTTACAAGCCAAATCTCTTTGATGTCTCTATCGAATTAGTTACTGGAGATGGCAGTATAGTTCAAACTTGGCAATATCAAAAATGCACAGCTGCCAATTATCAGATATTTCTTCAAAATACTCTTCTTTACTATACTTTTAGTGGTAAAAAGGCAATATCTGAACCTCAAGACAAAACTACATTTCAATGTGGAGGTTTTTCAATAAACTTTAGCGGAGGTAATGAAGACTTATCAAACCAACCATTGATTCCAAATGATAATTCTAGAGTTATGACATATGCAGCTCATCTTACAAGTAATGTGTTTACTGCAACAAGAACAACTGGACTTGTACAAGAATTTGATACACTTGGAAACCAACAATTCCAGATAGGTACATTACCAAACAAATATGGTAAAGATGGATATGAGATAGTTAGCAAATATATCAATCCTACAGTTCCTATCGAATTATTTGATGTAGATGTTGATTTAATCACAGGCGATGGAACCAAACTAGTTTCTATAATTTATCCAAAATGCAGTGGAACAAATTATTCTATATTTTTAGACAATAATATTGCTGACATAAAATACACTCCGTCGATAAAGTTTGAGATGAGAGACAAGTCAATTGTCAAGTGCTCTGGAGTAAATACAATTGTACTTCCAAAAGACAAGCCAACCAATATTATCGGTCCTATAATGCAACAAGCAATAGGAATACCTTATGATGAAATTGCCTGTAACCAAGGCTTTCAACTGATAGTAAGACCACCATTAAACAACACCGCATGTGTAAAAACTAGTCATGTACAATATTTGATACAAAGAGGTTGGTATGCTGAAACAACAAATCATGAACTCTCTAATCTGATAAGACCAATTATTCCAACTGATAGTGAAAGAGCCATGTCAATTAGAACAACCTTCCAAGGCACTGATATTCCAACACAAATTATTACCACGTTTTCAAATTTTGCTCCAATATCACAGGGTTCACCAACAAATCCATCTTATTCACTTACTGGAGGTGGCAAGACAACTCCAATGTTTTATCTTGAATCACTACCAAGTAAGGACAAGGCAGCTGTCTATCACCTAGTAGGCATGTATGTCAATCCGGGAATAGTGCCAAATCTGTTTGATGTCAAAGTTGAGATACTAAATGGAAATGGCGATACACTGCAGACATGGAAATATGCTAAATGTCAAATTACAAACTATGAGCCATATCTTGACGAGAATGGATTGACATACAAACTCCATCTGAAATGGCAACCTGAGATTAAAGACAGGACAACATTTGGTTGCTCTGGTCTGAATTTGGGTCTCGGATAATTATCCAATCGTAACAAAACTTTTTACAAGTGATTGACCATATGATATATTGAAAACTTCTCTACTAATTTTCTTGATAATGTTATTACTAGTAATCTCTCCAAGTATTGTAAATGTGTCTGCAATATGTAGCACAGGTCCTGGAGGTATAAGCCTCTGTGCCGGAGCAGATTTTAGTGCAACTTTTGATAAGATAAATTCTCAAAATACTAATTTCTCAAGGATTGTCATATCTGGACCAGAAGGTAAAGTTCTAAGTGTCAAAGTTCTGGATAGCTCACTATTACAGAAAATTTCTGATACAATAACAATAGGACCTAATGGAAAAACAACCTATGCGTTTGATATTACAAAGTACAGCTATGGGAAATATAAAGTTCAAGTAAGTGATGGTACAAGCATAATAAAACTAGATTTTTCTGTGGGCCCAACTACTATTAGTACAATAAATTCAGACAAGGCAACTTTATTGATTTATACCAACGTTCCCTGGAAGGCAGACATTCAGATGTCGTCAAACTCGACATCAATTAGCGGAATTACTGTCGCACAATATTCCTTTATCTGTACAAATAATGATACATATGATATTACGATATACGATCCGCCACGTCATGGAAACGGAATTCCTTTGTGGACTGTAGCAAATCTAGTTCAGAACGACCAGATGTTAAATGTGGGAATAAACCATTTGGCAAACGGACAAATCAATCTCTCCGGAAAGTGCAATGTTGCACAATTCCCATTGTCCAACAACGGATTGATATATTTTACAACAGACAAATCTGTATACCGGTATGGTGACCCAATCCAGATCTCAGGACATGTGTTACCTGATATGATGTACGCACCTGCTCAAGTTTTGAGTAGCACAATTATCAACTCTGCAGGGCAAGCAATAAAAAAAGACAGTTCAACTTTTGGAACAATAGATACTTTTTCTTTTAACGTCAATACTCAGGGAGGACTATGGAAGCCTGGCAAGTATAAAGTAGTATTGGAAATTTTTGGCTCAAAAGCAGAGTCTAATATTGTAATAAATTCTCCTGGACAAACGCAATCTACGAATCATATTCCTACCTGGTTCAAGGGCACCGCAAAAAAATGGTCTGATGGTATGATTACGGATTCTGAATTTTCGCAATCAGTTCAATACTTGATTCAACAAGGAATACTCAAGGTTCCGTACTATAACTCACCTGCAACTTCCTCACAGTCGTTACTTTCATGGGTAAAGACAAGTGCATCAGCATGGTCTGATGGAAAAATATCTGACGATGAGTTCGTAAGTGCATTAAAGTATTTTAATTTTGGATAATTACATTCAAACTGGCAAGTTGAACCCATCAATGAAATTGAAAAACATTGCAAGTGAAAACTAAACCTTATAGGTTCAAAATATTAGTTCCAAATGTTGTCATCTGAAGATAAAAAACCAGATCGTTCTACGCAACACCTTGCAAACGAGCGTACCTTTCTTGCATGGTTACGCACATGTATAGACTCTCATGGGATTGGGTTTTGTAGTTGCAAGATTCAGTCTATTTCTTAGAGAATTTAGCATTATGACAAAAAATCAAACAATTCCGACTAACTTGCCAACACAGTCCTCATCCACAATACTTGGTATGAGTATGATTGGTCTTGGAATTTTGTTGATAATTTATGCACTGATAAATTATCTCAAAGCTCAGAAGGACATTGAAGCAGGCATATATCTACCAAGACATTCCATAATGTACATAGCAAGTATCGGTCTTGTCATCTTTGGAGTCATAGTGCTTGTCTATCTAATTATGATATCTTCTTGATTACACTGTCAGTTCAAAAACTGTAAGACTCGAATGCTAATTTTGAAGTTTGGATTTTACTCAAAGATTAAACTCTGACTTGAAGTTCTTGTAAAATATTTCAAGATTGTTCTTGACTATATCGATATACTGAGGTATCTGTTTTTCAATTATAACCGAGTCAATGTATGGAGCACTGTCAAGCTCTTTTCTTGATTTTTCTATCCATAGTTTCACTGTGGGTTCATCTACTTCTAGATGAAACTGGACACCAACTGCGCTTCCAATTCTTATTGCCTGATTTTGATAATCTTTTGAATGTGCCAATCTGATGGCATTTTTTGGCAGATCAAAAGTGTCTCCATGCCAGTGAAATACTGTTGCAGGACTTTTTATCCCGTCAAATAACTTGGAACCTGAATCAAATTCTATATCGTTGTAAAAACCGATCTCTTTTTTTGGCCCTTGGTATACTCTGGCTCCAAATGCTTTTGCAATAAGCTGAGACCCAAGACATATTCCCAAAACTGGAATATTTTTTTCAACTGATTGGCGTATCAATTCTAATTCTTTTTTCAAATATGGCAGATCATCATTTGCACTCTCTGGTGCTCCCAAAATTATTATCGCATCGGGATTTACATCTGATATATCTTCGCTCTTGGCAAGTACTGTTTTTACCTCTATACCGTCTTTTCTTAACAGTTCCCCCAATACTCCAATACCTTCTATCTTTGTATTTTGAATCACTAGAAATTTTGACATGTAATCTGAAAATTGCTTAATACTATTCCTTGTAAATAAGTTTGTGAAGATCGAAGTCCAAGATATATCAAACGTACAAGGATTCATCAAGTCCCTCAATTCCTCACACAATAGCATTGTAGTTGTTGAAGGAAAACGTGATGAAGATGCATTGAAGAAATTAGGCTATACCGGAAAGATTTGTCAATTTCACAGTTTCAAGGGACTAGTAAAATTTGCAGACAGTATGCCCAAGTACAAAAATTTAATATTATTGTTAGATTCTGATAGGAAAGGAAGGTATCTCACAAAGAGGATAATTGCTCAGCTCCAACATCGAATGACTATAGATCTTTCATGCAGAAAAGATCTGACCATTGTAACCAAAGGGAGGGTCAAGAATGTGGAGGATCTCTCCATATATGCAACTGAGGTATGATCTATAGTAAAAACGAATAAGCACTTATATCGAACCATTAGGAAAAATAATTGATCGAAAATTAAGAGGATAATGAATTGGTATACACAGGAATTGTCAAGTATCATGTTAAGCTCAGCTTCGAAGTCGACGGACTCGTTGAAAAGGCAGATATCATAGGCGCAATTTTTGGCCAGACAGAAGGTCTGCTTGGCCCAGAGATGAACCTAAACGAACTCCAGAAAATGTCGAAGGTAGGACGAATAGAAGTCAATACTACGGCATCGTCTACTCAAACAAAGGGGGATGCCCTGATTCCTATGAGTACTGATATCAACACTGCTGCACTGATTGCAGCTGCAATTGAGAGTATAGATAAAGTCGGTCCTTTCCAAGCTCATTTCAAATTAGATGCTATTGATGATGTTAGAACTGCCAAGAAAAAAGAGATTGTAGATAGAGCAAAGGATATCGTCCAAAAGTGGTCTACAAAGACAATAAGCGAAGGAGAGGAGATGCTCAAGGATGTATCTGATATTGGAACTGCTGGAAAGATTGCAGCATTTGGAAGAGAAAAACTTGCATGTGGCTCTGGAGTGTTTGATTCACCATGGATAATTCTTGTAGAGGGTAGAGCAGATGTGATAAATCTACTAAGAGCTGGTTTTGATAATGCACTTGCAATAGAAGGTGCAAGAATTGATGAATCGATAAAATCACTTTGTGATTCAAAATCCAAAGTAGTTGCATTCCTTGACGGAGATAGAGCCGGCGGATTTATTCTAAAAGAGCTAAAATCTCTTGTCAATGTGGATGTTGTACATAGAGCACCAGAAGGTGTAGAGGTTGAAGAACTAACTCCAATACAGATTGCAGAAATTCTAAAAGAGACTGCTGAAGACATGAAAAAGGAGACAGCTGAAGCCTGCACTCAAGGATGTAAAAGATGCGCCTATTGCTGATGTTGTAAAGAAGATCTATTCAGAACTCAATGAATCTCTAGAAGCAATTGCACTTGATGACGGTGCAAACCAAGTCTTCAAGGTTCCAGTAAGTGAAGTTGTAGGAAAACTCGTTGCAGGTTCTGGAATAAAATATCTAATACTTGACGGAATTATTACACAAAGACTAGTAGATTCTGCAAAACAAGCTGGAATTGGGTATCTAATTGGCCACAGAATGGCTAATCTAAAATCCACTGATGGATTGACACTCAAAACATTTACAGAGCTTGGTGTTGCATAAAATTAATGTCAGAACTGAAGATTCAACACATTCTAACTCTTGCAGAACTTTTTACAAAAGGCGCACGATATAATTTCGTCCCTATAACTACGTCTTCTCTTGGAAAAAGCATTCGTAAATCACAGCAAGCTGCATCAAAACACCTCATGGAACTTGAGGCAAATGGCTATGTGGAAAGATTGCGTAGTGGACAAAAAGTATCTGTTAGAATAACAACCAAAGGCCATGCTGAAATGATAAAAATATTTTCTGTACTAAAATCAAGCCTTGAATCAATTCCTGCATATCTTGAGTTTAAGGGCACTATCAGCTCTGGGATGGGTGAAGGGGCATATTACATGTCAATGAAAGGATATACAAAACAATTCAAGACAAAGCTTGGTTACGTTCCATTTCCTGGAACTCTAAATGTAAAATTAAAAGACAAGGAATCAATTGAAGCTAAGCGTTCTCTTGATGCATATAATGCCATAATGGTTGATGGTTTCTCAGATGGGAAGAGAACATATGGCTGGGTAAAATGTTATCCTGCCAAAGTTAACAACGTTGATGTCGCACTGATTCTCTTGGAGCGCACTCATCACGATGATTCTATAATTGAATTGATCTCAAAAGAGAATATAAAAAAGGTAACAAAACTTTCTACTGGTTCCAAAATATCAATCAAAGTTCCAGTAAGTGTAAAATCTATTCGAGATTAAATTCCATAAATTGACTTGCCATAGTCATTTTCTATTTTAGAACTCTTGATGTCAGGTATTGGTGATTGTAGTCTGGCAATTGATACGCTGATTCCAATCTTTTTGCAACCATCCACGATAAACTTTTCCTGATGTACTTGATCATATCCTAATGCAATGATGTCCGGCTTGATTATCTCAACTGACTTGAAGATATCGCCTTCGTATCCAACTACTGCATAGTCTACCATTACAAGTGATCTGACCAAATCTCTACGAAGCTCCATGTTGTGTAGCGGAATTCTATTCTTCATCTTTTGCGCTGTCTTGTCTGTTGCAATAACAACGACTAGCACATTGCCAAGGTCTTTTGCTGCTTTGAGGGTGTGAATATGTCCTGGGTGTATGATATCAAAAACTCCGCCTGCAAGAACTACTCGTATTGCATTTCTTCCAAGGTCAGTGAGTTTTCTATTTTCAATGAATCCCTTGTCAGTAAGATCCTTGATTCTATCCTCGATATATTCAGGATTGAGAGCAAGTTTTTTTCGTATGATTTCAATTGCAGATTCACCTGAAAGTGCTGCTACAAAAAAATCTGCGATTATTTCTTTATCAAATGCATCCAAATCTATCACTAAAGCGAAACTATTACAATTTGATTTATCTATAAACTCTATGCCCAGGGATCTATTCCTTTTGAGAGGCGTAGGGCATCCATCAAGCCTTCAGCATATCCGATGCTTAACACTGCAAGTTCTTCCTTTCCTTCCTTTTGAAATTTCTCAGCATCATCAATGTATAGCTGAGCATTTTCTATTACTGCTTTTAGACTATCATCATCTTTGAATATACTTACAACCTGTTCTAGTGCCTTTCTTGCCTTTGGGATGTATTTTGAAAGCATCTGGTCTGATATTTTTTGAATCTTTGATGAATTATCAAATGGCTCATCCAAACATTTTGAAAATATCTTGATTGCATCTTGTTCTGTAAAGTGTAGTCTTCCAGGAATTATGATGGTATGCGGAGGTTTTCCAAAGTCTGTTTTTAAAAGCGATGATAATTTTCCAGATATTATACCCTGATTCTTTGAGCCAATTCTTGATGCAACTATGCAAAATGTAGACTTGTCAATTACGTTTCGTCTCTCACCATCTTCTGATTGTAGTAAACTAGTCAACGCATCTTTTGGATCTAAAAAGAAATTTGAACTATTGTCGTATTCCAAAATCAATAAACTATGACTGCCCTTTACCATGTTCTCATAAATTGTATAGTATACAGTACTAAGTGACGGAAGCTCTCTCATTATAGTAACAGGCCTTCCAACCTTGTAATGATGCAGTCCACATTCTCCAATTAGGGATGTAATTGCAGATGCCCCGTGGATTGACTTTGTCTTTATCTTTTCACTCTCTGCTCTTGTTCTTAGCTCTAGGTGGGTTGTTGCAACATACGGATCCCCGTAGGCAAGCAGCACAACATTTTTCTTTTTAGCAAGTGACAAAATGGCTTTACCATCTTCAACCATCCATCTGGGAGTTATGGTTAATTTTCCCCTGACCAGTTTTTTTATTTTTAATAAATCAGATTTTCCAATTGGGCTTGTAAAAATTTCAAAATATGTCATGTCAGCCTTTTTTAAAACCTGTATGGCATTTGCACTAATGCCCTCTAATCCTGAAATGCCTAGACCTACAAACCATAACATGAAACAAAATTCTAATCGCTCTATATTTTGAGTTTCGTTTTTATGATTTAGCTGGGGAACTTTTGAATTCGTGTAATCTCTTTAGATGAGATAACATCCTCTTGAAGACCTCAACACTTCTTAGAAACTCATCTGTTGATACTCTTTCATCGATTGTATGTGATGCATGAGGATCTCCTGGGCCATAGGTTACAACTGGAATGTTCAATGAATTGCCTATGATGTTCATGTCTCCAGTACCTGTCTTTCGGATTAATTGTGGTCTTGCTTTTTCTACATCCATTATTCCAAGTGTTAGTGCTCTAACAAGTGGAGAGTTATGAGGTGCTTCAAATGGCTCTGTCTCATCTATTACAGAATAAAATGCATTGACTCCTTGCTTTTTTGCAATATCCTGAACTGTAGTTGCAATTCTTTCTCCAACCATTTTGCAATTCATGTTTACAGGAATTCTGATATCCATTATTGCATCGCATTCTAATGGTGTTACATTGTGACTAGTGCCTCCTTTAATTTCAGTCAGCGATGATGTTAGCATCATGCTCTTTGGTTTGCCCTCTTGATTTTCTTCTAATGATTTCTTTAGTGCGGATGTAAAGATATATGATTCTTCAATTGCATTTTTTGCAAGCCATGGTGCACTAGCATGTGCACTATCTCCTACATTTACTCTCAAGTTTATTGCAATTCTTCCCTTGTAAGCAATTGTAATATTTTTAATTCCACTTGGCTCTCCAAATACTGCATAATCTATAGCTGGTTTTTGTTTTACAAGACTTTTGATTCCAGTTGCATTTCCTTCTTCATCAACTACAGCTGCAAATGTTATTGTTCCATTGTTCTCAGGTTGAACAGAAGATGTTGCAAGAAGCATTGCAATTAATGGTGCCTTGGCATCAGATGCTCCTCTTCCATAAATAAATCCATTTTCACTTCTTACTTTTATTTTTCCTGGAACCGTATCCATATGCCCACATAACATAATTCTTGGATATCCGGAACCTTTGGTGGCAATCAAATTTCCTACATCGTCTATACGAACATCCTCAAAACCAAAATCATCACACTTGTCTGCCAAAAATTCTGCGAGCGGTTTTTCTGCAAGAGATGGTGTGTAAAGCCTTAGAGCCTTCTCTAGTGTCTTTACTGCGTACCTTGGGGTGTTTATAATCGAAGAGTCCAATTTCTATTTTCTCAACTGAATTGCGTAATCAATCATCATTGCTGGTATATTTACGCCAGTAACTCTGACAGTATTTTTGTATTCCGTTGTATTGTTAACTTCATGAACAACAAGGCCGTTTTCCTTACTTTCCATCAAATCTACTCCTACAATCTGTCCATGAACTGCCTCTTTTGCCTTGATACAAATATCTTCTAGTTCTTTTGTAACTTTAAGCTCCTCTGCTCTGCCTCCAAGTGCCATGTTTGTCTTCCACTGGGTTTCTCCGGAATAGCGGTAGATTGCAGCGACTACTTTATCTCCTACAACTATGGCCCTGATATCTCGAGGAGGCCTGTTGACAAATTCTTCCAAATAATATACCTGATAAATTGGATACATTGTCTCTCTACTTTCTATAATTGCCTCTGCGGCTTCCTTGTCTTTTAGCATTGCAATCATTCTTCCCCAGCTACCAACAGTTGGTTTTATGACCATTGGGTATCCTTTCTTGTCTAAAAGTTCTAACGCTGCTTCTTGTGAAAATGCAACTGCACTAAATGGTGTTGGTATTCCTTTTTTTAGTAAAAGCATGTGAGTGAATAATTTATTTCCTGCAAATATGCTGGTGTTTAAAGAATTTATCACATTGACTCCTTTTCCTTCAAGAGCTGCAGTGGAATGAAGACTACGATAATAACTTACACATCTTTGTATTATAGTTCCATAGTCTTCTGGAGTTTTATCTAAATTAATGGACAGATTCTTACAGTCTACCATCTTTGCATCGATGCCTTTTTCTTTTGCGGCATCAAAGAGTGCTTTTTCTTCCCACCGGATGGTATCGTAGAGAATCGATAAACCTGAGCTCACTGGCCCCAGTCCTCACCAACAGTTTGTGCTGGTTTAAGATCTAGGCCGGCAGAGCCTTTGACAAGTTCAAAACTTGCACCACAGTCTGGGCAAGTTACTATCTCTCCTTCCATGGAATCCTTTGGAGGGTTGATGTTTGCATCACATTCTAGACATTTCATATTATTTTCCTGTTTTCTCCTTCAGTTCTTTGACATTAATTATCTTTTGTTCGAGTCTATCGTCAAGAGGTATTTCTAGAAGGTCACCCATTCTTAGGTTCTTCAGACCTGCTGCAACTGATTTTGCATGATCTTCGTTTTGTTCAAGGCCTAGTAATGACATCAGATATGCAGCACCATTCTTTCCTGCTAGTTCTCCAAAGACAATTCTTCTTCTATTTCCTACTACTTTGGGCTCGATTGGCTCGTATGCAGCAGGGTTTCTCAAAATTGCTGCCAAGTGAGTTCCTGCCTTGTGCTTGTATGCAGTTGGGCCAACAATTGGCTTTGAATCATACGGAACAATAGTAGTATACTGTTCGATTAATCTTGAGAGATCCATGAGCATGTCTAGTCTAAAGTTATTTGGGGAGTTGTACAGGTATGTTAATGCAACTGCAGTCTCTGCAAGTGCTGGAATTCCAGTTCGCTCTCCAATTCCGTCAATTGTTGTATGAATCTGATCTGCTCCTCCATCGCATCCTGCCAACGCATTAGCTAATGCAAGTCCAATGTCATTGTGGCAATGAACATCAAGTGGAGTCTTGATTTCATCACGAATTGACTTTACAAAATTATACATTCCATTTGGTCTCATTATTCCAACTGTATCTGGCAAACTAATTCTGTCAACACCTGCTTCAGATATTGCCTTGCATACTTGCATTAGAAATTCTGGATCTGCTCTAGAACCGTCTTCTACAGTAAATCTCATCTTCAGACCATGTGCTTTTGCATACTCTACAGTTTCAACTGATCTTCGTAATGCCTCTTCTCTTGTAATTCTTAGCTTGTCTTTCATATGAATCTCAGAAATGCCAAGATAAGTTGCCATCCATGTTGCATCACAATCAATTGCTACGTCTACATCTTCTTTTAATGCACGAACATGGGCAACAATGTCTGCCTTTAATCCTTGTTTGATGATTGTCTTTGTTGCTTCCTTGTGATCGGGTGATACAACAGGTGAGATTTCAATTTGATCAACTCCGAAATAATCAAGCATCCACGCAATCTGGATTCTTTGCTTGTTTGAAAAAGTAACTCCTGGGTGCTGCTCTCCTTCTCTTAGAGTGCTGTCGAGTATTCTGATTTTCTTTGGCTTGACACCCATCTCGTTGTACTTGTATGCATAATAGTTTGCGTCATCCATTCTTATTTTTCTTTGAGTTTTGCGAATATAAACATATTCGTACAGAATTCGTCTAGTTTGATTGTTTTTGAAACGATTTTAGGCGATTTTCGTGATTATATGACGAGATACGTTTTATGTGACTGTACGTAATATTATGACAGTATTTGTGTCAAATACACCAGGAACTTTGCGTAATTCATCTATGCAGACATTGATGTCAGTAATTGTTGGCGCTCTGATTATGGTAGCAATATCATACTGACCTGTTATCTCAAATACCGTGTGCACTCCATGAAGCTTGGAAAGTTTTGCAGATACCTTGGATGTATCTGTGGAAGAATCAACTGAGATCAAAATTATTGCACTAGTGGAATTTGCATCCCCTGTCTCGATTGTAAATTTCTTTATTGTTCCACCATCTGTTAAATTTTTTACTCTTCTTCTTACTGCAGATTCTGATAGTCCTAGTTTTTCTCCAATCTCAACAAAGGACTGTCTAGAGTCTTTTTTTAGCATCTCAATTATTGTTTCATCTGTCTTGTCTCTAGACATTTCTTCTCTTCTCCTCCTTTGTTATTATCATATCTAAAGTTTCTAAAGCCTTGTTTATGTCATATTCTGATATGACAAGAGGCGGCAACAATCTTAAAATGTTTTTGCCAGAATAAAGCAACAGCAGATTATTTGCGATTCCATCAAATAGCATGTCCTTTACTTCAAACTTCATCTCGACACCTATCATCAATCCCTTGCCTCTTACCTCTCGAATTATCTTGTGTTTTTCTTTTAGTCTCTCTAGACCATCTTTGAATATCTTTCCATTCTTTTCTGCATTCTCAACTAGCTTGTCTTCAGTTAGTGCATCAATTGCACCAATTCCTGCTGCACATGATAATGGATTGCCACCAAATGTTGATGATTGCTCTCCCTTGTTAATTGTGGCCAAGATGTCAGGTCTTACCAGAGTTGCACCCATTGGAACCCCCCCTGCAATTCCTTTTGCAAGACACATGATGTCCGGTACTGTATTCCAGTGCTCGCTTGCCCACATCTTTCCTGTTCTTCCAAGTCCTGCCTGAATCTCATCAAATACTAGAACAATTCCTTTTTCATCACATAATTTTCTAACATCTTGTAAAAATCCATCGGGTGCCACATTGATGCCACTTTCACCTTGGATTGGTTCCAAGATTACCATTGCAGTATCTGCATCTACAGTATTTCGCAATGCTTCGATGTCTCCGTACGATGAAAATTGAACGGTATCAACAAGTGGCTCAAAGGCCTTACGATATTTCTGATTAAATGTAACTGATAGTGCACCTAAAGATTTTCCATGGTATGAGCCGTTCATTGCCACCATCTTCTTTTTTCCTGTAAACTTGCGTGCAAACTTGATTGCAGCTTCTACTGCTTCTGCTCCGCTGTTGTTTAGATATACCTGACTAAGACTCTTTGGAGAAATTTTTATCAATTTTTCTAGAAATTCTTCGCGGGTCTTGTTGTATAGTGAGCTGTGTACTGTAATGATTTTGTCAAGTTGTGCCTTGATTGCTTTTACAACTCTTGGATTGCAATGTCCAACAAGTGCAACACCATATCCTCCCATGCAATCAATATACTCTTTTCCATCTGCATCCCACACATGAGCTCCTAATCCTCGTTCAATTGTTACTGGGAATCTCTGGTAGATATTTCCCATGAATTGATCTTCAGTCATTTTGATATCACCGTACATTTGTCATGGGATATTGCTGCTGATATTGGGTTTTCTTTTTTACCATTTGCAATTAATGCCTCTTTGACACCCATCTCTAATGCTTCTGTTGCAGCAAGTATCTTTTTCTCCATTCCAAATCCAATCTTTGGTAGAATCTCCTTTGCCTCTGCAAGAGTTAATTTTTCGACTAGTTTATCATCCATTAGTAATCCATCTACATTTGTAAGAAATAATATCTTATCTGACTGCATCTTTCCTGCCACGTATGCAGCAGCCCTGTCACCGTCAACATTGAGAAAATCACACTCTTCACTAATTGCTATTGGTGATATGACTGGAACATATCCTTGGTCTAAAATTGAACGAATCAATCCTGCATTGACATCCTTGATCTTTCCTGTGTATCCTCCATCTATTATCATCTTACGACCTTTTTCGTTCATGACAATTAGTTTCTTTTTTCGCTCAGCTTGGATTATCTTTCCATCAACTCCTGAAAGGCCAACTGCGTTAATCCCATGTTTTTGTAGCATCCCGACTATCATTTTATTTATCTTTCCAGACATGACCATTGTAAATATCTCTGCAGTTTCTTTATCGGTAAATCTGCTCTTGATTCCACCGGGAGAGACAATGAATTTTTGTTCTTTTCCTAATGCTTCAGAAATTTTTGTAACCTCTTTTCCTCCGCCGTGTACCAAAATTAGTTTCTCCTTTTCTGAAACTTTCTTCAAGTCTGTTATAGTAGTAGGATGAAGACCATCTACTACACTTCCGCCTATCTTTATTGTAATCATTTTTTTACACAGGAGTTAGCGGAGTCTGTGAGATTCCGTCCATCTCATTGAATCCTGCCATTACATTCATGTTTTGAATGGCGGAACCTGCGGCACCTTTCATAAGGTTGTCTGATGCAGAAAGAACTACAACTCTGTTGTTATCTTCGTCAATATCAAATCCAACATCGCAGAAGTTAGAGCCTACGACAAACTTTGGATCTGGGAATTTGTAAAATCCTTTCTTATCACGTATTAGTCTGACAAATTTCTCATTCTGATATTGTTCTCGATATATCTTCCACAAGTCCATCTCGCTTAATGGCTGTTTGAGAAATACATGGTTTGTACATAATATTCCTCTTACGATGTCTACTGCATGGGGACTCATTGATACTTTAATTTTGCTTCCAGCTGCTTGAGATAATTCCTGTTCAATCTCTCCAGTGTGTCGATGCTTTGCTGGCTTGTATGGTCTGATTACACCTGACCTCATGGCATGATGTGTTCCTGAAAGAGTTCCAGCACCTGCACCTGATGAACCGATCTTAGAATCTACAATGATGTGTTCAGTATCTACCAGATTCTTTTTGATCAAAGGATATAATCCAAGAATTGATGTTACTGCCATACAACCAGGACATGACACAATCTGAGATTTTTTTATCTCTTCTCTGTGAAGTTCTGGAACTCCAAAGACTGATTTTGATAATAACTCTGGATGTGGATGCTGCCAACCATACCACTTGTCATAATCTGCAGCATTGTGCAATCTGTAATCTGCACTCAAATCAATTACTTTCATTCCCCTGTCGTATAGTGCTTTTACGATATCAACTGCAGTTCCATGTGGCACTGCAGTAAATACTAGATCACATTTGTCTGTTAATTTATCATAATCAAGTTCTGAAAATGTAAGATCGGTAAAGCCTTTCAAGCCTGGCTGGATTCTTGATATGTATTCTCCTGCATATTGTCGTGAAGTAACCATTGCAATTTCGGCATGTGGATGACTGACTAGTAATCTAAGAATTTCTCCACCGACATATCCTGATGCTCCAACTACACCTACTTTCATTGATACTCTCCTACCATAACATAGTATAATTTAAACTCTAAAATTTTTTTCAACTGTTGCGATTATCGCTTGGCATAGCTTATTGCATAGTCGATCATTTCTTTTGGAATGTTTTTTTTGGCAACTTTTGCCATTCCTTTGAATTCTACTGTATTATTTACTTCATGAACTACAAATCCGCGTTTTTCGTCTTCCATGACATCAATACCTAAAATTCCTCCTCCTACAGCTTTGGATGCTTTCATGCAAATGTCCTCCAACTCCTTTGTTATGTCACATGCAATTGGTTCTGCTCCTAGGGCAATGTTTGTTTTAAAACCTCCCGTAGATGTTCTATACATTGCAGCAATCAACTGGTCTCCTACAGATATGGCACGAATGTCTCTTGGAGGACGATTTACCATCTCTTGCAAATAGTAAATTCTGTCTAATGGCCCATCGTTTAGTTCACGCACCTCGATAATTGCATCTGCAGTCTCTCTGTCTCTTAGAGGTATTACGCCTCGTCCCCAGCTACCTATGATTGGTTTTATGACCAATGGATATCCCTGCTTTTCCAAGGTCTCTACTGCAGCTTCTGATGAGAATGAAAAATATGTTTTAGGAGTTGGAACATTGTGTTTCTTTAAGAGAAGTGATGTTATCATCTTGTTTCCACAATTGTTTGCAACCTCGGTTCTGTTAAGTACTGGAATATCTAAAAATTCTAAAGCTGCTGTAAAATGAAGGCCACGAAAGTAACTTACACATCTTTCTAAAACGACATCTCCAAAATCATAATCGTTTTTTTTACTTTCGGTGGTAAATTGGGTAGTCTTTGCATCAATCATCTTCGTATCGTGTCCAAGCTCGATTGCTTTTTGCTCGAGCATTTTCTCCTCTAGTCTTACTCTATCGAACACGATTCGAACTTTGGGCATTTACTCTCCCCAATCTTCGCCTACTTTCTCTGCATGCTTTAATTCACATACTGCGCCATTTTTGGAAGCAATCTCGAAATCTGCCCCACAATCAGGACACGAGACTATCTCTCCTACACTTGCGTCGTCTGGAATTTTTATTATTGCATCACATTCTGGACAATTCATATTTGATCATTTCACCTCTTTTTTAGTAATTTATTAGCTTCTGTTGATTGAAGTCCCCACAGCTCAACGAATCCTTTTCCAAGAGTTTGGTCAAAAGTTGAACCGGCTCCATATGTTGCCAAGTCATGACTATACAATGAATATTCAGATTTTCTTCCAACAACTCTAAGACTTCCTTTGAACATTTTGAGTCTGACAGATCCGCTAACCCTCTTCTGAGTAGCATTGATAAACATATCTAAATCATTTTTCAGTGGATCTTGCCACAATCCAGAATATGCCAACCATGCCCATTCTGCATCAACCATTGCTTTGAATTTTAATTCATGTTTTGTCAGAACCATCTTTTCAAGATCAGTATGTGCCTCAATTATGCACGCGGCGCCTGGTGTCTCATAGACTTCTCGTGATTTTATTCCTACTACTCTATCTTCGATGTGGTCTACAATTCCTACTCCATTTGCACCTGCTTTTTTGTTGATGTATTTTATTAACTCAATAGACTTCATACGTTTTCCATCTGCTGCAACAGGTACTCCATTTTCAAATTTTATTTCCAAGTATTGTGGTTTGTCTGGTAAATTCTTTGTCTTGACCCAGATGAATGCATCATCTGGCGGTTCAGAAAATGCATCTTCCATATCTCCACCTTCAATAGCTCTTCCCCACAAGTTTTGATCAATGCTGAATCTCTTTGCAGCTGTATCAATTGGAATCTTGTGTTTTTGTGCATACTTTAGCTCTACATCACGTGTTAGATTCAGGTCACGTATTGGTGCAATTATTGGAAGATTAGAACTTGAACGATATGTTACATCAAATCTTACTTGGTCGTTTCCCTTGCCTGTACATCCGTGAGCTAATGCTGTAGCATTTTCTTTTTTTGCAATTTCAACTACTTTTTGTGCAATTAATGGTCGTGCAAGAGCAGTTGCAAGGCAATATTTTTTTTGGTAAAGTGCATTTGCTTTAATTGATGGAAAAATGAAATCATCTACAAATTCTTGACGTGCGTCAATGTTGTAGTGATTTAGTACGCCCAGACTTTTTGCTTTATCTGAAATCTTTTTGAGATCATCTTCTTGACCTACATCGACAGTGACTGTTACAACATCAAGATTGTGTTTTTCTTGGAGATATTTTATGACAACCGAAGTATCAAGTCCGCCAGAGAAAGCTAGAATTGCTTTTCCTTTCATTGAGGTTTTGTGTGATCAGAATTTAGCATTTATCTTTTATGATCAGACCATTGATCGATTTTATTTTTTGAAAATTACCTAAAAATTATTTTTCAATTTATTTCATAAAGCAAATTAGTCCAAGCTAAAATTCGATCACTATTTAACCAATATATTATAACAGCGTTATATGAAATTCATACCCTATACGGGCCTCATAGTAGCAACTATTCGTAATGTTCTCAATGGAGATTCTAAGAAATGACCAAACTTCAAGCAAAAAATATTGTAAAACACTTTGATCATAATGGAAATTCTGTCGTTGCTTTAGATGGAATTAATCTTAATGTTGAGGAAGGTGACTTTGTATGTATAGTTGGACCATCTGGATGTGGAAAGTCTACTTTTCTAAATATTGTAGCAGGACTTGAAAAACCAGACTCTGGAGAAATACTTCTAAATGGAAAACCAATCTCTACCCCTGGTCCTGATAGAACCATGGTTTTCCAAGAAGGTGCACTCTTTCCTTGGCTCAAAGTCATTGACAATATTGAATTTGGATTAAAGATAACAGGTATTCCACAAGATGAACGAAGGGAAATATCTCAGAGATATTTGGATATGATGCAACTTACAAAATTTGCAGACTCGTATACCTATCAACTTTCAACTGGAATGAAACAAAGAGTTGCAATAGCAAGAGCTCTTGCAATGGATCCGGAAATTCTTTTAATGGATGAACCTTTTGCAGCACTTGATTCTCAAACAAGAGATTTGTTACTAGTTGAATTACAATTAATTTGGGAGAGGACAAAGAAGACTATCATATTTGTGACACATAATATTTCGGAATCTGTAATACTTGGGAATAAAGTCGAGATCTTTAAAAACCGACCATCAAAAATTAAAAAAGAAATTATAATTGATTATCGTAGACCCAGACTTGCGGAAGATGAAAATCTTCAAAAATATTATCATCAAATTCTTAACGAACTAAAAAGTGAGGTCATTGCACAAACAAAGGATGAATTACAATGAATAAAAATATTCAATTAAAAAAATCTCACCGTAATCTTGATGATGCTGCAAATGCTGCATTGTTTATAGCGGCATTCACTGGCATTTGGCAAATTGTATTTATGCTTGGAATATGGCCAACGATTTCTCTTCCTTCCCCTA
Organism: uncultured Nitrososphaerota archaeon; assembly: GCA_963713025.1. GTDB lineage: Archaea > Thermoproteota > Nitrososphaeria > Nitrososphaerales > Nitrosopumilaceae > Nitrosotalea. The sequence goes on along the minus strand of CAVQKA010000007.1, from coordinate 228,336 downwards.
TCATGGTAGCTGAGACATTTGCTAAGATAATCTTGAATGGTTCACTACCTCAAAGTGTAGGTATAACCATTGGACGCTTACTTGTGGCTTTTGTAATTTCCATTACTCTTGGAACCTTGATTGGATTTACAATGGTAAAATTCAAGGGCTTTGGAAAGACATTGAATTCATTTTCCGCAGGTCTGCTCTCTTTTCCAAGTATTGCTTGGGTTCCATTCTCTATTCTATTAATAGGCTTTAATGAATTTGGAATAATGTTTGTTGTAATAATGAGTTCAATTTTTTCTATTATGATTTCAACGTATAGTAGTATTCGAAACATACCTACAATCTATCTTGACGCTGCAAAAAATATGGGGGCAAAAAGTTTTTCATTATTTAGACACGTTACAATTCCTGCTGCTACTCCATCTTTGATAATTGGTCTGAGACAAGCATGGTCATTTGCTTGGCATGCCATAATTGGTGCGGAAATATTGATGTCTATTGTAGGTCTTGGACACATTCTCTCTGTTGGAAGAGAATTTCTAGATATGAGTCAAGTAATTGCAAGCATGGTTACAATTTTTGTTATTGGTTTGTTAGTTGACAGATTCCTTTTACACAAAATGGAAGATAGAATCAGAAGAAAGTGGGGATTAGATAATCATAGGTAATGATACAATGATGAAACCTGGATTAAAGTTTGCAATTGCAGGAGGAATAATTTTAGCAGTAATAATTATTTCATTAACAACTCATAATGATACTAGATCAATAAATTCTGAAAATACTTCATCTGATGTTATAAGAATTGGATACTTTGCCAACATAAATCATATTCAAGCGGTAATAGGAATTGGTAATGGCGACTTTCAAAATGGTCTGGGCGATGTTAAGGTTCAATCACAAGTATTTGATGCAGGACCTTCTGCTATTGAAGCCCTAGTTGCAAATAGAATTGATGTTGCATATGTAGGGCCAAATCCTGCAATCAACGGATATCTAAAAAGTGATGGCCAAGGACTACGAATAATATCTGGAGCCTCAAGTGGAGGTGTAGTTTTTGTAATTAGAAATGATTCTGGAATTAATGATATACATGACTTTGCAGACAAGAAATTTTCTTCTCCACAGCTTGGTAATACACAAGATGTGGCATTACGTTCCTATCTCACAAAGAATGGTTACAAGACTACTGAAAATGGAGGAAATGTAACAATAATTCCCGCAAAGACTGCAGATATCGTTACCATGATGTCAAAAAAAGACATTGATGGTGCTTGGGTTCCAGAGCCATGGGGAACTATACTTGCCAAGCAAGCAAACGGAAAGATCTTTCTTGATGAGAGAGACTTGTGGCCAAATGGAGAATTTGCAACTGCACTAATAGTTGCAAGAACTGATTATCTAAACAGTCATCCTGACATAATACAGAAGCTTCTAGAAGCACATGTAAAAGAAACGATTTGGATTAACAATAACAAAGACGAATCTATCAAAATTTTCAATATACAAATTCAAAAGATTACGGGGAAAACAATTCCAAATGATGTAATTTCAGAAGCCTTGTCTAGAATGGAGATTACTTATAACCCAATAAAATCCTCTATTGACAAATCTGCCAACGATGCATACAGTCTGGGTTTTCTGGGTGATACGAAACCCGATCTGTCTAACATATTTGATTTAACAATTCTCAATAAAGTGTTACAAGAACAGAATCTTCCCACTATTCCCTAGTCTTTCTTCTTTTTCCAGATTATGATAACTGCGGCAGCTGCTGCAATAGGTATGACGATTAAAAGATAGATCTTACTATTATTTATTGAAAATTCTGGAACATTACTAACTGTACCAAAGCCAGAAATTTCTGCATTATATACTGATCTTGGGGGAACGTCAAAAGCTACGTGCCAATATCCATCAGGATCTTTACTTTGAAGAAATTCAATTGGATTATCATTCACTTTTACAGAAAATTTCTCATCCCCAGATTCTTGTGGAAACATGAAATTTACAAATCCTTTTTCAGGGAAAGGTTGACGTATTGTAATACTCAGGGTTTGACCAGTGCTATCAAATTTTGGATAGGCTACTGCTCCAGAAGTTAGAAAACTAAAATAATATCTTTCTCCGTTCCTATCAACCCATGTGGCTTGTGAGGGATCATTTCCTACTACAAAACAGCTATAGTCAGCTTACCTTGGAAGCAAACTGAGGATCCGGATACATTGAAAACGCAATTTTCTGTCCAGGATCTATCTCTTGAATTGTTTCAATACTTTTTCCAGTATCAAGAATCTTTCCATCTTTGCCATAAATTACAGCATAAACTCGTACTCCATATGCAGCAGAAGTATCATTATTTAAAATAAAACCTGAGGTATGACCATCTACATGTTTGATTAAAGTTCTATCGTATATTATATCGATATCTAAAGCATCATGATTTGATGTGGCAAAACTGACTTGGGGGGTTTGAAGTGTTGCATTATTTCCCCCCACTTCAGGTATTTTGATCTTAAATGGAAGATCTTTTTCTGAATTTATGATTGATAGAGTAAAGTTGTCTGAGATTTCTCTATCTCCATCTTTGACATTAATTATAATAGATGGAATTATTGGTACATTCTCTGTGTTTTTTACTGCACCTACAACTGTATACGTACCATTGGAATCATAGTATCCTAGAAATTCGTTATCTGGAATCCATACATTTGCTGAAGCGGGATGCGAAGAAATTATTCCTAGTCCAATCAATATTATAAAAATAGAAATTGCAACAAGTAACCTCATGTTATGACGCTCTATTGGATGCCCATCTTTAATTTTAAGCTAGGCATTGATTTTCATCTCTGTTACATCTGATATTGAGATTACTTTAATCTCTGTAAAAGTTCTAGTGCGCCAACAAAGTCGTTTGGAGAGCTTATCAATACATTGCCCGCAATCTTGTCTACTTGTTTAACAAATCCTGCCAAATCTTTACTATACTCTGACCAGTCTAGTTTTAACATCTGAGCAGATTTTAGATTCTTTTGAGTTGATACCAACACACACGGGATTATCCTAAATCCTTGCGGTTTTAGTTTGTCTACCATTCTTGTTACTTGGTCTGTAGAATTTATGACCTGAGTCACAAAACCTTTTGGCTGGGCCTCAATTTTTTTATGAATCTTTTCGAAATCGGGGTTACTTGAAATGGACAAGTACATGTCAATTCTCTTACCAAAACCTTGTTCATTGAATTGTTTTACAACATCACTTGGAACAAGTCCAGAATCTGTTGGGCCTACAGGAGGCGAATCCCCCTTGAGGACTAGAACTCCATTCAAATTTAGTAATATTGCATCACATATTGTCTGTGTAATAGAAGTAAGATTTCTATCCCTTACCCTAATACTTGCAGTAATTCTTATTTTGTTGTTGGAATTTCTTATGAAGAACCCCGCAGTGATAGGTGATACACGAGGAATTCCAAGTACGGAATCAGTTAGATGAATTCCGTCACATGAGTGACTAATTTTTCCAGCTCGCTGCTTTAGTTTTTCAACCGATTCTGATAGCTGATCATGAGACAAAATGGTATCCTGAATAACCTTTGGAGGGTTTATCTCATAGATTACGGTCATAATTGACTGTCCTGACTACTTGATTATAACCTTTGAAGATAATCTGTATTACAACAAAACAAAACAGAATTAAATCGTTGATAACACATCTCAGTTGTACTTGACTGGAAAAATTCCTTTAGATCAATTGATGAAACAAAAAGTTGTACTTTTTGATGGAGCGATGGGAACCGAGATTCAGAAACTAAATCCAAAACCTGAAGACTTTCCTGATGGCAAAGAAGGATTCAATGACGGATTGTCATTTACACGACCTGAATGGATTAAGAATATTCACAGATCATATTTGAAAGCAGGTGCAGATTGTATTGAGACTAATACATTTGGCTCAAACAAGCTAAAACTGGAAGAATATGGTTATGGTGACCAAACCCTAGAATATAACAAAAAGATTGCCTATCTTGCAGTTGAAGTAACTAAAGAATTTTCAGACAAACCACGATATGTAATTGGTTCAATGGGGCCAACTGGATATCTTCCAAGCTCAAACGATCCGTCACTTGGACAAATAAAACTCGATGATATCAGAGAAGCATTTGAGATTCAAGTAGAGGGTCTAATACTTGGAGGAGTTGATGCATTACTAATTGAAACAAGTCAGGATATTTTAGAAGTAAAACTTGCAATTGAGGCATGTCATAACGCATTTAAAAAAACTGGCAAGAAAGTTCCAATAATTGCAAATGTTACATTAGATAAATACGGAAAGATGCTTCTTGGAACAAACATCCAAGCTGCATATACCACAGTCTCTGAAATGGGAATTGATGCTTTTGGATTGAACTGTTCTACTGGACCAAATGAAATGATTCCTAGTGTTCAGTGGCTCAATGAGCAAAATGAACTACCACTGCTTGTTGTACCAAACGCTGGAATGCCCGAAAACCAAGGAGGAAGGGCAGTATACAAAATGTCGCCATCTGATATGGCCAAAGTAATGAAAGATTTTTTATCACAATATCCAAAGGTGAGAATAATCGGAGGATGTTGTGGAACAAATGTGGACCACATCTCTATGTTACGTAAAGTAATTGACGAAAAGGCTACAGAAAATAATCGCTAGGTATTTAGAAAAAGTAATTGAGAACAAGATTGTTGAAAACTCCTAGAGTCAGTTCTGCATTAAAGGCAGTAGATCTTAGACAAAATCCTGCACCTTTGATAATTGGAGAGAGGCTAAACGCACAAGGCTCCAAAAAGGCAAAAGAATGTGTCCTAAATGACAATTTTGAGGAACTGGTAAAACTTGCAAGAGACCAAGTTGATGATGGCGCACACTGTCTTGATGTTTGTGTAGCAACAACTGAACGCTCAGACGAACTTGAATTTATGAAAAAACTTGTAAAATTACTCAGCTTGGAAATTGATGCACCGCTAGTTATTGATTCTACAGAACCCAAAGTAATTGCAACTGCACTTGAACAGATTCCTGGAAAACCTATCATAAATTCCATAAATCTGGAAGGTGATGGAAGTAGATTCCATTTGCTTGCACCATTGATGGTAAAGTATGGAGTTCCAGCCGTTGCTATGTGTATTGGACCAAAAGGAATGGCAAAAACTCCTCAGGAAAAACTAGAGACTGCAGAACTGTTGGTTGAAACTGGAAAAAAATATGGATTAACTGAAGAGCATTTCATTTTTGATGTCTTGACATTTACCTTGGCCACAGGAGAGACTGAATTCCTAGATGCAGGAAAAAATACTCTAGAAGGAATTCGTCTTGTAAAACAAAGATTTCCAAATTCATTTACAACTCTTGGACTAAGTAATGTTAGTTTTGGCTTGGCACCACGTGCAAGAAAAATACTTAATGCGATATTTTTGTATCACGCAGTAAAAAATGGACTAGATACAGTCATAATCAATCCAAAGGATGTCATACCTTATACTGAAATCGATGAGAAAGAAAAAAAACTCTCAGAGGATCTAATATTTAACAAACACCAAAATGCACTTGCGGACTTTATTGCATACTTTGAAAGTTCAAAAGGAACAACTCTGGCATCTGCCAAAAAAGTAGATGTAGATCCAACATGGCCTGCAGGGAAAAGATCAAACTTTAGAATAGTAAACAGACTAAAAGATGGAATAGAAAATGATGTTGTCAGTGCAATAGCAGAAAAAATTACTGGAAAATTTAATCTGGTGCAAAAAGATGGTAAAACTGTAATTGATGCTCCCAAAGATGTGACTCATCAGGCTGCTATTTTGACTCTAAACGAGGATCTCCTGCCTGCAATGAAGGAGGTTGGAGACAAGTTTGGCTCTGGTGAATTAATCCTTCCATTTGTCCTCAAATCTGCAGAATGTATGAAGGCATCTGTTGCAGAACTTGAAAAATATCTCTTAAAAGAAGAAGGTTCAAGCAAAGGAAAACTTGTTCTTGGAACCGTTTATGGTGATGTTCATGATATTGGGAAAAATCTCGTAAAAACAATATTTGAAAACAATGGATATACTGTATATGATCTTGGAAAACAAGTTCCACTACAAAAATTCTTGGAAAAAATAGAAGAAGTAAATGCTGATGCTATTGGACTTTCAGCACTCTTGGTATCAACATCAAAACAAATGCAATATTTTGTAGAACATGCAAGAAAAAACAACATGACTATTCCTGTACTTTGTGGAGGTGCAGCAATTAACACTAATTATATCAATAGAGTGGCAAAGGAAGGTGGAATATATGCTCCGGGTGTATTCTATTGCAAGACAATGTTTGATGGATTGAAAATGATGGATAGACTTGTCTCCACTGAGAAACAAAAATTTATCCAAGAATGGAAAGAAAAAATTGAAAAGTGGAAAGAGCCAGTCTTTGAAAAGCAAGAAGTACAAGAGTTTGCACACAGTGGAATCATTCCGGTAACATCTCCAATTCCTCCCAAGTTTGACATTCCAATTAGACTAGAACCAAAAGATGTGGACTTGAATGAGGTCTGGAAATATCTCAACAAAAAATCACTGTTTGTATTATCCTGGGGAGTTAGGGGTAAATCTGCCAAAGAATCTGAAGAAGAACATGAAGTGTTACTTGAAGAATGGAAAAAGAGAATAGTAGAAGAAAAACTGTTTGAGCCAAGGGCGGTATATGGATACTTTAGATGCCATAATGAGGATGGCAAGTTATCAATTGATCATCCAAACGGAGAAAAATTAGTATTTGATTTTCCACGTTCTTCAAAATCCAAACATCTCTGTCTTACTGATTATTTTGGCAAAGATGACGTGGTTGCATTCCAAGCAGTTACCGTAGGAACTAAAACTTCGGACTTGATAGATAAATGGAATCAGGAAGATAAGTACACAGATGCCTATTACTTGCATGGTATGGCAGTAGAAACGGCAGAGGCAATGGCTGAATGGATTAATCATAAAATCCGAGAAGAACTAAAGATTGGAGATAAAAGGGGTCTTAGATATAGCTGGGGTTATCCAAGTTGTCCTGATGTATCTCAACATCATATTGTATGGAAATTATTAGAGCCACAAAAATCTGGCATGACACTTACAGAAGCAGGACAAATAATTCCTGAGCAATCAACGGCTGCTATAGTAGTGCATCATCCTGAAGCAGAATATTTTGTTCTCTAGTTTTATTATATCTAAACATAACAGACAATAATGAATTCTGACAATCGTGGAATATTGGATACTGTAGAACTAAAACAGATGCTGACAAATTCAATAATGCCTAATGTGTCAGATAATGCTAAAAGTAAACTTGCGGCAGTTATGATAATCATCTTTGGAAATGAACCAATGTTGTTGATGACTGAAAGACCTAAAACCATGAATTACCATGCTGGTGAAATATCATTTCCTGGAGGTATGTGGAAAGAAGCAGATGGGGATCTACTGGGAACTGCAATCAGAGAAACAAGTGAGGAATTAGGAATAGAAATTTCTAGGTCATTGGTAATTGGTCAACTAAAAACTGTAACGACTTTGAATTCTGGTTTTACAATAACTCCGTTTATTACAATACTTGACGAATTGCCATCAATTATTCCAAATTCTGAAATTGCATCTGTCTTGAGAATACCTCTATTCTCACTTCTCCAAACAATTGAAGATGACAAAGATCCATCACACAAATCTATTTTGGAAATGTATACTTTCAAATTCAATAATCATTTGATATGGGGTGCATCTGCAAGAATGCTAAAACAGATACTTGTCAAGATATCGTCATAGTTTACCCAAATTTCTGAGATTCATTTAAAAAGAGGTTGAAATGTCAAATTTTTATGGCTGCCCGTAAGTCAACTCCAAGAAAGAACAGATTGATGAAGAAAGTGAAGCAAAACTCATCTGTACCAGCTTGGATAATAGTTAGGACAAAACGTAGAGTAAGAACCAATCCTAAGAAGAGACAATGGCGCAGAACTGATGTGAGTGTGGGATAGTTGTCTACTGAATCATTAGAAAGAATTTACACTATTAATCTTGGAAAAGTACTCTTGTCTCCAAACAATCAGAGAGCAAAAAGAGCAATCAATATGATTCGTGAATTTGCAACAAAACACATGAAATCTGAAAACATCAAAATCGAAGAAGAAGTAAGTCATTTGGTTTGGGCACGTGGTATTAGACATCCTCCAAGAAAGATTAGAGTCAAGATTACAAAAGATGATGGTAATGTTATAGTTTCAAAATATCAAGAAGAAAAGACTGTAGAAGAAACATCAAAGAAGTCAGACAAGAAATCCAATTCTAAATCAAAGAAGGAAGACAAGAAATCAGAAGGTAAACCAAAGAAAGTAGAAGAAAAGAAATCAGAGGAGACTCCAAAGAAAGTAGAAGAGAAGAAAACTGAAGAGAAGAAAGTAGAAGAAAAACCAAAGAAAGTAGAAGAGAAAAAGGTAGAAGAAAAGCCAAAGAAAACTGAAGAAAAGAAATCTACTGAATCCAAACCAGAAAAGAAATCAAAGAAAGAATAAACTTCTAGGAAAATTAAATTCTATTTGTAATAAATTAAAAATTTATTTTATTATAAATTTGATTCTTATTCTATTTGATCTAGATCAAGATCAATTTTTACACTTGCATCTGGTTCATCCCAATCAAGAACGTTGTCTTTTGGAATAAATCCGAGTGGATCGTATCTATCAAATCGTGTTTCGCCTTCAACCGAAGTGAGCAAGACAACTTTAGAGTTTTCGCCTGCAGTGACTGACATGCTAACTCTGGTACTATCATTTCCAAAAATTCCGCTAATTGTATTTACCATTGAATTTAAAACCCCGATTGGAACCTTGTTTCCGCCTACTACGTACATTAGAGTATTCTTGATGCTATTTGGAGATGCATCTTCGTATAGCATCTTGATTGAATCTCTAAGGGATGTCTCTACATCATAGATATCTTTACTGGTTGAGAGTATGCTTGTTTGAAGTGGTAATGACGAATTCTTTAGAGTGGATATTACGTGTGTTAGAGCCGAATTTGTTATTACATTGCATGAATCTGGAGTAAGGTCTGGATTGCTCTCAAGTAACGCATCGTTGTCTATTATTACAGTACAATCTGAATTTGCCTTTAATCTCTTAAGGGAAACTCCAGAGAAGAATATTCTGTCTTTTTCAAACTTGAATGGCATTATTCCAAATGAAAGAATGCTTTTTCCTAATTCTTTGCCAATCTGAGAAACTACAGGAGCAAGAGCAGCACCTGACTTTCCTGCCAGATTGGCAATAATCATTACAGTAGAATATCCACTTATTTTATCTTCAATAGAACCTCTTGCACCAAATGAGACACCTCTAATGAGATATGCAGATGGATTGAGGACAGGACTCGTGTTAATCAGTATTTTTGAAGCATCATGATTTAGATCTCTTGCGTCATGGCTTACTAGAAGGCAGTCATAGCCAAGTTTTTCCTTGATGTTTGTAGCAAGTTTACATCCTGCGCCACCTAAACCTACTACTAAAACTGGTTCTTTGACCTGAAATTCCATAACTCTCCTCTTGCTTACCAAATTGATTAAAAAACTTTGTTGCTTAGTTTTGATACAAGATCCGATCTAAAATATTTAGCTCACTAAAACGCCTTGAAGACCATTTGGCATAGACTTTGTAATCTTGACATTAGTCTTCTGACCGAGTTTGACTTGGTCATCGACAACTACTTGTTTGTATGCAAAGTTTCGTCCCTTTGTTATCCCGTCTGATGTCTCATCAAACAAGACTTGTCCTTCCCATCCGATCCACTCTTCGTTTCTTTCTTGGGATATCTTTTTTGCAAGGTCAAATACTATCTTGCTTCTACGTTTGATCTCTGATACATCAATCTGTTCCATCTGAGAAGCCTTGGTGCCAGATCTTGCACTGTATCTTGAAAGATTCACAATATCCGGTCTGGTTCTATTTATCAGATCAACAGTTTTGATAAAGTCTTCCTCAGTCTCTGTAGGAAAACCCACGATAATGTCAGTAACTATAGTAAACTTGTCGTATCTGTTTCTAAATGCATTATCTACGTCTAGAAATATCTTTGAAGTATGGAGTCTTTTCATGTCTTTTAGAACTTTGTCACTACCGCTCTGAATAGGCATGTGCAAAAACTTGAAGACTTTGTCGCTTGCAAAACTTTCCAAAAGTTTGTCCTTGATACGTGGAAGGTACATTGGATTCATCATTCCAACTCTGATCATGAAATTGTTCTCTATCTCAGATATCTTCTGTACTAGGTCAGGTAGGCTAGTTCCTATGTCAAAACCGTAACATCCATTGTCTGTTGAAGTAAGCCATACTTCTACACATCCATCTTCTATCTCATGTCTTACTTGTCTTACAATATCTCCTAGTCTGTAGCTTTGCAAATCTCCTTTTGCTAACTTTGTTTGGCAAAATGTACATTCGCTCATACAACCGCTTGCTATTTCTATAATTCCTACAACGGGATTTAGTCTGACCTTTGGAAGTCCAATCTTTGTAACATCTGTGTCGGTAATCTCTATCATTTTAGTTCCTTTTAGTGTGGAGTTGATTACATCTAACGTCTTTCCCAAAGAATTTGGTCCAAGCAAACTTGCCTTGGGACTAAATTTTTCTACAGTGACTTGTTCTGCTTTAGGAAGACATCCTGCAACAACAAGTGGTTTTGACTTTAAACTCTTTATTCTGTGAACCATCTTGTGTGCCGTTACATCTTTGACAGAACAAGTAACAATGAGACTTAAATCAGAATTTTTTTCATTTTCTGCAAGAGTATGTCCTCCGTTTACAATAAGGCCTGATATCATTTCAGAATCTGCAAAACTTGCAGAACATCCGTAAGCCTCTACCCAAATCTTTGCCATCGTTTATCCAAGTAACGCCTTTACTTCTTTCTCAGTCAACAATCCTTTTGAAATTACAAGTTGTCTGATTGTTTTTCCTGTCTTTAGTGATTCTTTGAAGAGGTCTGCAGATACTTGATATCCAATCTTTGGAGTGAGAAGTGTTACTATCACAGGACTGTTTTCTATGTATTGACTAAGTTTTTTCTTGTTTGCAGTTAATCCCTCTATGAGATTCTTTGAGAATATGGGAACAAAATTTCTCAGCATGTCCATGGAATCAAGAACTGATTTTAACATTACAGGAAGCATTACGTTGAGCTCAAACTGCCCTGCCTGTGCAGCAAGTGCCACTGTTGAATCTTTTCCAATTATGTCAAAGCATACCATGTTCATACATTCAGCAAGTGATGGATTGACTTTACCTGGCATGATTGAAGACCCTGCATGAACTGCAGGAATTCCAATTTCAGAAAGACCGGCAACTGGTCCTGATGCCATTAATCTAATATCATTTGAGATACGTCCAAGTTCTAGTGCAAGATTTCTGAGAGTTGATGACACCTTGGCAACTGCAAATCTACTTTCAAGTCCAAATTGCATATCTGCTTCTGGTTTAAGTGGAAGTTTTGATATTTTTCCAAGTTCAGAAATTACAAGTGTTCTGTATCCCTTTGGAGTATTTGCTCCAGAACCAACAACTGTTCCTCCTAATGCAATGTGTTCCAATTCTTTTTTTGCATCAAAGATTGCATCGCGTGCTTTTGCAATTGCAGTAGCATATGCAGCAAATTCACTTCCAAGAGTCACTGGAAGTGCGTCCATCAAGTGGGTTCTTCCAATTTTTTGATAACTGGAAAACTCATTTGCTTTTTTTATTAATATCCTAACAAGTTCATCAATAGCTGGAATGACTTGATTTACATCAAACAAAATTGCAACATGCATAGCAGTTGGAAAAGTATCATTACTTGATTGTGACATGTTGACATGATCATTTGGATGGATGACTTCATAGTTTCCTTTCTTCTTTCCAATTATTTCTAATGCAATGTTTGCAATTACTTCATTAGTATTCATGTTAAATGCAGTTCCTGCACCAGAGTTGATTGCCTCTACAACAAACTGATCAAGATGTTTTCCTGACAAGACTTGATCACAGGCCTTGATGATTGCATTGCCTCTTTTTTTATCTAATACCTTTACTCTCATATTTGTAACAGCAGCTGATCTCTTTATCATGACAAATGCCATGATAAGATATGGATGAGATCTCTGACCCGTTACATGGTACTGTTTAATGGCCCTAGCTGTAAATGCTCCGTAATACGCATCAATTGGGATCTCTACTTTCCCTAAAGAATCAGAGTCAGTTCTAAACTTCACGCCAAAACTAAAATTTATTTTCCTAATATGCATTCGCATTTCTGACATGTCCTTCACGAAAAAAATTATGATAATCTGTGAATTTCTGAAGAAAATCCCCAATAAGTTAATATATTTAGATTTAAACATTCGAAACGATGAACAGACGATACAGTATCATGTCTATTGCCGCAGTAGTGGCAGTAGCAGGATTATTGTTCGCAAGCACATATTCACAGACTCAGATGGTTGCATCTAGTCAGAGCATACCTAGTGTATCAACACAGGGCTCTACAAAGGCAATCGATGACATGGGAGGTATTCAATTACAAATGCCAAGTGCATTTGCACAGATACCGTTGGACCAAGTTGATACAATGGTCGCACAAGGACGTCACCTAGTAGATGTACAGCTAGTCAGCTCAAAGTGCTAGACTTGCCTATTATGGGAGGCGGAACCTATTATGCACTGACCTTTAACGGTCAAGTTCCAGGACCAATTGTAAGAGCCACTCAAGGCGATATCGTCAGAGTAACTCTTACAGTTCCATCAACTGAATCAACAGGACACTCTATAGACATGCACGCAGGTCAACTTAGTGCAACAAACTTTGGAGCTGTTAAAGTTGGTCACAATTCCACCTATGCATACATAGCTGAGGTACCTGGTGCATTCAAGTATCACTGTGAAGGAGTCAATCTTGGTGCAATGGATCAACATGTGTTGTCCGGCATGTACGGAGTAACAATCGTTGACCCATTGAATGGATATAATCCATTGATAGTAGATCACACTGATGTCCAAAGTGGCAAAGTTGTAATCGTACATCAAAGATATGAAGCTGCAGCAAAAGAATTTGTGTTACAATACAATCAATTGTACTTAAACGCAGATGGCAGCTACAACCAGCAAGCAATGTTCCTTCATAATACAACACAAACTGTTGTAAATGGTATGGCATTTGGTTACACACCCAACGCAGATATTAACAAGCTGATAAAAGGTGATCCAACCAAGAATGTCTTCCCAGTGCAACCTTGGAATGACGATAGTTTGAAACAATATCAAGGACATCCATTATTTGTTGATCTTGATACTCACTACAGACTCTTTGTAGTAAATCAAGGTAACATGCCAGTATTCTTCCACATTGTTGGTAGTATGCTAACTCGTGTAACACAAGGAAATCATGTCGAAGCTCAAGGAAGTCAGACTTGGTTGATTGGTGGTTCACAGGATGCAATCGTTGATGTTGTCTTTAATAGTCCAGGTGCATATGTTGCAGTCAATCATGACTATGCAGCAATCTTTACAGGTGCGGCTACAGTATTTGTCGCAGGTGACCCGTTCAAATTAGGATATGGTCCAGGTGACATGCCAAACCCATCTGATGCAGTACCTCCATTGGGTATGAACTCTATAGCACAAAAATTGGTTCTCCACTGTGAATGTACTGACGCAAGAGCTGCAGACATTGCGAATTCAATTACCGGGTAAACCCCCATCTTTTCTCTTTTTGTTTTTCTAATTCACACAATGATTATATTCTGTACTTGATGGCCTTCTTTCATGTCAATGAATCAATCTGTTTTAATTTGTGATCAAGTCAGCTCCCATCCTTAATGACATTCTACAAAAAAATGGATTAAAAATTACATATGAACCAGAAATAACACCTGAGCAAATCAAAGAAAAAATTTCTAGTTTTGATATTGTTGTAGTTAGAAGTAGAACAAAAATAACAAAGGAAATGATTGATAGAGCTACTCAATGTAAAATAATTGCACGTGTGGGAGTAGGTCTAGACAATATTGATGTTGATGCAGCCAAGGCAAAAAACATTCGAGTCATAAATGCAGTAGAAGGTGCAATGAATGCAGTTGCAGAACTTGTTTTAGGATTAATGCTTTCAATGGCAAGAGAAATTCCTAGGGCAGACAGGGAAATACGAAATGGCAAGTGGCTCAAAAAAGAACTCATGGGAATTGAATTGTCTGGAAAATATCTTGGAATTGTTGGTTTGGGAAATATTGGAAAGAGGCTTGCAAAACTTGCGAGAGGATTGAACATGAATATAATCGGCTTTGATGTTATGCCAATTGCAGATGATTTTGCACGTGATGTAGGACTGATAAAAGCAGATATTGATACACTACTCTCAAGTGCTGACTTTGTTTCATTTCATGTACCTCTGACTAATGATACTAATCATTTGGTAAATGCCAAAAGACTTTCTACGATGAAAAAGACTGCATATATCATAAACACATCAAGAGGAGAAATCATTGATGAAGATGCACTATATGAGGCACTTAAAGAGGGAAAAATTGCAGGTGCAGCATTGGACGTATTTGAAAAGGAACCTGCAGTTGGCAACAAACTTACAACACTTTCAAACGTAGTGTCTACACCTCACATAGGAGCACAAACAAAAGAAGCTCAGACACTTGCGGCAAATGTTATAGGCGAAAAAATAATAATGATTCTTCGCGGTGTTATTTCAGCTATATTACAATAATTCCTTTCTGAATCAAATATTGTATGCTTGACCCGAATTCATTATCTGATGTAAGACCCTCTGACCACCAGTTTGCACTATTTTTGAACCATTGTGGAATGTATGTAATTTGATTTGTTTGATTGTTATAATTTGCAACATTGATTATCTTGTCATTTATTAATTCTCGAATTAATCCTTCATAGTCTCCATGATTTACAATTGTTTTCAATTCAACTGGTATGGCAATTTTGCCAGAGTCAATTAGATTAAAAGAAGTAGTTGCGTTGGAACCGGAATATTCTGCTTCGATGTGATAAGTTCCAGGACTAAAAGTTGTCTTGTAGAAAGGATATGGCGATGTTATCGTGGTATTTCCATTGTATAGTGTAAGTTCTATTGGAGAGCTAGTTTTGTTTGAACTATCAATGATGTGTATTATCACATCACTACCAGTAATCTCTGACACCTGAAATCTGATGGAAAGAAAATCTCCATATTCATAAATTGATTTACTTGTAGATATCTCAATAGAGGGTAATGCAAAACTATGTTGTACCCCTAGAAATAATATTCCAACCATGACTAGTATGGGGATTCTTCTTGACCAACTCATGGAAATTAAGAAAAATCAATTTCATAAATAGTCTTCCGTGAAACTAGAACTAGTTTTCTGACTAGGACACGCCTAATTTTCTAACAGAATATAAAGGGTAAATCTGTAGTGCCGAGTATGCCTAGTATCCAGGATCAAGTTTGGATAAAAATGTGGAAAGAAAATTCTCCAGAGCTTAGAGCCAAGGCTGTAGAATGGAGAAAACAAAATGCTCTAGTACGTATTGATAGACCAAGCAGGATTCAAAGAGCTAGACGACTAGGATACAAAGCAAAACAAGGTGTTGTTGTAGTACGAATGCGTGTGGGTAAAGGTAACATGCGCAAGAAAAGACCAGTTGCAGGAAGAAGACCAAAACACCTTGGTGTACTTAGAATAAAACCCGCTCTTAGTATGCAAAGAGTTGCAGAACGTAGAGTATTGGAGCGATTCCCTAACATGAATTTACTTGGTTCATACTATCTTCATCAAGACGGTTTGTATCTTTGGTATGAAGTAATACTTGCTGATGTATCTCATCCAAGAATTATAAAAGATAAAGAGATACGTGGTAAACTAGCTACACTGAAAAATTGAGAACTCAAATTTTACTATCATGTGTATTGTTAATGTGCATATCTTCTGGGCCAGCTTTTGCTCAACAACTACACGAACTAACTCAAGGCCTTGATCATCCTGGAATACGATGGGATTGGCAAATTAATGCAGGAAATTATACATTTGATGTAACTACAGTCTCAAACTATGATATGAAAAATGTTACTTTTAACCAAATCAACAAGGAATTAATTTTTACTGGTAATAGTACTCATGACGGAAATATTGCCGAAATTGAAATACCTCATAATTTGATTGGTGGAACTTTAACTGTATCACAAAACCAAAAACAAATTCCAGCTATTGTGATTCCCGGTACAAATAGCTCTACTATGATGCTCAAATTTAACCAGACTGGTGTAACTACAACAAGTGTTGTGGGAACAACATATCTTCCAGAATTCTCAAGTACTGTTTCACTTGTAATGGTATTATCGATTGTACTGGTTCTATTTGCTACAAGACTGAGAAAAATCTAAAATCCATTGTTATAATCCTCCCACATATTTGCTCTTGTAGTAAGCTTATTCATTTGATAAAATATTCCACCTACGATACCTGCTTGATAGAATGCGTATAGGTAAACCTGTGAATGTGAAGGGTCTGAATGACTAAAAGTTAACGCTAGCATGGAAAAGAAAATGTAAGTTCCAACAAATGTGAATAACTTGCTAAATATTCCTTCCATTCCTACTATTCTTTTTGCCGCAGCCGCCATTATCGTTATACTTGATACAATTAGAAATGTCATTCCTCCATTTTCTTGAATAAATTCTGTTGCCCATGGAATCAAACCATCACTAAAAATTGATTTGTGTAATGGCTGTGCACCTCCGTGCAGTGCAAAAGAAACCGAAGTAAAAATTGCGCCCATCATGAACAAAAACAAGAATACTTTGAAGAAGCCACGTTTTAGAGGACTTCGAGATTCTGAAGGTTGCATTACCCTGTCAGTTATTTTAACGCCATAAAGAATACCTATTCCAAAAGAGGGGGCAAACATTAAATCAATAATTAATGGCGTCTGTTTTGTAATTTTATCAATATCTGGTCCAAATATTAGATATACTACAAGTGCTAATGCAGCTGCTCCTACAAATATTCCGATATCTAATGAACTCCTATTTTTCTTAATTTCTAGGAGATCTGTTCCCCACTCATCCAATCTGATATTATTTCTATAAAAAATGGATTAAAGAAAGAAATCCAAAGGATTTTGCCTATTTTATCAACTCATTTTGCCTTTAATCTAAGATTGAGATGTATTCAGATATGAAAGTAGGATTTGCAATAACCTGTATTGGGATTGTGACTTTGATCTTTGGTGTCATTTTCTATTTGCAGGGAAATTCCATAGTTGGACCTACTTCTTCGTTTATGTATTCGAATCCGAAATGGATTGTTAACGGACAATGGATTGCCGTCAGCGGAGTGTTGATCTTAGCAGCGGGTCTTGGAATCAGCTTACGACGCCCAAGGTCATAGTTGATCTAACCTTGGCTAATTGACGAATTTTTTTTGTAATCATATGGTCCATCTGGGCCTCTGTGTCGGTCTCAGCTTCCACTACGATGTCGTAATCTCCGTATACTACTCTTGCATCCTTTACTTTGTCTATTTTCTTCAATTTTTCAACAATTTCGTTTTCGGCACCAAGCTCGCAACCGATCAAAACGTATGCTTTTTCCATGCTGTATTACATTAAAACAAGCTTAAATCCTTATTCATAGACCACTCTGACTATTATTTTAGGAACATTTTTTATAATTTTACTTGTAATAAAATTTCTGTAATGAGCATGGAATTAAATGGCGGCTCTTGAAAATGTAATATTATGGGCCTATTTGGAAAATCGAAAAAAAATAATGTAGAAATTGAACAGATGAGGCTATTACTTGATAACTTTCAATTTTCTGATCTTCAATCTTTTTGTGTAAATATTATTGGGGAAAAACCTACTATGGATGAAGAACATCTATCACGTATCGAAGTACTTGATTTTATCTGGGACAAGTATCATAAGGGGAAAACACAGTTCTCACAACTAAAGGAATTTGCACTAAAACATAATATTGTAGCAGAAGTATTTTTTGAATAAAATACTATATAATGTAGATATATCTAGAATCCGGCGGAAATTGGATCTAATGGTTTCATTATCTCACGTAATAGGATGGTTGCATATGACCCTCTTGAAAGTGTAAAATCAACATATGGTTGGTTTATTGAAAAATCATCGCACTGCATTGTAACTTGTCTGAAACCTCCTTCTTCGCTTGCTTCTTGCATCTCTTTTACAAAAAAATCTTTTGGAGTAATTTGTTGTTCTACAAGAATTTCAGATATGAAATTATCAAATCTATTCTTTTTTGAATATGAATATCCTACAAGCGGTATCGTTAATCTTTGTCCAGGATCATTTTGATATCTTCCAAGATTGTCATCTTTGTCAAAACATACGTCGCCTAGTTGTGGCTGGAGTAGATTTTCTCCAAACTCATATGCTTTTGATACTGTTTGATTAAACACAAATGATTGAAATGCCTCTACAAAAAATCTGCGTAATTGTATTGGTATTGCTCGTAATGCTCTAAGTGCGTCTCCATGGGCTATCATTTCGTTCAAGACTATCTTCTCAATATCCATCTGTGGAGGAACTTCGTTGAAGGTCTTGGAGTAATTTGATTTGTCCTTGAGCATTTCTCGTATCTTATTGTTGTGTGGCAAGTCATACTCTGAGGTGTATGACAGCAAAGTTTCAACAGCATATTCGAAATTTTTCTGTAAGATGGCCTTTCCAATTAAATGTGACACTGGTCTTCTACTTCCAAATCTCTGATATCCAAAAAAATTGAAAATCTTGTCTTGTTCATTGAATTGAGAAATCTTTGAAAAGTCTGCATCTTCTATTTTTATTTTAAAATGATTTCCAATCATATCTTTTTTTGTTAGAGGCTTTTGTAAAAGGCCAATTTTTTCAAGAGTATATCTATTTGTAACCAAAGTATTTGTAGATCTGCCCGTTGTCATGTCACAAATATATTGTTCTGTTGTAGCATTTGCATCCTTGAGGCCTAATGCTTTGAGTCTTAGTCCATATTTTGTGAAAATATCTGATAATGCATGATTTGTATCAATTCCGTGTTTCTTTAGCTTGTATACTGCATAGCTTCCAGAAGCAGAAATTTTATCAAGGGATTTTTCTCGTAATATCTCTGAGACAAAGAACTGTTCTGGAGATGATCTTATTCTGCCTCCAATGCCCTCTGTTTTAGTACTATATGTAAAAATCCCGATCAGTTTGTCTAGATTAGGAACCACTTCTTACTCTAATGTCACGGTAATGTATTTTGACACTGTAATATCCTGATATCTTGCACCCACTAAGAGTTGGTAAGTTCCTGCACTGGCAAAATTGTCTGCAGATATTGTAATCTTTTCTGACTTTGACTTGTCAACTGTAACTTGTGGATCTTGCGGTGTGACTGTAATATTTTGTACTCCTGCTGTGTTTGATGTAATTATTGATACTGATGATGTGAGTTGCTCTTGAGGACTAATATTAAATGAAATAGTTGCATTTTGTCCACGATGTATAGTAATTGATGTGTCAGACGCATTTACTTCAAGCGGTAGTGGTATGCTGGAATCCAAGACTCCGATGTTGTTTTCAACCCATTCTGCAAACCACACCTTGTTATGATCTACTGTAAAGTCAAGAACTTGGGCTACTCCACAGTCTTGCAATGTTCCACAATCCGACCAGTTTGGGTTCTTGGAAGGCACTAGATATTCTACAAGAGACTGTGTTGACGAATCATACATTCCTAAAGTATTTGCAACTTGTTCATTGAACCACAGTCTTCCTTTGTCATCAAAGTGATTCCAATAAGGTCTTGATATTGGTGTCTTGATTAGTCCGGATGCATTACCGTATGATGATATTGGTGGAGGAGAGGTTAGGTGTTTTGTAAATTGACTACTGGTAGGATCAAAATCAAAAAAGAGACTACTAGCAGTATCCATGATCCATAATTTTCCTGCTGAATCAATTGCAATTCCGTTAGGTGCTTGAATTTCTTGAGGCAAAGGATATTGAGTCGAATTGTCAGTTTTCTGATCATATTTCACAAGATTTCCTCCTTGCTGGTATTTCCAAACCGTGTACCACACATTACCTTGAGGATCTGTTGTCATTGTACTTGTAAAATTGTAGTTTCCTATAGGTGATGAAATATTTGTTACATCAAGACCAGGTCCAATACTATCTGTTGTAAAGACACCAATTTTTTTACCAGTAAAGTCATTGACATATGCATTTTTACCATCTATGAAAAGTATTTGCGGAAAAGAACTATCTGTACCATTACTCTTAGGAAATACAAATCTTGTATAGACTCTTGTCTATTGGATTGAATTTCCAAATCAAACTATGTTGAGAATCTGTAAACCAAATGTTTCCATCTTGGGCAGTCCCAAGTCCCCACATCATGGATTTTTCTCCTTTCTGCCACTGTGGATTTGTAAATTCTTGGAATGTGTTTGAAGAAGGAACAAACTTGCCCAAGTTACCTGTATTTGATTCAGTAAACCATACATTTCCAGCAGGATCTGTGATAATTGCTAGTGGTTGAGTACAAGCTGTTGGTATTTTGTACTCTGTAATGTATTTACTGGATTGAGCAGGACCTGTTTCACAAAAAGTTGTTCTTTTATTATCTGGATAATTGTCAGCAGGAGTATTGGTGAGCGTAATGCCTGTATTTTGAGTAGGTGTTGCAACTTTTCCACCTCCTAGAAATGCCGCGCTTGCAGTAGAAACGATGAATATTGCCATGAATACTAATGCGAGAAGCTTTTTTGTATTCTTGTTCACAAAATCTTGTCTATTTTTACCTCGTTATATCTTATACGTGAAACGCTGAGAATGGGTGAAGCGTACTATTTTCTCTTGATTGATAGTGTCTTTTGGACTTCGTTTAAACTACTTAGAAACTTTTGTTTTGCCTCGTACTCATCAGTTACTTTTATTACAATTTCAGATGCTGAAAACATTACATCTTTTACAAGTATTGGTGGGGAGAGGCCTAATAGCTCACTTAGTATTGCTAGTATGCTGTTGAAAGTGACATTATTTTTGTAATGAAAAATTGTATTACCTTCTGCAATCTTTGGATTTGGCTCTAAGGGAATCACTAGTTCAGGCGAAGTAAATTCAGTTATGAATGTAGAAATATCTTCTTTTATCTTTGCACTCAGTTCTTCTTTTTGTGCTACAAGTTTCTCTTTTGCACTTTCCAAATCTGTTGTCGGATCATGATAATCTTGGCCTATCATTTTTGCAAATGTTGATTCTGTAGGACTTTTTAGTGGAATCTCATGGATTCTAAAATTTACAGTTGCAAGCTCATCTTCAACATCTTTTAGTATTGTTCTATTTTCTTTGATACGGGTTGCTACTTGCTCTAAGAATGTAAAATCTGACATATCTCACTAAACTCATGGACTACATCCATGAGGCTTGCCTTGAATTCCTCAGTGGTCAATCCCCACTTTCCATATTCGTCTTTGAACGCATCCCATGATGCTTCTGCTTCGCTTGCAATCTCGAGAATCTTTGCACCTATTGCTTTTGTGTTGACAAGAATTGTAACATTTGCCTGCTCAGTTTCTAAGATTGGGATCTTGATGAATATCATTCTAGACTCCTCGATGTGGAATCTGTCTTTTATTATGTTCTTTAGAACATCTCTTTCCTTTGCTTCGAAGTCTCCACTTATTTTGACTAAAATGCAACAAGAATCTTTAGGTCCGCCTCTATCTCTTATGTCGTTTTCATCAATATCAAACAATACTGCATCTTCTTTCTTGTTGATGTGTTCAACAATTCCTTCCATTGTATTATGTTTAGTACCTGTCAAATCTGCACCCCATTGTCTTTCTTCTGGAATTACTGGAATTACCCATGTTACTGCAAATCTTGGTCTTTTTGTCGCAAGCCATGTTCTATAATTTGACATATCCCACTCTGTTTCTCTTGCAAAAGATGCAACAAACATTGACATTGCATTTGCTGCAATCAAGTTCATACCTCGATAATCCTTCCAACCTACCTCGTGCTCCTTTGGAAGATCATCTATGATTGATGACATTTTATCTAATCTTTTCTCATGTCTCTGTGCCAATTCTCTTAGTCTTTTATTTGAAAATAGAATTGAACAGTCGCTGTATTTTATCTGGTGTTCTAGATTCATTACGATATTAATTGCCGATGCTTCTAAAATTACTGGATCCCATCCAAACTCTGGTAATAATCCAAACGATGCAATCGTTGCATGTTCTTTTGTATCTTTTTTTATGTACTGCATAAAAGCACTGGCAAATGAGGCACCGGTACCACCCCCCATTGCAAATGGGATGACAAATCCTCTAACTGGTTCAGGAGAAAGACTGGCAAGTTGTTTTTGCATGTCATATTTTGTACTAACTTCCTTGATGAATCTTGAACGCCCTTCTGCCCAATTTCTTGCAGCACCTCCAGAACCTGATATTACATGCTTGTCTCTTAACGCAAAAAGATCTGGATATGATTGTAGAATCAAATTAGCTGCTCTTGGATCAAGATCAATTAACAATGCCCTTGGAATTAATGGAATCTCGCTTCCACCATATGCGTTTGGAAATCGCAAGATAGTACTTCCATATCTCTTGAGTATGCGGGATTCATCTTTTTCTCCCTTTAAGGTTGGTTTTAGAGGATCAGCACCAACATCAATTAATAATCTTCTATATGTCTCTGCACCCAGACCAATTCCACAATGACCAAAACATGTCATGATAACTGGCGCTGGTGGTAATGGGTCAAATTTTGACAATTCTAATCACTATTTTGAACTGGAACTTGTCTCTTTAACCATATAGTGCAAGATTGTAAAGTCCATACTTGATAGTTATAGACATGATATTGATTTTGTTCCAATTTCAATCCTAGATTTCATTCTGATCTTTTTGAATTTAAGATTTGAGCAGAATTTCTTCTTTACTCGTCTTCAGTAATAGCTTTTTTGAGTTTTCTAAACTCTTCAACAGTTATCTGACCTTCTGCAAGCCTTACCCGAAGTAATTCTAATGACTCGTCTCTTTTACTTGGTTTGATACTTGGAGGCTGCTCTCCTTCAGTAACATTTGAAGATTCGGTCAATGATTGAATATATCTATAATCTGACATGACTACTGGTTCACCTCTTTTTATGACCTCGATAATTTCTCGTAATCTCTTTGAATCTCCTTTGCCTGATGTTAGCAAATTCTTAATGGTTCTTAGTATGTCTTCAGACATTTTATTTCACTATAGTCTTGAATTTGGGATTCCCTTTTAGTTTATCGAATGAAGAATCTTTGACTGCCCATTTCTTTATGGTCTTACCATAGTGAGAGATAGCCTGTGCTAGAAGAATTAGTGCATCATTGTCTTCGCCAATTTGAGCTTTACTTCTTGCTTTTGCATAAATTATGGTACCATTTTTTGGAAACTCCTTTAGCAGTTTATCGAAGATAATGATTGCATCTTGGTGTTTTCCAATCTCAGACAATTCAGTAGCCTTGTAAAATAACGCTTCATTATTTTCTGGCTCTTTTTCTAGAACTTTATCAAGAAAGGATATTGCTTCATCATGTTTTTTTTGTTTTCCTAGAACTAATCCTTTATAATATATAGCTTGTATGTTCTCAGGTTCATTATCTAATACCTTGTTGAAACAATCAAGAGCATCGTCATATCTTTCAAGTTGAATTGTTGCAATTCCTTTGTTGTATAATGCTGGAACATAATTGGAATCACTTACTAACGCTCTATCATAATATGTGACTGCTTTTTGAAATTGTTGCAATTCTGCAGATTGATTTCCCAAATTATTTAGTGCATCTGCATGATCAGGGTTTAATTCAATTATTTTCTCAAAGTATGATGCTGCATCCTTGTTTTTCTTTAACTCTAGTAAAGACATTCCTTTGTTGTAAAGTGCTTCAATGTTTTGTGGTTCTTGTTTTAAGGCCTTGTCAAAAAAGGATATTGCATCTTTATATTTTTTAAGCTTGGCATAACTTATGCCTTCGAGGACCATTTTTTGGACAGATGTTTTATCTGAACTCATTTTACTATATTTGAAAGACTCTTGATGTGATGTTTAATGTTTTATTTTAGTATAAAAGTAGGGAATTAGATAAATCCAAGATCCTTATCTATCAAACAAGATGAAAATTAATTCTAAAGACTTTCTTGTACGATCAGGGGAAAAAGTCAAACTCAAAAAATGGTCAACAAATGTACCGCCTATGTACAAGTCAAAAGAGCAGTATCATGAAATCCTTACAGAACATGTTCATCAGATGAATTCACTACAAAATCTTCTGTATGCATCTGATCAGTATTCCTTATTGTTGATATTTCAGGGAATGGATGCTTCAGGAAAAGATGGAGCCATTAAACATGTAATGTCTGGTGTCAATCCTCAGGGATGTCAAGTGTTTAGTTTCAAACACCCTAGTGTTCAGGAACTTGAACATGATTTTCTATGGCGTACAACCCAATGTCTTCCAGAACGAGGACGAATTGGTATCTTCAATCGTTCCTATTATGAAGAAGTACTAATTGTCCGTGTACATCCTGAAATTCTAGCTAGTCAAGGACTTCCAAAGGAATCACTAGATAAGAAAACCATTTGGCAAGATAGGTATAATTCCATTGTGAATTTGGAAAAACATCTATACCGAAACGGAACTAGGATCATTAAATTTTTCCTTCATATTTCAAAAGATGAACAGAAAAAACGTTTTCTTCAACGTATTGATGCTCCAGAAAAGAATTGGAAATTTAGCCTTGCTGATATTGAAGAGAGAAAATTTTGGCAAGATTATGTATCTGCTTACGAAGATTGTATGAATGCCACAAGTACAACAAATTCTCCATGGTTCATAATTCCTGCAGATGATAAGGAGAATACAAGACTAATAATTTCACAGATTGTTCTTGACACACTTAAGGATCTTGATATGACTTATCCTAGAATGAATGAGGATCGTCTAAAAGAACTACACTCATTTCGAAAATTATTATCCAAAAAATAATTCTAATTTTTGTATACTTAAAATATTTATAATTATTATTTTTAAAAATTAGGAAATAGCTTCATAATCTATAAGTTGAATGTCTAATCACTTGTCTCTTGCATTGTTGCAGGAAATGCCTTTTTGATATATCTTGAAAGGATTGGATATTGTATTATCAAAGAGGATAGGACTACTCCAAATGTGATTGTTTTTAGTATTTCTTTGAATTCACTTTCTGGAAGAGTTGCTACGAGTGCAACAGAAAGTGCTCCTCTCATACCTCCTATCATGACTACATTTCTCCATGCTCCAATTGTTTTTTCTTTTGTAAACCGATTTGTTGCTGCAAGTATTGGATATGTAGATGCGGCCCTTGCCGCTAATACAATAATCACTGCAAGTGCAATTAGGGGTAGATTTTGACCTATTCGAACTATATCCATGCTTAATCCTAGATACAAAAATGCAACAGAGTTTGCAAAGAATGCAATCATCTCCCAAAAGTTAGAGGTGTATGCCCTTACTTTTTCACTAATGATGTGAGGTTTTCTCATTATAACTCCAAACCATAATCCTGCAGCAGCTGCTGCAACAAGACCTGAAAGACCGAGTGAATTTGCAATTACAACTGAACCAAAAAGTACTGCTACTGAAAGTGCGGTTTCAGAAAATGGTTCTTCTAATAATCTATGTAAAAATTGTGAACCTGCTGCAAGTCCAACTCCTACTGCAATTCCTCCAAAGAATAATATCGCAAATTGTCCAATTGTTTTTAAAATATCTACATTGATTGCAGATGTGGTATTTGGAGAAAGTAATGACCCCTGCGCTACTGATAGTGCTATGATTGAGGAAAATATGATTGCTCCAGCTGCATCATTAAAACTGGCTTCTGATTCCATCAGTTGGGCAAGTTTAATTGGAACTTTAACTCTCTTGAAAACTTCAATTACAATTGCAGCATCGGTAGGAGCAATTAATGCGGCAAAGGCAAATGCAACAATTGTTGGAAGTCCTGCAAGATATGATAGTAATAGTCCACCAACTATGGTTGCTACTCCAACTCCAACTGTAGATAGCAATAACGCTGATATTCTGATTGTCTTAAATTGTTCTGGATCTATTCTCATCATCGCTTCAAAAATAAGAGGTGGAATGACAAAGTACAGTATCAGTTTTGGGTCTACCTTGAATCCTGCAATATTTGGAATCCCATGACCTGTAAAATTTATAATTGAAATTGAAATTCCAATGCCTACGAGAATCATTGTATATGGAATCTTGACTTTTGTTGCAATCAGGGTAGCAAGAAAGATTGTCACAAGAAAAACTGGAATCACATACTCATTTGATAAAAGATGGCCTAGGCTTAATTCCGACATCTTTAGACTCTAGTATCCAAATTATAAAAATCGTTCCTAAATGATAATATTTTTTGATTGCTTTCTTAGATGTACTCTTTTCTTACACTTTGGATAAATCTTGCATGGATTCTAACTCTTTCTAAGGTCTGTGCAAGTTTCATCTCAGTACCTGGAACGTGATGTTTTGTAAAGAATTTCTTAATCTCTCTTTCTTTCTCCAAGTCTGCTTCAATTGAAACACTACCAATTATTCTATTAAGAAGCGGGTTTCCAACTCCGAATCTTGATACAATACCACTCCAATTTTGTTTTATCCATGGCCAAACCATCTCTCTTCCTTGTGGATTTGTTACCATTCTTGCAATTGGTTGGAATAGATTCTGGGTTCTAACCTCTTTTGAAAGTGTAAATGAAAGTGTTTTTGCTAGTAATTTTTTATCTTGAAAGTTTGCAAGTGAGCTTAATAATCTGACCATTTCTTCTTGTGTCGGTGCTTTACGATACAAACTAAGCATTTTTTGATATGTGGAAGCGTCACCACTCCATGCTATTATGGAATAGATTGGACCACGTAGATCTGGATTTAACTGACCTGTTTTTAATAGATTAGAAAATCTTGATTTTGCTTCTGAAATTATTTCAGTATCTTCTAGTCTTCCAAGCGAACTGATTATCTGCCCACGTAGAAGTGATGTTGTTGGTTTTTCTCCACTAACCATATCCCACCCAAGTCTTGAAAATACATTTTTGAAGAAATCTGAATTGAAATCTTTAACCTCTTGCCAGAATTCTTCTTTTGATAATAGTGTATAGAAAAAGTTCAAGCTGCTTATAATGTCTGACAACACCACGTAGTCATCTTCATCTTGGTAATGTCTTACAAAACTCAAATGATTTTTGAAAGATATTTGATTGGAGATACATAATGCAAATAGATCATGGTGGATGCTCCATCTATCAACATTTGATATGGATTTTTCTTCAATTCTCCTCCCCAATGCTTCTAGGGTATTTTCATCGTATTTTACTCGATAAAATCCCTTTTGACCGTCGTTTACCTTGAACCATTCTGCCTTGTAGGGAATTGTTACTGGATCCTTCATTAGTTTGTTAACAACCTTATTTCCAATTCTAACAGATAGTGGTATTATCCAATTTCCTTGTTTTGCCTTTCCGTTGTTTTCTAGGAGAAATCTTCGCTGGGATAATCTTAATTTTGAATCTTTAACCTGTACATCAATAACTGGATATCCTATCTGTCTTACCCATGTATTCATCATCTGTCTTACTGGTTGTCTTGATATTGAACCCAATGAGTTCCAAAGATCTTCTGTTGTAGCATTAGAATATTCGTGTTTCTTGAGATATTGATGTAACCCTTTTTTGAAATTATCTTCTCCAATGAATTTTTCAAGCATCATTAATACACAGCCTCCCTTGTTGTAACTGATTTCATCAAATATCTGTCTGACATCTGCAGGACTCTTTACTGGAACATCAATTGGGTGTGATGATTTTAAAGAATCAAGACTTAGTCCGCCTGTCATCTCTGAGATGAGAAACTGATCCCAAAAGTCCCACTCTGGATATAATGCATCAACTGCCTTTGTCGCCATAAACGTAGCAAAACTTTCATTGAGCCATAGATCATTCCACCATTTCATTGTGACCAAATTGCCAAACCACTGGTGGGCAATCTCATGTGCTATGACTTCAGCAATATGCTGTTTTGTTTCAGTTGATGATGTCTTTGGATCATACAATAATATTGTCTCTCTAAATGTAATTGCTCCCCAATTTTCCATAGCTCCTGATGCAAAGTCTGGTATTGCAATCATGTCAAGTTTAGGTAATGGGTATCTGATTTTGAAATATTTTTCAAAATATGAAAGAAATTGTTTTGTAAATTCTAATGATAATTTTCCTTGATGTTTCTTTCCATGTGTTGTAATTACTCGTATCAGTGTCTTGCCAGATTTTGTTGAGATGTATTCAAATTCTCCTACTGCCAGATAAAGAAGATATGTAGACATAATAGGTGTAGTATCAAATTTGTATAGCTTTTTTGAGTTAATATTTTTCTTTGATATTACTGGCATGTTTGAAATTGCAGTCTGGTTGCTATCTACAAGAAGAGAGACGTCAAATGTTGCTTTGGCTTCTGGTTCATCCCAGCAGGGAAATGCTCTTCGCGCATCGGCTGCCTCAAATTGGGTAGTTGCGAGATGTTTTTCTCTTCCTTTGTATTTGTACTTGCTTCTGTAGAATCCAACTAGCTTGTCATTTAATTGTCCCACAAAATCAATTGAGAGAACTGCGGTGCCTGATATCTTCTTTGGAAGTATGATGGTTAATTCCTCTGTTTTTGCATCCAGTTTTATATTTGGATTTATCTCTATTCCATTCCAAGATATCTGACACTTTTTTATTTCCAGTTCTGCAGAATGAAGGACTATTTTACTTGTTAATCTAGATACTTTAATTGAAATTTTTTCTTTTCCTTTGAAAATAAATTTCTTAAAATCTGGTTCAAATTCTATATCGTAATGTATGGGAAAGACGTCTTTCACAAGATTTTGGTTCTAATATACACGTAATATACTTTCTAATGTACAGCTCTAACTAACCAGTGTATAAAATGAACCCCAAAGAATACTATTGCAAGTGATTTTACTGTTTTACCTGTTGTCATTGCTACAGTATATTTTACAATGTTGTATCTCTTTGTTCCAGCTATGATTGATACAACATCGCCAATTATGGGAATCCAAGGCGAGAAAAATATTATTGTAGACCAACCATATTTTGTCATAATATTGATGCTTTTTTGCTCATATTTTTTTTCTGGAGTTTTTCGAAGTCTTCGTAATAATCTTCCATTGTAACCAAGATAATATGCAATGTATCCACCAATGATGGAACTAATTGTTAATACCAAAAAGACGTCTAACGGTTTTATTCTTCCGAGTAGTAACGCAGAGACAGTTAATTCTGTAGGAATTGGAATAAAACTTGAAAACATTCCATTGAAAAAGAGCCCCCAAAGTCCATATTTTATAAATATGGCATCACGTAATACAGAATTTATAAACTCATGAAGCATTGTCTGAAATCCTTTTTAGCTTGTTTTAAATGAATTGCCATATTTTACATCATGATCATATATTGCATTTCCAATTTTCTTGAGTAGTTTAGCTTTTGATTTTTGTGCTTTTTTATCGTGACTATAGTCTTTTTTCTCTATCAAATCATGCAATCTTTCAAGCTCGATTCTTGATAATGCATTCACTCCTCTTGTAAACACAATGTCTAAAAGTTGCAGTCTTTCAAGATCGTCATTACTGTTTTCCATGAATCTGTTGACTCTATCTTTAATATTTGTCTTACATGACAATGGATTATGCTTTACAAGGTATCAGTATCATTCCACAAGAACTATGTTGAAATAAAAGGTGATCAAATTGAAATTGGTATTATGACAAAACCTGTAAAAGGCGAGGCTAATATTGAGGTAATAAAAAAAATTGCAAAACATTTAGGCGTACCAAAATCCAATGTGCGAATTATGGCAGGCGAGAAATCTAGAGACAAGATAGTTGAAGTAATACCGTAACCTTCCAAACCCTAAAAAATAAGAGTGATTCATTTCTAATTATGAACAAAACTGTTACTGTGTTGCTCTTTACGATAATTATTTTTTCTGTAATTCCTTCTGGATCCTCTCAAACAAAATCTGGTGCTACACTTGAAAATGGTATGTGGAACACAAAGGTTGGAAAACAAGTCCAAATAGCAACTGATGTTACAAATGGTCTAGATAGGACTCAACCCTTTGCATATATTGTTCAAATACAAAACCAAGATGGTGTTGTGTATTCTTTATCTTGGATTACAGGAACGCTTGATGCAGGGCAATCACTTAGTCCCTCTCAATCATGGCTGCCTACCACTCCTGGAACGTATACTGCACAGATCTTTGTGTGGACCAGTGTGAATAACCCAGATGCATTATCTCCTACACTCACAATGAAGATTACAGTATTGTAAATTAGCATAAGTTATAATTTAGAAATTTTCAAGTATTGCTGTGGACAAGGCAAGAAAGATCTCAACTTACCTTATAATCGCAGTAGCTTTTGGTTTTAGCATATACTTTTTTGTTTCACCCTTTCTTGGTTCTCAAGATCAAACCACCATGCCGGGTTTAAATCAGAGTCCTGATTCTGTTTCTACATTAACCAGTGATGTAGACGCATGTGTGACAAACCCAACTTCTGATTGTGATCAAGAAATGTTGCAGATAGCAAACTTCTGTAAAAACAATAAAGATCAACACATTCCAGTCTGTTCTGATGCAAGAGTCCCACAATATGTTGACCAACGCGGTCTTGAACGTCCTACTATTAACACTGGAAGATAATTTTTTATTTCTGAGCTTCTTGCATGAATCTTTCCATATTTTGCTTTACAAGAGGAATTATCTTTTTGGTGATTATTTGATGAAAATCATCTGCATCAGGATCAAATGATAACAACAATACATGCGCAAGTCTTCTATTTTCATCTGCGATTGGAATTGTTGCTCTTATAATGTTTGCATAGTGTGAACTTGCATATGATATTCTTCCAAGAAGGTATTCCCATCTCAGTCTAGTGTATTGTCTTGTTGCAGCGGTTATTGCATATTGAGCCCTCTCCTCTGGTTTCATAATGGGAGTCAAACCTGTCCGTTCTGACACTCCTTCAAGTGTGCCATCCCCATCTGCAATTCCTGCGAATCTTATCTTTTGGTCTAGCGCAACTACGCTTTTACAGAAATCTTCGAAAAATGCCATTCATTAGAGGGATATCAGTTAAGCTATATTTGCTTTCTGGGAATTTTGTTTTTATATTGTATCTTTTTTTATGCTTGACGGTCTGACTTTTTGAAAGATAAGATTACAGAGTAGCATAAATCCAATCCATACTCCAAGCATAAGAACGGGGGTATAATGGCCAATGCATTGTTGACACGCAAATTTGTTAACCAAAAATACTATTACTCCCCCACCCAAGGCTCCTATTGAATAATCTATCAGTCTCCACCAGAAATATTTCATTTAGTGTTTTTCTTGATTTATCTGAAATATAAGATTGATTTTATTAACTAGGAAAAGTGTTTTTGGATGTTTTGAACTTCGATCTTTATCCATTGACAAAAGATCTTCCACATGGTATTAGATGTGGAAGCATATTGAAAGAAAGTAAACATTATTGCAGTAGAATCGTCCTGAAGAGAAATTATTCTAAGGTATGCAGGTGTCATTTTATCTTCCGTTTGGCCCGCATAGATGTCAATAAGGCCAGCTTTTTCGTTTATGTCTAGGCGTATGAAAACTTCTCCAATTGGTGTTACTGCCTTGTATTTGCCATCTGTCAAGATTATTTTTTTTACAAACTTTGTACTCCATTTTGGAAGATTTTCAATGTTTGATAAAAACTCAAATACTTTATTTTTTGATGCGCCAACTACACAAGTCTCCGTGATAGAGTTCAATGATTTTTGTCAATATGTCGATTACTTAAACGGTCTTTCTCTGAATAATACAAGAACAAACTCATAAATTAATCAGTTGTTGATTCCAATACTGTGTCCTTAACCCCCAAGAGTGCTGAAGAATCAAAAACTGAGATGACTGTAAGGATGTTTCCATCCGACGCAAATCCTGCTGGTAATGTCTTTGGTGGTGAAATTCTAAAACAGATTGACTTGATAGCTGGACTTGTCGCTCAAAGACATTGCAAGAAAAATGCTGTAACTGCATCAATTGATAGAGTAAACTTTCTCAAACCTGTTATGGTTGGAAATGCACTTATACTAAACGCTAGGCTAAATTATGTATCTCACTCCTCAATGGAGATTGAAATCAAAGTTGAAGCAGAAAACTTGATGACGGGAAATAGAATTCTTACAAATACTGCTTTTGTTACTTCTGTTGCACTAGACGACTTTGGAAAACCTGCTCTGGTTCCTCCACTTTTACTTGTCACAGAAAATGATAAGAAAAGATTTGCGGAAGGTGAACAGAGAATGTTGCAGAGGAAAAGAGAAAGAAAGAAAGACTAGTCATTTTTTTCTATTTTTTTATAATGTGATGACTAAATCCACTAATACCTACTATGTTGCTAATTTTCAGCAATTTGAGCAATTTATTCAAAATGAAAACACATGTACATATGAAGACTGTCGACGTATAGAGTATATTCGACTTGAAAGGGACTCAGATCTTTAATCGAGGTCTGACTGAACCCTTTTAATTTACAGAAAATAATGCTGGTGATGATTCTTAAAAACTAAATTTAGTCATCAGACTCATCAAATTTTTCATCTTGCTCGTAGCCCATTGCTAATTCTGCCTGATGTAGTTCTTCCTTTGCTTGATCATGCTCCATCTGTTTTATCTCTTCTTCTGTTTTACCTTCAATTTTTATTTTCTTTTTCTTTGCTTTCATTAAAATCATACATGTACAAGATTGATATTAAAATGATCTAGATTATCAATTTTGAGAAGTATTTTAAATTCTTCTGAATTTACATTAGTAAAAACACGTTCATTGCATAAAAATATGAAAAATCTAACCTTCATGTGTTTTAAATTGTTGGCACTTGAACTCTAAAGGATTTGGACTCTAATACATGCAGTCAAATGAACCTGGAGGTGGATTTTTTATTCTATTCTGGTATTCCTGTGCTGGATATTTCTGGTCTACTGTATATGGTATGAATCCAAAGATTGGAGCATCTATTGAAGTGGTTATTGTGGCTTTGGTAGGATCAAACGTGGCATTTTCATTTCCAATTTTGGTTACTGCGTCTTTGTTTATTGCAAATATTCCATCCAATATGGCAGCTGATTTTGGTGATAATGTAGATCCTCCAATCGTAGCTTTTTCGATCTCATCTGTATTGTAAAATGCAGTTATTTCGTATTTGGTAAATGTTACTGGAAAATATCCTGGATTACATACATCTGATTTTATAGCAAGTCTGAGTTTCAGAAATTACTGTCTGTTGACCATGATGAGGACGAAATTGTAAGTTGTTGACTGCATATATGTCTAGTCCAATATATGCCACAAGTATTATTGCAACTACGATACCCACAGACGCATATTTTTTGATTGGGGTTCTCTTTACGTCTTCTCTCTCAGATACTTCTTGATTGGGAATCTCGGAATTTGATTCAGAATTGATTTTTTCATCAGCATTAATTGGTTTTACTGTATCGGAACTCATATTGTCAAAATTTGAAATTGTACTTGTACTTGATGGTGATTGACTCTGAACAAGACTTTCTACGTATTGATGATCCTCCAAAGAAATCAATTCTCCATTTTTAATTGCAGATAAAATATCTTGTAATCTTCCAACATCTCCCCGCTCAGATTTTATTAATTCTTCAATTGAACGAATTAAATCTTCAGACATTCTTTACTAGTAATCCATTCTTAATTTAAAGCAAGTGGATTCTGAATCATTCTTTCTTACTAGTGTTATTGTTCAGTATACGCAAAAAATAATCATATCTCCTTTACTATCATATTGTTTGATTATTGTTGATACAAAATAATATTTTACATAGAAATTTTAATGTCACTATATTCACCATGATCAAAAGTATCCGAATACGCATTCACCAGTGATATGAAAATATCTTTCATATTCTATGATTTTAGAATGAGAAATTAGCTATAGCTACTACGGAATAACCATAGTATTTGTTGCAAATCCCTAATTAATCAAATTCAACCATATGTACCCAATTGCAAGATGAAATATTTGACAAATGCAAATTA
Organism: uncultured Nitrososphaerota archaeon; assembly: GCA_963713025.1. Taxonomy (GTDB): domain Archaea; phylum Thermoproteota; class Nitrososphaeria; order Nitrososphaerales; family Nitrosopumilaceae; genus Nitrosotalea. The sequence goes on along the minus strand of CAVQKA010000007.1, from coordinate 194,050 downwards.
GATGTCTGTACTAGGGGGCCACTTGTAACTGACAATGATACGGGAGAAATTCTCTGTTCACGATGCGGTCAAGTTTTGATAGAAAAAATAGATAGTATGGGAACTGAACTGCGCTCATTTGATCTTGAACAATTTAACGAAAAAAGTAGAACAGGAGTAAATCAAGTCTTGCTATACACGATATGGGTCTTGCAACCTCGATAGGAAGTCAAGATAAAGATGCTTCTGGTAATTCATTATCTGGATACATGAAAAATACGTTTAACCGACTTAGAATATGGGATAGTAGAAGTAAATCAAAAGGAAATGATTCCAATCTCAGACAAGCATTTGTGTTACTTGATACCATAAAATCCCAACTCTCACTTCCTGATAATGTAGTAGAGGAAACTGCGTATATCTACAGAAAGGCATCTGCTCTAAAACTTACTAGGGGAAGAGGAATCTCTTCAATACTTTATGCTGCATTATATGCTGCTTGCAGAATGACTGTCACTCCTAGGACTTTACGTGATATTGCAAAAGCGGGAAATATTAGAAAAGGTGATCTTGCCACTGCATATAGGACCTTGGTACAAAATCTAGATCTAAAGTTAGAACCATATGATCCTGTGGAATTTGTAACTAAAATTTGTAGCATGATTGATGTTAGTGAAAGTACACGAAGAAATGCTTTGAATTTATTGTCAAAAGTCTGAATATGCTGGTTTTTCAATAGGCAAAAACCCTATGTCGCTAGTTGCAGCTGCAGTTTACTTGGCTACATGTGCAACTAATGAGAAAAAAACACAAGTGGAGATTGCCAAGGTCTGTGGTGTAAGTAATGTCTCTGTAAGAAATCTGACTAAACTGTTTAAAGTAAAATTGGGTCTTGTAATAGAAGAATAGTCTATTTTCTATACTAACATCTTATTTTTATTTCCTGAGCAATCTCTAGAAATTTTTGCATCTGGTGATAGAATTGAATTCCTTTTTCTGTAATGACAAAAGAACGACTCTTCTTTTCTATTCTGGATTCCATTAGTCCAAAATCCAGTAACTTTTGACATTTTTCCATTGCCGTATAATGTGACAAGTTTGCTCTTCTTGCAATTGAAGATATTATTGCACCTTGGAGACCGCAATCCATTGTTATTTGTAGTATCTCTGAAACTATTCCTAATTCTGATCGGTATTGTTGTTTCATACTAATTGCCATTTCTTTTTTCTCCTCTCATTGTTTTCATATCTATGGTATGAAATAAGGTCTATATAACCATTAGGAAGCTAATGATTAGGGAACAAATGAAAAAGTTTGATTATGAAAATAGTATAGGTTTTGTGGTTTACGCTGCATCCAAAAATTTTCAAAAGGCATTTGATCTCGAACTACGAAATAAAATTGGTATATCAATAACCCAATCAAAAGTCATATTTGCACTCTACCTACACTCTGGTCTTACTCAAAGAGAACTCGCTGATAAAATAGGAATTGAAAGTCCTTCGCTTGTGCCTATTATTGACAAAATGGAAGAGGATGGATATGTAGAAAGAAAGTTAGACTCTAAAGATAGGAGGATAAAAAGAGTCTATACTACCTCCAAGACGGATTTACTATGGGATTCTATTATAGCATGTGGTGCACAAATTAGAAAAGTTTCAAGCAAAGAAATTTCTGAACAAGAAATGAAATCAGCACTTGGGATCATAAAAAAGATAACGGAAAACTTGTCAACATATCTCGGAGATTCCGAAATTACTGAACTCTGAAATAAAATGGATGAAAGAGTGATCTCGTACTCTATGGCTAACCCTATTTACCTCCAAATGTATCTAGAAAGGCATGGCAATACTCAAATCAATTGGACGAGTTTTGGTATTGATTGTCAGTGGGATTGCTATTGTAGTAGTTGGGGGATTTATGATGGGGGCAGTAGCCAAATTGTATCTGCCCGGCCGTAAAAAAGATAGGCACGAACCTCCTGAGAAATTTTACGAGCGTAAAAAAACAGATTAATATAAAACCGATAGATTTTGAACTCTGGAAATGTCTCAAACTGATTCAAAAATTTCTAAATTGCACTCTATTGCATATTTTACTCCTATGCGTTCTATTGCTGAGGCTAATGCTATACTCACAAAGGTAGAAGAGATTGTTGAAAAATATACTGAATCCCTCATGCGTTGGAAAAAAGAAAATGATACTCTTCAACATGCATCAGATTCTCTTTGGGATTTGGCAAGAGTTGAGGCAATGAACTCCAACTGTACTAACACTTGGGATTCTGCATGGGATTATGCTTGGAAAGAAGCAAGTAGATCTGCCAGAAATAATTATGGTTGGTATGGAAGTGAATTCATATCTGGCGAAACCGTAAGAGATGTTGCAAGAGATGCCGCAAAATATTCCGCAAGGTATGCCGCATTTGAATCAGTTAAAGAAAAACTAGGCGGAATTAATCCTTTTGAATATATTATTGAATTGTACACGATGGGTCTTAGACCAACATACTTTAGAAAAATAGACGGTCAAGAAAAATTTGTAGTGGATTTTCCACTAAAGGTGGACGGTAAAAATGTAATTGGATGCTATTTATACGGAGATAAGGAAATTTCATTTATCCATCAATGGATTGACTACTGTACAAATCTCAAGTCAAGTAATAATTCAGACTCCAATAGATCCTTTGCTTAAAAGATGCGCATCTTTTAAGTATCATATTTTTAATAAAATAATCATGTGTGAAATGATTGATGAAATAGAAATTGAACACCTTAGAATGGTGCTAGCCAGAGCAAGAAAAGAAATGCAAGAATCAGTAAAAGAAGAACCTCTGGTTGCGATTGCCTAATAATTCCACTCGTCTGAAATGCCGTTCCAAAGAGAACGATAAGGCTTGGCATCTTCCGAAATCTCTTCTCTAATTCTGTGCTCTATTGAAAAATACATGTTTTCAAGTGCGTCTACTCCTCCGTCTGCAAATAACTCGCGACCTATCTCCTTGATCCTATCTTCTTTGATAGAATAATCTGAGGCATTAGAGTTTTGAATACGATATGTGATAAGATCGTACAACTCCTCTTCAAGATATGCATCCAATTACACCTTAAAATTGGCTTGATGGTATAAAAGTTCTCAATAATTTTGTATGATGGATTTTTTTACTAATGTTCATTGAAAGATCTAGAAGTAAATCTCATCTGTATCAAAGATTCCAAAGGTATAACAAGACATACCTTCCATGTATATACATAGCCCAAAATTCAATTCAATTAAAAATATTGGAAGCATATACTCGTGATGTAGGTCGAGGAGTAACACGTATTGATTATGAATCAATGGATGCTCTAGGTGCATCAACTGGTGATATTTTGGAAATTACTGGAAAACGAAGATCTGTTGCACGATGTCTTCCATTATATCCATCTGATGAAGGAAAAGGAATCATCAGAGTTGATGGTCTTGGTAGAAACAACACCGGTATTGGAATTGGTGACACTGTAACTGTACGAAAAATTAAAACTGTTCCTGCAGAAAAAGTCATAGTTGCACCACTTGACTCTATTCCTCCAATTGATGAAAGATATCTTACTGATTCTCTAGAAAATATTCCACTTGTGAAAGGTGATAATATAATGGTCCCATACTTTGGTGGCAGGCTGACATTTCAGGTAATTGGAATTACTCCTGCCACTGACGCAGTACTTGTTACACCAAAGACAGAATTTCACATTGCTGAAAAAGGAGAGAGTCTGCGTGGAGTGCCACAGGTATCCTATGAAGACATTGGAGGAATGTCTGATGAAATAAGAAAAGTAAGAGAGATGATTGAACTCCCAATGCGACATCCCGAAATATTTGAAAAATTAGGTGTTGAAGCTCCAAAAGGCGTCTTATTGTATGGAGTGCCAGGAACAGGAAAAACACTATTAGCAAAAGCAGTCGCAAATGAAACTAATGCTCACTTTATCAGCATATCCGGTCCTGAAATAATGAGTAAATTTTATGGTGAAAGTGAAGCAAGACTACGTGAGATTTTCAAAGAGGCAAAAGAAAAGGCACCATCAATTATTTTTGTAGATGAAATTGATTCTATTGCACCAAAACGAGAAGAAGTAACAGGAGAGGTTGAGAGAAGAGTAGTATCACAAATGCTATCACTTATGGATGGTCTTGAAGGAAGAGGCAAAGTAATTGTTATCGCTGCAACAAATAGGCCAAATGCACTAGATCCAGCTCTGAGAAGACCGGGAAGATTTGATAGAGAAATTGAGATCAAAGTACCTGATAAAAAGGGAAGACTGGAGATTTTATTGATTCATACACGAAACATGCCTCTAAATGAAGATGTGAATTTGGAAAAAATTTCAGGCTCCAGTCATGGATATGTCGGAGCTGATTTAGAATATTTGTGCAAAGAAGCTGCAATGAAATGCCTCCGACGATTATTGCCAGAAATTAATTTGTCTGATGATAAAATTCCGCCTGAGACTCTTGATAAATTAATTGTAAACGCTGATGATTATCAGCTTGCTTTCAGAGATGTAACTCCTGCTGGAATGCGTGAGGTGTATATTGAAACTCCTGATGTACAGTGGAGCCAAATTGGTGGTCTAGAGAATGTAAAACGAGAACTCCAAGAAGCTGTAGAATGGCCAATGAAATATCCTAATCTTTATTCTCAACTTGGATATAGAATGCCAAGAGGTATTTTGTTACATGGGCCAAGTGGAACAGGTAAGACACTTTTGGCAAAAGCAGTGGCAACTGAGAGTGAGGCAAATTTTATCTCAGTAAAAGGTCCAGAATTACTCTCAAAATGGATAGGTGAATCCGAGCGCGGAATTCGAGAAATTTTTAGACGGGCAAGACAATCTTCACCATGTGTAATATTCTTTGATGAGGTAGATTCTATTGCACCAATTAGAGGGATGGGTGAAAGTGCCACAACAGAAAAAGTCGTTAGTCAATTATTGACCGAGATGGATGGAATCACTTCTTTGAATGGCGTAGTGGTAATAGCTGCCACCAATAGAGCTGATATGATTGACCCGGCACTAATCCGACCTGGTAGATTTGATAAAATCATAGTAGTTCCAATTCCAGACAAGGAAGGCAGACTCAAAATATTGGAGATTAGTTCACGTGACATTCCAATTGAAAAAGAGATGGGAACTCCAACTGGTCTAAATCCTGATTATGTTGATTTGACAAAGATTGCAGAAATGACTGATGGTATGAGTGGGGCAGATGTTGCAGCAATTGCAAATACTGCTGCTTCTATCGTATTACATAACTTTGTTGAAAAGTTTCCTGATCCAAAAGAGGCCGAAAAACAAGTTGAACAAGCAAAGGTAAAGATGAAAGACTTTGAGGAAGCAGTAAAGAAGGTCAAGATTCAAAAAGATCTTAAAGTTGGCCAAAAGGTAGCTATATCTCACTTTAGATAATTTTTTTTAAGAATTATAATTTCTCAACGTTTGTTATGCCTAATGATGTCACTTTACAATTTATGGTCCCATCATGATTTCTTTCATTGTTCTTGTAATGTACTGGGTATAGATTTGTTATGTCCTCTGAATCCACATCTCGATTTATTTTGTCTATGTACCATCCAAACGGAGAAATCTCATTCTCATATTCTGTTCTTTCAATCCATGCTCCGCAATTATCTTTTCTGAAATTATTGGGAATATTATATTCATCAATCTGACCTTTTTTCCATACTTTTAGGATCACATCTTCAGTGTGTGGCATATTGTTAATTTAATGAAGGGATTACAATTTTTTTAGAATAATTTTTCAAGCTAATTCGGTCCTTGTTTTTTTATCAGGAACTTGAATATCTAAAAGTTCTCGTAATCCTTTATACCTGTTTCGTATGGTCACTTCTGTAACACCTGCTGCAATTGCAATTACCTTCTGAGTTGTACTGTCTCCATGTATTGCACAAGACAAATACAGTGCTGCAGCAGCAAGGCCCATTGGATCTTTTCCTGCTGATATCTCTTTTTCATTTGCTTGTTCTAGAATCTTGAGTGCTTCTCGTTTTACTTTCTCGCTAAGACCTGATTCACTTGCGATTCTTGACATGCACTTTATTGGATCAAGTACTGGCATGGTCATGTCCAGCTCTTGTAATAATAATCTGTAACACCTTGACACGTCTTTCTTTTTTACATTAATTCTTCTTGCAACTTCATTTAATGTTCTAGGAGTGCCAGTTTCTCTACATGATAAATATAATGCAGCTGCAATTAATCCGGGAATTGATCTACCTTTTGCTAATCCTTTTTCTAAAGCCTTTCTGTAGATATACGCCGTCTTTTCAACTACTGCATCTGACAAAGCAAGTTTGTCCTTTAATCTACTAAGCTCACTAAATGCCTGTCTGCAATTTCTTTCAGTAGCCTCATGAACTTGGCTTCTACTGTCCCATGTTCTAAGACGTGTAATTGTATTTTTCATTGATGCTGATAATGGTTTTCCAGTGGAATCCTTGTTTGCCTGTCCAATCACTGTTGCAAGTCCCATATCGTGCATTGCAAGAGATGTTGGAACACCAGTTCTTGCTCTATCTTCAAATTGTTCCTTTGAAAATGATTGTCTTTCAGGGCCCAAATCGTTTACAATTTCATTTACTACGAATCCACATCCTCCACAGAATCGCTCTCCAGTGGTTCCGTCTGTTAACATCTTGGCCTTTCCACATCTACCACATCGTGCGTCCATTTCGGAGCCTTGTACTACCATAAATAACACACCTGTCAAGTTGTTATCCCATAATAACCCAACTATTTTTGGATAAATCTTTGAAATTCATCTATTTGTCTAGAAATTTTGGATTATGACTAGGCGTAAAGAAATTCTGCTGGGACTAACCATGTCTCTTGAAAGTCTAAATTTTTATCAACTAGAAGTATCCCAAGTTTATATTTTTTTGCCATGTCTATAATAAAATCTGAAAGTGTGCCTTTTTGTAAAATGGAATGTAATTCTAAAATATCTGTAGCTAAGAGTACTCGCGTACTTGGTATCTCTTTTTTTACACTAAAAACATCTTTTTGAATTTCTAATATTGACTGTCTGGTAATTTCCGGCTGAATAAGAACAACAATAGCTCTTTTTTCTTTTCTTGCAACTAGATCAAACCTATACTGAGAATCAAAATCTGCGTATGATGTATCATATTTTACATGCCATTGCATGTCTCTCAAATAATCTGCTACTATGTCTTGTATCATACCAAGTTCAAGCAAATCTCTAGTTAATTCTACTCTCTTGTGTGCCCTTAGTAATGATTTGAAATAACTGTCAATTACTTGTTTGGAATATTTTGATATTTTTTCCTTCATGAAAATTGAATTGAGAAGAGTCTTGTTCTCTGAATACTTGCTAAATAGATCTGGTTCTCTATCTTCCACAAGATCCCTGTAAATATCTAGTAAATAATCGCTCGCAGCTGACTCTGCTTGTATTTTGGACAAAAATATGTAATAAGCAAAGTCTGAGAGATAAGATATTAATCATAAAAGATCATATGCTAAGTATGGATTTTATACAAAAAAGTGAGCCTGATGTTTCAAAACCTCTTTTAATTGCAGCCATGCAAGATATGGGTGATGTTGGAAGTATTGTTGTTGATTTTATCAATTCAAATCTAAATACTTCGATATTTCGTGAAGTACAACCCTCCTATCCTGCATACGTAATTGATAATGGCGGATACATTGACATTCCCGAAGAAAAATGGGACTATCGATACGCAAAAGATATCATTGTATTTGGTGGAGGTTCTGGGCAACCATCATCTACAGAAGAGCTCAATGTATTATGTCAAGATGTCATAAATGTAGCAAAAAAATATTCTACGAAACTCATCTATACCCTGGGAGGTTTTCATACTCCAAAGCCAATTGTTGGAGAATCCAAAACATTTGTCACTACCACCTCTAAAGATCTAACCGAACAAGTACGAAAACTAGGGATACTGACAACTCCAGAGGCTTCTATTATTACTGGATTTAATGGATTGATACTTGGATTTGCAAAGATGAATGGGATACAGGGAATTGGATTGTATGCTGAATTAAATGAACCAAAACTTCCACAGTATCGTTCTGCAAAAAGTATACTTAAAACACTTGAAAAGATGACCTATAGAAAGTTTGGTGATACCTCTGATCTTGATTCTATGGCGCAAGATGTAGAATCGCGTACTCGGGGAAAACGTTTTGATCCTGATCAAAGTTATTCTGGTTGATTAAAGGAAAATTTTCTATTTGATTATATTTTATTAGTAAATTGGTCTGAATCTTGTAATGGTTACTATTACTATGATTCCTATTGCTAATGCAATGGCAGCAATTGGTCCAAATTCTGGTACCACTGTAGTTCCAACAATGGATATGTTCTCAGTAAGAGGAGTGATTGACATTGATATTGCTGTATCCCCTGTTTCATTTGTTATCGTGTAATTTGTGATTATGTTGTTGTCTACAAAAACTCCAATAAATGGACCGCTAATTAGCCCAGTTGGTAGTTTTAGAATCAAAGTGCTATTTGTATCAGTCTTTCCCACTAATACAAAATTTATCGACTTGTCTTTTGTATTAACTGATGAACTTATGATATTTTTTTCCGAGGAATATTGTACATCGTATGTTGTCAATCCATCGCCAGCATCTTTTCCAACCCCTGAAACAGTCTTGAAATTTTCAGCAAAGGAGGACGCTGCCATAGGTACAAGTAAAATTACGATAATTGCAATGATTGTAATCTTATGCATAACTGGAATCTCTTTATTTGATTAGTTAATGAGCTTGGCTAATTATTTTAACGAAACTGCGAATCTCTTTGAAGCTTCCAGCAAGTCCTTTATGTCTGACTCTGAATGTACGTACGATATTGCCCCAAGCTTACCTGGAAGGAAGAATATCTTCTCTTTGGCAATCAACTCGAAATGATATTTTTTTAGGATCTCTGTATTACACTTTGATGCTTCCTCTGCATTTGTAATCTGGGTCATACCGTTTGCCAAAAAATGTGGCATAAATAATGACCCCATCCCTGTGATTATTGCCTTGTCGTGAAATATCTTTGATAATCCTTTTCGGGTATCTTCTCCAAGTCTTCCAATTTTTTCATAAACAGGAATGGATTTCTTCTTTAAAAATTTTAACATGGCCTTTCCTGAAGTCATAGTCATGGGATTTGCTGAAAATGTTCCGCCCCCAATATATGATCTATCACTTCTTTTATTGGAGTTGGTATCGGTAATTTTCATTACTTCGTTTTTTCCACAAATCACTCCAATTGGAAATCCACCTCCTACAATTTTTCCTAATGTTACAATGTCTGGATCAAGATTCATTGTCTTGTAGAGACAGCCAAATCTGAATCTAAACCCTGTAACAATCTCATCTAAAATAAAAAGCATATTATTATTATGGACATATTCTTGAATTCCTGCAAGATACTCTTTTGTTGCAGGAATACAACCGGCACCTCCAAGTAATGGTTCAATGATTACCCCAGCTAAATTATTTTTAACAGATTCTAAAATGGAAATTGATTTTTCTAAATTGTTATACGGGATAGAAATTATATGTTCTTCATCTATTAATCCTGCGCTTTCTGATTGGTCAAATGGATAGTTGACTGATTTTAGCAAGTCAGTTGTATATCCATGCCATCCTCCCTCAATTTTTGCAATTATTTTTTTTCCAGTTTTTGCCCTTGCAATTCTTATTGCATACATTGTAGCTTCTGTCCCAGTAGAAACATACCGAATCTTTTCAGCGACTGGAACTGCTTTTTGAATTATCTCGGAAAATTCTATCGTGTTTTCATTTACAGTTCCGTGCATCCAACAATGCTGAATTTGTTTTTTAACCTTGTCTGCGACCTTGGGTGAAGCATGACCTAAAATGAGACTCCAATGACCCATCCAATAATCCGTGTATCTATTACCGTCTACATCTATCAGATACTTGCCTTTTGCAGACTTTGTAACAAACGGGTATGGCTCAAAAAATCTTATGTTGTGACTGACACCGCTGATATGAAGTTCTTTTGATCTCTCAAATATCTTGGCAGACTTTTTGGTGTTTTTCTTATACGTATCTAAAGCAGAAGACAACTGTATGTGATTGCCAATCTGTTTAATATTAGTGATCGCAAAAACGTTGTAAAAAAAGCAGGTTTTGGGCATGGTTTATATTATTTCTCTTTGATCCCCTTTTTGCATACGTAACAGCAAGGCGGCGCTTGTGATGATGTTTGGTAGAATACCAGTTTGTGATTCACAGGCCTCCAGTTACGCATACAATATGTGGGTTTGATCAAAAGATCTTATCCGAAGTTTGAAGAAAGTGTGTGCAATCCACCAATTTCCAATAAATATTACGTCTTACTTCGACGCGTACTGAAATATGTACGAACAAAACGAATCCGGTTGATCCTGCCGGACCTGACTGCTATCGGATTGGTACTAAGCCATGCGAGTCATTGTAGCAATACAAGGCGGACGGCTCAGTAACACGTAGTCAACCTAACTCGTGGACGTGGATAACCTCGGGAAACTGAGAATAAACCACGATAGATCATAGTGCCTGGAATGGCTTATGGTCCAAACAGTTTACTGCCATGGGATGGGACTGCGGCCTATCAGCTTGTTGGTGAGGTAATGGCCCACCAAGGCGATTACAGGTACGGGCTCTGAGAGGAGAAGCCCGGAGATGGGTACTGAGACACGGACCCAGGCCCTATGGGGCGCAGCAGGCGAGAAACCTTAGCAATGTGCGAAAGCACGACTGGGTCAGTCCGAGTGATTCCTGATAAAGGAGTCTTTTGCTTGTCCTAAAAGCACAGGTGAATAAGGGGTGGGCAAGTCTGGTGTCAGCCGCCGCGGTAATACCAGCACCTCGAGTGGTCAGGACGTTTATTGGGCCTAAAGCATCCGTAGCCGGCTTTGCAAGTCTTCGGTTAAATCCACCTGCTCAACAGATGGGCCGCTGGAGATACTACAGAGCTAGGGAGTGGGAGAGGCAGACGGTATTCAGTGGGTAGGGGTAAAATCCTCTGATCCATTGAGGACCACCAGTGGCGAAGGCGGTCTGCCAGAACACGTTCGACGGTGAGGGATGAAAGCTGGGGGAGCAAACCGGATTAGATACCCGGGTAGTCCCAGCTGTAAACGATGCAAACTCGGTGATGCATTGGCTTATGGCCAATGCAGTGCCGCAGGGAAGCCGTTAAGTTTGCCGCCTGGGAAGTACGGACGCAAGTCTGAAACTTAAAGGAATTGGCGGGGGAGCACCACAAGGGGTGAAGCCTGCGGTTCAATTGGAGTCAACGCCAGGAATCTTACCCGGGGAGACAGCAGAATGAAGGTCAAGCTGAAGACTTTACCAGACAAGCTGAGAGGAGGTGCATGGCCGTCGCCAGCTCGTGCCGTGAGGTGTCCTGTTAAGTCAGGTAACGAGCGAGATCCCTGCCCTTAGTTGCTGCAGTTACTCTCAGGAGTAGCTGGGCTAACTAAGGGGACCGCCACTGCTGAAGTGGAGGAAGGAGGGGGCCACGGCAGGTCAGTATGCCCCGAAACCCTGGGGCTACACGCGGGCTGCAATGATAGAGACAACGGGTTCCGAACTCGAAAGAGGGAGGCAATCCTTAAACTCTATCTCAGTTATGATTGAGGGCTGCAACTCGCCCTCATGAATATGGAATCCCTAGTAACCGCGCGTCATAACCGCGCAGTGAATACGTCCCTGCTCCTTGCACACACCGCCCGTCGCTTCATTGAAGTTGGGTTTGTGCGAGGTGACGCCTAATTGACGTCATCGAACACGAGTTTAGCAACAAGGGAGAAGTCGTAACAAGGTGACCGTAGGGGAACCTGCGGTCGGATCACCTCCTTAAACATAATTGGGTTGTGTGGGTTGTCCACACTTTCTTCAAACAAAAAAAGATGCAACTGGACAAGAAATTGTTCGGTGAAGGACGTAGCTGGTACCTGTAACCTGGGACTAGCAATGATCGTCGTGTATAGTCGTGTAATATTATGACTGAATATGCTGATGTGCCGACGCCAATAGAGGGATGGCTTGGCTTGAGAAGAGATGAAGGACGTGGCAAGCTGCGATAAGCTTAGGGTAGGTGCAGGCGACCTATGATCCTGAGATGTCCGAATAGGAATCCAATGCGTTAAGCATACTCAATTACAATGGTAGTTGAGATCGAACCGTGGGAAGTGAAGCATCTGAGTACCACGTGGAAAAGAAATCAACAGAGATTTCCCAAGTAGCGGCGAGCGAAAAGGAAATAGCCCAAACTGAATCTGCCATGGTAACATGGTAGAGATGTGGTGTTGTTATGATATTACGATCCTTAAATCAGAGCTTAAGTGGCCTGGAAAGGCCTGGCGAAGAAGGTGAAACCCCCGTGAGCGAAGGAAGAGAGGATCTTATCATAACGCGAGTAGTTGTCCTTGGTAGTGGGCAATGAATATAGGTGAAAGTAGCATCTAAGGCTAAATATTTCTCAAGACCGATAGCGGAGTAGTACCGTGAGGGAAAGCTGAAAAGTACCCCGGAAGGGGGGTGAAAAGTGCCTGAAATCTATTGGTTACAGACGTGCATGGCATGAAAGGGGTTTTTGTCAGATTGGAGGTTCTAGCAATAGGGCTAAAGGTCTGGCGTTCATAGCTCCAGTGTCATGCGTTCCGTCTAGAAACACGGGCCAGGGAGCTTACTGTTATGGCAAGCCTAAATCTTTAAAGATGGAGGCGAAGGGAAACCAAGTTCCCGCAGTGAATAACGAGGGGAAGCGTGTGAAAGTGCGTAGAGTCATAGCGGCAAGGCTAGAAACCAGACGATCTATCCCTGAACAAGACGAAGTTGGGCGAAAGCCTGATGGAGGTCTGAAGCAGTTCTAACGTGCAATTTGTTTGTCTGATTTGGGGATAGGGGTCAAAAACCAATCTAGTCTGGTGATCGCTAGTTCCTAACGAAGTGTATCGCAGTACAGCCTTTATGGAGACAGCGTGTCCTGTAGAGCACCGATAGGGCATGTCGGGAGAGAAATCTTTCGCTGCCCATTCAAACTCCGAAGGGATGCGCGTCGTAGAAGTAAAGAGACGGATTTACGTGGCGTAAGGCTCGTAATCAAGAGGGGGACAACCCAGACTGAAGTTAAGGTCCCCAAGTTTTTGCTAAGTGTCAAACTAAAGGGCGTATTTAAGCCAAGACAGCAGGGAGGTAAGCTCAGAAGCAGCTATCCTTTAAAAAGTGCGTAACAGCTTACCTGCCGAGCTTGGATGCCCCAAAAATGGACGGGGCTAAAGCAAAGCACCGATACTTCAGATTGTTATCATATGATAACACATGGTAGTTAGGCGTAGGGATTGGGTCGAAGCAGGGCCGTGAGGTCCTGTGGACCGATTCCTATTGCAGATCCTGGCGGCAGTAACAGCATAGTGGAGTGAGAATCTCCACCATCGTAAGCGTAAGGGTTTCCCGGCAATGCGTCGTCAGCCGGGAGTTAGTCGATCCTAAGATCAACCTCAACAGAGTTGATCGAACGGGAAACTTGTTAATATTCAAGTACCTTATAGGTGCGTTATAATCTAGCATACGCTTTCGGATAGGGCTTGCAGAACCATCGTTCTGTCTAAGCGTTCAAGAGTTGGGGAGTGTCGCAATGACGAGAACCAATTCGAGACGTTAATGGCTTGGCGTTAGCTGAGTTTGCTCGAGTCCAAGAGACCATGAAAAAATGTGTAGTGAGCGTCTTATAATGATCGTACCGAGATCCGACACAGGTGCGCTGGATGAGAAGTCTAAGATGTATCGGGTATACCGTAGGCGAGGGAACTCGGCAAAATAGTCCTGTACCTTTGGTATAAGGGATGCCTGCAGCGGTAATGTAGAATTGCCGTCGCAGGTCGCAGTGACAAGGGGGTCCCGACTGTTTAATAAAAACACAGGTGACTGCTAGTCCGAAAGGATGCGTATAGTCACTGAATCCTGGCCAGTGCAGGTACCTAAAACTTGGGTTCAACTGAGCTAAGGGCCTGTAAACGCCGGGAGTAACTCTGACTCTCTTAAGGTAGCCAAATGCCTTGTCGGGTAAGTTCCGACGTGCATGAATGGAACAACGAGGGCCCCGCTGTCCCCGCCTACAACCCGGTGAAGCCACATAAGCTGGACGAACAGTCCAGCATCTTCCATCGGGGAGAGAAGACCCCGTGGAGTTTTACTGCAGCTTGTGCTTGTGGTATGGTGGAATTTGCATAGAGTAACTGGTAGCCATGCTAACGCATTTTCGGGTGCGTTGGAAGCAAAAGTGTAACACCAGTCATTTTCCTTCGTACCACTTACCTCATTAGTTTGAGGGACAGGTGCAGGTGGGCAGTTCGGCTGGGGCGGCACCCCTTCGAAAAGATATCGAAGGGGCCCAAAGTTCAGTTCAAACGGGTCAGAAATCCGTTGAAGAGGGCAAGGCCACAAACTGGACTGACTGGATCTCCAAACGCACGGGATTCAGAGAAGAAATTCGGGCCTAGCGATCCATGACGTCCCCACTATTGGGGGCTCGTGGTGACAGAAAAATTACCCCAGGGATAACAGGCTCGTCGCGGGCGAGAGCTCCTATCGACCCCGCGGTTTGGTACCTCGATGTCGGCTTTTCCCATCCTGGCCCTGCAGCAGGGGCCAAGGGTGAGGCTGCTCGCCTATTAAAGGGGAACATGAGCTGGGTTTAGACCGTCGTGAGACAGGTCGGACTCTGCCTGATGGAAGCGTGGATACTTGAGGGGAAGTTGCTCCGAGTACGAGAGGAACAGAGCAGCGTGGCCTCTGGTTTAACGGTTGTCTGATAAGGCAAGCCGTGCAGCTAAGCCATTTGGGCTAACTCCTGAAAGCATCTAAGGAGGAAACCCATCCCGAGAAAAGGTATCCGGTCGTAAGACGAAGGGTGGCAGCAGAAGACTGCTTTGATAGAACAGCAGTGTATGCCCCAAGGTTCGCCGAGGGGCGAGCTGGCTGTTACTAACAACCCAATACATCAGTCAGTCATAATACATAGAGACTATACACGACACAATCATACGTCATTTCTTTTTTCAATTTTTCATTCTAAAATTGTTGTCTAGTGTAAACTGTTGATTTTTATTTTTCAGAAATTAGATCAAATGTTAAAGGAAATAACAAATGGATCTTGATTCAACATATCAGTAGGAAAGAAGATTGAAGAATCACATATGTCCTCGTTGCAGAAAAGAATCTACTTGCCTTAATCCTGAATGTGATGATTATACATTAAGGCATGAGTGGTGTCCTAATTGTAGAATTAATCTAACTCGATACTTGACAGGATGGAATGTTTTATCCGTGGTTTGATAAAATCATGAAATTATCGGTCAATAATTACCGTTCTGTAATTCGGTCTTGTACTTTCATGACTAGTTTATTCCCAAGTATGATTCAATCAGATCAGATTTTGTTATGGATCTGTCTCATTTCATCATTCAAATTTCATAACAATGCTTGAAAAACTAAGTAAATTTAATAGAAATACCCACCTTAGAAAACAGGAAAAGAAAATGCGATCAATCATAATTTACACTTCTGTAATTCGGTAAATGATAATTATTTACTATCAAGTTTTGGTTAGATCATTTTATCAAATAGATATTTTAGTTCCTTGATACTATTGAAGAATAATGAATATTCATGACATTCCAACATAGTTTGGTATTGGCAATATGATATACGTACATAGAAACAGAATCACCAATTTTCTACTCAAATACAAAGCTGGAAAAATATTTCTAGGAATAATCTTACTCCTTACTTCATGGTTCTTTTTGTCATACTCTATAAAATGGTAAAAGATCCTGAATGGGCAAGACTAATGACAAAAATAAACGCACAAAAGAAAATTTCAGATTATTGCTAGTATCAACCGAAAGAAACACTAAAAAAAATCAACAAAAACAACCGATTAGGTAACAGTTCCTGAAAAATCCCTCTTTATTAGAAAGCGGTACCGTACAATACGAAAATAGTAACAAATCTCACAGGACTCGAATCTATACTGAAACTATAGAGCGATCATTTTTATCTTACTTGGTACATAATATGTTAGAAAAATGAGTAGCGTAGAACGTATACAGATTCACTGTGACTGTGGCATCTGTGGACATCATACAGAAAAAGAATGCATTGAAAAAGAGTGCAAATGTTGCCTTAATTTTCATGTACGATCTGGACCAAAATCCATCTCCCACGGAAAACGACTAAACTAGACTAAACCAAATTTTTGTGTTTTATCTTTTGCCTAGTATGGACTATTTTGTATAATGATTGCGATCAAGGACGTAATGGAAATTCCTTATACACTAGTCTGACTATATGATATCTAGTGACACAAGGCAGAAAACACCACTGTTCAGAATGTCATCGTAATTTTGTATGTGATAGTCAACAATGTCTACTTGAAGTTGTTTATCCGTGCTGCAAATGTGATTACAATAATCAACACATGGTATCAGAGTATGTCGATATTCCTATTCCCGATACCATATTATGCAAATGTAAAGAAAAGAAATGAAAAAACGGCCTGCCAATAAAACTATTCATCTTGGCGGGTTTGACGGGATTTTTGTTGTAGACAAGAAGGACAAAAAGAAAAAGAAATGAAGTTTTTGACTTGAATTTCTGACTTATATGTGCGTCAAATAAGATCTGATCATGTTAAAAGAAATCATTGCAAAAATAAGATCTTGCACTTGTAACAAGTCATCATCTAATGACATAAACGCATTAAAAGAATCTGAAGAATCAAAGAAACAATAGATTCTAAACTCTTTTTTTACTAACACAATACAACTAGATAAAATACTGGGAAATTCTATGCTCCAATATGGGCATTAGAACTGTATCTGAATATGTCCAATTCTATATGGGACTGAACATGCAAAAAAGTATCAGCCTTTCAAGTTTTGTATATAATGAAAAACTGGTAATGACAAACAAGCTGGAAAATAGTTCGTTAAAAAAAGAACAGATTATGCATGGACTAAAAATACTGGATGACATCTTGGCTGAAATACGAGCCATTGGAGAACGTGCGGTTATAGAAAAATATGTAAAATAAGCCTAAATTTGATTTTGTCTCGTTTGTTGCCTTTTTGGGGAATCTTTAAGGTACGCATGAAATCTACGACTGTATGAAATATGAAATACCTGTTCTAATGTTGGTCCTTCTAAGGAAAAGATGGTAAAATGACTGAAGTTTTTTATGAAAAATGTGTTGAAGGACATTGGTATGACCCACGGATCAACAAAACAATTGATGTTTATGTTATTACATATGAAATGTCTCAAAAGCCAAGCCGAGAAAAAATACTTACACTAGAACTCTTGTCAGATTACAAGGGTGCAGGAGATTTTGATTATTTTGATGAGGAAAAAGTCGAATATGAAGAAGGCTTGCCAGTGTATCCTCAGATACAATTAGGGACTGCGCATAGAAAACAGATTACTGATATCAACCAGAAATAGATATTGCTAAATCTTTGATTGGATGTTTGATATGTAATGAATGAAAAAGAATTTGCTACTGAATCTGTCAAATACTATTCCGACAGGCTCAAAAAATTGGATTTGATACTAGAAGATAAAAAACTCAACGAACACAAGAGAGTGGAATATCAAAGCGAAAAAGAATATTGTATTAAAAGAAAAAATTGGTATAAATTTACAAATCTGGAAAAATCAAATCCATGATCTTTAATTGATAATTAAATCACTAGTAATCTCTGATTCAATCAATTCCATTAAATCGACTTGGGATCCATTTCTAAATACGTTTGAGAAACATGTCAAATCTTAACGCCCGTTCTTCTGACATGTGCCGGAAAAATCATTTTGCGTGTACTTTATGCATTTTTTCAAGCCTAGATGTGAGATGTTCCTTTTCCAATAAGAGTAATCGTATCTCATGCTTGTCACGTATCTCCTTTAAAGGAAAATGTGCTAACATAAACTCGTTGAAATCTTCTAATCCTATGGACTCGAGTTTTTTAAAAGCAATCTCTAGCGCCTCAAGTGTATTATCAGTACCACAAATGCGACATTCGGTATCTCTTACAATTGTAGATTTACAATCTCCGTTATAGCACTGGAACACATAACTAGTAATGTCCAAGATCTATAAAAATAAAATTGAATCCCTCTAAAACTAGGAGTTTTATCAAATGGAATTGGCTATGATATGATTAAAAAAAGATGTCTCTATGATTATTTGAAGATAATAAGCATAGAGTGAGCGATAATATTGTTTAGCCGATTAAGTTGGGCTAGGGTCTGTAATCGCTCGGGAGTAATCTCTGACACTTGTTTTTTGTGTATGACCTAATCAGTTTTAAAGATTAGATACAAATTATTCTAGTCTTGAATCAATTATAGTTTAACACATTTTGTTGTTACAGCTAACTATGATTGATATGATGACTATAGCAAATAGATATTGCTAAATCACCGGTTTATACTGAAAAATATGTGAATAAGAAAGAAACTATCGCCAAATCGATTGCAATTTACAAAGAGAGAATCCACAAGGTAGATGAAAAACTAAAAGAGCAAAATCTAAGCGAGAGGCAAAGAACTATGTTTGAATCTGAAAAGAAAATTGCAAGCCAAGAATTGTTAAAGATAGAAACTACTAAATAAATCAGAAATTTCTTTTTGTATATTTTTCCAAACTGAACGGACGAATTATGATTTATTGCAGACTGGCAATCTTCCATGCTCGAATTGGAATGCAGTTAGTTGTTTTTCCTCTTCCGCCTCTGGAAATAGCGTTTCATGATAGCAAAATGAGACAGTGGATTTTATACAAGGATCATTTGAACCAAGTTGTTCCCTCAATCTTCCCTGAATGTTATTACTAGCTCCAATGTATGTTGTCTCATGTTCAGAACCCAAAAAATAAACACCTGCTTTTGCCGGAGCTCTATCTATGTTTTCTTTGTTAAATGGCACCCAATCCGAATATGACATGATTGAATGTTCTATATCTGACATTTAACAGATTAGGTCAGATGGTTTGCAACAATTAGTTGACACAAACCATTTTGATTAATGGAAATCATATGCTATCTTTGTATTCAATAGCGATAATAACTGGAATAAAATAAGAGATCAAATGCCAATTTATTATTGTCTAGATTGTAAAAAAGTAATATTTAGTAAAGATCGTGATTATGGTCCTATCTGTCCTCCCTGCAAACAAAAAAGAAAACTAGAATCTGGATAACTTTTATTTCATTAAGAGCTGGTTAGTTACTCCAGGCCTTCTCCGACATAAAACATCAGGGATGTGCAAACTCACACTACTCCACAGTATTAGTAGTACAATGTTAGATTAAAAGCCTCGTATCGTTTGCATGAATCCTAGGTTAAGGCAGAATTGCATTTTGGACAAGTGGGAACATCTGTACCAACTGACTGATTCTTTCGGGGCCTTGCTTGGTATCCACACTTCATACAAGATCCAGTTGTCAGCATGATGTTATACTAATTATCTTGCTTAAATGAGTTCTATTACATTGTAACTATCTGGACACGCTTTATTTTTGTGATTAATTGTTTGCATCTTCTAAATACTGGATCTATTTTTGATATGGTATGGAATGTTCCAAATGTGGTTCACCCATGGATAAATCTACAAAGGGCACAAAAATTATCTATACTTGTTTTTGTTGTAATAATAAAACTGAATCAGGGTGAAACTAGTTAAATCAAAGATTATGCATTACAGTATGATGAAATTTGATGATTTTTGGAATTTAATGATATCCGAACTAACCACCTCTAAACAATTTACAACCCAAAGCAAGTCTTTTTCTGCCAAATATTCTGGAGGGAGAATAATGATTTCTACTAGTGATACTTTATGGCCTATTGATAGATCTCAAATGAGACAGATTTGGACCAAAGCCATGTCTATGCATGAAAAGATGCGATTTATTCATCCAAATTATTCGCATGAAAATATCAGGGCATCTTCATATATTATTTCATTAATGAAATACTTTGTTGTAGATGAAACTAAAATGGAATGATTCTGATAAATATAATAGAGTAGAGATTCATGTTATCACATGGAAGAAAAAAAGAAGATGAAATCAAATACTGAAGATGATTATAACAAGGCTTTAGCCTCCGATGATCCCACTGTAATTACAGAGGAAGAAAAAGAGCGTTTGACAAGAGAAGCAATAAAGAAATTCAAATCACTATGATGAACATAGGTTGGATAGTACCTGGTATGGTCTTACTTGGAGTTATGGCATTCTGCGCGATAAGCTTGTATATTAAAAGACGCAAAGAACAAAATGAATCTATCAATAAATCTGATGATTTGAAGATCTCAGCTATTTGGAATGAATATCCCCGCCTAGATATTCTCCATTCTCATCATAAACATAAAAAACAGTAGCTACACTTGGATGAGCTGCATCCTTTGAAGCATTTTTGGTCATTTCTCTTGCTTTCTTTATTGCTTCTTCACTGTTTTCAAGGTCTTCCACTATCCAGTGTGCTTCTCCTGGTATCTCAAACTTTTCTATCCCGATTATTCTGAATTTTCCTTTTGGTGGTTTGAGTTCTGGAAATTCTCTAAACACATGTTCTAATGAGGTCTTGCCAAATAAAAAGAAATTCTAATTTTTTACCATTTATGTGGATCCATTGTAGAATGATGATGATCCTAGTAACAGGGTGGCAGCTCTCTTGAATGTAGTTAATTCTTTAATAATCTAATAAGAAAATATCATCACGAATATGATGGTCATTAAAGGTACTCAATCTGAACTAGAACGAAAAAAGAGTCTTATTGATACATTGTATCATCATTCAGATCTATCCGTAGAATCTATTTCTTATCAAGCAGACATGAGTATGAAACAAGTTCAGGCCATGATAGACAAGATACGAAAGAACGAGGCATTGGAAGTTCTTGTTTCTCATAGTCAAACACCAGTGGAAAAAATAATGACTAGATCTGTTGTTTCACTTGAATCTAGTAAGACCGTTTACGACGCATCTAAGCTGATGGCAAAAAAAAGAGTAGGCTGTCTAATTGTTACTTCAAAAGGAAAACCTCTAGGTATTGTCACTAAAGGCGATATCGTAAAAGGAGTATCCCAGTCTGATATTTCGTTTAAGAATAGAAATCTGGGAGAATTTGCCACAAGACCTTTGATTTATGCATCTTCTAGACAGACTGTAGAAGAAGTAGCAGATCTGATGCTAAAAAATAAAATTCGTAAACTTCCTGTATTACACCAAGGAAAAGTAGTTGGAATTGTAACTGCTACAGATCTTGCAATGTTTCTTTCCCCTACTAGAAGGCCTGGTTTGACTGAATCAATACTTCATGTCATTACTAGAGAAAAGTCTAGAAAAAAATAACATTAAATCCAATATGCCCGATCAAATCATGTGCAAAAAAGCATTTTTAGTGTTTTATTATCTGTTTTTTTAGTATTTTCTATTGCTCCTGCATTTGCACAAACAACAAATTCTACGGTTCAGGATTTTACTATGCTACAGCAACAAAAAAATGAAAATAGTGCACCGTTATCATATGCTGTATTTTATATTACAGAAAATGACAAATGCTCAGATACCGAATACGCTAGCTTGAAATTTTATCAAGTGATAACGCAAGAATATCTTGCTTTGTATGACATACAATCTGATCTTCAAGGTTCATTATGTATTCCTGAAAAGAGTTACGAACAATATTTTTCAGGATTGTCTACGTATACGCTTCCAATAGTTATATCAGATAATGCGGTAGGTCAAAAACTAGTCCAGCAAGGATTCTACGGCATGTATGAAATTACCGGAACCGGTTCGCAAGCAATCTACGTATGTTCATGTGATACACAAATAGAGAGCTGGGCAGGTGCATGGGTTCTATCGCATGAGTTATCTCACTTTGCACTACGATACTTTGGTGAGCCTGATGCGATAGCAATTAACTGGGTTCATTATATTCAAGCGCTAGTAAATCAGTGTCAAAATGGAGATTTTTCAAAGGTCTGTCCTCAATACTCTACATCAGTTACTGCTCCTTCTGGAAATCTAATTCCTATGATGGTTGTCTATGGTCAAGGACCGTCAAGTGACTTGCCAAAAAATGCTCCACAAAGTGAGGTCTCAACTACTATGTCAAGCATTACACAGGTTTCAAATCCCACCTGTCAAAATAACCAGATCTGTATTTTGCCAGGTGATTATGTGACATATCAAGTATCTACAAATGGTGTAAATCAAACAGTACGATTTGATTTTGTAAATCCGACTGATAACAAAAACATCACTGTCAAAACCACTGTAATACAAAATGGAACAACTGGTAGTGAATCTGACATGCTTGACATGTCTGAATCATTATTTACAAGACCTAATGGTCAGATATCTAATTTTATGTACATACTTCCAACACCATTAAAATTAAACAATGCATATCATGAGGAGTCTGTACAATTCAATAACTATCAACGAAATGTCATGTCTGGACAAAATAGCAATCAGACAAATTCTATTCTAGTAGAAATAGACCAAGAGACTGGCATACTAGTACAATTGACCGTATTTAATTCTGTAAACATAAATGGTAAAGTCTCGCTAAGTCAGACATCATACAAATTACTTGATACAAATAAAATCCATTCCTCGAATGTTGTAGCTAATTCTACATCAATTCCACCCTGGATAAAACAAGATGCACAATTATGGTCAAATGGCTCTATACCTACTAATCAATTTGCACAAGGTATACAATACCTGATAACACAGGGAATTGTCTCTCAAACTAATACTGGAACCAATAATCCACCTACAATACCAGTGTGGGTAAAAACAGATGCAAAATACTGGTCAGAAGGTCTCTTGTCTGACGATGAATTTGTAAAATCAATCCAGTACTTGATTACAAATAGAATAATCCATGTATGATTTCTGAACTATTTTTATGAAATCCTAGGTGTTTGGAATTCAAACTTGACATGACTATCTTTTTAAATTACAGAAAATGAATCAAAACAATGCCCAATAAAATCACTCTAAACATTGACAAGGCAATCTATTCTGAGGGTGAATATGTTAAAATAAAATTAGATTATGAATCACTCACTCCAAAAATCGCAATGCATCTTGTTGTTTTGGATCCATCTGAAAAAGAGATGTTTAGTGAAGACCAATACATTAACTCACAAAAGGGCTCTTACTCTAACGTATTACGGTTTGATACTAAGCAATGGAAAATTTCAGGCAGATACAAAGTTGCCGCATGGGACCAGGAAGGAACAAGAAAAGAAGTTTTTTTCCAGTTTAAAGCAAAAAATCCGTAAACTATTCTATTGTGTTTGATTAGACTTTGATTATCCCTGATAATCACGGTTGGAATCCTGAGGTATTTTTAAATGGGATAAAATGGAAGGTGGATTCTAATGCAATGTGATGGCAGAAAGATACTTTTTGTTATATCTATTATGGTAATTCTAATAACATCTGTCGTGGGACAAATAATTCCTGTATCGGGATATCAATTAGAAAAACGTGATTTTTCTATATTACATGATCAACATCTTACTGTGAAGACTGGAAATACTATGATATGCGGAGATCACATGTGCCAACCTGGGGAATGGAACAAACTTTCAGAAAATCTTAACACAGCTCAGATTATTCATGGGTCGGCAAAACACTTCCCAAAAACTTCCACTATTCCTGCTCAAAATTATAATTCTACATATTCAGTATCAAATTCATACACTCCACAAACTCCATCATCTGTGTCACCAAATTCTACTCCGATTACTGTAACTCCAACGCCTCCTTCAACTCCAATTCCTACTCCAATTCCAACACCACTACCAGTACCATATTCTGTTTGTCAAACTGTAAATGCAACTCTTACCAATTCTACTGTTTCAATTAATGTCATAGCAAAAATAATGGCGCAACTTGGTTGTAGCTAATAGTGTGACTTATTTTTTTTACAAAAATTTGTAAATGTGTATTTTAGTGAAAAATTAAATCCGATAGTAAACAAACTGTTGTAATATTTTTATTGGAAATAGGGAGTTTTTACACTCCTTCTGGGAATTGATAAAATGTTGGCATATTTTGTGGGACATTTCCGTACACTAGCACAATCTCATCATGAGCATTCATTGCGGTGTTGTTTAATTTTGTAGACAGCAAATTCCCATTTACAAAAATTATTGGATCATTGCCTGGAATTGTAGATGTCTTACTTGTTGACTTCCAAATATCCAAAAATTGTCCTATTGTGAATTCTCGCTCTGTTGGTGATTCTATGTGAATTATTCCATCCGAGGTATGAGTGTGCAGCCAATACAGGCATGAATTTGTAATGCCTATCTGGGCAGGAATTCCTACGTGCTGATCATTGACAAAAATATCCATATGTGCATGGACATGAAATGTTGAGTATTCTTGAGTTTCACAAGGTATGCCATCAATTGAAGGAAAACTATTGTCAATAGTATTGTCGGAATTATGAACGACATATGCTACTACAGCTACTATTGCAGCAATAACCCCCAGTGCAATATACTTGTTTTTGCTAGAGGGTTTTATTTTATTCTGTTTCAAATTATTCTTATCTTTTTTTGTTTCTGTCACACTATTCTACTAAATATTTTTAAAATCCATTATTAATGCTTCCTAAAATGTTGTCAAGTTTTTATGTAAATCTGTTTGACTAAGTAAACTGATATTTAACAAGATTCTATTATGTCATACGTGTGTTATTTGTACACATGAATGATCTTGATGATTTGGAGAAAGCAAAGATAGTATCTTTGATTTTAGATAAAAAAACAGAGATTGCATTAGAACGTCTAAGCAAATTATATCACATTGATACTCCTGAAATTGTAGTTGGTACAATCAAAAAGAAACGAAGAACTGTTTATGCAGTATATGTTGTACAAGAAAAAAAAATTTATGCGTTAAACTCTGACATTTTCTATAATCCCTTCATTGTTTTACATGAATATTATCATCACATTCGCTCAAAGCGGGGGACTCATAGAGGATCTGAAAAATATGCTAATCTTTACGCACAAGACTTTATTGATTCATACATGAGAATTGTAGAAAAATTAAATCAAAACAAGACTAAAATAAAAAACTGAAAATATATCTTGTTAACCCTTTCCAATGAAATTATTCGACAGTCTTATCTACTGGCATAATATTATTCAAGTAAGTGGATCTTTTCAAAAAGAAATTAAAATGTAAACAATGTACGATGAAATTTACATTATATGATGATTTGATAAAACATATGCGTCATGAGCATCATCATGAGATTGTAAAATGTGAGGAATGTGGAAAAGAATTTGTTCATGAAGTCGATAGACTGCATCATTCAAGAGAAGAACACAAGAAGAAAATGGAAGGTCGTATTCATAAAAGTGAACATAAACATGAAGACAAATCTCCTTCTACTCAGGATGAAGTAGATGCACATATGAGGAAATTTAGCGACAATTTCTGAATGTTTTAGTTGACTGAATTTACTTTGAAGCATAAAATTGACAAAATCAAATATCTGCATCTCTTAATTATTGTCATATTAATTGGAATGTCTTGTGTGGTAGCCTCAATTACGGATGTTTATGCTTCCTGTACTACAAATGTAAACTGTGGTACACAATATGTGTCTTCAAATAACTCTCCTGCAATTGTAATATCACCCAATATACTTTCGCCTAGTTCCGAAGTTGATATTTTAATTCATGCACCTGATTTTAATTCAAATCCTTATGCTATAGATACTATAGGCGAAGGTGGAAGTAAAGTGATTATTTCAACTAGAGAAAGTAGTATTCCGTACAGACTTGTTGAGACTGGATTTAATACTGGAGATTTTGCAGGATATGTGATACTGTCTTCAACTACCTCGGTATGTTCACCAATCTGTGGTCCAACCGATGGATATTTAGCTGCAACTGGTGATGATGCAATAACTGTATCACTTGTTTATCCTGATGGTACTACTGTATCCTCTACTTCATCTAGTTCAACAAAAGTAAATCCTACCACAATACCTGAATTCTCATTTACATCAATTACATTAATTACAAGTATGATGTCACTAATCTTTTTTTCAAGATTAAAAATTTGATTTTAAAATAAACTATTCTTTATGTTTTGTTACTATTTGATACCCTACTTTGAAAATTATTGTCTCTAACATCATTCGTAAATCACTTCCTTTTCTATAATCTCGAGAATACGGACCTACTGTGGTTCTCTTACCTCGCGCAAGTTCATATCCTTTGATAGCTGACTCTTTTCCAACAATTCCAATACAATTTCCACCATATCCGCGAATTGCAGAAAAACATGGTATGTCACTTGGGCCATCTCCCAAGTATATCATGTGTTCAAAAGGGATTCTTCTATCTACCCGCTTGATTGCCTTGTTTACAAGATATGGTTTTTTTCGTAAGTCATTTCCAGATATTCCTTTATTGATCGCATACAAGAATTTAGTTTTCTCAGTAAAAGTAACACTTGATTTAACTCCTATGATTGTACCGTGTAGATCTGTTGAAAATCTTCCAGCAAATATCCCGTCAAAATGTTTTGTAAGTATACTTCCCTTGATCATATCCTCAATTCCTGATGATATGATATAACATTCAAGACTAATCCCAGCTTTTACAAAATCCTTGTTTTGCTTTATCATTGATTTTAATTCTGGTATGAATTCTGGAACTCCTTTGTATGGAATAATATGTTCTCCCAATCCAGTTAATTTTTCATTGGTATCTTGCTCTATGTGACCAGATTTCATCAACTCTACAATCTCATTCATGTATGCTAAAGGTGGATCCCATCCCTGAGATACCATTTTTGATATGTTCTCCCAAAATAACTTCTGGGATAATCCATTGTAATCTAGCAAAAATCCAGTAGTGTCTGGAGCAAGTGTTTCATCACAGTCACAGATTATTGCTATGGTATTTTGTTCCAACCTAAATCTATTTTGTAGAGTCACTTGATATCTTTATTCATTGCCTGATTTATTACTAAAAACAGGATAGTTTGAAAAAAATTAAGAATGCTCAATGCAAAAGATGTCTAAACAAATTCTTGGAAAAAGAGATCTTCACAATTCAACAATTCCAGTATCGTAAATTACCTTCATATGATTGGACAAAAGAATTCTTTGATGTATTGGGAATTGATGAATGGGATTCTTTCTGTGAGGACTGTATCAGATATTATGGTGATATCTCAAATAATGTATGGCAAAAATACTGTAGCAAGTAATTTCTAACTCTTCAAATAATTATCTAAACATGAATAAATGATTTATCACTTATTAGGAAGATTGTAGTTATGATTGCATGCATACAAGATTAGTCCTCCTGATTCTTTCGGTGGGATTAGCATGTGTAGTTATATTATATGCAAATGCACTTTCAACAAACTCCTCATCCGTGTCGAAAGAAAATAATGGACTAGTTGTAAGAACAAACTCATCAGTTGCATTAGGATATGATAGTCACGCACAAATATCGTGCAATGATGGTGAAATTCTTACAGGTGGTGGGTATCAGACTAATTTCAAAGACGGACTGTCTGTTTATCAAAATGGACCATCTGAAGATGGAAAACAATGGATTGTATCGGCACGATATACTGCTGGGAGTGCTGCAGGTGGCTCATATAGAGGGCTTGCTCCGCCGCTTGAAATCTATGGCATGTGTATGAAATCTCTTCCATGATGCCATATTTTTGTAATTGACATGCGTTATAGTCACGATTTGAGTTAAATTCATCCTCTACAGATTATTGTGATATTATTTTGTTTAATTTTACAAAGTTAATGTCTATATTCTGGAGATCTTCAATATTTGCATATGCTAGTCATGAGAAAAATAAAGCCTAAAGAAAAGAAGTTGGAGGATAAAATAGATTATAGACAAATTTATGAAGGTTCACCTGTTCTACAAAGAACCGTCAACAAGGATGGTTTTATAATTTCATGTAACACAGCTTATGCAAAAAAACTAGGCTATACTAAAAAACAAATTATTGGAAAATCAATATTTGATCATACTGCAGAAAAAAGCATCCCTGTATTAAAATCTGAATTAAAAAAATGGAAAAAGACTCATGAAATATCACACAAAGAAATCTGGTTAAAAAGAAAAAATGGTAAAATATTTCCAACGTTACTTAGCGGTACAAGTGTCTATGATGTAAAAGGTAAATTGATCGGAAGAACTGCTTCTCTGATTGATCTTACTGAAATTTATCTTGTAAGAGACAAAATACAAGCAAGAGAAGAACTTGCATCAAAACAGCTAGATGAACTCAAAAAATTGAATCTAATTAAAGATGAATTTATGGCAATGATAACCCATGAACTCAAAACTCCTCTGGCTCCGATCAAAGGTTATGCAGACATATTGCTTTCAGAAGCTTTAGGCCCTCTAAATCCTACTCAAAAAGAGAGACTAGAAATTATTCGTTCAAGCTCAAATTCGCTTTTGAAATTAATATCTGATATACTAGATTCGCAAAAGATTGAACTTGGACAACTTGTACTCCACAAGGAAATACAAAGTCTATCTCAAATTATTACAGAATCTGTAGATAGAATGAAGCCAAGTGCTGAAAGAAAAGAAATTGTAATTACAATTGATCTCATGTCTGCACTCTTTTGTTATTGTGATAAAATTAGAATACAACAAGTATTGACAAATCTAATTACAAATGCCTTGGACTTTGTTCCAACACAAACAGGAGCCATATTGATTAAATCATTCAAGGAAGATGATATGGCAAAAATCACAGTAAGCGATAATGGAATAGGAATAGCCAAAAGTGATCTTGAGCAAATCTTTGTTAAATTCTATCAAGTGGATACAAAAGCAACTCGCGAACATGGGGGAACTGGCCTTGGATTGTCTGTCTGTAAGGGAATCATTGATAATCATGGGGGAAAAATTTGGGCAGAGTCTGAAGGGAAGGGAAAGGGTACCTCGATTCATATTTTGCTTCCAATTGAAGACATATCTATGCCAATTCGAACATCCAAGTAGTTTTTTAAATTTCCAGGTTGGAATGGATCTTTGTAAAAATATTCCATTTTTGTAAACTATTAAGAATCCAATTACACTCCTATTTTTATCAAATCATTGCCCCATGTATCTAGACATGAATCTGACAAAAAAGATCTAGTTTCATTGGCAATAGAGCACACTCTGCTTAAAAAAAGAGGATTTCACTTTTAGATGACGTAAACTATGGACTCTACAAAAAATTTAATTCAACTATTGCAAAATGTGACGAACATCCTGAATATTTGAAGAACATATTGTAAGAAATTTTTGGGGTAGATTATGAAAAAATAATAAATTCAATTGTCCAAGAGTTGACTTCATTTAATTATGATGATAAAGTCATGAAGTTCATAGAAACTGTAAGCTGCTGATGCAATCCTGTGAAAAAGAACTAACATTAAAAGACTACTCAAAAAATGTCATCATTTGTATGTCCAAACTTTGGAATTGTTTGATATCTTGTTCTTAAAATAGGCCTTTAAAATATTATGAGATATGTCAAGTAACGATCATAATTCTTGGTATGGTATAGGTAATGAACTCGCAAAAGAGGGAAAAAATGATGATGCACTTATTGCATATGACAAGGCACTTGAACTAGATCCAAATCATGTCAGTACGTGGAATAACAAAGGTATTGTATTGTCTAGACTAAAGCAATTTGAAGAGGCTATAGTGTGTTATGATAAGGCAATTGAGATCTCACCTGAATATGCTAATGCTTGGTATAACAAAGCTAATGCATTGAGAAACTTTGCACAGTCTCTAGTGGACAAAGCAAATGATGACCGTACTAATGCCCCTAAAATGATTAATAGGTCAATTGCATTATTTGACTCTGCGGAAAGATGTTATGATAAAGGAGATGTCCTCACAGGAAAGAAACAATGAATCTTGAAAAGATATGTAAAGAAATCATAAAATCAGATCTGGAAATCCTTATGGTGGCGGCATCTTATAGGACAGACTCTCATTATGAAGAACGAGCAGGAATTAAAAGTTTACACACAAAAAAAGATATAGAAAAATCACTTGCGGATGCTGCTCTTAGATGGGTAACTAGAAGATCTCAAATAACACTCGGTGAACCACTATATGCTATGGCAAAATATGAAAAAGCTAAACGAATTACTATTCCACTTGGAAAATTTGGTATTATTTTATGTGCAGTAATTCCTGATTCTGATGCTGAAAAAATAGCTTCAAAATTGATAAAGATCACAAAAAAATATTCTGACTAAATCACGATTTTATCTTATAATTGAAAATAACTCTTACCATTTTTCTATATGTGTCGTTGTAATAAAAAATATGTTATCCACCGTAGCCTGAATTGCCAACAAAGCTTGCACTGATAGGAGTTCGATATGCCTTTGTTACATCTATTCCTTCATTTGTAGTTACTTTTACAACGTTTAGCTCACTTCCTACTGGCGGTGAGAGTGAAATCTTTTCTCCAGAATCTAATTTAGAAATAATATCAGGTTTTGTCGTTCCACCATAATTTACAACAATGTTAGTCAAGGTATCGGTTCCAGTATTTTTTATGGTTACATGTGTCTCTGTTCCCATCTCGTCTTGAATTATGATTGGATCAACCATTATGCTATATTTCTCTGATGTCGTAGTTAAAGGTAGAAAATTTGATACTAGAAATATGATAATAACTAAAACACCTCCTCCAAAGACAGGTATGAAAAAGGAACTTTTCAACTAGTATAGTTGACCTTCTAAATATTTCAATGATGCTATTGTGAAATATATTATGCCCTATGTGATGGCTAAGAATTTCTGATTCTGTCATTAATATGGTTGAAATTAATCAACTATGGTTATTTACAGAAATTTGAAATTATTGTAATTTTCGTAATTTATAGGCCATTCCTATGATGGCAAATGGTATTACACCCAGCGCATATGCAAAAATATTATTTTGTAATACTATTGACATGGATAATTCTATGCCTAAAAACAGAGTTATCATTGCAGGTATTATGCCATATAGTATAAACTTGTGACTTCTTTTTTTGAATTTTTCAAAATCCAGGTATGGATATTCTAAATGGTGATAAATTACAGGTATGATGAAAAGTGAGAGTGATACTGTAATTGATGAAATCGCAATTAAAATAATTGCTTTATTGACAAGCACGAAATTGTTAGAATAATTCACTGATATGGTTAGCAAAAACCCAAACAAAAACCTGCAAATGATGTTAGTAGTGCATTCTCTCAGATTATCGAATCATAATCTTTGGTAATCTTATCACTGGGTTTTAGTTCATCGTCATTTGGCAAATCCTTTACAATTAATTCGTGATATCTTGTCACAATTGAGGGTTTCTCTTGCGTTGCAACATGTGTTGAACAATCCCGATTCCTACAATGACACCAATTGTTGCTAGAATTGATTTTGTGGTGATAAGTTTTGTTATGTATCCTACTTGTGGTATTATGTATGCTAACTTACCAATATATTCTTGTTTTGTAATTGGATAGTCTAATCCCTCTATGGATTCTGAGCTTTTATCTCCCCTTGTTTTTATAGTAACTGGATCTTTGGAAAGTATTTGCACGACTCTATGAATCAGTATATCTTGATGCGTACTGGGATTGTAAAAAATTATGACATCACCAACCTTTATGTTTTCAATTGGTATGTTGGAATCTATTATTTCCACGTCATAGATTCCTATATTCTGATCATTGGCAGATTTTTTTACCATGTATACAGAATATTGCATATCTGGCACAAAATTTAGTACAACAAATGCGGTAATTGGAACCAAAAATAAAATCAGACCGAAAATAAAACATTTTTTTGCTTTTTTGAAATCTGTCTTTCTTAATATGGCATACGAAATTGTGCCTCCAACTATATTGAAAAAAAGAGGCAAATAATACCACAAGGGACTTGTTTTTATCGACGGTGTTTTTCTAATTTCGTTTTCAACCGACTTGCTGGGATTTTTTACTTCAAATAGTCTTGGAATGGACTCATTGGGAATATTTTTAGAAATTATTGTCTCAAGATATATCTGATCAGACGAATAGATCTTTTTTCCTGCCTTGATTGAGGTCATGATGTGCTCAAGTCTTTGAAAATCCCCTATGCCTAAATCCATTAGACGTTGGATTATTTCTAATAGATTATCAGACATTATTTATCAAAAATTTATCAAGTTATATGAGTATATGACCGTTCATCAATCCATTTTGATTCTATGATTAACAGTGAAACTAATCAAAATAATGTATAATAGTTGGTGAAAAATCAATTGACACATGTCTTTGGATATATCGCTACCTAATTTTGTAGAATGTAAGATAATCTTGCCAAATGCTTGCTGGGTTGAATGTCAAAACGATCAGAAGGATTCTGTTATTTTAGTATCTGTACCATGTGATGATGTATCATCAATTGTAGTAATAGATAACAGCGGAAAAAGAACTGAGATGTGTTTTATGATTGGGTCTGTTATAAAAATAGAAAATAACAAGCTATTCTATAACAAAAACAGACTTGAAGAATGTGATTCTGAAGAATAGTCTTTCTAAATTTACAATTAGATTGATACCTTAACTCTCACTCTAATTGTCATGAGGTATATGAAAAATGCAATAAATGTCAAATTTACAAATAACGTAACTGGATTAATTAGCGATTCTTGTAATGTTCCGTATGGTAGAGGGTTGGTCCAGAATGTACCTGGAGACTGGTAAATTTTCTGCCAAAAAGACATGGCTGTGATAGCATGTGTAAATAGTAAATATGCTGTAAAAGATATTTTTATTTTCATGCTTGATATGTTTTTTATAAAATTCCAAAATCCATATGATGCAATGAAAATAATGGAAATCAAAAATGGTAAAAGATATCTTTCTAATGAGAAATCTCTCGCAATCATAAGTGTTAAAATAAAAGTACTTACAAACCATGAGAGAAGTAGTATTTCTGATTTGCACTCTCTAGATTTTCTTATCCTTTGAATCAAATAGAATAATCCTATGAAGAAAAACACCATAATTGGTATGCTAGAATTTGTTGAAGGGTTATTCCAATTCACATCAAACGTGGAATTAGGATACGCCCCTGGGATGGTATGTTGTATGGGACTTGGAAATAAAGTATAATGAAAAAGCGAGATTATTCTGGTAGGTTGTATTCCTTGAATGGTGGGATATGCAATAAACCAAACATCTCTGTTGTAGTTGTCCATGTCTGACTTAATTGTTTTAATTTGAAGAAGCGGATCCTTGTAAAATCCTGGCTGTGTTAACAAAAATGAAAATATCGATAACAAGAAAAATACGGAAACAACAGATATTATTTTTACAATTTTCTTTGTATTTATATCAGTTTTATTTGAATTGAAAAAGTAGCTTAGAGTAATGATTGTAGCAAACAACGGAAAAAATTCCACTGATAATAACTTTGAAGTTATTGCACAACCAAATGAAATCGTACTTAAAATGAAATATTTTATTTTCATTTGTCCTGTTTTGAAAGAATAAAGTAAAAGTAATAATGATAACATGCTAAAGAAAATGTAATGCACTTCAGTCATTATTGTTCTACTGTACCATATCCAGAGATTGAAAAACAGAAAGAGAATGGAAAAGATTAATCCTATCTGCTTGTTAAATAGAATCTTTCCAACTAAAAAGGCAACAGCTATGGTTAGTGCTCCAAATATTGGTGAGAGTAAACGTCCAGACGCCATCTGTACAACGGTAGGTGCGTAGTGGAAATTATAACAAGTGAACCAATAACAAGACCAATCATAAAAGTTACCATTATCCTGATGAGTAATACTTAGAGGAAATCCAATCAAAATCATACGCAGCGGACTATATGTTGCTCCATGTGCTGGTATGTGATACAAAGAATTACAGTTATCAATTGATATCAAGCATGAATTTGCAAGATCACCTGTGTTTATCAGATGAATGTAATTTCCAGCCCATCCAAGATAATTAATTTCGTCTCCATGTCTTGGTTGGCCTTCTAAGTTGTATCCATAAATCAAAAGAGCTCCAAAGAATAATGCTAGTATAATGTAATTTGATTTTGTAGATACAAAATATGTGATATTCATTAATTATTCTCCATGTCTTTTGTTCATTTTTTGTATTAGATTGATATCTCTATCTGTAAGTCCTAACATATGTCACATAGAAGAAGCCTGTCTCATTAAACACTTTTTCAAATTTTCGAACATGCGTAATGCATAATTTACTATTTTATCTTCTTTTAATACTGCACTTTTCTAAATTCGTTGAATCAAATTTTATCTTGTATTGCTTCTATGGGACACTAAAAAAGCCAGATATGAAAAAATGGTATTAGCATTAGGAAATATAGTTTTTAAATCAAAGATATGTTGATAAAAAGACGTTGAATATTTTTTGAAATATTCATAGTTTTCAAAACTTCGTATGTGTTGGTTGATTCCGAATTTTGGAATTTATGGGGTTGTTTATATTACAAATTATCTATATCACAAAAATATGATGTCCGAAAATTTGGAAAATAGAGTTGGCTCTCATAGAGTTACACTCCGACTTCCAAATTCTGTTTCATCAGTATTAAAAAAAGAAGCTGAAAAGAGAGACCTTCCACTGAATGCACTTATCACAAAAATTCTTTTCAAAAATGTCTCTTTTGATATGCAAATTAATGCGTTGCCTGCAGTTACTATGTCAGATTTTCTATTCTCTAGAATGATTGATAAAATATCTGATAAAGATCTAGAAGAGATTGCAAAAGAAGGTCCACACGCAATAAGAAAACTTTTTGCAATTCAGGGTATAGAATACAAATTAGATGAAATAACGGAGAATCATTTTGTTGTAATGAGTAAATACTGCGGATGGTTTAGTTTTACTCAAACCGTAAAAAATGATAGGTATAGATTAATTTTTGAGACTCAGTTGGGATCTAAATGGATACAATTCATCGCATTGTATGTAACAGATATCTTGGAATCACTCCATATTTGTATTGAATCTAAAGTAGTACATGAAAATGTTATAATTTTCAGTTTTAGCAAAAAATTGTCCCTCTAATAATGGGCTATATTCTGTTTGTTCATAATGCGAAAATGATATCTTAAATCAAAATAATTCCTTATCTTTCTATGACTAAAGGGGTGATTCTATGAAAGTTGATAATGCAGCATTCTATAATGCAGTACTACATTCTTTATCGGATGAACAATCTATTACTATAATAAATTGTACTCGTGATACGGCAAAATCAATGAATGATATCATAAAAGAAACTCAAATTTCGCGCACAACTGTACATAGAAAAATTAATTCCATGATGAAAAGTGGCTTACTGGTTGTAGAAAGATTCATGGTAGCATCTGACGGAAAGAAAAGTAAATTATTCCGTAGTAAACTATCCAGTATAAAAATTAAGCATGAAGGAAATAACATGTTTGTTATAATAGAAGAAAATCCAAAAGTAATGTCCACGCCAAGCTTACAAAATAATCTAGAAAGTGTTTTGACTTTGGATAGATTAAAAGATGATAATGACTATTTGCTTGTAAAATGATGTTATATTTTTGAACATTTTTATCTTCTATAGATGTTTCTATAGCATACTTCTCAACCTAGAACAATTTCTTAATATTGGCAGAATTGTTTCAAATAATCTATGAAAGCATTAGTCTATGAAGAATATGCACCTGATAACAACTTTGCAAAGATATTGAAAATTAAAGATATTCCTGATCCAAAACCCAAACCAAATGAAGTGGTATTCAAGGTAATGATGACTGGACTAAACCATGATGACATATGGGGTATGCGAGGAAAACCAATTCAAATTCCAATGCCACATATTTCAGGAACTGATGCAGCAGGTGAGGTAATCGCAATAGGTGATGATGTTACCACGATAAAAATTGGAGATAGAGTTGTTTCGCATGGAAATCTTTCATGTAGAATCTGTATTGCATGCACAGAGGGCCGTGAGTATGACTGCCGTAATAGGAAAATATGGGGATTTCAAACAGGACCTCTGTGGGGAGGTTTTTGTGAATATGCTCATCTCCCAGAGGTAAATGTAGTGAAAATTCCAGATAATGTTAGTTATGAAAATGCAGCAGCCGCATCAATGACAATGACTACTTCCTGGCACATGTTAGTTGGTCGTGCAAAGATCAAACCAGGACAAACTATATTAATAATGGGAGGAGGCTCGGGGATGGGAACATTTGGAATTCAAATAGCAAAACTATACAATTGTGATGTAATTACAACGGCAAGTAAAAGCAAATTGGAAGATTGTTTAAAACTTGGTGCGGACTTTGCAGTAGATCATAGACAAGATGATTGGCACAAGCAAGTATATGCCATATCAAAAGATATTGCAAAAAAGAAACAGACTTCTCCCGGTATAGATATAATCTTTGAACATATTGGTGGGTCGCATTGGAACAAAGAACTTACCTTGTTGAAATATGGATCAACTCTTGTTACAACTGGAGCAACTACTGGTTATGACGTAAATACGGATCTGAGACATGTTTTTTTCAAAGGAATTAGTATTTTGGGCTCTACTCAAGGTACTCGTGCCGAACTTGAATCTGGTATTTTTTGGGTATCTAAAGGTAAGTTGAGGCCCATAATCGACTCGGTTTATGCATTTGAAAATGCCGTAGATGCCCATTGTAAGATGCTTAAAGGAGATCTGTTTGGAAAAATCTTGATGAAACCTAGCTAATTTCTTCATATTTTTTCACCATTGTGAATTTCTAGGCTATGTGATTCAAGTACAGTAATGAAGTCTAAGTTAATGGTAAGTCTTATGATAATTCTGGTCTTGGGCATTACATCTTTACCTCTTACTCATACTGTTTATGGCCAATCTTCAAATGCCGTGAAATTGTCAACAAAAGGACCAATTGCTGAAAGCAGTAATTTTCATGGTGCAGTCATGTGGACTATTATTAATGGAAATGATGGGATAGTAATTATCCAATCTCCTGCAGGAAGAGGAATGGCACAGATTTCCATATCTCCAAGTACTAATTGTACTTCATCTACTGCTACATGTCTCCTGTCTACTGTGACAAATCCGGGACAAATTGGTGTCTTTAAAGTAGGCGATACTGCAAGATTTGCAATAGATGCTAACTCTAATCAAGAAACTGTTTCGATACTTACTGGTACATTATCTGGGTTTGATGTTTCTGTTAATCTCTCAAAAATCTGGAGTTATAATGTTACTTCTGTAACCCCCACAACTCCAGTAACTCCGACAACACCTCCTGTAAATTCAACAACTACTATTCCTGTAAACTCTAGTACAAATTCTACAGCAACCCCAACTAGCGGCAGACATCTCACAATAAACCTCACAGAAAATATGGGTCTTGCAGTCTGTAGGACATTAATTTTTAAAAAATATCTTGCTTGTTGCATGTTTGATGGTCTATGATGATTAAGGCTTCTAGAAATGTAGCTGAAATGCTACTTGACATAAAAGCAGTAACTTTTAGTTTCACAAAACCATACTTGTACACTTTTGTCTCTGGTATCAAAGGACCTATGTATTGTGATAATAGGCGATTGATAAGTTATCCTGCTAAAAGAAAAGTTGTTGTTGATGAAGTAGTCAAGATTGCAAAAAAATTAAATTTTGATATTGTTGGAGGTGTATCAACTGCTGGAATTCCATGGGCTGCGTTGATTGCTGAGAGGCTCAACAAACCTATGATATACATAAGACCTGAGGCCAAAGGCTACGGTAAAAAAAGACAGATAGAAGGTGATATGAAAAAAAATGACAGAATTTTGGTAATTGAAGATCTTGTAAGTACAGGTAGGAGTGCCATATCTGCAATCCGGGCTGTGAGGAGAAATGGAGGAAAGGTAAGTGATTGTATTTTTATCTTTACTTATGATCTAAATGTTGCAAAAAATAATTTTAAGCGAATAAAATGCAAAATGCACCCATTGCTTGTGTTTTCTGATCTAATTGAAGTTGCAGTAACACGAAATTATATCAGTGAAGAGGAAAAAGAAGAATTACTCAAATGGCATAAAAACCCTAAAAAATACTGGACATCTTTTTGATCTACCTTATGACCATTGAATGTCTTATTACTAATCTTGTACTTGCAGGAATTAAATTTTGATAATATGAAAAATGGTGGAAAAATTTTGAATTATTTACTATTGCATTATCCCAATAGTTATTTTTTATACGCTAATTCTAGAAAATGCTAAGAAGTACTATACCTTTTAGTCAAATCCTCGAACAATCAACTTTATTTCAATGGATTCTGCTCCCAAATTACGGAAAAATATTGTACATTTGATGGGGCAAAAGTCGATGGAACTTTTAGTATGCCTTGTAAACTGTGTGGATATGTCTATTGTAAAGAGCACCTCTTACCCCAGAAACACAAATGTACAATGCTTGAAAATGTAGAATACGTTAAACCGGATACTTTTTCAAATTATTCACAATCTCCAAATGAATTACACATACCTTCTTCAACAGAAGCTACAAACATCAACGTGGAATCTGATGTGAAAAAGGTAACTTCGACTGTCTCTTCAACGGGTAATCCATACTGGCTTTTCGATTGTTTAGAAGATGCAAAAAATTTGATCATAGAATATCATGATGAAAAACCTGATGATAAAAGCTTTATAGACTGTGCAAATTTCTTTGCACAAAAGACATTTGATGTAAAGATTCAAAATAATGGAAATGCATCCGGAGATATTAATTTGATTCGAGGATTTCCAAGTCAGCCCTCTTACCTAATATGTGTTCATGATATATTTGGTGGAGATACTAGGAATAATAGGCGAATGGTAACTGTTGTATTGGTTCATCAATTATTACATGCCGTTCACCCCTCTCGAATGCATGATCTTACTAATGGACAAAAAGGCATCAAGAAACTAGACCACGAACTTGCAAATAGGGCAAGTTATCATGACGCACTTTTGAATCTGGAAAGTTTAATTCAAAGTGAAAAAATATATCTATGTAATTTGTGATTAGTTTTTCAATATTTTTTTCTTAATTCTTTTAGCTCACTATATTCTTCTTGGGGTGTTTTTTTACTATGTTTAGTTCCCGGTTTATTTCTAGGTCTTGATCTTACCATGCAATTGCAACAATTACAATACAAATCTACGGTTTCATCAGTTGCTGGCATGTCTTCTCTATCATGACATGCCTCTCTTGACATGAATACTCCACATATCTGACATCGTACTTGCCCAGATGAGTATCGGCTAGTACCATCTCTTGGTTTTCTAACTTTGTATTCTTTACAAGCGCCCTTACAAATGCCCTTGTCTTTATGCATGACTAATTTCTGTCGTAGAAGAATAAATCTCCATGCATTGTCACATCTCTCAAAAGTAAATATATCACTATTTTTTACTTTGAGACAGACTTTTTCTTATATCTGGCTTGACTAATTGAATGCCGTTCCACAGTCTGAACATACGAGTACGGATTCTGACATGTGTACAGTTTCACAATTTGTACATGTAATCATTTTATCTAGTACTGTATTTTACCTTCAATTACCCTCTATGTCTAAAGAATTTCATTAAAAGTTAAAATTAATTTCGAAAATCTGGGAGCTAGTAGGACAAATCTGGTTTTAACGAGAACTCTGAAATGCTTCTTTATTCTATCTATGAAATCCCTATTCATTCTATATTATTGCAAAGTTCGTATTGAAATAGTCATATATTCAGGTGGCACAGTCATTTTCACTTCTAGTGTGTAGTGCACAACTATTTTCTACAGGTTTGTTCATCTCAAATAAGCTACTGGTTTATTGATGGATTATCGATTGATTATGCATGTATAGTACGCATTCCTTTTATCTTCTTGCTGTACATAATAGTGAGTACGCAACATGATACGAAAATTTAGCACAAAAAGTCCTGCCAAGACTAGGATTCTCATACTTGGAGGCGGTTTTGCTGGTAGCAACGTTTTACGTGAGATACAAAAACAATTCAAAGGCAGTGATACAGAAATTACTTTGGTCAGTCAAGACAACTTTTTCCTTTTTACTCCAATGCTTCCTGAAATCTCATCAGGAATGCTTCATGCAAGCGATATCACTACGCCTATCAGAACTTTTTGTAAGACGGCAAACTTTTGTCATGCAAAGATCCTATCAATTAATGTAGAGAGCAAGAGTGTCTCTGTGATTAGGATATTTGATCAAAAAGAAACAGTATTAGAATATGATTATCTTGTTCTTGCCCTTGGCAGTAAGGACAATTTCTTTGGAAATAATAATATCGAAGAATTTGCATTCACAATCAAGACTCTAGAAGATGCAATAGCTATTAGAAATCACATCATAAGCGTACTGGAGTGTGCTGATCAGGAAAGGGATCAAATTCTCCAAGAACAACTTCTTAGATTTGTTGTGGTGGGTGGAGGATTTGCAGGAGTAGAGATTGCAACAGAGATAAATCATTTCCTGCAAAATGCTGCAAAAAGCTATTACAAAAATATTGATTATAAAAAAATTCATGTTATTATTGTATCTGCAAGAGATGGAATATTGCCAGAGGTAGGGGATGAACTTGGTAAATTTGCATTAGAATATGTTAGACAATCCGGAATTGAGGTGATCACAAATACCAAGGCAGTAGATGCAGGAGAAGATCATGTACTTTTGAGTGATAATACAATAGTTCCATGCGCTACATTGATCTGGGCAGGTGGAGTTACTGTAGATCCACTGATAGCTACTCTCAAGTGTGAACATGGTCAGTCAGGTAGGCTAGTTGTTGACTCGTATCTGAGACTAAAAGACCATCCTAGTATCTTTGCATTGGGGGATTGCGCTAATCTGGTCGATGATAAAACCAAAGTTGTATATCCTACAACGGCACAGATAGCAATTAGACAGGCCAAGTTGGTCTCAGAGAATCTAGTCGCAGAAATTAATGGCAGTGCAAATTCAATGAAACCATTTGATTATCATAACAAAGGAGTGATGGCTACAATTGGAAAGCGAACAGGTGTTGCACTATTAAATGGGAGAAAAGTTCGTGGATTTACAGCATGGGTTTTATGGAGATCATTTTATTGGGCACACTTGCCAACACGTGAAAAGAAAATTAAGGTTGGATTTGATTGGTTACTTACTTAATCTTCCCTGCGGATATAATGACAGTAGGATTCATCAAGAAAAAAACTCTTAGTAGATTGGAAACTCCAATTTATTCTGCAATAGAACGAAGTATAGATCAAACTCCTAATGTGTCATCGTATCTGTAAGATTAAACAGATTTTTTTGTAGTATGTATTATATACATTGAATTGTAAAATATCTTTCTTGAAGATACTGATTGTAAAATATACTCCTAGGGAAGAGAGGTCTAGTACTAAGAAATTGTTAGACGCATTTAGAAATGAAATAAAAAATTTTGAGATTGAAGTTTTAGATCTTTGTAATGATATTCCAGATGTGTTCAATGTTGAAAGCATGCATGCTTACATTAAAAGAAATTATCTTAAAGAAGAACTTTTACCTGAACAAAAAAAGACACTGGAAAAAATGGATCGTATGACGCAACAGATGAAATCTGCGGATGTTGTTGTTGTGGCTTTTCCAATGCATAACTTTTCAATGCCTGCTCCTGTAAAGGCATGGTTTGATTCAGTTATGTTAAAAGGTCAGACATGGAACAATGCGGATGGGAAATATTTTGGTTTGATGGAGGGGAAAAAGGCTTTGATACTTGTATCATCTGGTGGATTTTACACAAAAGAACCTATGATACATTGGGAACATGCCCTATCGCTTGCAAAAATTGAGTTTCAGTTTATGGGGTTTTCAGACGTACGTGGAATTTTGGCTGAAGGTATGAATCTTGATGATAATACCAAAACTGAAAATTTGCAAAAATCCGTGGACGAAATTAAAAAAATCACACAGGAATGGTTTAGAAAATGAGATTTGGTATGAAAATATATCTTACCTAAACCAAGGAAAATTATCCTTATCTGATTCTTTTGGAAATTCCTCTATGATTGCTTGAACTACTTCGGTATGATTATAAGTTATATGCCGTAAAAATTTCTTAGAACCCTCGTCTGTTTGTATGTGTATATCATCTTTTAATTCTTTAATTATGTTCTTACATTCTTTACACGGATTAAATTCTATGTAGAATTTCAAACTATGCTATATCTCCAAAGAAATATTGAAATTTCCTATATTAGTTGACTGTGGATTGTAAAACTTGGTCACACCTAATTATTTCCAAGTCCGAAAAGCCAAAGAAAACGAGATTATTTATTCCCATTAAATAATTAGATTAATGATGGCATTCAAAGTTCTCGGAGTTGGATCCAGTCTTCGTGAAAGCGCATCAAGTACAACTGCCTTGTCAACTGCATTGGATTTTGCAAAAAAACAGGGTGCTGAAACTAGACTGCTTGATCTAAAGCAAACTAGATTGCCACTCTATGATCCAACTAATAATCAATCCATTTCTGAAATAAAAAAAGTCCAAGAAGATGTTAACTGGTCTGACGCACTGATTCTTTCTACTCCTGATTATCACGGCTCTATGTCTGGAGTTATGAAAAACTTTCTTGATTATTTTTGGGCAGAATTTGCAGGAAAGGCATTTGGGTATATCTGTGCATCTCATGAGAAGGGACTCACTGCAATGGATCAGATGAGAACTGTGGTTAGGCAGTGTTATGGGTGGAGTATTCCATATGGAGTGTCTGTAAGTGATAGCGATGATTTTGTTAATGGGAAAATTACATCAAAACTAGAATCGCGGTTAGATATGTTGGCAAGGGATTTAGTTGTATATGGAAGTCTCATACGACAACAATTTGTTATGGATTTGAATGATACTTCTATTAACACATTTGTATCTAGATATAGGAAATAATCTGAAAATCTCTTTTACTATCGTTGTTATTTTGTAATCAACACTGGACACTTT
Organism: uncultured Nitrososphaerota archaeon; assembly: GCA_963713025.1. Taxonomy (GTDB): domain Archaea; phylum Thermoproteota; class Nitrososphaeria; order Nitrososphaerales; family Nitrosopumilaceae; genus Nitrosotalea. Next base: position 150,890 of record CAVQKA010000007.1, on the reverse strand, counting down.
GAATGTTGGGATACTCCCGTTGCTACACTTCCAAGAAGTAATTTCTTAAAACCTCCTAATCCGCGAGATCCCATTACTATTAAATCGACATTATGGGACTCGGCATATGATATCAGGGATTCTGTGATTGATATTACTTCCAAGACTTCTGTCTTGAACGATATGTTTGATTCTCTCAACCTTGGTTCTAGCTTTGAGATTGAACCAAGTGCGTCCTCCCTTAACAACTTTGTAGTTTCCATGTATGCTGTTCCAAAATAAGGATCTGTAGGAACCTGAATTACTACACATGATACGATGCTAATAGTGGAATTGTATTTTTTTGCAAGATCTAATGCATATTCAAAAGCATGATTGGCAGGTTCTGATTTGTCGTATGGTACCATAATATGTTGAATCATGTAATTTGCTTGAGTACTCATTCATTTAAACGATTTTTTTCCAATTCGAAACAACATTGTAATTATTTAACAACAAGAACTGGAACTTTTGATTTGTGAACTATGCTATTTGCTACACTGCCAAGAAAAGCTTCTTTTGTTCGACTCATTCCACGTGAACCTATTATGATAAGATCAAATTTTTTGTATGCGGCAAACTCTGTTATCTCCCAAGATTGGTTTCCATAAATTATCTTTTCGTTAAACACGATACCATTTTGCGCACATTTCTTTTTTGCTTCAACTAGGAATTTCTTGGCCTCTTTTTGAGATTGATTTTTTAACGAAGTTAGTAATTTTCCTAAATTTATAGTATAGATGGGAATTATGCATAATCCTGTAATTGTACTGTGGCACTGTCTTGCCAAGTAGATTGCTTCGTTAAGAGCCTTGAATGAATTATCAGAACCGTCCATTGGAACAAGAATTTTACTAATTTTTTGTTTCAATTACCAAGACCTCTGACATTCAAAATCATGATAAATAATGTGCTCATCTATGGATATTTTAATCCTATTTTCATATAAAGGCAATTTTGGATTCCACAATTGAGAATCGACTATTATACCGCCCCTAACTTGGGATCTCTTTGTAAATCTTAATCTTTATTAGAAATAACTTTTAATCGTGATTATGCTTTTTGGAGTTTTTGCTGTACATAGTCCTGAATTATGTCCCCTAAACAATAAAAATAGTAAAAAAATCTTTCTTGAAATACAAGGTAAACTTAAAGCAAATAAAAGAAAATTTCACATCCAAAAATTTTTAGGCTTTTATATGTCCGTTCTTGAACATGAGTGGACAATAATAATGGATGCCTCAAGTGCACATGATATTGAACAGTTGTGTATCACAGTGGGAATATCTGCAATAAGTACAGTAAAAATTGTTCCAATGACTGATTTCAAAAAAGCTGTAAATAGATTGAGATCTATCTGATGTGAAAAAATAATTTTTATTTTAATTGTAATTATTTGAAATTAACTATAATGTCTGATATCTTTGTTGCAAATGCAATGGGACTAATCTTTTTTGTAGTTGTAATGATTGTGACATATTTGTTGTACGGAAAACTAAACATCATGAAATTATCTTTTTCAGAATGATGATATCTGATAGGTCCATAAAGATTGTCAAACTTCGCTCCCATGGATATATCAAACACACATTCCATGTAATGTATGTCATTCCATTTTTCAATGCTTGGCTGCGTAAATCTTTTATGAGATGTATTGTACACAACACTTCCTTTTTTGTCGATTATTGAAACAGAACGTACATTTCTATCTGCATTCATTATGGACTTGCAAAACTGATCTAATCCTACTGTCTTTGTTATACTCATATTCTACTATCCTCGCAAAATTATAAAAATTTAATGATCAATTTAAAACATTTTATTACTAGCGGTAATTTTTATAAAAATTATATTGTATGTTTATGGGGGAATTGAAGGTAAATTGGGAATCTCAACCACGAAACTTTCATCGCGTGGTGTGAGAAATTGTTAGAGATAACAAAATCTAAGAATCTTAGAAAAAGGATAAGACCTTTTACAGGTCCGATTTTTTATTTCTTCTTTGCTTTTGCTTTTGCTTTTGGTTTTGCTTTGGCTTTTGCCATGAATATTGACGCTCTCTATCAGTATTAAGCATAATGAAATGAGTCAATGATCAAAAAAGAGTCAAAATTTTGACATCAAAAACTAATTTCGAGCATTTTTATTGAGTGTCATATATTTTGCAATTAGAAGGAGGTGCGACGATGAGTTACAACGATAGAGGAAGTTCCTATGGCGGACGATCAAACGGCGGATACGGCGGCGGCGGTCGAAGATTTGGCGGCGGTGGCGGTAGAAGTTTTGATAACGGTCCAAAACCAGTAGAAACCGGAAAAGAATACGACGTTTCCATTACTGAAATCAGTAGAAAAGGCGACGGTATTGCAAGAGTAGAAGGTTTTGTAATATTTGTTAAAGACGGCAAGGCTGGCCAGAATGCAAAGGTAAGAATCACCCAAGTAGGCCAGAGATTTGCTTCTGCTGAACTAGTAGAAGGTTCCCAATAAAATAAGGAGTTCAGAATAATATCTGATTCCTCATTTTTCTCAATTTTTATCTAATATTTTCATTAATCTACATTTTTAATAATTATTTTAGTATGCTCAAAACCACTTTTGTTTGTTCAAAGTATCTCGACTGTTTCTTATATTGTGTTTTTGATAATGTCTTCTTATAACTATGGCAAAAAATACTATGCCTAAATCAAATTTGCGACCAAATGAACTAGAACGGGTTGTTGCATTGGATGCTTTAGATGTCTCTATAATTAATCATGATCTAAAGTCTGCGATTTCTCCAATCAAAATATGTATAGAAATGTTAGAGTCTCATATTCCGGGACCATTAAATGAAAAACAGGAAAGAATGATTTCTACAATTCATAGGTGTACTGATAAACTTGAAGGCTTGGTAAAAGATATTGCATGTGTGCATAAACTTGAATTAAAATCATTAGAGTTTTTAAAAACAAAGGTAAATGTACAAAATCTTGTGGATGGTTGTATGGATCTTTTAAAACCAATTATTATTGATAAGCAAATTGAATTAAAAGTAGTTGTATGCATGTGTGAGCAAATTCATGCTGATGAAAGTCTGATTAGACAGGTTATTGTAAATCTTGTAAAAAATTCAGTGGATTCTGTTCCTAAAACTGGTGGAAAAATTTCAATAACGATAGACAAGGATAGTACTTCGAACTTGTTATTTGTTATTGAAGATAATGGAGAGGGCATTAAATCAGGGGATTTGGACAAAATATTTGACAAGTTTTACAAGGGTGATTCTAGGCAATTTAGAAAATATGGAGGTTCAGGTCTTGGATTGACAATCTGTAAGGGTGTTATTGAAGAACATGGTGGTAAAATATGGGTTGACACCGATCACAAAAATGGGGCATCTTTTAAATTCACTATACCGTTAATGTCTGCCTAATTGTTATTTCTCGTATTTCACTATTGAACTATTCACAATTTTTAGAAATGGCATTTCTAATTTGATTTGATTTCTCAAATATTGTTTTTCCTATCTCATCAACTTCTAGACCATTTGGTTTTTTCCCAGAATGAACAACAAAATAATAAGTTTCAAACTTGCCAATTATGGATCCATGAGTGTATCCGTATACGTATTCTGGCTCATTTTTAATTTGAAACACATCTTGGAATTGAGGTAATCGAAGATTTCTAACTAGTCCTGGAATCTTGGATATCTCATCATCTATCATTGTATCAAGCATTTTTTTATCTTTTTTATCTAATGCCATGTCTGTGAAATAATACTGTCTAATAAAAATATGATTGTCTAATAAAAAATCTAGCCGATTTTTTTCTTTTCCTGGTCAGCCATTACTTGTCTAATTTCTTTTGCACGCACTTCTACCATTTTTCTAATCTCTTTGGTTTCGTCTACATCTGGTATCTTGCCATATCTTCCAACAATCATGCCTGCAATGTATCCTTCCATTTGGCCAACTAAATAGCCGTATATGAAATCTGAACCATTTTTGAATTTCCAAACTTTCTGTGAACGTGATTCTTCTTTCTTTAGAAGTGTTACATTGGGACACCAATTTTTAATGGCACTGTCAATATCTTTTCTAATTAATGGTTCTAGTACCATAATATCTCTCTCTAGTTCAACTCTAAAAGCGTATTGAATTATTGTATGCAATTATACTTTTTATGAAACATTGTTAAAGAATGATGGGTCTTTGTCCATATGTGAAAATCATCTCATTAATTCCATTTATCAAACTGACAATGCCTGGATATTGGAGTTTGTTTTTGATTAAATCTGATTTTATTATGTTAAGATAGAATGTCATCTTCTTTACCTCTTTTGTTTTCTTTGTCTTTGAAAGTGGTGAATTCTTCAAATCTCTAAGACTTGATGATGTGTCACATAGTTTGATTAGCTTTGCTTCCAAAGATGCTTCTTTTAGCTGTTTGACATATTGTTCCTCTTGTTTGGATCTCGGAAGATTCTTGTCCCTTGATACCGACAAAACAAGAACTGCTACTCTGGAGCCAAATCTTTGATCGAGTTCATCAAAACTTGTATTTGTATGATCAATTATGTCATGTAACCACGCCGATGATATTATATCGTCATCGGATATTCCAAGATTTTTGAGCCTAGCCACCACTGCAGCTAAATGTTCGTGATGTGGACATGCTCCATCCTTTCTAATCATTCCTGAATGTCTTTCTTTTGCAAAGTTTTCAGCAGAATGTACCTTGGACAACAATTGAACTGTGTTTTGAAAATGACTTAATCTTTCTGATTTGAGAATATTGTATGAGTTCAAAAAAATTTTTTTAAGCGTTTTTCAGCCTAAAATCTTCGTGCTGGACGATGTTTTGGTAAACATTCTTTGCAATATACTGGTCTTCCTTCTGCTGGTTTGAAGGGAACCTGTGTTTCTTTTTTACAGTCTGCGCATGTGGCAGGAAACATTTGTCTGTCTTCTGTTGACATGGTTTTTGTTGATAAATGCTACATAATAACTGTTCACTCAGAGTTTTTAGACCTATGTTCATGTTTTCCTATATTGTTCGATATTATGGCACTAAGTTAGATTGCACCATGCTTGACGTACTGGGAAATCCGACATTAATACTTCCTTAAAACTCAACTATCTGATCTACTCCTATGATCGCCTATTGATTTTTATTCTAAAAATTAAGATGATTGAGAACATTCCGGCTATTAGTATGGCAAGAGATGTAGGGAATTCTGGAACTGGACTAGTCTGACTAACTAGAAATGTATTTGCAGAATCTTCAAACAATTGTGAATTTTTATCAATGTTATCGGAATTGCTTGTCAAATCTAATGTATACTGATTTCCGTCATTAAGAAAATAAATTATATTTTCACTCATTGATGTAGAATTGTCTGCTGTATACTGGGTAGCAGAACTGACCGCAACACGTGTACCGTCATTATATCTGTCAACAACTCCATTATACATAACGGTCTTAGAATCTGGACTTGGACTTGTCATCTCCTGATTGATTGTGGCAAGAATATCATTGTCAGTATGATTGTTTAACGCGTCTATTACATTTTGTCCTATGTATCTATGATAAATTCCAAATGTGGCCAATTGACTTTTATCATTATTTGTAAATATTACTATTGCCTGCTTTGATACGTCTGATGGTAAGTTAGACAAAATGCCCCAGTTGATAGGTGGAGTTATTGAAAAACTAAAATTATCATTTTTGTAAGTGTTTGAATCTGCGTACTTCTGTGCATCTGAAAAGATTGAAGTGTTGTATTTTGTGGCATATGCAGAATTAGTAAAACAAAGAATTGTAGAAATTATGACTACACTAATCAAAATTTTTTTATCCATTATGCCTCTTGATTTTACCTGTATTTATTGTAATTTTTTTTGGATAGTTTTATGAAAAGTGTTTTACAATGGGCAGACAATTATCTATTATTCTAAGTACTTCTGATCTAATTACCTTCTTGTCGATTGATGCCCAAACGGTGTTCTTGCCTAATGCAAAAGAAATGGTCTGAACTTTTTCTCTTTCCTCCCACATGAATTGTACGTCTCCTAATTGTCTGTTAAATTGTGATGCCATTCGTGTTTTGATAGCAAGATGAGAGAACTGGTCTGATGTATTTTTTATATTTAGTAGAGGTTCATGTCCTGGTCTTCTGGCATATGCCACAACTTTGCCTTTACTGTCTACTACCACTGCAAATCTGACATACTGACTAATTGCCCGAATGTCTTTTACTATCTCTTGAGCATCTTTCTTATTCAACAAAACAAGTTCTAGTTTTTTGCTATTTAACCATTGATGTAGTTAGATCTTCTCACCATGTAATTTACTCACGTTAATCACCATAATTGTTATGCAAAAATTCAATCTGATGACATCATAATTTGATGCAATGTTTACCATGACTAACGCAAAAAATCTCTTTTCATACTTTTGGAAGCTTCTTGTTTTAATTGCATCGCAAGAAAATTATCTGGTTCGTAATCAAGTACCGTGTCAAAATATGCAATTGCTTCATCATATTTGCCAAGATGTGACAGGGCTAGACCTTTGTTAATTAGTATGTTGGTCTCTCTTGGTTGGGTTTCAAGAACTTTGTCAAAACAATCTATTGCTTCGCGATATCTCCCTATGCTGTCTAATGCATATCCTCTAAGTGATAGGGCGCCAAGATCGTTTGGTACTAGTATAAGAGCTTGGTCAAAACAAAAAAGGGCGTCTTCTTGTCTATTCATGTTTGGACTTGAAAGACATAGTCCTTTGTTGATAAATGCACCAAAGTTGTTAGGATTTATTTTCAATGACTTGTTGTAATGCTCTACTGCATCATCAAATCTTAGTAGCATCTGAAATGATATTGCCTTGTCATATAGTAATTCTGAATTATTTGGTTCAAACTCTAGTGCTTTATCAAAATATTTTATTGCCTCTTCCTGATTTCCATCTTTTTGTAATCTAAGTGCTTTTTTATGAAAATCCTTGATGTCGTTTTTAGGTATGGGGTTAGAGGATCTATTCAATGTCATTATTTGATGATTCTTACTGATAAATGTTCAAAACAGTTGTAATATTCTGACTAATTAAAACTTCTAATTTGGTGAGATTGATAATTATCCTGATAATTATTATACTCTAAAAATAATGTGGTGGTATTGAATTCGAACCGTAAAAAAACAATTAACTTATTTGTAATTGGAATAATATTGTTGGTAGCTGTGCCCGAAATTGTGGGCCATTCTCTTTTTGACAAACCTCATCCTGAAAACTCTTCAGTTGTTGCAGCAATGGCTCTAGCCAGTAAGATTGGATCAGGTAAATCTTCTGGCCCATCATGTCAACTTGTGATCCAAGATGATCCATCTGGGTCCAAGATTGCAAGAGTGGCTGGTCTGTATGGAAAGTATGGGAATTTTTCTTGTAATACACCGTAATTATAATTCGTAGGATGTACTTACTATCTCAAGCGTAATGATTTGGATGTTTTACAACAGAATGAAATTATGATCTACGTAGGTAATTTTTAATAGTTTTCATCATTTGATGATCTTACATTGGGTTGTTATGCTTTTGACTGATGCATAATATGTGTAACACAAAATTGCAATTGATACTAATCTTAACGGTGTTTCATAATTTGTAAAAAAAGATGTTGCAGTTCCTCCAACGGCTCCAAATACTGATACTGCTGCAAAGCCGAAAGGTCCACAACTACATGCACCTGCACTTGCGCCAATGATGGAGCCAAATAATCCCGTTCCAGACTTTCTTACGCTGTTACTCAATATCTGAATACGATAAATTCCTAAACTTGTGACAATCCCAGATAATACCGCAATTATCACAATTAGTATAAAATCAAAAATTGCATGTTGTGGAACATAAAACACAAAGACAGGTGAGAAGAAAATAAATTCTGAAACTATTGAGAGGGCAACCAGTAATACAACCGATATTGAAATAGATAAGGCTAGGTATTTCTTGTGGGCGTAGACTCTTTTTAGTACTTCCTTGTGCAATATGTGATAAATACGCTGGACAATTATTTAATGATATTTTTCCATAATCAAACTTGGATGAAAACTTTTAGCATTTTACCTATGTAACTTGAATTTGTAGTGACAGCGGAGGAGATAATGCATTTGGATTGTTAATGCTTTCCCAGACAAAGATTTGCGCATTATACGTTCCAGCTGTAGTAGGTATCCATGATTGGCCTAAATTTAGAGTCTGTTTTGGTGCCATTGTTCCTGTTATCCATGATAGTGATACAGTTATTCCATTATTGTCTTGTATTTGTACTAAATATGCAAATGACTGATCTTTATTTTCTTGATTTGCCACATCTGAAACAATCTGAATCTGTTGACCTATGCTGACTTTGCCTACTGATTTTCCTGTAGCGTCTAAAACTCTTGGATTGTTTGCAGGTGCCTGCTCAAGTGGGGGAAGGGCAGTACCGACAACTGTTGTTGCAGTAAGACGCAATTGATCAGATGGTGAATGTGGAGGTGGAAGAGTCGTATCAATGTATTCTGCAGTTACCGTGTCTCCAGATGTAACGTGTAATCTATTTCCGGATGAACTCAGATCTGAAGTAAAGTATGCTATTCCCTGAAAGATTCCAGTATTTGGACCGGTTTCTGTCATTGTCAACTTGATGCCACCTGAATCAGAATCTGACCAAACATTTGTGTCAAACTTGTTAATTGCATTTGGATTGAGACTCATGTCAGGATCTATGATCTGTACTATTCCTTGACCATTTACCGGATAGTTTGATTGTAACCATTGTACATTACCTAAACTCCAACTAATTGGAGCAGAACTCGTGATAACCTGATTACGGTTGTATTCAAAGGAGACTGTAATTCCATCGTTTTCCTCACTTGGAAGAAATCCATCTGTTGGACCACATGTTGGATTGCACGTTGATAGAATCCCTGAAGGATTTGTCCCCTGACCATCCACACCTGCTGAACCCTTCAGTGTTGGATCTCCAGTAAGCGTCACATAGCCACTAAATATTCCTGTATTTGGACCTGTTTCAACCAAGTGATATGGTATGCTATATCCATGTGTAGAAACAGTAATTTTATCATCTGTTGTAACTCCAATTTCATCAATCAAGTTAGGATCGGAGTTGAAATCTGGCGCAAAAATTGTAATATACACACGGTCAGTCCAACTGAATATTTTTTTGTTAAACTGAATAAGTGAAGAATCACTTCCAGAAATACCCGATGTTGTTTGAGCTGTTATTGTTGGAAATGTATTTAGAGAAATTATAATACACATGATTATTGTTGCAATTGTGCGATTTTTTTTCAAACTGTATTCTTTACTATAGTAGGTGTCATAAACATTAATCTGTATATTCTCTATGATTTAATTTCTTATCATACGTAGATTGTATGATCTTACATGTATGTACTAGAGTTTTTTTAAAAAATAAGATTGTATATACAACATATAGACAATTCTTAGATACAAAAATTCTCAAGTAATTTTGTGGACGAGGAATTTGATACCCAGTCTTCTCATGATATGGCAACTGCGCATGTTATGATAAAATGCAAGTCTGATTATCTAAAAGATGTAAAGGAAAAACTCGGCACAATTGAGGGTATTGTGGAGGTATTGGAAGTTATTGGTGAATATGATTTACTAGCTAAAATTGAAGCCTCGTCTTCTGAATCTCTAAAAAGGATCATCAAATGGAAGATACTTTATCACAATGATAGTATTATGACTGCTACTACATTACTTTGCATGAGGAGGCCTCTTTGTATAATGGTAAAATAATCCGTTTCATGCGTGATGATTGAAAATGATTTGGATCATTTGTTGCAAGTTTCTTATTAGGCGCTTTTAAAATTGTACATACTTGGCAAAAATGTCCATAATCCGTGGTCTGATTATTGCATCAATTGGTCTAGTTGTGGTAGTGATAGGGGCTAATCTTTTTGATTGGTCATATCAATCAGTAGAATCTTTGCTTAAAACTAAATCTACTTTGATAACCAATAAAGAAATTTTACCAAATCAATTTGTTAATTTTACAATTCATTTTGAGCAACTCAGTGAACATGATGTCATTGTAGTTCATACTGTTCCCTCTTCTGGTTCTATCAAGCTGGAGGGAATGGAGCCAAATGGCATGATGTTTGAAAAGGAGAGTAAGGACGGATTTTTGTATCATATTATACAGAGAAATAATCAGGGAGGATCATACGCAATTAAAATCTCTGATACTGGAAGTCAACCTGTAATAATTAACGTCATTATGGGTGAAGATCCGTTCTTGAGTAAAAACTGTAACACGTCGTATGGAATACAATGTAATGTGGTCCAGGGGTCTATGGGCATGGTTGCGATTGGTATTGTTGCATTCATTGTTGGAATATTAGTTGGAATATATGACTTTAAAAAAGAAAAAAAACTTCAGAAGAAATAATCACTGTGTAATTAACTTCTAGAATATTTTCCCATCAATACCGCTTCTTCAATAATGCGTCCTGACATGGCATCTTGTAATTCCTTTAATCCTGATCCATGTTTTAGTTCTAGTTTGGTATCTAGTGCATAAATTTTAAAAAAATATCTATGAGTGCCAGATGGAGGACATGGTCCTCCGTATTCTGTTGTGCCAAAACTAGTCCGTCCTTGAGCAAAATCAAACTTTTCACCTTTTGCGAATTGTACCTTGTTGGGAGGAATGTTCCATGCAATCCAGTGTGTAAAAGTTCCCATTGGTGCATCTGGGTCGTCCATTATGATTGATAGGGTCTTTGCATTTTTTGGTACGTTTGTTATACTGAGAGGTGGAGAAAGATCCTTATCATCACAGGTAAACTCTGATGGAATGAGACCTCCATTCTCAAAGGCAGAACTTGACACATTCAATACTTGTTCTATGTTTGGATTGATTTTATCTATTGTGCTAAATCTCAACTATGGTTGAACAAGAACTATGCTTTGATAATGAGCAAGTCTTATCAAGTAATATGTCAATAGGTGTCTATGTCAAAAGAAGCTCCGCCTAAAGATTGGGACAAATTGTGGATTGAATATAATAAATCCCTCAAAGTTTGGATGGATGCCTTTGAATCTCTTCAAGAGGCAACTAAGACTGTTCAGTCAAAGTACAATGATGTCATGGCAAAAGCAGTAAAAGATTCAAGTGATAAAACACTGCATCAATTTACTGAGAACTGGCAAAAGTCCATGAGTGAGGCAGGAATTAAAACATTCAAACAATTTGGTGATAACTGGCAGAAAGTGTTCAATCAGTCTGGCATGGATCAAGTAAAAACCTATGGAGACATGATGAATAAATTTGCTGAAACCTGGCAAAAGATGTGGAACAAGTAAAAACATCTATTGCCGATCTTTATTTTATGTACCAATGCTTTTCGTGATGAATTATCAAATGTGATTTTACTTTAATGATAATTAGCAAAGACTTCTGAGTGTCAAATTTTTGGTATATTGAATTAAATTCTCTTACTTGAAAAATAATTCAAATAATGAATTGTAATTTCAAGTGGAAGAATTGTATTTCTGGAAACCATGATTTGTGTGAAGACCAATCTATATGTCGTGTAATTTATGGCGGAGTTGAAGACAATTAATGCTGTCCTTGTCAAATCCTGACTTGTTCTGTACTGGGCCATTTGCTTGCAACTACTATCTAAACGATGACAGTCTGATTGTCTATGACTTTTCCAAGACTTGCTCGTTCAAGGCATGCAAGTCCTTTGGATCAGGAACGATCTCATTGAAACTAGTCTCTTAGTGATTCTCTCTTTTTCTTGTTTTGTAATCAATTTTGACTGGAAAGTGCATCTCATATTCTCACATAGAATGATGGGGAAAGCGACGTTTTGACCAAACTCTGGAATTTTTAATTTGCAAGTCCTGATTAGTAAGATCTAGAAAATCACTTGCTTGCTTTTGCCTAAAAAAAGGATCATTTTGAGCTCCAAAGTCTGTTTTAAAATAAAATCTCTTGCCAACTTTTTTAGCGATCCTAACTAACAAATCATTTAAGAGAAAGGTTTTTAATATTCGGAAAAATAGTACACACAAGTTGAATTCAAAAGCAGTTTTTGTAGTTTTAGCAGTTTTGATGTTCTCACTCGGACTATCTTCAGTTTCTGCATATGCTCAAACTGGATCTACTAATAGTCAAACAGTAAACGAACAAACACTTATCACACTTTCTGGTGAACAATCAACTGATCCTCAAAATCAAAATGTTTCATACACGTGGGAACAGATGTCTGGTCCTCAAGTGACACTGTCATCTACCACTACACAAGATATTAGTTTTACAACTCCTGCTGTTGCTGCAGGTCAAACAGTAGACCTTCAATTTGCACTAACAGTAGTTAATCCACAAGGACTTTCAAGTATTACATCGTTTACACTTCATGTTATTCATGTTAATCATCCACCAGTAGTTACAACTGATCATGATCTAACAGTGATGGAAGGAAATCCAGTTACTCTTATGGCCACTGCTACTGATGCAGATGGAGACCCTATGACTTATGCATGGACTCAAGATGCAGGTCCTATGGTGACTTTGACTAATCCTACTGAACTAACTACAATGTTTACTGCACCAGCTGTTGGTTCAAGCGGTAATGAAACTTTACACTTGACTATATCTGCAAACGACGGTAATGGCGGTATTGGTACTGACTCTGTAACAGTTCATGTTATTAGCGCTGCTGCTTACAAAATTGCTACACTGACCTGTGGACCTATAATAAGATCTCATGCAGGCGGTTCTACAAGTCTACCAGTAACTGTAGATAATCCATCTGACTCTCCAATTACATATCAATGGGCTCAAATCTCTGGCAGTCCAATCCAAATCTCATCAACAACTGATCCTGCTCCAACAGTAACTCTCCCAACTGGTTCTGGTGGAAGCGTATATGATTTCCAGTTAACAATTAATCAAGGCGGTTCACCTGTGGGAACATGTGAACAATATGTTTATGCTGCATATCCTGAGCCAGGTGCAGCACCACAAGCTGATGCAGGTCCCGATCAAGTAGTCAATACAGGTTCCCAAGTTACACTTGATGGTACAAAGAGTATCGGTGCATATCTAACATACTCTTGGTCACAAATTTCTGGTGACCCAGTGCAATTACTTGATGCAAATACTGCTCATCCTGAATTTACAGCACCAAGTGTTCCACTTGGCGGTTCTGAGAATCTAGTGTTCACAAATGTTGTCAAAAACCCATTTGGAAAAGATGGTGCTATGGTGACAATCACAGTAGTACATCCAGCACTACCACCAACTGCAGTAATCACTCTAAAGTAAATCTAGAGTAATTTCTAGAACAGTTTCTATTTTGTAATATGACTTTGTTTAATTTCCTCTAATGCTCACAGTTAATCGCTTTTATCTGGGGGGATTCTGAATTACATGTTGTCAGAAGATTTAATAGGTGCAATCCAACAAATTCTAATTCTTGGAAAAGGTGATCAAGGAAGACTAGAATATCTCCTTGATCTTTTACAAAAAGGAAGACCTCTTCCAGAGTCGGATAAAAATTACCTGCAGATTATGGTCCCACTTTATCTGGGTCCACAAGACCCCGAATCTTATCAAAAAAATGTAGAATCTGCAATAACTAAACTACATGATGAAATAAGGGAACTTGGCGAAAAAACTAGAAGTCAAAGAAAAGGATTTGAAAAATATGTTGGTAGAAAAGCAATCTTATTTTTTATCACAGTTTTTGTAGGCTGGAATGCGCTACACTCCTATATTTTGCCCATTTTGTCTGATTTTACTCCAAATGGTATAATTCCACAATATGTGTTTCCACTGAATTTTATAGCAAATTCTCTTAATTATGGACAAGTAGTTTGGGGTTTGTTTTTGGCACTGTGTATATCCTGGCCATTTATTGGCATGATACATCTTGTAAAATTTATCAGTTCTAGGAAAATCTCGAATAAATCACAATAGCAGACAATGTTGTTATAATGATACTCGATAATAGTCCCAACGTTCTGGATCGAATTGTTTTACAAATTCCATCTGCTCTCTTCTCTGAATTCTGCTTGATATTACATCGCGCAATGCAAAACCTGTGAGATATTTGTATCCTTTTGCCTGAGCTTGCATGTTAAACAGTAATCTCATCTCTCTTCCACCACTTTGCCCCCAGTATCCCATTCTTATTGCAAGTGGTTCCATGAAAGCGGTATTGTTTAAGCCATAATTTGCATCCTTGATTTCTGGTCGTAATTTGTATGTCTCAAGAGGCCCACCTTTTGCAAATCCTATGATTGGGCCATTGTCGCTTCCCAATCTTAATGTGTTAAGTATTGTGTCTTTACCCATGACCGAATCGATAAATTCATTGTTTTTGAATCGGAGTGGTTTTGGTAATTGATGGTAAATCTCAGATAACGTACTTACAAAATCAGGGTCTTGGCGTCTTGACATTGGTTCAATTATTGCAAAAAACTTTGCGTTATCATAAACAAGTGATCCTTCAATTTGGATTTCTTGCTCTCTTAATTTCATAAAAGCTAAAACATTATCTGTGAAATTTTTTCTCATATCTCTTGGAAGTGCACGTAATACTCTCTGATACATCTCTGCATCATTATTTAGAAGATCTTCAAAATATGCAACTGACCTTCTAACAATATAATATGGATGCCAAGCTAACGCATGTGCATTTTTTTGTGCCATCTCTAATGCTTTTGAAAAATCACCTAGAGTATATCCTGCAATTCTATCTGTGACTGAAAGAAACCACCCCATTTTCTTGAAATGCTCCTTCTTGACCTCGTCTTCATTTGCAATCTGTATCTGACTGAGACAATCATCAATTTTCTTCTCTGTGTTTTCTTTTATCTCTCCATTCCAAGGATACGTGGTTCTATGAATTAATGCAGCAATCAAATTTTTATCAATATTTGCATCTTTTAATAATGAATCTAGTTTTTCATCTGTCATGACAAATTTGACTGCATCTTCTTCATGCGGCTTGTCTACTTTTTTCTGAGGATCATAATCATGAAAAAGTGCCGCAACAAAAAGATAAGGAAAATCTTCAGGCTTTAGAATTCCATGCATGCTTTCCCATTGGGCTGCAAGCAAAGTGACATAGGTCACTTCTAATTCGTGAACAATATTGTGATATCCGTAATAGTCAACACCCAATCCCTTTGACTCGAAAAGGTCTATTGTATAATCTAAAATCTTGGAGAAACACTCTCTTTTAAAACCATTAGTTACCAAGATGTTTTGAATTTCTTCACGCAAGACTACGGGATCTTGGCTTTGTAGCAACAGGTATGTAATTGAAACTGGTGGTTTTAAGTTCTTGCTCGCATTTTTATTTGGCTGCATCTTTGGAGGTGGTTCTCCTTTTTTGGTAGATTATTGCCAAAACTATAACTGATATTGCAAATATTCCTATGATGCTTACATTGGTATAATCCGCAAGCCAAATGGATACGATAGTTTTTGGCGAGTCTACAAATACTTGGACAGATTCTTGATTCGCACTTCCTATGACTTGCCCCTGCCATCCTGCAAAAACATGTTTGACCAGAATGTCATCACTGGGTATTGTAGATACGTCTACTATTGTCCCAGAATCATACCAATCTGTTCCAAGAGCTCGTCCAAAATTTGAAATTACTTTGACATAATATTGAGTAGTATATTCAAGATCAATTCTGTGTGAACTTGACATGTGAATGATATCCGATTTGAAAGTGCCAGATTCCTGTCTTGAAATTACATTGATATCCGGACTATCC
Organism: uncultured Nitrososphaerota archaeon; assembly: GCA_963713025.1. Classification (GTDB taxonomy): domain Archaea; phylum Thermoproteota; class Nitrososphaeria; order Nitrososphaerales; family Nitrosopumilaceae; genus Nitrosotalea. Next base: position 135,057 of record CAVQKA010000007.1, on the reverse strand, counting down.
ATTGACCATCCTGTAAGTTGCTGTCTGGTGTCTTGATCTGACTGTAATACATATGGTGCAATAATCTGTACATCAGACCCTGCATCAAACCAGTTATCATTTGTGGGTGATGGCGGAGAGAAATTCATCTTGCTTATTTCAGATGTGATTATTTCAAATTGAGGTTTTACTAGAAAAACTATGGAATGATTAGAATCTGCAAAAATATCTAGTGTAAAATTGCCACTAGATGATCTTTGAATTGAAACAAATGGCCCATTATCGATATGATATCCTTGCAGGTTGAATCTGGTAAAGTTCTCATTTGTCCAAGAATATTGCTGTGAAACGGTAAATTTCTGATTTGCATTTACGAAAATTACTCGAGTCTCAGATGTATCGTTAGCGTAACTAATTGTGATGGTCTTCTTTGATTGGCTGTCTTGATAATCTTCCACTGCAAAACTCTCGTAGAATGAAACAGATGAAAGAATCGATATGCCTAGGAGCATTCCTAAAAGAAGTATGTGATGTCCTGTCAAAAGCAATTATACCTAATATTTTGCTAGCGTGGCCTATATTTCCAATTTTCTAGTCTGTAGAATGCCAATTACTAGCAAAAGTCAAATACGACATTAAAAAAAAGAACACATGCAATGGGGTTCTTATATTATCATGACTGCTGTTATATTTTCAATAGGCATGGCTCCTGTATTTGCACAAACATCCCAACAATATTCTGTCAAAGACACACAAAGTGGTCAATCCTTTGTTGTCAATTATGGTATAACTGGGGCAACATTAGATTCTGTATCGATTAACCATCAGGATACCTCGGTCATAGTCTACATCAAGTCTACCAGTGATGGAAACTTGACAATTGCTATGCCACGGGCTCTAATTGATGCCAAAGCAGGCACTGGAGACGATCAATTCTTTGTTCTAGTTGATGGAGCAGACACTGATTTTACTGAAAGCAAAACAAATACCGATAGAACTGTTACTGTATCATTTCCTCAAGACACTCAACAAATAGAAATTATTGGAACACAGGTAATTCCAGAATTTGGTGGATTGGCATTTGTAGTTCTTGTAGTTGCTATAGTTTCAATAGTGGCAATATCTGCAAAAACTAGACTAAAGTTCAGTTTGTAAAAAATTCTTTGTTGGTATGCTGTTCCTTTATTTTGATATCTTGTTTTACTAGCTAAAGCCTGCGCCAAACTGGTCTCCCTGTTGAAGGAGATCGGCAGAATCTGAACCTTTTAACTTTAGATACAAAAATGCTTCATTTACAAGTTGGATTGCCTGTTCTTCATCAAGGTGAAATTGTTTTTTTGCAAAATCTTGGTATTTTTTTAATTTTGTGATATCTTGTTCATCCAAAGATGTTTTATCTGCAAGGATCATAGTTGATACCTCTTCAATTTTGGAATCGTATTGAGAATCAGTCATTACTCGTTAAAACCATATCTGACTTTTAAGTGATTGTTATATTTTTAAAATCAAGATTTTTCAGAGTCGTCTTCTTCAAACTCGTCATCTAGAAACTCATCTAGTTCGTTTTCGTTATTCTCTGAAGACTCGTCAAGAAATTCTCCCTCTTTGGGTTTCTTTTTATCGGTCATTTGTAATACCTACTTGCTAAGACTCTTTACTTATAACTTTTGAAGATGGTGTAAATCGTTGATTGTGAATAATCACAATGATATACTATTCTAGTTTTACAATCAGTTTTTTCCAAAATCTACCAGAATTTTTTCAGCATCTCTTTCCCCATTTTGTATGAGTTTTTTTACCGTGTCCCCTGAGAAATCAGCATCCTCGAATAGATAATGAGATTCTTCTTTTCTTTCAACTCGAACTATTTCCTTGATTATTGTGCCACGTTCACATGCTAGTTTGTGGTATTCTGATTCTAATTCATCGAACTTTTTCTTGTTTTTCTCATCTAATGGCGTAGATTCCAAGATATCATGCATTTTTTTAATCACAAGTAGATACCTTGAGATTATTTTCGACATTCGAACTGATTGGTCCGTCTTGTCAGTATGCATAATGTCCCTTGCTCTATGCCACGATTCTGACATGTTACGGGGAATCTGCTCTTGGTTACGCGGAAATAGGCTCACAATGATTACCTTTTTGTTACAAATTGGAGATGCGTCTATTACTTCTCTTAGAGGTGTGTTGCTCAAAAGTGTCCCATCCCATAGGTATCTGTTTCCTACTTTTGTCCAAGAGATTCCATAAAATGGATATCCTGCGCCTGCAAGAACATGGTCTGATGTAAAGTTGTCATATTTACTGTCAAATATTGACGGTTTTCCATTTTGTACGTCAGTAGATGTCACAATAAGTCTAGGCCTTGATTTTTCTTTAAGCTTGGAAAAATCTACAAATTTTTCAAGTGTCTTTTTCAAAGGCGTAATGTCATAAAGATATGGAAAATTATATGTGAAATCAAAAGAGGGTTTCAACCAAAGGGGAAGAAATGCATTTGAATTTCCCCACATTGCAGAATAGAACGAAGATGAAATCTCTCTTAACTTCTCGGGAAGAAAATTAGGCGTAACAGTCTCTGCCAAGGTTAGCCAGAATTCTTCAAGATCTTTTGCTGGATCATTGCTTTTACTTGCGGCAATTATGGATGAATTTATTCCTCCAATTGACGTGCCTGCAATTACGTCTAATTTTATTTTGAGTTTATGGATTGCTTTGTAGACTCCACATTCATAGGCGCCAAGGGAGCCGCCTCCTTGTAAAACCAAGACGTTTTCTTCACAATTTTTTTCTGTAGACAATTTTAATCTGTTATCTTTATCATGTATTAGATTATGATGTTTTCTATGATTCTCAAAAAACTGCAAGTATCAAAACTGCTTTTGGGGCTAGTTGCAAGTTTTGTATCTGTGTTTTTCCTAATTATGAGATTATACGGACAACATACTGGAATTCGTTCCTAAAACGATTATAGATGTTCAAAAACCCGTTCTCTTTCTCATTTGAAATAGACGTTCCAAATTATTCCAAGTTATCGGAATTTAAAATTAAAACCACGTCCCATGGACTAATGACTTTGTCATTTACTCTCAGATAGGGTGATTTCATGTCTTGCATGATTTTACATGCCTCTGTAATTGTAAGGTCGCCTGACACATTTTTTACCTCTTCGAGACTAAAAATGTCTGATTTCATTTCTAGGAAGTCTATTCCATCTCTGAGACAGTTGAATTCTCTGACTAATTTTTCTATGATTATTCTGTCATTGATGTAAAATGAAGTACCTTCTAGCATTAGCTTTCTAGTATTGTATTCAAACATTCGTTCAATGATCTGCCTTACAGTATCACCTTTATGAAACGTAATTATTTTTTTTGTAGGAATTGCAGATATTAGAGTGTTAATTTTTGATATAGTTGCAACTTCGAGAATCTTTCTTGCTGAAATTACTGAATACCCCTTGTATTGATTTGGTAATATGGCAAAAGCTCTTCTGGTCTGTATCCATTTGTCTACCAACTCTGAAAACTTATTCTTTGAATTCATGATGACAAGATTCTTGTTCATTACATCTCCAATCTTTGTCTTGGCAAGGAATTCTGCGGTCTGATTTTTTAAAATTCCTTCTAAAACTTCAATTCCACCAATGATGCCAACTGGCTTGTCGTTATTTGTTGCAACTAGGGAATCAGTTAGTGTTTCAAGGTGATGTGGAAGAAGAATTGCAGCTTCTCCCAATGAATCCTCAACTCTTATGCTTACTGCTGGTGTAGAAAATATTGATTCTGGTAATACTTGTTCTAATGATTTATCTTTAAAAGATATGTTCATGATACTCCTCTTGTAAAATACTGTCATCCATACTGACATTTGTGGTATAATCCTTATTTACATTGATTGTGATTCTCATGATTGATTTTGTTGTATGGGGTAATTTGTTATGAAAGAAACTTGATCACCAACTCTGAGAGTTTTTCTGGTTCTTCTACATAAGGAGAATGACCACATCCTTCCATTGGGATGAATTCGCAATTATTAATGGATGAAATAAACTGCTGTGAATATTCAAAGGGTATGAGCTTGTCTTCCTTTCCCCAGATTAACAGGGTAGGAGCCGTGATCTTTCCCAACTTTTCAAAAATATCTGGGGAATTTTTGAGTCCTAGGAGTGTTGAGAGAAACACCATCTTAGCGTTTGGCCTAGACATGTTGTTGACAAATCTCTCAATTGAAATATCCGATACTTGCTTACCTGGACCTATCATCATCTGATATGCATTCTTTACAGCCTCCGTGGTTGGATATAGCGCAGCCATTGTATATGCATCTAGTACGGGGGTAGATTTTCTCATTATTCCTGCAGGGGAGATCAAAATAATTTTTTTTATTATCGGATTCTGTGAAGCAGCGCACTCTATTACTACCTGACCTCCAAGTGAAGTTCCAACCATGCATGTATCTTTAATTCCCATGTGATCCATAAACTCAAAAACAAATTTTGCAAAATATTCTGGTGTGTAATCTGCAGTAGGTTTGTCGCTTTGCCCATACCCTATCATATCTGGTGCAAATACGTGGAATTTTTTAGTCAAAAATGGAATGATGTTGCTCCATCTCTCTGCATATCCACCAAGCCCGTGTAACAGAATTAGATTCTTATGAGATTTACCGTCTTCCAAATATCTTATTTTATTTCTATTAATAGTGACAAACTTTTCATCCATTCCTTTTTTTTGAAGTTTTATAAGCAAAATAAGCTTTTGTTGGTACTAGTTATGACTATTTGATAAGAACAATTCACAATAATTGTAAAGCGATCAGTTTTTCTTGGGCAAAAGAGCCGAAGTGTATTCTAACATCTTGGCATACTCTGACAACATGAGTTTTACATAATTATCATATGTTTTCATGGCTGATATGGTATTGGTAACAAATGTTTTCTGGAAATTGTTTGTCATGTCTATATCCAATATGGCATACTTTGTCAAGACTTTGAGATATTTATCAAAACCTTCAATGGCTTTGTGATCTACACCCAACTTGTCCAATAACTCCTTTTCTGCAATGTAGCATGTTCCAAAAAAGTCTCTTGCAATGCGCAAGTATTCTTCCTGTAGGTTAGCAAAACTCTCAATGTATGTAGGAAGCAAACTCTCAACTTTCATTATGACTTGATTTGTATTATCTCTCATTACATCGCATATTGATAATGCGGGAGCAACCTCTATCTTGTTTTCTTGAGATGTTGTTTTACTCATTGTCATACAGTTAGTTGTCTGAGCTTATTTTTAACAATTCAGCTATTTCTTTTTTGACTGGTAACTGAAGTAATCTCTATATGTAGTGAAAACCATTACATTCTACCTATCATGTCCATTCCACCTGATTTAAAAAAATCACTTGCTGATTACAAGCATACCTCGCTATTTTGGACAGATCTGTTGTTTTTGATGTCCAACAAGCAACAGACCATAACTGCTACGGGCCCATTTCGAAAATTTGCTGTAACTGCCAAAAAACTAAGCACTGAAACAATTGAAATGAATGAAGACATGACTGAATTTAATTCCAGACTTACTGCCTATTACAAACAGCTTGCTGATACCTGGAACGAGGCTCAAAAAGAATACACGCGAAAGGTGCCCGAACTTCCAAACGATATTGAGAATATGGAGGCATCAAAGCGTATATGGATTGATATGTTCGAAAATTATTTTACAAAACTCTTTGATTCGTCTGAATTTGCCGAAAATTTTGGTAAACTTGTAACTAGTGAACTTGAGATTGCAAAACACTGGAATAATATGACTGCGGCATTGCTTGAAAGCGCAAACATGCCTACAAAAAAGGACATGGATGAAGTGTATCAAGAATTACACTCTTTGCGAAAAAGAATTGCCAAACTTGAAAAAATATCCGACAAGGAAGTAACATAAAGAATGGCCAATGAGATTCGGATAGACCCAAAACTATTGGCAGAATTTATCACACTAAACAAGAATATTCTAGAGGCTCCAAAGCTTGCACAGTCTCTTGATGAAATTAATTTGGAAATAACTCCATATGAGGTGGTATACACCGAAGATAAAGTTCGCCTACTTCACTTTAGCCCGTTGTCAGAGAAACAAATGAAGACTCCGCTTGTAATTGCCTATGCACTAGTTAACAGATTTCATATTTTTGATATTCATCCAAAAAAAAGTTGGATAAGAAATCTATTAACACAAGGAGTTGATGTTTATCTTATTGATTGGGGAACTCCAACACAAATTAATCAACATGAGGGGTTTGATGATTACGTCAATGGATATATGGATAACTGTGTTGATTTTGTAAGAAAAGAATCTTCATCTGATAAAATCTCACTTCAGGGATATTGTACTGGGGGAACTCTCTCTACTGTATATACTTCACTTTATACTAAAAAAATCAAAAATCTAATTCTTACATCTCCTATAATTGATGGGAGGCGAGACAGTACTGTTGTATCAAATCTTGCAAAACACATGGATGTTGACAAGTTGATAGATACTGTAGGCAACATGCCTCCTGAGCTAATGTATTATGTGTTTTCCATACTCAAACCGTTTGAGCAGGGCATGGAGAAATATCTGAATTTCTTTAAAAATATACATAACAAGGAATACGTCGAAAATTTTATCCGTGTGGAGAAATGGGTTAATGATACTCCTCCAATACCGGGAGAACTCTACAGGCAGTGGATAAAAGACGTCTATCAGGATAATCTTCTAATCAACAACAACATGTACGTGGGAGGAAAACAAGTCTCTTTGAAGAATATCACAGTACCACTTTTGACTCAAGTTGCTGTGGGAGATCATCTTGTATCTCCCGAATGTAGCATGCCTATTCATTATGCCGTAGCCAGTGAAGACAAGACCCTGAAAATATATCCAACTGGACATGTTGGTATGATAGCAAGCTCGTTTTCTCAGAAAAAAGTTCTACCTGAGTTTGTAGAATGGTTGTCTGAAAGATCTGAAAAAAAATAAAAAATTAAAGGTTTAATCTAGTTCTTGCTGGGAGTCCATGCTGAGAACCATGATTGTAGTATATTTGCGTCCATAGTTGTGAATGCTTTCAAGTTGTCATTGAATGTCTTGATGTTTTGTCTTGCTGCTTCCATTGCTGTAATTACTGCCTTGTTCTGTATGGAACTAGTTTTTACTATTTCCTCTGTTGCATCATTGATTGCTTTGAGGAAACTTGGTGGAAGATTTGCATTAAGACCGCTTTTTGTTGCTGCTTCGTGCTGGAATTCAATTGCTGTTTCTACTGCATTTTTGTATGATGTAGCGAATTCCTGTTGAAGGTTAGACACTGCTTGAATGTATTGTGTAACACTCTTTTCTACTTCTTCAAAATAGCGATTCACATTCTGCTTGTATACTCCATATGCTTCTTTTGTTGTTTCTGCTTTGCTCATTTTTTCACCTCCGGTTGTGATTTGTTTTTGTAGATTGGAACTACTATTACCTGGACCAGATCATTTTCTCTGATTCCAATTGCTTCTCTTTCTGCTTCTGGTATGGAAATGCGTCCGTTACTTCCAACTGTTGTCTTAAAGGCTCCCCACGCGGAAAATTGTGGCAAGCCCTGTGCAAGATTAAACCAATTAAACATTGATTTTGATCCTGATTCGGCAACGGTTTGCACAAATTCTGTTTGTGCCTTGGTTGTAGTGTCCGCCATTTCTTTTAGTGTGTCAAGTGGATTGGATTGATTATTACGATACATCATGTCTCCAAAGGTTCTCATAAAGTCCATCTGGGCCTTACCGCTTTGTTGAATCCATTCTTTGAACATGGTTGTTGGGTCTGGCTGGTTATAGTTACCATTCATTGGTTATTATAACCAACCAAAGGTATATAACCGTTTGTTATTAATCTGGTTTTAGATGACAATTACTACAATTAATCCCGTCACTGAAGAGGTAATAGCAGAATATCAGGTAATCACAGAATCTGAACTTAAAAGTAAAGTTGCCAAATCACGAGAGGCCTTTTCAAAGTGGAAAGTTGATCCAAAGAAAAGATCAATGTTTTTGCACATACTTGCAGCAGAACTTCGAAAAAACAGAGATGCTCTTGCAAAAATAGCTACTCAAGAAATGGGCAAGCCGCTAAAAGAATCAATTGCCGAAGTTGAAAAATGTGCATGGGCCATGGAATTTTATGGCGACAATGGTGAGACGTTTCTAAATACCGAAGTTATCAATACTGATGCAAGAAAAAGTTTTATCGCTTTTGAACCGGTTGGAATAATTGCAAGTGTAATGCCTTGGAACTTTCCATACTGGCAGGCATTAAGATTTGCAGCCCCATCGCTTATGGCTGGAAATACAATTGTTCTAAAACCTGCAAGTGTTACAATGCAATGCGGTATTGAAATGGAAAACATGTTTAGAAATGCTGGATTTCCAGAAGGAGTCTTCCAAACTTTGATAAGCGATTCTAAAATGGCAGAAAAATTAATTGATTCTGATATCAATGCGGTAACTTTTACTGGCAGCAATGTTGTCGGAGCAAAAGTTGCACAAAGGGCATCTTCACAAATCAAAAAATGTGTCTTGGAATTGGGCGGAAGTGATCCGTTTATTGTTTGCTCAGATGCCGATGTAGAAAAAGCTTCTACAGGTGCAGTAAAAGGAAGATTCATCAATTGCGGTCAAAGCTGTATTGCATCAAAGAGATTCTTTGTAGTAAAAAATCATGCAAAGGAGTTTATTGAGAAGTTTGTTCAAAAGACAGAAAAACTTGTTGTGGGAGACCCAATGTCTGATGCTACTGACATGGGACCTCTTGTTAATGCCGATGGTTTACGTAGAATAGAAGAGATTGTAAAAGATGCAGTAGACAAGGGTGCCCAAGTCCTCACAGGTGGAAAGAGGCTCAAAAGTAAGGGATATTTTTATGCTCCAACTGTTCTTGACAAGATTACTCCTGATATGCTAGTAGCTCATGAGGAGGCATTTGGCCCGGTGGCTCCAGTTACTGTAGTAGAAGATGAAAATGAGGCAATAAAACTAGCCAACTCGTCACAATATGGTCTTGGGGCAAGCATCTGGACGCAAAACCTTGAAAAAGCAGAAAAGTTATCCAGACAGATTGAATCTGGCATTGTTACTGTAAATAACGTAGTCATATCTGATCCTAGAATTCCATTTGGAGGCGTAAAGCAGAGTGGTTTTGGACGTGAACTCTCAAGATATGGAATGCTAGAATTTGTAAATGTAAAATCTGTCAGATACTATGATCAACTTGTCATACATCATAGAGTAGAATAAATTTTAATCAAAAACAATCCGCATCTTATTGTTGCATGAATGTGAATTCTCAACCAATGTTGTTGCAAAATAGTTTGTTATTCTACAAGTGTAAAATAACAAATTAGCTTACACTACTGCATGTTCACCATATGAAATCTTGTAGAATTGTTAAATATTTTGATTCCAATATTTATGCGAAAATGAGAATTGATACATGTCGCCACTGTGGGTATGAGCTTCAAACCGTGAAGACTTGTCTAGTATGTAACAAGCCATACAAATTCTACTGCAAGTCATGCCGCAAGGAAAGTGATGAACAAATTCACGATGCATGTCTTGGTAAATGATCTAATCTGTTTTATACACCCACTCATTTCAATTATATTGTATGAAGTACGTTGTAGTATCTGCAATATTGCTTGCAAGTTTTGCAATTCTAGCTTTTCTAATTTCTGGTAACAGCGAAGTTACAAAATGGGACACATCTTCATTTCAATCTATAAACAACCCGCATGGAAAAACTTTCAGTAAAATAATGGTTGATTTTACAAAATATGGCAGAGAGGTAGTCTGGATATCTGTTATTGTATTGCTTGCTGTATTAGGCAAAAAGGATGGTCGAAAGGCAGCGGTGTTGCTGACAATCGCATTTCTGATATTAATTCCACTGGGAACAGTGCTTAAAAATGAAATAGATAGATCAAGACCTTCTACTGAGAATCTATTAGTAAATAGTGATCATGACTCGTCTTTTCCTTCAGGTCATGCAGTAATTGTCTCCGCAGGAGCGGCTATTCTTCTCTTGAGATTCAATAAAGGCAGGCAGATTATATTTTCAGTAATTCTTGGAATTGAGGCACTACTTGTATCGTATTCTAGAATCTACGTTGGGGCTCATTATCCTCTAGATGTAGTTGGCGGCATACTTCTTGGTACTGGTATTGCATGCGCCGTAATTGCTTCAAGTAAATATCTTACACCTGTTTTTTCATATATTGATAACATGAAAAAATAATAAAACACTTTAGTTTTTTCACAAGTTCATCTATTGTTGTTATAAAAAAATCTATTTCGTCAAGAATGTTGATGTGATAAATTGCTAGTGTTAACCTTAAGTATCAAAGATTGGATGCATTATTTATGATTGATCCAGAGGTTGGGAAAACACGAAGTACTACATATGATATTAATCCACTGATAGTAAACCGATGGTCTCCAAGATCATTTGCAAATGAGGAGATTGCAGACAAGGAATTGTTCTCTCTTTTTGAAGCTGCACGATGGGCTCCGTCATCTTCTAACAGCCAGCCATGGAGATTTATCTATGCAAAAAGAAACTCAAAAAACTGGAACGATCTCTTCAATCTGTTAATTGATTTTAATAAACAGTGGTGCTCTGGTGCTTCTGCTCTGGTTGTAATAGTTTCTAGGAAAAACTTTGAGAATAATGGAAAACCATCTATAACACACCAATTTGATACCGGTGCTGCATGGGAGAACCTTGCAATACAGGCAGTTTCACAAGGACTGGTAACTCATGCAATGGCAGGATTTGACTATGAAAAGGCAAGAAGGGATTTGGCAGTGCCTGATGATTATGAAGTAGTTGCGATGGTAGCAATTGGGAAAAGAGGTTCCAAGGAAAAACTATCGCCAGAACTTCAGACACGTGAGATTCCAAACACTAGAAAACCCTTGTCAGAAATAGTGATGGAAGGCAAGTTTGAAAACAAGGCCAAGTCTCTGTAACTGGTCATATACTCCGTTCCTGATAAATGGCTAAAAATGGATAAAAAAAGGTCATTTTAGTCTAGGGATGCAATAATGCCATAAATCGACAATACTAGCGTTTTTTTGATGAAAAACGCCCTTTAAAAGGGCAGTTTTTAAGCTTATCAGGCAGAGATTTGGAGCTCATATTGTAGATGAGCACAATTCAGCATAAAAAAGGGCGACCAAGTAGGGCAGAACGGATTCAGATCAGAAAGGACCTTGAACCATATTATGAGCGAAAAGTCCCTGCCTACAAGGCTGCCAAAATCACTGGATATGATACTAAAACAGTCAACAAGTATTATGAGGAATTTTACAGGGAGATTTATGGACATGAAACAAAAAATTTTGTTGAAAGGTTTGAGAAGGAAAGGATACGCTATGCCATATCTCTTGATAATCTAATTTACGAATCATATGAGATGCTTGAAGAAATCAAGTCCTTGATGCAGAAATCAAAGGACAAAGGAGATATGATACCATCACATCTGATTCAAAATCATTCTGGAATTATAAAAGAGATTTCACATCTGGCAGAAAAGAGGGCATCACTGCTAATGCATCCTGATGCTGGAGATATGGCTGATGCGGAAATAGAGAAGAGGATTGGCAGACATGTTTAGCCTTAATTATACCAACAGGGAGACAAGAAAGAGAATCGAAGAAACGATAGAAAGAAAATTAAAAAGCATCTTAGGCAATACTACGATTCCACCAACCTTGCCTGGTGATATAGTTGAATGGACCGAACAAATCCGAATGATCAAAGGGCAAAACTTTTCTTTTGCAGGTAGGCCATATCTTCCACCCATATATCGTGACACTAGTAAAGAGATCTATATTGTAAAACCCAGGCAGATGGAGATTACTGAATATGGAGTAAACTGGCTCCTTTACAATTTGATAATGAATCCTTCAACCGTAGGACTGTATCTTTCTGACCGACAAGATCATGTGTCGGTCTTTTCTAAGCTTAGACTCCATAGCTGGGGAATTGATCAATCACCAATACTCAAATCAATGACAAAAAAAGGGAATGTGTCATGGCAGCCTTTCAGAAACGGATCTCATTTGTACATGCATTCTGCATGGCCTGATTTTGATAAAGCACGATCCATTCCGGCAGACTTTGTGATAGTAGATGAGATCCAATCTACAAATGTGGAAGCAATACCTGTGATAAAGGAGACCTTGTCAAAATCGCGTTTTGGAAGGTTTGTTGGTATGGGGACTGGAAGTGATCAGGACGATCACTGGTGGAAGTTGTGGCACACTGGCAACCAGCAAGAGTGGGATCCTACACTAAATCAATGGATTGCAAAAAATCCATCATCTGCAATAAGTTCCTACCATCTTACTCACTATATGGCACCATGGATGCCACGAGAAGAGATTGAAAAGAAAAGAATGGCGTATACTCCTAGAACATTCTCAAATGAAGTTGAAGGCTGGTGGCACGCTGGTGCAAGTAAACCGCTGATAGAATCTGATATACGGGCGCTATTTGACCAAAGTATGTCATTTCTTCTACCAGAAGATGTGGACAAGAATCTTGGACCGCTCTATCTTGGAGTAGACTGGGGAGGAGGGACAAAGGCCTTTACTGTGGTCTGGATCTGGCAGCTGCTTGACAAGAATGCTCCTCAATTTCGTCTAATCTATCTTGAAAAAATTAACGAAAAGTCTACTGAGAAGCAGGCTGATACAATTGCAAATCTTATTGATGCATATGATATTGAACAGGGCGTGATGGATATTGGTGGCGGTACACGGCAGGTGGAAAAACTGGAAGAAAGATATGCCGAAAGAATGATAAAATGTTCATACACTGCAAGACCTGAAAAACCATTTGAAATAATACCGGAAGAGAACAGAATTGTTGTGGACAGGACATGGGCCGTTGAAACAATTATTGATTTGATAACTCGATTAACATCTCCAAAATCAATACCGAGAATCTCTATCCCTGCAGCTAATTTACAACACGTTGACTGGATTGTTGATCAGTTTACTTGCATTGAGGGCGAATCTGTTAGTCTTCAGAATGGTAAAAAATATGTTAGATATACGCACCCTCCAGAATCTCCTGATGATGCATTGCATGCAAATATCTATGCGTACTTGGCATGGTTGTTGCAGGAAAAGAATAGATGGTATTTCGTATGTGCATGAAATACTTGTCCTTTGAATGTTCCATAATTATGTGCCTGTTACAGGATCTATGACATGATAATCTGGAATATCTTAAAATACAAAATTCGTATTCTAAATAACAGTGGCTGGATTTGAAAAAGACTGTCCTGTATGCAAGAAAAAATTTACTAGTCTGCTAGAGTATACTAATCACATTGGTATTGATCATAAAGATATTCCGCCTGATCAAATATTTAAAATGAATACAGAACAAAAATGGTCCTTTTCAAACAAGTGAAAATATTATTTTGTTGAATCTTCTAGCCTTTTCAAGAGAGCATCTATTTTTTTATTGAGATCCTGTACTGCGTCAAACGAATGCTCGTGTTTGTCATCAAAGTCTTCGAGTTTTTTTAAAATGTTTGTGTGATTCTCTTCCAAATCTTTTATTCTGCCTAAAATGTTATCTTGTTTTGCCGTAGTGTATTTTTGTCTGTTGTAAATCCACCAACTTACAACTCCTCCAATTACTGCCCCTCCGACAATTCCTAGGTATGTCGAAGATGCATTTGTCATGTCTATGCAGTTCTTGGATAGTTCAGGCATACATCCCCAAAGGTCTAGTACAAAAGGCAACATGTTGATATCTGAAGAGTATTCATTGCTATTTTTACATTGTCTATTAGTATCAATTAACGAGGTTGTAAAATTTATGAAAATAGAAAATAATCTAAAATTGCACTTTTATTAATTTTTAATGGGAATATACTATATCTGTCATAATCTCATGAATTTCTAAAAAAACCAATCTAAAATTAAACCAAGTCAAAGTCTATAAACTGTATCAGTATAATACAAGTTGTTGACAACCCGCAAAAAAACCATGCTTGCTACACTTGTTGGAATTGTTATTGTTTCAATTGCAATATTTACTAATTTTGAAATGTCTCAAAAAGAAGCCAATGGTCAGCAGACGCCTGTGATACCTGTATCGCAAGAGAGGACGGTATCCTCAACAGGTACGGCAACTGCAGATGTGTCGCCAGATTTGGTCACTGTACAGTTTGGCGTTGACACCGAAGCAAAGACTGCTCAAGACTCGATAAGTTCAAACTCTCAAATGATGAATGCGGTAGTTAATGCACTTGAAAATATTGGAATAAGTAAGGACGAGATAAGCACAGCAGACTTTTCTATCTATCCAGTATACAATGACTCTGTTCCTGATCAGACTACTGGTATACACCAGTCAGTTTTAACAGGTTATCATACTTCAAACACCTTGTATGTAAAAACTACCCAATTGTCAATGGCTGGAAATATCACTGATACTGCAGTTAGTGCAGGAGCCAACAGAGTAGACAACATATCATTTTCACTCTCTCCTGAAAAACAACAGAGCATGCAAGATGACTTGCTTAACAAAGCTGTACTGGATGCAAAATCTAGAGCAGAAAAAGCAATTGATCCTCTAGGTCAGAAAATAATTGGCGTAAAATCAGTGAGTCTGTCGGAATTTAATGCCCCTCCTCCGCCAATATATCCAGGTGCAATGTCTGCAATGGCTGAAAGATCCACACCTGTATTTTCATCAAACCAGCAAGTGACAACTACAGTAAATGTTATCTTTTTAATTGGCGATCAATAGTTTTCAGTTTTTTTATTTTTTGATTCAATACCAAAAATGATTTTTAATATTAAAAATTAATCTAAATATATTCGAAAAATATGTTATTTTAGGTAATTAATTTGAAATATTTTTGTAAATTATAGAATTATAATGTTTTAGAATGGGAAAACACCAAAAATTTCATATATCATGAATGCGATATTATATAGTTGGAAACTGCGTATGTCATGATAAATTGTGAACTAGGAGCAGAGGGGACAATCGTTGAAGGGGTAAAATCCATTGATTCTGTAAAGGAGGTTTCAGGTGTATTTGGTAACTATGACATTATCTTGAAAATAGAATGCCCCGATATCGAAGTGATGCGTGATACAATAGCAAAAAAAATTAGGCAATTGGAAAGAGTTCAGAGTACTACAACATTGATGTGTGCAAAATAGGTGGATTCAATGCAATGTAAAAATCCGTGGTGGGTTTATAATTTTTAAAATTTATGATTATGCTAAAGGCATTTAACTTCTAGTGTTGTATTGCTATGACTATGGAAATAATGGGTAGGGGGTTTACACAAATTATTCAGGAGATGCCATGCTATTTTCACATATTTGGTAAATTTGCCGGTTACAAATTATTTCACAGAAAAAGTCCACTGTATGGTTCTGCTGATATAATCAATGTGTGTAATTTACATTGTACTCACTGTTATTGGTGGCTAAACAGGAAAGAAAATGAGGAATTAACGGTTCAGCAATGGCAAAAAGTAATTGACGAGAAATTTAAGAAAAAACATGTCTTTATCATCACTCTGGTTGGGGGTGAGCCTACTCTAAGACCTGATGTAATTGATCTGTTTGTAAAGCAATTTCCAAAAAGGATCTGTATTGTATCTAATGGGACTATACCGTTGAAAAAAATTGAAAATCTTTACTTTTATTGGATCTCAATAGATGGTACAAAAGAGATTCATGACAAAATTCGTGGAGATGGTTCTTGGGATAAGACAAGAAAAAATGTCCTCGACTATGTAAATAATAATGGAGAAAAGGCATGGAAAGATATCTGGATTACAATGACAATTAATTCACAAAACTACAAGACAGTAAAAGATGTCATGAGAGAATGGCATAATTATACAAACAAGATTGGGTTTCAGTTTCATACTCCATTTATGAAAGGTGATCCTCTCTGGCTTCCATTTGGTCCTCAAAGAACCCAAGTGGTTGATGATATCATTGCAATGAGGGGCCAATTTGATGATGATTATATCATAAATCCTGACAACCAGCTAGAGTTGATGAAAAAGAATTGGGGTGGAAAAGGAACGGTTCCTATAGATTGTCCTACCTGGGCAATAGTATCAGTTGATCACCTGGGTAGGGAGAAACGACCATGCTGTATTGGAAGTGCAGAGAACTCGTCTATGAAGCCTATATGCGAAGAATGTGGTCTTGGTTGTTATTCGGTACTTGTGGGATATGGAATGAAGGGCTAGCGCTTGATGTTTACACCTGTTTGTAGTGATATTTTGATTTATCTAAAATTCTAATTTTTGTAATTAATGTTTGTTAATTGTTGGGGTTCAGACCTGTGAGAGTACAAGTCTTACAGAACGTATTCGTTTCATTGTTCATTAGAAAATATCAAGAAAAAGAGAAGACCAGAAAATATATGAAAAGATCCACCATTACATTTACCGCTCTTAGTGTACTGCTTGGTGCAATCAATTTTATCGTACATCGAATTCAGTTTTAGATTTTTACTTGAGTTCAAGGTTTGAGGCTAGTACAATCTATCTATTAGGAATAATTTCAGAGCAGTAATGTACCTTTGATGGATATTTGATAAATCAGTTTAATGATAGGATGTTCTCTCTTACCTTGATTTGCATTATTGTATTTGTCAATGTACCACAATTCTATGTTGGTAAAAATCTGCCATATCCTACGATTCCATTCTGATTAACATTCCATACTGCTGGTTTTATCCACAAATTTCCGTCGTTGTCAGCCTCGAGGTAAAGAACTGGCAATACGTTTGATGGTGCAGCTTGAAGAGATGCTGGTCCTGCAAAAGCTTTACCATTTGTCATGTGATACATACTTCCATGGCATGGACACTCTCCTCGTTTTCTACCTTCTTGTGGCCAGTATTTCCATAAACACCACAGATGTAAACAAACCATACTATATGCACGAAATGCTGTAACATCATCTTTATCACCTCCAAGTTCTTCAGGCAATCGAACAAACTGCCATTTTTTAAATGCCTCTTGATCTAAAACAGTATCTCCAGTTTTTGGGTATGTAATAACCTCTGAGTGATTTTTAGGAAAAGTCTTAACGTTTGCCTGTGTTCCATCTGGCAATATTACTTGTGCCCTCTCCAATGAAGCATTGGAAGGATTTGGCATGAACTTTCCCCATGGAATAAATGGCGTAAATGTTAAAGCAACACCTCCAGCTGCAAGTAGTTTAAGAAAATCTCTTCGTGTAATACTATCTCTTTTAGATTCTATTTCGATTGGATCCACATTAATTCCCTACCTATAGAGAACTGATTCTTTTGAAATCCACTATGTATAGATAGAATTTTTGATTTGCTGATCAATTGTGACTTTAATACGACTTCATGCTTTTTATCAATTCTCTTGCAAGTTGAAACATATTCTTTATCCTTCAATTTAGTAGTGCCAGTTATGATCAGTCTAACAGAATTCACACTTATTTGCCACCTACTAGCAATAGTATCTTAACTCCATGTTCCTTTTCGTATTTTTGTACATGTTCCATTATCCTGTGATATTTCATCCAACGATTTCCTTCGTTACCTAATTTTTGTGTTAGAAAATCTGTCAAGTACATGGGATATTGAATAAACTTGGCTGCATTCTGACAAATAGTATTACTAATCCTACCACAATTGTCATTATGATCAGAGAACTCAATGGAAATTCTGGCACAACTTGTGTAGAGTTTCCAGCATTCACATTACTGGGAATAGCACTAGGTGAAGATACTGATGCAAACGGTGGAGTGACCTTAACATTAACATGTATCAGACCCGATTGGCTTACGTCTGTTATACCGGATTGTGGTCCAGTGCCTGCAACATTGATCACATAATGAACTACTGGCGGAGATTGTTTTACTACAAAGGTTTGCTCGTCTTCACCTATTGACGAGTAGATATCAGCCCTTCCGAGATTTTGAGCTAGTGAATTAAGCTCATTGTCTTTGTCATCCACAGTATAGATATCATAATGCGTGTCTGAGATCCTTTGAGTTGAAGAATACATGGGTTCAAACCATATTCTCCACTTCATGGGACACCCCTGATGAGGCACAGATGGACTGTAGAGATACTCAATAATAACTGAATTAGAATCGGTTGGTTTGGAATCATGGACGAAATCTGTTGCATAATCTGGTATTGGACATTTTGGGCTGGTTCCAAACAGGCTTGTTGATTCAACATTCAGAAACGAGGGTGGCTGTTTACTATTTCCATATTCTAGCAGATCAAATTGGTATCCAACTGTCGGTGCACCACTTGTCTTAATCGCATATACTTTGGCTTTAACTGGAAATGGCAATGTTGGATCTACCCAGATATAGCTGTCTACCCCACTATCACGAAAGTAGACCGCAGATGTCTCGAATGTACCAGCTGGAACAGAGACAGTTTTCATTCCTACTGAGCCTATTGTGACCTCACCAAAAAGTCCAGCCCGACCATAGACTGGACTTAGTGGATCAATAGGACTGACTTGTGTTGCAAAAGCATCGAGCCATTCCAAAGTTCTCTTTAAATAATTTGCATAATCTGCCATGTTAGAATCATAAGATATTGGATCAGGAGTGACATATCCTATCGTAACTATGCCTTTTTGAATTACAGAACCGTCGTGTACTACCACCTCCAAATTGATACCATTGCTTGTTTGATTCTTTACCCACAAATCTAACTCCACTGGTGCGCCATTCTCCCATTGAACCCAACCCATACTGTATTTGTAATAATCACCTTGTTTGAGTCCTATGCCTGGATACCACGAACTGGAAGCATGCGCTGATTGTAAAACAGTAGGAGCAATCAGCAAGAATACAAAAATTGTAAATGTGAGATATTTCTGCATTGGTATGGCATAATTATGTTTTCATAATATTTCAATTCCAATGTTTGCAGTGTGTACTAGTATTGTAAAATGATCATTATCTTAATTACGAAACTTTTAAAAATTGTGAAATATTGTTAGAACTTTTTTATGTGATAAAAAACAAACTACATTTACAGAAAAGCAATGGAAAAAGGTCTTGGAAGAGACAGGTCAATCCAAGGACTATCTCAGCTCGCATATATGTCCAATTAATTACACGTCAATGTACATTGAAACTTCCCACGAGGTTGGAGTTTGCGCAAAAGCGTTATGCTCCACATATTTCATAGATATGTAGATATCAAGAAAATCTTTGGTAAATGTCTGTTCCATAAACTTTAGGTCACTTTAGTTATTCCACGCACCTCTCAGTGTGTTTGGAAGTGATCTTTTTGTAATTTCTTTTTTGTTCAGGTGTGAGTCCATAGACATTTTCTTCAACAGGATCGCCTCGATCTTTTTTATTTTTTATTCCATCAAGACCTACTAAGAGCAATACCACTTTGAGACGGTATATGTCTGCAGTAGGATCTGGAACTCGATATTCTATTTTTTTACTCTTTTCAATTCCTCTTGAATACATTGGTATTCTGACTGCAGATGATCGATTACTTATTCCACAGCATATGTTTACCGGTGCTGTAATTTTTTATTGCAAATTTAGTGAAATTTTGTTCATAAATTTTATCAAAAATTGGAGATGTGAACTAAATGTTTGATGCCGCATGAAGCGTAGAATTTTTTAATATGATCTTTTGAATTGTCAGGTAGCATTTGAAAATAAATTTGAGATTTTCATTTAAATTATTTTTTTTTATAAATATAATATGCTACTGCTATCAGTATTGCAGCAAATATTATAATTATAATCATTACGGGGAGTAGAATAAACCCCATGTTAAGAAGTTGAAATTGTGGCGACGAAACAAAAACGGTAAATTTTGCAATATTTATGTCGTGTAAAGTATCAATTCGTATCAATATGTAATAAGTGCCACCGCTTGGAAAGATATAATCTTGTGAAAAATCCTTCCCATGTATTGTAGTAGTTCCAAATTTATGTACAAGACCATTAGGAGTCAAGCTAACTTCTGGATCTACCACCGTAATGGTTTCATTAAAATTCTTGAGATCTTCGCCCTTTTGTAAATTTTGAACACTAAAGATCATAGTGGAATTTCTACCCACGGAAGGAGTAGATGGAATAGTGTCAAATTGAATCCGAATGTTATGTTCTTGATTCTTCCAGTCCTGATAGTTAAATCCATAAAGATTGGCATATGATGGAAAACTTGGAATGATGGCAAGACAGCAAAGAAGCATTATTTTCACAGCTTTTAAAAATCTAAACGCGAAATTTGTATTCATTCAAGGATTTAGACACTGATTCGACTTATAATACAATATATTGATTGTCTATGCTCACATATAATTAAGAATCACATGTATGATTTTTAAGTAAATCATACCTAATGTAACACGTGAGAAAATTAAAGATAATTTTATTCATATGTTTTTGTATTTTTATTATTTTTGCATCTCATGATGCAAGTGCAGAGGTATCAATTCATAATCCATATGTTGAAGGTATTTTTGGATCATTGAGTTGGCATCCTGACGCTCTAAATTCAGACTCTGAGGCCAGAGGGAATTATGAAGTAATTATTACAGCAGATCCAATGATTCCCTCAATAGACCAGGTAACTCACATACAATTCAAAATCTTCAATTATAATCAAGGCCCTTATGGGGATAATAAATTAAATTATGCCGAAATAGGCGTTAATCACTTTACAATGGGAGTAAGAATATATCACAATGATGTACTTGTACATGAATTTCTCCCACAATATCATGATGGGAGCTCATGGAGTACAGATTATACTTTTACACAGTCTGGAAATCACGTGTTAAAAGTAGATCTTTATAATTTTGACAAGGACAACAATGTTGTAACATATATTTTCAATGTTCCGGTATCAACAAAATTTGGTCCCATTTTCCAATATGTTTTAGTTGCAGCAGTGCTTGCACTAGCAATAATCCCGATATGGATCAGATTTGCCATGAGGCGAAAAAAGATCCAACACCTGTAATTGTATCCAGAAAATGCAGGCAAGCAAACATGCTTTGAAAATGACAATTCGTCTAGAGGGGCAAAAAGAAGATCTAAGAAAGTTGTTGATTGGATATTAGCAAAAAAGAAAAGCAAGAGCGACCCAGACAAGATATGGATTCTATTAAGATTGGCTACATAATTGGAAATGTTATACTAAGTTTTTTACTCACAACCCAGATTATGAGTTTTGAGGATAAAGTTTTATTTGTTAAACAGTTTCAGCACTCTGGTTGGATAGATGTGAGTCTTGTATATATTGTGATGTTGTCAATCAGTTTGATTATCCTTAATGTTTGGCATATGGCTAGAAAGGAAAAGACCAACACTCAAGCAGTCTAATCTGATATTCACAATCGAATACCTGTCCATCATTTAGCTGACCTTTGCCCTTGTCTGATTTTTAACTTAATTTCTTATTTTATGCATGAAATAACATATTTAGCTTAATCTAGTTTCTTGCGAAATGTTTCATAATGGGCCCAAAATAAACCCACGTTAGTACTCCAAATCCCTAGGACTCGATCTTTAATTGGAAAAATTGACTAAATGAAGGTTCTTGATTTGAAAAAAATGACGTATTAAATTTTGGAAATATTCTGATCCGAGTTACTAGATTTTCTTCTGTCTATAAAAAATGTGATTCCACCAATAAACAAAACTATAATCCCGAATTGACTTACTAATGATAATTGATTGCTTATGGATATCATGTGATAATGTGAATCTTTTATCAGACTTGAATTTGCAGGATTGATTGTTGGGATTAAATCCAATACTAGTTCTGAAAGAAAATGGCCTCCGATGAACATGAATACTCCTCCAATTATAATTAGGATTCCGCGTTTCATTTTTTCAATAATTTTGGTAATAATATGATTGCTGAAAATGTGATTGCAATTATTACCAGTACTCCTGCTGGAAACTCTGGAACTATTGTGGGACGTGAGACAATTCCTGAGAACTCTGATTCTGCAAAACTATTTCCATTTAGATTCTCAAAAGCGATTGTAATTGGGCCTGTATAGTTGGATGGGAATGGGACATCAACTGTATTCATCTTGCCATTATTGTCTGTCGCCCCGCTATTATGAAATATTACACCATCTCTTCCAGCAATTATGGAAAAGTCATAGTCTATACCATCAACTGTCTTGTTTACCAAATATGGATCTAGTACTTGGAAACTAAATCTAGTTGTTGCCCCGGGAAGAATTTTTGGGGGATCCCAACTGAGGCTCATCTTGTATTGTGCATTTTGCGTATATTGTATGATTGGAAAACTAGTCGTATTGCTAGGGGATAATGAAAAATCCATCTCTTGTTTTGTGTTATTCTGGTTTTTTGCAATGTTTACTACATCACTTTTGTATAAAATGAGATGTATGATTCGTTCATCAGATGAATAATCGTCTATGCTAATTTCCTTGTCGGGTATTTTTACACCGTTAATGGATGCATCATATTTTGTAACTATGAAATCGCTAAATGATCTTGGTATCTTTAATTCTTGATGTACCACTGATACGCTTTTCACATTATCCTGGCTCCAATCAAAAGGCATCATAAAACTCATGGTCTTATTATCTGAATTATATTGAAAATCGCTAATTTGATCATAATATGCAATTACTGTAACCGTCTGATTTCCATAGTCTTTGTCATAGACTTGATAATTTGCTGTTTCTGGAAGAGATACTCCGGCATCAAATGATTTGCTGACTTGGTAATCATATGAGCCCATGGTAAGAACCTCAATTTTGAATTTGTACAATCCGGCAGTTGAAAATGTGGAACCTTTGATGTTGTATTCTCCGCTATGTCCAAATAGGCCTGGAAATGGTCCGCCCTGTTCATCAATTGAAGTATTGTTTACCGTTGTATCTGGAATCAAATCAAGTAGGAAATTTCCGCTATCACTCATAAACACATGGCCCAATATGGCTTTGTTGTCCTTGAAGACTGAAACTGCAATTGTTGCTTGTGGAATTGGTTGCTGATCAGTGACATCCATTAATACGAAATTTATCTGAGTTCCGGCATGATAGTTGTCAATCAAAAATGGTGATGTATTGATTGATAATGTGACATTTTTGTTACCAATCATTGATGGAGGCAATATCTCGCTTGCAAGACCATCCCCATACGCTGACAAGAATATGATGCTGGAAAATAAAACACATGCAATGGGAAGTAGGACTATGATCTTTATCAAACCTAATTGAGTTTACTCTTTGACTCTAAATAAATAGTGGGTAGGTTCTCATTTGGTTGTATTTGGTATAATAGTATGGTAATTGTATAATATGGAGTATTGGAGAATTGTACGATTGTGGTTCCTAAAGATTTGCAAACGTGTCTGCAAAATTGTATGCGGTTCTTTCCAGAAGGATTGGATTGTATTTTTCGATTATCTCCCTAACCATGTCTGCATTTCTTAAAAAGTAAACTTTCTTTAGATCAATTATCTTAATTCCAACTATTTCGTCATCAACAAGTCTTCCAAGGAATGTAGAAACAGTTGAAGGTGATTTTTTGACTTTTTGAACTATGTCATTAAATGAAAGTGATTTACCATCAAGCAGTGACAATAAAATATATCGTTGAGTATCTCGTCTAAGGCTTGTTATGATATTTGATTCCTTGTCAGTGACGCAAAGAGGATAGAATCGTGTTTCTCCTGACTTTCTATCTATCTTTACGCTGCCATTCTCCTCTAATTTTCTTGCATGATAACTTAGAACTCCATTTTTCAGTCCAGTCTCTCTCATTATCTCTCTGAACTTTATTCCGGGATTTTTCTCTACAATATTTATGATCTCTATCTCTCTACTCATTCTAATCTCTCCTAAACACACTCAATGCAAACATCCCCAATGTGCATAATTCAAGAATATGTCCTACCTCATCTGCTGATACAGATCCGAAATAATAAGTATACTGCCATGCTGCATCTATGACTGAAAATACCTCCGCAACTGCAAATAACCCGAATGCTATCATTGTAAACATTAGTCGTTTTGTTTTGATTCTTGAATATGCCAATGCAGAAACTATGGTAAGAAAACTGGCAATTGCGACTCCGCTTAGGTGTAGTAGAATGTGGAAAACTTGGAATTCATGAAATATGTGAGGTAATATAACAGGTATTGCAAAAATTCCTATTATGGTAAAAATGACTAAGGCGAAAAGCTTTGGCCTATTTTCCAATAGATGGCTCTCTTTTTGCACAACGTATTTACGCTTTTTAGAAATTTAAACGAACTGGTACAACTATAGAACAAGATTCTTGGTACAATGAATAAAACATATTCCTAAATGGTATATTCGACTAATGTACCAATTTCTTTATCTTGTAAAATGACGTAAAATTGATGCTGCGTAATGAATGACTTCATCCTGCTCTGCTCTTTGTTGTGTGGAAAGTGCGCCATACATCAAAGGTCTGAGTGGATACATTTTAAATTGTAATTACATTTTTTTATGTGTTTATAAAAAGACTGAATTAATTTTATTTTGACTCATTGGAAATGGAAGGCTCGTATTTTCAGATGAAACTAAAAGTATTGATCTTAGCGGGATAATTGTTGGTTCATTCGAAAACTGTACCAAATTCTTAAAATAGAATATTTTGATCTATTAATTGAGAACACGATAAGACCTCTCTTCTCAGAGGTTACCCAGTTGCATTATTATCGTGTTCTCTTTTTTCATTCTATTCTTTGTTACATGTTAATGCTGGAATTATTATGTGGAAATAATGTTATCCGTAAATGTTGTATTAGGTGTCTAATACAATGCCCAGATGAACTATTGTGATAAACAACATCTGCATCTATTTTGTATGTTTTAGACAACATCTGTTTACATGTTTTCAGTATTTTATGTTGCCATCTACACATAAACCATAACATATGTAGTACATTTATCGAATGTACCAGATCCGTTAAATTGAAAATTCTGATCTGTCAAGATAATGACGAAAAACAAGACAATCTCCTTAGGTGTGCTATTTAGCCTATCGGCCTTAGTTGCAATTGTCATAATTCCTAATGTGTCTGCAATGGACATGTCAGGAATGGGCTCTATGCAAGATATGCAAAACCAAATGCAATCTCCGCCACCAGGTACTGTCACACACCCGACATTGCCTATATGTAGTTCGGTAACCGTTCCAGTTGAACCTAACAATCCTAACTCGCTTGTCAGGTCTTATACCGTGCCAACTGGATTTGTAGGTGAACCATCAACTGCTAATGGACAGTGTATTGTTGACAATACAAGTTATTCAATTCAAAATGCTTGTACTATTACAAATGGAATTGCAACAGCAGGTCACTGTGAAATGTTTAGTACTTCATGGAAAATTGACGACCATGGACCGGCAAATCTTCCAACTGAAGAGTGGTTCAAACTAGGTGGAATATCACTTGCTTCTGGGAAATACCTTGACTTGGCTGACACTACTCCATTCATGACTACGAAAGGACATATGGCTACAATCTTGCCATGTGATGCTCTTGGAAATCCAAAAGTTCGAGTCTATGAAGGGATACTTGATGCGGGTGTTAATACATTAGAGCCAGCTGATATTGAATTCCTACAGCATATATCAAATCCTCAAAATGGAATATGTGCATACCACTTTGACATTGGTAATACTACCAGCAACCCTGATGGAGCATCGGATTTTGTGATAATGAATGTTAGTCCTAACACAGTAATCTTTTCAGACAGAAACACTTCAACATTTTCTGTTCTAGAAGGATATCTGAATGGAATGGGCTAATCACAAAACTATCTTCTTTTCTTTTTTCTTTATTCTAATTATGACTTGAACATATTCATTTTTTATTAGTATCTTTGTTGTCTTGTTGATGTATTTTTTAATTGATATTCAAGACAATTATTCTACAAGTTTTGTGGAAAATCAAAGGAGGTTGGAATTGAATCTGGAGGTGCACCATACACCAATACGATCTCTTCATGGACAGTAAGTGGAATTGTCCTAAAATCCCCTGTAAATTCTTGACCATTTACATATGACTTTGGCGTTCCAGGGGGGATTCCAGAATTTTCATATGATTTTGACCATACGTCAAGGAACTGCCCTAGAATGAATGTCTGGTATCGTGGTGCCTCTATGTGAATAATACCAGTAGGATCATGGGTATGTAACCAGTAATAGCATGTATTTGGAATTATTCCTATAAGTTCAGGTATAGTTCTATGCTGTCCATCTACATACACATCAAGATGGGCATGTATGTGAAAGACTGCCTGTTCCATCTGATTACATTCTATTCCATCAATATCTGGAGGTGCATGCAAACTGGATTTCATATATGTCACTGATACGCCCACAACTAAAACCACTAATATGATAATCATAATTTTTTTTGATATATTGAAAGGCTCTTTTTTTACAGAGACTTTTTTCTTGACCATGTTTTTTAAAATCTGCACTAACACATAAGTGATGTTACAAATCAAACTAAAATTGAGTCAACATGATAATTATGTTCAACGTGATGTGAAAGCACTTTGTTATCCTTGAGATGAATTTTCTACTCTACATGCCACAAAATGTACATAAAAAACACTAGAAATTATTTTTTAGCATTGCAATGACACAATGGTCCACATGTGCATTTTCCTGTTGTTTCACAATTGCAATCAGGAGATATGCATTTGTCTCCGCCACAACCACATTTCATAGTCTAATATGTATTTTATAGTATTTAATCATTTGATCTATTTTTTCATATTTGATTATATTCTCATTATGTATTTTCTAAATTATCATTCTAGGACAACTGTGTAGATAGATCAAATGCTAAAATTTATAATATTCTGAGACTGTACCATTACACTTTAATATTATTCTGAGTAGTTGTAAATTGTTTGACTAAGAAAATAATTGCATTTTTAATGATAATTGGACTTGCAGGTATTCTATTTATTCATCCTGTATTTGCACATACCTTTGTAAAAAATTCTGATGCAGATCTTATTGCAAAAATTCAAGAATTTAAAGTAGAATCAAAGCTCATCGCAAGTAATATTTCTGACAGTAAAACATCTCAATGGCATATTGCAAAAAGTCAAGAATATTGGGGGGTAAATGAGATGAATACGCTTTCTCAACAAAACACAACTTTGGCTACTAGTCTCTCAACGGCAATTAATGATCTGTATTCTTTATCTGGAAACACTAACGCAGATCCAACTACTGCATCACAAAAATCTGATGCCCTGAATCAACTTTTAGATCAAGTAGAAAATACTGAAATTTCAAATTCTGTACAAAATAATGCAACTGTACAATCTCTTGCAATAATTGGTGTTCTGAATCAAGTACTGATAGATTATGGAACTGCTATTGGTTCAAATGTTGATCTCACAAATATGGCAAATATGAATATGAGCAGTATGTCTGGTATGAATTCTGGTAGCAGTATGTCTGGTATGAGTGGTATGTCTGGAATGTCAAGTACTACAATTGTTAACGAGGCTGCGTACCAAAGTGCTCAAGGACTCACCACCACAGCTCAATCCATGTTTGAAAATATGAAATCTATGGCTCCTTCCAGCGCGTCTCCATATCTTGTTAAGATTGAAAGTGCCTTTGGCCAACTACAACAATCTATTAACACAAAACAATCTGGAGATAATGTGATGATGATAGTACATATGCAGATACATCCTAATTTTATATCTGGATTAAATATTCCGTTAGTACCAAGTACGTCGGCAGTACCAGAGTTTCCGATGCCTCTGTTGCTTGTGATGCTTTCATTTATTTCTGTAATATCTATTGCAAGAATTCTGCCAAAGTTCAGATAATTGCAGATCTTTAGATTAATTTTTAAAAAATTCTACATAGGTATCTGTACAAAAAATTATAGTTGATAAATACTTGAATCAAAAATTTATTCTAGATGTAATTTTTCTTTACTTGTTTCACACTGCTTCTAAGATCCATGACACCTTTTGTATAGAAAAAGGCAATACCTATCAATCCAGCTGCTATTGAAGGACCAGCTAAATCGGTATATCCAATTCCTAATGGTACGCCTAAAGTGGCACTTGTTTCGGTATTTTCAACAAATCCTGGTTTTAGACTGGTGGTGAGCATTCCAAGTGCATTTGCACGTTGTTCTGCTATTATTATATCTCCTTGGGAATCGGATGTCACCCATTGGGAAAATGATGATGGTGACGGTATGTCAAATTCCACATTCTTGCCAGTTCTAGGATCTATTACTGCAATCTTGTTTAGAGTGTGTTGCGCCAACCAAAGATCATGATTTGCATCAAAGACCATGCCAAATGGTAAACCTTGTGGGTCTGTATCATATTTTTTAAAAGTCCTTAGTAAAGGATCAAAAACTGAAACTCCCTTGCCATCATGTTCTGATACAAAGACTTGGTTGGTTACAGAATCAAATAATATGGCAGTAGGACTTGCAAGTGTACTGTTAAATGGACTGTGTTCTGTAATCTTGTAGTTTTGAGCAGGATCAATATTTGCAATCTTTCCTGTTCCGCTCTCTGCTATCCACACTTGACCTGTTGACTGGTCTATAGAGATGCCAAGTGGTACTGAATTATCTGCCATCTTGATTGATTGGAATGTCTTTTTGCTTGTGTCTAGTTTTAAAACCTCACCAGTACTTGATACAGTTAGCCAGATGTTATTGGAGTTATCTACAGCAATACCTGATACAGTTCCATTATTCGGAATGTGGTATTTCTGATCTTTTCCATTATCTGGCATGTATTGGCCTACAATTTTTGATATTGGATCGATATACCATATGTTATTTTGAAAATCAATTGCAGTACCGGTGATTATGTTTGTTCCATTAATTTTGTGTTCTGTATATTGTTTAGAGTTTAGATCAAACTCCCAAATTC
This sequence comes from uncultured Nitrososphaerota archaeon, assembly GCA_963713025.1. GTDB lineage: Archaea > Thermoproteota > Nitrososphaeria > Nitrososphaerales > Nitrosopumilaceae > Nitrosotalea. The sequence goes on along the minus strand of CAVQKA010000007.1, from coordinate 106,058 downwards.
TACCACTGTTAATTTCGGAATCTCCAACCCAAATTACATTTCTGATTGGATCAAAAATTGGATATAGCGGTAAAGCTTTGCTGTCTGGAATTTTAAATTCTGTTATGTTGGCTTGTAGCTGGTTCAAATTTGGTTTTACATATAGGTCATTAAAGTTTGTAACAACATTGAGTGCTCCCGTTGTTGTTGTAATGCCTTCTACCTGTGCTTCCCAATGTCCAGGTATTGCTAGTGCAGCAGTATCTACTGAAAATACTCCCTGTGATATTTTTACAGCATCGTTTACTGCAATGGGGCCTATTCCCTTGTCTACTTGATTAAGTGTTATTTTTGTAGAGTTGATGTCTATTGGATTATTTTTTGAATCTACAAAAGATATGGTGATATTGTTTTTTCCTGCAAAGTATGGATCTGCAGTTAGTACTATGTTTCCATTGTCTGTAAAACTTGTTTCAGTAAATTTGGTCTGAGATGAGCTCTCCGGTGCTGTAAATGCAAAAACATGTGGAATTTGTTGCTGTTGCTGTACCAATTCATTTTGAAATTGAATGGATGGAGTACCTGAATCTACTAACATCGCTATAGATGCAATTAGAACTAGGCCAATAATTGCCTCGATTTTTATGGTCTTATCAAATTTGGCAAGAATTGATTTTTCTGTGTTATTCCCACTGATTTCATGATTTTGATATATTCCGGGACTCTTTGAAATACGTGGTAGAGCAACTGATCGGAACGCATTTTTGTGAGTTACATAATGATGGAAAGCACCTATGGCAATCATCGATGACGCTAATGAAAGCTTGACAATTAGTATCTCACCATATATTGATGCAAGAGTTAGCGAAAGATTATTTTCTAGTGCATAGAGCAGGAACGGTCCTGTGATTACTACTAATCCAAGAAGTGTAATGGTTATGGTGGAAAACTGTGGTATTATTAGTGATAAAATGGATGCACTACTTTTTTCATCTTGTGTTTTTCTTAATTGTGGAGCAACAACAAATGCCAAGTAAATGACACCTCCAATCCACAAAGATGCAACTACGTTGTGTATGAAATCAAGTATTGGAGGAAGTATTTTGCCACTTGCAGCCCCATGACTTATCACCGTAGTAGTGGTAAGTATTGCAATACCTAGTGCAAATAATGTAATAATCTGACTTTTTGATAACATTGTATTTGATTTTTTTTGTTTAAGGTATGATAATAATGCAATTCCAAATAGAGCTAATGATAAAACCATCCGCACAATCCACACATTTCCAAATGTAGTGTTGATTGCTTCTAGTATTCCAGAGTTTATTGACATGATTTCTGATGTAATCATTGCTATATTTCCTGCCAAGATGATTGTGGAACCAATCAATACAATCTTGGTTGTACTCTTGTTGATCTCAGAACGCATTATTTTTGTTACATTATCTAGTGCCGGAATTCTAGAAATTGGTTTCCATACCCAGAACGATGAGAAGACGGCTCCTACAACAATGATTTGTCCAACAAGTGCTGGGTATCTTGCAATTGCATCGGGGACTGATACAATATCTGCAAAACTAATGTTTGTTTTTGCATTCAAAAGATTCTGTGGTATTGGCTGTCCTATTGCAAAGACAAATGCATTGGTAGTTGTATGACCATCTGTGGCATCTAGTACTTTGGTGTAAACTGTGTATATTCCATTTGGAGTATCTGGTGGAAGTGAAACTGCAGTCTTTGTATGTTCATTGTTTGTAAAGTGCCAGTCATTATTTTGTATGGTTTTACCATTGGAATCCAATACTTTGATCTGACTATAGCGCAAATCTATGGGGTCAACAAATTCTATCTCAATTTGTGCTGGAACTGTATTTACTGATGATGCAGGTGCAGGAGTACTATCTATGACAAAGGCATGTTCATAGGATTTTGGAATGCCAGAAATTATTGTGAGGACAAATAGTGATACAAATATTGACAAAATTATTTTGTTTGAAGGTTTTGATAATTTACTGTTTTTAGAATTCATTGTACTCCATTCTACTCTTTGGTACACATTTAAAATTTAATATCATATTGGTACAACTACCAAACAAGTAGTATGTCATTCTATAGTTGTACCATAATGTATATATTCAAATATATTGCATATTTTAATAATTATTAAAATGAACACCAAAAAAATAATTATTCCAGTAATACTTGCATTAACAGCAGTTATTGTAGCTCCATATGTACTTCATCCAGCCGAAGCACATATTCTAAAGAACTTTGCACCAAATGTCTCAGTAAAAATTGGCTGGGAAAATGAGCCACCACTTGTTGGTGATACAAACCAGATTGATGTTTATCTTTACAATGGTACTGATGATTCTGCTGCACCTATAGCAGGTAATGGTCTTGATAACATGACTATAACCATACAGTATGGTGGTCAAACCAAAAAACTTAGTCTTTGATGCAAGTGATGATACACCAGGATTGTATACTTCGGCTGTAATTCCAACTCAACTTGGATCTTACAATGTAATTATCCAAGGAACAATATCTGGAGTAACTATTCCTTCTACAACTTATCCAATGCAAGAAGTTGAAGCCAAGGACAAGTACAACTTTCCTTGATAATGGAGACAAGTGGACATGAATAGAAAAATAATAATCCCATCTATCCTTGCATTAGCTGTAGTCATTGTCGCGCCATATGCAATCCATCCTGCAGAGGCACATATTCTAAAGAACTTTTCTCCCAACCTTTCAATAAAAATCGGTTGGCTAAATGAACCTCCATTTGTTGGTGATTTGAATGAAGTTGATGTTTATGTGTATAATGGAACCGATGACACTGCACCACCGATTGCAAATACTGCAATGAATAACATGACTGTTACTGCTCAGTATGGCGGTCATACCAAACAGCTTGACTTTGAGGCAAGTGATGATACACCAGGATTGTATGTTTCAGCATTGACACCTTCTCAGGCTGGAACTTATAATGTGATTATTCAAGGTAGCATAAACGGAACTACAATTCCATCTACCACTTATCAAATGCAAGATGTTGAAGCCAAGGACAGTTATTACTTTCCACCAATGTCTGGCAACATGAATGGAATGAACATGTCTGACAACATGAATGGAATGAACATGTCTGACAACATGAATGGAATGACCACATCTAGTAACGCAGTTCCAGAATTTGGTCCAGTTGCATCACTAGTTCTTGTAATTGCGATAGTCAGTGTTATTGTGGTGACAGGAAAGACTAGAGGTTTTCTTAACTTCTAGGATATTTATTTTGATTTTGTACCAAAACATATTTAAGAAAAATGGCAGTTTTTGATAACACATGAAAAATAGAATTTTTATCACTTCATTGATTCTTGTACTATGTTTAATCGGAGTTTCTACTTTTATGTTTCATCCTGCTTCTGCACAGATATCGCAAAATACTATCAACCAATTAACTAGTGAAATCAATGATGCAAAAAATACAGCTAACGATGCGGCCCAGAGTTATTCGCGTGTAGCTCAATCTTTCCAAGATGTAAAGAATACGACTGATAATTTATACATGATAAGTATGACTTCGATTGGTATTGGTATTGCTGGTATCGTAATTGCAGTAATTGCAATAACAAAAAATAAACAACAAAACTAGGATTTTTGATATTATCAAAAATGATATTCTTCAATGTCTATAATAATCCAAAACTCGAATTTAGTTTATGGTAAAAAGTTATTCTAGCATACTTGTTCCATTGGATGGTTCAGAGTATTCTAAAAGAGCATTAGACGAAGCAATCGAAATGTCCAAAAGACTTGATTCTCAGATTGAGCTCTTGGCAGCTGTGAGTGCATCTGCAGCAAGACCTGCTGGAGTTGTTCTATCTGGTGCAGTCAGAGGAAAAGGTGCAGCCAAATCAATCGATGCATTCGTGAAAAAAGCAGTAAGTGAGGCCCATGGATTCATGCAAGATTGTGAAGCATATTGCCAAAACAAGGGAGTACAAGCAAGCTACAAAGTGGTATCAGAAAATCCTGCCAAAGCCATAATTGATTACGCAAAAAGAAACAACAGTAGTTTCATAGTTATGGGCAGCCAGGGATTGCGGGGCATAAACAAGATCAAAGTTCTTGGCAGTGTTAGCCGTCAAGTACTAGAGAATGCTTCTTGTCCTGTAGTAATAGTTCACTAGAATAATCTGTGAACTCTGATACTGATTTTTTTTATGATGTAAAAAAGACGAGAACCACCTGGTAGTCAATATGGTCTGACGTAGTTTTGTCGTCCTTGTATCAAATAATATTTTCTACGTAATAAGACCAAGGTATAATCAAGAAATGTACCATATTGTAAAAATAAAAATTTATGAATCAAAATGATATGTAATAATTAATTCGCAAATATTGGGAATAAAAAACTGGAATGTCATTTATGAATAGCAATTTACTCGATGGCAAATGTGACTATGACATTCCAGTAATTGTATTGTTATGAACTATCAGATAAAACAAATCTGGTACAATTGCCGAATGTACCAGCCATGTTATTAAAATTAAGAGATCATACTTATCATGAAAGACGATCAACCCTCTCTTCCAAAAGAAAAATCTAAAAGAAAATGGTTTTCGTTTCTAAAGAGAGACAAAAATTAATTCTATTTCTTCAATTATTTTTTAATATTTTAATTTAATGCAATATTTGAAAAGTGCTTGAAATTCTATTATCTCATGTGGATTCGTGGTACGGTAGACGAATGTACCATTTTCTTTATTATTTGAACTTGTATTGTTGTTTTCAAACCTAGTGTATCGGTTGTTCATCAAAACGATGACTCTGGTAGATGTGGATTGGACATCCTCTACCAGAGTTGGCTTAAAAATATCTTGTATGTGGTCATCTGTGTAAAAAATATCTGATTTATACTTCGAACACTGATGACATGGTACATTCGATGAATGTACCAGTCATCTTAAATTATATCCAAAATACATGCAAAGAGAACAAAAAATGATAAAGAAAAATTCCATATTATTACTGGGAACAATTTCAGTTTTAGTGATTATATCTTCCTCAATATCTACAACAAATGTATTTGCCCAAGATTATTCAACTCCGCATTCCGTTGCAAAATTATCTAATTGCTTTCAAGCGCCTTCTCCTAATGTAAACTGGAGTAATTGCACCATGTTCCAGAATCAGTATCATTTTTCTAATTTGTCTGGAGCAAATCTTTCAGGAACTGTTATGCAAAACCCATTGTTTTATGACGTAAATCTTTCAGGAGCAAACATGAAAAACTCTATCTTATCTGGAGGTGATTTCTCATACTCTAATCTGTCTGGCGCAGATCTTCGAGGCGCAGATCTGAGAAATATTGACTTTTATCATGCAAATCTCTCTGGTGCAGACCTACGTGGTGCAAATGTTCTTGGTGCAAGATTTGTAGGTGTAGAATTTAGTAATACTAATTTATCGGGTCTTGACATGTCACACACCAACATGATTGGTGCAGATCTAACTGGTGCATATCTTGTAAATACTAATCTTGTAGATGCTGATATGAGAGGTGCAACTTTTATTGACGCATCTCTTCAGGGTGCAAATCTTCAACAAGCATCTGTAAATGGAGGTAGTTTTGCAAATTCTGATCTTACTGGAGCAAATGTGAAAGGTCTTGACTATTCAAGTACAGACATGTCATGTCGCGGAAGTCCAATCTGTAGTAGTTAGTCTTATCTTCGTTTTTAGATAATGGAAACTATCTCAAATCTTTTCTAATTTAAAACAACCATGTAACTATACACTTGGTATCTCTTACAAAATCAAATTTTTCGTGGTACGAAATTTATCGTTTGAATTTAAACTTCTTACACATTCAATTTTCTTAGAATCAGAAGTTGTTTTCAGCGATTGTGTCAGTTGTGCAAATTAAATACATGTCACAATTAGGCTTGCCTAATGATGATAAAAATTATGATGTTCTTGTTTAGTATGATTGTAATAACTTCAATATCTACAACAAATGTATTTGCCCAAGATTATTCAACTCCGCATTCCGTTGCAAAATTATCTAATTGCTTTCAAGCGCCTTCTCCTAATGTAAACTGGAGTAATTGCACCATGTTCCAGAATCAGTATCATTTTTCTAATTTGTCTGGAGCAAATCTTTCAGGAACTGTTATGCAAAACCCATTGTTTTATGACGTAAATCTTTCAGGAGCAAACATGAAAAACTCTATCTTATCTGGAGGTGATTTCTCATACTCTAATCTGTCTGGCGCAGATCTTCGAGGCGCAGATCTGAGAAATATTGACTTTTATCATGCAAATCTCTCTGGTGCAGACCTACGTGGTGCAAATGTTCTTGGTGCAAGATTTGTAGGTGTAGAATTTACTAATGCCACACTGTCTGGTCTTGATATGTCTAACACTAACATGATAGGTGCAGACATGTCTGGCGCAGATCTTCAAAATGTAATACTTGTAAATGATGATCTAAGAGGTGTAACTTTTGATGATACAAATCTTACTGGTGCAAATCTTCAACAAGTGTATACAAATGGAGGCAGTTTTCATGATGCAGACCTTACAGGAGCCAATTTGAAGGGTGCCGATACTTCTTTAACTGATTTGTCATGCCATGGAAATTCAATATGTCGTGGAACTGATATACTATGATTGATTATTCTCAACTTTTGTTACTTGGAGCAATAGCCGGTTTTACAAATCATGTAGTCACATTGGGAGGGGCTTAAATCTATGACCTCAAAAACTGTCATACTGTTTGGGATAATCATTGCACTTTCATTTGCATTAACAGGAGTCATAGTTTATCATTTTACAGAGAATTCAAATCAGATTACAACAATAACCCAGACTGCTACACCTACAGCATTCCAAGGTGTAGACAGAACCTACTATATTGCATCAGACGAGGTGAAATGGAATTATGCTCCGTCTGGGATGAACATGATCACAGGAAAATCACTTGCAAATGATTCCATAACCGCGCTCTATACACAAAATGGAGTAGACAGGATTGGTAGTGTGTATCTAAAATGCGTTTACCGGGGATATACAGATGGTTCCTTTACAACACTACAACCAAGAACATCTCAGTGGGAACATCTTGGAGTACTAGGACCTGTTATTCATGCCGAGGTTGGAGATATAATCCATGTTGTATTCAAGAATAACTGCAGTATTCCAACCAGTATTCATCCTCATGGTGTTTTATATGACAAGGCCTCAGAAGGCGCACCATACAATGACGGGGTACCGGATTCTCAAAAACTAGGTGAGGCAGTACCACCAGGTGGCAATTTTACATATGTGTGGAACGTACCGGAAAGGGCAGGACCTGGACCGCACGATCCAAGTTCAATATTGTGGATGTATCACTCACATGTCAATGAGATCACTGATACCAATGCAGGACTGGTAGGGCCGATTATCATAACAAGAAATGGAGAGGCAAATCCAGATGGTACTCCAAAAGGAGTTGACAGGGAATTTGTTACATTGTTTACCATATTCAACGAGACTCAAAGTCCATACTTGGCAGATAACATCAAGACATTTACTGGTGAGGACATGTCTCAGGTAAACGAAACTGATCCTAATTTCTGGGAAAGCAATCTGAAATATTCTATTAATGGATATATCTTTGGAAATACGCCCGGATTGGATATGAAGCAAAACACTCATGTACGTTGGTATGTTGCCGGCATGGGCGGGGAAAGTGATATTCACGCACCACATTGGCATGGCAATACATTGTTGATGGATGGAATGCGTACTGACATGGTGGAACTTCTTCCAATGAGCATGAAAGTATTGGACATGTATCCTGACAATCCTGGCACTTGGCTCTTACATTGTCATGTAAATGATCACATTCAAGGTGGAATGCTGGCACTATACACTGTAGAGAAAAATAATGGGACACAGGTTACAAATACATCTGGAGAAAATCTCAAAATAGGGCTGACAACTGATGTTGCAAATCCAACCACTGGACAACCGACTCAACTCAAGGTGGATTTTATCAACGCCCAAACTAATTCAATTGAAGACCATGTTGATTACAAAGTTACAATAATGAAAGGAGCGACTCAGGTGTTTTCCACTTCGCTTTTACATACTGCAGATGGTTCTGTTACCATTCCATACAAGTTCCAAGATGCGGGGTTGTATAAGGCAGTAGTCGAGGTGGACGGGATTTGGTTCATGCCAGTTTCGGAAACCGCGCAATTTCCAATTAATGTTTCAAGTTAGTAAAAAATACAAGGATTAATCCATTATTCATTTTTCTCCATATGGTTTGGCTCTTGAATTTTTTTCCTTGTAGCAAAAGCATATCCAAATGATGCAGAAACTATTGTCACTGCCAAAACTGGTCCTGTCAATTTAGGTAGTATCTCTGTATTTGTCAATACTTCATAAGCTGCAACTGAAGCGACTGCTAATGCAGCTGCACTCAATGCATATGACATGTATCTGAATCCTTTTGCATGAAGTATTTTGGAGAATGCAGAACGAAGTATTATGCTATCAAAAGTGTCTACTGGAATCATTCCAAGGGCAAAGAATCCTGCAAGAATCAAAGCTGTTTGTATTCCAGCTGTTGCAGATGCTACCGCAGACAAGGTAATTGCAGAAATCTGTGTAGCTGTGTCAAATCCAAGTCCAAAGACCAAACCTGTGACCAGTGAGGATACAACTGGTCCCAAGACTCCTGTTCTGTTTAGAATCTTACTAGAGAGTATTGCAGAACCGCTCTTTCCCCATCTCTTCATTGCATAAATGTTGATTGCACCTATTGCTCCCAAAGCAATGGCACCAATCACACCTCCCCAAAACGCCAGCTTGTCGGCACTTGTAATGCTACCAACTATGTAAATTATGAAAATCATCTCTCCTAATACTGATATCATATGTCCTGCACTAAATCCCGCACCTATCCATCTAGATTTTTTAATGGCATTGTGTAATCGTACTAGGTTGTCTATTGCAGTTATATGGTCAACATCAAGGGCATGACGCATTCCTAGAAAGACCATTGTGGGAATGGATATGGCAATAAACGTCCAAATGTCAACCAATTGTATCTTTTAATTGATGGTCGTATTTATTTTTGAACAAGTATAAAAATACCTGTGACTGGGTTTTACTGATCCTAGTCTATTTTATTTGAAGTGTTGTATTGCTTAGTACCACTTGAAGTGCAAAGGAATTTGCTACAGGTTTGCAGCAAAAAAACCATTGGGAGGATATAGGTTTGCAGTGGGTCAAAGGCCTTGTTCTGTATGCGGGATATTTATTGACTCGCTAGCCTCTGGAATACGTTGTCCATGTTGCAATAATAAACTACGACTAAATTCAAGAAATGCAAAGTCTAGAAAAAATAGACTCAATCTTCCTCATTATACTATATTACAAAACGCAAGTAATTTGATAAAATCTAGAAATTCTACGATGTTGGAATCAGATCAAGTGTTAACAGCTAAACTAGTTTTAAATAAGTAATGGCGCCATTGGAGTTATAGAAATGCAAAACAAAGATTCTCAAGAAAAAGACGACAAGCCAGTAAATGAAAAGGAGGTCAAAGTAGATGACAAAATGGTTCAGATTATAATTGATAATTCAGCTGATGTATCCCTTGATGATTTTCAAACAAATGACAAAAAAGTACTGTCGGTGTTAAACCAGGACAGTGATGTCAGTGATAACCAGTATACATTCAACGGTCTTGTGCGAAAGTTAAGAATTCACCAACAAAGCTTAACACGTTCATTGCATAGACTAGAAACTGCAGGTTTGATTAAAAAAACAGATTATGGCTATAGGTTGGCAAAGAATCTAGATTCCATACTTGTCAAAAAATCTAGAATTGATCTTGAAAATTTATCAAAGGGAATTTCACCTCAATATGAACAATTTGAACAGATACTCCAACTATACATTCCAACTGATATTAAAGTAGAAGATGTGGTTAGCAAATTACTTGGAAAATGGTTTGGTACTCTACGATGGATAGGAATTGTAGAAGGAGATGGGGGATATGTGCTACAGTGGGTTAGTAGTGACAAATATCATGTTAATCTAAAACTTGTCTCAAGATATGCAGTTGTAGAAAGTGATGCAACGGAAGCCAAGCTCAAGTCAGAGTCCATAATTCATGCCCAGAAAATGCTGGAACAGATTACAAAACTCCTAAAAGAAAGACCTGTTGAAAAAAACAGATTTCACTCTTTCCAGTCGTATAATTGAGAATTTACTCCATTCTCTTGTAAATTGATTTGAAATCTTCTGCTATCAGATATGCCGTATTCTCAAGGTGTGTTACTTCGGTCATGTTTGTCTTACCTCTTGTTATTTGTCTCAAGTGCGTCATACACTTGTGAATCTGATTGTGATCAAGTGGATTCTCACTTGACATGTCTTTAAAACACTCTACAAAATCAAGGCAAAAATTCAAGATAATGGTTTCCCAGTTTTCAGTATTTGTTGGGTATCCAGTACCTTTTGCCAACAATCGAAATTCATTACTTCTATCAATAAGCAGCATCTTCAAAGCTTTGTGGGCTTTTTTTAAATCGTATTTGTCTAATGCACTTGAACCTTGCATGTGTATGCTTTACAGGAATCATATTTTAAGATGACTCTAAATGGTCCTATCGATATGGAATTAAGATAAACCGATATTGCAGACCATGAAATCTAAACTTTGATTATCAATCCTGATATTCTAGTTTTTACTATAATATACAGAAAAAACAAACAAAATCATGAATAATCAATACGTTTGGATTGCAATAGTAATTGTTGGTATGGTTGGAGGAATTGAGATAGGTTATGCAGTTTCTAGTTCTCATAATTCATACAGAATGCATGATCATTTCAGTCAGTTTGATGGATGGCATCATTATGGAAAATATGATGGAAATATGATGCAAGATTCTGAATTTCGACAGCAAATGTATTCCAGTATGTTTGATAGTACAAAATACAGAGAAGAAATGTCCCAATATCTGACTGATCATCCACAAGCTTTGCAGTCTTGGTGTAACACAATGATGAACAATCCGCAAGCTATGCAATCAATGCAGAATATGATGAATCATGGTATGATGCATGGTATGATGGGTGGCATGAGCAACATGAGCGGAATGGGAGGGATGAATGGCAAGTCAAATCAAGGTTCAATGAATGGTATGGGTAACATGAGTAGCATGATGCACCCCTAAATTGACACCCGACGACTTTTTACAATAAAAAGAACCGATAGAGATTTGAAATAATACGTATTAGTTATTTTTATTTAGGACGTCTTTTTCAATTTTGCCGTCTCTGATCATAACTGATCTATCAGTAGCTACCGCAAGTTCGGGATTATGTGTGACCATTATGATAGTGCGTCCAAATTTATGTGATAACAACTTTAGCATATCAAATATGTCCTGACCTGTCTTTGTATCCAAATTTCCTGTTGGCTCGTCGGCTAGAATTATTGCGGGATTATTTATCAAACATCTTGCAATTGCAACTCTTTGCTGCTGACCTCCACTGAGGTTGACTGGTTTTTGTTTTGCCTTGTCTGCTATTCCAAGCTCTTCTAAAACTTTCTTTGCTCTACGGTTTGCCTCTGATGTAGACATTCCAGCTATGATTGCAGGTAATTTTACATTGATCTCAACTGTGCTCCTGTTAACTAGATTATAAGATTGAAAGATGTATCCTATGAGACGATTTCGCATGGTTGCAATTTCAGAGTCTGCAAGTGAAAATATGTCATATCCGTTTATGGATACATTACCCGATGTTGGCTTATCCAATGCACCTATTATATTGAGAAGTGTGGATTTTCCGCATCCGGAAGGTCCCATAATTGATACGAACTGGCCGCGTTTTACTGTAAAATTTATGTCATCTAGTGCAACCGTTCTTCCGGCAGATGTATCAAATATCTTGGTAACATGTTCAATTTTTAGCACTATGTCATCAGCCTTTTCTGGAGATTTTGAAAATGTACTAGTGATATTTTTTGCCATTTCTAATCTATTGATTATTTGTGCATGTTGTATTTTAGTTGCTGGTCTATTACTATTCTTGAATATACGATAATTCTATTTTTTGCTATTTTTTAAAAATAAAAATGAATGCCTTTGAAAAAGGCTTAGGTATTCTCGGTGCGTATTCTTCGAAACGCTTGCCCTGGTTCAATAATTCCTGTCTCAACTATGGGTTTTTCCCCTAGTGATTTTTCTATTGCCTTTCTGCCAAGTTCTACAGCCTGGTCTAACTTCATATCTTTGCTGTATTCTTTAGTGATGACATCAAGGGCAATATCTGAGGACTGGCCTATTGCAAATCCAGAACCTCTGAAGAAAGTTCCGCTTGGATCTACTTGGTATAGTTGAACTCCTGTCTGGTCTTCTCCTGTTATGATTATGGATGCTGCTTGTGGTCTTACTGCATATGTTGTATAATTATGCAGAAAACTACTGAGATGTTTTGCAAGCGAGTTGACATCTATTGGAGTCTCGTATGTCAGTCTGTGTTTTTGCGATTCAAGACGTAGTGTATCGATTAGTAGTAGTATGTCTCCAATGTACCCAGAACCTGTTGCACCAATGTGGTAGTCAATTGGAAATATCTTCTCTGATGGTTCTATCAAAGGGTGTGTTGGTTTTATCTGACTTGCAATCATTGCAAAGTTTGGAGTCTTGATTCCTATTGTGGTCGAGCCTCTGCTTACTGCTTCTAATGCACTATCTACAAGTACTAGTCTTCCTTGCGGTCCATAGAATGGAAATCTTCCACTGTTTTGAGATTCTGACATTTATGCCGCAACCTCCTTTGGCAAATTCTGAATTTCTAGAATGTTTATTCCATTTCCAGAACCTGGGTCTCGTTCCATCGCTGCAGATACAGCACGTGATGCAATATCACTGGCTTGACTATTTGTTACGTCCCTGTTGTACAAGCTCTCAAGCACTCCATATGCAATAGGTGAACCCGAGCCTGATGACGCATAGTCTTCTTCCATGACTGCACCGCTCATGTCTGCTGCAAATACATGTGGACCGTCCTTGTCTACTCCAGCTACTAGCAGTTCTACGTAGTATGGCTGGTAATTTCTAAGGCCGGAATACGCAATGTTTGCAATCAGCCTTGAAGATTCTTTTATGCTCAATGGAAATCCTCTTCTTAATTCCATTAGCCTTCGTTCTGCTTTTGCTACCTTGATTATGTGCTCTGCATCTGAGACTTGGCCAGCAATTGCAACAGCTAATGTCTCATCTATCTTTGCAATCTTTTGCACTATTTTAGATCCGATGAAAAACCCCTTGCTTGCTCTCTTGTCTGAACCAAGAACTACGCCGTCTTTTGTTTTGATTCCAACTATTGTTGTCATGCAAGTTATACTATACCCATGAATTAATTGACTAGGGATAAATCAAATTAGTCACTCTGGAATAATACGTATAATTTTTCAAACTGTTTTTGTATTTTTCATAAGGTAATGCATAGTATTTTATCCAATGATTTTGTATTGTATAGTAACATGCGTGATATCAACGAAATAATGCCCAAAGTCCCTAATATGAAATGGGGCGCACTAACCAATACTTTTCCAACAAACGACAAGATAAAAGAAATGGACAAGCTCTTTCCACATGATGGCAAGTGGCATACTGTATTTGAGGAGCCAGAACAAGTCTTCGTTGATGGTGTCAGAATCTGGAAAAAAGACGCCAAGAAGTTGAGCTAAAATTAGTCTGCCATAAATCTTTGATCTGCAATTCCTACAATTCTTAATCCTGTCTTATCCCCAACTGGATGGATTGTAAAATACGGCTCTCCCCATCTTCTATAATGTAATAATTTTTCATCTCCAGTCATGTGAATGCCAAGAATGTTCCCCTTGTCTGGAATGTTAACTGTGTGAAACGTACACAACTTTTCTGTTCTTACATTATCATGCCGTGTCTGCATGAATATGAAGTCTGCAGAACCATGTTCGTATAATGATATTACTGGCTCAAATGGATTTGATGCCGAATTTTCTACTTCGTTTATGACATAGCTGTTGAAATGATATCTTGCATATTCTTCCATGTGTTCTACCTCGTTTCTATATGTCCAGGGAGAGTCTCTGTCAAATACTATGTTATACATGTCTCCTGTACTTGGAATGTCGTTTTTTTGGCCCTCAAGCGCACAATAAAGTGCTGCAAGACCAAATCTTTTGGCTTTGGCATTTGTCAACCCAAATAGTTCCTGAAATGCCTCATATCTTCCTGACTTTTTAGACATGGATATTGATTCCATCATAGGAACTCCCATGGATGCACAAAGTGATGTGTTATACTTGTTGGCAAATGGCCTAAATGATTCAGTTGCTTTTTCTTTTAGGTTGTTCAACTCTGGTAATCTTTTTTCAAATTCTGAAAGAGACTCGTATCTGAAATTTTTAGATTCGTTAATAGCGTTAATTCTGTCAAGAGACTGTCTCATCAAAGATGCAGATTTTTGATCGATGTGATGTTTTTTTATAATCTTGTCTAGTATTGTATTGTAACTTTTATCACTCATGGTGTCTATTTTTTGATGTTACAATAGAGTTAAATTTCCTTTGGAGATTACTATTCTACAATTGGCTCAGCGCATAAAACAAGCAGATCCATACACTCAGATCCTAAATTTGGATGTGAGCATTCGTTTTGTTGGTAGAATAAAAGATAGAAAATTGATCACGTTTGTCAGAAAGGCCACTGCCTCACCATTACTTGATGAGGAGCTGAAGCAACATGGTACATTATCAGGCGTCCGTCAAGGCTTCATGGGATGAAATGTTCAATGAAAAGCTGGGCAAGACAAACTGGATGATAACATCCAAAGAAAAAGTAAAACTAATTACATTATTTCTTGATGATGGACTTTTGATACTCTCAACAAATCCTGACTCGAATCATGACGAAATAATTAATAAAATAAAAAATCTAAACATTCCACTTTGATATTCTAATCCAAATTGCCTAAAATTAATTTGATTTAACTGGAATTGCAAAAATACTCTTATCTTTTGAGAGCCAAATCATCTCTAATCTTCTAATTCTAAACATTAATCCATTGTTTTTTT
Source organism: uncultured Nitrososphaerota archaeon (assembly GCA_963713025.1). Lineage (GTDB taxonomy): Archaea > Thermoproteota > Nitrososphaeria > Nitrososphaerales > Nitrosopumilaceae > Nitrosotalea. Next base: position 90,926 of record CAVQKA010000007.1, on the reverse strand, counting down.
CTTCCGTATTCAGTAAGGATGCCATATACTCTATCAAATGATTCTTGGGATATGCTACCCTGCTCTACCATTCTCTGAACAATGGTTTCTAGTTTGATGTGTTTTTCACGAATCATTTTCATTATTTCGTCAAACATCTGTTTGATCAACTCTGATTCTACATCCTCTGGTTTTGTAGGCATAGTGTATACCTAACATTTAATCATAATAAAGTTAAATTTTAACTCTAAACTTTTATCTGATTATTTTCTATGTATGCTATGATTGCATACATATTTGCAACATGTATACCAGGGCAGGAAAGTGACGCAATATCGAAAATCAAAAAATTGGCAAATGTTGTAGAAGTTAACGGAATCATGGGAAAATACGATGTATTTGTCAAGGTGTCTGCAAAAAAGGAAGAAGAACTACACGCTGCAATAACTGGAGTAAGAGATGTACAGAATATTACAAGTACTGCAACATTTGCTGCAATTAGAGGCCAGGGCGGCTCTATTGACGATGAAAAATAAACCTGCTTGAGACCTTAAGGATTATTTATTTGAGAATTCATTGAAAGCCATGAGTGCAAATACTATCAAAAAGGCTACAGCCCTGGCAAAAAATGGAGTCATTATGATTGAAGAGGATCTGTTTCAAGTAAAATCATCTAGTGACCCATCCAAGTCATACATGGTAACATCAGACAGCTGTGACTGCGAGGGGTTCAAAAATTTCTATAAATTTCACCACGGTAAAGGGCTGAAAGCAAATTGCTCTCATCTAGAAGCTGTAAGGATATTTAAAAAAATGTCAGACAAAAAGACTTTGGGAAAAAAATAAAAATTTACTTGGAAAAATAATTTTATGTGAATTATCTTACGTTACTCCCCTGTATAATATTAGATACTCATCAGGGCGGTCGCGTCCTTTTTTTGCATCAAGTGCATCTTGATATCTGTCATAATGTTCTATGAAATAGAGTCTTCTTCCAAGTGACTCCAAATAATCAATTCCACATAAATCAAAACCTGATTCTGGTGTTAATGCCTTTTTTTCCTCCTCTGTTACATCTGCACTCATGATAAATGATGCCACTAGATGTGTTATTTCAAATTAACTTGAAGATGATTTTAATCGGTGTATGTCTCTAGCCTAGGATTATACTCTTGAGTTCCTCAGGTTTTTCTGCAACATGATCAGGACTAGATGTTAACAGAGCATTTTTGGTATTGTATCCCCATGTTACTCCTATAACTTTGATTCCTGCCTTCTTGGCAGCTTCGACATCTCTTATCTCATCTCCAATGTAAATAGGATCTGGATGAGGTATCTTTTTTTCCTTCATCAATTTTTTTAACAGTCTGCTTTTACCAAATACTGCTCTACCGGAATAAACAAAATCAAACAACTGTAAATCATTGTTCTTTAAAAACTCGTTAACATTCTCTGTAGAGTTTGTAGTCAAGATTCCTAGAATACATCCATTTTCTTTGAGGTGGACTAGAGTATCTCTAAGGTCTACTGCAGTCTTCAAATGAATAATTTCTTTGTTCATTTCAAATCTTATCTTTCTTACTACTATTGGAAGCTTGAATATTGATATCCCCAGGTGTTTTAACACTGCACTTGGTTTTTTCTCTCTAAGTTTTGGCAAGTCACTGAGGGGAATTTTTTTGTATCCGTAATGGTCGGCAAATTTGTTTGCAATTTTTATGACTACTGATAGAGTGTCTGCAATTGTCCCATCGAAATCAAAGACTAGCGTAGGCATTAGAGCTTTGCAAGAAAATGCCGTTAAAGACTGTTGTGAATTAGAATATCTTAATTTTCTAGTCGATAAATTGAACATATCTCATATGCTTTCAGATATTAGATCTATGAATGTTCTAAATTGCTAGTTGAATTATTCTTTCTATCTTCTATTGCAAAAGGCTGACTATTCTTGATTGAATCAAACAGGCACTTGTCAGAGCAATGAGTATACAGGGAACTCTAATGGTTTTCCACAATTTTCACACTTGGGTTCTTCCAAATCACATGAATATTGATCTGGGTAAATATGTACACCCTGCTAGTTATCAGATCTGATAATTTACATGATCTGCTCTCTCGTATGACCGCTGCTAAAAGGATAATATCTACAGATTTTTAACTCAAATCAATGAAAAATTCTTCCCTTCTTGATGATGCATACGAACTATGTGAAGAAGGAAAATATACACTTGCACTAGAATATTATGATCTTGTTCTATTCAAGGATCCAAAAAATATTACTGCTTTGATAAACAAAGGAGTTACACTTCAGACTCTGGGAAAACATGCTAAAGCAGTCAAGTGTTATGACGAAGCACTTGCAATTGAAAAGAAAAACATGGATGCTCTTGTAAACAAGGGTTCTGCATTACATACACTTGGAAAATACCATGAAGCAATAGAATGTTATGACAAAGCATTAAAGATTCAGCCAAAATATGCACTAGCAATAGCATACAAGGGTCTGTCACTTGGAGAACTTGGTTTGCTAAAAGACGCAATAAAATGTTTTAACGCTGCATTAAAAATAGATAAAAAGTTTGATTTGGCATTAAACAATAAAACAATTGCCCTTGAACTTTTAAAAAATAATACAAAACTAAAACCAAAATTTCTAAAATAACCCTAAAGAGTTTTGAATTTTTACTATAACCTGAAACTATGTCATCTGGATGTATTCGATGAACTTGTCAAATCCAAAATTTAGAGCATCTGATACAGTGCTATCTGGAACGAAATTAAGCATCCATGAAAGAACTCCCGATGTTTTAACGTCCAAGTTTATGTTTGCAATTGTTCCTCCATCTTTTTGACCTTGAAAGCCCCATGTGGGCTGTAGGGTGGTAGTCATTGTGGTACCATTAAGGTCACCTGAGACTACTTGAAGTACGTAATTTCCATTTGCGTCAGTTGTGCATATGGCCTTGGTATCAAAAAATATACCATTTATGCCTGCATTCATCTCTACAAGTTTTGTGTTATTGTCTAGAATCTTTACATATTTTACATTGTCTGGAAATATTTGTGGATATTCTGACACGTTAGATAATGCATCAAGTAATGATGATTCGTTTACATTTGAAACTTTTTGTAATGTAATTATCCTGTCAGCATAAGATGGAGGTATGTATGAAAAGATTCCAATTGCTAATACTACAATGAAAAAAAAACTTGATGTGAATTTTGAATTAGATTTAGGCATGGCTTGACACCGTACTTGGAATCTGGATGTAATTATCTGGAACGTGGCCATACTGATCAAATGGTATGGCTCCAGTTTGGATCATGATTGATCTATTTGGATGATGAATGTACTTGTCATTGAGTGCCTGGTTTACAGATATCATTTCAACATATTTTATTGCGGCATATTTTGAAAATTCTTGTATTGCTTGATCCCATGTGCCGCCATTTACAAGCACTTGATGCATTGCCGCATCTCCTGCACTGACTCTTTGTTTGGTAAATGCAAACTCGTCCTGAAATACCATCTTGGTGTCATTGGTTGGAATGGTATTGAGAAATCTACCATACGCATTATCTGAACTGTTTTGTGCAGCTTGTAACTGGAGCATCTGATATGCTTGGTCTTGGAGTTGTTTCGCTATCAATCTCTGCTGCTCAACAAGTTTCTGATTTGCATCTTGGTCTTTTTGATTTTTTTCCAAGGCTGCTACTTGTTTTTTGGAATATTCTATCTCGCTTAGTATCTTTGCAGCCATCGGATTGTTCTTTAGATCTATTCCTGTTATGGTCTGGCTTTCAAATTGGGGCGATGTTGTTGCAAATACTGGATTGTATGTGCCTACATACGTTAAGCCTGAAAGTGTGACTAGTGTAATGGCCAGTATTCTTGATGTCTTACTTGGTGCGACCATGTCATAATATTGACTCGAAGGTATATAACTATTGGTACACCAATCATTTGTATACCAGTGAATCTATTATACACTATGCGTAAATTGGACATCAACGATAGCATAGGTATGCTAATCTTCCTTGCCGCAAAATCCCAAGAGCGACTGGCAGAACTTGAGATGAAAAAACAACTTGGACTGACACCTGCCCACTGGAAAATAATACTTGCATTAAATATAACAAATGGGCTTACGCAAAAAGAACTTGCTGAGAAGATTTACGTTGATGGCAGTACACTTGTTCCAGTGATTGATAAAATGGAAAAAAATGGCTTGGTGGAAAGAAGAGCAGATGTTAAAGACCGAAGAATGAATAGAATTTTTCTTACAAAAAAATCCGAGTCAACTGTGGATTCAATAATATTAATAGTTCTTCAACTAAGAAAAATGATGTACAAAGGATTATCTGAAAAAGAGATTGATTCTGCCAAAAAAATTCTAGCTACTCTGATTAAAAACTCTGATACTGAAATAAACGCGCTAAAATCATCTGAACGAGATGTGGCATGAAAAGACTTTTTCTTGTTCTGCTTTTGTTGCCGTTGTCTCTTGCTTATGCCGAGCCTGCCGTACCTGGCACAATTCTGACTTTTTATATTACTGATTCCAATTTATCCACTGATCATCGCGCAGTAATGACTATACCAACAGCAGGGTTGGTTGATTTTACAATTAACGGAGTCTCAGTAGCTGGACCTGATGCCATGGTGGAAACTGGAATAGACACTGGTACTTTTCAAGTTCAACTTACATTGCCAGACTCTGTTAATGGTAAACCTTTGGCAGACGGTGATGTTGTAGTTATGACATATCATCAACAAGCTGATTATTCTGGAAACCCTACAACACAGACTCAATCCAAAGTTCTAACATCTACTGTTACTAGTCCTGTAGAAAGCTCAAATTCAAATGTAATAATTGGTCACAATTTCATACTTAGTATCTATGCTCCAAATTATAATTTAGATTCTCAAAAACCTGATGATATTCCTCTAAACATGGTTGAAGTTCACATGGGTGGAGCTCAAACTACATTGGCAGATGGCGTCTTTCAAGCAAATCCATATGTGCTAAGAGAAACAGGACCTAATACTGATACATTTGCAGTAACTGTAAAGATACCAACAGAAATTGCAGGATTTCCAGTACAGATGGGCTCTACATTGGAATTTAGATTTGATGACCCAACTGATCCATCAAGTGTCTTTGTAACTATAGGGGGCTCTTCTGGACAGTCTATGTCTGGCTCTACAATGAGCTCAAATGTTCCACCGCCTTCAAGTCCACCATCTCTTGTGTTTTATGCACCAAACTCTGCTGGAACAATTGTAAATTACCTCGGTTCTACGCTGATATCTGGCCTCCAGTCTCCCATCTGTGCTCCGCCATCGGGCTCTTTCTTTATGACAGGCACTACAACGATAACATGTGCTGCCAAGGATCAAAATGGAAACTCTGTAATCAAGTCATTTGTAATCGATGTGATTGTGGGTCAGGATAAAATCCCATCCTGGACAAAAAAGACAGTAGAATTTTGGTGTAATGGAGATGTTGATAACGCACAACTAAGTTACCTTATGAAATATCTTGCTTCCAATAATCTGATGACTGTCCAAGGACAATCTGAAATTCCTGGTCAAGTCCCAGACAAAAATGCATTATGCATGTGGGCTGGTGGACAAGTATCTGACCAAGATGTTGCCCAATCAATCTATCTGCTTACCCAATAGAATTTAATTTAGGGTAGATTGTATCTCATGTATTGAAAGCTACATTTGGCGCAGGATGTTTTTGGTGCATTGAAAATGACTTTAGAAAAAATGGGATAATGTCCACAAGTGTGGGTTACATGGGAGGTCATCTTAAAAATCCCACATATGAGGATGTATGTACTGATACAACAGGACACGCTGAAGTAATCCAGGTTGAATACGACCCATCAAAAATTTCATACCGAAAAATATTGGATATTTTCTGGAACAATCACGATCCTACTACGCTGAACAGACAAGGTCCTGACATTGGGAAACAATATCGATCGGCAATTTTCTTTCATACTGCTGAACAGCAAAAAGATGCACTAGAGTCAAAAGACGAGCTTGAAAGATCTGGAAAGTATACAAAAAAAATTGTAACTGAGATAGTTCCTGCAACCGAATTTTACAAGGCAGAGGATTATCATCAACAGTATTACGAAAAATGCGGCCTAGTGTAATATTGTATTTTATTATAAAATTTTTCTTGACTATGATTGTACCAGTAGATCGATTTTATATCTGAGCATCTTGGTTGAGTCAATAGTTGAATCTAAAAAGACTGGGCAGGCTGATACTTTTCTTTGGTCTAATAGGGCTGGGCACGTTTATTTTCTTAGATCTTGATATTGCAAAAAGTAAGAGGGGATTTTATCTTTTATTTGCATTGTCTCTGGCATGTTTCATATCTGGCTGGGTGGGACTATTTCGATATTCTAGGTTTTGGAACATGCTTGAATAATTATTATTGAAAAAACCATTTTTTATTATGGATTTTTTATATATGTTATAGTTTAACATATTTATTGATACAAATTTTTAAATAACTTGTAATTATAATATGTCTGTGATCGTAAAGTCACAATCAATGGCTTGACGATGCATGGTCCGGCAGAAATCTCACACGAATCTGCGCATTGGCGTAATGATTCAACGGAGGTAATCTCCAATATTCTGCCAATAGGGCCATGCCGTATTTTTTATTTTATCTTGCTTATTTTCTTTTGAAAAATTATTATTGCAATAATTATGCCGGCAGCTCCTGCCAGGCCTGCAATTATTAGGTACGTAAATACATTCATGTAAAAGTTTAGCACTCCTATGTTGAATGCATGGGATAGTACGGCATCATTTTGGGGATCAAAAAGATCAACTCTGATTACATGATTTCCTGATTCTTCAAACACATGATCTAAATCATATCTTCCAGAATCATGCTCAGCGGGAGGAAACGAGCTTTGTAAATTATCATTATAGTAAATTTGAATTCCCATCCTAACTCTATCTACGGGTATTCCATTTTCATCCAAAACTAGAAAGTGTATCACCGTATCCTTTCCTATCTCTGGAACTGGAGGTGTGGTTTCTATTTTGATCTCATAATTTCCAATCCTTGTTGAATCTGTACTAAATGGAGGATGCACTACTTCATAGATTCCAAGGCCTATGAAGAAGCTAAGATAAATTGGTAGAAAAAGATAGAATCGCTTCTTCACAAAGTTTCATACTTTGATTTCCTATATTATATTGACTCTATTTTCGAGAGACTAATATGCAAAGACCATATCCAAAGATATTCAGAGTAATTTGAACTTCAAACTAGTCTTGTTATTGGCAGTGGCAGTATCTGCAATCGCACTCTTTGTACTTGTTGCACCTTGGCAAAATACGACTAAAAATCTATCAAACGCACAACTATCCTATGTCACAGAATATTCTCTACCTGAAGGAACAAGGCCTAATGCCTTGCTAGTTGATAACCGTGGTATTGTATGGATAACAACTTCTGATTCCAAAAAATTGCTCTCACTTGACCCTAAAAGTGGAAATATTGAAAATTTTGCGATTAGAGATGATTCCCAACCTGAAACTAGCCATGGAAATTCTACCATGGTGTGGACTATGGTGCAAGACCATGATGGAAATATTTGGTTTGCAGGTCTTGGCACTAGATCAATTTGGAAGTTAGAGCCAGAAAATTATACCTTTCACATATTTCATTCTGAATCGGGAGCTCCCTTCCAGATGAAAGTTGGAGGTGATGGAAAAATATGGTTTACTACATTGCGTAATGATGCAATTGGAGTTGTAGAAAAATCACTAGATGGTCACTATATGATATCATCTTTTGGTACTGGCAACAATACAACTCCCGCTGGAATATTTTTACAAAATGACTCTGTGTGGACAACTAACATTGATTCTCAAAAAATTTCACAATATCAAGTTGTCAAGGAAAATGGTTCTGTTGGAAATATCACAACACTACAAAATATACCAAAGTACAATGATACCATGTTTTCATCACCAACTGATCTGATTGTAAACAAAAATTCTATTTGGCTTACAGAGCACGGGACAAGTTTTCTTACAAGATATGATCTTGATTCTGGAAAACTGGTTCGATATCCTACTTCACAAAATACTTTTCATACAACAACACTGCCTTTTTGGATTCGTGGTACTGAAAATCCTAAAATTTTATGGTTTAATGAACATCAGGGAAACAAGATTGGATGTTTTGATTTAGTAAATTATACCCTGACTGAATACTCGATACCATCTCTTCCAAAGGATGGATATCTTACTTATCCTCTTAACATTTCACAAGACCCACGAGATGAAAAAATTCTCTGGTTCTCTGAATGGAATACTGACAAAGTTGCAATGATTGACGGTCATATCCCGGTTCCATTTGACATAACTCCTAGCAAAAAAGAGGTTTTTCTTGGTCCAAATAATACTGATGATACCATTAATCTAGAAATTAAAGGTGGTCTGAACTCTCCAAGTGCTCTTTCTTTAAATGCATCAAGTTCAATTACTCCAACTGCCGAATTGGGGTACCTTGGTGTAAAATTTACGCCTAATGTTGTTGATCCTTTGCACACCCAGCAGGTCTTGACCAATATCCATGATGGAGGGATTGCTCCAGGAAATTACACAATTGGAATTAGTGCCTCGGATGGATATGTGACAAAGACTATATTTCTTAATTTGGTTGTTTCAACAAAATAACTTACTTGTTTTCAAAAAAATAACTTGGCACGATATTTTTTCTTAGGGCATAATCTTTGATTTCTGAAAATTGAAATTCATCGATAATGAAATGGATGAAATCTTCTTTGTATTGTGGAAGTTCAATAGTTTTGTTTGCATGTCTATCCTCATAATATTCTACCTCTGGACCTTTGCCTAGTAAGCTAGTGCACATGTTCTTTAATTGTTCTTGACTGAATTTGTCAAGCAGAAAATATTTGCTAGCAAGTTCTTCATAAAATATCCTGTCTGCATTTTCCATCTCGGTTTTTATTTTTGAGATCTCTGTAGTCTTTGAATGCTCATCATCTTCCGATCTTCTGTGACCTCTATCTGACTGCATTAGAATAGTGTGAATTTTTACTAAAATATATACTGTGAAAATCTTTTTGTCAAGATCTTGTCAGAGTGTGCATAGAGTTTTTTGTAATACTGTTGCGATCAAATGCAAACAGAAGAAATTTCTATCTTGAAAAACATACTGTAAGATCTTTTACCCTTGCAGTCACGGTTTCCATGTAATTGGTTATATATGGTACCACTTTATATTCTATTTAAATGCCACAAACAAAACCGATTGTTGACATTGTAAACGTAGTAGCCTCTGCATCAGTTGACCAAAAAATTGATCTTGTAGCAATTACAAAAGAATTCCCAGACGTAGAATACCATCCAGAACAATTTCCAGGTCTAGTTTTTAGATTGAAATCTCCAAAAACTGCAACACTGATCTTCAGCTCAGGCAAAATGGTCTGCACTGGTTCAAAATCAGAGGAAGCTGCTGTAAATGCAGTAAACACTGTAGTACAAAGACTAAGAAAAGGCAAGATAAAAATCAAAAAGAATCCAGAAATTACAATTCAAAACATTGTAGCATCTGTTAGCCTCGGAGGTAAAGTTCACTTGGAAAAAGCAGCACGTAGTCTTCCAAGAAGTATGTATGAGCCAGAACAATTTCCTGGTCTGATACACAGAATGCTTGATCCTCGCTCAGTAGTTCTTATCTTTGCTTCCGGAAAACTAGTCTGTACTGGAACTAAGAAAGAAGCAGAAGTTTATCGTGCAGTACACAATCTCCACACACTCTTAGAAGAAAAGAAATTGATGGAATACGAGTAGTCGTAAACCACTCAACTACATTTTATTATATCTTAACTCGTCTGGTTTTTAATCTCACGTTTGTGTAATATTGCACTTCCTGCAAATGATATTGCAAGATTTATCCCAAGTGCAATTACTGCAATGTATATCGGACCAAAACCAGTCTTGAAAAGAGATGATGTCAACTGGCCAAAACTGTTTGCCATCTCTAGCATGTATATTCCGGAAAATATTCCTACAACCAGGCCAACTATCAAAGGAATCTTTCTAAGCGACTTTACATACAGTCCAAAAAATACTGCAGGTAAAATCTGTACGATTAGTATTCCGCCAAGCAGCTGGAGTGATATTGCATATGTTGCAGGAACTGAAAAGACAAATGCAAGAGCGATAAACTTGAAAACTGTCGATGACATTTTTGTAATTCTTATCTCTGAGTTGTTTGAAAGATTTGGTTTAATCTCTTTGATTATATTTCGAGTCAAAAGATTTGCCTGTGCCATTGCCATTATTGCAGCAGGTACAAGACCTCCAACAAATATCCCAAGCAGTGCAATTCCTGAAAACCAGCTTGGTAAAGAGTAGAGGATTAATGAAGGAACAACCAGTATCCCGCGTGAACTCTCTGGAAATCCTGCTAAAAAGTGCATGGCTCCTGGAACTGCATATACCAGTATTCCCATTAGAGCAAGTATTGCAAGTCCAACACCATACAACGGTAATAGTGCTGTACTGGAGCGAAGCTTTTGCACGCTTTGGGCACTTAGAACTCCTGTTATTGCATGTGGGTAGAGGTATAGAGCCAATGCACTGCCCAAGATCAAGGTTGCATATGCTGGAACTAGATTGTCTGGCAATGTGACATAGTTGTCCTTGGCTGCCTTGAACGCATTTCCAAATCCTCCAATGCTTATTGGAACTGCAATTATTACTACAATCACTGTTATCCATACTAGAATATCCTTGAAGATTGCAGTCAGAGTTGCACCACGTAATCCGCTTGAATATGTAAAGGCTGCCAAAATTACAAAAGCAATAAGAAGTGATATTTCAGTGACCACTTGTGCATTGGCGTATCCTGCAAGCATCACAGTAAGAACTGCTTGCATGCCAACTATCTGAAGTGCAATGTATGGCAGTTCGGCAACAATTCCCGTAACTGCAATCATTATAGACTAGTGTTCTGCTGTTGAACCTGTCTTTTACAAAATCTGAAGCAGTGATGTATCCCTTTATCCTTGATAGAGTCCAGAGTTTTGGCATTGTAACTAATGCAACTGCAAAAGTTAGCATCACATAGGGAATTGCAAAAAAGTATAGCGCACCTTTTGCAAATACACCAGATGGTATTGCCACAAAACTATATGCTGTATACAAGTCTGCTCCTATGAGGAAAAAGACAAGTGTTGTTCCCAGTCTTCTTCCACCCAAGGACCATTCATGGACGTGATTGAGATCTCCCCTTCTCCAATATTTGCCGTAAAATCCTAATCCGATAAAGACGATAAATAATGAGACAAATACTGTGATAACATCCCAGCCTATCATGCTTTTTTCTCCATTAGTTTGGCATATGCCAAATAGAAGCACGTGCAGGCAAATAGCCAAAATGTCTGAAACCAGTAGAAAAATGGCAGTCCAAATAACTCTGGTGATTCTCTGTTATAGATTGGAACTCCCAAGTTTACAAATGATGGTATCAAAATCAATAATGCCAAGGCAAGATGAATTCGCTTGAAATGCATCTTCATCTTTCTTCTATGGTAAAGATATAAGCATTAAGAGGTTGCTTGGCTTTAAAAAATGTAAATGACATGATGATCCTTTGTCGATCTTGCACAAATTAGATTGTTCCATGAATTGAAAAATTTTTCAAAAAAATTGATGAGGTTATACTTTAACTGTTCAAGAACTTTGTTAGTGTACAATGAATAGTAATTCTTTATAAATAATTTACAGTAAAAACGTTGAAAATGAATCCGACAGTAAACAAACTCCAAATCTTGTCTCTAGTCGCAATTCTTGGAGTTGTAATGACTGCCTCATTTGCAACAACAAATGTTTTTGCCGATAGTGGCCAAACAAATGGAACTGCTGCAACATCGTCTGTGAATGCAACACTGGACAACGTTACATTGCCAATAAGCACAACACTCCAAAATTCGACATCATTGTTGATAAATGATACATTGAACAATTCTACATCATCATCAATTAATGGTACATTGAACAATTCAACATCCTCATCAACAAACGATACCTCGTACAATCCAACAACTTCAAACAATCCAGTAACTACACCAGTGGACACTTCAAGCAATCCAGTAGATACTTCTAGTAACCCAGTAACTACACCAGTGGACACTTCAAGCAATCCAGTAGATACTTCTAGTTATCCAGTGGACACTTCAAGCAATCCGGTAACTACGCCAGTATATACTTCGAACAACCCAGTGACCCCAACACCATACTCTGGAATTCATAGATTTGCAGGCATTACATCACATCTGAACCAAAAATTTGTAGACATGAGATTAAATGTAGACCATAGACTTGCAGCCATTGCATCACATCCCATCCAAAAATTTGTAGACATGAGATTGAATGTAGATCATAGACTTGCAACCGTCGCATATCACACACACCAACAATCTGTAGGTACATCATACCATCCAACCCAACAGTTTGTAAATACAGCATATCACACACACCAACAATCTGTAGGTACATCATACCATCCAACCCAACAGTTTGTAAATACAGCATATCGCACACACCAACAATCTGTAGGTACATCATACCATCCAACCCAACAGTTTGTAAATACAGCATATCGCACACACCAACAATCTGTAGGTACATCATACCATCCAACCCAACAGTTTGTAAATACAGCATATCATGCAAACTCGCAATGGAATCACAGAACATAGAATGTGGAACGGTTTACAACTTCCATCTTTTTTCTTTTTAAAAAAATACCAGAGTAATTTTGATAAATATGAAAAAAGTTGATTCTGTCAGTCTTGATGTAATTTTGATGATTTTTCTTTTTTCCCTATTGCAATCAAAAACATGGTCTCTTTATCTGCAGCGTGCGGTGAAAAAAAACTAGAAACTGCATCATCATAAAAAGTTAATCCAGTTGCACCAAGACCTAATGCATATGATGCAAGATATGCCTTACCTCCTGCAATTGCTGAATCTAACTGAGCTACTCTGTATCCTCGATTTCCAAATTGTTCTAAAATTTTTTTGAGATTTATCATAAAGAAAATTGTAACACTTGCATCATATGGCAAGTCTTGATTTAATCCAAGATTTCCTGATACATGTCTAAAGTTTCCACTACGTAATAATTCAAGTGAATTTTTCTCTCTTGCATAATGATATGAGCCAGAATCTAGTCCCTCTACTGCATTTGCTATTATGTACAAATCTGACAAAGTTTGGTTTTTCACAAAATCTGCATTAATTCCAGATGTTGCACAATTCAAAATTGTGGATAATTGACCAAAAGTTATAGCATCTAGAGAAAATTTTCTTGTAGATCCACGTTTGATTATTGTATTTTCTATTGATTCCAAGCTATTGATATTTTTCTCAAGTTGAATCAATTGGGAATGACTCTTCTCATCTCTTGTTATTTCATGTCTCCACGAGTTTACCTCGGAATCATTTAGAAGACAAGATGAATCATGCATGGCGTTAATTTCTGGATATTCTATATCATACTCTGAGGAAATTGCATCTAGATCAAGTTCTGACAAGTCAGGGCAAGATGGCATCTCTTTGTCTGTAAATCCAATTGGTAAAACTACAAGAGGCGCCTCTTGATTCATGTCTATTCCTAGCAGTTGAGATATTTCTGAATCTACAAAACCCGTGATTATCTTTGAAGGTATCTTGTGGGCAGATGTTATTGCCAATGTATTTGCTAATATGGTTCCACAATCCCAAAACGCATGTCGGTATTCTCTTGATTGATATTTTACAGAATTTCTTGCAAAGACGTCTGTGAAAACAAGTATTATTGGCGCATGTCTTGTAAATGACTCATTTGCAGTAGAATCTAGAATATTTTTTCTATAATCTCCTTTTCGTATTACGTTTAGCTTCATATCTTTTGGATCAAAATGATATACTCCTGCATCAAGACCTGGAATGCCTGCACAAACAACATAGATTTCAATATGATACAGCGCGCCAGTACACGAGGCTGCTCGAAAATCCATCTCTCCTAGACCTTGAAATTTTATTTTCTTTGTAATGCCTGCTGAAAAATATAAAATTCTAGACAAGGTTTGCAGATCTGGGACTGTTTCATGGGAAACGTCAATGTTTGTGGAAATGGCATCAAGTGTGGAAACACCTATGGGATTTTTTTCAACTGGCAAAACAATCTGTAAAGTGTTTTTGTAAATCTTGTAAGGAGTAGGTCTTTGAGAAGGATGATACATGTGGAATCTACTCAGTAGCATCCCGTTTGGATGCTTTGTACCATTATGATAATGCCATGAAGATTCTACCTCATAATTTCTCATAAATATTGACTAGATAGTAGAGGTTGTAAAAGTATCGTGGGTATCAAGCAGAAGATTATTAGTGGTTAATCTAAAACAAAATCACAAATGTTGGAAAATGAGGATGTCTTAAACAAAGTATCACAAGAGCAAAATCTCTCATATGTGATACATATTGAGGACAAGTCATATCCAGTTCAAAAGATCTCGATTCTAAAATCCAAAATTCCAGTACGAGAACCTACTACCAGGGGAGGAGTGTATTTTACAGATGTTGAAGCATACAAGGTAAAAGCTACAACTGACCTTTCGATAAAAAGTGAGATTCCAAAACTTATGCTAGGACCAAATACTGACTTTAAACCAATCTTATTGAAAACAAGCTTGAAGATTGATGGAACTGAACATTTGGTAATAATGACGACTCATCTTACCAATGCCGTAAATACAAAAGATAACGTAGAGCTAAATCTGATTGTTGATAAACTGGATTTACAGTAATTTCATTTTTGATGATACCATATTATATTGGCAATGTGGGATAAAAATGTGAAAGTATTCCTATTTGCAATTCTGAGTATTTTTATAATATTCCAAATTATGCCAAGTTTTGCTCAAACATCGCCCGGTTTTACAAATGTTGTGCCAATTAGTAATTTATCATCTGATTCTCAAACTCCTAACATTATGGCCTCAAATGATGGGGTCTTTGCCTTGTGGATGGAAAGCAAGTCTGGAAGAACAGATGTATTTTTTTCAAAAAGTGCTGACGGGGGAAATACATTTGGTACTCCGATAAACCTGTCTGGTTCTACTAATGGTCAATCAGATTATGCAACATTTGCACAAAACGGTAACAATGTCTATGTTGTTTGGCAGACTTCTCTTTCTGGTAATGCAACTGTATTTCTAGCAAAGAGTTCTGATAGTGGCTCTAGTTTTCAAACGCCTATTGTGATTAGCGATACAACAAAACTTGCTGCGTTTCCACAAGTATCTGTTTCTGGGAGCCATGTGTACTTTGCATGGCTTGAAAAGGCCCAAGATAATTCTACAAATATAGTTTTTACAAAAAGTGATGATAATGCAAGTTCTGTTGGCAAGCCCTTGTATGTTACTAGTAATTCGGGAAATTCTGGAATTCCAAAGTTATTTGCAACTGGAACTCATGTGTATATAGCTTGGGAGGATAACAGCAAAGGAAATTTTGATGTATTTTTAACCAAGAGTGATGATAATGGTGCCACATTCCATCTTCCAGTTGATATAAGTTCTGATGCTGGGCAATCTGGAACTCCACAAATTGCAGTATCACAAAATAATCTCTATGTTGTCTGGATGGATAACACTTCGGGAACATATGATATCTTATTTTCAAAAAGTACTGATGGCGGAAATTCCTTTGGCACTCCTGTTAACGTGAGCAATCTTCATGCTGACTCGGGATATCCACAATTTGCCGCCACTGGGAACAATGTCTATGTGACATGGACCCAGACTATATCAAGTCAAAACTATGATGTCTATTTTGCAAAAAGCACCGATAGTGGTAATACTTTTGATACGCCGATAAATTTGAGTAATAATTATGGCGCATCTGGCTGGCCAAAAATTGCAACTGATGGTAACATCTACATAAGTTGGGTAGATAGCACTCCTGGAAAGTTTGATGTACTTATCACAAAAAGTTCAGACGGCGGGGCTACATTTGAAAATTCTACTGATGTAAGTAATACCAAAGATGAATCATATGAAAACAATATGGCAGCGTTAAATAATGTGGTCTATTTGGTCTGGCAAGAAGGCGCCCAAGGCAATCACACTATATCGTTTTCAAAAAGTACAACATTTGTCCCAGAATTTGGACCGCTTGCACCAATTGCACTTTTGATATCTATTATTGCTATAATTGGCATATCTGCAAGATCTAATCTGAAAAATAATCTCTAAATTTTTATTTTATCTCCAAGAGTTCGACTAGACCACACTTGGTATTTTTTGTATTCAGGTCAACAAATGCAATACGTCTCTCATCAAAGCCTTTTACTGGACTGACAAGTAAGGTGGCACCTTTTTTTACAAGTGCATCTAGTTCTGACTGGATGTCCTTTGTCTCAAAGCACATGTGATGTATTCCTCCCCCAGATCTTGCAAATTCACTGATTGGAGAATCTGTAGATGTGGGCTCTATTAACTCCAAGAATGGCTCTCCTATTTTTAAAAAGCAAATGTTTACTTTTTGACTTCCTACGGGAAATATGGCACTTGTTGTCTCAAAGTTTAGGTATCTTTTGAGTTCACCCATTGATTCTTGGATGCTATTTACTACAATGCCAATATGGTGTAGTTTCATGAAATGTGTGTACTGTGCATGTACAATAATCTAACTGATTACATTGTCTTTGGTAATTTTATATTGATACTGTCTTTCAGTAGTATCGTGCTAGAAAAACTAGTCAAGGAATCTAAAGCCCTTGAAAAAGCCATTGCAGGTGAGGAACTCTCATACGATGACGGTATGGAGCTAATGTCTTATGATAATCTGTACATGCTAGGGGCTGCTGCAGATATGGTCAGAGAACAAAAAGTTGGAGATCAAGTTACATTTGCGGCATCATACTACATGAATTACACAAACGTCTGTGCTGCAAGTTGCCAGATGTGTGCATTTTATAGAAAAGGAGATGAAAAAGACGCATACACTCTATCTGCCAAGGATATTGCAAGTCGAGTTGCCATTGCACAAGAGATGGGTGCAACCGAGGTGCACATAGTAGGCGGATTTCATCCCGAACTTCCAATAGAATACTATGAAGAAATGTTTCGAACAATAAAACAGAATCATCCTCAAATGCATATCAAGGCGCTTACCGCGGCTGAAGTTTTCTTTATTGCACGACTAACAAAAAATTCTGTTAAAGAAGTATTGACAAGATTCAAGGTAGCAGGCCTTGATACAATGCCTGGTGGAGGGGCGGAACTCTTCCATCCTGATATTCGAAATAAAATAGTTAGAGGAAAATGCTCTGGCCAAGAATGGCTTGATACAATAGAGCAGGCCCATAATCTTGGAATAAAAAGCAACGCCACAATGCTTTTTGGGCATATTGAAAAACCTGAGCATATTGTTGATCATTTGATAAAATTACGTGAAGTCCAAAAAAGAACCAAAGGATTTCTTACATTAATTCCGCTAAAGTTTAGCCTTGATAACACTGAACTTGAAAAGAAGGAACTTGTAACCTCAGAGAGCCCATCTACATACGACCTTAGGATAACTGCAATCTCTAGATTGATGCTTGCAGGTGAGCTTGATAATATCTCTGTATACTGGGTAGCACTTGGCAAGAAACTTGCACAGGTTGCTTTAACATATGGAGGAAATGATTTGGTAGGAACTGCATTCTCAGAAGAGATTTACAAGGCAGCTGGCAAGGGAACAAACTCCTCTATTATCGAGCTTGCAAATATGATTAAAGAGATTGGCAGAGTGCCAGCTCAGCGAGATACTTTTTTTAATATTTTAAAAACATTTTAGGTCTCGGCTGGTTTTTGCGTAACTGTTTTTCCTGTACCGCCTTTCTTCTTTCCACGAATTCCTATGCTGATTAATGTGATGAAAAATCCCAAGCCTCCAACTAGTCCTGCCATGTTTCTGTATCCTACATTTAACACAAGATCTTGGTTGAATGCAGCTTTTTCTTCATCTGTCATGTCCGATTTTCCGGCAGGTTCATTCTCGCTAAGATATCCGTAAATGCCAAAACCTACTGCAAGCATTGTTATGCCAAGGGCAAAGACTCGCTTGTCCATTGGATGGATATGATATATTCTATAATAAATAGATGCTCGTAACTTTTACTTGATTTGAACTAAAAATGGTCTGAACTTATTCCAATTGGATGAGTCTTACCAGCTCTCTCTCAAACGTACTTGATATCTTACACGCTTTTGGACTAGAATGAAAATCTAAAACTGAGTTCTACGTATGATGAAGTTGATTGTAACAAGCAAGAAACTTTTCCATTGTTTTTAACTCGACTATTCAAAGTTTATCGCTAAAGTGTCCAGTGTATTTATCCACATTGTCTTGAGGGGATGATGGTGAGTGTTTCTCATGTTTATTTCCGTATTTGTGAACACGTCCAAACATTTTCTTCTCGTGTTCCTTTCTTGCATGGTGTAGTCTGTCCGCTTCATGGATGAATTCCTTACCACATTCAATACACTTTACTATATCATGATGATGCTCATGGCGAGCATGGCTTATCAGATCTTCATATTTCGAAAATTTTGATTTACATTTATCACATTTGAACTTCTGCCAGAAAAAATGCATATTTGCATTATAATGATGCAAGGATAAGAATGTTACATGTGTTTACTTGCTAGTGGGTAAATTTGATCTATTACATTCTAACAACTTGTAGATTGGACCTTTTGCAAAGTCAGTTATCAAAAACCATGCCAGTGCATATCCCCAGACAAATAATGCGTCATGCCACCCAATTGCAGGTACCAAAATTCCTTGGGCCGTAATTATTGTTGCAATAGTCTGCGTTGTAATTATTGCCAAAAATAATTTTAATGCAGGTTTTACCGTCCAGAAATGATCGCGAGTTCTTGCAACAAAAAATAGCATGTGGCCTGCAACTGATAGCTTCAAATAAATCAATGATTGCAATGGTCCAGTCTTCAAATCAAAAACATTCATTCCTATGTAGAGGAGTACAAATGTGGAGACTACTCCTATCATGCCAAGACCTGTGGCAATTCCTAAAATTTTTCTCATATTCCATCTCTCTGGGCTGGATGAGATCTTTACATTGTCATAAGCAATAGTCATAATGGGTAGATCGTTTAAGATGGCAAGCAAGACGATCATCAATGGAGTAATTGGATAAAAGCTGAAAGCAATTATGGAAAATACTAAAAAGAAAAGGATCCTGATAGTTTCACTGATTCTGTATATCGCATAATTATTCATTCGTTGAAATATTTTGCGACTTTCTTCGATTGCGTCTATGATGACTGAAATTCCTGGTTGGGTAAGAACGATATGTGCTGCAGATTTTGCAACATCGGTTGCACCAAAAACTGCAATTCCGACATCTGCTTTTTTTAGGGCAGGTGCATCATTTACCCCATCTCCAGTCATGCCAACAATGTGCCCTTTTGCTTGTAATGCCCCTACTATCTTGTACTTGTGCTCAGGAAAAACCTGTGCAAAACCGTCTGCCTGTTCTACAACGCTCTGGATCTCTTTGTCGGTCTTGTCAATTATTTGAGAAGCATCCTGTATGTTTGTACCAAGATCCAACTCCCTTGCTATCTCTTTTGCAATATCAAGATGGTCTCCCGTTATCATCTTGATATTGATACCCATGGACTTGGCAGTCTTAATGGTCTCCTTGGAATCTTCTCTCGGAGGATCATGCAATGATATGATTCCTACGAACTCCCAAATTCCTTGCAAATTTGTCCTTGCCACTCCAAGAGGGCGATATCCTTTGGATGCAAGTCTTCTTACACTTTCATCTACCTTTGCAGAGACATCATTCTTGTTTAACACTAGTGCAAGTATTGACTGGGGTGCGCCCTTTGACACCATGAATTCGTTTCCGGAAGAATCTTCTATCCTGGATTCGACTCTTTTTATTACGGGATCAAATGGTTTGAAAGAAATCTGTTTGTAAGACATGGATTTTTCCAAGACGCCCGAGGTCTTGGCTCTTGCAATAATCGCATTGTCGATATGATCCGTATCTTCACCCCTTGATGCAAGAGTCGCAAACATCAAAAGATCAGAGTCTGTGAATTTATCAAATGTAACAAGCTCTGCAACACTTCAGCTCATTTTTTGTCAGCGTTCCAGTTTTATCTGCACATAAAATATCAACTCCTGCCATCTCTTCTATGGCAGTAAGCTTGCTGACAAGAGCCTGTTTTTTTGTAAGAACTGTTGCACCCACCGCCATGGTTACTGACAATACTGCCGGTAGTGCAGCTGGTATTGAGGCAATCATTAGCACCAATGCAAATTGTAGAGTTTCAAGAAGGCCCTCATGTCTGAATATTGCCACTAGAAAGACAAGCGCGATTAGTCCTACTGCAAGTGCGATAAGATAATTTCCTATTTTCATTAATGCTTTTTGGAAATGACTTTTAGTTCTTGCCTCCCCAACAAGTTTTGCAGTCTTTCCAAAAAATGTCCTCATCCCTGTGGAAACAACAAGTGCGTTCATCTCACCTTTTTGTACGATGGAGCTAGAATAGACAACATCTCCTACATGTTTTTCTACTGGCAGTGATTCTCCCGTAAGGGCAGACTCGTCTACATCAAGATATTCACCGTCAAAGAGTTTGGCATCAGCTGGGATGATATCACCTAGTCTAACCCTTATGATATCTCCTGGCACAATCTCTTGAGAGGAGAGCTCAACCCATTTACCATCACGTAGTGCCCTTGATCTAATAGATAATTTTTGTTTTAGTAGGCTTATTGCATTATCTGCTTTGTGTTCCTGAAAGAATGCAACTGTCCCATTTATCAAAAGCAGAGATATTATTATCCAAAAATCCTCCCAATGAGAAATAATTGCCGAGATTATTGCAGCTGCCTCTATCATGAATGGGATTGGACCATAAAAATAACCAAGAAGCTTTCTAAAAGGATTTATCTTTTTTTCTTCAATTTCATTGTGTCCGTATTCTTCCAACCGGTTCTTTGCCTCTTGAGAACTGATTCCAGTTTTTCCTGTTGACCATGATGAAAAAAGATCTTCTACTGAAGCCTTTTTGATTTCATCAATAGTAAGAGATCTGTCAACAAATTTCACCATTATGACATATTCTATAACAAACTTGTCCTCTTAAATCTTGAAGTCTTTTTCTTATATCTGAAATTCTTGGATAGACACTTTAACAAGTGATATAATTAACATCTCATGGCTGTAGGCAAGTTTTCAAAGATACTAGTTGCAATTGATGGCTCTGACATGTCAATGAAGGCTGCAGAATGTGCCATTACCATGGCAAAAAAAGATAATGCAAATCTTGTTGTTGTTAATATTATCTATACTCCGGCATCTACTCTTGTCTATTCTAAAAAAGAGTGGTTTGATGAATCTCTAAAAAAAGCTAAAGGTGAAGCGGCAGAGTGGTTCAATGAAATTAAAAAAAATGCTGCTAAAAATGAAGTAAAAGTAAAAATAGAAACTGTAGAAGAACTCTATTCTGTTCCAGCTGGAATAGTCAAATATGCTGAAAAAGAAAAGGTTGATCTCATTATAATGGGCAGTACTGGAAAAACTGGATTTAAGAGACTTTTACTGGGAAGTGTCGCAAGTGACGTTCTCACTCATTCTCATACTGATGTAATGATAGTAAAATCATAATTTACAATCATGCCAGCAAAGATTTTTTCTAACGGGATTCATTTTTTTTAAACTTCATTTTATACACAAATGCAACAATACTAGTACCTACAAATGGTGCAGTCAAATACAACCACAAGTCATTTATGTACCCTGATGCCACTGCTGATGCCATGAGATTGACCCAAAAAAGAAAATATCTAATCCTATAACCATGCCAACCGCAATCCACCCGTGTCCATGGTGTCCTTTCTCATGAACAACAATTAGGGTAACTCCCATAACAAATATGGTGGCCAAGACTTCTACTCCAAAGATTAGTGGTATTGGGTAAGAATTGTTAGGTACATTGCACCAAGATTGGCTTGTGTGCCAATTACATATTTGACAAAAAGAATGCCTAAAAATGCGCCAATAAATTCTGCCGCAAGATATACAGCAAGAAGATTTCGTGGCATGTGTTTTGTTATGAGAAATCCGATTGTAACTGCAGGATTATAATGTGCCATTGAAATTTTGGTAAATGCGCATATTGCCAAGCCTACTCCCACTGCTGGACATAGTGCAAGAAACCAAGGTCCAAACATTCCCGGATGCTTTGCATTCCATACTGCAGGTCCTGCAGAGACAATTACCAAGATACACGTGCCAATGATTTCGGCAAAAAACTTTTTTTGGCTAATATTCATACATTTTTCTCTATTATTTTACTATCAATACTGGAATCTTTGATTTGTGAACCACTGCATGTGATACACTACCAAGAAATGCTTCTTTTACACTTCCAATGCCTCTTGCTCCTATCACTATCATGTC
The DNA here is from genome assembly GCA_963713025.1 of uncultured Nitrososphaerota archaeon. Taxonomy (GTDB): domain Archaea; phylum Thermoproteota; class Nitrososphaeria; order Nitrososphaerales; family Nitrosopumilaceae; genus Nitrosotalea. The sequence goes on along the minus strand of CAVQKA010000007.1, from coordinate 68,382 downwards.
AAATTTGTTTTTAGATGCAAAATTGATTATCTCGGATGATTCCTTTCCGACTATAGTTTTTCCAAAAAATACTATGCCATTTTGAGCAGAGAGTTTTTTTGCATTGTCCATGAACTCTTTGATGGCCTTTGTAAGGTATTCCTTATCGTATGTTATTGGCATAAACGATTTTGGATAAATTGGCATGACAAATAGTCCTGTAAGTGTAGCTCCACACTGTCTTGCAAGATATATTGCAGTATCAAGCCCTCTAAACGAGTTCTTTGAACCGTCGATGGGAACTAGTATTTTCTTGATTTGATATTTTGCCATTATTGATATGTGTTTTGAGATTATAAAACTGATTCTAACGATGGATGGATTTGTATAAAACAGAATTTGCACTACACTGTATACTGGTTATAATTTATAGTAAAATGATGATATGAACAGATGTTGTTACTACACTCCAACATGAACATATTAGAAAATGAATTATGCAAATCTATAATGCAAATGGATGATCACATCAGATTTGTGGCAATTATTAACGAAAAAGGAAGGATTGAGGAGAGTCAGGGGCATAATTCCATTATAGAAAAACTATCCAATGTTAGAAAAGAGATGTTCTTTATGGAAAACGCTCTTGTGTATAGGATGAGTAAAGAATTTGATGAGGATTTGGGTAAGGTGGGATTTTCGTATTCAGAGAGGGCTGGAAGCGGCCTAGTTTCTTTTCCAATGGATGATCAATTATTACTGGTATTTTTTTTGAGAACACATGTTAACTACTCAACGTTGGCAAAAAACATAACACATCTAGTTAGGAAATATATAAAAAAACTGGAAAACAAATCTCAAACCATGTGTTAGAAATAAAATTATACCTGTTCGAGTTTGAAAAATTTATGTCTTGAAATGATTTTTGCACTGCAATCTGGAAGTTATTAAGAATATTCAAATGAGATCATAGTCTTGTCAATTTTTACATCGATTTTTTTGTGAAAGACCTCCGTGAAAATTAACTCAAGAACTGTTTTATGGTATAGTGACCAGTTTTTTCCCAATTCATGTTTCATGACATATCTGTGAAAATTCTCATCATGAATTGTACTTACCTGAACTGCAGAGTTTATCATTCGTAACTCAAACCAGGACAAAAATGATTCTATGTCGATCTTGCCTTTCATGAACATTGCTATGTTCTTTACTTCATCCTTTCCTACCCGTGAAGCAATGTCAACTATTTCATTTTGTTTTAATCTTCCAAAAATATTAGAAAATACAAGTTTATTTATCAATACAAATCCAGACGTCGACTCATACATTCCCCAATCCAAGAATTGCCTAAGGGCTTGATTTACTAGGGTATTGGTACTTACTTGTTTTTTATCCGAAACTATTCGTAGTCTCTTGATGGTATTCTCATCCAGTCTAAAAGTAATTGTAGATGTTTTTTTGGTGCCAATATTGGACATTGCTGGAAGTATAAATTGTCAAACTATTAAGATTTGTATACGCTTTCAACGTATTTGTTGAGAATAATCAAAATCATATTCACAAGTTATGTTAATTTAACCTGTGATTTTGGACCCTAGTCGTCAAAAATATTCTTTTTTAGATCCAAATACCTTGTTCGTATGGTAGTGGCAGTTATTCCAGAAGCCCTTGACAACTCGTCTTGTGACTTTTCCTCATTGTTTAACCTACAAGCAAAATACAGTGATGCTGCTGCTAGTGCCTTTGGATTTTTCCCCTCTGTAATTTTTTCCTTTTCTGCCATGATCAATATGTCTATTGCATCTCTTCTTGATTTTTCACTAATTTTTGCTTCATTTGCAATTTTTGTCAAGAACTCGGAGGGACCAAATGGAGATAGTGATATTTCCATTCTTTCTACTAGAACTCTATATGCTCTAGCAATTTCTTTTTTTCTGATGTTGCTGCTAAAAGATATTTCAAGAATTGATCGTGGCACTCCTAGTTTTTTACATGCAACGTAAATGCATGCACACATTAGATGTTTTGTATTCATGCCCACTCTAATCCTGTCTTGTCTTGCTTTTCTATACATGTAGGCTGCACTTTCTGCCACTGAGTCAGGTAATCCTAATTTCATACGCAGTGTATTAAGAAGTGATAATGAAGATCTTAATGATCTGTTATTTGCGTAGTCTGTATGTCTGCTGTTCAACCGAGTTAGTCGATAAAATGTTTCTCTAGTTTTTGTAGAAAGAGAATTTCCTAACCCATCTTTATCAGATATGATAGTGGTTATATTTGTACCAAACATTGTGCTAGACTGCATTGGTGCGTTACTCTTTGTCATGTAATCTGTTGAACCATAGTAAGACTCTGGAATTGTTTCTGATGATCTTTCTTCTAATACATGTCCACATGAACCGCAAAAAGTCTCACCCAGTCCATTATCTGTAATAATTTGCCTACCTGTGCAATCACTGCTACATTTTTGAGATTCATCATTTACGGACTTTGGATTAATTCTAATTCCTTGGCTTTCAAGACTCTGTATGTTTTCAACCATGAATACATCCTTCTAATATTTTTGACTTAATTGGAAAAGGTTCTTTTTTTTCCACCTCTTCCTTTATCAACTGCATTGCCAATTCTGCCTCACTTAACAGATCTTCTGAAATACCTCTTGGAAACAGGCATGCAACGCCTCTTATTTTGTAATTCATTTCAACTTTCAAGAGAGTTTGTTTTCCTATGGGCGTTATCATGATGTCTTTTATGCCGTTTATTGTGCCTCTAGCCCATCTGATGTGAATTCCCTCCATGTGAAAAAGAATGATTTTTTGATAGCATTTGTCATTATTCTTTAATGTAACTTCTCGATTGATCACGTTTCCTTCTTTTGACGTATTTCTTATTTTCATTATTCCTTTCCAAAATTCTGAATCTTTATTGATTTCAGATATGACTTTCCAGACCTGATTAGGACTTGCATCTATCATTATTTTTGTAGTAATTTCAATCATAATATGATGAATGAAATCTAGGATAAAGACTAGTTAGTACACACTGCAATCTGTGAACTTTAACCAGAGATTATTTCCAGAAATTTTTTTCTCATAATATGTATTGAATAATATTTCCATCTTATTTTTGGATATGTAGAAACAAAGTTTGCACTACAGTGTATACTTACTGACTTATCATCATTGCATGCTAACAATATGTTATGTGGTTACAGAATGAAAAAATAAACTTGTACCATTCTCCCCCCGAAAAAATACAAGTTAAGTTGCACTCCATTTGCACAACCATACAAAAAACAAAGCAAGTTGTAAAAACTTTCAATTCAAAAGTAGAGCATAACCACAGATGGACTGTAACCACATCGTGCTGGAAATGCGAGATATGTGAGAAAAAATATGACTAAGATGGCAAACTACAACATTTGGTTGTTGGCAATAGTGATTTTTGTGATAGGACTAGCCCCAACCTTGTCAGGTGCTGCCTTTGCACAGACATATACAGATGCTGATAACCCTCATGGTCCCCAAGCAGTTTATGGATGGGGTGCCATGGCTGCAGTATCTGCAATTATGTCTGGTGCTGGTATCATGACAATATTTCGGAAAAAATAACCGAGCCCCTCTTTTTTTAAAACAACAGGTTACATCTCATAACAACAAATTTCCAATACTATGATTCTGATAAAGCATTGAAATTTCATTAGAAAATCAAGCGGTAGAATCTACCGGTTACTAGGAAGGATTTTGATTAAACTTGGTTACTATATTGTACCTTGTCGTCACCTTCGGAGCGTGGGTTTGCACATCTGAACACATTTTGGCAAAACTACATCTGCATCAGGCACAATTTTTCCTATGAATTAGATGGAATCGTTTTCTTTATCATCATAAGAGTACAAAGAATCATCACGCGCATATGTTCCAGCATCTTTGAATTTACCCGGGGCTTGATCAGTTTTACTGTACCATTTTCTAAAAATCAGGGCAGCTGGACCTCCAATTAGGCTAAGAAGTAGCGGATAAATCCAATAATCCATTGTATGTATTTACCATTTCTAGTACCATAAAGGTTACCATGGAATGCAGATCTGTCCAAGATGTTAAACTGTGAGAAGCATGCATTGCATTTCAAAATCTATTTCAAATACAACCTACAATTATGATGCTTGCAACATTAGAACAAAACAAACTGGAGTAATTTCAAGAATCTTTGATCTAATGATGTGATTTAGTTCTCTTTGTGTTCTTGATTCTAACTTTACAATCACATCGTAAACTCCTAGAGTAACTAGTGTCTCCTTGACACATTCTAATGATTGGAGATTTTTGACAACTTGTTGTTCTTTTCCAATGTCACAGTTTATGAGAAGAAATGCTTCTTTCACAAATTTTATCATGTATGCGTGGTATTTCAGTTCAATAGATTGCAGTGTGTACTTGCCAACTTAATTATTCTTTGATCTAAATCCTAGTATTCTGTAGAGCCTCCAACATTTCCAATGTTATTCTGGTTTTACAGAATAGTATGAAAATATCACATGATAAATAAATTAAAAATAATGACAATGAGTGGAAAGAGTATCTAATTTTAGGTGAACATTTGCCTTTCAGATGTAAAGATCAATGTTATTTGTATAGACTTACTTCCCGGGGACATTTAGGATACAGCACAGGACAGAAATGGTGTTCATATTGCAATCTGTTCTTAACATCTAAAACCCTACGATGTCCATGCTGTAATTGTTTTCTAAGGACTAGGCCTAGAAGCAGAATACACAAAGAACGATTTCGTCATGACAAGTATGTGGAATAGTTTTAGAGCCTGATAGTTTGTAGTATTAGTTCAATCATATCATTTCAGACAATTTTTATAATTTTATGCACACAAAGTTGGCTCAAAATTAGTCCATGTTGGCATCTGAATCACTTCGATGTAGATGTTACACGGGTCAAATTATTTCTAGATGGATCTTGCCAGACTCGAATCTTTCTTAACCACGTGTTAGGCATTGATCTAACTCTGGACGAGTCTTGGAGGAGAACCATCTAAAGATTGTAGGGCTGATATTGATAATTATGACAATGGTTAGTCTAATCCAAAATTTGGTCATGATAAACAATATAAAATAACAAGTGGTAAATTCATCCATGATTTTCCTAAAAAAGGAAAATAAAATTGCCATTGTGGCCTGTATTGAAATGGCATTGATGAGAAGAGGAAATGTGAATTATAATTTAGTTCAATCTAAACTCAAAAGTCTCTACAACTGTGAATTTAGTGATTGCCTAGATAATCTAGAATACTTGCGAACTGTATTAAAAGAAGTATACGGACAAGACTATGTTTCTATTTTACAGGATATTACTTGGGAATTTGAGACGTTAGACATGGATGAATTCAAGAATGAATTCTGTGAAATTATGTCAAGTTGATCTAATCACTTGATTTGTGACGCAATAAAGAATTGTTTTATCATCTTGATAGAATCGTTTGATGTTTCATTTTATCATGGACAAATGATCTATGATTTCTTCTATTGCCACTGTGAGATTTTTTCCAAGATGTGGCGGAAGTTTTTGAGTCTGAGTGAGTATATTTATTCGGTCTACATATGATTGCATTACTGTAATCAAATCTTCTGTCTTTCTAATCTCATTTTTCTTACCGTCTTTTGATGAAATTGATATGCTGTTCTCAAGTTTTTTGTTTAGATGTTGGTAATACGATTTTTGATCTTCTAACTCTTTTTTAGATTCTGCTAATTGATTAATTCTAGTTAGTAGGACATCGGTAATCTGATTCAAGACTATATTGTTATTTTTATTTTCAATGGGATCTTCTCTTACCTGAATCTGTTTCTTTAACTTGTGAAGGTCTTCTGTCATATCATCAAAGAAACAACCTAGAACATCTTTTTGTAGGGTGGAAAGACGTATGTCTGAGACCAGTTGTTTTTGCTTGCTTAAAGTTTGATCCAGCAACATACTTTTGGCATAGTCTTGTTTTATAATTCTCATTATCATTCTTAGGAGAAAGAAGCTTGTAAATACATTGATGATTAAAAATGAAAATTGTAATATGATTAGATTCTGACTTTGTTGCTTACTGTATGTGCTAAGATCTGCTGTCAAATTATTATCAGCAACTATGAATGCCATGCTTTCTTGTTGTAATTTAGAAGTGTCTATTCTCGCAGCGTTTTTTTCTTTGGAATCAAGCATGTACACTATATCTGCTCTGTATGCAGTCCACTTGTCTTGCACTTGATTGAAGTCATTTGAAAATTCTGGGGGAACTACTATTATTTTGGAATTTTCATTAGATGGTACGGGATACAAAACTTGTGGTGGTAAAGCTCCTATGTGAGAAAGAGAGTAGATGTTCATGTCAATATTTCTGATGACCCCTATTGGAGAAGTTTGACTATCTGATTGTAGATAATCCATAGTCTTTGCATAAAGCAATTCAGAAAGATATCTATTCATACCACTTGTGTTGATTGTATTGCCAAGGTATGTAGATTGGTTTTGATAAATCGCTAAAACCAAAAAACTGCTTGCTATTATGGAAATTTGAACTGCGATGATTATTCCTATCTTGTGCTTCATGCTGATTTTACAATTTATTTATCGTAATCTGCATAATAAGTTCTCCACGATGAGTCATGAAAATTTAAACAAATTTTTATTTTGTACATATTATATGGCTTCGTTCATTTCCGTCATACAGTCCGGCCATTGCTTCTACATCGCATTCTGAAATGTATCCATATGGTGCATATGCCTGTACATTTGGAAACATGAGATCATTTTCATCATCTGCATGACCAAGACCAAAACCATGTGCTAATTCATGTCTTAGTATTATTGCAAGTTCGTCATTGCTAATCTTGTCAGCATTGTATATCGTAATATCTGATTTTAAAATTTGGTGTTGTGTTCCATCTGCGATGGACTTGGTATAGCCGGCATAGCCATCTGCATTCTCTAAAGGTGAAAGCGTTATGACTATGTTTCCTGATCCAGTGTTAGTCTCTGTTACATCAAAATGTGATGGTATGACTAATGTGTGATTTAATAGTGATACTGCATCTAACGCCCCAGCCCAGCCTTTGTAATATTTTAAATCTCCGATAGTAATAGTTTCATTTGAAAATACGTCATCTTCGATTACCTTGAATCTCTCAGGTGTCACCTCTGGAGATGAAATCACCTGTATGTGAAATGGATCTCCTTCAACTAGGTTCCAAGCAGTCCATGTCTCAACTTTCTCTCCTTTAACATTTTCAATTAAATATTCTGATCCTAATCCTATGCGTTTTGGTTGTTGATTGGGATAAAGCATGATGATGCCTACTAGAAATATACATGCTATGGTAATTAGTATAACATGTTTTTTATTTAATTTTAAGTTTTTGCGGTCTTCTGTTTTTTTCTTAACCACTTCATTTTCTGTAGAATGATTGTTTTCCCGTTCTTTTGTTTTCTTTTCTAATTCCGAATTCATTTCTTCGAGAAAAAGTTTCTCTTGTTCTAATTCTTTTATTTTATGCTCCTTTGTAGATGACTGTTCATTATCCTCTGGGTCAGTTTCTGTCATTGACTCCACACTTTTTTACTGTTTTCTGGAAAACCATCCTATTGTATTCTATTTTATGATATTTAATGTTGTGATTCGCCTTTGTTAGTGGATGATAGATCATCATAACTTTAATAGATAATTGTTTTCTAGGCTGATTTTTTTTATTTACAAGAAAAAACAGATTACAAAACCGCCCTTGATTTCTCAATAGGTATAAGGTCTTAATTTGGCGATGAGATAATTTTAAGAAGTATGTCTGGTGAAACTGGTTTCTTAAGACAAGCTTTTACTCCGCGTTTTAGTAGTGAATCAGTTTGTTCTTGTGTAATTGCTGATGCTGTGAGTATTATGATATTTTGTTCTGATATTTTTTTAATTTTTTCAAGTTTATCTATTATGTCATAACCAGAAAAATTTGGCATCGCCAAATCTAATAGCACCACATCAAATTTTTCCTTTTTCATAATCTCAAATGCATTATTTCCATCTTGACTAACGGTACAATCATGTCCTTTGATTGTAAGAAACTTTTCCAACATTTTTACAATACTTGGATTGTCATCCACCACCAAGATCTTCATTTGTTATCTCCTTTGGGAATTGTAAAATATATTATTGTACCTAAACCTTCTGCACTTTCAAGCCAAATTTTTCCACCTAGTCCTTCTATGATGCCTTTGCATATTGCAAGACCTAAACCGCTGCCATGGTGACTTCTTTTCATTGATGTATCGATCTGGTAAAATTTCCTAAATAGGTTTATTTGTTTATTCTTTGGAATTCCAATTCCGTTGTCTTTCACATGGAACAATATGTTGTTTTCTTGTACTTGAGCACCAATTTCAATCTTGCCTACATTTTCTGCAACAAAATCTGATGAATTTTTAATCAGATTGGAAAATACCTCTGTCAATCTGTCAGGATCACTAGTCAAAGTGATTTGGTCTTTTGTAGTGTTTTCAAATTCTATTGCCTTGTTTCCAATGATGGTTTTTGAATTATCACTCATCTGTTTCATAAACTGTTTCAACTCAAAATCTGTTTTGATAAACTTCATTTTTCCTAATTCAAGTTTTTGTGCGTCTAGTATGTCTGAAATTAATTTCTCTAATAGTATTGCATTTTTATGAATGTCATTGATAGCATTAATTTGCTCCTCATTTAACTTTCCTAAAATTTTAGAATCTTTTAACATTTCTGTTTGAAATTTAATTGGAAATAACGGCGTAGTTAATTCGTGAGATATCATTGATGCGAATTGATCTTTTTGTTCTTCTATTTGTTTTATTTTCAAATATTGGTTTAATATTATCTCTTCTTCTTCTTTAATTTTTAGTCTCGCTTTGTATATTTCTGATATGTCCTTGATGATTGCAATCTGGCCTATGACATTACCTAGTTGATCCTGTAATCTGCTCACACTTAGTAATACTGGAACTCGTGTTCCATCTTTTTTGCTATACGTGGTTTCTATGTTTTCTACATTCTCTCCTTTTCGTAATATGTCAAATGTCTTTTCAATATCTGCCCTTGAATCCTCGCTAATAGTTTCATAGATGGATTTTCCAATTATTTCATCTCTGGTATAGCCAAATTTTTTCAAAAAGCTTTCATTTACATCTATAGTAAACCGATCCACCGTTGAGATTCTCACGGGATCTGGAGATACTTCAAAAAGTGTTCTATATCGATTCTCAGATCTGGAAATTGTGTACTCGGAATCTGATATTTTTTCTATCATGTTGTTTACATGTTCTGTTAAACTGCGTAATTCTGTCATCCCATCTGGTTTGATTTTAATCCTGGTGCCTCTGGTAAATGAAATTATGTCTTCCTGAAGTTTTTCAATAGGTCTTGTAAGTTTTTTTGCTATTACAAATACTGTTATTGATACAGCTACCACAACTAAGATCATTATTGTTGTAAGGTAATCTGTCAATTGAACTATAGGTTCCAAAACATCTAATGATTTGTATTTTGTTACAAATATCCAATTAAAAAGCGATGAAATCTTTGAACTTGGTGAATGTGAATATGTTACTAGATATTTTTGATCATCTTCTGTATATGTAAAATGACCAGAGAAATCTTTGAAGTTGTTGACATATTCTTGCTCATAGTTTGATGAACCTGGTTTCTCATTGGAATCTGTCGAATAAATGATTGTACCGTCTGGTCTTATTAACTCGTATTCAATCGGACTTGTATTTGATGTCACATTCATCTGGGTCTTAATTATGTTGATTATCTGCTGTATGTTTACCGCCTCCTTTGCAACTCCTATAAAGTTACCATTTTCGTCATCCATTCTATATGCAACTGTGTATGTTGTTGTCCCATTGGTCTTGTCTGATTCTCCCTGTCCTAGATACACCCCATTTTTTCTTGCTTCTTGCCACCATGTTTCATCACTTTGTTTGTAATCTGAAGTTTTATCTGATTGTACTACGTTTGCTCCATATGCGTTAGTCATGAGAATGTTTGCATATACTTTACCATGGAACAATGTATTTTCAGAATCTTCTAATTGACGAAGTTGTTCTGAGGGTTGAGAGTTAATCAATGTCTCCATGAATGGAGTTGTTTCGTTCTGCGGAACTGATGTCCATGCTGAATCCATTTTATCTACATATTGTTGAGGATCAGTCATATTGGAAAACTGTGTATCTGATGCCTGAATTATCATCTCAAATGTACTTGATTTTGCCAAATTTATCAAGTCAACTAATCTTTCGGTTGCATCACTGTCTATTCTGTTAACCATCATTCTGTTTGATTTCTCTGAATCCTTCATGATCTGATCTTCTAGACCACTCTTAAATTCATATAAAAAATAAATTCCTGTCACCTCAGCTATGATTATGATAGAAAAAATCAATAGCAGTAATGAATATGCTAATCTCAAATTTTCTTCTCCTCAAAATCATTTTTGGTTATAATGTTTGCTAAATAATATACTCCAAATATCAATAAATCAATTTGAATATAGTAAAAAAGATCTGGAATAAAACCTGAATAAATTATTCCATTCTGGGTAGTAATTTGGTATAACAAATCCCCTATTGTAAGGGGGATCATTGAGATACATATTAGAAAAACTGCGAAATTTAATTTATTTTTAAACCATAACATTATTCCAATTAACGCAAATACAAGGGCTATACTATCCAAAAAAGGATAAGAAAATAATAGAATTTGATTTATGATGTTCTCTGTAGTATTGCTTATTGTATAATTGTAAATAGAAAACAAAACTATGCCACAGCTTGGTAGTATGGATATTGCCCACATTTTTTTTGAAATATTTTGTTTTAGTGATTTTATGTATAAAATAAAAAACAGAATAAGACATATGGTATCTATTAAAAATGCAACATCTGCAAGAGATGGAAATGGTTTTTGATCAAATATCAATTCCTTCACTGACCAAATATGTTGTGCGATGTTGTATGATATGGCAAAAACAGCAAATATTATCCAAATTAAATTTTCTTTACTTTTTTTATAAGTTTGAGAAACTTGAAAAAGTGCAGTGATTGTTAAAATCACTGTTAAAGGAATGTATGTTAAATCGCTTGATATTGTTGCAATGTTTGGACCTAAAAGATAAGGTATTGTCCAAATGATTGATACTACTACAAGTGATATGATGAGCATTAATGAAAAATACGATTTTGAATTAATCATCAAAATGATTTTCTCCACTTGATTATGATGTTGTTATTTGATGTGATGTATTCTATCTGATTGTATTTTGATGTCCGAGACATATTCGTTATTTGAAAATACCTATCCATATTTTCATTCATTACGGAAACACGTCACACTGAATTAAAAAGTGATCTCTTAGTTTCACATCTAGTAATCATTTGCTTTTGTATTGTAGATTTGTAAATGAGGTAGGTTGTAATGGACCTGGTGTAATACGTATTGTGCCTGCTTATTGTAATGCAAATAATGTCACACACTGTACTGCTTATTATCATCCTGATTCTCATGTTTGGAATCCAAAATCTGATTATATAACAAACGCTTAGGTATCACCCATGTGCGCAATATGTGACAACACAATACTATGAGTATTTTTTAATTTTAGCACTGGCTTGTGGTATAGCCAGTATATCACTAGACACGTCTATGCCTAAAGTTTTTGGAGAAACAACTAATGCAACTAGTGACTTGTCAGGTGTGATAAATGAGACACTTACTTGGAAGTTTTATGATCTTAATCCTGATAAAATCACATTTGAAAATACCATGAGGGTTGTGGGGGGACCTTCTGGACACTCACTAAAATTTAATGGACATGGTGATTATGTTGGAGTTGAAAGCTCTGCCAATAGTCAAGTCAAAAACTTGATGGTGTCAGCATGGATTAAACCAGACTACAACAATACTTTAGATAAATTTGTTATAGTGAGTAAAAACGAATCATTTTCACTTTATCTAAAATCATATGGCAAGTCATATCATGCAGATTTCTCAATTTTTGATGGTAAAGGATGGTATACTGTAGAATCCAAAACATGGATTAATCCACAATGGACTCATTTGACAGGTCTCTTTGATGGGGAGTCACTTGGTATTTACATAAATGATACTTTGGATTCTTCTGAAAATGTACCTTCTTCTAACTTGAACAATGTTTCTACAACTGGCATTAATTTCTCATCTGGTGATATAGTAATAGGCGCATCGGGAAATGATGATGACGTTGATAGTTTTTCTGGTTTGATTGATAATGTTGAAGTTAACCCATCTATGGGTTATGGATTTGCGGGAACTTTGGTTAATCGTACTAATGCACTAGGATCTTCTAACATGACATCTACAATGCCATCAAATGCAACATCTTCTCTTCATAACATGACATCTACACTTCCATCCAATTCTACAATCTTCCATCATGCATTTCATAACATGACATCTACACTTCCATCCAATTCTACAATCTTCCATCATACATTTCATAACATGACATCTACAATGCCATCAAACGTAACATCTGCACTCCCTAACATGACATCTACAATGCCATCAAACGTAACATCTGCACTCCCTAACATGACATCTACAATGCCATCAAACGTAACATCTGCACTCCCTAACATGACATCTACAATGCCATCAAACGTAACATCTGCACTCCCTAACATGACATCTACAATGCCATCAAACGTAACATCTGCACTCCCTAACATGACATCTACACTGCCATCAAACGTAACATCTGCACTCCCTAACATGACATCTACACTGCCATCAAACGTAACATCTGCTTTCCTGTATAATGTAACAAAACCTCTGTATCATTTTGGATTTGATCCAAATTCTATCTTACCTCAAAATTTCTTCCATAATGCTACAATTGCAGATAATGGGATAAACGGAACGGCTTTGAAACTGGTCGGAAATGGATATGTATCATTACCACTTGAGGGCACAAATCAAATTTCAAACTTTACTCTTTTGGCATGGGTCAAGCCAGATTATAGTGCAGGTCATCATGACTATACACTACTAAGTAAACAAAAATCCTTTTTATTTATGATACACAACACTTCAAACCTGCAAGGCATTGCATCCTTTTCAGTGTATGACGGAATGACATGGCACACTGTTGAATCAAAATCTAGGATTCCACAAGCCTGGACTAATCTTGCTGCAACCTTTGATGGTACATCAATTAGTATTTTTGTTAACGGAATACGTGAAGACAGTACGCCAATTTCTGAAGTGAGCATTTCTGCATCTGGGCAAATCGAATCATCCCAAGTTGAAAATTTCACATCCACATCAAATGTATTAATTGGAGCAACATTAGAAAGTCAGGGACAAGTAACACATCAATTCGTGGGATTAATAGATGAACTTTCAATTTACAATTCGTACTTGGATGATTCCGAAATCCATTACATGTTTGACTCCCTTCTAAAATATGCAAATCTGAATACTCATCCGCTGTTACCTTTGATCTTACCGCTTAATTCTACACAAATTCCAAAGCCTGATGCTTATCTTAATTTTAATTCAACTACTCAAAATGGCACAAAAACATTTGGTGATGCTCAGATCACATCTTCTGGAGTAAATAGTTCATCACTTGAACTTTCTGGACATGGATTTGTATCAAAAAATATTACATCTACAAATAATATTTCAAATTTCACGCTCTCAACATGGGTAAATCCTGTATATCAGGAGGGATCAGCAGAATATGCTGTGTTGAGCAAAGAAGGTACCTTCTTGCTGACTATACATAATAACATACCTCCAAAGAAAATAGCTTCTTTTTCAATTTATGATGGAATTACTTGGCACACTGTTGAATCAAAGTCTGAAATTCCTGAGACCTGGACCCATCTTGCTGCCACATTTAACGGAACTGCAATCAGCATCTATGTTAATGGAGTGTTAGAAGACAGCGTACCTGTAAATGCCATAGGAATTTCAATCTCTGGACAACTTGAGACAAAGACAATTCAAAATATGCAATCTCCTGCAGATGTAATTATTGGTGCCCAGGAATCTACTAGGCGTGGTACAACAAGCATTCAGAGCATGTTTGGCGGTCAAATAGAAGAAGTATCTGTTTACAAATCATCTCTTACACCTCAACAAATTCAACAAATTTACCTCAAGAATGCAATTGCACTTAACACTGTACAGATTCCAATCAATGCAACTGCATATCTTTCAGCTAATGCAACTGAACAGCTTTCAATCAATGCAACTGTACAGCTCTTAACTAATACAATTGCACAATCTTTGATCACTCCCTCCATCCATGATCATAAGACCAGTTTTCTAATGACAGAAAAACCAGAATTTGATTTTGAATTCATCAGTAAAGATACTCTCAAAAAACTAGGCCAGCCTACGAAGGAATCCTTTGGTGCTACACAAGTTGGCAATTGGACTGACAATAATTCTACTATGAGTGTAACCGTTGTTGATCCAGATGGAAATAAAATACCTGTACATGCAAAATTTGTAAAATTAAGGGAAGGAAAGTTTGACATACAACTAGATTCTAAGAGGTCTGGAAAAGCTGGTCTCTATAAATTACAAATAACTCTAGTAAGTGGTGGGAAATCCTTTGTCACAGAATCTGCATATGCATGGGGATTGGTATCTCTTAACACTGACGAAAGCATCTATAGACCTGGGGAAAATGCAAACTTTACAATAGTTGTATTGGACAATGCTGGCCACTCTGTTTGTAATTCTAACATCGTGATGACCATCAAAGATCCTACCTCTATTACCACTAGTCTTTCTACAGGAAATGGTATAACTACTAATTCAGAGTGTGGACTATATGATGCACAATATCTTGTTCCAACATCTGGAAACTATACCGTGGGTGTAACTGCTACAAATCCTTCTGGTACTGCAAACTTTACAACTTCATTTTTGGCAGCAAATTCATTTCCGTTTGAAATAACACGTACTGCCGCAAGTAAGATAGACCCAATAAACAATCCAAATTCATTTAAAGTAAATATTGATGTTACATCATTTGTTAATGCAAGTAATGTAGTTATCAAGGAATCAGTACCATCGATATTTAATTTAGTAACAGATGCAAACGTGCAGACTGTGGGAGATGCTAAAATATTAACATGGAACAAGAATTTGATTGCAAACAAGACATCTGTCCAGTATTCGTATTCTGTACCATTTGTATTTCCACAGTTGTATGCACTTGGACCTGTTGAAATTGATTATGGAACACAGTCTTTCAACGAATCAAGGCCTTGGTTTGTAGCAAATGATCCTGCGATTAAAAGCTCTATTACGGCTTTAACCACCAGTAGTGTTAATACTCTCTCAACAGCTTCTTTTACAAATAGTGTAGGAAGTACTTACTCAATACTCCTAGTTTTTGTCAGTGGAACACAGACCATGTCAGTATCTTCAGTAACATGGGGGGCAAATTCGCTCACACATTTCACCGGTGTCACATTACCTGTAACTAGTTCAGCACGGGGTGAAGATCTATGGTATCTAATTAATCCACCAGCTGGCTCTAATACTGTTACTGCTCATTTTGGTGCAAACCTACGTCCAATAGGAATTGGTGCTGTCTTTGTCAGAAATGTAGATTCTACTTCACCTTTTGGCGCAAGCACAAAGAATACTGCAACATCCACAGCTCCGTCTATTACATTGACGTCGCAAAATAAAAAATCTATCGTCATAGCTGGCTTTGCTATTGATCAAGCCGGTGCAGCCAGTATATCTGGAACAAACTCTACACTTAAGCAAGTATACGCAGCCAACCAAGCTGGTGGACAAAACCTTGCCATAATTGCAGGAAATGTAACATCGTCTAATGGTGGCACTCACACCATTTCAACTGCTGCAATTACATCTACTGATTGGAACGCCATAGCAGTAGAATTACGTTCTCCAATAATCTCTCTTACAGAATCACTATCTCTATCTGATAGCGTATCTGCTAAAAAATTACTTACCAAATCTCTATCTGATTCACTGTCTCTATCGGATTCCCTGACAATAGGGAAAAAGATTTCTACTCATCCAGTTGATTCCATCACACTATCCGACTCGATATCTACAACAAAGTCCATCTTAAGATCTTCTTCTGATTCTATCACATTATCTGATTCACTAACAACAAAGAGAATATCTATTTCCAATCCAGTTGATTCCATCACACTATCCGACTCGATATCTACGACAAAATTCCTCTCAAGATCTCTATCTGATCCTATCGTATTATCCGACTCACTTACAACAAAGAGAACATCTATTTCCAATCCAGTTGATTCCGTCACACTATCCGATTCTCTAATCACTCAGAAAAAATTATCTTGGTCTCTATCCGATTCACTATCTCTATCGGATTCACTGACAATAAAGAAAATGATTTCTACCACGTCATCTGACTCTATCACACTATATGACTCTGTATCTACTATCAAATCCACATCAAATTCACTATATGATTCTGTATCCATGACAGACGCTGTGTCCATGACAAAATCAACATCTCAATCTGTATCTGACTCTCTACCTATCTCAGATTCAGTATCTGAAACAAAATCCACATCAAATTCACTATTTGACAATCTATCTATGACAGATTCAGTCTCTACTATCAAATCCACATCAAATTCACTATCTGACTCTCTACCTATCTCAGATTCAGTATCTGAAACAAAATCCACATCAAATTCACTATTTGACAATCTATCTATGACAGATTCAGTCTCTACTATCAAATCCACATCAAATTCACTATCTGACTCTCTACCTATCTCAGATTCAGTATCCATGACAAAATCCACATCAAATTCACTATATGATTCTGTATCCATGACAGACGCTGTGTCCATGACAAAATCAACATCTCAATCTGTATCTGACTCTCTACCTATCTCAGATTCAGTATCTGAAACAAAATCCACATCAAATTCACTATTTGACAATCTATCTATGACAGATTCAGTCTCTACTATCAAATCCACATCAAATTCACTATCTGACTCTCTATCCATGACAGACGCTGTATCCATGATCAAATCAACATCTCAGTCACTATCTGACAATCTATCCATGACAGATTTCGTATCCATGACAAAATCAACTTCTTCACAATCACTAGATGATACATTATCCATGACGGATTTATTATCTACAAAATATTCAACACATCCTACTCCAACTCCTACTCCAATTACTAAGAACATAGTTCCAACTAGTCTTGGAGGGGGATTTGGTACAGGAGCTAATCCAGCAGTGTCAGTTTCTCATGTATTGGGAGTAGGTGCTCTTCCAGGAACAATACAGCCCAGTATCAAAATATACCAAGTATCTTATGACGTATGTAATGAAAATACTGCCAAGATAGTGGTAGGTTCTACATCTGATACATTGCCAATAGTATCAGTTAGGACAACAACTGGAATATCTCAAGCTACACTGTCTATTGATCAACCATATGTACAATCGTATAACACCACTCAAAGTTACATAACCGTATTTGATACTCCGGTTAACATCAAAGACAAGTTCATGAATTTGCTTGTCGCACAACCAGATGGGTCTGCTTACATCTTGTCCAGTGTCAACATCAATAGCTGTGAAAAGACAATTAAATTTGCAGAAATCCCAGCAGTTTCAAGTACGATAAACTCACTTACTCCATTATTGTATAACATGACCACACAAATAGGAAATGGTACACACATTCCATCTGAAAAGGCAATCGAACAGTATGTTACTAATCAGTCAATGACTGTGTCAGGAAATGTAACAAGTGCATCCCCATTGGAACGTGCAGAACTACGATTAGTACAGATGGGAGAAAATGCAACACAGTATACCGCAGTAAAAATGAACGTTACAGCAACATCTCAACCTTCGACATATAACATCACTGCCACTATCCCACGAGATGCATTATCTTCACCAGCTACACAATACTGGATTTGGGTTCAGAACAAGGATCAGTTCAACAGCTCTTCTGTTAACTATACAATCGGTGTAGCACCATCATATGGCATGAATGCAACGATTAGGTTAGATGTGCCCAAGGTAATCCCAGAAGGTTCACCATTTAGTCCAACAATTTATCTTCAAAACAATGCAAATGGATCAGCTTATGGAACCATCTCGTTGCAGCTATACAACAAGACAGTTGCTACATTGGCAGGCAATCTATATGGCAATGGTACACATGCGACAACACTGGAATGGAATTCTACAGTATATGGACATTTGATGAGTTATCCTGTTAAAGTAAAGGCCGACTTTTATGGAAAATCGTTTGTAACAAATGAGACCATGTTGTATACCGTTCCATATGCATTATCAGTACCTTTGTCAAACATGACTGAAATCAAGTCTTTTGTAGATGAGAATGGAAGTACAATTGCAAGCGTGCATACCATGTATTCCTCGGTAAGAACCACAAATGACACATGGTATGAGGTGACAGCACCTGATGGTACATGTGTAATTGGTTACAATTCTAATTGTCTGGTACAAGATTCTACGATGCATGATAGTAATCACACTCATAAGGTAGTGCTGGGAGGCCAAGAGTTTGATATTCAATACTCTGGTAAAAACAGTGTATTGCAGAGATTTGTAATTACATCTCCATATGCCATAACTGGACAGTGGAATGTTTTACTTGAGAAAAATGGACAAGAGCAAGTTCAATTGGAGAACGATACGTTGATCAGAATTAAATACACTCCAGAAGAACTTTCCAACACTATCTCAACTCCATGATTTTAATATTATAAAAAAATATGACATGGTTTATTCTTCATTTAATGTAACGGTAATTTTTTGAGGCTTTTGATCATTTGACGCTGAAATCAATAATCCGCCATCTCTTGAAACATTTGTGCATGTGCTGTCATAGGAACTACTTTGTGTGCCAAAACATCCATCACTTGTGTAATGATCAAATGCCTGACCATTTTGAAACTTGTTAAATTCTGTCTTGGAAGGTACAAAAAATATCTTTAGAATATTGTTTGTACCATCAGAATTAACACTGTAGTGAAAAGTTCCTTTTTGCCAAAAAGTACAGACCGGGACAAATGTTGATTCGTTAGGCCTAAGGGTCAATGTTTTCGTGATTGGTGCATATTTTGCATTAGGGATTGTTGGATACATTATATCACCTGGATTACTACTATGACCAAATCCCAGGGCATGACCTCACTCATGAGTTAGTGTAGATGAAATAAAATCCGTGTTATATGCATGCCACGTGTTATCGCATTTGCTATCCCCTAATGTAACTTCTGTAGTTTTACCTATGGTATAACCCGAATATCCTAAAATGGGTTCGGTTAGCCATATTGTTTTAATTGATGCACCACTAGGATCTGAAATAATGTTGAACTTTGATCCAGTCTTCTCACTCCAATAATTGGTAGATTTTAAAATCAAATCACTTGTAAACTGTGTTTCTTGTGGAAGGGGTTGGACGTATACATAATGTATAATTGACTGTGGGGGAATCTTGGCTTGATCTACATCTGTAGACTCTGAAGACTCGTTCCAAAGAAATGTTGATAGTGTTTTTGTAAGTACGATCTTTTTATCAAATGATGCGGTCTGATCAAATGTTAGACCCGGAACTACGAGTATCTTTTTATCTTCTAAATATTCAAAGGCGTTTACTGACTCTGTGTTAGATAATTGACCATGCGACCAATAATCTGAAATTTCTTTGGTCCATGATGGGATGATGTAATAATCCTGAGCCGACGCAAAATTTGCAGAAATGACTGTACTGCATAATATCACACCCAGGACGGAAATGATCGATACCATGATTTTCATTATGCCCCATTATACCAAGGTGAGGAAGATAAATAGTTGGTTGTTCTTATTATTGGATCAATTTACCGTTGAGCAATTCTAAGGGAGTTGTGATTTATCTATAGTAATTCCAAGCTAAAAGTTTTGTGTTAGAGAGTTTTTTAACTAGGAATTATACTGAATTTTTGACAGATAATATGATGATTGATGGAAAAAACAGACCTTCTCTTGATGAAATGTGGCATTTTATCGATAACATCATGCGTCCTAATAAGCTAGTTCCTGACAGATCTACTCTTAGCTATGAAGAGGTATTTTCAGTATATTCAAAACTGTCTGATGTTGATCAAATGTTCAAAGAGTTTACACAGATTGAAATGTTAAGGAAAGCAGTGGAAGAAGAAAAATCGATTACTACCCAGGCAAAATAAAAAATTAGGGAAAAGGTTTTTTGTATATGTATAGATTTGATGAAAGACTCTTATTGCAAAGGCAAGCAAGAGTTAAAATGATCAAGAAATTTTTGAGCGCCTTTAAAAGTAAAACTAAAAGTGAAGGGATAACCAAAGAGAAAGCCCAGTCCGAACAAGAAGAAATGAAAGAAGAATCTCACGAGTTAGAGCAAGTTGAGCAAGATGAACAAGAAGAGGTTAGGGAAACAGAAGATGAAGAATAACTATTGTATCTGAAAAATCGTCATCTTTCTTAAATTTTAGTTCAGTGTTCTAATCTGCATGGGTAAAGGAAAAAAGACAAAATCCAAAAGTCAAAAATCTGCTGACCTCAAGAAATCAATAACCGCGCCAAAGTTTTCAAAACGACTTCTTGGAAGACAAAATAAAAAATCAAAATAAAAACAGAAAAGAAGTTTTTTAGTTACTCCAATTGTCTTACTGCATACTTTTTGCTAAATTATTTTCACAAAATATCTCGGACTCGCGTTGACTGTCAGCAAGAGAACATTTGGACAGATTTATCTGTTAATTTGAGTCTTATAGGACTAACATTCAGCAGGTTAGGCCAGCAGTACAGATTGTAATCCTCTGTCCATCTTTGCAATCAGTTTCTCTAGTTTTTCAGAGTCAATCTCAACATCTTGACTGACACCGCCTAGGGGACAGGCAACTATGGAAAATTGCATTATTGTTTTGAATATCTTCATATCTTCTTCGTTTAGGTCTATTGAAACCATAGTTGATTTATGCCGTCATTTGATTTAAAGCTCAAACACGATTATCATGTCTAAATCCTCGGTGAGTGAAATTCACTGGATTCGAATCTATGAGAATTGTGGGAACTGGAATCAAAGATGATAATTTATGGCAAACTCTTATTCAGAATGTGCATATGGTTTTCCAGATGGAAAAACACATCTGCCCTCTATGTAGAAAAGAATCTGATTGTCTTTATCCTAATTGTGATGATGCTAGTTTAAGATACGAGTGGTGTAATATGTGTAGAATCAAGGTTACTCATTATTTGACAGGATTGAGTTTTTTGACTATACTTTAATGGAATTATTTTCTCCTTCATTCAATTCTTTTTTAAAAATCTTGATTTGTTCAATATCTCGAAACATTACATCAATTTCACATAGTTTTGAATATACTGAAAATACCTCTTCATAGCTAAGAGTAGATCTGTCAGGAACTGAGCTTATTAGGACGCATGATGTTATCGATAAAACGCCACATTTCATCCAAGGTTGGTTTTTCAGGCAATACTAGATCTGAGGATTCTTCACATATTATAACAAAGCAAGATTATCAAATCTGATTTTCTATCTTGAATCATTCCTAGATTTTGATCTCAGACAAAAATAATAATTAATTTCAAAGATTCCGGTATTGGCAGTAAAATAAAAAAGAAAATGCTCCTTTACATTATTTTTGTAGGTGTGCATACTTGAGTCCAATATTGTATGATGCCTTGGTCTAGCCCCGTGAACAATTTTGTGTTCTCGTTGAATGTATTGATTGATTGTTGGGCCGCATCAATTGCAGTTAGAATTGCTTTATTTTGTAGTATCTGAGCCTTGATGATTTCTTCAGTTGCTGTATTTACCATCTTTGTAAAGGCCGATGTTACACTTGTGCTCATACCACATTTTGTTGCAAATTCGTAATTTGTAGAAATGGCTGATTCTACAGCTTTTTTCCATGCTGCAATGTATGATCGCTGAAGATTTGTTACTGATTGATGGAATTGTGGTATTGATTTTTCTACCTCATCAAAAAATCTATCTGCGCCATGCTTGTATGTTGAGTGGATCTCTTTTGGTTCTGTATTGAACTCTTTTGGTTCTGGTCCTGATTTACTCATGTATTACAGTGATTGATATCATGATATAACGCACATGGGAGATTATCAGCAGTGATTTCATTATGGAAAGTGACCTGATGGACAAGAAAGTATTCTTTGATTTTCTAAGTAAAAGACGTTCGATTAGAGGGTTTAAGGAAGATGTCATTGATGAATCTCAATTGGATACAATACTTGAAGCATGTAACTTGGCTCCTTCTTCTGGCGGTTTGCAAACATTTGAAATTTATCAGATAAAAAACAAGCAAATCAAAGAAAGGCTAGTTTCTGCAGCTAAAGATCAGGCCTTTATTGCTCAAGCTCCTTTGGTGTTAGTTTTTTGTGCAAATCCTTCTCGCTCTGTTGAACGATTTGGAGAAAGGTCACAACTGTTTTCTGTTCAGGATGCTACAATTGCATCTGCTTATGCCCAATTAGCAGTTAATGCACTTGGATTGTCTACTGTATGGATTGGAGCATTTGATGAAAAGAAAGTATCAGAAATACTACAACTTCCACAAGGTCAAAGACCAATATCTATACTACCAATAGGATATGAGAATGAAAAACCAAAAGAAAAAACAACTAGGGGAGCAAAGGATTTGCTTCACACAATTGACTAACTAAAATTTTACTTGTGAATGATTTTCTAATTATGGTTTGTTAGTTATTAGGATTAAAACCTATGATGACATTCTCATACATATTGACTTGAAATCTTCTGCAATCCTAAACGCAATATTTTGTAATTTTGTAACCTCAGTCATGGTTGTCTTGCCTCTTGAAAGTTGTCTCATCTGAGTCATGGATTTATGGACGGCATTATGATCATACGGTGTACTCCAATCTCTCCATATCATAAAACTATGACTAAAATCCAAGCAAAAATTGAGTATTACCGATTCCCAATTTTTAGAGTTTGTTGGATATCCAATATTGTTGGCAATCTCTCTGAACTCATTACTTTTATCGACAAGTAACATTTCTAATGCCTTGTCAGATTTTACTATGCCACAGAAACATTTCTTGTGAAAACTAGCATTACTCATGGATGATAATGTGGAAATTATGAATTTAAGAGAGATGAATATACTGCAAACAGTTGCAATCTAATCTGTTTTTTATTTGATTCTAATTAAAATTCTAAATGATGAAAAATTATGGAAAGATTTTCGATTTTGTCATATTCTCTGTCTATTTCTATAAATAACTTTATTGATATAAAAAAAAATTATGTGATTTAACTAAGGTTGTTGCTTATAGTCGCCGCTCAGATATGCACCGCTGCTCAGGTCTGAATTGGATGCGTATGTACTGTTATTCAAACAGCCTGTCTGAAATGAATAGCAATTGTGTGGATCTGTGACCATATGTGCACCATTGCTGTTTCCGACGTAAGTTCCTGGAGGAGCTCCTCCACCTGATGCTGCCATTGCAACCATTATGACACATGCACCCCCAACGCAACTTGCCAAAATGATTACTAGTTCTCTTGAAACCATGTTATGGTAATGGAACTTGCTTTATTTAATCATGTTTACTCTGCTAATGAATCCATTTGGATACCGATTTGTGAGAGTTAGAGTCTTACAGATCTACTATTCATAGAATTATACAAATCCAATAACCCTCTTGACAGTAACTTTACTTAGCCTAGATTGTAATATTGCAAATATAATGACAAGCGAATTTCGACTTGGGTTTTCTACACTGGACGAAGAACTCCACATTGAAAACCTATCTGTGAAAGGAACTATTCCAAAATGGCTTTCAGGCACTTTGATTAGAAATGGACCTGCTAAATTTGAAGTTGGAAAAGAAAAATTTCGACACTGGTTTGATGGACTTGCAATGCTTCACAAGTTCTCTTTCAAAGACGGTAAGGTTGCATATGCAAACAAGTTTCTAGAAAGTAATGCATTCAAATCTGCAATGGAGACAGGTAAAATAAGTTACAAAGAATTTGCAACTGATCCATGTCGTTCAATATTCAAGCGCGTGTCTTCAATGTTTTCTACTAAATTCACAGATAATGCAAATGTGAACATAACAAAGATAGCTAACCACTTTGTAGCAATGACTGAAACTCCGCTTCCTGTAGAGTTTGATCCTGAAACCCTCAAGACTGTGGGAGTTTTCTCATATGATGATAAAATAGACTCTGGACTTACTACAGCACATCCTCATTACGATTATGCGCAAAATAGGCTAGTCAATTATGCTACAAAAATTTCTCGTGTAAGCAGTTATAATGTTTACAATATGGATGATGGAACAGAGAGTAGAAACTTGATAGGTTCTGTATCTGTGGAAGAGCCTGCATACATGCACAGTTTTGGCATGACAGAAAACTATGTCATACTTGTTGAATTCCCCCTAGTTGTAAAACCGCTTGATCTTTTAATGAGTGGCAAACCATTCATAGAAAATTTCTCTTGGAAACCTGATAGGGGAACACGATTCATAGTAATTAACAAACAAAATGGAAATCTCGTTGGAATATACCGGAGCGACGCTTTTTTTGCTTTTCATCATGTCAATTCATTTGAAAAAGACGGAGAAGTATTTGTTGACATTGTTGCTTATCATGATTCATCTATTGTTAATGCACTTTACTTGGATGTATTGAGAGGAAAAAAAGATAGCACAATCCCAGTTAGTCAGATTAGACGATATCGCATACCAATTCAAGGAGGTACTGTGAAATATGATATCGTTTCAAGTGATGCCGTAGAACTACCACGCATAAACTACAAAAAATACAACACAAAGGATTACAATTTTGTTTATGGAATATCCACATACAGCGCTAATGATTTTGCCAATCAGCTAATCAAAATAGATATTTTACATAAAGTCTCAAAGATTTGGTCTGAAAAAAATTGCTATCCTGGAGAACCAGTCTTTGTTACTACTCCAAATGCAGTCAATGAAGACGATGGTGTAATTCTTTCCGTAGTGCTTGATGCATCAAACAACAAATCCTTTTTGCTTGTATTGAATGCGATAACTTTTGAAGAAATGGCAAGAGCGGAGGTACCACATCATATTCCATTTGGCTTTCATGGTCAATATTTTGAATAGGTGTAGACAGGTCCTAAGAGTAAAACAGTTAGTAAGTTAAGATTTGTGAAAGTCCAAATCTTACAGGATCCAGACATGAGAAATTTGTTATCTTACTGTTTATTTTCAATTACAAGCAATGTGTTTTGATCTTTCCATGATATTTTATCCAGATCATCATAATGATTCAATATGTTTTGCACAAACCTGTGTAATGCTTCTCGAAATTCATATTTTTTATAAAATTTAAAAGTTGAATAATGGTGGTTTTTTGCCTGTTCTACAAGTTTTTCTAGCGGATAGACTCTATGGTGTTCAAAAAACTTTACCGAATTGATGTTCAGGTTTGGATCTTTCTCAAAGGCCGACTTTAACTCATCCAGTTCATAAAGACGGTTTTCTTTTTTGTCAAATGATGGAAAATGCATTCCCCAGATGGTTCTTGCATTTTGGTCTCTTAATCTAGTGTATATGAATAATTTTCCATTGTTTTTGAGTATTCTTGAAGACTCTTTTAGAAAGTTTTGTAGTGAAAAATGATGAACTGCATTAAAGGACATGATACAATCAAGCGAGTCTGTTTGCAATGGTATCTTGTGTGAATCACTTCGTATTGGAGTAAAATTTGTAATGTTGTTATTTATAAAATGCTCATTTAGATGGCGTAGCATTTCTCTATTATTGTCAAGGCAAAAAAGGTGACATTTTTCTCCCAAATGTTGAACTAGCCTGAGACTGTATCTTCCTGTACCACATCCAATATCAGCCGCATGTATTTTTGGTAGATGTTGAAGCTTGTTAGTGATAAACAGTATGGGTCCGAGATCCGTAGTTCTTAATTCCCGATAACGTGGAGCAATATGTAAAAAATGATCATACATTTTACTCAGTGTGGATTTTCTTGTCATTTTCAATTTTTATAAATCTACAATTTCATAGTTTTAAAATATTGCCCAAAAGAAATAAGAATCATGAATGATTTTTGGTTCAGACCTGTAAGAATTAGAGTCTTATAAAATTCGTACCTATTTTTCTATTGAGGATTTGATTATCACAAATGATATTTTTATCGTGATTTAGACCATTTTTTCATCCATTGTAAAAGATTAATCATGGATTCAACAAGTTCCTGTCCTTTGTTAGTTAGCTTGTATTCCACCCTGGGAGGAATTTCATTATAGGATAATCTTTCCAACACTCCGCTTTTTTCAAGTTCTTTTAATCTGATAGCTAGAGTCTTACTACTAATTCCTTTCAATGCCTGTTTGAATTCTTTATGGCGTACTGGTTCTGTCGTACAACATAATGGAATTAGAATTTCAAGTGTGCCTCTTTTTGTAATTATTTTTCTCAACTTTGATGTTTCAGACATTAAAGAAGATGCATCATATCCTTCAAAACTACACATGTCTTTAACCATTGGAAGTGATTTTCTTTTAGTTTCCATCTTTACACCAACTGTAATTGTTTATCCTTGACAACTTAAATGGTTTACTGACTAAACTAATGCTAGGGATACAATGGGATTATTTGGAAAAAAACAAGAAAAGTACATTCTTTTTGCATGCATAGAAAATGCTGGACGAAGCCAGATGGCCGAAGGTTTCTTTAGAAAATATGCTCCAAAGGGATGGAACGCAATGAGCGGCGGTACTAGCCCTAGATCATATGTCAATCCACTCGCAATAGAGGTAATGAAAGAAGACTGGTGTTGACATTAGTAATCAAAATTCAAAGAGGTTATCTGATGAACAAATCCGAGGTGCAGAATTGAAGGTAAATATGGGATGCATGGATACTAAGGAATGTCCTTCTCTTATTCTTGGCAGGTATGTAGATTGGGGAATTGAAGATCCTAAAGACAAGCCAATAGAGAAAGTCAGAGTGATAAGAGATGAAATAGAAACTAGGGTAAAAGAACTTGTCAAGGGATTAAAATGAGTGAAACAATAAAAGAAAAAGTAAAGGAGCGATACGGTAAGATTGCATTAACTGGTAATTCTGACTGTTGTTGTATGCCTGGTGAATGCAGTACAACTGATTCTGTTATTGATGCTACAAAAATAATTGGCTATGATCCAAAAGAATTAGAATCAATCCCGCAAGAATCCATTTTAGGTGTAGGTTGCGGTGCACCAATAAAATTTGCAGATCTTAAGGAAGGTGAAACCGTTCTAGACCTTGGTTCAGGTGCGGGAATTGATGCATTCCTGTCTGCAAACAAGGTATCAAAATCAGGCAAAGTAATTGGCATTGACATGACTGATGAAATGTTGGATAAAGCAAGGATAAATGCACGAAATGGCAATTATACAAATGTAGAATTTAGAAAAGGAGATATTGAAAAAAATATCCCAGTCAATAATGATACAATTGATGCAGTAATCAGTAACTGCGTGATCAATCTTACTTCAGACAAAACAAGTGCGTTTAAGGAAGTTTATAGAATATTAAAAAAAGGCGGAAGAATGGTAATCTCTGATCTAGTGACAGACCAAGAACTGGAACAAGACCAAATCAATGCAGAACAATGGTGTAGCTGTATTGATGGCGCATTGACACAGGAACATTATATTGAAAGCATAAAGAAAGCAGGCTTTCACGATGTCAGTGTTTTAGACCAGAGAGTGTACATGGAAGGTGAGAAGGTAAATGGCAGAAAAATTACAAGTCTTGTAATAAAGGCAACAAAGTGATTTTTTATGAATTTTTTCTGGCAACAAAAAGACAAAAAAAAGATTCTATTTGTTTGTGTAGAAAATGCAGGTAGGAGTCAAATGGCAGAAGGTTTCTTTAGAAAATATGCCCCAAAGGGATATGAGGCAATAAGTGCCGGAACAAAACCCACGCCAGAGATAAATCCTATTGCAGTAGAGGCAATGAAAGAAATTGGGATAGATCTAAGTAAACAAAAGCCCAAGGTGCTAACCAGTGAAATTATTTCAGATTCAATTTTGAGCGTAAACATGGGATGTATGGATAAGACTGAATGTCCTGCAGTTTTTATAAAACACTCTGTTGACTGGAACATTGAAGATCCCAAAGGAAAATCTATTGAGAAAGTCCGAGAGATTAGAAATACAATTGAACTAAAGGTAAGACAACTTTGCAAAACTCTAGAATAACAAACAGGCTGTCAGCAAACCAAAAAAGATTCTTTGCTGAATTAATTGGTACATTTGTTGTTGTAGTATTTGCAACAGGTTCTGTTGTATTATCTGTAAAATATTCTGAAACATTAGGTCTCTGGTTTGTAGCTTTGGCTCCGGCAGTAGCAGTTGCAATAATGGTACGTATGTTTGGAATAATATCGATGGCTCACTTTAACCCCGCAGTTACTGTTGCATTTTATATTACAAAACACATGCCAAAGGGACACTTTCCATTATATCTTGGTGCGGAGATAATTGGTGCACTACTAGGAAGTATCTTTGTAAAATATGTTGTTGGTACGGAGGCAAATCTTGGAGCAAATGCACCAGATTATCATTTTTCAATTCCTCTAATTGTTGGAGTTGAGATACTAGCTACTGCATTACTTATGGCTGTAATCTTGGTGGTTGTTCATACAAAAGGGCTACAAGGATTTGGGGGAATGGTAATGAGCGGAATAGTGATCGGTGCAATGGTGGGTCTTGATATCTTTTTTTTGGCATTTATTTCGGGGGCTTCTATGAATCCTGCAAGGGCATTGGCACCAGCGCTAGTATCTGGTTATCTCAATGATTTGTGGCTGTATTGGACTGCACCTTTCATAGGATCTGCAATAATTGCTGTTGTTTACAGAAAAAAATTTGTGAAATAAAACTTTCGCCTAAATTTAAAAAATAATAAAAACTGAATTCAAATCTGTGAGAGTCTGGGTCTCACTGTTCTTGAATTGATAACTAGTCTAGTCCAAGAAATTTTGTAAAGAAATTTGGTATGAGATATACAGTAAACAGATCAGAGTGATTGTAAAATTTCTTCCAATTTTTTACTATGGTAAAACAACTATTGTAAAAGCAGATGTAGTGAATTCTAAAGTTTTCATAAATTTGGAAAACTTTATTTGTACACTGTAATCTAACAGAAGAAGGCTATGACATTAGCCTTGGAATAAAACTCCTAAACCGCCCAAGAATGGTGCTGATAATGTCTACCTAATGGAAATTAAATGGGTAGACAAATGAACATAAAAAATAAAAAAAAATTGGGCTGGTACAAAAATCTAGTCTATTCAATATTATTTGCAGTTGTCATAGTAACAGGTTTCATAGCTCCTGTAAGTGCAGTGGAATTGGTAGCAGATCTTAGCAGTACATCTTCCACAACAAAACCAACATTTCAATTTGTCAGGACGTATGCAATTGATTATCCTAATGGTGGTGGAGAGATAAAGAACATGTTAAACGGTAAAAACACATCCATGACATTTCACGTTAGTTCGTCTGATCCAGTAAAGCAATCCCTTCTCAAAAATCTAGATTCTGAAATAATTGGAAATCTCAAGAGTGCTGCAAATATTACAGATGTTGACATTACATATTATGCAACGCTGTATACAACCGATACTGAAGCTCACATTGATTATAAAATAATATTTATTCCAACCGTATCAAATTATGTTCTAAGACCAGCAACTAGTGATAGTGCTGCCATTCTTGATACTCAGTGGAGAGGATTAACTGTACAGGATCCAGTGCTTGTTAATATTTCAAACTATGGTCAGTTTGACATCAACTCTCCGATTGATTTTATAAAAAAGCAATTTCCTGATCTTTATGCCAAGATAAAAGGATCTAATGCAGAGAATATTTTTGAAACTCCGTTAATGTCATCAAATGATCTTATGAGTGATCCAATATCAAAATGGCAACACCTGTTTGATCCTGCATATACGCTGATTGAAACAAATTCACTTGGGTACAAGGGGCAAAAAATAACCATTTCAACATATGCTACTGGTGAGAGCAACATAAGCGAGGGACTCATGTTAAACACTGTGAAAGATTCTGATTTGCAGGCAGATGTGGATTATCCAGTAAGCTATACTGAACGAGCAGGCTCTGCCAGCATACAAATGGATGGTTATGTGGCAGTAGCAAACATTGATGGAATTGAATATTTTGGTTCCAGCCCTCAAGCACCACAGGGTAGTGGAATAAACTCGACAGGAAATTATTCTGCTCAGGTCATCTATTCCATGGCAGGATTTGCAGTTATAATAGCCATAGGAGTTTTCTGGTGGAGTAGTAGAACTACAAAAGCTGCAATCAAAAGAGGCGTAGACAACAGTCCTCCACCATCATTTCAGTATGAAGCAAGAAAACATTGGGCGGACAGATTTGATGAAAAATGATCATACCTATGAAGGGAATTGAAATGGCATTTCTTGCAATAGGCGGACTTGGGGGAACATTTCTCAGATATGGAATTACAAAATCATCTTTACTTGTTGGGGTATTGCCTGTAAATGTATTGATTGTAAATATAATTGGAAGTTTCATACTGGGTGTATTTGCAATATTGTCACAACAATGGAATTTTGATCAAAAATATACGATGCTTGCTGCAATAGGCTTCTGTGGAAGCTTTACTACAATGTCTTCATTTGCCTTGGAATCATCAAACATGATAGATAACAAACAATATTTCCTGATGGCACTAAATGTGATTACAAATATTGGTCTGTCGCTTGGTGCAATATTTGGAGGAAAAGCATTGGTAAGTTTCATAGTTAGCGGAGGTTTGAAATGAGAACCATGAAAATGTGGTCACTTGTCATACGAATCAAAAAAAATGACACTGTAAGAGGAAAACGGGTATATACACTAATACTTGAAATCTTGAAAAAAGGATCAATATCTGGTGCCACTGCTTGGACGGGAGTATCAGGATATGGTAAAAGGGGAAGTTCAGACATTCACCAAGAAGGCATATCTGTCAACATGCCACTTGTTATCGAGGCAATCGACGAACTAGAAAAACTTGAAAAGGTTCTACCTGAGATCAAAGAGATAGTGGATGACAACGGTATGATTACGATGCAGGAACTTGGTGTAATCTGAGTCTTAAATGATTCAGACCTGCGAGAGCCAGTACATGTCATCACTCACTAACAATGTTCCTGAACAATGTATAGTAATTCTTTATTTACTAAATTACTCAGATCAATCAAAATGAAACTAGGCTTGCTATTCTTCATCTTATTTGCAGTGATGCTAGTTTTTCCACAGTATGCTTTTTCCATAGGCCCTTCTGATACTTCAAACAGTACTTCATCTATATCGCAATCTAATGCCACTAGTACAACATCTAGTGATACACAATCTACCACTCCGTCTACAACACAATCTACCACTCCGTCTACAACACAATCTACCACTCCGTCTACAACACAATCTAACACAACTAGTACAACATCTAGTACAACGCAATCCGTTCCTTCATCTACACCACAATCTGACACTGCACCCACTCTATCTGTAACAAACAACACTAGCTTGACCAGTTCTGTACAGACATCTAGCAACACAACTAAAACAATCATAACTGGACCTGATCCTACATCTAGTACTATCACACCAAATCCTGCCGTGACAAATCAAGGAGCTTCTGTGTCATTTACTGTTAAAGTCATTGACACATCAATCTCTCCTACCATTCCAACTGGTATGATATCATGGAATGATGGAAACATTGGAGGTTCGTTTAATCCAAACACATGTGTGATTTCATCTGGCATCTGTATTGTATCATACACACCACCTCAAAATTATGGTAACACAATAACACTAACTGCAAATTATGCGGGAGATAGTACACACTCTGGCAGCTCTACTACATCCAGCTTAACATCAAGTGTTCTACATGCAGTTACTACAACCATAACCCAAGATACCGCTCCGACAAATTCCGCATCACAAATACAATTTACTGCAACACTTGCTGACACATATAATCTGCCAATCACTCCTACCGGAACAATATCCTGGAGTGATGGAAACATTGGAGGCACATTTAGTACTTCTTACTGTATCTTATCATCTACAAGTTGTATTGTATCATATACGCCCCCGCAAAATTATCTGAGTACAATAACCATATCTGCAAATTATGGCGGAGATTCCTCACATTCTACAAGTCTAGGAACATTTAACTTGTCATCAAGCCCACTAGCTGTCACCACTACTACTGTTATACCAAACATTGTGACGATAAATCCACAATCCAAGGTGCAATTTACTGTAGCAGTATCTGCATCAAGCTCATCTATTCCAACTGGTACAGTATCATGGAATGATGGAAATGCAGGAGGTTCATTTGCTCCGTCATCTTGTACCATTTTATCAGGTAGCTGTATTGTGACATATACTCCTGCAATGAATTCTCCAAATTCTGTTATAGTGACTGCTGAATATGGAGGTGACAGTGTGCATGCTGGTAGTACTGGTACATCATCTGTATCGGTATCCTCTCCATCTAAAACTGTCACAACTGTTACACCAAACCCTGAGACAATACCTCGAGGATCTCAAGTACAATTTACAGCGTCTCTTACTGATACTTCTTCCTACTACGAACCAGTAACTGGTACTGTATCATGGAGTGATGGCAATGCCGGTGGCACATTTAATCCAGTCTCATGTGTGTTGTCATCTGATGTCTGTACTGTATCATACACTCCATCCATATCGTCTACAAATCAGGTAACAATCACTGCAACATATGGAGGAGACAGTACTCATTCTAGCAGCTTTGGCATATCCGAATCATCGATAGTTCTACTCCCGTCTTCTCTGTTGCTAAACACTGATCAATTGTATTATGCATACGGAGATGTGGTTACACTATCTGTAAATCTTCCAGGACAAAGCCTCCAAAATATTGCTATAGGAGTTTCAAATCCAAAAGGTGACAATATCATATCACGAACAATAACTACCGATGACAATGGTATGGGGTCTGTCCAATTCAAGATACCTGATACATATCAGACCGGAGTTTACCAAGATGTTGTCAATACTATTGTTGACGGACGAAATTATACAAATTCCACCGAGTTTACAGTACTCAAATCTCATGGTGTCACAATTGATTCGGTACAAATCACAAACCAACAAGGCAATCCAGTTTCAATGTTGCCAAAAGGTCAGAATGGATTTATCAAAGTCTCACTTACATCACAGGAGAAAATGCCTACACTCTTGACACTTAATCTATTTGATGCAAATCAGAGTAGTCTTGGTACCACCTCAATCAAATCAACTGTAAACCCAGGAACCTCACAAATGGTATTGTCATTTTTTATCCCGTCTAACGTTCAGGTGGGATTGGCAAATGTCTTTACTGACGTGTATTCCGACTGGCCATCTAATGGAGGTACACCACTTACTACGGAATCATGTCTTGCAGCAGACCTTCAAGATCCTTCCACTCTTCCGGTATCTTATGTTCCAACGCCTCCGCATAGTTGTACCAGCACATCTAACGGACTGGCTTCTATATCTGGAAATACTCTATCTACTGCACTGGCAAGCAACCCGGCCTATGCCACACTTGGCGTTGTAATTCAAAATGATACTATGACATTTATGAGTCCTAGTGAGGCACATCTTCTTGCACTTGCTTATGAAAATGGAACTGCAAAAAATTCAACAATTAATTCTGTAGGAACTGTAAATGTTAATCTAAGCAGCTTGGGTGCAAACAGTACTGTCCCAGTTTCTGGAATATCAAATGCAAGTTCAATTCAATTTACAACATTGGCAGGTCCAAATCTTCAAAACGATCCTATGGCAATGAAAATTTTGCAAGAAATTGATACATCAAAGAGACAAGTGGCAAACATACTAGGAAACGAGACTGCTGATAAACTAAACCAACAACTAGTTTTACAACAAAGACAGACAGTATCTAATAACCTCAAACAAGATCTTGCTACACTTGAGCAGGCAAGTGCATCCACAACACCTGATGCTGCATACTCTAACTTTCTAAAAACAGTAAGTGATAATAGGACTATACCAGTATTTCAAGCCGAATTTAATTTCATGAAACAGAGAACAGCTGTGGCAAATACTGCAATGCAAAATACACTCAACAATGGTGGAAGTATAGACCAAGCACTTGCAGTCTTTAATCAATATGCTACAGTAAACCATGTTCAAATGGTCAGCCTTAACAACGAACTAAATGTCGCATATGGCCTTGCAGACAGTAGGATTCAATCATGCTTTAACAATATGGGACAACTCACTGTTGTAAATGGGACAAATTCATGTGTTACAAATGTTGAAAACAATTCTACTGGACCAAGTGGAATAACAATTGTATCGGCTCAACCAACTGACCAACAAGGCAACCCAGTATCGCTGTTCCAAATGGGGCAGACTGGATATATCAAAGTGGTAATTGACTCTAGTGTATCTGAGCAATCCCTGATAACTGTAAATCTCTTTGACTCTAATGTGAGCAGTCTTGGAACTGCATCTGCACAATATTCCATAAGCCCAGGACAATCCGAAGTAATTCTTCCATACTATGTCCCTGCAGGGTCTGGAACTGGATTAGCTAGTGTCTATGCCAATGTATTTACAGACTGGCCAAATAACGGAGGAACACCACAATCAAATGAACTATCATATTTTGTTGGACTTTCATAGGAATTACCCGTCAAGGCTTTTGTTTGTAGCCTTGGTCACAATACTTGCTATTCCAGGAATCTCAAATTGTTTTGCCCAGGTGGATCAATCAATCACTCTTGCAACAAACAAGGGCGCTTATCTTCCAGGGGATGTAGTTCAGCTAAGCGGTGTAGTGACAGGACAGTCAAATGTATTGGTTGCATTACAAATCAAAGACTCTTCTGGAAATCTGATACTTATCAGAACTGTTCAATCGGATCAAAATGGAAACTTTGCTCTACAATTCAAGATTCCGCCCACTGCTACAACTGGGAATTTTGATATATCTGCCAGTGCAAAAATTAACGGTTTTCTTGTTACACAGACAAAGACAATGACTGCAACGGTTCCAGAGTTTGGAACTCTTGCAATGTCTATCTTTGGTATCTCTTTTGTTATGATAATTACAATATTTCCTTTTTTTACCAAGTTTAAAAATTATCAGAAATAACCATCAAGAAAACTCTTGTAAACTATTGGGATTCAGACTTGTGAGGAGTCACATCTGAATTTTTCAATTCTTGAAACTCAAAATTAAAATTATGCAATAAACTAATTTTTAGTATACAAGTGTGAGTATTAGTGACTGGAAAAATCGAAATAGATGGAAAAAATCTTGTCTTTGAAATAAAGGGAATAGATGTTATTTTGGCAATAAGGAGAACAATAACTATACCGATGGATCATGTTGTCTCTGTAACTACAGAAAAAGTATCATGGGAGATTTTTCAACAATTAAAAATGGCTGGTACGAATGTTCCAGGCATTATAAAAGATGGAACATATCTAACAGACGACGGTCTTATGTTCTTCGAGATGCATCATCCAGACCAATGCATAACTGTGACTCTAAACCATGAAACATATAAAAAAATAGTTTTTGAAGTTGAGGATAAAGAAGTTATAGCAAAAATGATCAATGATGCTATAAACAAGGATCACTCTGAAAAATAAAAAAAGAAAAGTTAGAGTTTTCTTGGGGGAGTGATTATCTCTTACTTGTTTCAGAAAGTATCTTCTGCAACTTTGATTCAGACTCCTTTTTAGCCTCTGATTGTACCACTGTTGATTGCCAAACTTTGGCTGCTGTCTCAATCATTGCATCTGCTGCCTTATCAAGTGAAGGTCCAAAGGATGCATCGATTCTCTTTTTGAGTCGTTCCACGTGTGCCTGATATAGCGCATCGTGGAATGCCTTGTGCAGCAATTCCATTGATTGACTTACAGGATCAACTGTTCCACAACCGCAGTCACTGCATTCCATCTCTGAGGTGCATGAGCACGTTGCATCTTCTTCCATGTTACATGTTCCTGTTTTGCATTCCATATTACGTTCTTATAGTCACTATAGAAAGGTAAGTATATAAATCGGAAAGTAACTTTACTGAAAGTAGGTGTGATGATAGTAAGTTGATGCCGCAAGAACTCAAAGACATGTCAGATCAGATGAAGTGTTGTCCCGTTGATAACACATTTCGACTTGTTGGAAAAAAATTTACCATACACATACTTCGTAACATGATCATTTTAAATCATACAAGATTTAATCAATTTCTAGAATCAGTAGAAGGAATTAATCCAAAAACACTTTCTATAAGATTACGTGAAATGGAAAAAAGCGGCTTGATAAAAAGAAAGGTCTATGATGAAACTCCTATCAGAATCGAATACACTGTTACAGAAAAGGGAAAAGAGCTCAAGGGAATAATAATGCAGATGGCTGCTTTTTCTATGAAATATTGCTCTTCTGATGTATTCAAAGACGGTAAACCAAGAACAGTAGAACAGGTATTTGGAAAAGTAAAGGCTGTAAAATGAGTACTGATGCCAGTCCCTGGCATATGGGAACCAAAAACCAACTTACCATCAATTAAGTTGGTAACTATGTTACTACTTTCTGATTTATATACTTTCTAAACTATAGTAACTATACAAATGATAGTTAATAATAAAACTAGACAGGTATTGCAAGAAGTCTTTACAGACAAATGTATATCACCTCAGGGCATACATGGACCGCTGGTGACTGATAATTCCCGTGGAGAAGTTCTGTGCTCAAGATGTGGAATGGTTATCTTGGATAAGGTTGAAGATACTACGCCAGAGCAAAGATCATTTACTTTGGAGGATTATAGCAGCAATGCAAGAACCGGAATGGCCTCAACATTATCAATTCATGATAAAGGACTATCGACAATCATCGGAAATACCGACAGAGATGCTTCAGGAAATTTTATCTCATCTCAAATGAAGAGCACCTTTAACAGGCTAAGAACTTGGGACAGCAGAAGCAGGACAAATTCACAGGATAGAAATTTGCGAACGGCATTTCTTGTCTTGGGAACTGCAAAGTCAAAGCTAGATATCTCTGACAGTATAATTGAGCGAGCCGCTTATCTGTATAGAAAAGCAATAAACAAAAACATCATACGTGGAAGAACCATATCTGGAACAATACTTTCTGCACTCTATATTTCTTGCAGGGAGGCAAGCGTACCAAGAACTTTACAAGAAATTGCAGACGCTGGTAATGTATCATTTAAGGATCTTTCAAGACATTACAGGGTATTTGTCAAGGCACTTGATTTGCAAGTAGGCTCATTTGATCCGTCAGAGTTTGTATCAAAGATTGGTACTACCGTTGGTCTAAGTGAGAAAGCAAAAAGGGATGCACTTGGTATCTTATCCAACGTGCAAAACATGGGAATAACCGATGGAAAAAATCCTGTATCTCTAGCAGCTACTGCAATATTTTTATCGGGAATATTAAATGAAGAAAAAATCACTCAGGATAAAATCTCAGATGCTTCAGGAGTTAGTACCGTGACAATTAGA
Organism: uncultured Nitrososphaerota archaeon; assembly: GCA_963713025.1. GTDB lineage: Archaea > Thermoproteota > Nitrososphaeria > Nitrososphaerales > Nitrosopumilaceae > Nitrosotalea. The sequence continues at coordinate 30,637 of CAVQKA010000007.1, read as the reverse complement.
AATAATGCCAAGATCTTGAGAAAGAAATTGGTATTGAGCTGAGAACAGTGGTAGAAGATTTAATAAAAAATTATCCATTATGTACTCTATATGAGTAGCACAAATCCTGCTTCATCTAGTCCATTAAAAAATTCCGTGTATAGGTTTCTATGGATAACAATGTTTGTGTCAGACATAGGTGCATCCATGCAAACGGCTGGTTCTGGCTGGCTGATGACATCCATTGCTACATCTCCTTTTGTTGTATCGCTTTTACAAGTGATGACAAGCTTGTCGATATTTCTACTCGCATTTCCAGCAGGAGCACTTGCTGACATTATTGATAGACGCAATCTCTTCCTTGCTACACAATACTTTTCACTAGTAGTAGCTATTATCCTAAGTTTTCTTACCTTTGAGGGTGTTACGACATCATCAATTCTTGTTGTGTTTACTTTGTTGTTTGGCTTGAGTAACGCAATGAGTTTGCCAGTAAATGTTGTAATTCAAACTGAGATTGTACCAAAGAAAATTGCTCTTGCCGCAATGACGTTATTTAGTGTGGCAATTTACATTGGATTTGCAGTAGGCCCTCTTCTAGGTGGTTTGGTAGTTGCTGCGGCAGGACCTGGAATGGTGTTTTTGCTAAATGCATTTTCTTTTATCGGCATCATAGTTTTTCTTCATAGGTGGAATAAACCATCAGAGCGAAAACTTCCACCTGAGCAAGTAATCGGAGCCATCCGTACCGGATTACGATACATGCGTCATTCGTTACATGTGCGTGCATTGCTGGTACGAGACTTTACAATTACAATCTGTGCCAGTGCGGTAATATCCCTTTTACCTCTCTTGGCCCGTAACGAAGCAGGCTCTAACTCAATTCTTTTCGGGGTTTTAGTTGGAGCATTAGGACTGGGAGGGCTGTTTAGTGGTTTTGTTATAGTGCCTCAGATAAAGAACATTTCAATTGAAAAGCGTGTAGCAGGTTCAATAATTTTGTATGCTATTGCAATGGTGGTAATATCATTTCACAATGGTATTGTCATCTTGTTTGTTGGGCTGTTTGTAATTGGAACGACTCTGATTATCATATCTTCTAGCTTGAATTTTGTTGCATACAATTCGGTATCATCATGGGTAAGAACGCGTGTAGTCTCAGTTCACCAGATGATGTATTGGGGAGGAGTATCTTTTGGCAGCATCATATGGGGCATTGTTGCAGAAATCTGGGGAATGCAAACTGCATTGATGGCTGCAGCAATTGGATTGGTAGTTGGTCTTGTTATCTCGACTCGCTACAAGCTAAAGCCACTTTCAGATGTAGATCTTACTCCCTCGATGCATTGGTACATGCCTCGTACGATGATTGACATTGATGATCATGCAGAAGGGACTGTTCTAGTAGAAATGGAATTTCAAATTGATCCGACCCGCTCGCAGGAGTTTGAATCTGCAATGATCTACGTACGTTCTATCATATTACGCGATGGCGCAATTCGTTGGGAATTATTCCATGATGTTGAAAATCCGAGTAGATATGTCATGATGTTTGCCTCAGAATCTTGGACTGATCATTTGCGTCACCATGAACGCATGACAAAAGCAGATCTTGCCATAGAACAACATGCTATTTCATTTCATGTTGGAAAGGATCCTCCACGCGTATCCCATCTTATTAGCGAGGACATGTCAAGGCAAAATCCCAAAATGAAAAATAATGATTGATGATATGTGTGATAATTAAATGATTGAAGTCATATGTTGGGCTAATGCGATTTATTTTACATGTAAATAATATAACGGATAATTTACAAAAATTACATGGTGTTAGAAAATGATATACTTGAAGAACTAAAGAAGATCAGAGAGGCAGTTACACCAAAAGCTACGCCACCAGCACCCGCACCAAAAGGAGTCATTGCAGAATTCAAGGACTTTATTGGAAAGGCAGGAGTAATGGGTCTAGCAATAGGTTTCATCATGGGAGCAGCAATTGGTAAAGTAGTAACAGCTCTCGTACAAGACATCATCATGCCAGTTCCTGGAGCATTCATACCCGGAGGAGACTGGCGAAAAGCAATTGTCACCATTCCTGTAGGAAATGGGATGAGTTTTGGAATAGGGGATTTTGTGGGAACTATAATTGATTTCTCCATAATTGCTCTAGTTATTTTCGTGATAGCAAAATCTGCAGCAAAGACGGGCTTGAAATAGCCCATGCCAAATTTTTTAATTTTTTGTTATTTCAAAAAATTCTCTATACTGTTAGATGAGATGTAGATTACAATTGAATCCATTCCCGTCATCCGTAAATATTATGATGTCGTATATAGTGCATGGATTGCCTAAGTGTAGCAAAATTGGCTGGAGTCGTTATGGCGATAAGTATAGTCGTCATAGCAGGTACTAACTTAGCATATGCAGAACAACCGTGTGGAGAGCAATCTTACGTATACAACGTCGGATGCCTTCCGCTAGATCAAGCACATATGGTTGGTGGCGTGATAGTGGCAAGCTTGGTTATCTTTGCCATAGCATGGGGAGTAGCAGAACGTCATTATCATATGGTTTCTAACCTCAAATAACAAATCATGAACTGAACGGAGTCAATATTCAATGTAAATTATACTTCATGAACAATAACAAAATGCAAGTATGAGTTAAAAATAATCATACGGCGTCTTCATTAATCTTGTACGTGCCATTCTCTTTATGGTGGATATCTTGTCATCTGAACTTGCTAGGGAACTTGTTACAAGATGTATTGTTATTACTGCCATTTACTCTATAATTTCTTACTTTATTATACGGAGGTATCAATCAAAAATAGATAATTTAAAGACAAAACTTCCATTACTCTTTGTTACCTTTGGCATAGTCATGCTGATTAACATTCTATATGTTCTTAGTAGGAACACGTAATGAGCATCTAATATAACCACTTCATTTTTAGTAGAAAAGTGTCCCAAGTCTTTTATGCTTTGAACGTCTACTTGTCCCTTAATGAGTACACCTCGTAATGTAAAAATAAAAAGTATTTTGCTTTTCTTTTGTGCTAATTGGACGCAAAGATTTTCAGAATATCTGCCCACGTATATGATCAGGTTTTTTGGTTACGCCTAGTTTATCTTGTAATAATTTTGGCATGTCCCGACCTTTGACGCCTAGAATTAGTCAATCTTTATTCCGTCAATTAGCAGACCATGATTTTATTTAGATTTTAAAAGTCTTACGACAAAAATAGTTCCACTATCGCTAGTTGATTTTACCTGTACACTACCACCATGCTTGCGCATTATGACATCGCTTGCAGGCAATCCAAGGCCGGTTCCTATCATCCTTGTTGTAAATAATGGATCAAATATTTTATCTAGTAAATTTTGTGGGATTCCAGGACCGGTATCTCTTATTTCTACATCCACATCAGTTGCATTCTCTATTATCTTGATGTCTATTCTACCGTTATTTCCCATTGCCTGAATTGCATTTAGAATTAGATTTACAAATACAATCTCGAGTTTGTTAGGATCACAGAGTGCCATTACATCATTATTTGGCAGGTTAATTTGCATATTCTCTGGAATTGTTATTCCATTTACAGTATCTGTAATTGTGTCTAAAATTGAACAAAGTTGTAATGCTAATTCGGGAGATCTTACATATTCCATCACTTCATTTACTTGATGAGACATTCGAGCAACTGCACGGGTCATCATGTCGATATGGGGCATTGCTTCTTTTGAAACAAGGTTTTTTGATTTCATAATCTCGATGCTATTTTTTACTATGTTCAGCGGGTTTCGAAAATCATGCGCTATTCTTGCAGTGAGTTCTCCAAGTATTGTCATTTGTTGAATCTTGAGATTGCTTATCAATTCTCTTGCATTTGTCATGTCAGAAATGTCTCTTATCACGCTATTACTGCCAAGCAAATTTTTATTCTCATCATACAAGCTAGATGCACTGATTAATGCAGGAAATGTAGTACCATCTTTTCTTTTCATTATGATCTCCCTGTTTGATACACTGCCTGTTTTTTTCCATGTATCAAACGAGTCTTTCATCGCAGGTATGCTGGAACAATGAACATGATCAAAGATGGAAGAACCTATTACCTCTTCTTTTAAGAATCCAAGATCCTTTGCATATGACTTGTTACATGCAATGATTATTCCATTAGTATCTATGGTTCTGAACATTACTGGAGAATCTTCATAATGATTCTTGTAAATTATCTCGTATGGAAAATATTGATTATCTTTAGGCATGGTTTATTGGAAGATTTTCCAGTTTTTAATAGCTTGTATAGTATTTTTATACAAAAATGATGAGAAAAATCGATTACTTGATCCGTAATAAAAATTTGGATGAGTTTTGTAGCGTACCTTTCAGGACTCTAATCTTTGAATTTTGATTTGTGAGGGTTATTCTAAATTACTAGTAAATGATAGACTGGATTGTTCAAAGCCTAATTTTCTATAGAATTGATGTGAACCTGTTCTTTGATTTCCTGATTCAAGCCTAATTCTGTGACATTTGTACTGTTTTGCAAAATCTAAACAGAATTCCATGATCTTCTTTCCAATTCCTTTATTTTGATAATTTTGTTGAACAATTAATTCAGGAATGTACAGTTCGAGACTTTTTCTGTTCAGTCTGGAAAGCAACATCATGCTTGCCATTCCTACAATCTTGTTGTCATATTCTGCAACAATGATTTTCCTGGTAGGTTCTGAGAGGAGATATTTTGTTATAACATTGGAAAATTCTTCAATATTGCTATCTTCTTGTGGTCGTGGTCTTCCAAGTTCATAAAGCAGTTCCAAGATTATTGGAATATCATTGGTTGAAGCATTTCTAATTATTAGCATACATCATAATACAAGTCATTTCGTTTAAATTATTTCCAACAAATCATTTACTAGTACTTGCATTTGGCTGTCTAGGCAGCAAAATGTAAATCTCTGTACCTTTGTTTTTACCTTTAGATTCTGCCCAAATCTTCCCTTCATGTACTTCGACTATTCCCTTACACACTGATAGGCCCAGACCGGTTCCTTTATGCTCTCTTGTCGTTTTTGTATCTATTTGATAAAATTTTACAAAAATACTTTCAAGATTGGACTTGGATATTCCTACTCCGTTATCTTTTACCGCAATTTTTGCATAGGAATTTTCTGGATGCATTTTGATGTGTATCTTTCCATTATTTTTTGGGCAAAAATCAATAGCGTTTGCAATAAGATTGGATAATACCTGTATGATTCGTGTCTTATCACACAAACAATACATGTCTTGTTGTATATCTGTTGTAATCGTAATATCATTAAGGTCTAATTTAGGCTTCATTTGGATTATAGTTTCATTTATTATTTCAGACATGTTGTAGACTTGTTTATTGAGATGTAACTGTCCAAGTTCTATTTTCTGTGAATCTAGAATATCTGATATTAGTTCTAAAAGCATCACCGTGCTTGTTTTTATGATTTGTAATCTCTCCTTTTGCTGTTCATTTAGAGGACCCATAACCTCTGAGAGAATAATGTCGACAAATCCATTGATTGGTACTAACGGTGTCTTTAATTCATGAGTTATCATGGCTAAAAATTCATCTTTTACCAAATTTAGTTTTCTAAGATCTTTGAATTGTAGTTCTATCTGTTTTTCTCTTGCCTCAATCTTTGCTTTAGCTTGATAGATTTCTGTAAGATCAGTCAAAACCGCGGTTCTTCCAATTACATGACCGTCTGGGCTGTATAGGCTGGTTCCACTCAAAAGTGTTGGAAATATAGTACCATCCTTTCTTTTTATCCAAACTTCCCTGTTTGAAATTATCTGAGTTTTTTTCCATTTTATTAATTCCTCTTTCAAATCTTCATTACTTTTTTCTGCTGTGTGCTCAAATATTGACTTGCCAATGACTTCACCTTTTGTATATCCAAGATATCTAGCATACGCTTCATTGCAATCCATGATGATTCCATCAACCGTAACTGAGCGTAATAATGCGGGTGTCTTTTCATACAAATCCTTGTATTTTTGTTCAGCCATTAGGCGAACCAAGTTAGATCTTTTAAGTTCTACAAGCTGATTTTTTATGTTAATTTTACTTTCTTCGATTTTTTTTCTAGAATTATAAATTTCTGTAATGTCATTAATTGCAGTATTACTGCCTATTACTCTGCCATTTTTATCATATATATTGGTAGCACTTAACAATACTGGGAATATAGTTTCATCTTTTCTTTTAAACCAAATTTCCTTGTTTGTAACAATCCCTGTTTCTTTCCATGTCTGAAATGATCTCCTCATTCTGATTTGACTTTTTTCTGCAACATGATAAAATATTGACTTGCCAATGACTTCATCCTCCGTATATCCCAAGTGTCTTGCATACGCTTGATTGCAATAGATGATGATTCCGTCTTTATTGATAGTTCTTTGCAATATGGGTGAGCCTTCATATAATTTTCTAAAATCTAACTTGTCTGAAGATATATAGTAATTATTTGTGTTTTTTTCATCATTGTTTCCACTGATGCTTTTTCTTGGTTCTATCTTATTTTTAGATCCTATTATTTTCATATCCTGAGACTAATCTTAACATGTTTATTTACTTTAATACGTGTCCCGTACAAAAACGTTATAAACAATGCACTTTACGAATTTCTAATTGGAACAATACGAAATAGCTTTGATCTCTTGTATAGAAACAGTCTTGATGAGACGAGGAAATACAAATTACATTCTAGTACTGTCTAAACTTGATTCATGTTATAATTACAAGATTAGGGATTGCTATGATCATCCGGAATATTTGAAGATTATACTCAAAGAAGTATACAAGGAAAATTATTATTCCATCATAAATGAAATCAGATTGGAATTGAGTGATTTAGCTGTGGAAGAAATAGCTGATTTTATCAATATTATGTTAAAATTATAAAACTCATTTGAATAATCCCATCTCTAAATTAGAAAAATATAGACATAACCTGGCAGAATATTTCCGACCAGTGATACTAGATTCGTACTAACAGGTTTTTCTGTATCGCTTTTCATATGTTCAGGAGTGGGTTTACGTATTTTGTAAAACCTGTTTCATTTTTCAATAGTTCAATATATCTGGCATCTATAGAAAGTATGTGATTGAGGAGTTCTGGTATGTTTTTCTCTTTTCCTTGTTTGAGCATACTCTTGGATTTGTAATATAAGATACTGACATTATTTGGATTTAATTTTAATCCTATCTCGTAGATTCTTATGGCTTCATCATGTCGTTCCAAGTAAGATAATATCTTACCTGCTTGTAATATTGTATCATCATGCTGTGGATCCTGACACATTATGTATTCATAGCACTCTAACGCTTCATCAAATCTTGACAGTGATTCAAGTGCAACTCCCTTGTTGTATAGCGCAGACAGGTATTTTGAATTTACATCCAATATCTTGTTAAAACAAGTAATTGCATCGGTTAGATGACCTGTCTCAAGTAATGAAATGCCATTATTGCATATCTCTGATAATTCTAACAATGACTTTTTGCGAGATATTGCTGACACATGATCTGGTTTTATTTGCAATACTGACTCGTAGCACTCTAACGCTTCATCAAATCTTGACAGTGATTCAAATTCAACTCCCTTGTTGTATGAATTTATTACCTCTAACAATGACTTCTTGCGAGATAATACTGACACATGATCTGGTTTTATTTGCAATACTGACTCGTAGCACTCTAACGCTTCATCAAACCTTGACAGTGATTCAAATTCAACTCCCTTGTTGTATGAATTTATTACTTCCAACAGTGATTTCTTGCGACCTGCTGCCGATGCATGATTTGGCTTTGTAATTAATACTGACTCGTAGCACTCTAGCGCTTCATCAAATCTTGACAGTGATTCAAGTGCAACCCCTTTGTTGTATAGTGCAGATAGGTTTCTAGTATCTGCCTCTAATACCTTGTTAAAACAAGTGATTGCATCTGTTAGATGACCTGTCTCAAGTAATGAAATGCCCTTATCACATAATGCTAAAAGATGTTTAGGATCTATTGCAATTATTTTATCTAGTGATCCTATTGCTTTTTCATATTTTCCTAATTTTGTCTCTAGTATGCTTTTGTTATATAATGCAGATATCAGATCCGGTTTTATTCGTAATACTGACTCATAGCACTCTATAGCTTTTTCAGGTAATTTTGACAATTCAAGTAATACTCCTTTGCTGTACAAGATATTTGCATTATCTGCATTTATGGTTAAAAGAAAATCAATTTTTTCTACTGACTTTGAATATTCGTTTGAATTGTAATAATAATTTGCTAAACCAAAAAATATCGACTCAAAATTTGGCTGAGATCTAATCTCGTGACTGGTAGATGTTTTAATTATTTGCTCATAAAGTAAAATCATCGACAAATGTTTTTGCTGAATTTCAGCAGACGTGTCAATTTTTTTTAAATTGAAATCATTCTCAAAACCCAAGTTGAGTAATATGCTTTCTATCATTTTTGTGACAAGTTTTAATTGAATCTGTCTTTTGTTATTTTTCAAATTACTTTTCACCTTCCTTCTAGTATCATGCGATAAGAATCTGCAAGTTCCTTGTAATACTCTATAACTGGTATCCTAAGAGTCAATTTTGCCTCTATTGTAAAATGATTGTTTGAGGATTAACCATTTGCGTGTTTACAAAAAACAATCCCATCATACTCATTATCTTACTGGAAGTATGTTGCCGTTGATTTGTGAAAATCTATTCAACTTCAAAAAGATCAGGTTTCACGTACCTTCTATGTTTTTAGGCATCTTCATCTACGATCATTGCTTTTGCCATCTGGCGGAATTTTGTGACTGCAAAGCCTTCCACTTCTGTAATTAGTGCCTGTACTGTAAATGGCTTGTTCATTACTCGTGCATTCACTGAGAGTTGTCCCAGTTCTTTTAATACTTCAAGACTATTGCCTGTTATGAATACTATTCTTTGTTTGGGGTGTATTTTCTGAATCTCTTTTGCAGTATCTATTCCACTCATTCCTGGCATCTTTTGGTCTAGTATGACAAGATCAAAATATTGTACAATTTTTCCATCAAACTGTTTTGTGTATTGCTTGTATATGCTGTAACACTCTATGCCATTTCTTGTTATCCTCACCTCATGACCTCTTCCATGTAATACCATGCTATATGCATCGGCAAGCTCATTGTTGTCTTCAGCAATTAGTATTTTCAGAGTCATTTTTATCTAATGCAATAAAGATGCCCGAAAAATTAACTATCAGCGTGTTTATGATAAACAATCTTGCTTGTTTTAAAAATATGAAGTATATGATATCTGCATACTTTATGAAGATGTAAAAAATATACATCATAGAAATTTAAGAAAATAGAATCTTTTTCCATTTTAAAGCAAGTTTGTTTGTTTTACCAAGACAATTACTTGTTACTTTCTTTCTATTTTGGACAGTATCGAAAAAGGAATGAATGAAAAAAATGTCAACAAAAGGGGATTTAGTGGAAAGGGAATTACAAGAACTAAGTATAGCTGAAAATGAGCTTGTAGAAAAAGAGAAGCATCTCAACCATCTGACATCTGAATCTATAGTAAAATTAAAAGAAGTATCCAAGATTAATCAGGATCTAAAAAACAGAGTCAAATCGTTGCAAGAACTGAGTTTATCTGTAAATGCAAAAAATGATGAATTGAAAAAAGCTAATCAGGAACTAGAAAAACAAAAAAGCTACAACTATCAAATGAGTCTTGATTTAAAGGCAAATCTGGAAAAAGTTCTAGAAAAAGAAAGAGAATTGTCCATGCAGCGCGATTTTTTGGCAAAACAGTTGGAGGAAACAACAAAGGATTTGGTCAAGGCAGAAAAGTTTGCCGTAATAGGGGAGCTTGCAGCAAGGCTTGCACATGATCTTAGAAATCCACTTTCAGTTATCCAAAATACTATGGATATAATGTCACTCAAGCCCAGTATGCGAATTGATGAAAGATTGCAATACACTGCCAGATTCAAGAGGGCAGTTCAACGTATGGCTCACCAGATTGATGACGTCCTAAACTTTGTAAAAAAGACTGATCTGCTAATGCAGAATGCATCAGTATTTTCAATTATTGACAGTGCTATTGCTGGTTTTGTTCCATCGGATGTAAAAATAAGTAAAACAGGACAAGACGTTCAGATTAATTGTGAGTCAAGAAAACTAGAAGCTGTATTTTCAAATTTGATCTTAAATTCAATACAGGCCATGAATGATAACGGTGAGGTAAAGATACGACTGGTGGATCTTGGAAATGGCATCAAAATTGATTTTGAAGATACGGGCTCTGGAATTCCTTCAAATGTAATTTCCAAGATATTTGATCCATTGTTTACAACAAAACTCTCAGGTACAGGATTGGGCCTTTCAATATGTAAAAATATCATAGAACAACACGGCGGTACAATCATAGTAAAATCACCTCCTACTGTTTTTACAATATCTCTTCCAAAGAATATGGTACACAATTATGGAATCAAGTAAATCACAAGAAGATGTGGACTATTCAAGTATCAGGGCTATTGTAATCGATGATGATTTAGATGTACGAGACGTCTTTGTGGATTTACTCAAAATGTATGAGATTAATGTGGTAGGAACCGGATCTACTGCTATTGAGGCAATAGAATTGTACATGACTCATAATCCAGATTTTGTATTTATGGATTATTTGATGCCTACACACAATGGGCTTTACGGGGCAGAGAAGATAAGAGAGTTTGATCCTCATGCAAGAATTGTCTTAGTGTCTGGTTCATATTTTGAGAATGGCGCCCATGATAATTTGGTTAATGCTATCCTTGAGAAACCCATATCGATAACAGAGGTGCTTAATACAATTAACAAAATGATTTCTACTATACCTGCAAAATGATATCTGACATTTATTTTATCAGTGTCCTAATATTGAGAATAATGTGGTAAATTTACAAAAATTGTTAAATATGCATGTTTTATCACTTTATTTTGTATGAACAAAATAGATCAGAAAAAGGAAAGTTTCACTTTAAGAATAAATGCAGAATCAATTGATCTGATAAAAGAAAATGCACACAAAGAAAATGTTAGCGTAAATCAATTTATCAATAGATTACTAGATACCGCAGTATATTGGAAATTTGCCATGTCGGAACCTAATACATGAGAAATATTCCATTTCACCTATATGCCACTAGCTGAAATAATAATTCGTGTATAATGAATCTCTACAAATTACAAAGGGTTGTTTCAATTTGAAATCACATCACAAGTATTTTGAAAAACAATTAAGAGGATTGCCTATTGAAAAATTATGGGAAATCGTCGATGAATTACTATTGCCATATCCTAGTGTGTTTGACAAGACTATGAATTATGAGCAAGTGCTTGTACTGTGCATCATTTTAAAAGAAAACGATGAAATGTCTAGAAATCTTGAACAGATTACTATTCTTGCAAGCGCTTTAGGTGACATTTATAATCATAAATCTTAACACATTATTTGCACAAGTTGAAGGAATTGCAGTTACTAAATTCCGTAAAAAAATAAAAATCTCGTAGTGGGTCTAGCTAATTAGAGACTTTACTCTCATTTTTTTCCATAATGTGATTGCAAGAATGACTGAAATTGTGGACAATAGTGCAGCAGTCAGAAATATTTGCTCATATGCCTGTGAAGCAGGAAATCTATCTGCAAATCCTGGTATTGTTTCTCGATACATTTGTTGATACATGCCAGCAAGTGAAGGTCCAAGAGAGTTTCCTACAAGGCTTAACAGTACTGTAATACCAAGAGATATTCCCTGAACTTTTTGTGGGGATAGCATCAGAATTATGTTAAAGCATCCTACAATTGCAAATGATAATCCAATTGAAATTATTGCCAAAGTACAAGATATTGCAAATTCTGTAAAATGAAATTCTAGTATGCCAAAAAAGCCAACTGCACAAATTATTGTTCCAAGTGTAGTGAGGCTAAAGTTACTTGTTCTAGAAAGTAAAAATCCGCCAACTGCGGATATTATCAGGGATATTATCATAAAAGGCAGCTGGACTAGGGCTACTGTTAGTACATCGCCCCCAAATCCAAGGGGTTTTGGGCTGCGTATCAGTATGGGAATTGTCTGATATACCATAAATGTAGAAACTCCTACTATGATCATGATGATATTGGATGGCAAGAGCACCTTGTCTGCAAGTACCTTGAGATCAATTAGTGGATGAAGTGTCCTTTTCTCAATATTTGTAAAAATTATCAGCGATATGACAGAGCCTATGAAAAATCCAAGGGAATTCCAATTGCCAGAACCTATGTCTTGAAGAAAAGACAGGCCCATCAAAAATAAAACTATGGTAGAAGATAGTGATAAAATTCCCTTTACATCAATTTCTGATGAGCTTATACCTTGTTCTGTTCTCTTTACTTTGATGAATTTGTTCATTATAAAAGCCAGAATTATTGCAATGGGAAATACCGAGAAGAAAGTTGCATGCCAACCATAATCTGAAATTATTTTTGCGCCAGCTATGAGTCCTATTACAGATCCGCCAAAAAATGTTGAAGTAAATATCCCTTGGGCAATTCCAATCTTTTGAATTGGAAATATATCTCGTACTATGCCAAACGCAATTGGAAACATCGATATGCCTACACCTTGGGCAATTCTTGCAGTGAACAAAAAAGGCAATGAGTTTGCAAATCCTCCAGCTAAAATTCCGCCAGAATATATCATCATGACAATTAAGAGTATCTTCTTTCTACCATGGATGTCTGAAAGCTTGCCTGCAATGGGAGTCATTACTGCACCTGCAATCAAATATGATGAAAGAATCCATGACGATGCGTTGTATGTTATATTGAAATCTTTGATAAAATCGGGAATGGCTGGAAGAACCATCGTTTCTCCGTACATTGTTACAAGGGCTAGTCCGCATATGACTGCAAGAGAGATCCACGCAGATGGTGAAATTGTGGCAGAATCTGTTTTCTTGCTTGTTTCTATATCATCCTGATCTTCTTTCAAGTCTGTTTCCTATTTTTCAAGGAATGATTTTGGTTATAAAAACACAGGTAGACTTGGTGATGTGTATTCTGTCAGAACAGTAAAAACATGTTTGGATGCACCTTGTTTTGGAGGTACAGTCACATGTTGGGGAACAGTGATTTTGTTTTAATATGATGCTACAGATGCAGAACCTGTCAATTTCTCAATTTGAGAATCTTGTGCAATCTCGTTGAGCACACCTATGCTCATGTTTCCTCTAACAAGAATCTCATTTTTACCATGACTTGAGACTTGAAATCCGTATCTTTCTCTCATGTATGATACTTTTGAGTCTGTATCAGCACCAGCTTTGTAATGGATCTCCAATTCCACCATTGGATATACATCAGGCATTTTTCTTTCAAAAAGCATTACCTGTAAAGCAAGTTCCATGTCTATCTTTCCCAATGCTTTTTCAACATTTGAAAGAAAGCCATCATAGATTGTTTCTGCTGTATTTGGCATGCATTATCATACTACTAGTTGATAATTAAAGAGAAAACTTGATTATCAAATATGATAGTGAGATTTTATTTCTTACATATGTTGAATGGATATTTCTTAAAAAATTGGTGTAGGTTCCCACTGTAATATTCTTCTAGTTTGAAAAGGGATGGACCGGACCGGACACGCTATCATACAGTGCATTTTTGCGTTCCACATATCAACTACAACAAGATTCCAATAGTACGATCTAGTAACTCTTAACTTGTAATACGCTGTTGAGTAGCGGTCATCATGTCATCCAATGAAAAAAGCCACAAATTAGACAGAATGGATCTTGCTTATGCGGCCATACTTGGATTAACAGTTGTTGTGACAGCTTGGTGTGGCTATCAACACGAGTTATGGGGTAGTGCGCTAACATTTGAATTAAAAGCTGCAAATACTGCACATCGTGAGTTTACAACGGCCGAACTAAAAGAAAGGCAATCTAATGTAATGGATGTAATTGCATTCAATGGATATCTCGGGGCATTATCAAACCATGATCAAAAATTAGCAGATTACTACAAGAACAGTTTTCGACCAGAAATGAAAGTTGCTTTCAATGCATGGCTAAAGACCGATCCTTTGAACAGTACTGGAGAAAATACTACTACTCCATTTGACATGTTAGAATATCCACTATTAGATTCGGACAAGATACAAGACTTTTTACACACCGCAGATGAAAAATCTCAAAACGCTGACAATATGAGTTCTATTGCTTCAAACTATGTTTTCTTTACAGCCATATATGCTAGTGTTTCGTTCCTTGTTGGAATTGGAAGAGTTTTTGCTTCCAAAAAAATGCAATCAATATTTCTTGTAATGGGAATCATAGTATTTTCTATGACTACGGTAGTTATGTTTGTCACAATACCGGCATATCCTGGAAATTTCTCCCTTTGACATATTAGATTATTTTCTAGTTGATTTTGATCTACAAATTACAATAGTTCAAGAAACTCTTTTTTTGTCAAACCACAATCAGATATAATTTGTAGCAACAATCCTTTTCCCAATTCATCTTTTCTTGGAATCGAGGTCCACAAACCTTGACCATTTTCAATTATAATGTGACTGCCAGATTGCCTTGTTGAATAAAATCCTTTTTTTCTTAATGCTTTGAGAATCTCTTTCCAGCCTATTACGGGAAGACTCAAACTGAAACAGTTACCAGTTTAGAAGCAGAACTTTTCTTTTTGTTTTCAAGATAGGATTTGCAGATCTTTATGGCTTGCTTGGTGTCATGTATTGCCTCAGTTTTTGTAGATCCTTGACCTCTTGCTTGAGGAATCTCAAGACAATATCCAACATAAAATTTGCCATCTTTTTTGATCATTATATTGTAGTCTTGTCTTTGTGCCATGATGTTATTACAATTATTTGGTATATAAAATTAGGTAATGAAAATACCGACATTGTGATAATTCAATACCATCATAATTTAAAAAAATAACAGGGATTTCTTCTAGTTTAAAAAGGAATGGACCGGGCCGGACACGCTACCATACAGTTCATTTTTGTGTTCCATTGTACCTAATTTCCCATGGAAATACACTAAAAAATAAACAACATGTCAAACAGATTTTCCATCCTCGGTAGTTGAAGCCTTGTGGTTTTTTCTTGCAACCCAAATTGAACCAACTGTAGTTACAATATTTGTAAGTATGATGACATATACTGCAAGACTTACAAAAGTATCTGCCAGTGGAATACCATCATTTAATGCCGCAATTGATAAGGTAGCAGGAACTACCCCCTGTGCACAAATTAGGATTATTGCAAGTTGATCATTGCGTAATACTGATTTCCTAGTAGATGCTTTTGTTGCAATAAATCTAAAGAGCATTAGAATTCCAATTATCATCAGTCCTAACATGAGATTTGATAGAATAGTGGATGGTGTTATCACAAAGACTAAACCAAGGAACACAAAAAAGAATGTCTCCATGAGAAAAGATATTTCACTCTGAAATTTGTAAAATTGAGCATTCATTTCTATAAGATCAAATTTTTGCCCAAGACGTGACAAGACAGTCTTTGAGCTTCCAAGAAACAATCCAAAAATAAGCACTGCAATAAGACCACTTCCGTGTAAAAATTCTGTTATAGCATACGTTATGAAAAGGAGACCGAGAGACAAAACATATGTGTACTTGAAGTTCTTTACAACTTTCAAGATAAACATCCATGCAATTGATAAGCCAATTCCGATTATGATGCCGATTGAAAAACTAGTTCCAATAGTAATTAGCGGAGCTGTCCAATTATGAGTACCTGTTTTGTATAGGCTGACAAAGGCTTCATAAAATACTATGGAATAGATGGAGTTTAGAATTGATTCTAGTGTGAGAAAAGTGATTGTATTCTGACCTAGATTGAGTGATCTTGATAGTGGAATTACAACAACTGCGGCGGTCTCTCCTCCTACCATTGAGCCAAATATGAGGGATTGTATGAGATCCCATTTCAAAATAAAATGAAGTGAAATGCCAATAAGAAATATGCTCGATACTACGTATATTGTCACCTGAACCACAGTTCTTGGACTTCCTTTGATGACTTCTTTGATCCTCATATCCATACCGCTGTAAAACAAGATCATTATCAAAGTAAAACTTGCAAACAAACCAAGAACTGGAATCAGTGGTTCTCTTGGAAATATGTTGAATATGGGTCCCAATACAATTCCTATTGAAATAAGAAACAAATAGTATGAAACCCCTGTTTTTTTAAAAAATATCTCACCTGCAAATCCTAAAAATATTATTCCAGCAGCTGCAGAAAAAACTATAATCTCATTTATCATGTAAACTCTAAAAATCAATATGATAAATTTCTGTCGCATGAATTAAGAAATGCACAACAAATTATTTCCAGACATGTATTTTCAATAATTCGAATTTGGTGTGTTCAGGTACAACATGGTTTAGAAAACTAGTGTAGAATTCTTCTGGTTTAAAAAGGGATGGACAAAAGGGGACGCGTTACTATATGGGACATTTTTGCGTTTCATTGTGTCTAAATTTTCTACCAAGAGACAGTGTTTTCATTTTTTAATTGGTGATAAACGATTTCATCGTTTTCCATCCATATATAAATAAAATTATTCCAGTACTAATAATTCCAAATCCAAAATACGTGATTATGTGTTCATTATTGTGTAGATTTTCTACGCAAAGACAGTGAAGATGTTTTTCAATTAGTTGAGCAGGACAATGGCAAACGACGTTTGCAGACATGCCATATCCTAGAATGGACATTAACATTCCAATTACGATGAGTATTACGCCAAGAGTTCTCATTCATTTGTACGGTACAACCATGATTTAAAAAAGTTCGGTAGGAATTTTCCAGTTTAAAAAGAGATGGATTGGACCAGATTTACTCTTGCTATCAGCAAGAGATCCCAATTGGCCCATCTTTATCTGTTAGATAAAATTTTACAGGGATCAGACATTTTGTAAATGTAGCATAACATAATGCCGGCACTCATGAATTCACAAACAGCATTAACATTGTTACTGAACAATGTGTCACAATTCTTTATATCGAGTTTCCAGTAATCATACCATGAATACATCAAGCCTAGCGGCACACAAGAAGATGCTTGCAATCATGATTGGTGTGGCAATATTTGCCTCAGCAGGAATGGGCGCAGCATTTGCACAGAGTGCTCCAGCTACAAACACGGCACCGAAAATCCAGGGTTCTATAAACATAGAACAACTGCTCATGTCTAATGTCAAAGTAGACTTTTCTACTGCGGCAACAACAGCAGCAGGAGGTTCATCAGCTGCACCAATTGCTGGTGGAAAGGTGATAAGTGGAAGCTTGAAACCAATGCAAGGTTCTCTTGTATACGCCTTTAAGGTAATTGACAGTAACAACATGGCATATTCCGTAATTGTCGATCCTTCAAGCGGTTCTGTACTCTATGCATCAGCAGGTCACGCATTTCACATGGGTGGTTTCGGAGGACATGGGGGAATGAACGGCGGTTTCAAACATGGACAAGGATGGAACAAACAAGCTCCATCTGGTAATGCAGCACCATCAAGTGCAGCTCCATCATCATAAGTTTCGAGAGAAACTTTTTTTATTTTATTTTTTCGACTAGGAGGACATTTTATTTTTTAAATCACGTCTGTCCAGTATGTGTATAAAAAACTCCCCACTTCAATAGGGATTTGGGTGTAATGGAATGCAAAAATGGACTGTACAGTAGCATGTCCTGCCCAGTTCATCCCTTTTTAAACTGAAAAGAGCGAATATTTTTCCATAGCCTCTTCTACCTGTGAGAGTTAGAATCTATTTACATTAGAACCTGAAAATTCCTAACTTGTCAAATCTGATGCAACCTTAAATTAAGGATCGATGAAACTCTGGCATTGTTAAATTTGAAGTTTTTCAGCTTGAAAAAGAAATTACTAGTATTAGTTTTGACAGTATCTTTGATTTCTATAATGACGACTACAATTTTATTTTTAAATTTTAATGATATTCCATTATTTCAATTAAAACAAAATATCATTGGGATTGGCTTGGTATTGATGATTGTAATGAGTCTCATCACAATTTTTCTATCAAAGCGTCTTTCTGAGCCGTTAACAAGACTTCGTGAAGCTGCTGATAAAATAGCAAAGGGAAATTTTGATGTTAGAACAGACATAAAAGCACATGATGAGATTGGGCAACTTTCCGCATCCTTTGATTCTATGGCACAAAAGCTTCAAGAATCTATGATTGCAATAAATCTAAGAGAGGAAATCATAAAAGAACAAGAAGATATTCTTTTACGCTTTTCTCAGAAAAATGAAGATAGTTGCGTATGTATAATTGACATTGTACAATCCACAATGCTTACTGCTAGCTTGTCAAATGAACAAATCAAAAATTTTTATGGAATTTTCATTAATTCTATAGCTGAGATTGTAAAAAAGTTCAATGGCATGGTGGTAAAAAACATTGGAGATTCATTATTGTTTTATTTTATAAAAATTGATTCTGATGAAGAGGCTTATTTCAAAAATGTAATAGAGTGTTGCCTGACAATAAGCGATTCAAATTCTGAATTAAATAAAAAAATGGCCAAAGTAGGCCTTCCTGAAATCTCTTATCGCACTAGTATATCTTATGGAACAATCAGTATTGCAAAGGTAGCTACATCATCAGTTGATGATATTTTTGGCGTGACTGTAAACCGATGCTCTAAGATAAATCGATTTGCCTTGCCTAACGGGGTAATTATTGGAAGTGATTTTTATGAAAAGGTGAAAACCTTCAATGATTACCAGTTTAGAAACATGAATGCTACAGTTGTCGACCAATCAATTTATTCCGTATTTCTAGTTACTAGAAAATAATTATTTTTATTTGATGCCAAGAATGCAAAATGACGTTGAACTGGTACAAATTGGAACGCAAAAATGCATTGTATAGTAGCATGTCTGACACGTCTATTCTTTTTTAAACTGGCAAAATTCAACCCCACTTTAAATGCAAGGAGATGAACTAGTAAATGGTAGAAAAATTGTCTGGATATCCATCGTTTAATTTTGCAGAAAAGCTAGTAAAACAAAAAGGATCTGGGTATCATGTTATTTTGGGGGTGTTGATTCTCATCATTGGAATTGGCATAGGTCTTGCAATTGATAATAAATTGATAATATATGGAGCTCTATCTTTAGGTATAGCAGTAATTATTTCTGCATTTTTAATGATAATAAAACAATACGAGAGGGCAATAATTCTAAGACTGGGAAGATATCAAAGGCAGGTTGGTCCTGGTGTTCAAACAAGACTACCTTTTGCCGATAATATCCTAGTGGTTGACATACGAGAAAAGGTTAGCGAATTTAAAGCAGAAAGGATGCTTACAAAAGATAACGTTCCTGTTACAATTGATGCAATACTTCGTTACAAAATAATACAAGAGCGTGCAAAAGATGCAATACTAAATGTAGAGAACTTTAATCAAATGATACAGCAGGTCTCCCAAACAACACTTCGTAACAATATTGGTTCTTCACAATTCCAAGACGTACTTTCAAAAAGAGAAGAGATAAACCAACACATAAGAACCATAATTGCAAGCGAGGCAAGTAACTGGGGAATTGAGGTGATAGGTGTTGAGATTCGTCAGGTGATAATTCCACAAGAACTGGAATCTGCAATGTCGATGCAGGCACAAGCTGAGCGTGAAAAAAGTGCGAGAGTGACATATGGAGAGTCTGAAGTTTTGGTTGCACAAAAATTTCTAGAAGCTGCAAAAGTATATGCAGATAATCCAGTAGCATATGCGCTAAGACAATCAAACATGCTGTATGAATCAATCAAGGTTCAAGGAAATACAATAATCATGGTTCCATCAGAATCCCTCAATTCGATGGGATTTGGAAACTTGGGAACCACAATTGCATATCTTGAAAGTACCAAAAAGGCAGTAGCGCAACAAAAATCAAAAGATGAAACTACATCAAAAGATGTTACTTGATAAGGAAAAGAAATCGCCCTAAAACATTCTAATGCATGACTTTGCCAACAAAGGAACAAAAAAATGCAAAAAATAGTTTTTAATTATAATGTCAAGTTATACATGCAAGATTTACTGTCTCTGCTGTGAGGATACATGCACTTTCAGCTGTAACTAAAATGTACAGACTGGTTTTAATGATGTATTTGAGATTTGGTAGATGATACAAATTTGGAACCATTTTCATTCCAATCCAGCAATAGTTAAAAGTGTTCTTAAGATTTGAAACAAGACTGATCTTACTTCCCTGCTCTATGGCAGAACAACACGCACCCAATCCTTGTTTTGAGCTGTATCTTCCTAGTATACCACAAAATGTAGTCAGGCTTGCAAGACCATAGCCAAGAGTATATGACATTACAACTCCAAACAGATTGTGATAGCCAAACAGTACAAACGATATACCTTGTCCTACCTGAGATGACAAGATACACAAAACTATAATCCCGACAGCAGAGGGGTATGATTTTTTGACTTGATTGAAGAAGAATGTGGATTTTTTTATTTTTGGAGTTGTATCACAACAACACGTTCCAGTAGTACATAGAATACAGTTTGAATCATCGGTACATTTGCAATCAGTACACGCGCAATTTAGCAACGTAGGATATACTTGGAATTGGATATTAACACTTTTCCAACAAATCATAACGTATCGAGTCTTACTATGCTCAAATCTTTGGCGTAGAATGTAGTAAATCCCCTATCCTAGGGGGGAGGATATGCTTTTTAAGAACTAATTTTATCACGCTGTAGGGGAATGTCATGGCTAATCTCTTTGCTTACGTGATAGGAGCTGCCATCGTTGGCATATTACACATGTCTGCCCCTGATCACTGGCTTACACTCTGCGTTCTTGCAAGAAACAAAAGATGGGCTCCAAAAAAGCTATTTGGAATATCTTTCATGGCAGCCATTGGTCATGTAGGGCTTTCCGTTGTTATGGGTCTTATTGTTGTTATAGTAGGACTTGTCTTTTCTCATTTGATTTCATACTATTTGGATACTGGAATAGGAATTGCTATGGTAAGTGGAGGATTAATTGTTGGAATCATACCGTTAGTAAGAAAACGGGCTATCCTGAGATTGTACAGCAGATAACTGCTGTAAGGGCAGCTCTTGATAGTACAATGGAGGTAATGATTCAAGATCTTTTAGAACATGTTAATGCAAATACAAATACCAAAGGCAAAAAAGCGGCAAGTGATCTAAAGGATACGGTTTCAAAGATTCTTTAAGGAATCACGGGAGTTTTTAATAAAATGTCAGAAGCAAGAGAGCAAATCTCCTTAAAACTAATTTGTAAACTCAAGATAGTACTGGTTTTTGTCACCATTTAGTTGATTCTCAATTTTGATATTCTTATTGAATCTATAATATGTCAAGTAAAGAAAAAGTAAACAATGACAAACCGTTATGTCTGGATTGGAATTACAATAGGCATATTTATTGCAGGACTTGGAATCGGTTATGCTATTTTTATGAACACTTATAATCCATATTCTATGATGATGCAACCACAATACTTCAATCAGATGATGGCAAGAAATCCTCAGTTTGCAAATCAATACATGGGATACATGATGCAAAATCCTCAATACGTGCAACAATGGATGTCACAGAATCCACAGTATAATTCTCAGTGGATGGGATACATGATGAACAATCCTCAATTAAGAAATCAAATGTATAATTACATGTTCCAAAACCAAAATTTCACATATGGTATGATGAATAATCCTAACTTCCAAAATAGTTACATGCACAACTGGATGAAAAACAATAACTATACTTGGCATGGAATGATGGAACAATATCCATAGAGTTTTTCATCTAAATTTTTAAAAAATAAAATAAAAAATTGGGAAAGGTTTTCAGATTTTCACCCTACTCACCTGATTATTTTACGGCGCGGAAAGCGAGATGTAGCCCCCTCAGTATGTTCAAACACTCTTCCAGTCTGTCTGGATTGTGTTTTCTAATGAAATGAGATCTCCCAAAAAGAGTTTTAATTGGAAAAATTCTGGATGAAAATACTAGGCTATGCGAAGTTCAAACTCTGGAACAAGACCCTTTTCTATTCCAAACTGGAATAGATTTCTAATTGCCTGCTCTCCTAAGACTCCCATCTCGATTGTTACATCGTTTACATACATTCGAACAAACCTGTCAATTAGATCCTTTGACTGGCCTCTGCCATACTGCATTGCATAATCTAGCGCTTCATTTTGTCTTGCCATGCCGTATATTATTGATTCACGGAAAAACTCGTCAAACCTTTTGATAGTCTCACTTCCAAAATGATTGCTCATTACATTTACCCCTAATGGAACTGGTAGTCCTCCAGTGCTGTCTCTCCACCACTCGCCTACATCGAGAAGCTTGGTAAGACCTTTTTGTTCATAAGTAATCTGTCCCTCGTGAATTACTAGGCCTGCATCAACTTGGCCGCTAGCAACTGCATCTGGAATGTCACTAAACTTCATCTCGGTATAATCAAACTTGCCAATCATTAGTTCTAATAAAAGAAAAGCTGAAGTAAGTTTTCCCGGAATTGCAATCTTGGAGCCTTGCAATTTTTCCAAAGTCGAGTTCTTGTTTTGCCACAACAATTGGCCCGTAACCCTTTCCAAAGCTTCCACCACTTCTTAAAATTGTATACTCTTTGAGATATGCACAAGCATGTGCAGAGACTGCAGTGACATCAAGTTCATGTGTCAAGGCTCTCTTGTTTAAAGTCTCAATATCTTCTACAATATGTTTTACATTAAAGTGCGGTGATGTAACTTTGCCACTGAGCATTCCATAGAACATGAAAGCGTCATCTGCATCAGGAGTGTGACCTATTGTAATATCCATAATGATGATTTTTATGTCTATTATAAAAATCAAGTTCGTGTATACCATTTCTGCATATGAAAGCGAGATAATGATGCAGCTTGAATTTCTGGAACACTTTCAACCTCAAAAACCATTATCGATATCAGACCAACAAAAGGCCATATTTTGTGGAACCGGAGACTCGTTTGCATCTGCACAACTTGCCGAAGTTTTTTCTGACTTTAGGGTAAAAGCACTAGACCCGCTTGATTTGTCCAAATATTCCAGACTTTTGAAAAATCATAACCTGTACCTGATATCAATTTCAGGAAATACCATATCTAACATCAAACTTGCAAGACAATCTAAACGCTCTACTGCAATCACTGCGAATCCAGCAAGCAGGCTTGGAAAAACATGTGATAGAATAATTCCTTTAAAGTTTAACAGTACTGGAATCCAGACTGCTGGAAGCATTAGTTTTCTTGCCAGTGCTCTTACCTGTATATCACTTGTAACTAAATTCACGATGCCAAATTTTCCTAATCTGTTCAAAAAGGCACGTGAGATCTCAAAAAAGCCTGTATCTGGACGGGTCTATGTTTTAGGGAATCTGTTTAGCATGCCAGTTGCAATGTTTTGTGCAGCAAAATTACAGGAGGTTTTGGGCTCTGATGTACGCTATGAGAGAATTGAACAGTTCTCACACATGGGACTATTCTCATCAAGAAAAGGCGATACTGTAATAATATTTGAAAAAGCAAACAAGCATAATAAAAAACTTGTAGCGCAGATAAAAAAATGCGGACTGGTTCCAATATTGATAGATCCTCCGACAAATGATTCCATGGGACAAGTTATCTTTTTTATCTTTGTTTCAGAATTTTTATCATTACACTTGGCAAAAATAAAAAACAGAAAAGAATGCTTTTTTGTAGAGGAAAAGAAATTGCGAAATGCTAGTTCTTCCATGATCTACTGATTTTTTTTGTAATTCCTCTAAACGTTTAATACCGGCCAGGAAAAGGATTTCACTAAACAATGAAATTCAAGGCGACTGATCAGATTCTAAGTATTATCGGTAACAAGAAAAATATTCGAAACTTTGGAGTTATAGCTCACGTTGACCACGGCAAGACTACGATGAGTGATAGTCTTTTAGCTTCTAGTGGTATAATCAGTCCATCTGTTGCAGGCCAAGCTTTGGCACTTGATTCAATGAAACTTGAACAAGACAGACAGATGACTATAGTCCAGGCAAACGTTACTTTGCTTTATGAACAAAACGGCGAAGAATATGTCATTAACATGATAGATACTCCAGGACACATTGACTTTACTGGTAGAGTTACAAGAAGTCTTCGAGCTATAGATGGTGCAGTAGTGGTTTCTGATTCAGTTGAAGGTATAATGACCCAGACTGAAACTGTAACTCGTCAGGCATTAGAAGAGCGAGTAAGACCTGTTTTGTATATCAACAAAATTGACCGTCTCATAAAGGAACTAAGATTGCCACCAGAAAAGATGCAAGAGTGGTTACTTGAAATTATTACAAACTTTAACAGACTAATTGACATTTACGCAGAACCAGAATACAAGGAAAAATGGAAGGTAAGCATTCAGGACGGTAGTGTCTCATTTGGTTCTGCAAAAGACAAGTGGGGATTTAACGCAGATGTAATGAAGAAAAAGGGAATTTCGTTTAAAGACATTTACGAAGCATATGCTGAAGGCGGAGATGTCAAGAAACTTGCAGAAAAAGCCCCATTGTATGATGCAGTACTTGGAATGGTTGTAAAGCATCATCCATCTCCTGATGTTGCACAAAAATATAGAATTCCAAAAATTTGGAAAGGCGATCTAGATTCTGAAATTGGAAAGGCACTGATGAACTGTGATGACAATGGTCCAACTGTTATGATGATTGTAAACATGACTGTAGATCCTGCGGCAGGTCCTGTAGCAATTGGAAGATTATTTTCTGGTAGGATTAAAGACGGTGACAGGATACATTTGATTGATACAAAACGAGAAGGAAGAGTTCAATCTGTAAACTTTTTCATGGGCAACCAAAGAGAAATGGTAGGACAGTTAGCAGCAGGAAATATTCCTGCATTACTTGGACTGGAACATGCAAGAGCTGGCCAGACTTTATCTTCTGTTGCAGGCATTCCAGCATTTGAGGGAATCCAATATGTATCAGAGCCTGTTGTATCAATTGCAGTAGAGCCAAAACATCCTAAAGACTTGCCAAAACTTGTTGAAGCACTAAACCGTATTACTATAGAAGATCCTAACTTGGTTGTTAAAATCAACGAGGAATCTGGTGAGACTATTATTGCTGGAATGGGTGTGTTGCACTTGGAGATTGCAACTGCATTGATTGCAGATGCCAAAGTAGAGATTGTTACATCACAGCCCTTGATTAATTATAGAGAGACAATTCGTGGCGCTGCCGGACCTATAATGTCAAAATCTCCAAACAGACACAACAAGATATTCATGAAGGTTGAACAATTGGATGAAAAAGTTGCTGAAATGATAAGAAACGGAACACTAAACGAATACAAGGACAAGAAGGAAGTTGCCAAGATTCTCAAAGATGCCGGATGGGATGGCGATGAGGCAAAGCGTGTAATGAGATTTGATGTTAGAGGAAATGTTATGGTGGATGGAACCAAGGGTGTCCAGTTTGTAGGAGAATCAACCGATTCTATACTTTCAGGTTTTGAAGATTCTGTAAAAGAAGGCCCACTTGCAAGAGAACAGGTAAGAGGTGCCAAGTTTACATTTACACACTTTGTTCCTCACGAGGACCCAGCCCATCGTGGCCTATCACAACTAGGACCTGCTTCTAGGCGAGCCTGTACGGGAGTAATGCTCTTGGCACAACCAGCGTTGCTTGAACCAATGCTTGGAATTGAGGTACGTGTACCACAAGAGATGATTGGAAACGTTGCAGGTGTTATTTCTGGCAAGAGAGGCAAGGTCTTGAACATGGAACAAAAAGGTGTCATACATATCATATCAGGAGAGGTTCCTGCATCTGAAACATTTGACTTGTCTGAGATAATGCGCGGACAAACTGCGGGACGCGCAATGTGGAACACTCACTTTAAAGCTTGGACTCCAGTTCCAAACTCTATTCTGACCAAAGTAATTGCTGATATCCGAAAGAGAAAGGGACTTGCACCAGAAGTACCAACTCCAGACGAGTATATCGACAGCGAGTAAAAATAGAACGCCCCCTTTCTACGCACAGAAATTCACGGGTCAACTCGATAATTACATAGTTATGATTTGTTGGAAACAATTATTTAATTTCAAGAGATTTTTGCCAAACCTGATCAAAGTAACTGTTTAATTTTTTAATCGTAGACACATCAGATAACATCGTACCTGCATTAAATTGCCCGATTAAACTATCTTGTGTTAAATCTGCAGATGAAACTAATGCAACTGCATCATCACAAATCAAAATTCTCGAATGAATCAATTCGTTTGTACGATGGTTTTTTCTCAGTGCATCGTGTATGTGATCAAATGCTGTCTTAGCACCTTTACCATCAAAATCTTTTTTGATTCGTGTGATTACTGTAATGGTTATGCCTTTTTGATGAAGATCTAACAAATCAGACACTAGTAACATATCTATGTATGGTGTGATGATTTTCAGTTTTTGTTTTGCAGAAAGAAAAATTTGTTTAACTGCTTCACTTAGTGACCTATCTTGTGGCGGTATAGTAGTAAGTAAATCCAACATGTTTGGGATTTCGTCCCATTCCTCCCAGATTACAATATTTACTGATTTATCACGCCTTTCTGAAAAACTATTATCAAAAATAAAAAACAAGTGATTCTCATCTACGACAGTTATGTCAAAATCCGCTTTTTTCTGTCTTCCACTAGAATAATGATATTCTTTCGGGGAAGGAATTTCACGATATGTTTCTCCAAGTGGTTTGTAGCCAGCATAATTCAAACTCCAATCTGCCAATTGAATGTCAGTCATAATGTAAATTTTTATGTCTTGATCGTTGAATCCTTGTGGTTGATTTACCGAAAAATTTCCATAAATTTTATGATTTGTTTTTCCGATGTGTGATACAGAATGTTCAAAATATTTTATACTGTTAGTCCTTGCTGAAACTGTAATAACATTTTCATAAACCTTGACTTTCTTGTGTATTGAATTCAATTTTTCCTAGACTTCCTCTTTCTTAAAATGATTTAACGATATCGGCATAGAGTCATTCATCACTTTAGAATCAATACTTTCAATCTCCCCCAACCGCAAACTTTTCCTGTCACAAAATTACTTATTGTAAAAATATTTCATTTCCTTCTCACTAAACCGATAAGGCTGAAGAAATTCAAAAAAATCCACCTCGGATTTCATGAATTGATGATAGACAGATATGGTTTCTTCAATTTCATGTTGTATTTTTTCCATGTCTTCTTTAGGACTGAAAAGATGATGAAGTGTTTTATTTCTTAAATTTAAAAATTTATTCCCATCTGTAATGAATTTTTTTGTCAAATCGGAAATTTTTTGTGTGATATTAATATCGTTTTGATCCATGGCTTGTAAAGAAAGAATCTTCTTAATTTCAGACATTATTCTTCTTGATCTAATTTGTTGATCGTAAAACCAGTCGTCTTCATGAGGTTGAAATTTGATTTCTTTACCTTCAGCCAGATGAGATTTTAAAATTATCTGTTCGACAAGTCTAGCAGCCTGAATCAAAACGTGATCTACCGATGCAGAATAGACTGCTATGATACCTATCCTTTCAACGATATCATGAGATTTTTCTTTATCCTTGGCTAATTTTGTAATTGTGCTTAATTTTTCTATCATTTTATCAGTATTCAATTTTTCATTCATAAAGAACTCACCATTGTTATCTTCAACATTCTGTTAATCTTAGTTTTAGAACTCCGTGTTATCCGGTTTCTTTGGTATTCCCCCTAATACATGACCTGCAAAGTCTGAATCTAATTTTTGTAACAAAGATTTTTGATTAGTAATGAGAAAATCTTCTTTAGATCTATAATGTGGTTCTACTATCTCCAAATATTCCTCAATGTGATCATATGCTACTATGTGTATTGTACCACCCAATTCATTGTAGTCTTTTGAAACATAATTTTTATCCATTTGCACATATTTTACCTGATTAAACTCGATTTTTCCATCCTCATGTGATTTTGTAACAAAAAGATGACCCGTGAACACTATAACGGGTTGAAGGAAGGTCATTAACATTGCATAATCTTGTTTTCTTGGTCGCCAATTCTGCATTTTCATTTTCTTAAACATGTCATCGTATGATTCTTTTAGATAATGAGTTGCTTTCGTAACAGTCATGATGGCACTGTAAAGATTTGTCACTTTTTTATTACTTTTTGATTCATCATACACATACTCATCATAACCAGAAACATGTTGAATTGTGGAAATCATATCAAAAGGAGCTACATTAATCGCAGGATCGCCTATACTGAATTTTATTGAAGCAAAATCCGGAATCCCAAATCCGCTCTCATCATCAAGTGAAAAAACCCAAATATTTCCAACGATATTTTTACATTCAATCACTAAAGCCAACTGTGCCACAGTACGCTGAATTCCCTGAGGGAAACTACTTTTGTCAGGGAAAAATTTTTGGGCAAGAATGTCTAAACTTCTTCCTTTCAATTCATCCTTGTCGTAGTACGAAATTTCCCTTTTTACGGCATATGTTTTTTTTAAGACTTTTACTAGTTGATTTTCTAAAGAAAATCCTGAAGCCTTTGTCATTCCATTTAGAAATTTTTTCATATCTTCCAAGTTGGAGTTTTTACCTGACAATCTAGTTTTTCTATATTTCCTCTTTCTTAAAATGATTCATAGAAATAGGCATAGAATCATGCATTCTCTCTGAATTAACATCTTCAATCTTTCCCTGCCACCATCGTTTTCTGTCTGCGTTAAGGTTGATCTCTCTAATTATTGGTCTGATTTTGCCAATGTCTGAAATCCTTCCTTGAATTATTGCAGTCTTTAATCGCGTGTTTCTTGATTCCACATATTTCATGTACAACCTTCCATCTTTTGAAAAAGTTTCAAGGTGTTCAATTGCCATGCTTTTTATTTTTCCAAGACCTCTACGCTTCCATTCTCCGTTCATTCGATAAATGCCAGTCTGTATGTATGATATGTCGTTTGCATGTTCCTTGAAGGAGAACTCGCCTAACTTTTTAGAATTTATTCCAAGATCTCTTGTTGTGCAAATAGAGTCTGTTGCAATGGCTATGACATCGCGTTCAATATTTTTTTCCATGGTGAACTTGTAAATCTGCGCCCTAGTAATGCCGGTAATTGATGCAAAAATGACAGGGTTGAAAAGATTTCCCATCACTCTGTTTACAGTTTCACCTGTCTTCCCATAGATCGAATTTATGATCAACTTGAGGGGCATTTGTAATGGATTATCTTTTTCTTTTTAATTCTAGGCGCTTTAGGTATAAATTTTCAATGAATTCCTTGAACGGGTATTTCTCTGTTTTAGGGATAAACTGGTACGAGTCTAGAATTTTGTAATGTTTAGAATTTCCATAGGCACGTAGTTCATGTAATGTTGCATACGTCTCAAATTTTCCCGTAGGAAATACCAAAATATTATTTGCTCTAAACGGAAACGGTGGTATGTACTTGTCATCCGGAATATCTGCTAAAATTCTAAAGAATCCTAGTTTTGCATCCTCATGAATTGATCTTCTACTACTCCATATACCATCTGATAGATCAGGAATTTGTGAAAACGAAAATGGATATGCACCATTGATGTCATACAAGTATCCATCTCCTATGAATCCCCGTTTGAACATCTGGATGTTTGCACCAAAATATCCGCGATATGCAAATTTCTGTATTTCATACGGTATTGAATCAAATTTTGGCATGTAAATTCCCGAGTTGATGAGAAATTTTTCTGCCAAGTATCCCGACGAAATCCATCTGGCGGGGTAGAATTTACAGGCGTCGTGGAACAGATCGATCCATTTTCCAGCCAATTCCTTTGTTAGTACGCAATCTTTGATACAGTAATTTCTTACCTTGTTCCGGTTGTTATAGTAAAATCTTGGCGAAAACTCATCTCTTTTACCTTTGAATTGGAGATATTCTTCATCTAATGGACCTATGTTTTTTTGATATGCCTTGGCAAGGCTACCTTCAAAAAACTGCTTGATGTCATAGAAAATTGCAGAGTGGTGTCCTTTTTTGATCCTCAAACACTTTGCAGGTATGTAGGTAATTTCATAATCTTCAAAAGAGAATTTCAGATTTTTTGTTTTCTTGAAATTGTACAACTCTTTTCCAAGTAATTTTAAAATGACTTCGGCATCATAGGTAAGAAAATAGAAAAAATTCCAAGCGTTATGATATTTCTTGTGAAATAGAAATTCTATTACGATCCAGCAGTGATCTTGTCAAGCCATCTGCCATCCGAGTCTGCAATGAGAAAGATATCGCCCTGCCATGTCTCTGTATCTACCCCGTTGAATAGTCGAAGATCAGAGATTGCAGGATTTCTATTTTGCTCACGCTTGGTAAATATCTTGCCTAGATCCTTGACATCTGTTACTGGGATACGTTGTCCCATATTGCATCCGGAATCCTTACTTCTTTACCCTGCCTTCTCTCAGAGAGTTGCTTTCTTACTTGGGCATATGTGATATCAGGAAAA
>CAVQKA010000006.1:0-32920 GCA_963713025.1 uncultured Nitrososphaerota archaeon | reverse complement strand
CTTTATCTGTTAGACCGAGCCCTGCTCATTTTTGAACTAACAGTTAGTTAAGGTCAAAATTTAGATTCTGAGCGAGCCACGAAATGCCCTAGCGCCATAGTAAGAGGGTGCACTGTTGTGATACACAAAGACATTGCCGTATCGACGATCAGCAAAAAGGGCACCGCCCAGTTTTCTGATATCTGAAGGTGTTTTTACCCAGCTTGATGTTTTCGTATCAAAACTTCCAAGTTTCTGCAACTCTTGATATTGTTCTTCCGTTAAAAGATTAATGCCTATGGCAGTTGCCATGTCTATAGCGCTGTCTTTTGGTTTGAATGCTTTTCTTGCCTCCAATCCTTCACGATCATAACAAACACTCCTGCGACCTTTGGGACTTTCTTCTGAACAATCATAAAAAATGTATTCACCAGTTTTTTTATCATGACTGACAACATCCGGTTCACCTCCAGTTCTCTCCATTTCATTGAGCGACCATAGTTTTTCTGTATTATCTTCCAACTTTTCTTGCACTTTGATCCATTCAAGATCTTTGTGGCGGTTCATGTTTTTCTCAAAACGAGTTTTCAATGCTTTGAGTAGTTTTTCACGTTGTTCTGGTGACAATTCTTTTTTGGGCTTGCGCATAATCCTAGTATTCATCACGAATTTATAAAATCATTTAAACATGAAAATGAATTAAAGAAATTGAAAATAAAAATTAAGGAAAGGAGTTTTGTAACTACTCTGAAATTGTAATGCGAAAGATTTTGGCCTCTTGGTCAGGGCAGTCATTCTTGCCTCTAGGAAGATGACCGATCTTGTCTGCAACATCCATGCCACTCTTTACCTCACCAAACGCAGTATACTGGCCGTCAAGGAACGTGCTGTCGCCTGTTACGATGAAAAACTGTGAACCTGCACTGTTCGGGTCGTCGGACCTTGCCATGGAAACAACACCTCTCTGGTGAGGTTTGGAATTAAATTCTGCCTTTATTGTATATCCAGGTCCTCCCATTCCCCAACTGCTTTTGTCTGGTTGTTTTGTATTTGGATCTCCCACCTGAATCATGAATCCTGGTATTATCCTGTGGAAAAGTATGCCATCATAAAAATTGGACTTGGCTAGTTTGACAAAATTCCTTACAGTCTCAGGAGCATAATTTGGTAATAGTTCAAAAACAATGTTTCCAAAGTTGGTCTCTATTGTTGCTTGGGGCACGTTTTCACAAACAGCCATTTTATCATAAGAGTCTTTCTTCATTCCAAGGAGTTTTGTAGCGAGCCTTACAATACTCAAATTAAAAAGGAAACTGTAAATGGTATTTACTGTCTATTATGGAACCCTAGTTGACCACACATTAAACATAGACCACTTGTGGCAGCTTGGACACCTCATGTATCTTCTATTTCCTAGTCTAATTGCGGTAAATGAGCCGCCCGGTAACCATCTGTAATCAAATGTATGTGAACATTTTGTACATGTAAGTCTAGAAAGATACCCGTACCCTTTACTTGGAAGAACTGTGTAAATCACAAAAAAGGTACTAACGTAACTGCAATAATTACTAGTCCTATTTCATGCATTACACAGATCTCATTAGGCGATTAATAAAAACACTGACTAACATTCGTTATTGATCTACCTTTAACAAATCATAACAGTGTAAAATTAAAATAAAAAATTAGGGAAAGGAGTTTTGTAGCTACTTCGATTAGCTTACTGCACATTTTCTGTCAAATTTTACTCACAAAATGTCTCTGACTTGCATTGACTATCAACAAGAGAACCCACGGACTAGATTCTTCTAATATCAAAAATTGCTCAAAGCTTTGATGGTTGCACTTTGTCTATATACAAAAATTTTCTCAAGTCTATCTTGAGCATATCGTTCAAACAGTTTTCCAATGCAACCACAAGGTAATTCAAACTCGATCTCATCTGTGATTCTGGTCTGTTTTTCATTGATTTTGTGAAAAACATGAGTATGCTTCCAGTGTTTGAATAATCCTTTACTCATTTCATCGACATATGTATATGGTTTGCAAGATGTAATATTGGTTTTCCATGTTACTCGAGTCAGCAATTTGCCAGAGAGAGAAGTCTGTTTGTCCCTGAGTTATTTGATTGCTGCTTGACTCTATTATTTTAAAATCCATCTCCTTTGGAGTTATTACTTCTAAATGATGTAAATCGGTATAGAAATCCCACACCTTGTCAATAGGAGCATCTACAACAAAAGAAGATCTGAAAGTTTTCAACTATATTGCAATTTATTATTTGCAATATATCTTCTATCTAAAGGCCTAAATCTGAAAATTGATTATTTTCAACTAAGATTTGTTAATTATTTTATTAGGATTTTAAGATGTATTCGGATTCAGGCTTGTGAGGGTCCGAATTTTACAAGGCTCAGATTTGTGTGATGATTATTTATAAAAAATTAATAAATTACTTATTTTCCTTGATTCCAAATAAAAAATTTAGAGATCAGTTAAAACTTTCTTCAACGAGGGATTGTATCTTGATTGAAATGTCTGTTAGAACATGTCTATCGATATTTCTGTCACAACTTACTAAGATTGTCCATTTATTATGATAATATATCAAAACATGAACCTTTTCCCTTATCAAATGAACCATGGTATTTTTACCAATAAGTTCATCATACAAAACCAACAATCGCCTGAGTATTTGCATGTCTACTCCAAGCAGAGACGCTTGTTTATCATTCAGAAGAAAGGAATTTGTAGATATCTTGCTATGATCTATTTTGCCTTCCTCATCTGTAACAAATACAAAACGAATTAAATCGTTAATTTTCATTATGTTACTTGATAGTTCTTCAAAATTTCCTGTCATTCTAAAATGCTCACAAGCATAAGATCACTTAACTCTTTCATATTGTACCGTACGATAAAAGAATCATAGCGAGTATCATGTGCATTTCCTTGCATTTAAAGTGGGCTTGATATGTAATAGGAAAATTCTCAATAAGTGGATAAAAATAAAAAACCAATGTTTTTCAATTCCACTGTTTGATTTTGCCACCTGTTATTCTTAGAGTATTTAATACCGAATTCAGCTTTATAACTTGACATGCATCTAGAAAGGTTAGCACATAGTTTTACAATTGGAGGCACTTTAATCGCAATTTTGTTAGTTATTATTGCACTTGTTGAAGTATATCATTTTACTGAACTTGTTGATGAACAACAAAAGACAACTACAAGTTTGACTTTACTTCTCAATAAAACTGACAATTTGTTAACAGAGACACAAAAGTCTACTGCAGGTTTAGATTCATTGGTGAACAGAACCGATCAATTAATACAAATACAAAATAGAACATCTTCAAACATTTCACAGCAAAATATACTGACAGAATATCGTACACAGGGACCATTCAAAGCTACTATTTCATATTGTTATTATGTAGAAAATGATGATGATCTTGTATATTCTACAATTATTTTGGATAAAAACGGTGATCCTACCACACTCAAATTCATGTTGACAACTCTTTTTAGATTCTACACTTTTCCAACTGATGATGGAGCTCTACCAAGTGGTCAAACTGGAAGTTTAATGAATTATTCAAATTATGAAATAGTTGATCCTGTTGAAGAAAAAACACAAGTGCTACAATTGTCTACCATATTAAACCAAACTAAAAATTATCCTAGTCCATATCTATTCATTGATACAGAGTATAATTTTTCTCCGTATTCTGAATCTACTGGAAAAATGGTTACAAAGTATGCTGATGATAAAACTGGTCAACAAATGATGGAATTTAAGAAAAATAATGGCGGAGATTGGGAATTATACCCAAGTCAAAACTCGGTTTGCAAATAGGTATCTTCTAATGTTGTTTATCTTGAATCGCTTGATTCTACTTCAATTTGTTTTGAAGTGATTTTGTTATATTCTCAAAGGGAGCGCATTTATGATCTCCACAAATCTTGATGCTGCCGGGATGGGTTGCAGTGTATCGTACAGGCGGTAATTTATCCGATTTTGCCCAGCCTTTGGCAGATGCGTCTGTAATGGTACACGAAACTAGTAGCAATGATGCAAACGCAAATAGGAAAATCGATCTTCTCATACTTACTATGTTATTTTGTTGATTGCTTTTATTTGCTACTCATCATTCATACTATTCTGATATCTTTTTTGAACAAATCATCATTTCTTAGTTAGTCAGATTCGCTTTTGTAATGACTTGCCATAGGATAATGTGATGATAAATCATCTACATTTGTGAGAATATGTGATATGATTAAAATAAGTTTATTCTTCAACAAATCATGTCATCATATTCTAGTTATGAAGAAAAACTTACACACAGGTGGGATAATGAAAGTCTTCCATTGTTTTCAAATTACATATTCGACAAATTTTTTGTATGACTTTTCTACAGTCAGAACATGTAGAGCATTTGATGAGGTCCCCTCCACAAGTTCTACAAGAGATGTCTGGCATTTCTTTTTCCTCTAAATTCAATTGATGCAAGTAATATTTTTCTCAATTATGACCAACTAAAAATTAATAATTAATAAGACTTGAGTGTAAATTATCAGTAAGAATCTTCTGTGAATAATATCGCTAAAGATTACTTATTCCACGTACGTTGTCCTGTAGTAAAGTAGTTCTAGACATTTTCTGCACAACTGATTTTTGAAAAGATTACTTGTACTAGTAAATTTGATCTGTCTCATCTCATCTTTGTTAAAGGTATGAAGGCGACAGAGTGTTTGTGTTTTATTTGGTAGCAAATAATGACTTTTTGAAGTCACGTGTCTACCTCTTCCATAATATGTCCAGCCAAAGTTATCTTCTGAATCTATCATTTGGGGTAAGATCCACTTGAAAGTTGAAATATCTTTCGTATGATTTCTACTACCGCGTCTCACTAATGTTGTGTACTCATAAAAAATGCATGAGTGATAACATTTCAAAATAACAAAAATAAGAAGGAATAAAACTTATGATTTCAGTTGTGTAATTCTATTATGGTTTTTCGTAATTACAATATGATGCAAAGAGTGATGATTATCTGGGGATTGATAAAATAATGCTGAAAATCTTTGGAGTTGTAAAATTATCATGTCCATGATTGGTGAATTCTGGGAAATTCCTTTATCAGAACTGCTTCAAAAACTCAATACTTCTTCTGTTGGCATAACCAGTACTGAGGCAAATACTAGACTTCAACATTATGGTGCTAATTCATTAAAAAAGCAGAAAAGTTCTGGTGGCATTTTTCTCTTTTTTTCACAATTTTCTAGTCCTATAATTCTACTTCTTCTTTTTGCCGCCGCATTGTCTTTATTTCTACAGGATTCTACAGATGCAATAATCATATTTGTTATTATTTTTGTAAGCAGCATGCTTGGGTTCTTTCAAGAACACCGTGCAACTAATGCAGTAAAAAAATTACTTGCAATGGTTAGAATAATGTCTATTGTCATTCGAGATGGTACCCAAAAAGAAATTCCATCTGAAGAAATTGTACCAGGGGATGTCGTTTTACTTTCTGCTGGAAGCAAGATACCGGCTGATTGTATCATTGTTGAATCAAGAGATCTCTTTGTAAATGAAGTCTGTTCTGACAGGAGAAACATTCCCTGTTGAAAAGAGTGCGACTCTAGATTCTAGTGAACTTTCAATTAAAAAAATAAACGCATTATTTATGGGAACTAATGTGATTAGCGGTAACTCAAAATCTATTGTTGTAAAAACTGGCCTTCAAACAGAGTTTGGTAAAGTTGCTGATCGTCTAAGATTTCGTGCACCCGAAACAGAATTTGAGCATGGCGTCAGAAAATTTGGTTATTTCTTAACACAAGTAACTCTGATTCTTGTAATTGCAATATTTGCAATCAACGTATATCTATCTAAACCATTTTTTGACTCGATTCTATTTTCATTGGCTTTGGCAGTTGGCTTGACTCCTCAGCTTCTACCTGCAATAATTAGCATAAATTTATCACATGGGGCAAAACAAATGGCAAACCGCAAAGTCATAGTAAAGCGTCTATCATCCATTGAAAACTTGGGTAGTATGAATGTGCTATGCTCTGATAAAACCGGAACATTGACTGAGGGAGTCGTTCGCATAAAATCAAGCCTGGATGTAAACGGAAATGAGAGTGACGAGGTATTTTTTTATGCCTATTTGAATGCCTTTTATGAAACTGGTTTTCTCAATCCAATTGACCAAGCAATTCGTTCCTATAAGATCCTTGATGTGTCTAGTTATGAAAAATTAGATGAAATTCCATATGATTTCTCTAGGAAAAAGCTCACAATATTAGTTTCAAAAGATGATGCACAAATCACGATAACAAAGGGCGCTCTATCAAATGTATTATCAGCCTGCTCCCATGCAAAACTTCAAGCCGAGATTGTTGAAATAGAAAATGTTAGAGAGAAAATTCTACAAAAGTTCACGGATCTAAGCCAACAAGGATTTCGTGTACTAGGTGTATCATACAAGAATGTAGAGTGCACAGTAATTAAAAACGAAGATGATTCTGACATGATATTTCTTGGATTTCTAGTTCTTTATGATCCACCCAAGTCTGGTATAATTGACACAATAAACCAACTCAAAGATCTTGGCATATCTTTGAAGATAATTACGGGTGACAACAAACTGGTGGCAGAAAATGTTGCAAAACAGATTGGATTGATAAACCCCAAAATCTTGACTGGTCAAGAGATACGAGACATGACAAGTGAAGCATTTTTTCACAATGTAAACGAGGTTGATATATTTTCAGAGGTTGAACCAAATCAAAAAGAGAGAATAATTGTTGCACTAAAAAAGAATGGAAATGTAGTAGGCTTTATTGGAGATGGAATTAACGATGCCACTGGACTTCACGCATCCGATGTGGGAATATCTGTTGACACAGCAGTAGATGTTGCAAAAGAAGCATCAGATATTGTACTTTTGGAAAAGAATTTTGAAGTATTAATTCATGGTGTAATAGAAGGAAGGAGAACTTTTGCTAATACTATCAAGTATGTGTTTATGGCAACCAGCGCAAATTTTGGCAATATGTTTAGCATGGCTGGAGCATCAACATTTCTTTCATTTTTACCAGCTTTGCCAAAACAAATTCTTCTCACTAATTTACTCACAGATATGCCTGAGATGACTCTTGCAACTGACAATGTAGACAAAGAAATGATTGCAAAGCCTCACAAATTCAACATGAAATTCATTAGAAAATTCATGATAGTCTTTGGACTCTTAAATTCTGTAGCAGATTATACTACTTTTGGGGTTTTGCTTTATTTTGGTAGTGCCCCTGATCAATTTAGGACTGGCTGGTTTATTGAAAATGTATTTTCAGCAGCACTTGTAGTTCTTGCTATGCGTACGATAAAACCTTTGATAAAATCAAGACCAGGAAGATATCTAGTCGTTGCCATAGTTGCAATAATATGTACCGTATTTGTTATGCCATATACTCTTCTCGGTAAAGAATTTGGCTTTACCCCTATTCCTATTTTTATTCTTGTACTGATAACGATTATTGTTACAATTTACATTATTTCTGTTGAAATCGCAAAGAGACTGTTCTACAGAAAAATTACGTTATAAAATCTGAGATCTTTCTTGTAGTATTGGTAAATCCAGATTGATCAAGACTCATTTTGAAAATAATTCGGTGATTGGAAAATATTGTTATTTTATTTGCTTTGTTTAGATCGGTTTGTCTATTTTATTTGCAGAAAGTTTTAAAAAATATCCGATATGTACCTTGATGAGGAGCATTTGAATTCTGATCTATCACTTGATGACATGTGGGAAAAAATAGAGGAATACGGTATTGATCGTAATCTATTGGAATCAACACATCCTAGTAATGAATTACTATTTCAATTATACACAGCAATTGTCCAAGTCAACAAAAAAGTTAATGACTTGACCAACAGAGATATCCATACATCTTAAATTTCTAATATTCAAGTCTGATAACTTCCATGTAGCTTTTATTCACATCTTGTATGTCCATGTTGATGAAACTAGCAAAGGATCTGATGAATGCCCCAATTACCATTGAAAGAGATGCCAAAATATCAGATGTCATAAAAAAACTACTAGCTAATAAAATTAGCAGAATAATTGTAACTAATAATGGAAATCCGATTGGAATCGTATCTGAAAAAGACTTGGCTTTGTTCCTTTTAGATGACAAGACCAAACGAACTATGGATGAAATACCTCTTGAGGAAATTATGAAGGGTCTAATCATGGCAAGCCCGAATACTTCCATTAAACAATGTGCAATAACCATGCTTAACGAAAAGATAAGCTCACTTGCAATAAGTACTGGTGATAAAGTTCAAGGAGTGCTCACAAAGACAGATTTGACAAAGTTTTATGCAGAAAATTATGTGGGTAAAAGAACAGTTGGTGAATTTATGACGTCTGTATATGCATGGGCATATGCTGATGATCCTCTTTACAAAGTATTATCTAAGATGATTCTAAAGAAAATTTCACGTATAATTCTTAGGGATAAAAATGAAGAACCAATAGGGGTGTTATCGTTTAAAGATCTATTCAAAACAGCACTTTTATCTGGAAATAAAAAGATAATAAAAGAACAAAAACCAAATCTCTCTGTAACAGTTTTTAGGAAAGGGTTTGCATCTGAATCAGGTTTTGGAAAGATTACAAAGGCCAGAGAACTAATGACTGATAATATAATTTCAGTAAACTATGATGATGATTTGGCAAAAGTTTGCAAGATTATGCTGGATAAAAAAATTCACGGTGTTGGAGTTCTATCTGCAAGAAATACTCTTGTTGGAATAATTAGCAAAACTGATGTTGTTCAAGCTATCGCGACCACAGACTAAAATATTCTAGTTTCGAGAATATTATTACTCATTATGTTTTTCTAACTCTAAACAGAGTTTCTTATAGTCACTAATTATTTCATTGAATAATGAAAAAACTTTGATGATGTTTTCTTGTGCCATCTCAAATCTCATTGTTTTTTCAACAAGATATGTTGGGTCATTTGGCTTAAGACCTGTATCTTCCCAAATTCTTTCTACTTCTGTTAGAGATTTTTTTAGTCTATGTTCATCTTTTTCTATTTTGTCCTTGATTTTTTTAATTGCCAAATGATCAATCATTTTTCTTCAGCTGATTTGTAGGAATTGCCTATTAAAAATCAGTTATTTTGAGATGGATGCATCTTATGATTTACACCTTATTGGTTATCAAATATTTGACCCATTCTAACAAAATGTGTGAATCTTTTATTTATATAGAAATTTGGCAAAACATGTTGAAATGCCATATGAAGAGGTCTATTTCCAAAGACTAAAAGAGGAAAACCCTGAGGAATACCAAAAGGTTACTACGCACAAAACTCATCCCAGTGTGAACGTACACTGAATGTTTTGACATGTCTTTGGCATAACTCATCTAATGTACTTTATTTTGCTAACGAAACAAAATTTGAGAAATAAAACAAATTTTTGATTTTTAGATGTAATTTTATTACATCGAGTCTGAGATTGGCTTCATTACGGTAATGTTTTGATCATCAGTTACTGTTACTGTCTTTGTACCTGCTGGTGGTGAAAACATCTCTTTTTCGCCTGGGTTTAAAATTGGTAACACTGGCTCAGAACTAGTTCCATAATCTACCTTTACATTAGTCAGTGGTGATGAACCTGTATTTTGCACATATACGCGTACAACGTTTCCTACTCCCATTACCGTATCAGTTCTTGGTTCAACTGATAACGCGTATTGCTGAGTTGGAGACTGGAATACCACAAGGACAATGACTATGATGGCTACTGCAACTCCTCCTCCAATTACACCATAAACTATTGGTTTTACCATGTAGTCTGATTGAACATTAAACTAAGGTAATTTAAGGTTGACTAGTTACACTTTTGATAGTTTATCTATCTGTATTATATTATAACTGTATGAAAGCAAAATTCAAGACTACATGTTCTGAATGCAACGCACCCATTAAATCTGGAGAAGAGATTGCAAAAACTCCTGCGGGAAAATGGGTTCATAAATACTGTGCACCAAGTTCTGAAGAATTACCATAATCCGGATTTAGCGAATTAATTTTTTGATTTGTGTGAAAATCTGAACAATGATGTTGTGGAAAATTAAAAAAATTGTTTAACCCAAAGCTCTTGAATGCTTGTGGGTATGGGGCCTCTCACCAGGGAATTTTCTTCGCATATGACCTGATGGTCTAGAATAAAGTAATTCCAAAAACCATGCTTCATGTTCAATTTCTTCCCTTAGAACATCTTTTGCAACATCATATGTAGCAGGATCTTTTCCATGTGTCATAAGACATACTTTATTCCAATTGACAATGGCTCCCTGTTCAGCCTTTAGACATTTTTCTAAAATAGATTTTGTATCTATGGGATTTGTTGGAAGTTGGAGAAACTCACAGCCTGACATTTTTATAAAATCTTGAGCATTGATTGGTAATTTTCCTCCAAGCTCATAAATTCTAGACAGACAAGATTCGAAGTGACTGAGGTCTTCCATCCTTGCATCCTCAATTACTCCTTTTAGTGCCTCACCTTCAATTCCAACACAATGTGCTCTTAGGTTTGTAAAGTAGTAGTAAGCTGTAAACTCTACCGATGCATTATACACTAGAGCTTTTATCAGCTCTTGTACGTTGACACCGTTTTGTTCCAAGACTTTTACTCCTATTACATCGGGTTCTTTAGTCATAATGCGTACAAGTTTGCTAAAGATATAAGCAAATCGCTAATTCTTAGTGAAGGTTTATAATTATTAGTGTACTAATGATTAGTACTCTAAGTATGATAAAATATGATTTTGAAAATAGCGTGGGATTTGTAGTAAATAACACTGCAAAATCATTTCAGAAATCCCTTGACATTGAACTAAGAAGAAATGTTGGGGTTACTCTTAGTCAATGGCGTGTAATTGGATCTCTTGTATTGCAACCTGGCTTGACACAAAAAGAGATTGCCGACAAGATGGGAATTGAAGCTGCAACTCTAGTTCCAGTTATTGATAAAATGGAAAAAGAAGGATTACTAAAAAGAAAACCAGATTTGACTGATAGGCGCGCAAATAGAATCTATCTTACCCCAAAAGCTGATTCTCTCTGGCAGTCCATGATTGAGTGTGCTCTAAAAATACGAAGAACCTCAACTAAAAATATTTCAGAAAGTGATATACAAATAACTCTTGACACACTTCGCAAAATTTCAAAAAATTTAGCAATGTCATTTGAATTGGAAAAAACAACTTCATCTGTTAAAGCAAACAAAAGGCTAGTCTGAATTTTATGACCCTGTCAAAATCAAATGATAATCCTCAAGAAAAAATTTCGTCTTCTGCTTGGAAGACTCTTGCAATTCTAAGTTTGATTGCAACAATGGTAATGTATGCCGAAACTATGTTGATTCCTGCAATTCCTGATTTGATCAAAGATTTCCATATATCTTATGGTATGTCGTCCTGGATTCTAACAACTTATCTGATAGCTGGCGCAATCATGACTCCAATTACTGGCAAACTCTCTGATATCTATGGAAGAAAAAAAGTTCTATTGGTAATAATGGCAATCTATGTACTTGGAGTCTCATTGGGAGGCTTTGTTACAAATATCTATGAAATGATTCTTGTCCGTATTATTCAGGGAATAGGCATGTCTATGTTCCCTATTGCATTTGGTATAATTAGAGAACTATTTCCAAGAAACAAACTGGCGATTGGTCAAGGAATAATCTCATCAATGTTTGCAACGGGTGCCGTAATTGGCCTAGTTTCTGGTGGACATCTGATACAAAACTTTGGCTGGCAAGCCACTTTTTACTCTATTATTCCTGTATCAATTGCATTACTTGTAATTATTGCACGTTTCATACATGTGAAGGAGCCTCATTTACTTGCTAGTGGAAAAATAGATGATGGTGCAAATAATTCTAGAAACAAAATAGATGTTCAGGGAGCAATTACTTTGACTGTTTCTGTGAGTGCATTTTTGATGGCATTGACCATGGTAGAAAATGGTGATGACTCAAACTCATTTTCTATGGTTGGTCTTGTAACTATTGGAATTGTATATCTAGTATTATTTGCAATTATTGAAAAAAGATCTACCTCTCCACTTGTTAGTATGAAAATACTGGCAAACAAAACTATTCTTCCTGCTAACATAATGATAATGATTGTCGGTATGTCCATGTTTATGGTATTTCAGACAATACCCGTTCTTGTTAGGAGTCCATCGCCTCTAGGATTTGGCGAAGATCCTTTGATGACTAGCAATGTACAACTCCCATTTGCAATTGTTTTGTTGATCTTTGGACCCACATCTGGTTTTATTGTATCAAAACTTGGTTCAACAAAACCCATCATATTGGGAAGTATAATTAGCGCAATCGGATTTGTAAGTCTTTACACTAATCATTCTACAGAATTCCTAGTTTCAGCAAATCTTGCAATCTTGTCTACCGGTCTTTCATTGACAAACGTTGGTGCAATGAATGTGATAATGCTTACTACACCTAGAACAGATATTGGAGTATCGCTTGGAATGAGTACGCTTATTCGAATTATTGGTGCGTCTGTTGGTCCTGCTATGGCAGGAATGTATATGCAAACTCACAAGACTACAATAGCAGGAATTATTGGCTCCTTTCCCACCTCTGAATCATATAATCTCATATTTTTCACTGCTGCTCTAATTTCATGTGCATCAATAGGTCTAGCATTTGCTCTTAGACGACAACTTGTTAAATTCCCAATTCCTGAAAACTAATCTAATTTACTATTATGCTAAAGTCATATCTAGTAATGAAAAACTGTATCGCCTATTGTCTTCTTCCAGTCTGCTCTTATGCCTGGTCTTCCCTTGAGTTTTTCGACATAGTTGAATGCAGATAATCCGGCATTTGCCCCTCCAGAACAGGCTGCCACAATTTGCTTGTAGGGAATGCTAGATGCATCACCAGCTGCAAATATGGCAGGATGGGATGTCTTTCCATCACTTGTAACCTCGATTTCACTTTTTGTATTGATTTTTACTAGATGTTTTATAAAATCAAGATTTATCTTCGAACCCATCTCTATGAAAAGCCCGTCAATATTGACAACCTTCTCAGCTCCCGAATTGTTTACAATTGTAATTGACTGAAGATTATTTCCACCTGATATGGCTTTGACAGAGGACTGTGGAACAAGCTCTATGTTTTCTTTTTTTTCGATTGACGCAATCATTTCTTTGTCTCCGCCCAATGTACCGCCTTTGTAAATCATGTAAATTTTTGATGCCATCCTTGATAGTAATATTCCAGATTCTAAAAGATATGCACCTACCCCAATTACTGCAGTTGTTTTACCTTGGTAGAATGGTGCGTCACACTTTGTACAATAGTGTATTCCTTTGTTTACAAACGTGGATTCATTTTCAACTCCCAAGTTATTTGGAACTTTTCCTGGTGCCACAACAATTGCTTTAGCTGTGTATTCTGAACGAGTTGTTTTTACTCTAATTCCTGTTTCTGTCTCATCTACTTTCTCAACTGTGTCATAGATCATTTCTCCACCAAACATTAGATATTGATTCTCTAGAGTTTTTGCAAGTAACGGCCCGCTTGACATTATGGTTCCAGGGTAATTCTCAAGTTTTGGTATTAGATTTAGCTGTCCTCCTAAATCTTTTGAAATTAAGAGACAGGATACCTTTTGTCTTGCTATGAATATGCCAGCTGATAATCCAGCAGGTCCACCTCCAACAATTATGATTTCATATTCTTGGGACAATTTAGTTTACAGAAATAAGTGATGTGATGTT
This sequence comes from uncultured Nitrososphaerota archaeon, assembly GCA_963713025.1. GTDB lineage: Archaea > Thermoproteota > Nitrososphaeria > Nitrososphaerales > Nitrosopumilaceae > Nitrosotalea. The sequence goes on along the minus strand of CAVQKA010000006.1, from coordinate 19,081 downwards.
GTTAATTCCATCTATTTTATGTAAATCTACATCAATTGCTGTCTTGATCTCTTGCATGTTGTCTGATTGTAGGATTATCAAAACATCATAGATTCCATAAACCGTCTTTACATCTTTTACCATTGGTATTTTTTTTGCAGTTTCGATTATGTTTTTTTGTTGTTTATAATCGACATTTAATAAGACAAAAGCCTCATTCACAAGCCAAATAGGAATTCATATCTTAAAAGGCTGTCTAATTGTTTTCTCTAAAATTATGTTTCACTGGTGACGTTTTTTGCATTAATTTTATTCTTTAACGTCTCTATCTCATTTTTTGCTGTTTCGTATTCTTCCTTTGTTCTTGCAAGTGCAACTTTGATAATCTCTAGTTCTTTTTTGGTATCTTCGTATTTTGAATTGATTGCTGCAGCAACTGCTCCTGCCGCCTCGACAATTCTCTTTGTACTGTCATTTTTTCCCACTGTGGCAAGCTCTTTTTCTATGAATTCTAGTTCTTTTTTTGATAACATGATCTCCTTCTTCTTCATATCATGTTGATCCTTTAATGATGCAATTGCTTTTTCTTCTGCTTCTCTTAATGATATATATTTTTCATATTCTTCTTTTGCAGACAGTATGCTGGCTCTCATTTGTTCCAATTCTGAGACAACAGACAGTTTCTCAGAGTTTATTTTTGATAATTCATACTGCACTTCACTGATTTGTCGTTTTATCCGTTCTACATCATTTTGCACGTACTGTGATTTTGTTAACTCTAATTCTTCTTTTGAAACTTTTATTTCATTTGATATTGAATCTTGTTCTGTTTTTATCGACTGAATTTCATTTCTTGCATCTTCTAATTCTTCTTGTTTTGTTTTAACTTCTAGGATTACTGCATCAAGTTCAGTCTTTGCCTTTTCTAGTTCTTGCGAATAAGTTCCAAGCATTACTGCAGTATCTTGAATCTCTTTTTTCAGATCAGCTATCTCTTCTTGAGATGCCATATCTTCAATAGTGGTAGAAGTTTTCTTGTCTGGTTTATTCTCTGGATTGGGCTTCTCCGAATCCTTTTTTGTACGCCCGAAAAGTCCCATTAGAAGAACTCTGGTTTAAGGTAAGAAAAGTATTGCTTTTGTGGCATACCTGAAATTATGTTCTTTTTTTCAAAAAAGAAATGTAAAACCCTATCCCGCCAACTACAAAACCAAGAACGATGATTGCCACGCGTTCTATGAATTCCTTTTTGTAGTAGCTTGGGGCAAAGAAAAAAATCAAAACTCCTATGGCAATTAGTATGATGCCTGTTCCCTTGGGTCTATTATGCTCACTGTGTGCCATGTCTTACAAATACTCCGAAATCATGGAGGCAACTTTTTTTCTTCCTATGTCTATTATTAGAGGTCCAATTTTTGGTCCTCTATCTGATGCTAGTATTATTTGATATAGTATTCTGAACATGTCCTTTGGTTGCATACCTTTGTCCTTTGCAATTTGATATATTGTATTTTGAAGGTCTACTGGCTCTTCCTCTGATGTTAGAATGCTTACTAGATGAGTCAAGGCATTTTTTGAAATATCATCTAATTGAATTTCAATTTTTGTTGGATTGTCATAATCATCAGCATAATTTCCTGCAAGTGTGATGAGTTCATCTATTTCATGACTTGATTCTTTAATTGTTCCATACTCCATTAGTTTTTTTGTAACTAGAGGGATTCTGTTTTCTCTAAATATTCTGCAGAGTTGAATTAATAATCTATAATTGACATATGGCTTTTGAGTCTTTGAAGGATTTAGTAGATTAACATATTCGTATAACCCCTTGGATCTATCGCTTTGGTCTCGTTGTCTAGTTTTATTTTTCCAAAGTAAATGTTTTCAAGTTCGTTATATTCATCCATTAAGGCTGGTATGTCATCAATACCAACTTCACGTGCTCCTGTAATTCTTTTGTAAAGTAACAAAAGAATTGTTTTTGGTGTTCCGTATCTTAGCCATGCCTGTGATGTAAGTACATTTCCAAGTGATTTTGATATCTTTTTTCCTCCCTTGTCAAGAAACATTTCATATTTTACATGAGTTGGAGGCGGGAAATTTAGAATCTCTTCTGCTACCCAGTCATTTACCTTTACTGAATCCATGATATCTTTACCATATGCCTCAAATCTGATATCAAAAGCCTGCCACCTTGCTGCAAATTCTACCTTCCAAGGAAGTTTTCCTAGATCTTTTGTAATGTCTGCAACTCCATCGTGACCACATCCTTGTAATGGTCTTGAACCAATTGTTGTATCTACACATTTGTATTTGATCTTCTTTTCATCGGGCAAATACTCGTATGCCTTTGCTGTATACAGCCTGCCACACTTTGCACATACTGGAAAGTATGGAAGTGTTTCTTGGTATTTTTCCTGACCTACCATCTCTGCAATCTTTTCGCCAATTTTTTTACTGTTTATCAATATTGTGTGAATCTGATCTTTGAGTAGGCCATTTCGGTATGTATCAACTCCGCGTTGAAACTTGTACTCTATTCCAAGTTTATCAAGACCGTCCAAAAGAAGGCTGCTCATATGTAGACCGTACGAATCATGACATCCAAATGGATCTGGGATAAAAGACACAGGTTTTCCAATGTGTTCTTTTAGAGATTCTGGCAACCCCTCTGGAATTTTTCGTAATCCGTCTAAATCATCCGAATATGCAATTAGTTCTGACTTGTACCCAAAATTTTCAAGAGCAAGTTTTACTCCATATGCTCTTACTGCATCACCTAAACTTCCAATGTGGGGAATTCCTGATGCACCTAGACCGCTTTCCACTCTTATCAAGTCAGTCTTTCTTCCAAGTGTTTTTTCTTGTTGTAAGAGGTCATCTGCAAGTTTATCTATCCATGTGCCTCTGCCGATTGTTTGATGATCTTCTTCCATTATCTCAAATCCTTTGACATGTATGGTCCTAGGGGAGCATAGCCTAGTTTTCTATAATATTCTCTTGTTCCTACTGCGCTAATTACCAACAATCTCTTTGAATCAAATTCTTCTCTTGAAATTTTTTCAGCCTCACTGATCAAGTTCTTTCCTAATCCTGAATGCTGGATTCCATCCTGATCTCTTTCTCCCAATTTTAACGACTTGCCATATACGTGAATTTCTCTTACTATGGATGTATCTCCAGAAACTTCACTTCTGTGTGCCATACTGCTTGGTTTTCTTAATCTTAAAAATCCAAATATCTTATCTTTGGAATCATCATATGACAAGAAAACTTCTTGACCCTGTGAAGAATCATAATTTTCTCTGTGTAGTTTTATGTCGTCAATGTTTATGATGTTTTCAGATAATCCAGCTTCTCTGCACCTAATACATTTGCACGAAATGTTTTGTTTTTTTAGATTCTGTTGAACAATTTGACGCAAGTTTCCAAGTTTTGGTCCTGCTACTATTTGATCTGACGATATCTCTCTTTGAACTCTCATTATTCTTGCCCATCTTGGAATGGTTTTTTTAATCTCTGTTAAGACTTTGATCATCTCGTCATCTGAATATGGTATAAATTTTCCTTCCTTGTACATATCATGGAGAGGGGTATTCTCAAGAACTAAAGTAGGATATATTTTCAGCATATCTGGTCTTAATTCTGGATCGGAAAATAATTGTCTGAAATCTGAAATATCTTCTTCTGGAGTCATTGAAGGAAGTCCTGGCATCATATGTGCTACAATTTTGTACCCTGCATCCTTTGATATTTGGAATGATTCTGTTACATCTTTGTAGCTGTGTCCCCTGTTTACGATTTTGTATACTTTTTCATGAAGACTTTGTACTCCTATCTCAACTCTTGTCACTCCATATTCTAACATCCAGTCTACGTGTTCTTTCTTACAATAATCTGGCTTGGTCTCAATTGTAAATCCTACGTTTCTAAAATTCGCCTTCTCATTATTTTTCTTGGCTGATTCTAAATCTGGTGAATCAAAACCGTTTAAAGCATCAAAACATGATTTGATAAAATTGGTTTGATAACTATGCGGCATGAAAAGAAATGTTCCACCAACTATCACTAGTTCTAGTTTTGTACTATCGTGGCCATATGCTATGAGGTGTTCAAGCTTGTCAAGAATCTGTTTTTTTGGATCATAACTATTTGCTATGGCGTTTTGCGTTGAAGGTTCTCGCCCTGTGTAGCTATTTGGAGTGTTAAACTCGATACCTCCAGGACAGTAACTACATCTTCCATGGGGACATGCATATGGTTTTGGCATTAATGCAATCACGGCAACACCTGACGCTGTCTTGACAGGTTTTCTTACAAGTGCTTTTTGAAGTCTGATGTAGTTGGTGCCTGTCACATGTGCAAGAATTTCATAATTTCTTGGAATTCTCTCTAGTGCATATTTAATACAAATTCTCTTAACTTCTCTTTTTGTATCCTTGTCTGTAGGATGGGAAATGGAAAGGAGATTGTTGGATATCTCTTTACATGCATCCTCAAACGTCACATCTGCTTTTTGCACGACTTGTTTGAATGAATTTGGGTATTAAATCCTAATCTAGAGTCATCAAGGAACTTTTCAGATTTTTACATGTAATTATGCTATTCTTAGTCTATCTACGTAGACACCATTTTTCTCAATTACTCTACCGATTTGCCTACTGTGAAATCCATGTTTTTTGAAGATTTGACTTATTTTTGCTTCCTCTTCTTTTGATGCAATCAAGCAAAATCCAATTCCCATGTTAAATGTCTTGTACATCTCTTTTCTTGCAACACCTTGATTCTCAATTATCTGAAATATCAAAGGGGGAACTGGTAGACTGTCTAGCAAAAATCCAGTCTTTTTTAGTCTTAAAAGCTTGGTAAATGAACCGCCTGTTATATGTGCCAGACCATGGATATTACACTCTTTAATTGCTTGTAAAACTGGTTTGACATAGATCTCAGTAGGAGCAAGAAGTACATCGCCAAGAACGCCTAGACCTTTTATTTTCTCTTTCATGGAATATTTTGAAAGAACTTTTCTTGCAAGTGAATATCCGTTTGAGTGCAATCCACTACTGTTTACTCCTATGATGATATCGTCTTTTTTTATTTTGTTGCCAAGGATCATATCATGTTTGTTGAGAATTCCTACAACCATTCCTGCTAAATCAAACGAAAAGTTCTTTCCTGATATCAAATCAGGCAATATGGCAGTCTCACCTCCAACTATGGGAACTTGAGCATCTTTTGCACCTTTTACTAGTCCTCGAACTATTTGTTTGAAGATTTCTTGATCGTTTCTATTGGCTGCTATGTAATCAACAAAAGATATCGGAACTGCACCGGTACATATTATGTCATTTACATTCATTGCAACACAATCTATTCCAACAGTGTCGTATTTTTTCATAGACTGTGCAATCATAACTTTGGTTCCGACACCATCTGTATGAGTTGCTAACAGCGTACCTCCAGGTATTTCTACAATTCCTGCATAGTGTCCAAATCCAGACATTGTCTTGGCTTTTTTTTGTAACTTGTGAGTGGACGCAATGAGTTTTCCTATGCTTGCTTGACTCTGTTTTATTTTACTGATATCAATGCCTGCGTCTTTGTAAGTAATTCCCAATGAATCTGCTCTATGTGATTGGAATAAAAGAATTATGTAATTGTACTCTAGTTGCTTTTTTGCATGAATAGATCTAACATTATTCTTCCCTTGTCAGTAATGGAATATACCATGTTTGATCCACTAGGTTCCTTGCTTACAAAGTTGTACGATACACACAGATGAAGGTAATTTAGAAAAGATCTCTTCATTCTGATATTTGATTTTACATATAGATCAGAGAAAGTCATGGAATTGCACCTTAGCTGATACAATAATTTTAGGATGGAAATAGTGCTAAAATCTCTAGTTCGTGCTTTTACTGCATCTAATACCTGTTCATCTCTTTTGATGATAAAATCTGAAAAGTGATCTGCTACTTCCACTGATATGTACGTCATTCTGGGTTTCATGTTACGGTATTGGTACCGTACTATACCTTATTAATTCTAGCTAGGTGAATTTTTTGAGCTTAGCAATAGCTTTTTTTGGACAAATTCAATCTATTTTTATTCTAGACATACTGACTCTTAACATGCATAGCGCTTTTGTTTTGATGAATGCAGAACTTGGAAAAGAACTTCAAATTGTAAACGAAATAAAAAAAATTCCACATGTAAAAGAAGCATATCCAGTTTATGGTGTATATGACGTATTGATGATTATTGAATCTGATTCAATGGAATCTTTGAGGGAGACAATAACTGATCAAGTGAGAAAATTGGATGGCATAAAATCGACACTTACTATGATTATAGTTAAAGACTGATAGAAAAATCACTTTTTGTTATTGAACTTTTTTCTTGATATTTTTGATTTCACTTGATGAAATTTAATTTGTAGTCACAAATAATAATACTTGATTTGATACAAATATGCAGTGGCCGCTAACGTGCTTTTATTACTTGGCTGGTTAGGGGAACTAATTTTTGCTAGTTGGTTGCTATCTGATGGCGCTGAACACTTGGCAGAAAGATGGGGAGGAAGATTTGTGGGCAGAACATTACTTAGTGTGGCAACAACATTACCAGAAATAGGAATAGTTGTTGCTGCTGCTAAAACTGGATCGTATGGCACAGCGATTGGTTCTGCACTTGGAAGTAATTTATTCATGATGACTTTTGGATTGGCAATCATGTTGATTATAGCAACTACACGTCTTTCAAAAGCACCACAAAAATTCATTGATGTTAAAGAATTTGGGTTGGATAAAATTTTTCTAATAATAACAGCTGTTGCTGGTGCAGTCATGTTCATCAATGGTTATGATTTCATGGATGGACTAGTGTTTGTAGGGCTGTTTGCAGTGTATATGGGATTTGCTTTTAGAGAGATGAAGAAAGAAAAGAAGGAAATGAAGATGGTACCATTCAAGATGAATCTTCACGAAGCTTCATCCCAGATACACTCAAAAAAACACTTTACACGTGCAATGCTTCTCTTTATTGCAGGTACTGTGGGAATATTTGTAGGAGCTGCACCATTTGTACAGGCCCTAGAAGGTGTATCTGTAGATATTGGTGTTTCTGTGGTTGTACTTGCTGTAATAATAAGTCCCATCGCAGGTGAAATGCCTGAAAAAATATCTATGATAATGCTTGCAAGAAAAAGTGCAAATGGTGCATCTATAGCAGTTGCAAATGTTCTTGGCTCTAAAATATTAAACAATACGCTATTGCTATCGGTTGCTATTTTTGCAGCTATGAGTTACAAAGGATTTACTACAAAAATACCAAATACCGCAATGTTGGAAAATCAAATGATACTTGTTACTATAATTACAATTGTTGCCTTGATTCCAATGTTTAGGAATAAAATGGGCCTAAAATCTGGAATAATGCTTCTTATTTTGTATGTCATAGGAATTGGTATGCAATTTGTTCTACCCTCTCTCTAGATTGGAGTTGCTTTTACTGAACCAACTTTGACAGTGGGTGTTATGGATGGTAACGAACTCCATTGGAGAATATTTTTTGAATCGTTTCCAACTGATAAAATATTTCCAAGCATTGTTTTTAGATTGTGAACTATTCTAACAGATCTGCCTGGAAAAATTATTTTGCCATTTTCTATTATTCTTATTCCACTTCGTGCAGTACATGAAAAATCTCCCTGTTCTGGGTTTACAGGATATGTATACCATAATCTGCCAATCAATAGTCCTTTTTTTGTCTCTTGAATAATTTCATTTTTGCTCTCATTACCATTTAGAACTTTCAAATTATGAGGCATTGGGATGGGAATGGGTTGTGTTGATCTTCCAACTGGCGATCCTGGTCTTGCCGCATTTCCACTTGAACTGGTTCCATTCTTAAACGCCTCAAAAGAATCTGAAAATAACCCAGTCAAGACACCTGATTTTATTAAAAATTGAGGCAATGTTGCAGTTCCCTCATCATCAAATGGTTTACTGCCAATTCCATCTGGACTATGCGGATCATCTATTAGACTAAACTTCTCGTTTGAAATGACAGCATTCAATTTGTCTGAAAAACAACTTCGTTTCTCAGAATATGTCTTTAAATTAAAGTTTGAAGAAAAAACAAATGACAATAATTCTCCAAACGCATATGGTTCAAAAATTATATCATAGGAATCTTGTTCAACTCTCTTTGGATTGATTGAATTTATACACATCTCTAATGCGTCATTACCGACGCTTTGTGGTGAAAAACTCTCAAGAGTTCTTGAACAATTCATGCCTATGCCGCTTACCGGCACGGCTGATTCTGAATCCGCATTAATTGTTCCTGCAATAAATGTAGAATCATCTGAACAATCAATGCCGTTTGTATTCATAATCTGAAAATGCTCTGAAACAATATTTAGTGAACCTGAAATTCTTGTTATGTTACTGTGACTTGCAGAATTTATCATTTCATTTGCAATATCTATTGCTTTGATACCTGATATGCTCGAAAGATGGGGATCATAGGTTTTCTCTATTTTTATTATATTTGAAGGAAATGGGAGTGATTTCCAAAAGTTCTTTGGCTGGACAAATGATTTTGTACTTAAAATTTTCTCAAGAAAATTTTCTTTATTGTCTGAAAATGTTTCTGCTGATATTATCTTCTTTTCATGTATGATGCGTACTGCAACAGAGTCTTTCCGATTGTGCTTTGTCTCTGCTATTTCAGAGTCGGTTATTCTTACAGTTGTAATATTTTTCTGTATTGAGATTGCTTCACACTCATCCAAATGTAGGGTCCTTGATTTTTTGAGTATGTCATCACAATATGACAACTAGTTTCGCCTATTGTTTTTGTACCTATACCTATCCAGTTTTATTAATTCACGATATGACCCAAACCTAGAAGTGTCTTGAATTTCATCCAATGGGTCTTTATCATCTTCTAAAGCATAAGTCTTGATTATGTTGTAAGATGTTGTTCTCTGGGCAGGAATTCTTCCTATCTGTCTTATTACCTGTCTGATGTCTTTTGGTTTTAATAACTGTCCGTGTGCAGATCCTGCCGCAGTGGATATACTTTCGTTGATAAGAGTCCCACCAAAATCGTTTGCTCCCCAACATAATGATAACTGTGCCATTTCAGCACCCTCCTTTACCCATGAAGTCTGAATGTTGTTTATGTAGTTGTTTAGCATGATTCTTGATACCGCATGCATCAACAAGACATCTTTTCCATCTGCTCCGTTTCTTATGTTGAGATGTAAATTCTCTTTATACATTGGAGCTTCAGAATGGATAAAATTTAATGGAACAAACTCTGTAAATCCTTTTGTTTCTTTTTGTATATCTCTTATCAGGGCGATGTGTTTTGCTCTATCTTCTGGTGATTCAAGATGACCAAACATGATAGTTGAAGTTGATGGTATTCCAATCTTATGTGCAGTCTTTATGACTTCAATCCATTTGTTTACGGTAATTCTACCCGGAGAAATTTTATCTCGCATTGATTGATCTAAAATTTCAGCTGCAGTTCCTGGCAAGGAATTTACTCCTGCGTTTTTTAATCTAATCAAATATTCTTTTATTGAGATGTTTAATCTCGTGGCTCCGTATAGGACTTCTTCAGGTGAAAAACCATGAATGTGAATATCGCCAACTTCTGATTTGATAGCTCTGCAAATATTTTCATATGTATCTCCGTCCATGTCTGGCGGAAGTCCTGCCTGGACGCAAACTTCGGTAGCACCCAGTGTTTTTGCCTCTCTTGCGCGCCGCACTATTTCATCCATTGGTAAAAAGTATCCTTCCTCTTCACGAAAGTCTCTACTAAAGGCACAAAAACCGCATTGTTTTATACAGACATTTGTAAAATTGATGTTTCGATTTACAACATATGTGACAATATCTCCCACCCTTCTTTTTCTTAGTTCATCAGCAACTATTCCAATTAAATGAAAATCAAGTCCTTTTGCATAAAATAGTCTTGTTGCCTCACTGACAGAAATTTCTTTTTCGTCCAAGGCGCGATTCAAAGTCTCTGATATTAACGGGTCTGATCTTCTCAGTAATGCCTCAAATGGAGCTGTATGGATTATGCTCATTTGATATACTCATTACTCACTAGATTCTCAGAATCTGCAATTTCTTTCATTCTTGATTGTAAATCAGAATTGACATGAGAGAAAAATTCTGGATAAACTGGGAATCTTGCTCTTAGATGAAATCCTGCATTGGAACAATCTTTCTTGACCTGATCAATTTGCGGCCATGGAAATTCTGGATTTACGTAATCACGAGTTATGGGTGATATTCCACCCCAGTCATTAATTCCTGCAGACAGAAACGATGAATATGATTTTGGGGATAAATTTGGAGGGATCTGGATATTCATTTTGGGAAGAATTATTCTAGTCATTGCAACCATTATCTTAAAGTATTTTTCTTGTGGTGAAGGACTATCTCTCATGGGAGTATCATGTTTTGGCTGAAAGTTTTGTAAAATTATTTCTTGGATGTGATTATAATTATCATGAATTTCTTTTATGGAAAAAATTGAATCAATTAATTCAAACGGATTTTCTCCAATTCCCAAAAGTAATCCTGTAGTCATTGGAATTTTCAACTCTCCAGCATTTTGGAGTATCTTAATTCTTGCTTTGGGGTTTTTACTTGGTGCAAATTGGTGAGCCATGTTTTTTTCTGAGAGTCTCTCACTTGAATTCTCAAGCATTACACCAAGACTAGCATTTGTTTTTTTCAACTCACGCATCTCATCTTTTGTAAGATTTCCAGCATTGGTATGTGGGAAAAGTCCTCCTTCTAGTGCAATTTCTGATGCGTGCACTAGATATTCTGCAGTGCTTGAAAATCCATTTTCTTTAAGCCATGTCCTTGCTTCTTGATATTTTTGTTCAGGCCTCTCACCTGTGACAAATAATGCCTCTGTGCAATTGTGTTTTTTCCCAATGCTAACAAGTTCTACAATGTCATTCTTTGAGAGCATTGAAACTTTTGCCTGACCTGGTTCTGATTTGTACGTGCAATATGAACAAGTATCACGGCAAAGATTAATCAAATTAAAAAAGACTTTTCGTGAATAAGTTACAATTGAACCCTTGTGATTAGTTCTTAAAAATTGTGATACCTTGTAAAGTTCCGAAGGATCCTTTTCTGCTTCTTGATAGATCTGATAAGATTCACTTTTTGATAGAGTCCTACCATCGACCAATCTGTTTAACAACTCAGAACTGAGGATAAGCTCACTCAACTAGTCATGTAAGCTTTGTCAGTTGTATTTATCCTTAGATAATGGGATATTTAACGAGCCTAGATTTTCTTCTGATAAATACTCTAAAGGCGCCTATTTTGATTTTTTACTGCCTATGATGAAATCTGACTGTGTGATGATCTAGAACTAAGACCATAAAAGTTAAACAAAATTAAAATTGATTTGGATGGTTTAACATCTGATTTTTAATGCATGGGCTTCTTCTGTAAATTTTTCCAATTCTGATAAAAACTGCATTCCTTTATCAGTAATAAGGAAAATATTCCCTCTTTTGTATTCCTTTGATTCTATCAATCCAAAGTCTATCAACTTTTGGCATTTGTCCATTGCTGTATAGTGTGACAGGTTTGCATTTCTTGCTATGGTTGTAATTATTGTACCCTGTCTACCATGATCCATTGCTACTCTAAGTATATCTGAAATCATTCCGATTTCAGTTCGGTATGGTTGTTTTGACATAATCTCATATGGAATTTTAGTTAATAAAAAATTGTGCCACTTTGTTCACTAACAAAGTTACTGATGACTCTGTCTTGGATTACACGTTTTTCTTATGAACTGCTAGGTCTTTCTTGTAGTGTTAAAGTTACTTCCATGGGCTTGTCATTGCGAATTATTTTTAATACCATTTTGTCTCCTGCTGATTTATTGTCTTGTAGATAATTCAAAAGATCTTCGAGTTTTTTAACAGGAGTATTATCCACTCCAACTATTATGTCGCCACCAATTTTGTACTTGATACCATCTGCTGTCTTTGTTTGATTTGATGCATGCAAGCCGGCATTTGCAGCTGGACTGTTTGGAACAATATTTTCAATTAGAAAGCCTGATTGCGTTGAGAGTCCAAGACTGTCTGACAAGTCAGGATCAACTGTTATTCCGGATACTCCTAACCAAGGATGTTTGTAATGTCCATCTTGAATGAGATATGGAACAATTCTTTTCATGGTGTTTGATGGGATTGCAAATCCTACCCCTGAAAATTCTCCCGTCTGAGTTTGAATTGCTGTATTAATTCCAATCACTTCGCCTTGATCATTTAAAAGTGGACCACCAGAATTTCCAGGATTTATTGCGGTATCTGTCTGAATTACATTTGGAATAGAAAATGAGCCAATGTCAGGAGGATTTAGTATTCTTCCTCAGCTGACTTACTATCCCGCTTGTCATGGAACCTGTTAAACCAAAGGGGCTTCCTATTGCTATCACCTCGTCTCCTATTCTAAGCTTTGAAGAATTTCCTAGTGGTAGTGTATGGAGAGTTTGTGGGTCTGCGTTTACCTTGATTACGGCAAGGTCTGCAAATGGATCAGTTCCAGTAACTTGAGCAGTATAAGAATCTCCATTATGAAATACCACTCTAATCTTTTGATAGTCGGCTACAACGTGATTGCTAGTAATAATATGTCCGCTGGAATCATATACGATACCTGAACCAATTGCCCTATCTGATGAATTGTCACTTGTTTTGCGAACTATTATTTGAACAACTCCGTCTTGAGATTTGGAAAATAGATCTGCCAAGCTCAAGTGTGATGGTGGACTTGACTGACCGACATTTTCTAACGGTGTGATAGCTTGATGTGTTAGATCCATTTTTTGTTGTCCTGATGCAAACGCAAATATCAAAATTAATACAATTACACCATATGTTCCACCTAAAATGCCAGTTGTCTTGTCCAAGAATCTAAAAGTAACTGAGGTTGCTGTATAATCCTTACTCACAAATTGATGGAATTTTGTACTGTTTCTGATATGGAATATGTTCTACCTCGCCACACCAAAGCATTGCTTCTTTTGGCATGCAAAATTCCTGTTGCAAATCCTGCTATTATTACTGAACTACCAATTGGGGCAAATAATGCGTACCGGAATCCTAGTGATAGTCCTTTCTTTGCATCTATAGTGCTTCCTAGATAGAATAAACCAGCAGAAATTAACGAAATTCCACATAAGATACCAAATGATTCTGAGGCGTTAACAAATATTGTCAGAGTATGCAAGAATTGGAAATGGCATAAACAACAAGAAAAGTACTGCAAAGAATATCCCAATAGCTATTTTGTTTGATTGTATGTATAGTGGAATCATTAATCTCTTAAGAGCATGCCATAACGTAGTCCAATCTCTTGCCCATACTGCCTCAACTAGATGTTCACCGCGCACCATTTTTAGCTTAAATCCTTGCTCTTTGACTTTTTTTCCTAATGCGCCGTCTTCAACAATTTCATTTTTCACTCCCTCATGAGTTCCCACCGATTCATACGTTTTTCTTTTTATTATGAAAAAACTGCCAAAAAAATATCCAGTCTTTTTAGAAGGATCGTTTACTCTCAAGGCTGAAAATCGCGTATGAAGAAAAGTCGATAGTACTGGTAAAGTGACTTTTGTCCACCAATCAAGACAGAGCATCTTTGGAATTACTGTAAGTGCATCTAGTTCTTCGCTCATTAGATGATCTACTGCAAGAGAAATTGTTCTTCGTGAATGATATGTATCTGCATCAGTAAATAACAATAATTCCCCTGATGACTTTCTAAACCCTTCAATACATGCCCAATTCTTTCCTGTCCATTTTTCTGGTTTGGGCTCTGCTAGAACATGTACCACTTTGGAATTTTCTTGGGATAATTTTTTTATTATGTTGCCTGTGTTGTCATCTGATCTATCATCTATTGCTATTATTTCATAATTTTTGTAATCTTGATCTAAAAGCGATTTTATACATTTTTCAATAAATGGCTCTTCATTTCTAGCTGGTAAAATTATGGATACTTTTGGAGTATGATGCGGCATAGGATTGAATTTATCCAAAAAAGGTGAATCCCGAAAAGTAAGCCACATTGATTTTATCAAAAAAATCCATGCTATTGCAACACCTAACAAAATAGATGCAAGAACATAGTTGATTATGTCTACAAAAAAATACATTTGTCTATCTCTGAGATTCTTGCTTTATACTTTCAAGGGCTTGCTCAGTTCCACTTTGAATGTGTTTTTTTATCATGCCTGTAAACATTCCCATCATCCCTGACAGTTTCATATCCCACAAAACATCAACTCTTGTCTTATTTTCTAATGGTACAAGTGTGATTGTCTTACTTCCCTCAATGATTCCCTTTGTAAATTCAACGTGAATCTTTTCTTTTGGAGTAAGAGTTACAGTCTGCATGCATTTTGAGTCTTTGAATGCTATGGTGACTTCTCTTGTTATGATGTTTCCTTCCTTTGAGATGTTTCTTACCTCTTTTGTTCCTCTCCAAAATTTTGGCTCGGAATCAAGATCAGATACTATATTCCATACTTTGTCTATTGGCACATTGATCTCAATAGTTGCTTGAATCTGTACCATGAAATGGTTCTTTTTTATTCATATTTATGTTATAAGACCATTGGAACAGTTGGTAGTAACACAATTTTTTATTCCGAAATCAATTTTAATCTCAAAATTTGACACTTGATATGAATTTGATAACTTATGAAGACTTTGCAAAGCTCGACATGAGGGTGGCTAAGGTAATTGAGGTTGAAAAAATTCCAGGAAAATCAAAAATTGTCAAGGGTGTAATTGATCTTGGAGATGAAAAACGTAATGTGATAATAGGCGGGGCAGAGTATTATCAACCTGAAGAATTGATAGGCAGAACAGTCATTGCACTTGTAAATCTGGAACCGCGAAAGATTGCTGGAATTGAATCAGGCGCCATGCTTCTTGCAGCGGATCTAAACGACAAACCCTTTTGGCTTACAGTTCCTGATGATGTCATACTTGGCACTAAAATAAAATAAATTTTAACTAGTTAGAACTTGAGGTTTTTTGTAACAGTACTATATTCTGAGATGATTTTTCCTGGGTTTAAAATATTCTGAGGATCAAAATGTTTTTTTATCTTTTTAAAAGCAGAATATACTTCACTATTGTATTGTAGTTTTACAAACTCTGATCTGGCAAGACCATCCCCGTGTTCTCCTGTGATACTTCCACCAATTTCTATTACGCTGGAAAAAAACTCTGATGCAATCTTCTTGATGAGATGTTTGTCCTTTCTAGTTAGGATTGGTCTTATGTGTAGATTACCGTTTCCAGCATGTCCATACACAATCATCTTTAGGTCATACTTTTTGGAAATTATATCTAATATCCTTAGTAATAATGGCAATCTTCTTACCGATACTACTGCATCCTCTATGAGAGTAGGCATTGTCTCATTCTTTGTAATACTTTTTAGGCTAAATGCAAGAGCAGAATTTCTAAAACTCCATAATTTCTTGATTTTATTTTTGTTTGTTTCTGTTTTGATTATTTTACCTGATATGATATTTTGAATGTATTTCTTATTGGATTCTATCTTTTCATCAAATTCAGCAAAGAGCAGACAACCAGATTGTGAAGGAGTTTTAATTTTTATGTGCTTTACTATGTTGTTATCTACAAGTTCAACAGCTGATGGTTTTAATGTCATAATCTTTGGTACATCTTTTGAAGCTTCTAACAATGTTTTGTAATAGATAACAAGCAATAGTATTTTCTTTGGCTGTGTATACGTTCTAATCTTTGCAGACGTTACTATGCCAAGAGTTCCTTCTGAACCTGCAATTATTTTATGCGTATCTTTTTTTGAAGACATCTTGTCGATTCTATAACCGCAGGAATTCTTGGAAACTTTAGGAAATGATTCTATACTTTTTGATGGTATGAAATTTTTAATTTTTTGAAAATAACGTTTATCTGGCAATTTTATTATTTTACCATAAGAATCAATCATTGTAATTTCAATTAGGTTGTCAATCATGCTACCATATTTCAAAGAGTGTACTCCGCTGGCATTGGTTCCAATCATTCCTCCAATGGTACAGAATGGACCAATGGAAGGATTTGGACCTATGAACATGTTATTTTTACTCAATATTTTATCGAGTCGACCCTTGAAAACTCCGGTGCCAACTTTGACATAATTGCTACCAAGTTTTATCTCATCAAGATTTTTCATGTCTATTATGATGCCTCTTCCTAATGCACTACCGACAAGTCCAGTCCCTGCTCCCCGTGGAGTTACTGAAATGTTGTATTTTTTTGCAAATCGTATAATCTTGATTATGTCTAATTTGTTACGAGGAATGACAATAACTGATGGCTTTAAGCGATATGAGCTAGAATCTACTGAATAAAAATCACGGGAATAATCATCCCATAAAACAGGACATTTTACAGACTTTGATAATCTTACTCCTATTTCATTTGGATTCAATGCTGGTATATGGTATCAAATGTTTAAAACGATTTAATTTTTTGAAAGATTTAATTTGGCAAAAAAAGGTCTTTTTGTTATTGGATTTTAATGCAACAAGTATAGACAAGCTTTTCAGCTCTAGCGATAATTCTAACCCTCTGATGTGGCTAGTTTGGATTATTCCTATCTTTGTCTTTATGTTGTATGGACAAAGAATTCAGCTCCAAGTAACTTCGTCAGAAATTAACAAGGGGCTTGAAAAACTAAAATCTTTTCGAGATTATACACGAAAAGAACTAATTGATTACATCAAAAATACTCTAAAACCTTCTGAAGATCCTACGCAAAAACTTGACAAATTTTTTGAATATTTTACAATAATGCCAACTGATATGGATCCCAATGGTATAGTTCCAAAAATAAGACATATCATGCGAACAAGAGAGGATTCTACTAGGGACCAAGTCAATAGCCTGTCTCAAAACATTAGCCATGTTGAGGCAACCAAGATTGCTAACATTTTGGAGGCTGTAACTACATTACAATTGTTATATAAAATGGTGAGACACTTTTTCCTAACTGCAAAGAAGCAAAATAACTTTCCATTGATTTTACCATTACAGATGATGCTGCCTTTTATCATGGAAGAAGCAGAGGCACTCAAGATTGCGGTCTCTGCATTCAAACAGGGGCAACCAATTGGAGATGGAATAGGTCCAATGATTGTTGGAAAAATGATGCTTGATACGGAAAAAAAATCTGTTGCATTTGAAACTGTATGGAGTGAAAAAGACTTTGAGGGGCGAAAACTCTATTTCTTAAAAGCAGAGGGACCAGCTGCAACAGTTGGAAGGCCTGCTGATGCACTTGAGAAAATCCTTTCAGACAAGAAACCTGACATTATTGTTATGGTTGATGCAGCCTTGAAATTGGAAGGTGAAGATACTGGCTCTATCGCACAAGGATTTGGAGCTGCAATTGGAGGAATTGGTACTGAAAGATTCCAAATTGAAGAGATTGCAACAAAGCATAGCATTCCGATATATGCCATTGTGATCAAGCAATCAATTAAAGAAGCGATTACTCTGATGAGAAAAGAGATTGCAGATTCTTCTGATCTAGTAGCATCTCAAATTTATGATATCATTAAAGCCAATGCCAAAACAGGCCAGTGTGCTCTGGTTATTGGAGTAGGAAATACCATAGGAGTTTCGCAATGATCTTCAAGAAAAAGGAGGAGATACTTGATCCATGTACAATTGAGCAATGCTCTAGTTGTAATAAAACTGTGAAAAGAAAATTCAAAGAAGGGGACTATGTCTTTAAAGCACTAGACAAGTGCACTTCGTGTGGCAATGGTCAGATAATGATATCTAAAATTTTTGGCGAAGTTATCAAATAGTGGTTATAGTAACACCATTTTCTTGCGGAATGAATGTATGTTCTGCCTGAGCAACTCTTTGTTCATTTGCCTCGACAAGTATTGGATATGCCCGAACAACTTTGTTCTTAATTGATCTTTCAAGTAACTCTCTTGCAGTTTTTTCATTATAATCTGGTATGAGCCATCTTAAGGCAAATGGCAGCATGTTAAATTTTTGCCAGATTGTATCAATTAGTTTGTTGACCTCGTCATCCTTTGTTCTTTTTCTTGAAACCAAAGAGAAAATATTTCTAATCTTGCCTTCTCGAACAAACCCAGATCCCTCTGGAGTAGTAACAAATGGTTCACATGCATATGCTTCTGTAGATTGAAATGAAAATGATCCAATTGACCATATGTTTGGAACAGACTTGCCTGCATGAATTGTATATTGTTCAAGAGAGTGGCCACTAAGATTTGCTATTGGAATTCCACCCATCTGTTTTACAGTATTTTCTATTGTTTTTCCAACATCACTTGATTTTGTTCCAACCCTGATGATTGACATTGCTTCTCTGAGGGCAGCCTCGGCAGCTTGTACTAGAAAATCATATTTTGGTTCATAGCATACGGTAACTGCAGTATCTGCAATATGTCCATTTATCTGGACACCCAAATCAATTTTTAAAAGATCAGTATCTTTGACTGTTATGGAATCGTTAGGCTCTGCAGTATAATGAGCTGCAATTTCATTTAAGCTGACATTGACTGGAAATGCACATTTTCCACCTTTGCGTTCTATTTCTTTTTCAATGAAATTACATATTTCTTCAAGAGTGGAACCAACATGATTCTTTTTTCTTGCATTCTCTCTTACCTCTGATGCTATCTTTCCAGCATTGATGTAATCTTGTAATTGCAACAATTATGCCTTAATTTGGTTTATTATTTAAAATCATCATATGATATGAGAAGATTAAATTGGGGACATTTTTGTGCAATCACATCGGGATCGTGGTCTAGCTTGGTATGATTCGGGTTTTGGGTACCTGAGGTCGTCGGTTCAAATCCGGCCGATCCCACTTAATATTTTAGGCATGTTTGAAATTTGACCAAAATACAATTAGTTATTATCTGACTTTAACTGATTATGATAGCCAGGCGATGAAGAAGAGTTAGAGACATGACACAAGATGAATGTTAATTCAGT
>CAVQKA010000005.1:0-11443 GCA_963713025.1 uncultured Nitrososphaerota archaeon | reverse complement strand
TAACCTTTGCTTGATTTAAACTACAAACGGTCTGAACTTATTCCAATTAGATGGGTCTTACCAGATTCAAAGCTTGAACTCAAGTAAAAACCTAAAACTGAATTCGATGTACGATAAAATTGATTGCACCAAGTAGTATACTAAGAGTGGTAAACGTGATGATGGATCTTTTCATATATTTTCGGGCCTTTTCTTTATCTTGATATTTTCTAGGAATAGCTCCGCGAACAATGAAAACAATCATACTTCCAAGTAGCAAGCCTACCACGTTTGATATTACAAGTAACAAGCTACCGGTGAACAACTTGGCACTCAGAAAAGACAAGCCAATGCCAGTTACAACAGCTGGAGGTACTAGCGATGCCGCTATTGCAACTCCTACTAAACTACCTGGTATGTTTGATGTCATTGCAATTCCTCCTGCAACTCCAAGTAGAATTGAAATTACAACATCTACTGCATGAATGTCTCCTCTTGATTGAATTTCAGGAGTTGTTTGTAGGTGTACAATCTGTGAGGCTATAGCTGTAATTATTGCTGATAAGACAATGACAGTAACTAACATCAAAAATAAATTAAAAAATGATTTTTTTACCTTGTCATCTCGACCCAATGTAGAATTTAGCGATAGTGCAGTTATTGGACCTAGGAGAGGGGAAATTAACATGGCACCAATTATTACGGCTGGACTATTTGCAAATAGGCCAGACATTGAAACTATTGCGGCAATCCAAAGTATTACAAAATAGTCCTTTCTTAGACGTGTAAAAGGCTCTGTAAGTGGAATTAGCTCTTCTATTACAATTCCTACCTTTTTTGGCTTGTGTATTTTTTCAGCCAATTTATTGAGATGATCAGATAGTGTAGCTTCTATCTTGATATTGTTTAATAGAATGTTTTTCTGTTTTAAATCAACAACCTCAGCTAGTTTTTGTATGACTTCTTCTACCATGTCTTCAGGAAGGGTTATTGCATAAAGAAAGCAATCGCCAGAATCGCTCTTTGCGTTTATCCTGACATGTGGAACATTGTAACTTTTAAGAACATTCTCTACGGGTTCGATTTGTTTTTCAAAAACTATTACTTCTATTTTTTCCACTAATCTCTTTGAAACTAGTCATTAAAAAAAGCAACTATAAGATTATCTAGCCTATGGAGTAAATTCAAGATCTTAAAGATGATAAAATTGACAATCAGTAAACAAGAGCAGGCAAAAATTCAGTTATGTATAAAGACATGTAAGAAAAGGACAACATATTCGTTAGATGAGAATTTTGAATAACATCATCTGGCTATTGAAAGGTCCAATAAATTTTTGAGAAAGCATGATTCTGAAAAAATGAAAATGTTTATACTTTTTGTAGATTTGGGCGGTTCTACAAAGATGAGTTCGGAATTATCTCCTGATGCACTTGCTAAGATAATCAGGATCTTCTCTCAGGAGATGGCATACATCATCGAATCCTATGACGGTTTTGTGCTAAAATATGTGGGAGATGCAGTAATTGGATATTTTCCAGCAAAAACAATAACCACTGCCAAAAACCCCGTCTTTTGTGCACAAGCAATGGTATCTGTAATTGAAGATGCGATAAACCCAATTTTACAAAAAGCAGGTTATCCTTCTCTGCAAATTAAAATAACTATCGATTTTGGAGACAATGACATAGTCCGATACGGTTCAAACAGACAGAAATCTCACATTGATATTATTGGGTTGTCAGTTAATCTTGCTGCAAAGATGCAATCCATTGGAAGACCAAATCAACTTGTAATTGGAAAACATGTTTTTCTTAAATTGCCTAAACAATTGAAAGTACGTTTTAAAAAAATAAAGATTAGTTCTAAAGTATGGCAATATCATGATTTTACAATCAAAAAACCATACCAATTGTTTTTGACTCAATTATCTTAAAATGAAAGACGGCTCTTGATATTTGCATTCAAACAATCTTTGCTTTATGTAATTTTGTTATGATGAAATAAACTACAAGCCCAATTGCCCCCCATCCAAAAGAAGCTATTTTTGCAGTATTACTAAGATAGTAAATTAGTACTATGCAACATATCAGTCCAATTATGGGAATGACGGGATAAAGTGGAACTTTGAAAGGTCTCAGTGTTTGGGGTTCTTTCTTTCTTAATTTCAAAAGAGACAAGTGGACAAATATGTATGTCAACAAGCTTCCAAAATTGTAAATTGAGGCAATAGTGCCAATATTTTTAAAGAAAATTCCAGCCAGAATTGCTATTGCAGAACCTCCAAGCAAAATTGAGATATACGGTGTTCCAAATTTTTTGCTGATAAAATCTAGCTGTCGTGGAAGGACCCTGTCTCTTCCCATCACAAAACTTGCCCTGGTACCTCCGATTATTGAACTAAGAACTACGGAACCTGTTGCAACTATGGCTGAAAATGATATGAGATCTAGAAAAATTCTGTTATTTGAAATGCTGGATGCCAATGTCGATAAAGGAGATGGGTTGTTCCCTATTGTCTTCCAATCTAGTATGCCCACTTCAACTATGGCTATTGCAATGTATAGCACAAAGCTTACAAAAAATGCAAGCAGTAATGCCCTTGGAATTGTTTTTTGTGGATTTTTTGTCTCTTCTGACATCATGGCTACAGTATTGAACCCAAGAAATGCAAAGAAGATTATTGCTGAACCATTTAGCATCCCACCAAAACCATTTGGAAAGAATGGATGATAATGTGTTACACCAAAGTGAGTTGAGATGTAGTATCCTCCAATCATTATCAATAAAACAAGTGCAAAGATCTTGATGAACACCATCACCATGGTTACATGAGTGGCCTCTTTCACACCAATGAGATTTAGAATCGTCAAGACTATTGGCAGTCCAACAGCTGAGAGAATTAATGCAGTTTCTCCTTGAAGACCAAATAGTTCAGTAAAATATGCAGCAAATCCAATCGAGACTGCAGCTGCACCTACAATGTAATCAAAATAATTGAACCATCCTACAACAAAACTCCAAAATCTACCAAATGCTCTTTTTGTAAATGCGTAAGATGCTCCAGTTTCATGAACAAATGATGAAAGCTCAGCATAAGAAAGAGCTGCCATTAATGCGATAGAGCCTGCAATCAAAAATGATAATATGACAGATGGACCTGCCAATCCCGCAGCAACTCCACTAATTACAAAAATTCCAGCCCCAATTATGTTTGCAATTCCAAGCGATGTTACGCCTAATAGCCCTAAATTCCGCTTTAGCTTTGGTGGATCAGACATTGTACTCTGTTATCTTAGCCGTATGGTGAACTTAATTCTGAATGAGAATGTGGAGGTATTGATGCAGTTCCTGTGGCAAATCGTTCAGACAATGTCGAGATTATAATCAATGACGCATTTCTTACAAGTTTTAAAGCTCCCATGAATAGAGTATGAGTAATATCTTCAATATACAAATGATAAATTATTGTGACATCTTTTATATCATCTGAAATTACAAAGTCAACCCCCATCTTTAGAAGTTCACGTTTGTACCCTTCTAGTATTTTCATTTTCTCAACATCATCTAGAGATGAAAATGCCTGCAAGATTTGTGGTGGACTGATTAACCGCATTGCAAAGGCAAGAATCTGTTTATTTTTCGGTTTGGCAATATCTATTACAAAACCCAGTCCAAAAGCATTTGATAAAATAAACTGAAAATCAGCATAGTCATTTTTTGTTTCAGAAAAAGGTAATCCATCAGTCGTTAGCCATTCTTTAATTTTATTTTTTAGATCTGTGATATCTAACATATTGTATTGAATATTGTTGTTACATAAAACATAGATGTTATTATCACACTGGGAATATCTTATTCTGTTATGGGACATCCTATCCCAAAGTCTCTCTGGTATTCAGAGCTTATCGCTAAAGTGTCCGGTATATTTATCCACATTGTCTTGAGGAGATGACGGTGAATGTCTCTCATGTTTATTTCCGTATTTGTGGATACGTCCAAACATTTTCTTCTCATGTTCTTTTCTTGCATGATGTAATCTGTCCACTTCATGGATAAACTCTTTTCCACATTCCATGCATTTTATTATCTCGTGATGGTGTTCATGGCGAGCATGATTGATTAGTTCTTCATATTTTGAAAACTTTGTTTTACATTTATCACATTTGAACTTCTTCCAGAAAAAATTCATATTTTTTCTATGATGACAACGGGGATAAGAATGTTACATGTACTTACTTTCAATATGGGAAAAAAATATCCCTATTGAGAAACACCATAAATTCAGATTTTGAACGTACTGTAGTTTTGTTAGCTTGCTTTAGATCTCTACCAGATATGGAATTTGATATTATTCGCCTAGCCCAGAGTAAGCTTTGCCACTGATTTTTACAATATCTCTATCCCGTGAGATCTCTTTTATCATACTTATCTTCATTCGACTAAACACATGAAGAACATTTTGTTTATCACCATGTTCAACTTCCAAAGAGTATTTTCCTCTTAGACCGTTTACTTTGTTATCCACATCTGTACCCGACTTGTATTCTATTATTGCGCTTACCTCCACATCTGGAACATCTTCATTGGCAAGTTTTCTTTCCAGATACATTATTCGATGGGCAAAATTAGAATCAACATTTGGCATGGCTTGTTTCAATTTTGAGATATATTCTTCATATATTGATTCTACATCTTGTGACATACTTGTCTTAAGTTGAAAAGTTATTTAAAAAACATCTAGAATATCATTGATGATAATCAATCAGATCAATTTTTTATTCAATCGAGTGTCTTTTTCCTTATTACATATTATTCATTTTTATTTTCTAAATCTCCATTTGCAAAGAGCTTATTTTAATTCGTCTCTCATCTAATGAGCATGGTAAATCGTGTTCTAATCATTATGGGAATAATAATCTTCATAGTGGGAATCGTTATGAATTTGATAGGAATTCATATGCTTCCCTCTGATATTGGCAAATGGATTGAAGTGTGGGGGTCTTTAGTTGGTTTAGCTGGTTCCGGATTCTTTATTATTGGAATTTTTAAAAAAAAGTCAAAACCACCGCTTGAAAATTGATAACAAAATATCATGAGGATAGAGTCAAAAGTTGAAAGATCTATCTGTCGAGTTCACAAGAAATTTTCTTATCATTGTGGAAATCAATAAGTTGACAATGTTTGTAAATGATTGCTCAAATGTAATTCTAGCAAGACATATTGCTCATATGGTAGTTATGGAATGATGTGATGATTGCCATAGATTGTGCAGGGGATAGAGAATTGGCATCAGAGTTACAACATTATCTAAAAAAGCATCAGTATGGCGCAAAGATAGACGAGTCATCTGTCATGTTAAATGCACTGGATATAGAGAATGTCTTAGAGTCGTTTCTCAAGGAAAGCAATAGAACGGAGTATAGCATACGTAAAATTGATTCCGTGAATATTTTGCTGTCTAAAGAGGTATCAATAGAAGATTTTGGTTTTGTAAGATGTGAAATGTGCGGATATGCACTGTCAAGTGAAGAAGAATTACTGGTGCACAGACGTGCTCATGGAATTCAACTCCTATGACAGGATTTTCTCTAAAAATAACTTAAGATTATCAACGATGAAAATCTAAAACAATCTTTTATTTCATTTGTCCTCAATATGATTCCATGAGAGAAGAACGAGTAATTTTAAGCAAAATAGATTTAGAAAGACTAGTTACATCTACCAAAAACCACCTGGAAGAGTTGGGATTGAAAATAATCCACGAAGACACATTCGAAGGTTGTCACAGTATCAAAGCATACAAGGGTGGAATTCCTTCACTTGTTACTGGTAGCGTAAGAGATGTTGAGATACTAATTACTGGGAAAGATAAAGACTATGAGCTAACGCTAAGAACTGGAGCATGGGGCAGAGATATTGCAATTCCGTCACTTCTTATAAGCGGATTCTCGTTTGGTGCAGGAGCAGTTGTAGCAGGTGTTGAAGTCCTCAGAGCCGTGATGTTTGAAAAAAACTTTTGGGCATGGCTCAATAAGGAAATATTCAATCTAGGAGAAGGATCTGTTATGACTACACCACAAGTTGTCGCACCGCAGGACAGTAAATGAGTGGTTACGTATTATTATTCTTCACCGAAAAATTTGAAAACCTGTCTTTTTTCCAATAATGCAATGACTATTAATATTGTGATCCCTAAAACTAGGCTGGCGTACACTGAAAGATACTTGTCAGATAAATCCCAAATCCCTCTCCATAATAAAACCAATCCTACACCAGTATCTAAAAGAGAAATAGTATGTCTTATCTTACTACTCTTAAATCCGCTCATACAAATTGTTCAGGAACATGTTGAAAAGATCTTTGTATGTGATAAATGTGGTAAGATTTTTGAAGTTGTAAACAAAATAGACATTGTGAAAATGACAAGTAATCGACAAAAATACCTTCATGTTGTGAAGAGGACAAATTCATGAATAAAGTAGAGTCCTTGTCAAAGATACTTGTTGCAATAGATGGCTCTGAATTGTCAATAAAAGCAGCAGATTATGGCATCGAGTTTGCAAAAAAGTACGACGCTAAACTCATTATACTATATGTCATTCACGTTCATGCTGCAGGATTAATGTATACAACAGAATCCGCATTCAAACAATTCCTTGATAAAAACAAAAAAGAGTCTGAAGAGTGGTTTAAAACAATCAGTAATCATGCTAAAGAACAAGGAGTAGAAATAAAGACTGAAACAGTAGAAGAGATGTATTCGGTTCCAGGAGCAATTATCAAACGTGCTGAAGAAGAAGATGTGGATGTCATCATTGTAGGTGGTACTGGAAAATCTGGTTTTAAGAAATTTTTACTTGGCAGTGTTGCAACTGATGTGGTCAGATATTCTAGATGTCCGGTATTTGTCATAAAATAGGTTGGAATGACAAACATCTCTCACAAATCTCTTACTGCTGATGAAATCAAAAGATTTTCAATAGAAGATCTTTTTTCATCCTTGTCAACAGGAAAAACTGGAATTAATTCTCAAGAGGCAAAGAACCGGTTGGAAGAATATGGGCACAATGAGATTGAAGAAAAAAAGATAAATCCTTTTAGAAAGCTTCTCGGTTATTTTTATGGCCCAATTCCATTCATGATAGAGGTAGCTGCAATAATCTCTGCAATTATTTCTCATTGGGAGGATTTTTGGATAATCATATCTCTGCTTTTGATAAACGGGACAGTTGCGTTCTTTCAGGAACACAAGGCGGATAATGCAATAAGTCTACTAAAACAAAAACTGTCCATTAGATCAAGGGCACTACGTGATGGTAAATGGGTTGAGCTCTCCTCTCAAGAGATCGTGCCAGGAGATATCATAAGGGTTAGACTAGGTGACATCATTCCAGCTGATGCCAAACTTTTTGATGGTGAATATCTTGATGTAGACGAGTCTGCCCTTACGGGAGAGTCACTGCCCGTGGAAAAACATGTAGGAGATGTTGTCTATTCTAGCTCCATCGTACAAAAAGGTGAGATGAACGCACTTGTTGTTTCCACAGGGATGAGGACATTTTTTGGAAAGACTGCAAAACTTGTTGGGGAGGCAAGAACTAAAAGTCATTTCCAAAAAGCATTAATGAAAATAGGGAATTATCTTATCGTACTTGCAGTAGGACTAATCGCACTTGTCTTTCTAGTGGCAATGTTCAGACACGAGAGCCTACTTGAAACTCTACAATTTTCATTGGTGCTAATGATTGCCTCAATACCAGCTGCACTACCGGCGGTATTGTCAGTAACCATGGCTGTGGGTGCAACGGTTCTTGCAAAAAAACAGGCTCTTGTCAGCAAGCTTACTGCAATAGAAGAGATGGCAGGAGTTGATATTTTATGTGCAGATAAAACTGGAACGCTGACAAAAAATGAGTTAAGTGTTGCAGAGCTTGTTACGTTTGATAAATTCACAGACTCTAATCTTTTGATGTTTGCGACTCTTGCATCAAGGGGAGAAGATACAGATCATATAGACAATGCGATTATTGCAAGAGCCAAGACCTCAGACGTCTTGGATAAATCCATGTCTTACAAACAGCTTTCTTTCAAACCGTTTGATCCTGTAATAAAAAGGGTTGAATCCAAGATAGAAGATCCTTCCGGAAAAGAATTCATGGTGTCAAAGGGCGCACCCCAGTCAATACTTGCCCTTGTGTTAAACAAGGATGATGTCTCTGCAAAGGTAGATGAAAGTGTAAGAAGACTTGCATCCAAAGGATATCGCTCTCTTGGAGTGGCAAGGACAAATTTGCAAGGAATCTGGGAGTTTGTAGGAATTATCTCATTGCATGATCCGCCAAGAGAAGATTCCAAGGAGACCATTAAGACTGCCAAATCCATGGGTATCGATATCAAGATGATAACAGGTGATCATATTGATATTGCAAAAGAGATAGCAAGGGAGTTGGATCTTGGTACAAATATACAAGACGCATCTCAAATAATTGACAAGACTGACAAAGAGATCCAGAACGTTGTGGAACAGGCAGACGGTTTTGCACAGGTCTTTCCTGAGCACAAGTACCAGATAGTAGGAGCATTACAGGCAAAAGGACACATTGTTGGTATGACTGGAGATGGGGTAAACGATGCACCCGCCCTAAAAAAAGCAGATGTGGGAATTGCAGTTTTTGGTGCAACCGACGTTGCAAAATCTGCAGCACATATCGTTCTTACCCAACCGGGAATTTCGGTCATCATAGACGCAATCCAGGAAAGTCGTAAAATATTTCAGCGAATGAATAATTATGCGATATACAGAATCAGTGAAACTATCAGAGTCCTTTTCTTTTTAGTATTTTCCATAATTGCTTTCAGCTTTTATCCAATTACTCCGCTGATGATTGTCTTGCTTGCTATCTTAAACGATCTACCCATTATGACTATTGCTTATGACAATGTAAAGATCTCATCCAGTCCAGAGAGATGGGATATGAGAAAAATTTTAGGAATTGCCACAGGTCTTGGCATAATAGGAGTAGTTTCTACATTTGTACTCCTATACATAGGAATGAACGTTTTTGATTTGAAGATAGGTCCATTACAATCATTAATTTATTTGAAGTTGTCAGTTGCAGGTCACATGTTATTTTTTGTTGCAAGAACTCGTGGTCATTTCTGGACAGTAAAACCTGCGTTGAAATTATTTCTGGCAATTATTGTAACACAGACGATTGCAACAATAATTACGGCCCAAGGAATTTTGGTACCTGCAATAGGATGGAATAATGCGTTATTTGTTTGGGGGTATGCGCTGGCATGGTTTTTGATAACGGACTTTATGAAAGATCCGATCTACAAGTTGCTGGAACGTAAGAAATTAAATTTACACAACAGCAAATGATTCAGTTGGACTATCATGTCTGAAATCCATAGCAGGGTTTAAGTCTCTAGAATACACTTTAGCAATATTGTTACTTACTCCTCAAACTATAATAAATAAGAAGATGGAAGAATCCAATCCAAACTATGATTATGCATTCAAGTGGTTTGATTTTGCAATAAAATACAATTCAGCATTTTGGGACGCAGACTCAAAAGCATTTGAGATTTTTCTAAGCACAGGAAAAGGAACAGCTCAAAATATTGAGAAAAATATCCGATCCTCTTTTGACACAACTCTGAGAGATGATCTAAATGATAATGCATTTGCATCAAGCATGACAGCATGTGTTGATTCTTGGGCAAAAATGTGTGAACTTTTTGGATTTGATCAATTTACTGCCAACTCATATGACTTTTTC
Source organism: uncultured Nitrososphaerota archaeon (assembly GCA_963713025.1). GTDB lineage: Archaea > Thermoproteota > Nitrososphaeria > Nitrososphaerales > Nitrosopumilaceae > Nitrosotalea. The sequence continues at coordinate 1,676 of CAVQKA010000005.1, read as the reverse complement.
TCTTATGCAAACAGAATGCTTGAACCGTTGAGAGACAACATCAACCGAACCCCATCGGAAGTCATAGAGATGAAAGGCAGGTTCAATCTACTTCATTACAAATCAGATCTTCCTACTATGCACAAAACCCCCATGCTTGTAGTAGGCTCGCTTATCAACAGATACTACATTTTGGACCTGTTACCCAATGTAAGTATAATAAAAAATCTTCAAAGACAAGGCTTTGATATTTATGCAACTGATTGGGGAACGCCCAAGTCATTTGACAAGGACTTGACACTTGAAACCTATGCAGAAGAATATGTGGAAAATGCAGTTGAAAAAGTCAAGGAAGTAACAGGTTCTGATAAGGTGTCACTATTGGGCTATTGCTGGGGAGGAATTTTTGCACTCATTTACACTTCGATACATCAAGAGAATGTCAAGAATTTAATTTTGCATGCAACTCCAGTTGATATTAACAAAGAAAAAACAATAATAGAAAATTGGACTGCTCATCTCAATGCAGATAATCTGGTCGATATATTTGGCAACATACCTGGATGGCTCATCAACATGGGATTCCTTCTTCGTAATCCTGTGGAGGCCATGCTAAAGTATCCACGATATTTCAGTGAACCCAGAAGCCGTGACGAGATCATACAGTTTTTTGCAATTGAGATATGGCTATACGACAGCAGACCAATAATAGGCGAAGTTTATCGTCAGATAATTGATCAAGTGTATAGAAAAAACCTTTTGATAAAAAACAAGATGAAGGTAGGTTCAGATGTAATAAACTTGAAGAACATCACAATTCCGGTTCTTGATATAGTTGGTACTAAGGATGATCTGGTACCACCATCAGCTAGTACATCAGTGATGGATGTAATTAGCAGCACGGACAAAAAACTAATTGAATTTCCAACGGGACATGTTGGTTTATGTATCGGTACAGGTGCGCATGAAAAATTATGGCCAGAGGTAGGTAGATGGATTGCTCAAAGATCCTAAGTTATCTCAAATTATATGCAATGATGTATCATTTAACACTACAACAAAATCAGGATTTTGCTAAACAGGTATTTTATTGACTGTCAACTATCCGCTTCTACTGGTAAATGCAAGCGTTATTGGAGCAATATTCATCTTCTTTGCAATTGCCTCCGCATCATCAGTCTTCTTCTGTCTTTAGTATTTCAGAGAAAAAATGTTCACTGGGATTTAGTTTAGATACACAAGAATCTCAGATAGCTGTGGTCATTGCAGTAGGAATGCTTCTTGTCCCATTTTCCTTGTCATCAATCCTGGTTCTAATACATAGCAAATGGGCTAACCTTTTGACTACCATTGGCTTTGCTCTGATAACCATAACAGCTGTTGTTATTGTAGCTTCTCTAGCTTGTAGGCTTCCAGACAATTTTTTCTTAGTTACTCTAATTCCAGGAACTGCTACTATTTTGGTCACAATCTTTATTTTTCTGAAAAGGAAAGGGGAATTCAAGGAATAACCCAACAAGTTTCAAATATGAACACATCATTCTCATACCAATGTATTCTACATCTCACACATCTTTGGACTAGAGTAAAAATCTAAAACTGCTTCGATGTGTGATGAAGTTGATTGCACCAAGTAATACACTAAGCAGTGAACGTGATATAATTTTTAATATATTTGTGGCCTTTTTCCTAAATCT
>CAVQKA010000004.1:0-393082 GCA_963713025.1 uncultured Nitrososphaerota archaeon | reverse complement strand
GTGTAAAAGAAGATATGATTTTGACAAATATTCCTGTAGCGCCACCATTAAGAGAAACGAGGAATGAGATTGTATAACGGAGTGATTGTAAAATGAGTGAATCTCCAAAACCTCAGAAATTCTTTATACGTGTACCAATAGAAAAAAAATTAGAAAAAGAAGCAAACCGGTAGAATCAAAGTAGGCAGTCAAATCATACGTCATCTAAGTACTGGAATCTACAGTACTCCTGAAATGGCAATCAAAGAATTGATCAGTAATGCTTTTGATGCAGAGGCTACCTTGGTTACTATCAATACAAAATCCGGCGCAGGAAGTATTGTCATACACGATAACGGAGTAGGTATGGATTACACTGATTTTGATCAGAACTTTACCTACATTAGTAAATCTAAAAAAACTGGCAGAAATGAAACAACTCCATCTGGCAGACCAATAATTGGAAGACTTGGAATAGGATTCATAGCAGTTTTAGAAACTCTGTTGACACTATGGTTATTAGTTCAGCAAAAAAAGGCTCCGATACAAAATTCATAGCAACTTTAGATTTTTCAAAATTCAAAGATAAAAAATATGAAGATTCCGACTTTAATGATATTAGCGAGTATACGCTTACAAATTATGCTAAGAAGAATCTTAATGAATCATACACACACATTGAACTTTTGAATCTCACAGAGGGCTTTAGAAATACTCTATCAAATATATCGACAAAGAAGGTTAGATAGTAAAGGTTTCAAAAAATCACAATTTACTGATATTGTTAGAGAAATTTGGAATACTTAAGAAAAATCTCAATATTGAAAAAAAATATGGACCTTACTGGAAGTTTGTAATGAATTTGGCCAGTATCATACCGGTGGAATATCTTAATGATGGACCAATAAGAAAAATAGACAATCCCGAGATAGTTAATCCTATCAAAGTAAATGTTTCCTCACTAAATTTCAAAGTGACTATGGATGGAATGGAATTAAAGAAACCATACTTATTTCCAACACTGAATATACTCAAAGTAGGAAACTTCACAGTTCTACCATTCAATGACAGTGTAATAGCCAGTAATAACACAGAAAAAGGTATCCTATGTAGGTTACATGTATAGTCAAGATCGGGGGAATCCTAGTTGAAGACTGGAGAGGATTAATTGTACGAATAAAGAATACTAGTATTGGTAGTATTTGATCATGATTTTCTGGGATATCCTGATGAGGGAGATTCACTCTATTACAAATGGACGTTTGGAGAAATCTATGTAACTGAAGGATTAGAAGATGCAATGAATATAGACAGGGCTTCATTCAAAACACAACACAATCCTGAATATGTTGCATTAATCATATCAGTACATGATAAACTAAGAAGTGAAGTATTCAATTCTGTTCAAAAAAGATGGCGAAAAAGGACTGCAGAAAAAAGACAAGTTTTGGAAGATGTAAAAACAAAGTGGAGGAAAAATAGTGCCAAAAAGGTATTCGGTAAAGAATTTGAAGTGGTTGTCAAAAGGAGTTTTACAGCAAAACCCGTCTCAGTTGTCAATCTAAGTAGAAGATTAATTGAGATAAATCCAATTAATGACATTCTAGCAAAATTCCCTTCAAAAGAGAGACAGTTCTTACAAGATATTTTAACAGCAGTAGCAATGGCAAGAACAAGATATCCTACAAATCCTAACAAACAAGATGTTTTGCTTTTAGAGTTGTTAGCAAGAAAATATTCAGGAAAAAGATATCCAAAGCCTACTCTAAAGTATGATAAATCACAAATTTAATTGGAGATTCAAAACCCCTCGTGAATGTCTAAATGAAATACTAGCGCACAAACGGAACGCAAAAATGCACTGTATAGCAGGCATGTCAGGCACATCTATTCCTCTTTAATTTCTAGTTTCATCTTGTAATTGTGTTTATAAGTTCTAATTCAGCAATTTTGCTATCATGAGAAATAGTGATGAAAGTGTCAATAGAATTCTAGGATTGAAAGGCAAAGTAGTACAGCTGCATCGAAATTCATGTTCGACATTTCTTCAAATCCTGGATATCTACTAGTTACTAGTCTCGGTCAAAGAGATGAATCACTTATGAAAAATATTGTAAAAACTATCGAGCCATATGGATTCAATAGTCTTCTTGTAAATTTTGCAATTCATAAAAGCTCAAAAGTTCACATAATCCTTCCAAATCTCATGCTGAAGAAATGCTGGATAAAATTTGTAATGACTTGGTAAGTCAAATTGATGATGGAAAAAAACCTGGGTTATTTGGTTTTCTAAAAAAAGGGAAGAAAAAAGTAGGATGAGGATGAAAAAACAGATAAAACTGAACAAGCTGATAACGCTGAAAAAGAAAGAGGATCATCTAATTCAGCGATTTCTGATAATCGATATATCCCAAGTGAGCCGCCTAAAGTAGAACCCAAGTATAAGAGCGAACACATCTTAACTGGAAAAGGACCCTTTGCAGACAAATATCCTGAATTTGAAGAAAAAAAAGAAAACCCCATCTACTTTCAATACAAAAAATGTTTATGAAAATGAAGAAATAAAACGCATGCAAGAAGCAGAAAGAAAAAAAAAGAGAGAACAAGAACATCAGCAAAAGCATGTGGAAAAACCAACCGGGAGAATTCAATCCCTATGCAATCTTGGGATTGAAAAAGAGATGTTTCATGTGGTGAAGTCAAGGTCAAGTTTAAGGATTTGATAAAGAAGAATAATCTTTCTGGGATAGTAAACATGACACTACAAGAAAAGGAATCAAAGGAGGCAATTGTACGAGATATCATAAAAGCAAAAGATATGATTTACAAAGAAAAAGGATGTTCAAAATGAGTCAAGAGTTAAAAACTTGATAAGAAATCTTTCATTGTGACAAAAGTACTAGGTATAGACTTGGGAACAAGTCATTCTGCGGCTGCTGTTCTAAGTGAAGGCGATATCAGAATAATCCCGGCATTTAATGGGCGAATTTCTACACGTAAAACCATTTCCTTCGGTTGTATCCTTCTTGGAATCTAGCAGATTCTCGTAGGTACTGATGCTATTGAGCAGTCTCACTACAACCCAAAAGGTACTATATACAACGTAAAAAGATTCTATTGGTTCGAACGAAAAATTTCATATTTTTGGCAAGGTTTATCCGCCAGAATTTATTGAAGCGCTGATTTTAACAAAAATCAAACTAGATACGGAATTTTTTCTTAAAGAAAATATAACAAAAGCCGGTAGATCACCGTTCCTGCTTATTTTAGTGATAATCAAAGACAAGCCACCAAAGCTAGCCGGTGAAATTGCAGGACTAAATATGATGAGGTATAATGACTGAACCAGTGGCATTACAGCAATATCTTAAGGTCTTGGGAAAATACATGAACCAACAAAGATCATGGTATTTGATATGGGTGCAGGAACTCTTGATGTGTCGGTATTAGAGATTGATGATGGTTTCTTTGAGGTGATAGGTACTGGTGGGGATATTCATCTTGGAGGCATGGACATGGACACTGCACTTGCAAATCATATCACTTCTGAATTTAGAAAACAGAGTGGTTCTAATGGGATGATTGATGATGTATTAAGTTTAGAAATTAATCGACTAGTGAGAGAGTTAAGATTGAACTCACAGAAAAAGAACAAGTTTCGATAGAGGAGGTTTTTTTCTTGGGTGATAAACAGACATCCTTCAATCTGCAAATTACGCGTATGGATTTTGAAAAACTAGTTGAAGAACCAGTTTTGAAAAAATGTGAACAATGTATCTATAATGTACTGAGCGACCTCAAGATTACTGCCGATAGTATTGACAAGGTAGTCCTAGTAGGTGGTCAACACGAATTCTGCAATTAGAAAATTGGTTGCACAAATACTAAAGGAGCCGGAAACCGGAGTTGACCCAGAATTTGCAGTAGCAAGAGGTGCGGCAATAGAAGGGGCAGTACTTGCAAATGATGAAGGGTTATTCCGGTATCTTATCTAGGCGCTTACCCTCTTAATGTGACCCCGCTAAATCTGGAGAAAAATCGATAATTAAGAACGAACTTGGGATCATGTTGATGATACCAAAGAATACTACTTATCCAACTGAAATTACTCGTAAATTTTACAAAAAATTTCCAACCAATCCAAAAATTGAGGTGAGCGTATGGCGAAGGAGATGTACAAAACAATCCTCATGATTTTTACTTGAACGAAAATTTGGGAAGTTTTTGGCTCTATGTTCCACAACGCGAAGATTTGGAAATAGAAGTCACTTACAAGATAGATGCAAATGGAATTCTGACAGTATTCTGCAGTAGAAACCAGTACTGGAAATAGAGATCAACTTGTTATTGAAAAAATTGGAGGAGTGGTAATTCCAAAACCGCAGTTAGATTACATTTCAAAAGAGACTAGTAGATTCGAGGAAGAATATAAAAAACTACACACGATGTTCTCAGTCCATACGAAATTCCCATAAGAAGAGATGACAATCTTGAATCAACCAAATACAAATGGATGTGTATTTGTTTGAATGATGCTAAATCAATTATACGTGCATATCATGGAGCGAATACCGAGAATTTCTTTCTAGAGCAAAATTTGAATTATTTATCCAGCAGGATAAACAATATGCGTTTGGTCACATACAATTGGTATGGATCCGTATTACCCAATAGGAATCCACAATGCCTTGAAAGAAGATACTAGTGATAATAGGGGAATGATTACAGTTGTTTTAATTCATGAATTGCTTCATGCTATACATCCTGATTGGGGACATGATAAGATAATATGCCTGCAGAACATGTTCTTGCAAATAAAGCGGGTCTTTATGATGCACTTGTAAATATGGACAGGTTATTTCTAAGTGGAAAAATGAGTTTTTGTAATAATACCATGGATGTCACTGATAACAGCATACGAATTCAATGTGACGAATAATCTTATATCTAAAAATTCAGGCAGGAATGGAATCTCATTAAAAAATTTTCTATGATGTAATTATGCACGAATTTAAAGTACTGTGGAAATCAAATTATCCATGATGGATGAGAGACCTACCAGGGATTGAGCATCTACGCCAGATAGCAGAGGTGAAATCTTTCAGAGGATTGCTACAAATCATACCTGACATTAATTGAACCTGGAATTCGTGCTATAATCAAAAATTACATGAGAAGTTGGCAAGATATTGAATCAGTAGTTACTCGTATGGTGATGATGCATAAGAAAATCTACAAAACTTGATCTTACAGTTTATCTCATTATCGTCTGATGCTAAAGAAAAATTTGCTGACCAAGTGGATGTGGACGAATTTAACAAAGTAAAGTTTGGAATGAGTTTCAAAGATAAAATAAATTATCTGCAAAAGGTTGAACTTCTACAGTCTAAATCTTATACTTTGCTTGACATGCTAAACAAACGACGTAATAAGATACATGAACTTGGAGAAGTTTTTACTCAACAAGACCTGAATATTTTTGCGGGAGCATACAGTGTAGTATTTTATATCTTGATGACTATTACCAAAACAGGATTTGGGAACCAAGAAAAGAATAACCAAATCATGAATTACACAGAGAACTGGTCACAGAATTTAATATCTGAGATGATGAAAGAAAATTCAGAATAGATTGATACAAAATAGGCTTAGAGTTTTTATCAGTGGTAAAGAAAATGAACTTACTATTGAACGAAAAGCGGCAATAAAGGCAATAAACTCATTGGGTCTTGTATTCGTTAGTTCTGAAAATCGAACTGCATCAGATAAACCAATATCTGATAAATATACAAGTGAACTTCTAAATTCAAATATCTATGTTGGAATATTTGGAAATATAGATAGTATTCCTAGTAGAGAGGAATTCAACATTGCAAAGACTAACGGAATACCTACACTAGTTTTTGAAAAAAGATTGAATTCAAATGAAGTACGAGAAAAAAGCCTTCAGGTTTTTCTAACATCAATTAAAAATCCTCATACGGGAGTTACCGTAAGTGAATTTTCAGATGTGTTTGACTTGAGGGATAAAATAATCAATTCTCTGCAACAATTGCTCTTTGACAAGTTTTTAGAATCAAAAAAACCCGCTGAAACTTCACAAAATAAAATCATCAATTGAAATAGGTCATTGCCTACATCTAGACCTCATATTTTATCGATAAGTGTAAAATCGGACAAAACTGTATATCCAATAGTGGCCTTCAAAGGTATACATGAGAGTTCGTACACCGTTCCTATTTGTCGGAGAACCAATAATTTTTGAGGTTAGAAACTCCCAAAAAATAATCTTCTATCAAGAATTAAATCCGTTGGAATCTGAAATGCCGGAACTGAGAGAAGGTGACATATACCAAACCTCATTTACGTTGAAAAAAGAAGATTGCAAACCAAAGGATGTCATAACTATCAAGGCACAACATGGTCATGCCTATGCCTATGATTTTTCAACAATTGATGAAAAAAACCCCGTAGCGCAATCAGACAAATCTGTGTATGACTGGAATAGCGACATGATCTTAACTATTGTAAATCCTGATGCAAACAAAGACTCTATGAAAGAGGAATATGTGGGAGATAGGCAAGATAGTAAACTAATAATTTTGTCAAGTAAAGGAAGGCTTGAAAATTATAGGCTAAAAGAAACAGGAAAAAATACAGGCATTTTCCAGGGGATATTGGGCATAATTGGGGTTTCTAAAGATGGCACAAAACATGCTAGGAATCTAAATGAAAAATCCATCTATGTAACACAAGGTACTGAAATATCTGATGGATTTATCGAATGTGGGGAAGATGAAGTGATCAAGATTACACTCTAGTAACAATCACGCTACCGCGGAACTAACTTGTTTTATCAGAAAGGAACTTCCATCTTTCTTATGATAAAATGGATTGTACTATGGAATTAGGCATAATGGAACGCAAAAATGCACTGCACAGTAGCGTGTCCGGCCCGATCCACTATTTTTTAATCCAAAAGAAAATTGATTTTACTTTAATGCATTTCGGATATTCTTTAGTATGTCTAACGTGGTCTCAGGTCCCCATGTTATCAAAAGCATGTATTTGTCTCCTATAGGCATAGTCACTCTACAGAGATTGTCATAAACTGCTAACACGTATTGGTTTTTCCCTAATTTGGCACTCAATTTCTCGCGAACCTTCATTGCATTTACTGCATAAATTAATGCCTCTCTATGTTCATCATCATTGAGCAAGGGTTTGAGACCTTCTCGAATTTCAGTTCCAAGTACTTGTCCCTCCATATCACAGACTGTTGCATAGCGTATACGTTCATCTGATTTCATGACCGCGTTTAACATATCGTGTACACTCAATATCTTGTATTTGACGCCGATGCATAAAAACAATCTGTGAAAAATCTACATGCGACAAATCATTGTCATCCATTAACAGGCACGAGTAACAATGTAAGCAGTTCTTGGCATGATTGATTATCGTAGATGATAATCACATTCGACATTTTTATGGAATGAAAAAGCATATCATGTTATGGATACTTTTGTTAAGGATATGATGAAAAAACAAATTGTTTCAGTTGATGTATCATTAACAGTAAAAGAAGCTGCCAAGATAATGGAGGATACGGGAGTCAGTTGTTTGGTTGTTTCAAAAGAAAACATGCCTATTGGGATAATAACAGAAAGAGATTTTGTAACTAGGATAACATCCAATGACAAGTCATCGTCAACTATGGTACAAAATGTAATGTCAGCACCACTGATAACGGTCAGTCCTAGTGATACTGCAAGAAAACTTGCTGAACTGATGAAAGATAAAAAAATTCACAAGATACCAGTAGTAGAGGGAAATCGCCTAGTGGGAATTGTTACTGCAACAGATTTGATAACGAAATGTATTGTTGATTCAGATTTAGAAATGAGGCAAATCTGTAATTCTTTTGCACAAATGGCATTTTAGTAATCTCATATGAAATTTGTTAAATTCCAAGATGTATCATCTGCTATATTTTTAACAGGTGCTGTACCGTACATATGAAATTATTTCTGTCCATCTCATGAATTCACAAACAGCATTAACATTGTTACTGAACAATGTGTCACAATTCTTTATATCGAGTTTCCAGTAATCATATCATGAATACATCAAGCCTAGCGGCACACAAGAAGATGCTTGCAATCATGATTGGTGTGGCAATATTTGCCTCAGCAGGAATGGGCGCAGCATTTGCTCAGAGTGCTCCAGCTACAAACACGGCACCGAAAATCCAGGGTTCTATAAACATAGAACAACTGCTCATGTCTAATGTCAAAGTAGATTTTGCTACTGCGGCAACAACAGCAGCAGGCGGTTCATCAGCTGCACCAATTGCTGGTGGAAAGGTGATAAGTGGAAGCTTGAAACCGGTACAAGGTTCTCTTGTATACGCCTTTAAGGTAATTGACAGTAACAACATGGCATATTCCGTAATTGTCGATCCTTCAAGCGGAACAGTTCTCTATGCCTCAGCAGGCCACGCATTTCACATGGGTGGTTTCGGAGGACATGGGGGAATGAACGGCGGTTTCAAACATGGACAAGGATGGAACAAACAAGCTCCATCTGGTAATGCAGCACCATCAAGTGCAGCTCCATCATCATAAGTTTCGAAAGAAACTTTTTTTATTTTTTTTAACTAAAGAATAATCCTGATTTCTACATCTAAATCCTAAACGAATTTTTTAAAATAATATTTTTTCAAAATGTAGTTATTTGCTTTTACTGTATATCTCTTTGACGTTTAATTTGTACATCTTAGATATTACGCTTAGGATCTCATGAATGTCAATTGGTTTTTGAACTATCTCAATCTGGTACGAATAATCAATATCGTAATTTTTCAAAGCCGTTCCGGTAACAAGTATCACCTTCGCTGAAGGGTCAAACTGTCGTATTTTTTCTATTCCGTACAGTCCATCGTAGAGAGGCATTGCGGCATCAATTAACACAAAATCTGGTCGAAGATTTTGATACATTTCATATCCTTCTTTTCCATTGGAACATGTGCCAATCACATTAATTCCATGAATTTGGAGTAGGCCTACAAATGCGTCTCGAACATCTTTATCGTCATCTATCACTATGACATTTGTTCTCTTGCCTAGATTATCCATCTCATTTCTAATCATTTTAGATACAAATTGTATTTTGTATCGCCGATAATAGTATCAAGTTGTATTATGTGGACAAGCTAGTATCTTAAAAATTAGAATAACTTGGCATTTTTGAATTACATAATTCTAAAGAAATTTATTTTTAAAACTTATTTTACTAGCATTACTGGAATCTTTGATTTGTGTAATACATAACTTGAAACACTTCCAAGAAAAATATTCTTAAAGACACTGGCTCCTCTTGCACCTATTACAATCAAATCTATGCCATGAGTGTTGGAATATTCAACTATGGCATGTCCAGGATCCCCTGTTAACACCCTGCTAGAAAATGGTATCTTGTTTTTCACAGCAAGTTTTTTTGCTTGAAGAATAAATGATGGTGGAACCTCTTCTTCTCCAGATTTTTGTTTGATGCCTGTTTTTTGAGAAAGAGTATGAATTACATGAATAACAACAAGTGCTGCTTCATTTTCACTTACAAGATGAACTGCAGTTTCTAATGCTTTGAGTGAATTTTTTGAACCATCTAGAGGTACTAGAATTTTTTCAAATCGTTGTGCTGACATTATCTCTCATATGTGATGTAATGCTGGGTTGTTATATTCTAATCTGTGATTATCATCTTAAATTATTGCAAGTTTTTCAATTGTTTGTTTTTGTTGATTTATTATTCCAAAAAAGTACTAGACTGCTTTCATTATTTTAAAAGAGTAAGTACCCAATGCGCCTAGAGCACAACTATATAGTAAAAGAACTGCCAAGTCAAGACCTAGAGCATGACTTCCTATCCCTAGTATGATGTTTCTAAGAGCATCTACGGCATATGTTACAGGATCTACAGTTGTTAAAATTGAGAGCCACTGTGGTAGTTTGTCAATGGGAAATAGCGCGCCACTAAGAAAGAACAAAGGAAAGACTACAAAGCTTACTATCATTTGAAATCCTTCAAGACTTGTCATATAGCTTCCAAGAGTTAGTCCAAGGGATGTCAAAGCAAATGCCAGTAGTAGAACAATTACAACTGTTTGTACTAGTGCCAGTGGACTGAAATGTACTCCTATGATGATTCCTACTATGAGAAGTATTGCCACTTGAATCAGAGAATTTGTCATGCCGCCAAATGTCTTTCCTGTAAAAATTGTAGATCTTGAAACAGGTGCCACCATCACGCTTTTTAGAAAATCAAATTTCCTATCCCAGATGATGTACGAGCCAAAAAATACTGATGAAAAAACTACAGACATGCAAATTATTCCTGGAAATATGAATTTCTGATAATCTATTGCATGGACAGATGTTGAAGACCCAAATCCACTGCCTATGACAAATAGCCATAAAAGTGGAGTAAAAGTTGACGCAACCAGCCTGCTTTTCTCTCTGAAGAATACTTTGACTTCTCTTAACCAGAGTGCGTAGATCTTGTCAGCGTAGATCCTAATGTTTGTCATATTGCACATACCTCTCCATAAAACCGCCTTCAGCTTGTTCCTTGATATTTCTTCCAGTTAATTTCAAAAATACGTCGTTTAATGTTGGACTTGATGCTTCTACAGATTCAGCTTCTACCTGTTTGAGAATTTCAGGGATGTTTCTTTTTGCATCGTCAACGTTTAACAATAAATATCCATCAACTGACTCGATTTTTTTAATACACTCTAGATTTTTTAGAGCATCTATATTGGAATCTTGTTTTATTTTGAGTTTTACTATATCTCCTCCTAACATGGATTTTAGTTTGGTCGGAGTATCTAATGCAATAATTTTTCCTTTATCAATTATGCCAATTCTGTTGCAAAGCATGTCTGCCTCTTCCATATAATGCGTCGTAAGAATTATCGTAAGTTTTTCTTGTTTTACAAGCTGTTGTATGTACTTCCACATTGTTTCTCTACTTGAAGGATCTAACCCTAGTGTTGGCTCGTCAAGAAACAATACTTTGGGATTGTGAATCAATCCGCGTGCTATCTCTAATCTTCTTCGCATTCCTCCAGAGTATTTTTTTACTTGATCATCCTTTCTTTCTGTTAGGCCTACTAATTCAAGAGCCGCACTGATTTGTTTTTCCCTCAAATCATGTTTTACACTGTAGAGCAAGGCATGAATTTTGAGGTTTTCATACCCTGTGAGAAGATCATCACTACTTGGAACCTGAAAAACAATACCTATGCTGGACCTGACTTTTTCTGGATCTTTTAGTATGTCAAAACCATTGACTATAGCAGTACCTGATGTTGGGTCAAGAAGAGTGGCAAGCATATGGATTACAGTGGTTTTCCCTGCACCGTTTGGACCCAGTAGACCAAAAACCTCCCCCTGACCTATGTCCAATGAGAGATCATCAACCGCAATTAATTTTTCATAGCGCTTTGTCAAATTGCGTATCTGTATCAAGTAATTCTAGGAGTGATTGACCTCATATTATGCTTAGATCTTGTGGCTGTTACAAAAAGATCTAGTCTTTCAGAATTATCTTTTATGAAAAGAATAGAACAGGACGAGCGAACAAAACATTCGAGGTTTAATTTCTCTAATCTAATGATATAAAATCCCCGTTATACTAATGAATGATTCATGAAGAAAACTAAGCATTCCAAAGAGTTTATCCAGAAAAAATTTGATGAATTAATGAAAAAACGCAAGAAAGAGGAAAAGTAACTAGTGACAAGTTATTCTATTTTTTTGATCACAAATTAACATCAATTCAACAGGCTAGGCTTTAATCTGGTCTATTGATATATTATATCATGTCGTCAGAAAAACTATCAAACTTTGAAGGAGAAAAATATCTTTGTCTTGAGACATACAAAAAGAACGGTAGGGAAGTAAAGACACCTGTCTGGTTTGTAATATCTGATGGAATCATATATGTTGCAACAGCTGAGTCCTCTGGTAAAGTTAAACGGTTGAACCACAACAAATCTGTTAGAATAGTGCCCTCTAATTTCAAAGGAGTGCCAAAAGGGGAATGGGTTCAAGGTCAAGCATTTTTTGGAAATGAATCTGAATTAAATTTAACAAAATCATTACGAAATAAAAAATACGGTCTGATATCAAAAATTATTAGCAAATTTGTATCAAGAAAGGGAACAATTGTATCAATTGGAATTAAAATATAGGTATCGTTTCATAACGGAACCATTTTTATAATTGCCCTAAACAAAATTAGTACATGTCCTTATCTGAATCAAATTCTATTGCTTGCTCATTACTAATTGATCTTAAAGGATGCTCAGAATCAAAAAAACTCAAGAATGGAACACAGTATACAATAGATATTGAAAATGACCCTAGCATTACATTCAAAGACTCTGTAGGAAACAAAAAGGAGATGAAATTTAAAAAAAACTGTACTGTTACAATAACTTTAGAAAAGATTCTCTACAATCGTGATGATGTTATGATAAAATCAGTACAATGATAATACTTATGGATGCCTTGAGATTAGTAGTGATATAGATGGAAAATTTACTTAACAATGAAGAGATAGACTGGCTAATCAAGTTCTTATCTGGAAAGGGCAGCAATGATGAAGTAATTGAAAAAATTGTCAGGATTACTACAAAACTTGAAAAAATGAGAAGACGGTGAACAATCCCAGTTCTATAAATTAATTTATTACATTTTTACAATATGTTATATCGTTTATACTTAGTTTCTATTGGCATAAAGTTTAATTCAACAACCAAAACAAAAACAAAACATGCGAATATTGCAGTTGCACTGTGATTACGTAGAATACACTCCGGTAAAAAAGGAAATAAAATCTGCAGAAGAACTTGATCCGCAATCAAAACGTCTAGAAGAAGTAGTTGTCGCATTTGTAGCAGTCGAGGAATCTGATAATGCAGATGTTGCCAAGAGGGCAATTGGTGAAATTTCTGAATCAATGAAAAAAGTAGGATGTGCAAAATTATTGCTATATCCTTATGCGCATCTAAGCTCAAAACTTGCATCTCCTACCACTGCTTTACTATTACTCAAAGAAATGGAATCTAATGCATCAGGGCTTGAGGTTCATAGAGCTCCATTTGGGTGGACAAAGTCATACAAGCTTCAAGTCAAGGGGCATCCTTTGGCAGAAAATTCAAAAACAATTACAGCTGGCGAAGAAAAAGAGTCATCATCAAATGCGCTAAAAGCAGAATCAAAGATACAATCATTTTGGCACATACTGACACCCGATGGTAAATTACATGAGATTGAAAAATTCAATTTTGCAAAATATCCTAATCTTGAGGTGTTGGCAAAATATGAGGCAGCTGAAAAAAGAGCTGTTGACGAACCTCCGCCACATGTAAAATTGATGAAAAAATTGGCCATTGCAGACTATGAACCAGCATCAGATGCTGGTAACATGAGATTTTATCCCAATGGAAGATTGATGAAATCACTAATCGAGAGATATGTCACAGATAAAGTAATGGAGTATGGAGGATTTGAAGTTGAAACTCCAATCATGTATGATTCTCATCATCCGAGTATGGAGAGTTATTTCCACAGATTCCCTGCACGACAGTATAGCATTGATTCTGAAGGTAAGCATCTCTTCTTGAGATTTGCAGCATGTTTTGGACAATTTCTTATGGCAAAAGACTTTCAGTTGTCATACAAAAACATGCCTTTGAGATTATACGAACTTACAAGATATAGTTTTAGAAGAGAACAATCTGGAGAACTTGTAGGTCTTAGAAGACTTCGTGCATTTACCATGCCAGACTGTCATGCAATGTGTGTAGACATGAATCAAGCAAAAGAAGAATTTAGAAAAAGATTTGACTTGTCACGTGATGTAATCAAGGGATTAGGTATTGATGATACCGATTATGAAATGGCAATTAGATTTACTGAAGAATTTTACACTGAAAACAAGTCCCTAATTGAAGAAATTGTAGCAAAATTAGGTAAACCTGTTCTTGTTGAAATGTGGAAAGAGCGATTCTTTTATTTTGTATTAAAATGGGAATTCAATTACGTGGATAGTTCTGGCAAGGCATCTGCATTATCTACTGATCAAATTGATGTAGAAAATGGAAAAAGATACAATATTGATTTTATGGATGGTGAGAATAAACCTCAAAATCCTATAATTTTACACAACTCGCCCAGTGGAGCAATTGAACGGGTCATATACACACTATTGGAAAAATCTGCCCAGGATCAAAAAGAGGGAAGAAAACCAATGTTTCCTCTATGGCTTGCCCCTACTCAAGTAAGGCTTATTCCGGTAAAACCAGAGTTTTTGGGTTATTGTGAAAAACTTGCTGATACACTAACTGAGAGTAATATTCGTGTTGACGTAGATGATAGAAATGAGAGTGTTGGAAAAAGTATTCGAGATGCAGAGACTGAGTGGATTAGATACATCATAGTCATAGGAGAAAAAGAAGTAAATTCTAACACACTATCAATTAGAGATAGAAAATTAAAGGACCCTAGAAATTTATCCGTTGCAGAATTTATTGCAGATATACAGCAAGAAACTAAAGGAAAACCGTTTATGCGAATAAACATGGGTCGAAGTGTGGCAAAAAGACCTCAAATTATGGTCTGACACAAATCAAGAAGAATCTAAATCTCTAGGGTCAAGTTGCAATGATCTGTTGAAACACTCTAAAGCTTCATCATATCTGCCAAGGCCGCGTAATGCAACTCCTTTCTTGTTAAGTAAATCTGGGTTATTTGGTTGCATAACGATTGCCTGCTCAAAGTAACTTAATGCTTCTTCAAAATTTCCATCTATGATTAACTGCGAACCTTTTTTGATTAACTCAGAAATGTCTCTTTCCAATGATGTGATATCTATCTTCTACCTTAAGTTACTTGCGGGATAGATTCATTGCAATCACTTCGGACATTAGTTTTGCAGCAACAGATGCAGTTGCACCATTGTCATATGGAGGACACAGTTCTACTATGTCCATGCAACGAATAGTGTTTCCTTCTAATGCATATATCATATCAAAGAGTTCGCGTGAGGTGATTCCCATGGCTTCAGGGTTGCCAACTCCTGGTGCAAATGCTGGGTCTAACACATCTAAATCGATGCTTACATATATTTTATCAAAAGTTGACATGAAGTCCTTGACCATCTTAGGTCCTCTTCCTTCTCGAATATCCTTGTCTGTAACAGTATTTACTTTATGTTCTGTCTTGAATGCAAGTTCTTCTTTAACAAATGATCTTGCACCGACATGAACAATGTTTTGTGCCCCTCTTTTCTCTATGATTCTTCTAAGATAAGCTGCATGACTTAATTTGATATCCGCATATTGATCTCGTAAATCATAATGTGCGTCAAATACGATGTAACCGGTCTCTTTTGGAAATGCCATGTATGTTCCATATGTTATTAGATGCTCTCCTCCTAAAATTATCATCTGTTTGTTTCTTGCAGCAAGTTCTGCTGTAATTTTTCCTATCATGTCAAGAACCTCAGTTGCAACTACTGTATGGTATGTATTTCCAAGGTCTTCGATATTGACACTTTCCAAATCCACATTAAATCTTGTAGAGAAAATTTCTATATTGTTAAAGGCCTGTCGTACTGCATCAGGACCAAATCTTGTGCCCGGTCTAAAGGAATGAGTTGAATCAAATGGTATTCCATATACTATGGCAGACACATCACCGTCTTCACTTGGACTAGTAATTAGCGGATTGCGATTCATGTACAAATCAAGATAACTCATTTGTAACGCTCCTCATTTTGTGGCAGTATAATAATATTTCAAACTATATTTCATTATGTATGATTTTGAAACGAGTGCAATTATTCTGTAGCTACTTGTATCAATTCAGAGATCTGTTTTCCTTTTCCTTGTGAAAGTGCAGATATTCCACCATTCAAGCTCTCAGTTGTAATTCCCTTACTTGCAAGCGCGCGAACTGCCATTAGAGAAGTATTTCCTGCCATGCATACCAATAATGACTTGCCAGTTCCAAGTTCTTTCAAATCTTCTGGAACCTGCTGTGTAGTCAATAGTCTTTCGACATCTCTTGCCTTGGGTATGATTATCTTACTCTTGTCAACTCCTAATGATTTTGCAATCATTTCTATTCCTTCTTCACGTGGAGTGTATTGGGTATGAACCCAAATGATTTTATCATAATCTCCTATGTTTGAAGCAGCTTCTTGTAATGAAACTTGAACACGATTTTGTTTTTTTGACATTTCCTCTAGATTCTTTTTGTATTTTTGTATACCATCTGCAATTATTACCACAAATTTTTCTCCAGATTCTCCTGTACTAATCATCTGAACTGTGGCATATAATGCAAGAGCACTACTCTCTCCGATGTCATGACCCTTTTCTACAAAAAACTTTAGAAGATGTTTTGCTTTCTCAAAATCTACTTCGTGTTCTCTTGCATATTTCTCAGGCTCATAAAACTTTAGTCCACTTGCCTTGGCTTTTGTTCTAATTCCTGCTACATCCTGACCTGCTATTGGAAATACAACATGTACAGCTTTTTTGCCGTATTTTTCAGAAACATATCTACTAATTCCACCTGATGTTCCTCCCGTGCCAAACGTGCATATGACTCCAAAGTCTTCTAGCGAGTAATTCTTTTCATGCAGTTGTTGGTCTATCTCAGGTGCAGTAACAGTTCTATGAGCTTCAACATTCATTTCATTGTCATACTGTTCTGGACAAAAACCTCCGTAGATTTTTGCAAGTAACTTTACCAAGTTTATGATATCTTGAGATACCAGTAATGATTGAACTTCAGAGCTAGCCTTGTCAAAAATTTCAGGATCAAATCCAAGCTCTGATAATTGTGAACGAATGTTTGCAGCAGTTGCTTTGGCAACCAAGATGTTTGGACTCTCTTTCATTCCAGGAGCTGGACAAATATCCATATCTAGATTTATTATTCGAGTTTTTTCATTTCTTAATTCTTCGAAAACGCCGTCTTGAAGTTTTCTTGACACCAGAGTAACTACGTCCAGTCCAAGCTTTGATAGTTGCCCAAGGGCTATTCCGAAATTGCCAGATGTTGCCTCGAATATGGTTTGTCCCCCTCTTATCTTTCCTTTTGATATGGCATCACGAATTATGTTTAGTGCAGGTCTGACTTTGATGGAACCGGATATTAAACCAGAATCAAACTTACCAAAAATTTGTAAATTTTTATCATCAAAATTTAAGTTCAGTACTTTTTTTGTACAGGCTTTAAAATCATCTGTAATGTCTAAAAGTGGTGTAGTATTGATAATTTTTTCTCCGTCTGCTTTTTCCAAATGTGGGATTTTTTTCCACATCTCCTGCTCAAATTTCTCAAGCAAAACTATGTCGATGTTATTTGTCATATCTGGTGTCAACGCTATCAGCAGTGCTTTGTTGGATTGAAATATCTTATAAAACATGTCATCAAGTTACCAAGGTGTTTTTAAGGTTTGATGCCTGGTTTGATGACCTTATCTAGGGCTCAAAAGATGTATTTTGCGAAATGAGATTACATTCATCTGTTATGTAGTATCCTGATAACTCAAGTCTGTAAACCGGCGTGAATCACTAATTTAGGATAAGTTCAGTTGCCATAAGATCACATTTTAGGTGAACCTGTTCATCTGTGGCTCTTCTACAGTGTGAGCAAACAAACTGGTTTACTACGTTACATACGGTGCAATGTTGAAATTCTTGCATAGTAACACCGCAGTTTCTACATGAATCTTTTCGCATAGTTGTAATTTCTATAACTTTCTTTATAAATTGTAGTAATGATTGTCTTGACACATGGGTGTAATGTTTTGACCATCCCATTGATTTTATAGGCTATTTCTCATTACTTACTTGTCAAAGACTGGCTGAAAACATGCTTTTCTTGTCCACGTATGAGATTTTACGTATGTTGTTAAAAACCATGATCTTGAATTTAAGGTATTAGTTAACATTGTTCTTGAACAAGGTGTCACAATTCTTTATATCGACTTTCCAGTAATTTCAGCATGAATACATCAAGCCTAGTAGCACACAAAAAGTTGCTTGCTATCATAATTGGTGTGGCAATAATTGCCACAGCAGGAATGTCAGCAGCATCTGCTCAAACAGTGAGTACTACAGGTCAGACATACACCCCACCAAAAATCACTGGTTCAATCAATATTGAACAGACACTTATGTCCAAAGTGACAGTAAGTTTCTCTGATGCAGCAAATACTGCAGCAGCTGGTTCAACAGCCTCACCAATTACTGGTGGAAAAGTGATTAGTGGAAACTTGAAACCAATGCAAGGATATCTAGTATATGCTTTCAAAGTAATTGATGGCAATAGCATGGTCTATACCGTGATTGTTGATCCATCAAGTGGATCTGTACTATATGTCTCAACAGGCCATACATTTCATGGCTTTGGCATGGGTCAACCAGGAGGAATGATGCGTGGACACCATATGGGTGGTAACGGATGGAAGTCACATAGTGCTCCATCTGGAGGCGCGGCACCTTCATCAAGTGGATCAAATACTCCATCTGACTGGACTACAAACGGATTACAATAGTAATCCAAAAATCTTTTCTTCTTTTTTCTTTTTAATCTTAAATTAATTTTAATATTTTGGATACTTGATGTGGGCATACTAATTCAGTCAATTAAAATCTCTCATGTCCTTTTATCCGTAGAAACATAATCTCTGTATTGAGAATTGAAGTCATAACAATGCATGACCATTTAGAATTTGTAACATCTGTCAACAAAGTAATCTCCGATGGTAAATACGTCAAAGATGTCAAATATTCTCATAGTTTTGACAAAGACAACAAAGCAGTGTATTCTGCAATGGTATTATCATATGAATATCAAGAATTAGAGCAAAGATGAACTAAATTTGATTATCTATTTCCAAAAGAATTGGTCCAGTCCAGTCTGCTTTGGAGCACCAATTAGGCTTGCAAAATCAAGGTCCATGGAAGATAAAATCTGGTCAAATGTACTTTCCATAAATTCCATGTATTTTGGGGTGTCAATCTCGTCTGGTCGTGCCATTTCCACAGGTTTTACTCCTGGTTTGTTGATGATTTTTACATAGGATATGATGTCTCCTTTTTTTATCTCTCTTGTTTGCTCCAATAATTTAGCAGCTCGAATGTGTTGCGGTATTGTTTTAACATATTCTGATGGCGCCTTACTTATCATGACATTAAACGCAAGGTCTGTCAATGGAATTTGTTTTGCCTTTAACTTTTTAGCATATCCTGAAATCATATCACCAATCTTTGCTTTAGACTGTAAAAACTCTTGTTCGTTTTGAACTTGGGATAATATGTCCAATATTTCATAAAATAAATGTCTGATAAATGGCGGAGTATGTGATTTTTTTCCTGTTAGACCCTTGACATCAACCTTGCCATCTTTTTGTACTCCGAGATAGTTCTTCTTTCTTTTACTAAATACAACATAACGATACTCCTTGTCCAAATCAAGATCAACACCAAACTCTGTCTTTGCCCACTCTACAACTTGTTGCACCTGTTCTCTTGATGGTGCTTTTAAAAATAAAGAGTCTGTATCTCCATACAACACCTCGATTCCAGATGATTTGCATTTTTCAATTGTTTCTAAAATTGTGTATCGTCCAACAGCTGTTGTTGCTTCAGCAACTGGTAAACAGTATAACGGAAATATTTCTGCGCCCATTACACCATAACTTGCATTTAGAATAACTTTGAGTGCTTGGCTAACAACTGTGTATAGTTGCTTTTGATCTGCAGAAAGACTGGGATTTTTGGATAAACTCTTGTAATAGTTGACACGCAAGTCCCTTAGAGAACCAATAAGCATGGCCGTAAGCCCATTCTTTTTGGTACATACCCAATGACTTGTTCCAGGAATGGTATTTTTTTTACATTCGTCATGTGGACATCGTACTGTCTCATAGGACAAGTTTCTCACTTTTATGATACTCGGATACAGACTGGCAAAATCCATTACAGAGACATTAAAGTGAATTCCTTCTGTTGGTTCTACAACTAATCCTCCTCGATATTTTTTGTCTTTTATTACCGCTTCAGTTGATGCAGCACCAGATTTTAGGTCAAGCTCGTCTCTTCGTGGAATTAAAAAATTATGTTTTCTGTGTTCATAATAAAATAGACTACGAATCCATTGGGATACTCCCATTCGTGATATGTCATCAATTGGCATTCTGCCAATTCTTGTAATTACGACAAGCAGATTCATCAAGAGATCATTGTTAAAACTAGTAAGTTTTTGAGTGATTCTTGCATCATTAAAACAATAATTTGCCAATTCATAAAATGACAAATCTTCCAATTCTCCTTCATACTCTGTCTTTGATTCCTCGATGAGTCCTTCACAGATGCTGTTTAGTGAAAAATCATTATACTTGTGGGAGAACGCATAGATTTGAAATGAGCGATTAGAAAATGCCCTGTACAAATCAATGTGTACTCCTTTTTTGAGTGTAGCAGAATCACGCATCATTATTAGTGGAATTTCTTTTAGTGGAACCCCAAGACGTTCTGCTCTGTTATACATAAACGGCATATCAAAATCATCTCCGTTAAACGTCATAACAAATGGATAACTTTCTAAAATTTTGAATGCGTCTTTTATCATATCTGCTTCCTTGTTTTCTTCATAGAAAGAAATTTTGACACCTTCTGGAAGTTCATTTGTTCCCATCTGATGTCCTCCTCTTTTTAGAACAAAGACTGCCTTGAAATCATCACTTGCACAAAATCCAATTGCGGTGATTTTTTTATCTGCGATTTTTGCATCTGGCAGTCTTCCTGTCTCAGATTCTACCTCAATGTCAAACGTAATTCGCTTTATGTTGGGCACCGGTTGATTGAGAAGATTTGCCCATTCACTAATGTGGTTTTGAAATTCTTTGGAATCAATTATCCCCATGTTTGTTACTTTGTCAAACAATAGGCCTTTGAGTGCAAGTTGGACTTCATCAGGTATTGGATAGTCATATTCTTTGAGCTTGCCTTCTTCAACACTATAATATCTTCCAACAATTAGAGAATTATCATACAAATAATTTTCATAATATTTGATGTCGGATTCCCACGTCTCCATGGTATTTCGGATACTCTTGTCGGTCTGTGTTCCACCAATTGCAAGAGGATCAGAGACTGTGATTTTTGTAACATTTATCATTCTGTCTTTTAACAAGTCTTGTCGCTGTATCCTTTCTAATTTTATGACATCAGTTCTGCTTGAAAGAAATTTTAATTCTTCAGGATCTAATTTGGAGTAACAGTATGGTTTGTGACCCGTATTATCTGACCAAAGTTTCAGAGTTTGTGATTTTGGTTCATAAAATTTCAGAACCGTGCATTTTTTCATTCCATCATATGATGCGGAGACCAGTAGTGCAGGTGGCATTGTGGTAGTTACTTCTTCTACTGCGTTTGACATTACATGATCACTTTGGTGTTAGATTGACACTTGGTTCTTCAAGTAATACCTTTATCCAATGATTAATTCTACTTCTATCTAAAACTACAACTTCTAATCCGGCTTCATGTAATAATTCGTAATCTGTTTCAGGATAGCTTCCAAGGCAGACTATTCTTTTAATTCCGATTGTAATTGCCATCTTGCTGCATTCAAGACATGTAACAAATGTCGTATACATTGTAGTGTCTTTGGTTCCAGACCCTACTCCCAATATGGCACAATGCATTATGGCATTGGCTTCGGCATGATTGCATAAACATCTGTCTAGTCCCTCCCCTGAGGCAACTTTTCCTTCCATGCGAAGTTGGCATCTCTTACAGCCTCCCTCAAAACAGTTCTTGACACCCGGGGGTGTTCCATTATACCCTGTGGCGATTTGCCTATTTCCACGTACAATGACTGCTCCCACCTGTCTTGTAATACAATTAGAACGTAATTTTGCAAGCTCTGCCTGAAGCATAAAATATTCATCCCATGTAGGACGATCAAATACCTTATTCACAATCAAACTGTACCGTGCTTCAATATAAGATTACAAATTTGTGAAAACAAAAGTAAGCAAAGCTTAGCTCTTAATTTTAAACAAGCTTTTTACCCGAGATTGCCAAATGTGGATATAATTGAGCGATAATTTCGTAGAGCATCGATATAT
This sequence comes from uncultured Nitrososphaerota archaeon, assembly GCA_963713025.1. Taxonomy (GTDB): domain Archaea; phylum Thermoproteota; class Nitrososphaeria; order Nitrososphaerales; family Nitrosopumilaceae; genus Nitrosotalea. Next base: position 370,879 of record CAVQKA010000004.1, on the reverse strand, counting down.
CAAAAAATCAAGTATTGAACATAGAGCATATCAAGATAATCTTGCAAAACAGGCAATCTCTGAAAACTGTTTGATTGTGTTACCTACGGGATTGGGAAAAACCACCGTAGCACTACATGTGATTGCAGAATTTTTGACTAGGGGAAAGGGAGGGGTATTGTTTTTAGCGCCAACCAGAGTGCTTGCACATCAACATTATGAATTTTTGAAAAACAATTTGTTAATAGATGATGTTGCACTAGTTACAGGAGAAGACCTTCTTGCTAAACGAAAAAAACTTTGGATTAACAGTGTCATATGTGCAACTCCAGAAATTGTTAAAAATGATTTAGATAGACAGATTGTCTCCCCCGAACAATTTTCGCTAGTCATATTTGATGAAGCGCATAGAACTGTGGGAGATTATGCATATTCAGGAATTGCTGGAAGATTTGCAAACACGGATGTTAGAATTATTGGAATGACTGCTACGTTGCCCAGTGAAAAACAAAAAGCAGAAGAGATGATAAAAATATTAAAAATTGCAAGCATCGCCCAGAGATCTGAAGAGAGTCCAGATGTAAGCCCCTATGTACAACAAACAGATACTCAGTGGATTACAGTAGAACTTCCACCTGAGATGAAAGAAATTCAAGCCTTGATCAAAGATACTATTGACTCAAGATACTCTGAATTAAAAAAATTAGGCCTAAATCTCTCAGGAAATAGGTCAATGTCAGAACTTTTACGTGTGCGGGAATTTGTAATACGACAAAATCGCCGAGCTGCTAAACCTCTCTTTACCGCAATACGATTAATCCATGCGCTAAATGTCTTTGAATCTCATGGTGTAACTTCATTTCTTAGATTCTGTGAAAGAACACAAGAAAAGAAAGGTGTCGGCATAAGAGATTTGTTTGAAAATGATATGAATTTTGGAAAAGCTGTACGTCTTGCAAAAGAAGCACAGGCAAAAGGAATCGAGCATTCTAAGATGGAAAAACTAAAAGAAGTTCTACAAGGAATTCCTGGCAAAGCACTCGTCTTTACTAGTTATCGAGATTCTGTAGATGTAATACATCAACAATTAAATCAGATGGGAATTCCTGCAGGATTTTTAATTGGAAAAGCTGGCGAGACGGGCCTCAAACAAAAAAAACAGATAGAAACAATACAGAAATTTCGAGATGGAGAATATAAAGTACTGATTGCAACCAGGGTTGGTGAAGAGGGTCTTGATATTTCTGAAGTCAATTTGGTGGTATTTTTTGACAATGTTCCAAGCTCAATTCGTTACGTTCAGAGAAAAGGTCGTACTGGAAGAAAAGATTATGGTAAATTGATAGTATTGATTGCAAAAGATACTACGGATGAGACGTATTACTGGATAGGGAAACGTAAAGTTACTGCTGCCAAAGGCATGGGCGAGAAGATGACGAAATTCTTAGAACAACGAGAGATCCCAGAAGCAAAGGCTGGACTCGACTCATTTTTCTAACATGTGGCTAGTCTTGGTATGAAATTAAATCACAGTTAAATATCATATAAATGCCAAGAGCTTTTAGTTGAAAATTGAAAACAATGTAATTATCTTATTATCCTTAGTTGTATCTTCAATTGTTTTTCCAGTGTATGCGGATGGTGGAACACTCACTGCAGTATCAGACAAGAGTGCATATGAGCAAGGCGATAAGGTGACAATCACAGGCTCAGTACCACAAGTGGTGGATGGTAATCCAGTCACAATAATCATACGAAATCCCATAGGGAATGTGTATGATGTTGGTCAAGTTGACTTGTCCAACAATCTCTTTGAACATGATTTTGTAATTAGCGATGACTCTATTGGAGGTGAGTATACCGTCAATGCGAAATATGATACTCAGACATTACAGTTTCATTTTACTGTATTTCCTAGCACATTGACTGTAATTCCAGTACTGGATAATCAGATCACTGTTAGAACAATCGGTCCAAATTTGATAAAATATGGAGATGTCTCCATATCTAGTGCAGGGAACAAGATTACGATTGCAATGAATACCTTTAATGTTACAACAAGTACGGAAGAACAAAAATATCAAATTCCAAAAGAAATTGTGGATGCCGCAGGTGGAGATATTTCACTCACTGTGGATGGGAATGGTATTCAATGCACCCATAGTGAAACTGACACCATGAGAATACTTGATTGTGCAATACCTATTGGCTCTAAAGAACTAGAACTATCTGGCACATCTGTAATTCCAGAATTTGGACAATTGGCTTACCTCGCCATTGCCATTGCAATGATTTCAGTAATAGTGTTGTCTAGAACCAGAAAGATTTCGTTTTAGGTTCTACTAATTATTCAAACTTTGGCTTATTGTTATGTTTTTTATAGCATCTTTTAATTGTTGAATTTTTGCATGATATTTTATAATCTCTTTTTCTGAAAGGTATTTCTCATTTTCAAACTTTTTGACATGAGACTCACATATCCATAAAAATTCTAGATCATAAGATATGGACTCTTGAGAATGGTTTGAAATTTCCGATGAAGGATGATCTTTCTCGAATTGTATCATTTCAGGCATGCATTCTAGGTTATTTTTTACAAGGTTTAGAAATAAATCAAGCTCAGTTTTTAGAGATTTAGTATCTTGAATTTGTTGGGTCCAAACTGGTTTTGTTTTATCGTGATGAACTAATTCTTGATGGGATAGGTCTATTCCAAAAGTTTCCATTACGTCTCGCGTAATCTCTTCTCGAACTGTTTCTGACATTTTGATAAGTTCATCCGTAGAATTATTCTTTATTCTCATGTTTGACTTTTTGATTATAACCTGATACCATGCTATGTTGAAACAATCTAACAAACTAGTTTAGAGATAATTGTTTTTCAAAAGATATTTAACATCAGATATTGCCCAAATTGCATATGATTACGTACATTCTTGCAACATGTATCCCAGGAAACGAAAAAGAGGTAATTCAAAAAATAAAAGAATTGCAAAACATCGTTGAAGTGAATGGAATTATGGGAAAATATGACATATTTGTCAAAATTGCAGCAAATGATGTAACAAAAGTAGATGCCACCATAAGCAAAGTAAGAAATGTTCCACACATCACAAGTACAATCTCTATACCCGTACTTTATGGTCAAGGTGGAACAATTGACGACGAAAAGTAGAATCAGGTACATCTCAAATATGTCTTAATGATACATTGTTTACTTATCTGGAAAGATTATCTAGATTGACTCTGCAATTAGAACATGGATAAGGTAATTGAAGTTGCAGATCCTGCTAGAATAGACAGGGCACCTGACAAGAAAATTGTATTAATGTCTGAAGGAAAATTCGTTGAGCGAGGGCATGTTGTAAAAAACATTACCTTGAATCTGTATGTCCAAAAAAATGATGATGTTCTTGGACCTTATTCTCTAATCACAGTCCTTGTTGAAACCGATAAGGGCATCATAGAAATGACATATGATGAGGGGTGGAGAGGCGTAAATGCTCTGGAAGATGCATCCTCATTTCTTATATCCCATCTGGGAATTTCTGGACTCATACTACGTTCCATAATACAACTAGACCAGTCAACAAACAAAAATAATTTATTGGTGTTAGAATCAGATTATCAAGATCCAGAATATTATGAAATTTGAAAGAAAACCAATAGAAATTACTCCAACATGTGCCATGTGTTCACGTCCTGTAAAGGAACACACTACCGAACAAATGAAATTTTGTACAGAAGAAAGAAGAAAATCTATTCAAACAAACTAATCTATAAAAAAGATTATTTGTAAATAAATCACTTAATTTCTCATCAGTTTTGTTCTATAGATTCTATATAGGTAGTCTTTTTATTTTACGATGCTGTATATTATGCTGTCATCCGACCGACAAATGTGAAGACTCGCTTGACAGCAAAGAAGTTTAGGTAAGGACTTGATTTTCTTGCAAAGCGATGTTTGAACATTTCTGGTTAGGGAAGAAATGTGTGAAAACACAATTCTTTAGAAATGAACAACAATGGCAAGGAGGGAAAGGTAGTACAATGTGTTGGCATGTTATTACTAGGAATTGCCATGTCCACTCAAGGACGGATGACATTTTACAATATACTTTAGATTCTTAACAAATTTCTATAAACCCGATTCTTACAAATCTTGTCTATTTCCCCCCAGTGCTCTATCTCAAATCCTGGACAATTTCCTGCAAATTCTTTTACCATGATTATTTTACAAATTTGCTCTTGTAATTCAGAGTGCTCTGAGAATTTCTGTCTACAAATTGGACATTTTGTATTCTGAATCACAATATGCGCATATACAAAAAAGAGTTAATTGAAATTTTCTACTATAGATCCAATTCACTAGCGTCTTGGAGTTTTTCGGTCAGATCAAGATATGTGTACGGGTCTAGCTGTTTTGCAAACCCTTTGTCGATGTTTATCAAATAAATCGAATGCAGGTGTGCGTTTAGTATGTCATCTACATCGATTGGCGGATTTTTATAAAATCTATCTACCAAAGATTTGATTTTTTGAATCTCTTCTGGCTTTCTATCCTTTGGAGGTTTTAAGAATAATTTCGGAATTGGTAAAATTCCAACGACCGGTGTTGCTAACGCAAACTTTGAGCAATACTTGCTATATCTTGCAATTTTACTTGACAGTCTTGCCACATAGTAGTCTATTGTATCTAATGCATGATCGGGGGGTGTAAACCCAGTTTCTATTTCCATGATAAATGTACCATCACCTTTGGTTGCAAATACATCACAGACTAGAATGTTGGACAGTTGTTTTTCAATATCTACAGTATATCCCTGTGATATCAGATTTGAGGCACAGATTATCTCCAATACAGAATGGTTAATTTTTACCAGATTTTTTTTGTATAACTCAATTAGTCTCTCTCTTACAAAATTTACCTTGGCCTTTATTTCGGGGGTCTGTCCAAAAGTTAGTTTCTCAGCCACAGTGTATACATCTTCAGTGAATTTCTCTAAATCCAAAATCTATTCTTATCAATCTTGCATGGGGTTTAAGAGGATAGCTAAATCCCAAAGTTTTCAGTCAAATCCATATTGTCCATGTGAGAAAAAACGCAATAGTTTAACCTATCTATTTGAGAGACTTCATGTCTATGACAAATCTATATCGAACATCACTGTTTAAGATTCGTTTGTAAGCTTCATCGACTTTTTGAATTGGAATTATCTCAATATCACTTACAATGTGATTTTTACTGCAAAAATTGAGCATCTCTTGAGTTTCTGGAATTCCGCCAATTAGCGAACCTGCAAGACTTCGACGAGTGCTAATTAAAGATACAAATCCCATCTGTGTCTCTTTTTCAGGAAGGCCCACTTGTACCATTGTTCCATCAAGTGTTAATAAATTTAAAAATTGATTTAGATCAAAGTCTGTTGACACTGTACTAATTATCAAATCAAAATATCCTTGTAGTCTCTCAAAAGTCTCAGGATCAGATGTTGCATAAAATTTATCCGCCCCCATTTTTTTTCCGTCTTCTAGTTTCTTAAGAGAGTGACTCAGTATTGTTACTTCGGCACCTAATGCATGTGCAATCTTCACCCCCATATGTCCAAGACCTCCAAGACCAATGATTGCAACTTTCTTTCCAGGACCTGCTTGCCAATGTTTGAGTGGAGAATAGAGAGTAATGCCTGCACATAGAAGAGGAGCTGTTTTGTCTAAAGGTAAGTTATCTGGAATTTTTAGCACATAGTTTTCGTCAACTACTATTTTGCTAGCATATCCTCCGTGAGTTGGAGTCTTTCCATCTCTTTCTACACCGTTGTATGTCGTTGTCATCCCTTCAGTACAGTATTGTTGCAATCCTTTGCTACAAGGAATGCATTTACGACAAGAATCCACAAAACACCCTACTCCTACTCTATCACCTATTTTGTATTGACTCACTTTTTTTCCAACTTGAGAGACAGTACCTACTATTTCATGTCCTGGAACCATTGGAAAAACAGAACCTCCCCACTCATCATTTACTTGATGTATATCCGTATGACATATGCCACAATACTGGATGTCTATTACAACATCACAATCACGAGGTTCTCTTCTTTGAAATGCGAATGGAGTTAGAGGCGATTTTGCTTGATTTGCTGCATATCCTATGACTGGAATCATGATTTCTCTACCTAACCGTATTATGGCATAATGCTATTTCTAATTATTGGTACTAGAGTAATTTGACGTATTGATTATTTTATGGAATTGATTTTTAAAAAGATTTTTTATCAAGAGTAAACTGGTATGAATGATGACGGATTTATCAAATGAAGACAAATTGATACTTTTGCAGCATGCGATAAGCAAGTATGAAGATGAAAATACATTGCTTGAAAAGCTAAAAGCAGTATTATCTCAGAAAGATATAGATCGTGGCATAGCTACCCTGATTGGAACACAAAGGGTAAGAAGAATAGGTCCAGATGTACTACAAAATAATGTAAGTCACATTGGAGAACTACCGGATATTCCTCTGCATATCAAAGAGATCGTGGATAAACTGTAAAAAAGAATGCAAAAAACTTACCATATTTGAATGAATAATCTGATGATTTATTGTACATGTTTGAAAAAGATACCTCTCTTAGGCAAATTTGTGAAAAGTTAATTTCTACCATCATATGTGTAAAGACATAATTGAAAAAATTATTACTTTTTTCTATGTTGCTTGTATGTTCGGTATTACTATTTTTTGGTAAAGATGCTAAAGCAGATGTTGCCGATACCACGGTATTTGTAACATCTGCTAACCAGAGTACTTTTTCTAGTCAAGAAATAAAATTGGACAATGTCACCCTTAATGTAAAAATAGCAGATACGCCAGATAAAATGGAACAAGGATTACAATATAGCGACCCGCTTCCTTACACTGAAGGCATGCTTTTCATACCTCAAAGCCCGGAAGTTCTTGCCATGTGGATGCCAAACATGAAATTTTCCCTAGATATGATTTGGTTTGATAGTAATGGAAATGTATTACACATAGAAAAAAATGTTCCACCGTGTACTTCTCTAGATCAGTCAACATGTCCAATCTATAATAGAACAGGACAACCATCACAATATGCATTGGAAGTAACTACAGGATTTGTGGACAAATATAATATCACGATGAATTCAAAACTTGCCATGCCAATACCTGAATTTGGATCCTTTTCAGTCATGATTATATTTATAGGCATCATTGGTGTGGTAGTAATATCAAGAAAATTTAGAAATTATCAGCGATAAACACTCAAACAATTCTTTTCCAAATTTGTAATAACATATCCAATAAATTAATTTCTAACAGTCTTTCTATGAAAAACATTCTGATCGGCTAGAAATTTGTTTGTTCAATCTAGACAAAATTCATCTAATATGTACACTATACATTTCATAAAACAAATGGAGAGTTATTTCCAATCTCATACGGCAGATAACAATTACGCCCTTACCGCCTTAGTGATCGATGATGATAAAGGAGTTGTTTCAGTCTTATCTGATTTTTTACAAATTAAAGGAATCAAGGTAATCGGAAAAGGGTATGACGGTTTGGAAGCAGTGGCGATGTACAAAAAATTGAGACCCGATGTGGTATTTTTAGATGTATTAATGGAAAAGTACGATGGATTTTATGCATTTGAGGAAATTAAGAAAATTTACCCAGATGCCGCAATCATAATGATGACATCTGATTCATCAGATATCATGCATGAAAAGTTATCATTAATTGACGCATCTGCAATAATTTACAAGCCTTATGATATTGAAGAAATAGTACATACGCTGAATAAAATATCTGCACCTAGGACAATTACTACATGAAACAAGAGTTTCTTGAGGACATAATTTCCCAAAAAAACCTACTCCAAGAAATGAATCTTGAACTTAAGAAACATTTGCACGTATTGGAAGCAAATACAATTCATCTAGAACATAGTATTGAAGAGAAAACAAAGACAATCAAAAATTTGCACGAAGACAAGAAAATTTTGACTAGTTTGCTAAACAAACCGTATAAAAATAAGACTCTACAAAATATTACAATTGTAATAGCGTTAGGACTTGCAGTTTTCATTTTTATTTCTTATGTGCCTAGTGATTTACAATTATCTCGTGATTCCAATAATACGCAACTCAAAACACAATTTTTAATACAAAACTTGAGGAGTAACACAATAGACACTTGGAAGCCGTGGCATTTGATAAATAATCAAGTTCTTAATATCAACATAGTAAATGCCGATGAAATTTCAAAAGAAAAGATAGATGCCATCAAAGATGCAATACTCTCAGAAGAATCTGTAAAAATTGACAATTCTTTGGTGGATAGAGGACATATTGGTACCGTTTCAACTTATTACAAAGGATGGGAAGGAGCAATTGAATCTATGAAAAATGAAAATACTAAATTTTACATACCCACGAAATTTAACATAATCGAGTCTCCGACAGAAGAGGGGGACATAACGATAACTCTCTCTAATCTTGAAAATCCAGACGGATATCATGGGTATACCAAAACTATTACAGATGGGCAAGAGATACTCAAATCTTCCATAACGATCTATGATGTAGACCGCCTTTCACCTGAACGACTTGGCACCATAGTCAGACATGAATTTGGTCATGCATTAGGACTTGGTCATTCAACTGTTCAGGAAGATCTAATGCATTACGTGATTGAGACAGATTTTCCATTTATTTCAAATTGTGACACTAAAGCAGTAATGAAACTATATGATGACAAATCTATAAGCGATATAACTTGCGAATAGTAAGAATCATCTCGTTATTTTTTTGAATTCAAAATATCTTCTTTTCATTTTTATTCAGAGATTACAACTTTGTAACTGGCTCAATACATGTAATAAAACGATATATTATAGTATGAAAGAAACTATGAATTGAATTATTTGCTTACTGTTTTTTGTGGAATGACAATGGGGTGTGTGATGCTCGTAGTTTTCACATTTGTGCCAACATATGGACAATTACAATCAGAAATTGATATTCAAACCGATTCAAGTTCTAGTACAAATGCCCCATGTGTAAGCATGGAAAATTGTTTTTCTCCAAACCCATTAACCGTCATGCCTGGAACAACAGTTACTTGGAATAATTTAGATTCTGCAAGTCATACAATCACAAGTGTAAATAATCAATGCAACGCACCGCATTTTACAATTCAAGTACAAACAGATAACAGAGATGTAGATCCTACTGTGATGGTTCGCACCTCCCTTACTCAAGTAACATATGCAAAGCTTGCCCAATACCAACCATTTGCAGCAGATAATGTAATTGCACCAATAAGAAAACTGGTTTATGAAGCATATGTTTCACCCGCATCAAAATCATTTCAAGTGGTTGTAGTGGAAGAAATTGGAAAAAATACATATTCAGTACAGAAGACCGTAAACGTTTCAGGGTGTGACGTGGGTGCTTTATTTGATAGTGGTGTTATTCCATATGGGAAGACATTCGAATTTACATTCTCAACACCTGGAAACTACAATTATTTTTGTACAATACATCCATGGATGATAGGTCAAGTTATTGTAGGAAATCTTGCATCTGGTAATAAAAATAATTCCACACAGTCACACATTATTGAAGTGACTAATGAAACAACTCAAGTAATAATTCCAGAATTTCCTACATCTACAATATCTGCAATGATGGTAGGATTTGCATTGTTATTTCTAATACGATTTCACTTCTTAGGAAAAACTTACAAATAGATGTAAATTAGACTAAAAGACATGACCATAAAAAATATCACAGTTTTGGGTTCTGGAATTATGGGTCATGGAATTGCACAAGTTTCTGCAATGGCTGGATATAATGTAGTTTTACGAGACATAGAACAACAATTTCTTGACAAAGCCATGGAGAAAATCAAATGGTCATTAGACAAGCTAGTGTCAAAACAAAAAATAACAGAACAGCAAGGACTGGAAATTTTCTCAAGGATTACACCAATTGTAGATTTGGCTCAATCTCTCAAAGATTGTGATTTGATGATAGAAGTAGTACCAGAAATAATGGAATTGAAGAAAAAAGTATATGCAGAAGTAGACAAAGTTGCTCAACAAAAGACAGTCTTTGCATCAAATACCAGTACCTTGCCTATCACAGAAATTGCAAATACTACGTCAAGACCGGAGAGATTCATAGGAATACATTTTTTCAATCCGCCTCAATTGATGAAGCTAGTTGAAGTTATTCCTGGACAGAAAACATCAAAAGAGTTAGTAGATACAACGATTAACTTTGTTAAATCAGTCTCAAAAGAACCCGTAGTATGTAAAAAAGATGTACCTGGGTTTATTGTCAATAGATTATTCATTCCTCTAGTGCATGAAGCTGCATATGCAATGGATCGTACTGGTGCAACAAAAGAAGAGATTGATTCTGCCATGAAATTCACACTTCATTTTCCAATGGGTATTTTTGAATTAGCAGATTTTACAGGGATGGATGTTATCCATAAAGCCACACTGGAGATGCATTCTAGAGACAAAAAGGTCATCAACCCTCATCCGTTGATTGAAAAACTATACAATGAAAAGAAACTAGGACAAAAAAGTGGAGAAGGTTTCTACAAGTATTCTGGAGAACAATATGAAAGAATTAATCTAACAGAAGATTTGGCAAAGAAATTCAATCCAATACAACTCTTGGGAAACATCCTGAATAATGCGGCATGGCTTGTAACAAATCAAGCAAGTGATGTTTCTGAAATTGAAAAAGCTTTGTTACTTGGAATGGGGCTTAAAAAACCATTATTTGAGACTGCAAAAGAATTTGGCATACAAAAAATCGTAGAGGAATTACAAAGACTGTCTAAAGAGAACAAGTTTTACGAACCAGATCCATATTTGAGATCTATACAGCAGAATTAATTTTCTCTAGCATCACTTTAACAGCTTCTCTAGGTGTATCCACTCCGGTTATCATGACATTTTTCCTGTGATCAAGATACTGGTCTGCATATTTTTCTGCAACGCCTCCGCTAGTTTTGATTGCAACGATTGGCTTTTTGTGCATATATGCGGCACATGTCTCAGACAATGTTCCAGAACCCCCTCCAATAATTATGATGCCATCTCCCGATAATGCTGTAAGAAAATCTCTTGCAAGGCCCATGCCCGTTGGAATTACCACATCACAATATTCATTTGCAAACGAAGCATCATTTTGAGGTATTATTCCAATGGCCATGCCTCCCCCATCTTTTGCCCCGTGACTTGCAGCTTTCATCACTCCATCCAATCCGCCTGTGATTAAGACTGCACCAGATTTTGCAATCTCAATTCCAGTCTCATATGCAATCTTTACAAGTTCTGGAGTAGTTCCGTTTTCATTATTTCCTATTACGGTAATCTGTATCTTTCTTGGCAATCAAATATGATCAAAAATGCGATAATAAAAATGGTATTTAGAAAAATGAAAAGAGAAAATACCTAAGACGATGTACTCGTCTCAGTCTTTGGAGTCTCTGTTGTAGAAACTGTGCCTTCTGGTTTTGTTGTAGTAGTTTCTGCTTTCTTCTTTCTAGGTGCACGTGGTTTCTTTGCTTTAGATTCAATATTGGATTTTACAGTTTTTGATTTTTCAGTAGTGGTTGTTTGTGGTTTTGGTTGCTGTGGTTTTTGTGATTGTTGCTGACCTTGTGGACGTTGTTGGTTTTGTTGTGGTCTGTTACCTTGTTGTGGTTTCTGACCTGGTTGTTGTGGTCTTTGTCCCTGTTGTGGTCTGTTACCTTGTTGTGGTTTCTGACCTGGTTGTTGTGGTCTTTGTCCCTGTTGTGGTCTGTTACCTTGTTGTGGTTTCTGACCTGGTTGTTGTGGTCTTTGTCCCTGTTGTGGTCTGTTACCTTGTTGTGGTTTCTGACCTGGTTGTTGTGGTCTTTGTCCCTGTTGTGGTCTGTTACCTTGTTGTGGTTTCTGACCTGGTTGTTGTGGTCTTTGTCCCTGTTGTGGTCTGTTACCTTGTTGTGGTTTCTGACCTGGTTGTTGTGGTCTTTGTCCCTGTTGTGGTCTGTTACCTTGTTGTGGTTTCTGACCTGGTTGTTGTGGTCTTTGTCCCTGTTGTGGTCTGTTACCTTGTTGTGGTTTATTATTTTGATTTGGTTTTTGTCCAGGTTTTACATTTGTATGTGATCCTGGAATTGGTCTCATCTTATTCCACAATACACTCATTCTTGCCTTGTAACCTACACCATATTCTAGCTCATCTGGTACAAGTGTTGCAGGATGAACAAAGCCTTGACTTCGAATTGCAATTGCTCTTTTCATTGCAATGTTTCTAACATAATCCCAGTCTGCAGTTGCAAAACCGTCAATTGGACCTGTAAGTACGCCATTGTGCATTGAAAAAACAAGTGCCGATACTATAGGAATTGCATAGTTGATACTTGCTGGAGAATTTATTTTCACTGGCATCAAGGGCATGTGATGACTACCTCTTGTGTTTCCTGCTACAAGATGTGGATTGTTAAATGCGGCACCTGCTTCTTCTGTTGCTGGAAAGTCCTTCTGAGTTCTGATGATACAGATTGGATTGTCTTTCCCAACATATGTTCCTGCAATATTGTGTAGTCTATCAGTTGATGCAGATAAAATTGGCTGATTATCCTTGGTATCTACTGTGGATATCACATATCTTCCAGGATACATAAGAGCAGCTTCTAGTGTCGGCTTGTCTTCCCACATGTTTAGCGTAGCAATTTTTCCTTTTTCTACATCCATTACTGATATCTTGACACCTTTTGCCAGGTTTTGGTTTACAATCAAGCCAGTGTTTGACAAAGCGTCAACAAACATTCTGTAAAATGGATAGTTGAATGCACCAGGTTCTGTTTTGTCTGCTGCATAAATTGTAAATGCTTCGTTTGGTCTCTCTTCAAATGTTAACTCTGCAACACCTGGTCCCATGCCTTTTACATTTCCAGAGAATGAATCTTTTAGGAGGTCTTGTCCTGCACCGTAAAGTCCTTCACTTTTTGCAACTCGAGTAGCAGCTTCAAATGCACGCCATGCAAGTCCATGAACTTGAGAATTATTGACACCCTTTGTATGTGTCATGACGATATGAATGTCATCTCCACAATATCCAATGTAGGAATCAATCAAGAGTCCTTTCCCATCTTTTCTTACTTGTGGCTTTACAAGATTTCTTACGGCGGTAAGTAGACCATCACTTGGTCTTGTATGTCCGCCGATTCCGCCAACATCAGCTTTGATTACTGTAACTGTAATTTTCATTATTGTTGATGATAAAATAGTTCGATTTATACCATGTGAAAAAAGTTGATCTAAATGATCGAGTCAGAAAATAATTCAATTTTTAACGCAAAAAAAATTAAAAAATGAAAATGCTAATAAAGCCCTTCTCAAGTAACATCCTTCATGAGTACAGCAGCAGCAAGAAAACCTCACTTAAACATGATTGTCGTAGGACACATCGATAACGGTAAATCTACAACCATGGGTCACTTTTTGATGGACTTGGGTTTAGTCGACGAAAGAACTATCGCTTCACATGCAGCCGAATCCGAGAAGACCGGAAAAGGTGACACTTTCAAATATGCATGGGTTATGGATAACATAAAAGACGAAAGAGAGAGAGGTATTACAATCGATTTAGCTTTTCAAAAATTCGAATCTCCAAAATACTTCTTTACATTAATTGATGCACCAGGCCACCGAGACTTTATCAAAAACATGATCACAGGAGCTTCAGAAGCAGACTGTGCAGTGTTAGTCTTGTCAGCCAAAGAAGGTGAAACAGATACCGCAACCGCACCAGGTGGACAAGCAAGAGAACATGCTTTCTTACTCAGAACATTAGGTGTAGGACAGCTCGCAGTTGCAATCAATAAAATGGATGACAGTAATTTTTCAGAAGCAGCATTCAAGACAGCAAAAGAAAAAGCAGAAAAATTATTAAAATCAGTAGGTTACAAGCTTGAAAACGTCGCAATAATTCCAGTCTCCGGTTGGAAGGGCGATAATTTGGTCAAGAAATCACCAAACATGCCATGGTGGACAGGTAAAACACTATACGAAGCATTTGATGAGTTCAAGATGCCAGACAAACCAACAGGCAAACCACTTAGAATTCCAGTTCAAGATGTTTATACAATTACAGGTGTAGGTACAGTTCCGGTAGGACGTGTCGAAACTGGAGTTGCAAAACCAGGTATGAAAATAGTTGTTATGCCATCGGGAGCAATAGGTGAAATCAAGTCAATTGAAACACACCACACCGAAATGCCATCAGCAGAACCAGGTGATAACATTGGATTCAACTTGAGAGGTATTGAAAAGAAAGATATCCACAGAGGGGATGTTATCGGATCAGCTGATTCACCACCTAACGTAGCAAAAGAATTCCGAGCTCAAATCATAGTTATTCACCATCCAACAGCAATTGCACCTGGTTACACACCAGTAATGCATGCACATACAGCTCAAGTTGCAGCAACAATAGTTGCATTCGAAGCAAAAATCAACCCACAATCAGGTGCAATTGAAGAAGAAAATCCAAAGTTCTTAAAGGCAGGAGATTCTGCAATTGTCAGAATCAAGCCAGTACGACCATTGTGCATTGAAACATTCGGAGAATTCCCAGAAATGGGTAGATTCGCACTAAGAGATATGGGTGCAACAATTGCAGCAGGTATCGTAAAGGAAATTACTGAGAAATATACCAAGTAAGGGACCTGAATGACACAGACAGCCCGAATCAAATTAACAAGCACAAGTCTTCAAAGACTGGACGGGGTCTGCACAGAAATCAAGGGAATAGGTGAAAAAACGGGTGTCAAAGTAAAAGGTCCAACACCATTACCAGTAAAAACATTAAACGTTGTTACAAGAAAATCACCATGTGGTCAGGGTACAAATACCTATGAAAAATGGGAAATGAGAATTCACAGAAGAGTAATCGATTTGGGTGCAGATGACCGAGCAATAAGACAACTGATGAGAATAAAAATTCCAAACGATGTATACATCGAACTTACTTTGAAATAGATTTTGATAAAACATGTCTGAACCAACTACTGAAATTCCAGCAGAAGAAAAACCAGTTACTTTTAGTGTATACTATTCTTGCATGCGTTGTGGAACCAATGTATCACAATCTGAATTGTCAAGACTACCTGAAATAAAATGCATTTGTGGTTTTAGAGTATTTACAAAGGTCAGACCACCAGTAGTAAAAACAATAAAAGCATTCTAAGAATCTCTTTTTCCACGATAAGTATGTGATCTTTGCATGTGAGTTCGCATCTCTTCCATACTTGAGAAATTCATATTACATTTTTTGCAATCATATGTCTTGTCGCTATGATATAGCTGTTGATGTTGCATCAGATATTCTTGCTGTCTAAATTTTTCACCACATATTTCACACTTAAATTTTTTAAATATGTGCATGATTAGCCCATCTTTGCTTTGTTTGCATCCCAACATTCCTTGCACAGTTGTCCATCCAATACCCAATGTTTTTTTGGATTATATCGTATCATGCCAAGGATCTTGTGGCATACTGTACAAAATGATTTTTTATTTTTAAATTCGAGATCTTTTTTGTCAAAACATGTTTTGCACAACAAGCCAGTCACATCCCATTGATATCGTGGTTCCCACAAGTCTGGAACATCTTTCTCCATGCCACAAACAACACACTTTTGTCTCAAACTTAGTTCATAGAATTTTTTCATCTGAGAAACATAACAATCACCACAAAGAGGACCTTCAATCTGCCACTCACTTTTAGGCTTGTGTTTGTGCGATGTCTCTTTTTTACAAATATTGCAAATAGATGGTTTTTTAGAAAATAATCCCATGTTTTAAAATGCAACTAAATCCATTAAATAGTTATCATAAAGGAAAGAAAAGAGAACATTCGTTCTCGGTTTATTGGCCTAGTACTTCTTCGAGAAGTTGGCCTGCATTTAACATACCCTTTTGCTTTGCAATCTGCTCAATCTTTGCATATTGTTCAGCTGTAAAACAAACTGGCATTGAACGGTCTTTCATGCAATGTTACAATGATTCTTATTTTATATCCTTTTTGTTGATTTGCTTTGATCGTCAGGATCGATTTAATGGGCTAGTCTTTGAAGACATATTTACGCTGGCCACGAAGTTCTGGACTGCTTCCTACCCCTACTAGCACAAATTCTTTCTTGCCCTCAAGAATGTTTTCAGTTGGACTGAGTTTACTTTCATGAATCTGCTCATATTCTTCTAGTGAAACCTTTCTTCTATCACCTATTTCTGCCTCCAAGTTCATGTTCTTGACAATTTCTTTGTAGGTAGGCATTACCACTCCGCTAAAGACCATGGCACTACTGCCACTACCATACGAGCCAAATCCAAATCTCTTGCCCTCAAGATCAGTACCTTTTTGGAATTCAAATTCTAGGCAACTTCTAAAGCCCATGTAAAGTGAAGCAGTGTAAAGATTTCCTACCATGCTTGACGCAACAAGAGAGCTTGCAAGTTTTGAATCATATGCTTCTTGGAATTCTTCAGTTTGTGTAAATCGTTTAGTAAACTCGTGATCTTTTTGCATAAACTCTTCATCTGCAAGTATTGATTCAATCGTTCCACGTGGATCTTTTGGAGTAGGTTCTGGAATTCCCATTTTTTGTATAATTCCCTTCCAGCGAGGCAAGCTACGCCATTCATGCCTTAGAAGATAGGTTAGTGCTTTTTTACCCATGTTACTATATGGAAGATGCATGTTGATAAAATCAATATAATCCAAAATTGATTCACCTTCCTTTAGTTTTATTATTCCAGTTGAGAGTGCCTTTTCTTTGTATGCCATCAATGCCTTTTTGACCTGAATCATGTAAAGCAAGTTAGAATATTGTCCATTGACAATAGGTGTCTCTTTTCCAAATGGTCTATAGAAATCATATTCATTTTTAATTGAGGTTGAAGTAACTTTTGGATCAAAAGTCATAATCCTTGGAGTGTCATTTAATAGCATGGCAATGGCCCCTGCACCTTGCGTATATTCTCCACTAGAACCCATATCGTATTTTGCAATATCTGACACCACAACTATGGCGGCCTTTCCTTCTGCTTCACCTGCTCTTATCCAGTTAGCATTATCATACAAAGCATATGAGCCACTGACACATGCAAACTTGCATTCTATTCCTCCACAATGTCCAAAGGAATCATTTCCATAAACTTGTTCAAGCATTCCAATCACATAGGAATTCATTGCCTTTGATTCATCAAGAGAGGACTCGGTTGCCACATATAATCTGCCAACATCTTTTGGTGCAATCTTATTTCGTTCCATTATTCTAAGACAGGCATTTGCCGCCATGCATGCAGGGTCTTGATTAGTGTCTACAATAGCCATTCGTGATACACCTAGACCTTTTTGTAGCTTGTCTGGGTCCATACCACGAGCCTTTGCAAAGTCTCTGGCATCCACAAACAATCTAGGAACATATAGGGCAATGTCGTCTATACCTGCAGCCAATAGATTCAGCTTTCCGATTGCAGATATAAGGATTTTGAGAATCTCAATTGATCTCAAAGATTGACATTTTTCAGCATTTTATAGAAAAATACCTAAAATCTTATGATTTTAGCTGTGATTTGAATATATTATCAAAGACTTGGTATGGCTGTGCTCCAACAACTTTGGTCACGGTATGGTCAGGCAAAATTATGAAAAAATCAGGCGTTCCTGTCAACCCCAGGTCTTTTGCATTAGATAGACTTCCTTCAACTACGGAAATATACTTGGATTGAGTCATGCACTGATTAAACGCATTTGGATCTAGTCCAACTTGCTTTGCAAACTTTAACAAATTATCTGATGACGCCCAGCCGGTATTTTCTCCTGCCCAGTTGTTGTATAATGCATCATGATAATCCCAAAATTTACCCTGTTCTTGGGCACAGTGTGATGCATGAGCAGCATTTACAGAATCCTGACCGATTATGGTGAAATCCTTGAAAACCATCCTAACTTTACCTGTGTCGACATAATTTTTCACAATATCAGGTTCTGTGCTATTGTAGAATTGGTGGCAATAAAAACACTGATAGTCTCCAAACTCTATCATGGTAATTGGTGCATTTTTTGATCCTAATATTGGAGAGGTATTATCAATCAACAGATGTATTGATGCTTGTCCGGTTGTGGTATTGCCTTGGCTCTGAGTTTGAATCGGTGGTAATGGTATAGTCTGTTTTTGAGTGCCTTGCCCAAACATGAAAAAAACAATAACAACAACTGCAATTACAACACCCACCCCAATTCCTATTGATGACAGATGAATATTCAATGATTAAATAATAATTTCAGATTATTTAGTCCTTGTTGAAAGGGTAATCCAAATAAATGGGCATTCTTGTCAGAAAACTGTGAAAAAGGTTTTTGTTAATGGTTATGGTTCCATTGGTAGTAGAATAACTCAGTTTATTGCAGATGATAAAGACATAGAATTAGTAGGAGTAGGCAAGTACTCTCCTGATGAAAAAGTTGCCGATGCAATATCCAGAGGATTTCACGTATACGTCCCAAAAGCAAAAATGGATTATTTTAAAAATTATAAAATATCTGGTTCATTGGAGGATGTAATTTCAGAGTGTGATTTAGTGATAGATGCAGCCCCGGGAGGTGTAGGATATACAAACAAAAAAACACTTTACGAGCCAAAAAATGTCCGAGCTATTTTTCAAGGAGGTGAAAAAATAGGCGGTTCGGAATCTGTTGCAAATTTAATATTCAACTCGCGAGTAAATTATGAAAAAACGTTTAATGAAAAATATGTCATGCAAGGAAGCTGTAATGTAACAGGCATGGGAAGAATACTGCAACCTCTCAAAGAGAGATATGGTAAAAAGATAAGGCGATTTGATGCCACGTTGATAAGAAGATGGGCAGACCTTGAAGACGTCAAGACTCAAGTAAAAGATTCAATTGAATGGACTAGGAAACCTCACCACAATGAGGACGTAAAGAGCTATATGGGTGCTGACACTCCATTATTTATTCGCGTATTGAAGGTTCCAACAAGACAGATGCATGTTCATTTGATGGATATTCGATTTGATGGGCCGGCACCAAACGTGCAAGAAATTTTAGATTTGTATAAAAACGAATATGGGATTGCTACACTGTATACAGCAAAGGGAACAAAGGACATTAGAGATTTTGCAGAAACCATAAAATTTAATTTCAAAGATACCAACATGATTCACATTCATGCAGATGTAATCGAAGTTCAGGATGATGTCATTAAAATGACATATTCTGATGATCAAACAGGCATAGTAGTACCTGAAAATCATCTTTTAATGCAGGCCATGTTATTTAACAGAAAAAGAGATGAGGCATTCAAGCACACCGAGGAATTATTTCACATGACAGAAAAGAAAAAACTACTTGAAGAACACTTTGCAAAGAAGTAATTCAATCAAAGCGCATAATGCTCAAGAAAGACATTCAACTAATGTGAACTTATAAAAGAGACAAGGTAGAAGACTACGTACACAATACTTTGTTCTCAGCCATAATGAAAAATCTAGTGATTAAAACTGGTGATTTAACATCTGTTTTAAAAATACATTCCACCAATAGAGGTAAAGAATAATGACACCTTACCTGACTTTAGATATAGTCGTACTTGCAATCATGGTTGGACTGTCAGGATTCTTCAGTGGTTCAGAGATTGCACTGATTGGAATAAGCAAAGCAAAGGTCAATCAACTTGTAAAAGAAAAAGTAAAAGGATCAGCTTCACTTTACAAATTAAAATCAAACCCTAGTAGAATGCTTTCAACTTTGAATCTAGGAACAAACCTTGTCAATGTAGGATCGTCTGCACTTGCTACAGAGGTTTCATTAGGGATTTTCGGGAATAATGGACTTGCAATAGCTATTGGCATTATGACATTTGTTCTTTTAGTATTTGGTGAAATTACTCCAAAAGCATATTGTAATTCAAATGCAACTAAAATTTCTTTGAAAGTAAGTAGAATCATATTGGTATTCAGTTATGTGTTTTATCCATTTGTACTACTTTTTGAAAAGATTACAAATGCAATGTTAAAAGCTGTAGGAAGTTCACATCAACCACCGCCAATTACAGAACAAGAAATTTACAGTGTAATAGAACAAGGCTTGGAAGACAAGGCACTACAAAAACATGAGCGTGAGCTTGTTCATGGGGCACTCAAGTTTGATGATATTGTAATTCGTGCAGTCATGACTCCTAGAACAAAGATGTTCATGCTTCCTGCAAAGACTATACTTTTTGATGCAATGCCATCGATAAGCAAGAGTGGATATTCAAGAATTCCCATCTACAAGGATACTCCTGATCAAATTGTTGGCATTCTTAACGTAAGGGATTTGTTGAAACATTTGGAAAGAGATGAAAAAATGCTCACTTTAGAATCCCTAAGTAGAAAACCAATCTTTGTATCTCAAGAACAAAGAATTAGTAAATTACTCAGAGAGATGCAAGGCCGACAAACACACATGGCAATAGTTGTAGATGAGTTTGGAGGAGTTGAAGGATGTGTAACACTTGAAGACTTGTTAGAAGAAATAGTCGGAGAGATAATGGATGAGACGGATTTAGAAGAGCTTAATTTTAAAATGTTGGATAAAAATACAATGTTAGCAAACGGAGATATCGAAATAGACACAGTAAATGAGATACTCAAATCAGAAATTCCACAAGGCGAAGATTATTCAACTTTGAATGCATTATTGCATGACAAATTAAAAGACATTCCACGACAAGGAGATAGACTAGTAATAGGTTCAGTCAAGATGACAGTAGAACAAGTGGCAAATAATCAAGCAAGTCAAATAAAGATAGAAAAAATACCTGGCGTTTAAGTTCTAGGTGGGATTGCAAATTTATTTTCAGGATTTTTGTGGTAATCCACTGGTATGCTAGAATCTTTCTGACGACCCGTTAGTATTCCTATAATTGTTTCATCTTTCTTTATCACTCCGTCTTCTAATAATTTCTTGACTCCAGCAGGTACAGCACCTGATGCCATTTCACAGTCAAATCCATTAAGGCCTACAAGTGCCATCCCATCAAGCATCTCTTTGTCAGACACTTGAGTTACAACTCCATTTGTGAAATCAAGAGCACGTAATCCTTTGAGAATGTTAGCAGGTTTTGCAATTTGTATTGCAGTAGCTTTTGTCTTTGGCCTAATCTGGTTTTTGTCCATATATTCATAATATCGCTTGATCAGTCCAGTATCAGATTTTCCATTATTCCATCTTAGTGCAGTATTTTCAAACTTGCCATTATACAAATTGTACAAAGTATTAGCCCCCTCTGAATTTACAACTGCAAGTCTTGGAATTTTCTTAATCCAACCCCATTCGTATAATTCCATCAATGCTTTTCCGCAACTTGATGTGTTTCCAAGTGCACCCCCGGGATAAACTATCCAATCAGGAGGATTCCAATCCAAGAATTCTAATGCTCTGAAGATAATCGTTTTTTGTCCCTCAATTCTAAATGGATTTACAGAGTTTACAGTATATCCACCAATTTTACCTGCCTGTTGTAATGAAGTGGATAACGCATCATCAAAATTTCCTTTTATTTCAACCACTTGAGCCCCAAATTGAAATGCCTGGCTGAGCTTTCCAGGGGCAACTTCCCCTGCAGGAATATATACATCACATTCCATCTTTTCGTTTGCAGCATACATTGCAGCAGATGCGGAGGTATTTCCAGTTGATGCGCATATTATTTTTTTAATTTTAACAAGTTTAGCGTGGGTTACGGCAGTAGTCATACCGTTATCCTTGAAGGAGCCGCTGGGATTGTATCCTTCTGGCTGAAGCCAGAGATTGTTTACTCCAACATAGTCTGAGACTCTAGACATGTGATATGGTTTTGACAGTCTTCCCTCTGCACCATCTAATGATACTAGATATTTTGAGCATTGATCAATATCTTCAGTATCAATTTGACAAAAGTTCAACAATTCGCGAAAACGCCAAACACCACTTTCATTGAAGATATTATTGGTATGATTTCTGCGTTTGTAAAATACTTCTTTTAATGTAGTGGGAGGTATTGTAGTATATTTTACATCAAGCAAATGCCCTTTTTCACATTCTATTCGAATATCTGTTACAGGGTATTGAAGACCACAGTTTGGATCAATGCATTTCAAGAATGCTGTAGGCGGCATTATGAAAAACTTAGTTGAATCTTATTTAAATCTAAAGGATTTTAAATTTAGACAAAATCTTTGCCGCTACAAGAAAAACGCAAACTAAAGCGAGTTATTTTTTAGGGCCAGAACGCATGTGAAAATTAATACAACATTTGCAATCTTTTGATATGCATTCTTTTTCAGATGAATGACCGCAAATACCACATTCACAATGAGTTTGCATGTTTCTTCTGAGAAATTATCAAATTTAACCAATATGAGGGTTCTTCTTAGACAAACAATTGATTATTTTTTTGACTTTTTAGGTTTTTCAGTGGGTTTCTTTGTTGTTTTTTTCTTGTCTTCCATATGTTTTACCTTGGCTTCCTCAGTTTCTTTGCTCTTCTCATCAACAGCCTTCATGACAGCCTGAATTAACCCATCAAGATCACTGTCAGAGACCTCAGGTTCTACAGCACTAGCGATTTGAGTAATTGTGTTAGATATTGCAGAGCTTACCTCATCAAAACTCTCAGGATCTTCATAAGCCGCATTGTACAATGCCTTTAGTCTTCGAACATCAGAAAGTACCTGATCGGTCAGTGTAAGACGGTATTTTTTACCATTAATGGTGATTTCCTGAATGATCATGCATGCACTCGCCATCATGCTTTCATAAAGTTTTCTGTAAAAAAGAACCGCCAATAGTGGGAAATACTATATTTTTGCATTAGAAAAAGACATTAATTATCTATCAATATGTTTGCCATTCTATTAAAATAGATTATTTCTTTTTCACGTGTTATTTCTATTATGCTCTACTTGGTCCTACTGGAACTGATGTTCCACTGTATCCATCCCATTCCTTGAATCCTTCTTTGACTCTTTGATGCCACAAGTGTACTGGCCAACTCTCGATTTGTCTAATTAAGGCTTGTAATGTAAGCGGTTTGTTCATAAACTCTACATTTTCTTTAACTTCCCTCAATTTTCTTAAAACCTGTTTACCTCCTCCTGTTATGAAAATTATTCTTTGTTTTGGATTAATACTCTGTATCTCTATTGCTGTGTCTATTCCGTCCATTCCTGGCATAAAATGATCCAGTATGACAGCATCAAAATATAATTTGCCTGTCTTTTTTTCCGCATTCTCACGTTTTTCAAATTCTTTGTAGGTCTGAATGCATTCTATTCCATCTCTTGTAGTCGTAACGGCATGGCCTCTTTCCTCCAATGCCATTTTGTACGCATCTGCCAATTCAATATTGTCCTCGGCAACAAGTATTCGCAGAAACCTTTCTTCGCCCATAAAGCATATCCAGAATAATATCTCATATAGTGACTTGTGTGTACAAAGTAAACAGTTCCAAGATATTAAAAAATTGTATCATGATTATTGTATTTTTATTGGGCAGACATTATAGAATAAGGTTCAGACATGCAGTTTATCACATCTTGAATCTAGGAAATACACATGGTTAAGAATTGGAAGTTGTCTTTTCATCCGCTGTCAGCATATCAATCAGGAGTTTGTCAATCATGCCTAATTTGATGTCAAATTAATAGATTTTAATGGTAAAGAACACATGTTCAAAAGAACAATTACCCGAAAGAGGTCAAATAACCATGTTGGGTAGAAAATCTCCAAGCAAGTCAGAGAGGTATTTTAGCACAGGTCTTACCATGATCACATCTAGAGGTATTAACGGGCCAAATGTTATGACGGCAGAATGGGTAATGCAAATATCATACCAACCGGTTTTAATCGCAGCTTTTATTCATGAAGGTTCTCAGACTCTCAAAAACATAGAAAAAACAAAAGAATTTGGAATAAACGTAGCTTCACAAAAACAAACTACTGAAGTAAATATCTCCGGAGGGTATTCTGGAACAGAGTTAGATAAATTAAAAATGAAAAGTATCTTCAAACTTGATGACCCACAAAAAATCACGACGCCTCTAATTTCAGGTTGTACAATTAATGCAGAATGCAAACTAGTCAAAAAGCAAAAACTGGGAGATCACACTATGATAGTAGGTGAAGTTGTAAATATCAAACATGATGAATCTAAAAATCCACTCATATATCACAGGGGACGATATTTTGGGCTAGGCTCTGCCATAGAACAGGACCGAATGCAAATCAATGTAAAAAAAGAAATGTTAGAACATTTTAAAAATATTGCAGATAACAAATTTGTTGTAAAATGTGTTGGCGTAATAGTAAAATCAAAAAATAAAATCCTAGTTACATCAATATCTAAAAATAAGATTGACTTGATTCCATTTAGCATCCCACCACCAGACGTGAATCAGAGAGAACATCTCATAGGATATCTACAACGCATGGGGTTGGATTTACAAATTACCAATGTTCCATTTATGAAGAGACTTGTTCTAAAGAATGGCAAAAATGTTCAAAGAGTAAACTTTGTACTATTCCAAGGAAAAAACAAAAAATCTACAAAGGTCTTGAAATGGAAAAATCCAATAGGTGACAAACTGATATCAGTGCTAATCTAGATTGTAATATAGTCCAGTGCTACTGCATCAGCAAGTAATGAAGCATGCCTTGAATTTACAATATACCCATTTTTGATATCGGTTGTTGGGACCCATCTATTAGTTGAACTATAATGTCTTTTTTCTTTCATCTCTTTTTCAACAACATATAGGTCACATTCGCCTTCTTCAATCTGCTGAGTATTGATGTGTTTTATTGTGATGAGAATTCTTTTTACTTTAACTCTAACTCCAAATCTCCAAATATGATCCGAGGTATCATCTTCAACTTCAAGCAATTTCAGTTTTATTTCCTTTGTAGCTAGTGCATCACGGCTTACCAAGCTACGTTCATCTACAAAATCTTCAAAGCTCATAATTTCGTTAAAACAATATCACATTAAAGTATTCGGTTTAGTTAGCACTTGTTTTTTAATAAAAGGCATTATTGCATTATCAAGTTTCAGCGGACTACGTTTACCTTCAACCATGGCATATGTATCTCCCTCATACGTACAAATAAAATCAGTTACAGGGTATCGCTCATCCCATATTTTAAAGAATTCTCGAAGTTCGCGGTGTTCATATTTACCAGTTCCAATTCTTTTCTTGGATGAAAATTTGAAAGCAATGATCATTTTTCTTGTTTCATATAACTCAAAAGTATGTATCCACTTCAAACATCGCTGTATCTGATCAAAGGGTACTCTTAGAGTAGTATTTGTGCCAGATTTTGCCTCTATTGTATGAATTGTATTTTCCTTTGTGCTAACTGCTAGTATGTCTGGCAATCCAACACTTGGAGATCCAAGTCTAAAGGCTTTCCAACCCCCCACCGCATTGAATCTTTTAACAAGAGTATCCTCCCAATTATATCCACGTTGCCTTCTGGTTCTAGCAATGCGTTGATTAGTTTTTTTACTATTTTTCTTACGAATTTTAGTTTCCATTCCATTCAATGCAGCCTGTTCCATAGAAATTACCATGTATCGCAATATGATTAGAGAATTTTGATGATATAGACTTCATGGTAATTATAGTAACACCTAGGTAGGTATTTTTTGTAACATGTAGTCATTTTTCTCTACTCATCTTAGCATATTCATACAAACAAATTATTTTAAAAAAACTTTGGTGTGATATCCTCAGCATTAATATATCATCATTTTAAGCAATAGACACATGTCAACAAATGAGTCCCAGACAACATATTTGAAATACAAAGAGTATGGAGATCTTCTAAAAGTAATTCTTTATTCATCACAATCAGTTCTAGGTGCAGTGCCTTTGATTTACCATGTAAATCACAACAATCAGAACATTATTTTCATACAGACAGGTGCAATAGGAGGAAATGTCATACATTATCTTGTAAGCAATGGCCCACCTACAAAGAAATTAATTGAATTAAAGAGACTTACTGGAGATTTTCATTTTGTGGATAAGATAGGAACAGATGGTATGTCTTTGTATATACCCATTTTAGAATTGGAAAAATCCAATCTCAAATTCCCGTGATTAGGTAATTTCAGCCTAATCCGTTTGGAAAACAAATTTTGGCATTTGATCAAAATCACAATATTTTAGTGTCATATTTTGCCCTATGATCAAATTGGAATTCTTTTCCAGCATTCCAAACACGCGTATACTATTTTCAAATTCACCAATACAGAAGTTTTTTCCATCTTTGCTAGAAAATTCTACAAGTGTTGCCTTTTTTGAAACAGGCCTCCATATTACATCTCCAAAACATTTATTGCAATAATTGCTTGGGGGCCATACTAGATGTTTACATTTAACACATTCACTACAAACAAAATTATTGTTTTTTAATTCTGCTTCAAATCTAGTCATGATTCCAATACCAAAACAGTCGAAGATGTAGAACCCGCAGACATGTTATGCACAAGCCCTGTTTTTGCGTTAGACACTTGTCTTTTTTGTGCTTTCCCACTTAGTTGATGATAAATTTCAACTACTTGGGCTATCCCCGTAGCACCTAGTGGGTGTCCCGTACCAATCAATCCTCCCCGTGGATTTATTTTTCTATTACCTGTATCACATAACTCTCTAACAAGTTTAGAACCATGTCCTTTGTGGCAAAACCCCATGTCTTCCAATTCAATAATTTCGCATACACTAAATGCATCATGAATCTCTGCAACATCAATATCCGATGAAGTCTTATGAGACATTTTGTATGCCTCAGTAACTGCTGTCTTTGTAGATTCCATAGATGTTAAATCATCATTTTTTGTAAAGCTCGCAGAGATGGATTTCTGACCAATTCCAGTTATCCAGACAGGGGTATCAGTATACTTCATTGCTTTTTTTTCAGAACATATCAAAACTGCTGCAGATCCATCACAGGGCATGGAACAATCCAATTGTCTTACATTTTCAGTAAGATTTTTTGAACTCATTACATCTTCAAGGGAAAAGGGTTTTTCAAAATAGGCACATGGGTTGTCTAGTGCATTTTTATGATTTTTAACAGACACGTATGCAAGATCTTCAAGACTTGTTCCATATTTTCTCATATGTGCACTAGTAAACATCGATGCCCAAAAAATAGGATGTTTGAATTCACCTCGTGACATGTCCCAATTTAGAACAAGTCCTGGACTATCGGTCTTCTCTGCCCCTACAACAAGCGCAACATCTGCAAGTCCTGATGAAACATAAGCATAAGCCGACACTAGCGAATTTGTCCCAGAATTACACAGGCTCTCAACCGAATGGGATATTTTTGGTTTAATTCCAGATAATTCTGATATTATATTTGCAAGATAATTTTTATTTGCGTTTGTAGAGGTGAGTACAACATCGATATCTTTCTGGTCTAAATTTTTAGTGTTTTCAAACATTGACTTGATGGAAGATAACATTATCGCATCTAGGGGTTTTTCAGTTTTATCGAATTTAGTAATACCAGTGGCAACAATTGCTACTTTTTTCATATCATGTCCCTTGCAAGTGTTTGAGTCAGTAGATCAAATGACTCTTGTACGTTACCAACAGGATTGAATTGAAGTATAGGCAAGTCGATTCCAGCATCTACGAATTGGCGTATTTTTGTTCTGACATCCTCAGGCGTTCCACATATAGAAAGAGAATTTGCCATATTGTCTGTCACAAGTTTGTAATTCTCTTTGAAACCCGTTTTCTTATACTCTTCAAATATTGCAGTTGTTTCATTTTGAAAGCCATTAGTAGCCAAGAAGTCTCGATAAATTTTTCCTGCTGAAACATAAAATGCTATTGTCTGTTTTGTTCGAGTTATTGCTTTTTCAGAATCTTTAGAAACACATGTAATTAACTGACAAGTAACATCAATTTTTTTCTTGGATTGCATTTTTTTAATTGTCTTTTTTAATTCTGGCAATGGTCTTAGATAAAAGATCACTCCATCAGCAATCTCCCATGTCAAGTCCACCATTTTTTCATTTATTGCGGCAAGATAGACTGGAATTTCTTTTCTAGGCGGTTTTATTAAAAGGCTGAAATTCTTTAGTTTAAAAAATTTTCCGGTATAGGAAATCTTATTTTCAGAAATTATGAGTCGGATTACCTGGACACATTCACGCATTCTTTGAAGTGGATTTTTAAATTCCATACCGTGCCAGTCTTCAACAATTGGTTTACTGCTTGTGCCCAACCCAAGAATAAATCTACCATTTGATAGAGTATCAATAGTTACTGCAGACATGGCTATTAGAGCAGGACTTCGCGAGTAAATGTTGATGATTGATGAACCCAACTTGGGTTTTGTGGTCAAATTTGAAATTCCAGACAACATGGAACCGCAATCCATTCCCCATGTCTCTGGAACCCAGATTGAGTCTACAGCTAAACTGTTTAACACTTTGGCACAATGAAATATATCTTCAACAGACAAAAGAGAGCCTAGGCTAAATCCGAGTCTCATAATACTCACTTGGTTGACAAGAATTTTTCATAGTGATTAGATACCATTAGAGATTCACAGTCCTCCATATCCTTGTAAGAATCAACAGATTTCCAAAAAACATTAGAATATTTTACTGCGTTTAGAACACCTTGTTCTGCAAGAACTGGAAAAGTAGTATTTTCGAGATTTCCATTTTTAGGAAGATGTTTTATGATATCTTTTTTCAAACAATATATGCCTGCATTCATCCAATAATCAGACATTTCTGGTTTTTCTTCAAATCTCTCAACTTTTGTTTCATCAAGGTGTACGATTCCAAACGTAGTTCGGAGAGGTATCACTGCGATAGAATTTCGGCGTATCTTTAACTTTCTAAGATCAAGATTTGTTATTACATCTCCGTTTGCAACAAAAAATTCATCCGTATCAATATGCTTAATGGCATTTTTTATGGCACCTGCGGTTCCAAGTGGTTTCTTTTCAACAGAATATTCCAATTTGACGCCAAGATTTTTGCTTTCCAGATGTTTTCGTATCTGTTCTGCTCTATATCCTGCACATACAATGATCTCTTTTATGCCAAATTTCTTAAAATATCTTATCTGCCATTCAATAATGGGATAATTACAAAGAGGAATTAGTGGTTTTGGTAAATAGTCTGTCAGAGGTTTGAGTCTTTTCCCAAATCCTCCTGAAAGAAGTATTGCTTTCACAAGATTAGAGTCAATAGATTTAGATTAAAAGATTTGGGAATCCTCTTCAAGTTTATCAGAATTTACTTTTTATTCAGACTTTTTCTCAGTAATGTAATAATGTAATTCAGTATAACACTCTACACAATAATCCTCATCTTTTGTATGCTCACAATCATATACCTTACTTACCTCCCTGCCGCATTTAGTACAATTTATCATAGTCTAATTATTCATGGGAATCCTCGAATATTTTCTTATTGATACATGAATTTAGTATGGAGAAAAGTTAACTTGTACTTCTTTTGATTTTAATTATACCCAATATTGAGATTATGATGCCAATTCCCAAGACTGCACCAAATTCTCTTATGGCTCTAGAGTCTTGAGCTTGACTGCTTTGTAATGCAAGGATTATCCCAGTACCTACGATAATTAATACGCCTCCAACTATTATCAAGACTCCTAATTTTCTCGAAGGTTCATTTCTTGTCATAAAAAAGGAAATAATCAGCAGTGCCGAAGGAATAATTCCAAAGATGGATCCCCTTGCAGATGCATTCATTGGAAGAAATCCCGTCTTTTCTCCGTTGGCTGCAATCACATCAATACCATAAATACAAAGCATTACTATTGATATCACGGACATTATCAGGGCAATCTTTAGTTTCATACACAAGACGTTCTTCAGATATAGCTAATAAACCTAGTAGATGAGTAAATCAAGATCTACCAAATGAGAGACTAGCGAAACATTCTGATTGCATTAAAGATAATATCGCCAAAAACTAGCTGGGTCACAAACCCTGCAAAAATATAGATCATGTATGGAATTCCAGGGGTCACCCAAGTGTCAGGAGAGGAACAAAACTCTGCACTATCCGCATTCTTCATTCCAAAATCCATCTTTTTCACGTTTCCCGACTTTGTTTCTATAGAGAAACTGAACTTCGGATGTTTTGAGCGATGTCCTACGAACATGGCAAAAATCTTGTTCTTTCGTGTTTCACTTTCAAATCCCTCAAATATATCATCATGCCGAATTAATGCAACAATATTTCGTAGTATGTTTATCACTATTGGAATTATAGAAAGTATGACAGTATTAGTTAGAGTTGTAAATGGATTTACTTGATATTCTGCAAATGTGGAACCTGGAGCAAGAGATGCTAAAACAATTAATGCAAAAGCATCAGCACCTCCAAAGAAACCAAATCTCCATATGATTAATGCTACTGGCGCAACAATCAAAGAAATTCCCACTATTAAAAATGAGTTAAAAATATTTTGAGTAAAGAACAAAATAACAAATGATAGACCTCCAAAAATTATCCATATCCTATCATCTATTTCTCTTTTTTTAACATCAGTATATGATGCAATAGCAAGCATTATCAATGCCAAAATAATTCGAATGTTATTTACATCAAACATTATTACATATCACAATCCTTGACTAGAATAAATTTAGACATCTCAAATTCATTTACTGATATGCTTTAATTATTTGAAGTGATTTATCAATACAAGCTTTTTGTACATGAATTAGACTTGATATCAAAACATAAAATAAAATTAATGTGTTTACTGCCATATCAATTAGGAAATGAAATTATCAGATGAGTAGAAAATACATGGAAAAGTAAATACCTCATACATGAATAAAAATATTTTTTAATTTAATGGTGTAAAATCAGACTAAAACTATACAGAACTGATGGGGGTTCGGTATAAATCTGCATCTAATAATTTCTTCCCCATCAATTCAATATGTAATAACATCATATGTCTATTAGATGATGTATGTCTATTAAAGATAAACAGATTTTTCAACTATTGTTTTAAACTCGTATGGCCCAGATGGATATGTATGATGCCAATTTTTAATTCATGCAATATTATGCTAGAAAATGATGACAGAATATACAAAATTAGCTTTGTTCGTGTTTGTTTATTTGTTACAAACAATTACTCATATCGCTGTCTAGTCGTAACTTCTTTATGACTTCAATCACCGCAGAAACTCAAAAGACCGTCCAGTCTGTAGTTGTCAACAGCATTAGACAAAATTTGGACACCAAAGCAACAATCTGCTTATATACTAACAAAAACAGTAAACGATCTCCAATGATCGCTATGAATGCACCTGATAATCATATAGAAAACAGTTACATGCGTAAATTTGAACAAGAAAATACTATGTGGCATAATTTAACGTGCAATATCGATCAGGAATTTTCCAATTTTAGGAGTGTTTTGTCTTGAATACTGAAGAAGATCTATTTGCAACTCTAAAATATTTTGGTCTAGAAGGAGATGACGCTAAAATTTACTTGGGTTTACTTCGTACAGGTGAAGTAACAGTTGGAAGCTTGTCTGCCAAACTTGATGTGGACAGAGGCAAGACATACCGAGCACTAACAAAATTGAGAAATCTAGGATTGATTACAACAACGCTTTCAAACCCAACAATATGCAAAGCAGTGAATCCTGAAGAGGCATTTAATGGAATCATACAGAAAAAACAAGACGAGATTACAACCATGGGAAAACTTTCCAAACAAGTTGTTACAAGTCTTGAAGAATTAAAGCGTCCAACCCCTGATAATTCCATGTCATCGTTTTCAATAATACAAGGTAGATCAAATATCTATGCAAGAATAGGTAAATTGGTAAATGAAGCTACTGATGTAGTATACTTTGTAAGCACTGTTGAAGACATAATGAGGATGTATCACACAGCAATCCCAGAAAAGATCAAAGATTGCATTAAAAGAGGCGGAGAAGTTAGAATCATAACAGAAGCAGAAAATAAACAAGCAATCAGTCTAGTACAAAAGTTAGGTGCAACAGAAACAAGACTGGGAAAATTACCATCAAAGGGTAGGATGGTTGCAGAAAAGGACAAGCAAATTGTCATGTCTGGCTCAATGAAAGGAACAATGGACTTGAATGATGACGCAGATTCAATTGTACATACAAACTCGACTGAGATAGTAAACAATATCTTTAGTCTCTGCGAACACCTGTGGAAGAAATCAAAACCTGTTGAAACGGTATTTCAAACAGCATGAAATACTTCACAGTTCAATCAAATTCAAAATTTTATTTAATCAATTTAGATCTAATGCAGGTCTAAATTCGTTCAGAAAAATCACACACCATTTTATATCATATTTTAAAGTCTTCTTCTTAGAATTGAAAGCCACAGTCCTAATGCTAATTGTATTAGCCAGTATTGGAATGGTACAAGCTTATGCTGATGATGGATACAACTTTGGAGTACGACTGATTCCTCAAAAATTGATTGAAAATTCAGAGGGTACTTTACAGGTGTATGTATTACACCATGACCACATATTGCCACAAAAAATTCAGAATATGATATATTCTTCGTCAGATTCATCAGTATTACAAATAATTGGAGTTGAAAATGATAAGGATGGTTTTAGTACTGATCTAAAATTAGTCACATCAAATCATGGAACT
Organism: uncultured Nitrososphaerota archaeon; assembly: GCA_963713025.1. Lineage (GTDB taxonomy): Archaea > Thermoproteota > Nitrososphaeria > Nitrososphaerales > Nitrosopumilaceae > Nitrosotalea. The sequence goes on along the minus strand of CAVQKA010000004.1, from coordinate 338,078 downwards.
GCAAATATTGAATTGGGAGCTCCTGGATTTAATTCAATCCAAGTACCCATTACAGTTTATGGAAATAGTAACTACCCTACAAAATTACTAGTGCAATCCACTCCTTCTACTTTTTCAGTTAGTGGTCCACGTGAAGGATACTTTACAGTAGAATTAACAAATAGTGATGGAATCCCTTCCATTACAGATAGTGATGTTTCAATCAGCCTTGCAACATCTGACAACAAAGTAGTAACATTAACCGATCCTCAAATTCTCATAAAGGCTGGAACATATTATGGAGTTGGAAAATTCCAAGCAAAAGAACCCGGTACTGCACAGATATTTGCATCATCAGAATCATTACAATCTGCAAGTTCTATTGTAACAGTCATCCAAACTGGCTCTCCGCGTATTCAGATGTTTGTATATCCTCAGCAGATCAATAGTTACCAATCATCCATAGGATATGTAATCGCACAACTAACAGATTCATCAGGTAATCTAATGCCCGCAAACGAAGACATCACAATTCCTGTGAACATTCATGATCCTGGAAATAATGAGACAAATTCAAGTCCTATCTTACATTATGTTACGGCATACAACCCAATTGTAATAAAGAAAGGCACCTATTGGGGATATACTAATTTAGCTGTAAAAGCCGGAGCTAATGCAACTTTTGGTGTAACTGCGTCTGCTCCAAACGGATATGTTAATCCACCAACTGGATATGTAACTACTGCCACAGGTAAATTTTATGATGATAAATCCGCAGTATTGAGCATTTTGCCAATAATGGCCACGGGGAATGATGAATTGATAGGCGTTGTAAATTTACAGGATGCTAGTGGAAATCCAATAATTGCAAGCCATGATCTACAAATAGAAATAGACTCATCAGACTCGGATGCAATTGCAGTGGATAATACAGTCATGCATAAAGGAACTGGAGTTGCTCTAGTATTTGCCAAGACTGGCACAAGCATTCCACCACTATTAGCAGGCTTGACTGCATCCACAACAACACTCTCAAATACAGTAACAGGAACTACCACGCCAGGAGTGACTGTAACTGCAACTACACTGCCCACAAATGCCAATGGCATCACAGGTGCAGTATCACTACACGTTGTCTCATACAATGATCAAATTGTTTACCCGACCATGTTCTTGCCTAATAGTAACTCACTTAATCTGGTAACACAATCCATGCTACCAAATATACTTGGCAATAGCAATTTCCCGGTTGCAACATATCTAAAAGATTCATCAGGTGCAATGACATACTTTACAGATGATTCAGATCTTAATATTTTGGCCAATGATTATTTTTCAATTCCACAAACTACAATACATAAAGGAGACTCTACAGTTGTTTCAGAAGCTAATTCCATCAAGGATGGCTCTACAAGCCTTACTTTCATTGCAGGTAATTATCAAACATCATTAAATCTAAAAACAACCAGCACTTCGGCATCTCAAGTAGTGATGAATTATCCAACCCCACTTTTGCTTAATACGCCAAATATTATGACAGTCCAGATTTTAGATTCAAATTCAAATCCAGTATTTGCTCAAAAAGATATCATCCTAAAATTAGTCTCAACTAATAGTCAGGTTTTGGCACTTCCGGATAATGTAACAATTTCAAAAGGACAGTATTATACAACCTTTGATGTGACACCATCTTCAGTAGGCACTACACAGGCATCCATCATAGCAGATGACTTGCCGCTTTCAACATACAAGATTACAGTAGATAATCTTTCTCCAACGTTAAAAATAGTTGCGCCAAAGTCTGCGTTGCCAGGAGAAACATTTGTTGCAAGCATCATAGCAAAGAATTATGCGGATCCATTACAGAATATGAACATCCAGTGGAAAGTAAATGGGGCAATTGTTCAGTCTAGTGACAGTATGACAAATCAAAATGGAACTGCAAACATTGTTTTAGTTCCTAATTCAGCCAATTCAATTACTCTTAATGCCAACGCGTCAGGTTTAGGATACATTCCATCTCATATTAGTAAGATAGTAGTAATTAATGAAACGTTATCAAATTCCACAGGTTTGAATACAAACAGTACTGGTACAAATGGTTCCAGTATGATTAAATCTAATATTCCATCATCTTCAGGAATTCAATCAATATTAAAATTATTTAAAATCAACGGAATAGATACACTACCAATATTTGTTCTTGGCACAATAGCAGCAGGAGGGGTACTTGTCAAGAAGAATAGCTTATTCTCTCATAAAACTCCACCAAGAACTGGCATAAAATCACGATAAGACAGTTTTTGGAATAGATGATAATTCAAATTTCAGACACAGTAAGTTGTAATAATAAATCAAACACAAGTATGTTCAATGCGAACATACTAAAAATTATCATTTGAAAGTTTTAATTAAAAATAATGAAATCGTTACAATCTTACAAAAAGAATTTCCTCATATCAAGGAGTAATCAATAATGAATAACAAATTCTTGTCAGATTTACAAAATAAAATACATAGAAAAATAAATAGTCAAAATAACAAAAACAAGATACTTTTTTCACCCTTGACGTTGGGAAAAAATCTAAATCAATGCACTGTCGAAGAAATCATGCCACACTTGCTGGTGTATTCATCAATGGCAACAATTGGGAGTAAAGAAAAAGTATGGGTTGCAACATCAATGCTGGTCAGATTTCTTGCATCTCATACAAATAATCTAGTAGTAATGGAGTCAGATAATCCAGTTGGCATGATAGGAAGTAAAGAAGTATTACATGGCCTTTATGAAAATCCAACTCATGAATTTTTCTTAAAAGATACAGTCCATGAGGTAATGAACAAAAGTTTCGATATCATATCCCCAAAAACTAGAGTCTATGATCTATTACACAAGATGAATTTCCATGGTAGAGATTTTGCTCTTGTTCAAACAACGGACGGAGAATTTTCTACTATTTCAGCTAGACGCTTGTTAGAAGTAGGAATACTTTGCGATACAAGGATTAAAGTTTCCGACATGCCATCAAAGAAAATAGTAACATTCCAGAAAGAAGACACCATAGAATTTCTGATAAGAGCCATGTTGAAAAATAATACAGAGGTAGTCATCCTAGAACACACTCCGCTATTTGTAACTCCACAAATAATCTTTGAAAAGATATCAGAGTTAAATTATCTAGATAGAATAGACAATTTTCTGGATTCAAAGATAAGCATACTTAATTTGAAAAGCGGTCGTATAATTCCAGATAATATCACTATACCAGAAATGTGTAAAATTATGCTAAGTATGAAAAATGCATTTGTAATGACACAAAATAATGTGCTGACACCATGGGATTTGATTACTACCTTTGCTTAGGAGATTGAATTAGAAACATGACACTAAGAATGACCGATAAAGATTATTCGATTAAGCAATTGAGAACTAAACTTGAACATTTAACAAGCGAACTAAACAAAACTACCGAACAAATACAATTGCTAGAAATTTTTGATAATTCAAAATCAGATATAATTTTTGCACAACCAGAACAAGAAATTAGTGAATTAATTAGAAAACAAAATACAATATCACATGAAATTATCACAATTAAAAAGAAAATTCAGAAGCTTAGTGCAAAGACCATACTCAAAGTAGAATTATTGATACTACCTATTGTCATAGTATTGTTATTTTTTGTAGCAACAAACTACTCAATCACACCTGTCGAACAAAATTCAACCACAAAGACACATTATGTCATAGAAGATCTTCAAGGTAATTCCTTAGGTAATTACAAACATTGGAATGTCATAAGTGGTACTCCTCTAACTGTGAATATCAAGAATCATGCACAAGTAAGTGATCAAAAAATCCAAGATGTAGAAAATGCCATAGTGTCTACAAATGGGATTATGCAAGATAGTTCTCTCCTCTACAATTCTGCATCCGCAATGAAATCAGAATATTTCCAAGGATGGCAGGGGGCTGTTCAAACAGCATATTCCAATACAAAATATCAGATTCCAGAAAAATTCAACCTAATTCAATCGGACAACAGTGAAGGAGACATAGTGGTAACACTTTCCACAGTTAAATCTGAAGATGGATATTCTGGAGTGACAAGAACAATAGTAAATGGAAATCAAATCCTGAAGGTATTCATTACAATATTTGACTCAAACAAATTAACTGACAATCAATTAGAATCCACAGTCAGGCAGGAATTTGGGCATGCTCTTGGATTACCATATACAGAAAATCCAGAAGATCTCATGCATGAATCAATCATGACTAGTCAATCATACATATCAGAATGTGACATTAATGCCCTACAAAAAATATATAATGATGTGAAGCCACCTGGTAACTTTTGTAACATCTAAGACGGTTTTACGACAAACATTTTTGTAACAAACTAAATTACTCGAATGTTCTACCTTTTTGCAATTGGCGCAAGACATCAAAGTATGCCTTTATTTGAGCATGAGATGGGTTTAATTCTTTTATTGCAGATATGTCCACATTCAATTGTTCCAGTTTAGAATAGATTTCGGTATCTTCCAACGTATCTATTAACGCTTTAAGTTTGAATGGTTTTTTCATTATCTCAGTTATTTGTTTTAAATTTTTAACAGATTCAAAGAAAGTCTCTTGAACGAAACCAGAAGCAAAGATTATTCTCTGATGAGGGTTTATGTTTAGAATTTCTTTTGCAGTTTCTAGTCCATTTTTAATTGGCATTTGATAATCTAAAATGACTGCATCAAAAGGAAATATAGTATCATCAGACTTATTTTGTGATTCTTCAATACGATAAATCTTTAAACATTCATCACCATTCTTTGAGATTGTTACCTTGTGTCCTTTATCTTCTAAAGCATCAACGTATTGATCCAAGAGATCTTTTTCATCTTCAGCTATCAAGACATTCATGAGTTCCAAATATTGGATATTACATATATCTCATTTGTCTAGTTCGTCTAGTTTGAACAAACACATACTAATCTAAAGGTGTCACATAAGTCAAGTAAGATCTGAGGACCTTGCCTATCATTCCCAAAAGACACGCGTAGATTCTCAGTTCTTGATTTTTTTCAAACATCACAAATTATGCCAAGTTGGAACTTATCCTAGACACTTTATTGCAGATTATGTTATCTAGTAAGAAAAGTAAATTTAATCAAATGAAACAAGTATGGTATGTAACCATTCTAGTTTGTACGATTTCAGTATTAACACTAGTTCATTTTGCTAATGCGGAAATAACCAGTGTAGACATAGGATGGGGAAGTAGGGGAATAGGGGTCAATCCCACAACTGACAAAATTTACGTTACAGGTTCTGTATCTAGTAATATTTCAGTAATAGATGGAATTACAAATAAAATCACAAATTCCATCCATCTTAGCAGTAATTCACTTTTTTCAAATACAGGGGCTGCGCGAGTTGATGTAAACCCAATAACAAACATAGTCTATGTTACTGACAGATTAAATAATCATGTAACAGCGATTAATGGAAGTACAAATTTAGTAATTGCTAACATACCAGTACAAAGTAATCCTTGGGGAATAGCCGTAAATCCTTCTACTAACAGAATATACGTTACAAACCTACTTTCAAATTCCGTTTCAGTAATAGACGGTTCAACAAACAATGTTATTTCAAACATTCAAGTTCAAAATGGACCGTGGGGAATTACAGTAAATCCTACTACCAATCGCATTTATGTAGCAAATAGCCTTTCAAATTCAATTTCTGTCATAGACGGAGCAAGCAATACAATAATTGGCAGTATCTCTCTGGATGGAGGGCCATGGGGAATTACAGTAAACCCTCTGACTAACATTATTTACGTAAGTCATTGGGGGGCAGGTACTACATCAGTGATCAATGGAACGGACAATCAAATCATAACAAACATACCAACAGATGCAGGTTCATGGGGAATTGTTACAAATCCACTAACAGATAAAATTTATCAAACAAGTGAACAGACAGGAGAAATTTTTGAAATAGATGGCAATACAAATACCGTAGAAAATCAATTCAAGTCTGGAATTTCCGCACGTGAGATTGCCATAAATCCAATAACAGACAAAATATACGTATCAAGTTTGTTTTCAAACAATCTTGAGATAATTGATGTTCCATCAGATAAGCGTAATTCAACACTCCCATTAGATGAAAATAATCAGACATTGGGCAATCCGGTAACAATTCCAAATACGATAAAGATAACCCCCAAGCAGCTCTCAAACATAATTGGAAACAACACATTATTGAAGATGAGTTCAGAACAATTGGCAGAGATGTTAAGAAGTAATCCGACTCTGAATATGTCGCCATCTCAATTAGAAAAGATCTTGGGAAACAATTCTACGTTATCACAATATCTCAATAATACTACATCACAAAATTCAACGTTAAAGATTAGCCCAGAACAATTGGCAGAGATGTTAAGAAGTGACCCGACTCTGAATATGTCGCCATCTCAATTAGAAAAGATCTTGGGAAACAATTCTACGTTATCACAATATCTCAATAATACTACATCACAAAATTCAACGTTAAAGATTAGCCCAGAACAATTGGCAGAGATGACGGCAAACAATACGCTAAGTATGACTCCAGCACAATTAGAGAAAATGCTTGGAAATAATGCCACATTAGATCTTACTCTTGACAAACTTCAGCAATTTTTGAATAAAAATGCTACAAACAACTTCAATTCAACCATTTCCTTTGCACCAGGAGATATTGAAAACCTGACTCGTGATTTTATCAAATCGCAGCTCAATAACACCGCACAGACCAATCAAACGGATCTAAATACCATTATCCTTCATGTCATGTGTACTGTAAAAACCGGAGATCTTAGCAAATTATTTGAAAATATGGCAATGCCACTGTCGGATTGTAAAATTGGTGAATAAATCAATTAAAGCATCCAGACATGAAACTTAAATTGAAATCTTATTGTATCTAAGCAATCACGTGTTTTTAAATCACTTTTATGTAATCGTAGTAATGAGTCTAGAATTTTTTATTCAAATGCTAAACAGGTAAGAAACATCATCATAAATGAGAAAAGACGGATTCAGCTAAACCTTGTAACAAATACATAAGACAGAATAATCAAAATTCTATTTTAAACAGAAATGTTTGATCTGAACATACAACATACTATATGATTAATTCTTCTGGATATCAGTAATGCAAGATTGGTTTATGCGAATACTTGTAGCTGAAGACTACAAGGAATTAGCAGATGCATATAAAATGGCATTAGAGGAAAGGGGGCACCTAGTAACAACTACAAGAGATGGAATAGAATGCATACAGACCTACAAAGAATTTGTAAAATATGGCAGTAATGGAGTAGTAGACAAGACATATTTCGATGCAGTAATACTAGATCATTTCATGCCTGGAATGGATGGGATAGATGTTGCAAAAGAGATACAAAAAATAAATCCCAAACAAAGAATAATTTTCATATCCGGCGGTGGAAGAACTGTCATAAAAAAATTAAGAGAAATTAAGGAAAACGTAGAATTTATGAATAAACCATTTACGTTACAGGCATTAATTACACAAATTGAGAGTTGGCCACTACACATGTGGCGTGTAAGAGCTAGGCAGGGATTTAAGGAATGGGATGGGGAAGAAGGAACTTCAGTCCCAGTAGGACCAAGTAGAGCATAACTGAAAATGACAAAAGAAAACATCTTGTAATTGTTTGTCTGTTTTGCACACCTAAGTACATACAAGTGACTTTAGAACCGTTAATCCTGTGACAAATGATTTGACGGATAAAATGAGAGATATCAGAAATAGATGAGTAACATGGATAATCATAAAACAACAACAAGTTTGAGAATTGGCATATCTGTCGGGATGATCATAATGATGTTAGGTCTTGCCATATTTCTTAACATATTTACAACATATACAATTACAAACCAAATGAAAGTATTATCAGATTGGAATATTCCGATAACGCAGGGAATATCGAAGATGTATACAATACAACAAATGCAATCCCAAAGTTTTGATAACGCAATAGGAAATCAAAAATTAGACAATCCCAAGAATTATGAATTTTCAAAGAGTCAATTTGAATCGTATAGTAATCAATTTAGTGTTCAGATTGAAAAAATAAATGAATTAGTAAACAGATTTCAAAATTATGGACTTGATGATGAAACAAATAAAGAACTTACTCCGATAATTGCAAATATGAATGAAATTGAATCAATTCACTCACAATATTTGCAAAAAGCATCCAAGATTTTCGAATCTCAGGATAAAAACAATATCAAAGATTTAGAGACAACATATACTTCATTAGAAACTAACCAGAATCAGTTAAATCTAAAAATATCAATATTAAATGATGATATTCAAAATCTCACGGATGCGTTAGAAACTAGTGCAGACGAAAGCAAACAAAAATCAGTAACATTACAGGCAATAATCATAATCTCAGCTGGAATTATCTCGCTTGTTTTAGGATATTTTTTGAATCTGATAAACAAGGATCTTGTGCAAGAAGTAATAAGAAAAACAAAATCCCTCCAGAAAGCAAATAGAAAACTAGAAAGAATAAATATCTTAAAAGATGATTTTATCAACATTGCCTCACATGAACTAAAGAGCCCCCTCCATCCAATATACGGATTTGTGGAACTTGCACAAAATGGAGACATTGGAACAGAAGAAGCTCTTGCAGGCATATCAAAACAGGCACGACAGTTAGAAGAAGTTGCCAATAGAATTCTAGACATTGGTAGAATAGATAATGGAATTCTTCAATTATCATATGGAAAATTCAGTCTTAGTGACTTGTTAATTGAGATAGTGACGTCATATAGAACAAATAAAAAGATAAAGATTTTAACAAACGTAGAAAACGAAATCGAAGTAGAAGCAGATAGGATAAGATTAGGCCAGGTAATTCGCAATTTAATCGACAACGCATTAAAGTTTACAGAATCAGGAACCATACAAGTTTCTATTCAATATAATTTAGAAAAAAACATGGCCGAGGTAACTGTAAGCGATAGCGGTTCTGGAATTCATCCTGAAATATTGCCTAATTTATTTAACAAATTTGCAACCAGAGGACCTAAAACAGAATCTTGGAAAGGCAATGGATTGGGATTGTATTTGTGCAGAGGAATAATAAACGCACATGGAGGTCGAATTTTTGCATATAATAACAAAGAATCTGGTGCCACCATCAAGTTTACTGTTCCCATCATAAAACATCTTAATGCAAGAGAATTACACCAGAAAATAATGAACCAAGTGTGTTCAGATTGAACACACTGATCTTAATCATACAAATAATCAAATCAACATCATGGGCTTAGACATACTAGCAGCTGAAGACAATCAATTTGCAGGATTGCAGTATAAGAAAATCTTTGAAAAACATCAACACAATATAACCATAGCAAGAGATGGCGAAGAGTGTGTAGAATTGTATAAGAAGAAACTAGAAGAGAGCCGAAATGGGAGTGAACCATTCAATGTTGTTTTGCTTGATTTTATAATGCCAAAGAAAAACGGGGTAAGAGTAGCAAAAGACATTCTGGAACTAAGACCGCATCAGAAAATAATTTTCGTCTCAGCCTTTGGAAATGGAGTTTTAGACGACGCTACAGCCATTCTAAAGGATTCGGTAGAGATAATCCAAAAACCATTTTCTTTAGAGTTTTTGGTTAAAAAGCTTGAAAATGGCTATGCGCTAAAAACCATGCATTAAATCGGTGTTTATTCCATTTTGGACATAATTATTTAAAAAAATTGCAGAGTGATTTAACTATGGAAAATCAATAATAGACATAATTGACAGATACAATAATACTAAATCTCCCACATGCGATGGTTCAGAGTATTAACGACGTGTGCAGAAAAGGTGGATATTCCAGACAGGAATTAATCCGAGTCGCAATATCTAAGATGCTTTTTGAGCAATTCAAGCCAGCACCGGAATCAAACAGTATCATTTCTGAAGAAAAATATTCCAACATGCAAATAAATGCCGAGAATTCAGATTATGAGATCCCACTGGACAAGATAATTTCTGTACGGTATACATTAGATGATGGTAAAGTAATTCACATAATGCGCGGAAAAAAACAAGAATAACTTTCATGAAATAAATATATCCAATTATTTAGTATATGGATTTCTTACTTCGTATTTAGGTACAATGTTTTTGGGTAATCTTATTGTAAAAACAGTTGGGGGTGAACGAACTGACAATGTACCTCCATGTTGCTCCACTATGTTTTTACATATTGAAAGTCCCAAACCAGTACCGGTTTGTCTGGTCGTAAACAATGGATCAAATATTTTTGATTGTATATCAGCTGGAATGCCAGAACCTGTATCTTCAAATTCAATCTGTACAGAATAATCTAAATCTGTTATACGTATTTTTATCTCGCCATTTTCTTCCATAGATTGTATTGCATTGCTTAACATATTGGAGAAAACAGCTTCAAGTTTTCTTGAATCACAGTTTAGTTGAACATCGGAATATGGTTTTGATATTTTAACTCCCTGAGGAATCAAAGTATTACTAATAGCACCGTCGACTATTGAAAGTAAAGATGTTTGCTCTAACATCAGGTCTGATCTTTTTACAAAATTCAATACGTCATCTATCTGATGAGTCATTCTCTGAATAGCCCTATCAAATCTTCCAAAATGTTGTAATTTTTCATCAATTCTCATAGTTGGTTTTGCTCTCATTATATCCATAGTATTTTTAACAATGGAAAGAGGGTTTCTCAAGTCGTGTGCTAGTCTTGCTGCCAATTCTCCTATCACAGTAAACTTTTCTGCGCGTATCAAATCCTGAGTTTTTTCATCAACTTGTTTTGCAAGAAAGTCTCGTTGCATAGATAGTTCTTTTTCTTTGGACAATACTTGGTCTAGTTTTGATTTTAAATCTCGAGTCATCTGATCATAATGAGACTTTTGTTTCTCAAGTTCAAGATTAGATCTTGTCAATTCATCATTTTTTTTGTTCAAAGAGGCACTAATATCTAATAAAAATCCCACCTTTTCTTGTAAATCATGATTAATCCCTGATAGTTCCTTTATTTTCTCCATGGACTCGTTGGCAATAATTGTCAGCCTTGTCTCTTTTTCCTGAAGTTCATGTCTAGTTGCATCTAATTCCTTAAAGGCTCTACCTGTGAGTACACTAAGATCCTCTACAAGAGATGATTTTTGCCGCTCTGGGGGAGATTGTGACAATCCAATATTAAATCACCCACGGGCTACATTAACCCTTATGGTTGTGCATTTTAAACAAACAAAAAATGTAATTGTAAACAGAATAGATTTAATTTTTCGCCATAAACAAGCTAAGTTATTTCTATTCTGATCTAATACAATAACATCATATGAGCGGAGCATAGTGTATGACATTTAGCCACATTTTTGTACCATATGATGGTTCTAATTATTCAAAACATGCATTTCAGACTGCATTAGATATTGCTATGAAATTTGGTTCAAAGATTACTATTGCAACTTGTCTGTATCAGCCTTCTGAAGATGAACAATTTTACTTGTCGGAACATGCTACAGCAATGAGCAGTCTGAAGGATAATGCAGTTACAGAATTGAACAAATTACAAAAAACAGCAGCTACAAACAAAATTGTAATATTGGCGCATGTGATTTCCTGTACATCAGTAGTTGAAGCAATAGTAACTTTTGTCAATTCCAATAAAGTAGATCTTGTAGTAATGGGTACAAGAGGTCAAACAGGATTCAAACCATTACTAATGGGAAGTGTCTCAATAGGAGTGTCACAACATGCAATATGCCCAATACTACTTGTAAAGTAATTTTGGAAATCTAATAATCATTCCATCATGCATTTAGTTTGTCCAGAGTTTTTGATGGAACATATATTTTCCTGTAAATTATAATAAATCCTAAAAATTCAAATTGTTCAACAAGGATGATAATATCAAGATTAAGCATCCAGCCACCCATCATATCATTCATTATTGCATAGGTCATTGAGATGACTTGGTCAACATAATTAACATTGGATGTATCAATCAAAGTACTGCCAGGTCTAAGATTCATAATTTTATGCATATCGTTTACATTTATTTTATCTGAACTATGATTTAAAAAGAGCATTTGTGAGACAAGGTGTTTCTCATCAGAATATATCGTATTTCCACGTTCAATCCATACAAGCGTACTTCCAAAATAAGCTATCAATATCAAGGAAAAAATTATGGCGACTTTTCCAGATTTACCTTTAATTGTCTTTGTCAATTGATGCAAAAACAAGTCGCCAAAACGTCCAAGTTTTCTTTTATGTGCCAAAAGTATCAATACGAACATCAGTGAGGAGACAAGGCCCAGGCTCCCAATCCAATGTGCCGAGAAGTAATTATAAAAGACCAACCTAACAGGTAGAAAAATTCCAGTAATTACTCCAAATACAATCAGTTTTTCTTTAAGATCAGGCAGTCTGCCTCTCAATGCCCATCATTCCCAAAACTTCTATGGCAAAGGTTGGCTATTTGTCTATCTCAGATCAACATTTTATCCTAGGCATGACTCAAGTAGTTTAGAAAAAATCTACGATGGTTAATTTTGGTATGAAATGACCTTTATCTCGCCCTGATTACCTTACTCATGACGAGTGCAACATTTGCCCTATCAAATGGTTTTACAACATAGTCTCTTGCACCTGCCTTCATTGCATCCTGTATGACGTGTTTTTGCTCCACTGCTGTAACCATTACAACTTTGGCTCTGGGATTTACACGCAAAATAGATTGGAGTGCTTGAAGACCATCTGCTTTTGGCATGTTTACATCCATTGTAACCACATCTGGTTTGAATTGCTTGTAAGCCTCAACTGCAGCCACCCCATCTCCAGCTTCATAGATTTGAGATGCAAGTCCATGTGAGATGAGAATATCCTTTAGTACAATTCGCATAAAAGATGCGTCGTCTACAATTAAGAATTTTACATTATTGGTAACTGACATTTTAAGCTCCCATGCCCGACACAGAGGAGTTTTTCAATAAAATACCAATATCTTTGAATTCCAGATTATTTCTAATTGTCCCCACCATATTTCTCATAGGAAGTATATGCATAATCATATTAGAAATATTGTACATAATATTTCATGTCTGTATACTTTGAACAGACATGTATGAAAGTCGTTCATATATTTTTTCATAACTTAATATTATTTTAACAAATTAATTTTTTGAAAGATTTTTTCTTTCATCATTACGGGGTAGAAAAGATTCTCAGTTTTTTTACCTATGAGAAGCTCATCAGAACCAAGTATCAAATATCCCTCATTTTTCAAACAGTTATGGAGTTTTTTAAGTATCAACTCTTGAGCTTCTTTCTCATAATATATCAACACATTTCTACAAAAAATTACGTCGTATGTATTTTCAGGACTTGACAAAATATCCATTCTTTCAAAATCTATCAAATCTTTTATTTTAGATGTTATTTCATATTTTGAATCACCTTTACTCGGAGTATTGATGAAATATTTCTTTTTCAAATCCACAGACAAATGTTGTAAAAATTTACTTGAATATCGTCCATTGTTAGCAAAATCGATTGCTTTTTTATTTATATCAGTAGCTTTAATGCGTATTGTAAAATTTTTAGAAATCCCTATTTTTTTATAAATTTCTAAGATATCATTTAGAAGAATCGCAATAGAATATGGTTCTTCGCCAGATGCACAGCCTGCACTCCATGCAGTTATTTTTCCGTCATTTTCAACATTAGATAGTATTTTAGGCACAATCATGGCTCTGAGTGCATTGAATACCGCAGTATCTCGGAAAAAGCTTGTAACGTTTATGGATAGAGATTCAAACATATACGATAATTCAGCGGAATCACTTTCAAGTAGCTGAAGATATTCATTAAAGTCTGATATTTCTTTTATTTGCATTCTTCTCTCTATTCGTCTTTTTAGGAATTGGATTTTATATCTTGTAATATCCAATTGATTATTTCCAAATATCTGTTTCAATATAAGTATAGAATTAGGATTATCGATCATAATATTGGCGGCAGAATTTTCTTTATTCATAAAATGCCCCATAGCAATATAATACAACATAGAACGCATTTTCCAGATTCATGTTATGGAATAGAATTTTGTTGATCATCATCTACTAATTCCTTTTTTATTCAATAATTTTCGTGCATCATCATGATCTTGAATGATTAACATATGAACAACAATTCCACTTTCTTTACCTTCAAGTTCAACCTGTGTTATCATATCATTTGGAGTATTCAGAAATTCTGCAGCATGTGGTTCAAGAATAGATCCACTGGAGGTAATTGCAAAGTCAGGAGTGGAGAGTTCCACCTTAAGACCAGTATGATCAGATAATGCATTAAAAAATGAACCGGACATTATATTTCCAACTTCAGAAAGTGCGGATTTTCCCAATTCGTCCAATGAATCAATTTTGTCCACACATAGTAATTTTGCAGCTATTCTCCTAGCATCCACATCTGGAATTGTATATAGAATTCCAATACGGATATCGCCAACTCCTCTTAAAAATACCGAGCATAAAATAATATCATTTGATAATTTTTTTATTATTTCTATCTCAGAAATTTTTTTATGAGTAGATTTTATGTCGTGTTTAAATTGTTCGCCTAACAAAGTGGATAAAGAAAATCTTGCTCTATCAACTATATGTGCATTCAACACATATCGTAAAGAGTCTAATTCATATTGATTTAATATTTTGGAACTCATTACATCCATCACCTAAATCAGCAGGGATGGTTCAAGAATTAGTGCCACCCGACCATCAGATAAAATGGATGCGTCGGAAAATGTATCTGAGCCACCAAATGAATTATCTATTTTTTTAACAACAATTTCTTGTTCTTTTTCTAGCGAGTCAACAATCAAACCATAGTATCGCCCATTTTTTTCAACTACAACTATATTGATTTGATCATTTTCAGATGTTTCAATAACAGGAGCAATACCAAGAATTGAAGAAGTTCTCAAAATAGGAATTAATCTGTATTCCCAGTTTGACCATTTCTTTACCATGTGCATGCAATATTTCACTCCTATCAATTGTTAAAGTAGTAAAAATACTTGAAAGCGGCAAAATAAACTTCTGATCACCTATGTTTGCGACCAATCCACCAATAATTGCGAGACTTAGAGGCATTGTAAGAATTATTGTAGTTCCCAATCCCTTTTCTGTTAAAATTTTTACTTGTCCACCAAAATTTTTTACCTGTGTCATAACTACGTCCATTCCAACGCCCCTTCCAGAAATTTCAGTTACTTCTTTTGCAGTTGAAAGTCCAGGAGTACCAATTAGACAGATTACTTCCTCATCACTCATTTTTTCTACTTGTTGTAGTGTCACAATGTTTTTCTCAACAGCTTTTGTTCTTATAGACTCAACATCCATCCCTCGTCCATCATCAGTCACTTGGATTTCTACTTTGTTTCCCTTTCTAGTAGCCAAGAGTCTGATTGTTCCTTCTTCTAACTTTCCTGCAGCTTTTCTAATATCAGGCGTTTCAATACCATGATCTACGGAATTTCTTAACATGTGAAGAAGAGGATCCGCAATAGCATCCAAGACACTTCGGTCAAGTTCAATACCAGAACCATGCATTTCAAGTTTAACTTCTTTGCCAAGTGAAGAAGAGACATCTCTAATCATTCTAGAAAATCTATTAAACATATCATCAATGGGAACTAGTCTAATTTGCATCATTTTATGCTGGAGTTCAGTTATCAAATTTCCCAAATTTGTTACAACTTCACGTGTTTCATCACTCATGTGTAAATGCGGGTTTTGTTCTAAACGCATTTTTGATATCATCATCTCACCTACCAAATTCATTATTGCATCGAGATTATCCATTCGTACTCTAACTATTGGGAAGATCGTTTTTTGCAGTATTCCTCGAGATTCAATACTAATATGAAAGGAACTAGGATCTTTAAGATAATTTAGAAATTCTTGAAGGTCTATTGTTTTCTTTTCATCCTGTACCAATTGTTTTAGTAAATCTATGCCATAAAATAATACATTACCTGTTTCTGCAGTTATTTTTTCCTCATTTTGTCTGAATCTATCAAAAACTTCTTCTATAGACTTACAAATTTCCAAGATCTGTTCATATCCCATTGTTGCTGCCATTCCTTTAAGACTGTGTGCAGAACGAAATAGATTATCAACCAGTTCTTTGGAGTTTGGCTCTTCCTCGTATTTTAAGAGGTTTTGATTTAGATTTTCTAGGTGTTCTAATGCCTCTTGTACAAACAATTCACGATATTTACTATTTTCAGACATGTGTAGTCACCGCTTTTACTATTTCAGATACCAAATCATCCGCATCAACCATTTTATCTACAGCATTCATTTCTTGGGCTGCCTTTGCCATGCCAAATATTATTGATGATGATTCATTTTGTGCAAGTGTCATACCATGTCTTTTCTTAATCATCCTCATTCCAAATGCCCCATCTTGTCCCATTCCAGACAATAAAATCCCAACAGCATTTGCTCCAAAGACCTCAGAGGCAGATACCATTGTCACATTTACAGAAGGCCTGGCTCCAAATCTCTTAGGACCTTGATTAAGTTCTATTTTATTAGGTGATCGTACCATCATGTGAAAATCTCCAGGGGCAATTAATGCTTCACCATCTCGTATGGAATCCCCATCCGAGGCTTGCTTTACTTTTATCTTGGAAACATCATTTAGTCGTCGTGTAAAAGTAGATATGAAATCTTTTGACATGTGTTGTACTATTAGAAACGATGCTGGAATATCAGACGGGATCTCTTTAAGAATATTTGTAATTATCCGGGGCGCACCGGTTGATGCTCCAATAACAACTAGTCTAGACTCTAAATTTTTGATTCCATCAAATTTACAATTGTAAGGTTTCAACTTGGATATAGCTTTTGGAACAAGAACGTTTGGATTTGATCTAGAAGCAACGTCAATCTTTGAAACCAAGACGTTGCCTAAATTGCCCATAGTTGAAGGATCCTCATTAGATATTGAAACAAAATCAACGGCGCCTAGTTCAAGTGAGTCAAGAACAAGTTTAGCACCAGTTTGACTATAACTACTTACAACTATGATTGGAATGCTTTTTTCTTTCATGGATTTTTCAATGAAAGTTAATCCATCCATATTTGGCATTTCCAAATCTAAAAGCACAACATCGGTTGGAATATATTTTATTTTTTTTAATGCTTCAAGACCATCGCGTGCAGTAGATGAAACTTTTATTCTATTATCTCGTGTGACAAGTTCTTTTAACATTTCAATCATAAAAGGAGAGTCATTTACAATCATCACATTGATTTGATGCTCCTCTGATGTCAACATCATTTTATCTCGCCCTGATTACCTTACTCATGACGAGTGCAACATTTGCCCTATCAAATGGTTTTACAACATAGTCTCTTGCACCTGCCTTCATTGCATCCTGTATGACGTGTTTTTGCTCCACTGCTGTAACCATTACAACTTTGGCTCTGGGATTTACACGCAAAATAGATTGGAGTGCTTGAAGACCATCTGCTTTTGGCATGTTTACATCCATTGTAACCACATCTGGTTTGAATTGCTTGTAAGCCTCAACTGCAGCCACCCCATCTCCAGCTTCATAGATTTGAGATGCAAGTCCATGTGAGATGAGAATATCCTTTAGTACAATTCGCATAAAAGATGCGTCGTCTACAATTAAGAATTTTACATTATTGGTAACTGACATTTTAAGCTCCCATGCCCGACACAGAGGAGTTTTTCAATAAAATACCAATATCTAACAAAACAACTAGTTTTTCTCCAGTTTTTGCAATGCCTATAACATATGAAATAGATTCAAAGCCTCCAGAAACACTACAGTGGACATCAGTAGATGGAATTTTTATGACTTGATCTACTCCATCTGTCAACAATCCTATAAGTTTAGAATCTATTTCAGCAACAAGAATCATCATCTTAGAATTAATATCATGAGTTTTTGTAAAGCCTAGTTTTTCCTTTAAATCTATTATGGGTATTATTACACCTCTAAGATTCATCACCCCTTTCACATAAGCCGGACTATTTGGAATGACAGTGATAGATTCTAAAGGTCTTATTTCTTTTACCTGATCAATTAAGATACCATAATTTTCTTGTTTGTTCTTTTCTTCATTATATAATCGGAATATAATTATTTGAAAATCAGATACCACAACTTCACTTGTCATTGAACCAACACCTCTTTTTTCAGATGTGTTGATTTTTTATTTCCTGATTGGTTTTTGTAATTTTCCGGTAGCCTAAAAGCAGATACGGTATGTGAAAGATCCTCTGCCATAATAGTCATATTCTGTATCGATGCAATAATTTCTTGAGTACCAGATATTTGTTGTTCAGTTGCAGCAGAAGCTTCTTCTGTTGCAGAAGCATTTTGTTCAGAAACTGCCGCAATTTCAGAAGCTGCTTTTGATAGTTTTTCTATTTCAGATACTTGGGTTTTAGTAGTATTTGCAACATCTAAAACATTAACGGATACGTCTTTTACCTTAGATGCAATTTCGTTAAGAGATCGTAGTGCCTTGTCAATGACTATTCTGCCCTCAGCAACTTCTCTAGAACTACTCTCAATAATTTCAACTGTGGATTGTGCATCTTCCTGAATCTTTGCTATTAATTCTGCAATCTCTTCAGAGGATCTTGCAGAACCTTCAGCTAATCTTTTTACTTCATCTGCAACTACTGCAAATCCTTGTCCTGCATCTCCGGCCCGAGCAGCTTCAATGGTAGCATTAAGAGCCAACAAATTGGTCTGGTCTGCAATTTTTCTTATAACTTCCAAAACGGTTGTAATTTCTCTACTCCTATCTGCCAACTCTCTAATCTTTTTTGATGAATCATTGGTCACACTAATTATCTTAGACATTCTAAAGTCAGCTTCAGAAGCTGATTTTGAACCAGTCTCAGATATCATGCCTACTTCTCTAGCCAAAGTAGCAGCCATCCCAGATTTTGCTTCAAGTTTTTTCATATCGCTGGTAAGTTTCTCTACTACTCTGCTTGTTTCTTCGAGTTCTTTAGCTTGCAACTGAGAACCTTTTGATATTTGTGAGATTGTGGATGAGATTTGTTGAACGGATGAATTCATTTGTTCGGTAGAAGATTGTACTTGTTCAGAATTAAAAGTCACAAGTGTAGACCCATCACGTACTTGATAAACCAACAAACGTAGTCCTTTCAACATCTCTTTGAAAGAAATTTTTAATTTACCAAGCTCATCGTTTGATTTAGAATCGCTAATTTCTAATGTCAAGTCACCTTCACTTATTTTTTTAGCAATTGCCTCCATCTCAAGTATTGGTTTAGATATGGATTGAGCCATAAAATATGCAAAAACTCCAACTATGCATTGCATTATAATTCCCGTTATCACATAACGTAAGACAGTATTCATATTTTGCAAATCGGATTGTTGTAATGAAGAATAACTCATCATAGAAACAGATGCAATCGACAAGGCAGAAACCAAATTGACCATTACAATTATTTTTAGATTAAGACTTTTTGCTAGTGGATTATGGATTGCCAAAGGTGAGTCAATGTATGAATCTTAAATAATGATAATATGTTCACGTATGTTTGAATCGATCATACAATTTCACAAAAATGCAAATCCAGTACGAGTATGTTAGGATCAAGATTTCAAATCAAGTCCAATCTAATAAATAACAGTATATTTAGATAATTCTCTGCATAATTAAAGAATGTAATCCAGAAGCATATGTCTCATAACCTGGAGAAGAGGCATGTGCAATACAGCACTTATTTCCACGATAGTCACCAATCATGAAATCTTTCTCTTTTTCAAAGAGAGTATTTCTTCCAAGAAACTCAATTTTATCATCAAGTATGAGATCTTGAGAGTCTGCCAAAACAAGACCATCGTCATCAACAATACATACTCGAGTATGTTTTTCAACATCAATAAGATGTGATTGCTTTACAATTTTTTGTACCAAGTCCTCCCATTTGAAAAATGCACCCAATACACCAATTATTTTTCCATGCTGATATCCCCCCTCACGAATCGCACATGAAAAAACAAGACTTACATTGTTATTGACCAAAGTATTTCTGCTTACCTTTTGAAAGCCAAATTCTTTTCCATTTGTAGTTCTCATGGCACTCTCAAACCATTCCAGATCTTTTACATTCAAACCTATCAAATCAATATTTTCTGGTCTTCCATTTGCTACAATATTTCCATCCAGATCACACAATACCAAATCAAAATATACAGTATAAGAGTTTAAGATAATGCTAAAACGTTTTCCAACCAGTTCATAACTACCATTTGTTTTTCGTGTCAATGCGTTTACTACACTGTCATCCGCAGCCCACCACCTTACATCAGCTGTTCTTTCAAAGAGATTTCTATCAATAATATCGACATTTGTTAGTGCAAGATCAGATAAACGTGTTCCTCTAACATTAGTAGCCTGAGCCCTTATCAAATTTTCTAATTCATTTAACGCCCCACGACTTTCAATACGCATTTTTTTATTCACAAGCCCTATTTTATTAGAAAGTTCATTCATTTGTTCTGCTACTACTGAAAATGTCTTTCCAGCTAAACCTGCTCTACTTGCTTCTATCCTAGCATTAATTGCAATCATCTGTGTTTGTCCATTAAGTTTTCCAATTTCATGAATTGCAGAATCTACTCTATTTTTCAACATTTGTGATAATTCTGCGACCCGTTCAAGTGTAAGATTATTTGTATCCACTTGTGAAGTTAATTCGTAATTAATCACATCTTTTAGATTTTTAGATTTACTCAATATGGTATCAGAATTCATCTAAATCACCGCATTTTTCAAATGATTGAAATTGACAAAAGATGTATTTCATAAGAAAATCATAGTATCATATTCATATAGGATATAGTCTGTGTAGCCCAAACATACAGAAAAATTGACATGTTATTTTTATACCATAAAAAAATGGAAAAATCGACCAACCAAAATACCTAAATCTTGCATGTCAGAGAAAATTCAAATTCATGTGTAAATTAACACGCAAGTAACAGTTCAAACATTTGTTTATAAACCAAAAAGCATGAATTTGTGCTGGAATCCAGTTTGATCAAGTTACACAGACGGATGGATAATACAAACTAGTTAGATTCCAGATTAATGACAACTTCAATAAGAAGTAGAAAGACACGTCGTGGAGTCATTGGTATAGAGTCAGCCATAGTTATGATAGCATTCGTAATCGTTGCTGCAGCTTTAGCCTTTGTCGTCCTCAACATGGGTTTTTCAACAACACAAAAGGCAAAGACAGCAATTTCATCATCTGTCACAGAATCCAGCAGTGCACTTGAGATCGCAGGCAAAGTAACAGGCTTTGGTGATGTCAGCAGTGCAGTACTCAACGCCACAGTTATCCCTCTAAAGGTAGCAGGCGGTGGAGACTCGGTAAGCTTGGATCCTGCATTGACAGATGTCAAGTATTACAGCAACACTGTAAGATATGACAACATCTATGGTGCAGGTTGCGACCTAGGAAATATGACATCTCCTATCATTAATGCAACACATGCAGCATCTGTTGCAGTAACAAACGGTTGCATAACTGCAAGTCCTCTTCCAAGTGAAGGAACAGGCGTATTCCCACACGTGACAAAAGGAATCATTTACTGGGATGTGAACATAAACCAGAACAACATACTTGACGTAGGTGAACATGCAAACTTGTTAATCATGTACGCCCAAGCAGACAGACCATCACAACTAGATGACATCAAGGCTGAAATCATCGTACCAACTGGTTCTGCATTGACTGTAGAAAGACAAGTGCCAGCAATTACCACACAAAATGTTGACCTAGGATAAGCAGAAAACTTATTCTAACAACCTTTCTTTTTTATTTTTAATTAAATCAATTATAAATTATAACACATAGTAATTTATTTTTCAAATCATATTTTTTAAATTATTATCATACAACAATCCATAGTTATGATATGACATTCTTGTTTGATCAATAAACACACACTGTTGGATAATACCATACCGTGGATATCACTAGTAATGAAATCTACAACAAGAAGTAGAAAGACTCGTCGTGGAGTCATCGGTATAGAGTCTGCAATAGTTATGATAGCATTCGTAATCGTTGCTGCAGCTTTAGCCTTTGTCGTCCTCAACATGGGTTTTTCAACAACACAAAAGGCAAAGACAGCAATTTCATCCTCTGTCTCAGAATCCAGCAGTGCACTTGAGATCGCAGGCAAAGTAACAGGCTTTGGTGACATCTCAGCAGGCACACTCAACGCCACTGTAATACCAATCAAGGTAGCAGGTGGTGGAGATTCAGTAAGCTTGGATCCTGCATTGACAGATGTCAAGTATTACAGCAACACTGTAAGATATGACAACATCTATGGTGCAAATTGTGTATTAGGTTCAACCTCATACAACAATGCATCAGCAGCAATAGATGCAGCAGTTACTGCAGGCTGTACTAACAGCAATTCATTAACTGGTTCTGCACCACATTCTACCCAGGCAATCATTTACTGGGATGTGAACACAAACAACAACAACATACTTGACCAAGGTGAACATGCAAACATGGTAATTCAATATGACAGTGCAGACAAACCAAAACAACTAGATGACCTCAAGGCTGAAGTCATTGTACCAACTGGTTCTGCATTGACTGTAGAAAGACAAGTGCCAGCAGTTACTACACAAATAGTTGACCTAGGATAAGCAGAAAACTTATTCTAACAACCTTTCTTTTTTATTTTTAATTAAATCAATTATAAATTATAACACATAGTAATTTATTTTTCAAATCATATTTTTTAAATTATTATCATACAACAATCCATAGTTATGATATGACATTCTTGTTTGATCAATAAACACACACTGTTGGATAATACCATACCGTGGATATCACTAGTAATGAAATCTACAACAAGAAGTAGAAAGACTCGTCGTGGAGTCATCGGTATAGAGTCTGCAATAGTTATGATAGCATTCGTAATCGTTGCTGCAGCTTTAGCCTTTGTCGTCCTCAACATGGGTTTTTCAACAACACAAAAGGCAAAGACAGCAATTTCATCCTCTGTCTCAGAATCCAGCAGTGCACTTGAGATCGCAGGCAAAGTAACAGGCTTTGGTGACATCTCAGCAGGCACACTCAACGCCACTGTAATACCAATCAAGGTAGCAGGTGGTGGAGATTCAGTAAGCTTGGATCCTGCATTGACAGATGTCAAGTATTACAGCAACACTGTAAGATATGACAACATCTATGGTGCAAATTGTGTATTAGGTTCAACCTCATACAACAATGCATCAGCAGCAATAGATGCAGCAGTTACTGCAGGCTGTACTAACAGCAATTCATTAACTGGTTCTGCACCACATTCTACCCAGGCAATCATTTACTGGGATGTGAACACAAACAACAACAACATACTTGACCAAGGTGAACATGCAAACATGGTAATTCAATATGACAGTGCAGACAAACCAAAACAACTAGATGACCTCAAGGCTGAAGTCATTGTACCAACTGGTTCTGCATTGACTGTAGAAAGACAAGTGCCAGCAGTTACTACACAAATAGTTGACCTAGGATAAGCAGAAAACTTATTCTAACAACCTTTCTTTTTTATTTTTAATTAAATTAGGCAATTCATGCAATTTACAATCATGTCTGAAAATTTCGAGTGTACACGTTCTAAAAATTACTCTATTAGTCTAATTTGAACAAGCGTAGTCGTTTTGTTTTATTTTCATGTATTTTTTTCATGATCATGATACACGGTATTGCATTCCTATTTGCAATATTTTTCATTACATCAACATCATATGCATTTGCCGATAGTTCCAGCATACCATGGAAGGTAACAATAAAGACAAATCCAGGGATAAATAGTACATCATACTGGCCTCCAGAGATACAAGCAAGGCAAAACGATACTATTCAATGGATTAACAACGATACCACTACACATACTGTAACAAGTGGCGTACCAGATAAGCCAGCATATTCTGGAAAAATATTTGATAGTGATACAATTAATCCAGGTGGAACATATTCTCTAAAAATCCCAGCACATGAATGGTCTGCATACTATTATTTTTGCAAGATCCATCCTTGGATGACAGGTAAAATTGATGTCGGAGTAGCATATTTGGGAACATCTCCAGACTTCAACATTGAAACAGATAAAGCAGTTTACTCAAATGTAGATACTGTCAGAATTTCTGGAATCATAACCAATACAGATCAAATAACACCTGTCACAATCCAGATATTTGATAGTCAACGAAATCTAGTCTTTCTAAATCAAACCAATATACTTCAAGACCATAGTTTCTTGTACGAATTCAAGGCTACAAACTCAATTTTTAAGACGGACGGGAATTATAAAATAAAATCATATTATGGATTTCCGTCTACAATAACTGATGTTAACATTTCTTTTAACCAAACCCAGTCAACCACACCCAATACGCATTACATCCCACAGTATGTCAAAAACAATGCAAAATGGTGGGCAGTGGGAGAAATAACTGATAACGAGTTCATCAATGCAATTCAATTTCTAATCAAAAATGGATACATGACAATTCATGCGTCAAACATATCTACAATCAATTCACAGATAATTCCTGTCTGGATAAAATATAATGCAGGAAATTGGACAGCAGGTAATGTTTCAGATGACGAATTTGCGTCAAGCATGTCATATTTGATAAACCACGGCATTATTCAAGGGTAGAATTTTTCAAGTTTTTTGTTTGATCATACCAAACATACTTGAGAATTAAGCCTAGACATTTCATTAAAACATCAATGAAACACGAAGTGAGAAGTAGAAGAACACGTCGTGGAGTCATCGGCATAGAGTCAGCCATAGTTATGATAGCATTCGTAATCGTTGCTGCAGCTTTAGCCTTTGTCGTCCTCAACATGGGTTTTTCAACAACACAAAAGGCAAAGACAGCAATTTCATCATCTGTCACAGAATCCAGCAGTGCACTTGAGATCGCAGGCAAAGTAACAGGCTTTGGTGATGTCAGCAGTGCAGTACTTAACGCCACAGTTATCCCTCTAAAGGTAGCAGGTGGTGGAGATTCAGTAAGCTTGGATCCTGCATTGACAGATGTCAAGTATTACAGCAACACTGTAAGATATGACAACATCTATGGTGCAGGTTGCGACCTAGGAAATATGACAGCTCCTATCATTAATGCAACACATGCAGCATCTGTTGCAGTAACAAACGGTTGCATAACTGCAAGTCCTCTTCCAAGTGAAGGAACAGGCGTATTCCCACACGTGACAAAAGGAATCATTTACTGGGATGTGAACATAAACCAGAACAACATACTTGACGTAGGTGAACATGCAAACTTGTTAATCATGTACGCCCAAGCAGACAGACCATCACAACTAGATGACATCAAGGCTGAAATCATCGTACCAACTGGTTCTGCATTGACCGTAGAAAGACAAGTGCCAGCAATTACCACACAAAATGTGGATTTGGGATAGGGAGGAAACATGATTTGAAAATCATAAATTCCAACCCCCTTTTTTTACTAACAAAACTATCAAGAAATACGCGAATATTTATCGCAATTAGTGCAATAGCAGGGTATGGATTATTCCTATACGAATTATTGCCAGAATATCTCTTTAACATTTCATTTTCGTTATACTATTTCATTTTGCCACTTGTAGCAATTATCGGAATATTGGTGGTATTACCAAAAATAATGGTAAAAGGTACACCAAATCCAGTTATTCAAAATTCCGTACAAATTGATTCACAGTCAGAACAGGCCCCCGAGATGACATCATTTGCAGCTCCAAAACAAGAAAGCGGTATAATTTCAAACAATGGAAACGACGGAGGAATAATTTCAGATATCATACTACCAACATCAGGACAGATGCTAGAACAAATGCCAAACCCAAATACAGTACCAAGTCCAGTTGTTGTACAACAGCCAGTAATAGATGAAAATGTACTTGGAGACATGGTAACAAAAGCAGTTGATCCATTTCAGAGAGAGCTTGCCAGAATGCAAGACATTGTAAGTGATGTAAGATCTGAAATTAATTCAGTCAAATCCACTATCCAAGATTTGACTTTGACATTTGAGACATCATTAACTGATCTCAAAGCGTTTCAGGCAGAGATTGCAAATCCGCTCAATTTCATGCGCAAATATTTTGATTCTATAGATATAAAGAATCTTTCAGATCCTACACTTCCACTATATGCCGAACAATCACCAATGCAACCTGGACATAATTCTAATTTAGAAATTTCACACTCAAGAAAAGAATCAGAACCAGATACAGAATCCAATCAGATACAATCATCAAATGAAGAGACATACAAAATTACAATTCCAAAACAAACTGAAGAAGAAAGACCCGAATCAGAACTTCATGACACACTTCCGTTCAAACAATTATTCAGTGGAAGCCTAACACTAGGAAAACTCATGAATACAACTGCAGTATTGGAAGAGATTTTGCAGACAGTAGATAGAGATTCAATCGATATGCTCATCGAACAATGCAAACTGATGGGTCTAAGACAAGAAGATGAGCACGTCATCTATAACATAATCAACATGATGGACCAATCTGGCCTATCAGTCAAAGAGATACTAATCATGTTATACAAATTTGGCAAAGTCATGGGAATATCGGATAAGGAAGCTGATTTAGTGTATGCTAAACTTATGATGAGTCAAGGAAAAACTCCTAGTCCTCTAGTTACGGTGGAACCAAAAGGTAATTAGAAATGGGGAGTGCAGTCATCACCGAAGCAATTCTCTTAATTGCGTCAGTAATTATTGCAGGATCACTTGCAGGAGTAGTTATGTCAAAAGTTGGAACATTTCAATCTACATTTACACAGACAACTGAGAATCAAAAACAAACAGTATTAACAAACATCAAAATCCTTTATGCACAAAATTCTACTGCATCAAATATTAATGCATGGGTGAAAAATGTTGGGACGTATTCGATTACTGATACACAGAACATTGATGTGTATTTTGGACAGACAGGTTCAATGCAAAGAATACCATACAGTGCATCTGGTTCACCATCGTGGACATTTGCTAATCCTGTAACCAGTTGGGATAAAGCAAATACTATTCAAATCAACATAGTAAATTCATCTACCATAAAATGTGGTAGCGTATATGAATTACAAGTAACAACACCTAACGGAGTTAGCGATGACTACTTCGTTACGTTCTGTTAGCAGGTGATGCAGTGTGGGATTAAGTATCGCAATTTCTGGCGGCATTGTCACTTTTGCTATCATTTATGTAATGATGTCGTTTCCCACAATACTTGATGATACTGCCAAACTAAGTACATCTTCACAACAAATGTCAAGCACACTAAATAATATCATGCATACAAATATCGAAATTTCAAGTCTACAAAATACACATGATAGTAATACGGTCACATTCTCAGTTAATAATACGGGTAACACAATTTTGTGGAATTATAAAGCGTTTGATGCCATAATTTCATATCAGGCCAACAGCGGAGGAACTCCGAAATTTACCGAAGTTCTCAGTTATGTCACTAGCTGTACTGGATTATCATCTGGCCAATGGTGTGTTCAAAGTATTACAAATGATCTTATTCATCCAGGATTACTTGATCCAAAAGAGACTGCAAACATTGAGGCAAAATTGCAAAATCCGACTTATTTAGGAGGCGTCGTGACGCTCAACTTCGGAACCGATAATGGAGTAATGGATACAATGTCGGAGAGGGCAACATGATAAAGACAATACCCACAGGTAATGAAGAAATAGATAGACAGCTTGCAGGTGGCATACCTACACCTTGTTTGATGATGATAGAAGGCGAACATGGAACTGGAAAAAGTGCGTTAGGAGCTCAGGTCATTCAAGGAATGTTGGCATCTAAAATGAAGGTCTTGTGTATTACAGAAAACACAGTCAAGGATTATATTGAAAAAATGAAGACAATTACATATAATTTCACAACGCCATTTTTGCAAAATAAATTTTCAATTCTACCATTGCACGTATATGGAGCAGTATGGTCTCAAAAACAATCTTCATTTTTGTTGCCCGTAATTGGTCGATACATAAGCAGCAATGCCAAGAATTTTGATTGTGTTGTAATAGATTCAATATCATTATTGACAATGTATTCAGATACAGATAGTGTCCTCGATTTTCTTACCAGATGTAAATATTTGGTCTCAACTGGCATGACTGTAATCCTAACAATGCACAAGACATCAGTTCCACAAGATGTATCCATGAGAATAAAATCCGCATGTGATGTATATTTTTCATTAAGTACTGCAAGCATAGGCGGAAAAGCTGTAAAAGTTATGCAAGTTGTAAAATTGATAGGCTCAAGTGAAGCGTCTGAATCATCATTTGCATTTGAGATTGATACCAATTTTGGGATAAAGATTGTACCAATCTCTACAGCTAATGCATAATAGGGAGAAAAATGAAAAAAACAAATCGAGGTAAATGAGTTGGGGTTTAATTTTGCGCTAGTAACTGACAAAAAATTCTCAGAGTCACTGAAAAAGTCTGAACATCTAAAGAATTATCTGGCCAATTATATTGACAAAGGAAATCCCATACCAATATTTACTGAAAAGTTAGAAGGAGAACATAAAAAACTAAAAGATCCTAACCTAATTTATCCAATATCAGAAAATACATACATTCACATAAATCCACATTCTGCCTCAGCTGATGGATATGTAGAATATGCAATCATAGAACCCGACGAACCAAATCGTGAACTTATGGAAAATGCCGACAAGTTGTTTGCATTAAACGCAGGAACTATGAATCCGCCACTAGAGCTTACAGAAAGATTCAACATGATTGATCAGTATCTTGACAAGACAATCTCAACCTCAAACGCATTAATTGACTACTCCAAGATGGACATATTCAAATCAAAGAATCTGTCAGTATATGAAAAAGATATACCATCTCTAAAATATCATTTTCTGCGTAAGAGGGCTGGAATGGGCCTTCTTGATCCATTCCTTACAGACCCCCACCTCGAAGATATTTCAATAGTAGGAGCTGGCAACATGTACGTCATTCACAAGATGTTTGGTGCTTTAAAATGCCCCATTTTTCTAAGTGTTGAAGAAATTGATGATCTAATAATCAGCATGGCGGAACAGTTTGGTAAGACAGTATCTCATGCAAAACCGGTTATAGATGCCACACTCCCAGAAGGCTCTAGAATCAACATAGTATTTGGAAAAGATGTGAGTCGAAAAGGAACAAACGCCACAATCAGAAGATTTGCAAGTACTCCACTATCCATTACACAAATTATTCCAAGTAAAGCAATGGTATCAATTGAAGCAGCATACTTGTGGATGATGTTAGCAGAAGGCATGAGTGTATTCATTAACGGAGAGACTGCATCAGGAAAGACCACTACTATGATGGCACTTACTGCCTTTATCCCATCCAACTGGAAAATTGTCAGCATAGAAGATACTCCTGAACTTACACTTCCACATAATAACTGGATTAGTGAAGTTACAAGAGATACTGGAAATCCTAGCTCAAGTGTTACAATGTTTGATTTACTAAAGGCAGCATTAAGACAAAGACCCAACTACATATTTGTAGGAGAAATTAGAGGTGCAGAGGCAAATATTGCATTTGGAGCCATGCAGACAGGCCACCCAGTAATTAGTACATTCCACGCGGCAAACATGACTGCATTGATTCAAAGAATTACCAACCCACCAATGAACATCCCAAAAACAAACGTAGAGAATTTGAATCTTGCAATGTTTCAAGCAGCAGTAACAGGACCAGATGGAAAAAGAGTAAGAAGAGTATTATCAATAAACGAAGTCATAGGATACAATCCGGAAGGAAACAACGTAATGTTCATTCCAGTTTTTAATTGGGATCCTGGTACTGATACAGTCAAGTTTAGAGGAAAGGGAAGTAGTGCATTATTCATCTCGAAACTTTTAGAAAAAAGAGGAATGTCACGAAAAGATGAAGGCTTGCTTTATGAAGAACTTGCATTAAGAACCAAGATTTTGGATAAGATGGTTGAAAAAAAGATTTTCAATTTCTATGACGTATATGATTCCATATCAAGATGTAGAGAAATTGGTCTTGAGCAATTCTTAAAGGAGCTTAATACACTTTGATGGAAAAATTAGCCATTAAACAAAAACTTTCAGAAATGCGCAGATCAGATGAGGATTTGCTATACTTTGTTGCATTCCTATACGCACTGGCAACAGGTGAGGTAGGTTCAGTAGATTTGATTAAAAGTGGAGTAACTTCAGGATATGGAAGATATTCAAATTCATTTAGAGAAGTGTATAGGCTCGGAGTTGGGTGGGGATACGGGTTGGCAAGATCATGTGAAATGATCGCTGCGAAGATGAAAGACAATTCTGATCCTCTAAAACAGTTACTGGTAAAATTATCTCAGGTCATAAGACTAGGAGACGAACTACGAGTATTTTTCACAGATGAAATGGCAGCTGCAATTCATGTATATTCAATACGTTATGAACGCAATTTAGAGACCCAGAAACTTTTCCTTGAAATGTTTTATACTATTTCGTCAACTGCATCTTTTATGATTGCCGCAAATTCCATCATGGCAATGCTTATGGGAAATACCAATTCAGAATCAGTTTTCCTAATGTCTTTTGTGGGAGTCATAGTGAGCATGGGGTCATTCATTGTTATCATGTACATAATATTCCCAAAAGACAAATTATCTACTTCAAAGTATTCTAATTCACAAAAATTCAAGATGTATTTTTTTATAACACTTGGAGCAGGCATTGCAATTGGAATATCTCTTGCAGTTACAAATCTAGTACCACTTCCACTTGTTGTCGTGATTGCAGTATCTCCATTGTTCATACCTGGAATCATGGCACGAAAATTAGAGACAGAATTAAGAAGTTATGATGAATGGTATCCTCCATTTATCAGACATTTTGGTGAAATATACACAATGGTGGGTTCCATGGGACAGGCACTTGACGCAGTACTCAGAAGTAACTTTGGTCCACTGCAAAAACACATTGTGGCATTTAAGAACCGAATAAAAAACAGAATAAATTCAGAAACATCTTTTGAAATATTTTCAATGGAATCTGGAACTGCGATAATTACTTCTGGAAATACAATCATGTCAAGGGCACTACTCAAAGGAGCAAACATGAACGAAGTAGGTAACAAGGTATCAGAGATTTCTTCCAAGTTAAACGAGTTAAGATCAAAAAGAGTACAGACATCAAAAACTTTTGAGACCATAGTCATTGTACTTCATGGTCTCACCATGGCAATTTTTGGTTTGATGAGTACTCTAATCGAAGTATTTCACACATTATTATCAACAGTTCCAGTTTCAACTAATGCATTTACACTAAGTCCAATTGATCCAAACTTTGTTCATATGATGATGCCACTAGTGGTACTTGCCACATCTACAATTAACGCGTTAGCAGTAAAAGTAGGACAGGGAGGACTTTTCAAGACAGTATTATTCAATATAGCCATGTTGACGGTAATTGGAGGACTTACAATGTATGGAACAACCGCAGCATTAGGTCAATTCCTTACAAATCACGTATTAGACACCTACTCTCCAACTGGCCCAGGTCACTAAATCTGTCAAGTAAACAACATACCAAACAGAACAAAATAAAAAATGAGATATAGAAAATATTTGATAAATTTCAGTTTAAGATAATTAAAATATTTTTGGATTTAACTCAGCAGTTTAGTTAGGTGATACATTATGCAACTTTTTAATCAATAGTTCGTTTACTGTGTTTATTACTTTTTGCATATCAAATGGTTTGTAGATAATTGCATCCGCACCCAAGTCTTCTAGTTTTTTGATGGTCTCAGATCTGACATCTCCTGTAATCATAACCATGATGGCATTTGGATTTACTTTTTTGATTTGTTCTAGTGCATAAAATCCATCATAATTTGGCATCATGACATCAGAGAAAACAACATCTGGAACCAACTCTTGATAAACTTGTTCTGCTTGTTTTCCATCAAAGGCAGTTCCTGTTACTGTGATATTACAAATCTCTAAAAATTCAACAAATAGATTTACGGTATCTTCGTCATCATCGACTACTAATGCACTGCATCTATTTTTTTCTACTCTGCCTACATCCATCATACAAATAGCATCATTCAGAATGATCTAATATTAGTCAGTGTGTCAAGATTATACAAACAGTACCCTCCAGAATACATTCCAAAATCAGGCGTCTATCTTCAAAAATACCCAGTAATCAACCAGTATTCCACCTAGAGATTACAGCAGTATGAACAAATCAATGGGCATGTAATACAAAAAAATTACACGCAAGGTGATTTTAACAAATCACCTGTAAGTAAAACATGTTAGGATTTGACTCCCTCATAGGGAAATCCATAGTACTTACAATAAAGAAAAATCTGAGTCAAAGTACGTTAGAAAAAATTGAAAACAGAGTATTTGAGAAATATGGAACAAGTTTAATTCAGGTATCAAATGATTTTCCGAAATTGGATTTGATCTTAAGGGAATTTTTTGGAGACGGGGCAAATACAATGGAAAGGCAGTTACTACAGCATATAATATCAGTACAACAAAGCAAAATAGAAAAAAAATGGATAACCATTGAAGATTCACACATCAACAGAATAATACTAGAAGCAATAGGTGATGATGATAAGAAGAACATCTTGAATGCAGTTCTTGACAAACCTAGAATTATTTCAGAGATCCTAGAGATTTGCAATATCCCACAGACGTCAGGCTACAGAAAAGTCAACAACTTGATTCAAAACGGATTATTGATAATCAATGGTCATGTCTTGACTGATGATGGAAGAAGTATAAACAAGTATCAACCAGTATTTGATAATATTCAAATTCAAGTTGAAAAAAATAAAGTTATAGTTCAAGTTCAACTAAGAAAAGAATATCTTAACAACAGCAGTATCTTCACCATGCACTTCCAAAAACTCATGACATTTGTTCCTTAGTTAACAAGTTTTCCACATGAAATACAACTAGGAATATTTTTCATGTGTAACACCCAATTACACACAGATCTCTAAAGAGTGCTATCTGTATTAGAGTAATATGACATTAGATACAACTAATATTTCAATTTCCGAAGCAATGTTAAACATACAACCAAATGAACAGGAAGTATTATATGATAAAATTAAAAATGAATTGTCAAAATTCGGATTAACTTCAAATCAATCAAAAGTGTTCTTGTTTCTAGAAAAAAATGGCTCAAGTACAGCTACTCAAGTAAGTAATGCTCTTAAAGTACCAAGAACTGAGACATATCATCTTTTAACCAATTTACAAAACAGAGGCTTGGTGTCTGCCTCATTTCAACACCCAATCAAGTTTATTGCATCCCCTCTAGATATAGCCATAAACATACTCATCAATACTGAGAAGGAACGAGTCAAGAATTTGGAGAACAAAGAAAGAGATCTTGTCGCACTCTGGAAGACATTACCGCATTTTGGAATAAATAAAGAAGAAATAAGCGATGGAAAGTTCCAGATTTTACAGGGTCTAAACCAGATGTCTGGCAAAATTAGTGAAGTTGTTACAAACGCAAAGAAATCCATCCTAATGCTTGCTACCGAAAAAGATTTGATGAAATTTTATCATGCTGGCCTTTTAGAATTATTAAAAGATTCCAAAGTAGATGTACAGTTAGTTTCATCATCTTCAAGTAAAACAGAATATATTTTCTCAGATGCCTTGAGGAATAAAGTAAAAAGAATGCCGCAGAAAATAAAAGAGGATTTGTGTTTCATCATAAAAGATGATGATGAAGTAATATTGTTCATAAAGAAATCTAATGAAACTTCACAAAACATGTTAGCCATGTGGACAAACTCTTATTCGATGACATACACATTGAAATTATTATTTAGTTATATTTGGTCAAATTCGCGATATTTCAAATCTAAAAATAAATCATAGAGAATATTTTTTCAACACAGTGCAGAAACAAGTTGACTTTAAAATCACAAAGAGTGAATAAGATTCAAGATCAAATCTCCGTACATGATCTGAATTATGAAACCGCCTGTTATGTACAACACATAAGGTAGACCTGGTGTTACCCATACATCAGTTCCATAACAAAATGATGTTTTTTCTGCATGTTTCGGTGAGAAATCAAGATGTTTCTTACCATCAACCATCTGTTCAATACAGAAACCATGTTTTGGATTCTTTGTTCTATATCCCACAAACATTGCCAATATTTTTTTCAGACGTGATTCATCAATACCACCGAATATGTCGTGACCTTGTTGAATTGATACAAGATTTCGTCCCAAGTTGATAAAGAGTGGAACTACAGTTAGAATGGATGCGTTCTCAAGTGTAGTAAAAGGCGATATTTGTGATGGAGTAATACTGGATATTGGAGCAATGCCTGCAAGAACTATTAGGCATAATGCATCTGCACCTCCAAATATTCCAAATCTCCATAACACCAGAGCAATTGGAGATACAATCATTGAAAGAGCAACAGTCTTTAGTTCAGCCCAGAAATTCGGACTGGCAAATAGTAACAGTGCGGCCACTACTGAAAAACCAATCCAGAGTTTATCATTAATTTCTCTTTTTTTGATATCTATTACAGATGCCAATCCAAGCATGGATAAGGCAGCTATAATCCTTGCCATGTGAAGATCAAAAAAACCCTCTAACATGGAATGTCCTCACATAGTACAGAAAAAAATCTGGAATCCATTTCCAAAATTGGAAGGGCAATCTTATATCCAATCGATCGCGAGAAAAGAACATGAAATTTTTGCCATCTTTTCACAATCCAAAGACTCGAGGATACAGTACGTATTATGCCATAGTTCTTGTAGTTGTAACAGGTGTTGTAATTTTGAACACACTTCAAATCATGCATCAAAACATCATCCAAAATTCTATGACTTTTTTTGAAGGATATTTCTCATTATTCATGCTAGTTCGAAATGAAAAAGTAGGTAGCGGGTTTTTAAAATATATTACATATTCCAAGTCATTCACAATATCCTAATCCTCTCCCATTCCAGATACTTTTTCTTTTAAGCCTGTGATTATTTCTGACAGATTAAGTTTTTCAGATATTTCTTCAAACATTTCTCTTTTCTTAAAGATCAGTATTCCAATTCCTGCAACGACTGGAATTACCAACATTAATGGATCAACTCCACTCAATATTGACGGACTGGGTTTTGGCGTATTTTCAGATGTAGTACTTGCAAGAGGAGCATTAATTGTGATATCTTTTGAAGTAGTAGTTACTGTGTATAGCCCTCCTGAGACACTTGCTTCAACGTGCACTTGTCCAGGGTCATCTGCTAGGAAAGTGACTTTTGCTTTCCCATCCGAATTTATTTGAGAGTCCATATTCTGAATTTTTGCACCATCCACTTTCCAGTCAACTTTGAGGCCATTCAGAGGGGTTTGTTTGTAGGTAGCAGTTATTTCAGCAGATTGTGGAACTCCTGATTCTCCAAAATCAGATGATTGGATGCTCACATCCGGTGCAATGCTTATCACATTTACATCAAATTTGGATAATGGGATTTCGTTTGCTAGAAGTGCAATCTCTGACGTGCCTTCACTTTTTGCATAAACAGTAAATGTGACAAAATATGAACCACTGGGAATTGTTACACTATCTGGCATTTCAATAACAGATGGATCGCTTGAAACAAGTTTTATTGTCATGTCATGATTTGAATAGGTGGGCATTTGTTGTCCGTCTAACAATTCAATTGAAAAAATATTTTGGATTCCGGCTGTGATTTTTGCAGGATAGTCAAACTCTAATGATTGAGGAGTAACAGATGTGCCTTCAATTGAAAAGGTAGAAGCAAATAATCTTGATATGACAGACAAGCTTTGTACGCCGTCTTTTAGCAACATACCATCAGATATCAAAATAGGATGATCTTCATCTATAGACAACGTATCTGTTTGAATAGAATTAGTTGGCGATACCATCAATGGTGTTTGACCAGTAGAAAAACTAAGAGCATTATTATTTGTCAAGTAATAAGCAATTGGGATTTTTGTGTGCGTTAAAACTTTTGGCAGCAGTGAGTCAGCCACCAATGATCTAGAGTCACTTGCAATAGAACTAACTGTCGGAGTAACAGTTTGAGGGTTGTCAGTTACAACATTAAGTGTAACAGGATTTGCAGTGTTGCCAACTTGCCCAAATACAAGCGCGTCTTGTGAACCTTGTTCCATCTTTACATCAGGTATGGAAACGACGGATGGATCAGAAGAATCAATCTGAATTTCGAGATTGTTTCTAGCAAGAAGTATGTTACCTAATGGATCTTGAAGATGAATCACCCCAATCAGTTCATTTTGTCCTGTAGCCAGAATTGGAAGAACATCCATTCTTGCAGATTTTGTATCATACAAGGTATTGTTGTTCTTACTAGTGAGTAAGACAGGAGGTGCAAAGAGATTTCCTGCAGCAGAAGCAGTTACATTAAAAGTTCCACTAGTGCCCGCTGTAACTTCTATTGGCACATATGACCAATACGTCCCTTTTTTTATGACAGATTGTTCACCGATTTGAAATAATGGACTTGCATAGCTAGTGTTAATGTCATCAACACCTGTTGCATTTGTTATTTGCACTTTAACAGGAATATCATTTTTTGCCAAAACTGGATTTCCTGATGCATCATGTAGCTGTACAATGGCATAAGCAGACGACTCTGCATAAGCATTGATGGTTTGTGGATAAACATAAAGTTGAACAGTATTTTGAGAACTGGCTTGATTAACTGTAATGGATGTTGAAACTGATTGCATTGATGAAGAAGAAGCTGTGAGTTGTGCAGTTCCCACATTATTCACTGCAATTTGACCAACGGAATAATACTCTCCCTTCTTTATTACAAGAGTAGTATCAATTGGAGCGGCTATGTTTCCATCTGACGTGGATATCGAGATAGCCATATCTGATGTCACGGGAGTTGGAATATTGTTATCGTTAATGGTTTCTACTGAAACGTAACCAGACTTTGGACCATTAGTTGCATATGTGGAAGGAGTTGCTTTTATCATTAATTTTGTGGCAATATTAGAATCAGTGTAAACAGTTAGATCAAACTCATTTGAAGAAAAACCTGGTGCCGCAAGTGCAATCTTGACATCGCCTGCAGCAAAAGCCTTGATTTTTACATTGGATATCGTATGAGTTTCATCTTGTTCAATTCCAATTATTTGCACAATAGACGGATCAGATGATGTTGCAACCAAGTTGTCAACCGGAATGTCATCTGTTTGTGAATACACCTCTATGGTACCTTCTGTATTTTGTACAATTTTTCCAGGAATCATCTTCATTTCAAGAGCTGCAGGAGGTGAGACATCAGCATACGCGGGAAAAACTAATGATGCCATCAATAAAAACATGAACAGATATCTCAAATTATACATATCTGGCTTTAAATTCAATATAAGATGAGGTATGACTTTTTTTATGACATACTATGACGACGGTTTGGAAAGTATAGCTCCTATATTGATTACATGTAGTTGTATCATGCCAATTGAGAGCAAAGTAACTATGGTAAGCAACATGGAGAAGATAAATCCTCCAGAATAAGCCCCTTTAGTGATTTTACCAAGAAAAATACCTGCAAGCCAGGCTTGAGCAACGATAGCTATGGATACGACCTCAAGTAATGAACTAGATTGTCCAGAGGTTTCATTACCATTATTAACAATATTTTTTCCTTTAGTCAATTTCTGAAAAAGAATCAAGGGTAAGCAGTGTAGTAAATCCAGTTATAATTATCAACATAAAACCAACTATTACATACGGTTGTAACATATCACGTTTGTTTTTTACAATATTACGAATTTTTTCACTTGCATCAGTAAGAGAATCAAGTGTATTCACATTTCCCCCTCCTGAAGATATTATTTCAAATAATATTCTAAAACTTACTAACACTTGGAAATTTTTAATTTCTTTTTCAAGTGTTTCAAAAATATTAAACAATGGAATACCCCATTCAAGCTTGTTTGCAATAGTATTTGCAACAATGTTAAATGATTTGAAGTCTTTTCTTTTGCATGCGTGTATTATGCATTTTTCTGGACCCATTCCAGCCTTTCTTGCCTCTGTAATATCTCGTAAAATTTGCGGTGTTGCTTCTTCTGCATGAATATTTCGGATATAGATTTTTTTAAACTTCAATGAAGGCCAGATTGATGCAATAATCAGTGATATACCCAAGATGTATGGATTTGCGTGCATGTTAGAAAATACTCCAGACACAATCAGAATAATACCAATCAAAACAGGTGGTAATGCAAACTTAAGAATTTTTTTTACTGCAAGTTCTGGAATATTTGAATAGTTCATTTTTTGTACCATTTTCATAAAGCCAATAGACACTATGGGGGAGAAAAATAACAATGCATAAGGTGGCTGTGATGGAGTATTATCCCCGGAACCACTAAGTGGGTTTGACCCCATTGCAGCTATGAGTATAAAAACAGCCAGTATGACTATTTGCATAGTTAACCAGCCGTGAACTACACCACTGAGTTTTTCAACAGACTGTTTTTCTGCATTTTCAAGTCTATCATATGAACCAGTCATCTTACTTTTTAGATAATTAACTACATTACCACCACTTTGGATTGCAGAAACATATCCACTTAGAAATTCACCTAGTGCTTTTGAAGATGGTTTGTCTTTTGCTTGATCTAAAGCAGTAAGCGGATCTATTCCAAGTAAATCAATTCTTTTTATAATTTTAATTATCTCTCCTTGAATAATTGGTAAAAGATTGATCTCTTTTATCTTCTGCAACATGGTATAAGGACCAAGTCCACTAGATGCAAGTAATGACATTATAGTAATAAGATACGGCAATTCTCTATCAATTTTTTTGTTTTGTTTTTTTTCGTAATCTGTTTGATCAAGTTTTTTTAGAGAAATCATTTAGACGTTTCCCAATTCTATTTTTTGCAACAATGATTCTGGGTCTCTATAATATTTTCCAACAACTTCAGCCACTTTTTTATAATTTCGAATATCATTTTCAAGCATCCATTTGAGAATCATGATTCTTTTTTCATGTTCTTCAAGTAATTCGTCAAGATCACGACCTGACGCATCTGCCATTTTTTTAAACAGATTACTATCTTTGAGATTGTCATCAAAGTTATCTGTTTTAGGATTCCATGAAAATGCTGCATATGAGGAGTTTGAAGATATAATTTCAGATACCGCAATAGCTCTTCTGCTGCTCTGTCCAGTAGAATTTTCCTTTACTCTTTTTATAACAACGGCACAGTTCATTAGAGAAATATACGCAGGAGGAATATCCATTGGCTTTTGTTGCAGTCTTTTTATTGCAGATTCAAGGCCATCTGCGTGCATAGTACAAAGACCACCGTGACCTGTAGCCATTGCTTGAAACATCACATAAGCTTCAGAACCTCTAATTTCACCCACTACAATATAGTCAGGCCTATGTCTTACTCCTGCCTTGATCAAGTCATACATCCCTA
Organism: uncultured Nitrososphaerota archaeon; assembly: GCA_963713025.1. Classification (GTDB taxonomy): domain Archaea; phylum Thermoproteota; class Nitrososphaeria; order Nitrososphaerales; family Nitrosopumilaceae; genus Nitrosotalea. The sequence continues at coordinate 298,338 of CAVQKA010000004.1, read as the reverse complement.
TTTCACCTTCACCGCTCAAGCCAAATCCACTTCTTGAAACCAGGGTAAACCAGTTTTCATGATTGATATTAATTTCAGCAACGTCTTCTACTGAGAAAATTTTGTAATCGGGATGAACAAGACCTGTAATTGCATTAAGAATAGTAGTCTTTCCACTACCAGTTGAGCCAATTATTATAAAAGATTGCTTTGCTTCTACCAACATCCAAAGATATGCTGCAATTGAGATGCTAATAGTTCCAAATTTTATCAAGTCAATTACAGTATAAGGATCTTCTCTGAATTTTCTTATTGTAAAACTTGTGCCTTTTGGTGTTACCTCCTTTTGATATAAAACGGAGATTCTGTGATTTCCTTGTAGTGCCAAATCAGATATTGGAAATGCAGTACTAATATGTTTTCCAGCTCTGAAAACAATCCTAGAAACAAACGAATTCAATTGTTCATTAGAGATATACTGGATATTTGTTGGGATACTATCATAATGCCGATGCCAGACAAAAATTGGCTTATCAGTTCCACTACAGCTCACATCTTCAATGTTTACGTCATGCATTATTGGGTCTATTAGACCAAATCCCAGAATATCACGTTTCAAATAATATTTTACCTTCTCCATACTACTCATACTTGAGTGATTTAGAAACATCTTCTCATTTTCCTTAAGAATGAAATTTAGATGTCCTTCAAAATTTTGATTTCCACCGGATTCAGATGGAGATTCTAAACTTTCTTCAATGAGTTTGTAAAGAGTTTGGAAGATCATCGAATCCTCTCTGTTCAGGCGTAGTTCGTCTACAAAATACAAATAGGTGGATTTCTCTTTATTGTACAAGATATTTGCATAACTAAATGGTGGAAGCAATGGATATTTTTTTACAATCTCATAGCCTGAAGGAATTTGACTTTGTCCTTCATCCATGACTTGACTTGCCAGAAAAGTTTCAATTTCTTGAGATTTTTTTGAGCTATCTTTCATTTGTTAATCACCAAAATAAAAAAGGAAAAAGGGGTAGGCATTTTTTTAGCCTCTAGGATTTGCTTTCCACAGTTATTGATTGAGGTGCACCTACGTTACCAGCATAGATTGCTACACTGCTTTGCGAGCCAGCATCAACAGTACTCAAAATTCCTTGTGGAACTTGGAAGTATACTATTGCCCTATCACCTGGCTTCAAAGAAATGGGTCCAGATGCTTGTGAGAAGCAGAGTGTAGGATTTACTGTTGATGCAGAACCAAATTCATTAATGTAGAATGAGGTCGCGCTTGGGTTAGGACACGTACCCTGAAGACCAAATGCTTGCATCATACCAGGTGGAATAACACCACCATGGAGACCAATGTATGCAGTTGTTGCAGTTCCAGTGTAGTTAAGCTGAGACTGCCAGTTTACAGCAGTGACTCTAGTAGGATTGCTGTCATAATACCAGTTTGCAAATGGTATTTGACTACCACGTACGTTAATCTGGTCTACAGACAAAATCTTGTCTCCACTATTTCGAATCTCTGCTGCACCCCACACATAGGTTTGCGATGTACCAGAAGTAGCATTTACCCACACATGAGAACCTTGGGCCGTAACGCCGGACGATTGAGCGCCAGTCTGGAATAAGCTTGTACCATATAGTACAACACCAGTTCCAAGAACGACTGATGCAACCAAGATGATCAGCGTAGTAATTACTGCACTGATTGCCTTTCTGTTCTTTGTTCTAAGGAACATATTCATTACAACCAAGTGTGGTAATGGAGAATATCTCACCTAGCATGTAATTTTGACTTACACCCAGTCTGATGAAATAGTCTTGTAGGCAGTGATGAACTTGGCAACAAGTTGTCCAAGATTAGAAGAACCACGCATACTATTTCTAAAACGCTTTGATGTTGATTTTGATACTCCTATGGCAATTAAAGATACTCCGGACGCATCAAGTTTTTTGCCAATTTTAGTAAGATATTGATTTATTCTCTCATAACCCGACGGATGGCCATCGGTAATAATAAAAATATATTTTCGTTCTCGAGAGTCGTCTAATAACATCCTACGAGCTAATTCAATCGCATCAGGCAATAACGACAATCCATTATTTTCTAATGATCCAATACGGGCCTGCACTTCATGATCATATTTTTCTTCAAAATCTTTTAAGATTTGTAAATCACTATCAAAACTAAATAAAGCCCAGGCGTCGGATTTTCCTGTCAGATCATTTGCGGCTTCAGCTATGCAAACAGTAAATTCTTTAATTTGTTCAAATTCCAAACTCATACTGGCGCTATTATCTATCAAAATCACCCATGCTTGTTCAACGCGTTTTATTTCATCTCGTTCAAAGACATCACGATATTGTCCTTCTGATGAAATAGATTGAATTGCCAATTGCATATTCAAATAACCCACCTCGTCAATTTTTGGTTCATCGAAAAGATTTGCAACCATTCGTATCTGTTGTCGAATTCTTCTCAACAAAGGAGATACTTTTTCTTTGATGAGTATAAAATTATGGAAATTTCCCGGTGGAATAGTAATTGCACCAAAATTAAGATCTTTTAGATTTTTTTTATATCTTCTAAATAGTTTTGATTTGAATTGTTCATCGGCTAACCACAGATTATCAAGCTGCATCGTATTTTCTAGGAACAATCCATGAGGCTCAAAATCTGGGCTTTGTTGTTCAGTTTTCAGCGTTTGTATCACATCATGTCTTTCACAATAAGGGGGAACTTCTGCAAGGAATAATCCCCTGTTATTATAAAGTAAATTTGCAAATAATATCACATCGTTAGGCCTATTTAGAATACTCGTTCTCATTTTGGCAATTTTTTCTTTGTCAGATAATCCAAAAAAATTCAAATCACTTATAGAACTTTTTCCAGTCTTAGAGATGAATTTAAGTTCAATTTTTTTCATATTCCCCCATATTTCAGAATTAGTGTGAGAGATGTATTTTTCAACAGAAATATCTTCGATATAATCAATTATACATAAACAGACATCTTTGGTCTTTGATTTCTTCCAAGACTCGTAAATAGAATATCTCGAAACACATGCGTGAGCCGCAAGATGATAGATAGTTGCCAAAAATAAACACCAAATGTTTTTTCTTCCATCAGAATCGTTATCAAACAACATACCTTCAAACAGATATTTGTTGTCACGTTTTCTTGGCAATGGGATAATAATTTCAAGTTCGGAATCATATTTTATCACTGGAAATAATGTTTTTTTTGAGAAAACAAGATTTAGACTGCCAGGTTTTATCTGAGAAAAAGTGTAAAAAGTATCTTCAGCTAATTCTAAAAAACTCTGTCCTTTTTTTTTCATCAGATTCCAGCTATTTTACAAACTATCTTTCGTACCATCCCTTGTACTTCAAGGTCGTCACTGGTGAGCGAGACTATTGTTTCTTCTGCAGCATCTTTTAGGGATACACCATCAGAAATTAGCAATGCCCAGTTTAACAGATCTCCTACAGACGGCCCATAAGGAAGGTCACCTGATTTGTATTGTTTTCGTCAGCTCTGCACCAACTCTTACAATTATTTCGGCATCTTGTCTGCTCAGGCCATTAGTCTTTTTAATTAAAAGATCAATCTCTTTTTCATCAATCTTCGAACCCACACTCATATAGTCAAAGTTTAGCCAGACACTCATTCTCCTTCTCATTGCAGCATTAATTGGTTTAGTGCCAGCAAATTCAGAAGCTGACAGGATTCATACTTATTATCAAAAAAGCGTCTTTATGACGTTGGATTATCTCATTGTCTTTTTCTGTCAATACCATATGACCGCGTTGATCTAAAATAGGATTAAGTCTTGTAGCAATATCTTGTTTCATCATGTTTGCTTCATCAAGATACAATATTCCACCATATCTGCTCCAAGATGTGATTAATCCATCAATCCAATTTTCTTTTCCTAGTCCAACATATCTTCCAAAAAGATCAAAAACTGATGTTTGTAAACCACAGTTTATTTCCCATATTGGAAGACCGGCAAGTTCTGCTACCAGATATACAATATGAGTTTTCCCAGTTCCACTAGGTCCAATTAATGCACATTGTTTAAAAAATGATAGAGCCCTTGCAATTCTCTCTACATATTTTTCACCGTTATCAAGATATGGGGGAGTATCTCTAGGTATGAGTGCACATATCTCAGGTGTAAACGAAAATTTTTCCGGATCAAGGTATTTTTTAATATCATAATTTTTAGACAGGGCGTGTGTACTTTTCTTCAAAGTAGAGACATGAATATTTAATGTAAAATGCTCATCATTGATTTTTGAATTTACTACTTCTTTCATCCGTTGGTCAAGAGGATTTTTGATACTCACATGTTTTGAATATCCAAAGCATACTAAAACACATGACATGTATCACAATACTACAGACAGGAGATTAAGTTTCATAACATTTTCTTATATCTATGAATCTAAAAATTGACATACACTCTCTTACATTTTCGAAATTAAAAAATGAACAAGGTTTTGTCAAATACAACATAGAAGCATCACTTGATGAAGTAGAAAATAGAGATACAGAGGTTGTACTAAAATACAAACTTGTTCTCTTATCCAATCCCACAAATGCCAAGATTTCAGTAGACGGATTGGCTACACTGTATGGAGACCAGGTTGAAATATCAAAGCAACTAAGCCCAGATGAAAAAAATATTCCCATAATTTTAAATTTGATATATCAAGAGATATTTCCACTATTTTTTATAATGTCAAAGAGTATGCAGATACCATGTCCAGCATATAGACTCTCACAGATGTCATATGCGCCCCAGACAGAAAAGATTGTCTCCGAATCATTACAAGAATCAAGTATCACCAATGTAGTTGAGATTTCAAGTCATAATGAATTGGACGAGCAAGTTGAGATCATCCCATCCTTAGAGCAAAAGCAAATCATTGAACAACAAATGTAAGCATATTAAACATTAACAGACACATATAATAGAATTTTTAGAGAACAAAAGATTTTAAAATTAAACTTCACATAATTTGAAAATCCTTTTGACAAATGGACTAAAATTTTAAAGATAACTTCTATCCTTTTTGAATCTCTACTAGAATCATAGGTGTTGGTGTAGCTGTTAGAATAGTAGCACCAGATGGATATGTGGTAGGTAATGAGCCATAAGTAAAGCCAACAGTATATGCAGTTCCAAATCCTTTTGCCCCCATTATGCTCACATAACCTAGAACTGGAGGGATTGCGTCCACACTATTTGCTCTAAAAGTCGGCTGAGTGGTTGCAGCAGTGCCACAAGTCCAAGCTAGCCAGTAGAGTCCTTTAGTCAAGGTGATTGGGGCTCCAAATGTCAAAGGTTTTGTTCCGGTTGTAGTTGTAAATGTACCAACATCACTTCCTGGAACTAATGTTTGAGGATACACATTACCAGTATCACGATAAATTCCTATATGACATGTTGTGGAAGTAGGATTTGCGGCAGTGGAAATTTCTGCTTGGATCTGATTAATTGTTAGTGTGTGAGGAACTACCCAAGGAGTTGCTCTCAATGTAGAGGGTGTTGAAATAATAGCACTAGAATTAGTTGGAAGTATTGCATTGCCATACCATGCAGTGCTAGAGCCCCTCATGAAATAATCTACGGGTTCGGACGGATTGAATCCAATGGTTTTCCAGTTAGAACCATCACTAATGACTTTGACAATCTGATCTTGATGTGTAAGATTCATCGAGCCAGATGGAGAATAATATCCATCAATTGTTTGTAAAGACGTAGTAAGTATTCGTACAAGGTTTCCAACAGAAACAGAGCCATCTCTTATAGTGAAAGTTTTACCAGTATGCCCAACAGAGGTTGGCAAAGTTGCAGTCAGACTTCCAGAAGTAGTATTGAAATTAACAGTGTCTTCGGTATACAACAAAGTATGGCTTGAAGAATACGTACTATATGATTCCACAATTCCTGATGCAGTAGCTGAATTTAGAACAACATTTTGTGAGGCATTGTTGTAGAGATATCCATTTTGAAGTGATGCTTGGAAATTAACTTTGTATCCGCTAGAGCCAGTAATGTTATAATTCCATTGGAAAAATGTTTCAGCTCCATTGTTCAAAATAGGATAAGAAGATGGCGTAGGACCTGAAATTAATGAAGCTTTGCCAAATCCTGTCACATTATTAACTACCATATTTGGAACAATATTGGTCAGAGTCCCACCATTTGTCATATTATTTGTCACACCAAGAAGTAAAGTGGCTATAAAATTATTTGAACTAGTAGATGGCAATGCAAATAATTGGAGATATATAGGAGCTTGACTTACAGAGTTTACATAAAGTTCTTTGACATTTCCACGCAGTGTTACTAGTTTGATATCATATCCTTGCGTAGGCTTGGCATAAAGTGGAAGGCTTTGTCCTATCTGAGAAAGAGAATTTCCAGGATATACGATCTGATTAATAGCGTATTTTGAAGTACCCCAAGTGATATCAGTTTTGTTCTGAACCCACAACCTATCCAGAGTGATTGGGATACTTCCTGAATTTTGAACGGTAATGTTGAACTTATTGTTAGCAATTTTTACGGCAGATATGGAAAATTGCTCATGGTTTGCATCTGCATCAGATTGACTTTTTGATACAAACGCGCTAGTAAAATTATTTAGTAAATTCATGTCATAAGTGACAAAAGTTATAGCTGTTGTAAAAATAATGACGAAAAAAACAGCTCCTACTACAGTGCTTATACCTCTTCTACTGTTCATAACATTCATCCATGTACGTTACGCAATCTAATTGATGGTCACCTAGAGACATTTCAGTTAATTCCATATAGAAAAAATAGTTTCGATCTTCGATAAAGGATTCTGGATGTCACATAAAATAATTACATGTGTAATGACTATAATTTTTAACTATGAAAAAATATCACAAATTTTTTGTCATCACATTTCCTTTCATTATACATACAAACTAGTTGTCCAACAAGATGAAAAATGGATCAATTTTTAAAATTTGTAAATGTGCAAGTAGTCACTCCTTTAGGAACTGACACAGTTACTTCCGTTGCATTTGGCTGAGTATAGGTATTATCACATGTAATACTCTGAAGTGTCCATCCAGGCGTAGGAGATTCACCTACGGTATATTTCCCAGGATCTACAAAGAATATTCCAGAGTTTCCATTTCCAGGGCTTCCAAGTTTTATAGATGTTGAAATTTGAATTTCTGAACTTGTTGTATGTCGTTCTGCATAAAAAAAGTCAAAAGGATATGTATTTCCAGGCGTGATTCCCAGTTGGCTAGCTTGTGAATCCAAATTTATTGTGCCAGCAGCTCCTGCATGAACTCCTCCCAAATCTAAAGCAAGGTGGTTGTTTACGAAGACCCATACATCATCATCGCCCCAGAAATTAAAAGTCTCACCGCCTTGATATGTAAACGAACTGTGTATCTCATATGTAAAACTAAAATTATGCCACTTACCATTTGCATCCTGTCCACTATTGCCAAGTAATTGATTGTCAATAGGAAAGAACGACATGTTAGAATACGACCAAGTTTCCGGATTAGTATTTTGTTTAATCAATGTGATATTCAATTGTTTATTCATGTTAATAGTAGAATTATCATGAAACCACTGGTGAAACCATCGATATCCGTAGTTAAATGCAGATGTTGTCTGATTATTGTATACTGGGGTGCTATCATTACCAAGATTGGGCATGACGATCCCCGTAATCACTCCAAATGGACAGGATCCACACACTTTTTCAAAATCAGGATCTGCATAATGAGGAGATGCCGAACCATTAAAATCATGAATTGTTCCAGTTAGAACTAAATTACCATTTGCGTCAAGATTTGCATTATTTTTGCTACCAGTAGTTGAGACCCAAAAATTACCTAGATCTCCATAATAACTAAAATTTCCATCAGCCTGTTTAGCCAGCTTTTTGATTATCAACTGTCCATCTGCAGGCGTATTAAGATGGTGTGCAAAAATTGAACCACGATTGGTAACAAGTGAAATGTCAAGAGGATCTCCAGCCCAATTATAATTTAACAATTTTGAAAAAGTTGCACCGGGTGGAACAGCTGTAGATGGAATTCGTAAATCCAATGGAGTTATTCCCTTTATTTCAATTTCAGTAACATTGAGTCCATCAACCCCATTATTGATAAAAGTAACATTGAGTTGTTTTTGCGCAGCGTTGTACCATTCGTGTTGAGGAACAACATCTTCTTTAATTTTATTGATGTTTGTAGAATAAATATTATCAATAATTTTTTCATTGTGATTTAGATTATCTTTTGCCCATGAGACACCAATAATTCCTATCAATGAAATTCCCACAAGCAAAAGTACACCACTAATTACTGTGGAGATTCCCTTGCGGTGGCGATTGAAATATCTAAATGAATTATGCCTAGTGCTCTTTCTCATATGGTGCTATGAGTAAATATCCCAATGGACGATAATTAACAGGTGTCCGTATTGGAGTGTGACATATTTTATCACATCACAAGACACTGAAACCATTTTTTTTTGTTTTACAAATTAATATCACGGAGAGACTGCATCAGTAATGATTGAACCTCTTGCAGTAGTCACTATAATGCTCAAAGGAACTTTACTTGTCCAGACATAAGGAATTTTTGTTGAATTTGTTTGTAGTGCGGGGATTTTTCCATTAGTGATTGGAATATCCAATACGCGTGTTGAATTCTCAATTTTTATATCTGTGACAGTTATTCCTGTATTTCCAACATTATACAGCGTAACATTGATGAATTTAGATGGAGTATTGCCAAACCACGTATTTTCTATGACCAATTTTTCTGAAAACTGATTCACATTAGTTGCAAATAGTGTAGTTGTGATCGATTTGGATATAGAAAAAGTACCGCTAGACCACATGACTACAGCAGAGCCAAGAATAACAGTTGTTACAAGAAGTATCATTCCAGTAACTATCGAACTTAGTGCTTTACGCCTAGGAAAATTTCTCATCCTTGAGTTTTTGGCCATTTGGTTGCTAATATGGATAGACATGTATTGTCTAAAACTAACTACAGTTCCAGAGATCATATCCAGTAGCGAAATTAGATACAAATAAGAGAATTTGTTAAAAATAAAAAATAGAATATTTTAAAAAAATTCAAGGCAAGTCGACAATAATCCCAGAATGCAGCAGTGTAAAAAATCATAGTGTAATTTACTCTTACATACACATATTTTTCATTCAAAACATAGAATTTTTAGCATATGTCTGTCCCAGACAATGCAAATCCAGATGAGTTAGCATCAGCAATAAAATCAATGGATGATCTTGTAGATGAAGCCATTCAGATTTATGAACTAGATAATGAAAAAACCAATTTAACAGACGAATTATACAATTCTTTAAGAACAATAACTAACTATCTTGGATTTTCAATGGATGTGGATCCCAGACTAATGGGCTTGCCGCATGACACCAGAATAATTCTAATGCCATCTCTTGATTTACTTATCATAAAATCTAATTTTAAATCAGAGCAGAAAAGATTAGATCAGCTTAGTTTAGATGAAACATCAAATATTCTAAAATTAGTTATTCCAAATATTGTAAACATGGCAAGATCAGACAGAATTTTAAAGAATCAAAAAATTGCGTTTGTTCGTGAAGCGACAAAGAGACTAAAACGACTACCAAGTTCTAGTACTGAAGATATGATTGTTAATGATACGCCATTACGTATGGAGGGAGTATAACTGAGATGAATGAAGAAATCATGCATTTTCGTTCAATTGAAGAGCTTCAATCACATCTTGGAAATCATCTGAAATTACTTAAGAAAAAATCTGAAGAGTATTCTGAGGCAATAGGTGAGAAAATTAGATTAGAAAACACAACAAATGATTCCACGGAAATTGCAGACATAAAAGAAAAACTTGAAGGTCCCTCAGATTCAAAAAAGAAAAAACCAATCAAGAAAAAAGATCAAAAGTCTAACTGGTATGAATTAGGTTCAATTTCAATCTATGATGGAATAGGGACCAAAGGTGAGCTTGAAATTTATTTTAAAGCATTGGAGAAGACAAAGTCTAAGATAGAAAAAATAGAGAAGATCAAGGAATCCATAGACAACATGATTTCAAAAGGGGTCAAAAGAGAGTTGGGCTGCATTGCTTTCCTAAACCAGGACTTGACACTACAGGTCTGTTTTGTAAAGGCCGGACAGCCAAAGACCAAATTCTCATACAAATCAATCTTTACCATACCTAGTGAGATTATTCATGAAATCAAGATTTGACATTATCAGAATCTCAAAAAATAGAAATCCAGATGTGACGCAGTGTGACATCACATGACGCACACTATTTAAAATATTAAAAAAGGAATGATAGTTGTTGAATTTGAAGACTGGTAAAAAAATCGAGATTAATCCCAGATGTGGCATTACATATGCTTTAGCATTGCTAGGTGGAATGAAATAATGGATCCACATTTAGAAATGCGAAATGATGAAAGTTCTGCTTCAATATTTGACGCAGATTCTAGTTCTGTCATATACGAACAGAAAATAACATGTGACAAACTAAAAAACGAACTTGCAAAATTCGGACTAACATCAAATCAAAGCAAGGTCTACATATATCTTGGAAAATATGGCTCAAAGACAGCTCCCGAAGTATGCAAGACATTGAAGATGCCAAGAACTGAAACATATCACCTTTTAACTACGCTACAGAACAAAGGACTTGTCTCAGCAACTTTTCAGCATCCTACTAAATTCTCAGCAGAGCCGTTGAATAAGGCAATATGGGTTCTTGTTAATGCAGAGAAAGAACGAGTAAATACTTTAGAAAATCAAGAAAACGAGATAAAGAAACTGTGGGATTCCATTCCAGAGTTTAATTCCGTTCAAGAAATTAAAGAGGATAAATTCCAAATGCTTCAAGGAATAAACCAGATAAATAGCAAGATAAAAGAAATGATCAAAAGTACAAACAGTGAATTTCTCATATTAGGTGCAGAAAAAGACTTTTTGAAGTTCTATCATGCAGATCATCTTGAAAACTTGGAAAATTCAAAGATTAATTTTAGATTATTATCCTCTATTTCAGATAACGCACTATACATTTTTGACGACCTTGACAAATCAAAAATCAAAAAGATTCCAACAGGAGTGCATGACAATCTCTGTTTTATGATCAAAGATGGAAAGGAAATAATCCATTTTATTAGAAATGCAAATCAAATATCACAAGAAATGAATGCCATGTGGACAGATTCAGAAACATTGGTTTATTCAATGAAGATGCTTTTTGATTCGTTTTGGCGTATATCCAAAAATATACATCTGTAAATCTATGTCATCATTCGGGGATACATAATCTGAATGCCCATCTCGTTTAATTTTATTGGAAAAATCTGTTCACTGTGTTTTGAGCCGCGCATCTTGAGAACTTGAATTGTTCGTTCCATAGAATAGTCTTTTCGTGTATGGTACAACAAAATTACACCAGATGACACATACCATTCAACAGGAGATTTTTCAGATGAATCTACTTCTGAAATCAATATAGACATGCAGTGTTGGTCCTCTAAGGCATAAATCAGTCCTTGGAGGCCCTGTCGGACGTAGAAGTTATTCACATATTGCATGGCAAGAACTGTGAGGGAGTCAATTACAATGCGTTTTGCACCTATTCTTTTGATACTGCTAAGGATAAGCTGAGTCAAGTGCATGAATGGAAGCGGCTCTCCTTGGTAAAGAGATTCATCCAATGCAATAAAGCCCTCTTTTTTCTTGAAGGGTCTTGCATCAATAATTATCATTTGTCCTTCATCAATTAATTTTTGAATGTCCCATCCAAGTGACTTGAAGTCATTTTTTATTTCAGTCGGACTTTGTGAAAGAGTCACAAAAATACCAGGTTCATCAAAATCTTTTGCACCAGCATATAGAAACTGCATTCCAAAAGTAGTCTTTCCACTGCCAGGAGGTCCAGATAATGTGATAGATTTGCCTTGTCCAAGCCCTCCAGACAATACAGAATCAAATCCAGGAATTCCAGTCCTGACGGCAATTACTTCCTCATCCATCACTCAAAAATCTTGAAAATTGTATTTAAGGAGGAGGGAGATTTCACAAATAACAGAATGTAACATGGAAAAATAACCAGTTATGAACTCTAATGTCATACTCGATAACTATTTTTAAAACAGATTGTGCATCAGCATGGTGACCAAAATTCTTGGCATAATCGGCGGAGGCCAACTGGGAATGATGCTTACAGAGGCTGCAAAAAAGATGCCAGAGTACATCTCAGATGTCATAGTACTTGACCCAACACCAGAATGTCCAGCAGTTAGAGTAGGCGCCAAACAAATTATAGCAGATTTCAAAGACAAGAACGCCATAGTTGAATTATCACTACAATCAGACATCATAACTTATGAAATAGAATCTGGAGACAGTAAAGTGTTAGAGTCATTACACGGGGAAGTATCAATCAATCCATCTCCTACCACGCTTAAAATAATTCAAGACAAGTATATTCAAAAACAATTTTTGAGTCAAAATAACATACCTGTTGCAGAGTTTGATTCAATCGAATCACAAGATGATCTTGAGAAAAAAATTACAAAATTTCAATATCCTGTGCTATTAAAGGCAAGACGTGACGCATATGATGGGAGAGGAAATTTTAGAATCGAGAATCATTCACAAATAGAAATTGGATACAACCGTTTCCTTGGACGACAGACCATGATAGAAAAATTTGTAGATTTTAAGATGGAAGTATCAGTAATTGCAGCAAGAAACATCCATGGAGAGATTGCCACATATCCCGTTGTAGAAAACATTCACAAAGACAACATACTTGAATTTACAATCGCGCCTGCACGAGTAAGCGACAAGATTGCATCTGAGGCAGACAATATAGCAAAAAAAACAATGGAAGTACTACATGGTGCAGGAGTTTTTGGAATCGAGATGTTTGTAACTAGCGATGATAAAGTTTTGATTAATGAGATAGCACCACGAGTACACAATTCTGGTCACCACACTCTACAATCATCTGAAACATCACAATTTGAACAGCATTTACGGGCAATACTTGGACTACCCCTTGGAAGCACTAGATTAAAACACAATACAGTCATGTGTAACATTTTAGGACCAAGAAATTTTGTAGGAAGATACAAGCCAATTACACTTGAACAAAAAGATGGAGTATATCTTAAGATGTATCACAAAGATGAAGCCAAACCCCAGAGAAAGCTAGGTCACTTTAATGTAGTAGATGAGAAAGACATCAAAGATAGCGAGCTTTTGATAAAAAAGGCTCAAGAGATAAAAAAGACAATTAAATTTACACCTCAAAATTGAGGTTTATTTTTTAACTAGAGCAAAAATTCCGCCTGCACCATATGCAACTGCAATCATAATTCTTGATGTTATCACCGCAGTTGTCTGATTAGATATCAGCGAAGTATCAAGTAGTATTGCAAGAGGGATTGCCGCCAGAGATATTACACCTACAATAATTTGTTCAATATTTACAAGTCCACTGTATTTTCTCATAAAAAGAAACGTTGACGCATTACCAAGTCCGATGCCAAACAAAATCAGGTATTGGTAAAAATGTGGAGTGATTCCTATAGCTGCAAAGGGGGCAGCCCAGCATAGACCATTAATTGCTTTTACCATCCGAGGCCATTTTACACTATTTTTCATTCGCCCCTTGATTGAAGAAAGCATAGTTCTGAATTTTGCAATTATAATTCCAAATGTCATAGCAAAACTTCCAAACCAGATTATGACATAATAGAAGATAGGAGTCTTGTGTTCAAAGGCAATTTCACTTAGGACTGATGCGGAGCCAACTGCTATTGCCACGCCTATAAATAAGACCCCAAATGCGCGTCTTGTTTCCAAAGGAGACTTTTGCATATCTAGAGTTCAAATTCATCTCGGATATAATTTAAGAGTATGAATCAGATTAATTGAAAAATATTAGATACAAACGCTGAGTTTAATTATTTAATTCAGTCTTGTCTTATTCTATGACTTATTCAAAAAAACCTCTTGTTGGCATCATAATGGGTTCTAGTTCAGACAGCAAAGTAATGCATTCAGCTGCAACGGTGTTAGATGAGTTTGGAATAAAACATGAAGATCAGATTGTTTCGGCCCATAGAACACCAACAAGATTATCAGATTATGCAAAACACGCTGAAAGAGAAGGATTCAAGGTAATAATTGCAGGCGCGGGAGGTTCAGCCCACCTTCCAGGTATGATTGCGTCTCACACCACAATTCCAGTAATAGGAGTTCCAATAATGGTTTACAACGATAAAGGAAATTCAGACAAGTTTAAATTTTCAGCGTTTGGCGGACTGGATGCGTTACTATCAATATCAGAGATGCCAACAGGGTCACCTGTTGTAACAGTTGGAGTCAACAAGGCTACAAATGCAGGATTGTACACGATAAAGATTTTAGCAAATGAATTTCCAGAATTAAAAAATAAACTAAAAAAACATAAAGAATTTCAACATAAATCAGTTTTAAAAGAATCAGATGAAATGAAAAAAATGGGGCTGGCCAGATTTGCAAGCAAGAAATTTAAAAAATAACTTAACATTAATTTATGACACTTCAAATAGAAAGACATCTTGGAATTAAGTGAAATCGTATATTCTGCAATTTCAGATTATGGAGAGCAGCGAATACTCTCAGACATAGTTCAAGGCGAGAGCCCAGATGTCATAAAAGTCATTTTTGAGCATTGCATATCCAATCTTGAAAAAATAGAACCAGTCAAATCAGATACTTTTGGCTCAGTGGCAGAAGGCTTGTTGCATTACCTGTTAACAGCATCCATGATTCAAAGTCAGCGAAAGACAGTGTTCCAATCTGTTGACATTGATATCGCAGTTCCAGATACTAGAACATTGGCAGTCTCACCGCAAGATGTAATTGTGATATATTTTCCAAAAACAAATAATGTTGAGAACATAAAATCTCAAATTGAAAAGATCAAAAAGGTGCAGCCAAATTCAAACAACATTTGGATAGTACTTGAAAACAATGTGCCAGTAGAAGCCAAAGTTTACACTCTAAAGGATTCTATGACATATGCAAACATCATAAATGACCTGATTAGTTTCTCATCTCATAAAAAACAGTCCAGATTAAAGATTTTCAAGATATAAGAGATTTTAAATCAATATTTTTTTGAACGTGTGATATCATCATTTCAACATTCTGATAATCTTTAACAAATGGTAATATTCCCAAAATTGGAATTTTTGTTATTTCGTAGAGAGTCGAAGGAGAATTTTTCTCTGCTGTGCCACCTTTTTCATCATAATTATTAACAATAATTCCCTTTATCGGGATATCATAATCATGACAAGCATTTACAGTCATCATAGTATGATTTAGAGTGCCCAATGTAGATCTAGTAACAATAATTGTTTCAAGATCCATGGCTTTTATCACATCTGCCACGAAATAATCTTGTGACAGAGGAGTCATTATTCCTCCAATGCCTTCTACAAACAGCATTTCATGCTTGCTTTTTAATTTCATAAATTTTTCAAAAATTATTTCCCTATCAAATTTAATCTCAAGTATTTTACTTACATCATATGGAGAAGCTGGCAGTGGCATAAAGACAGGGTTTACAAGATCTTCAGCGTCATCAATTCCACAGGCTTGGCATAAAACAGATACATCGTGTGACTTGAAGCCACTTTTTTGTGGAATTCCTGTTGCTACAGGCTTCATAACCCCCACATCTACTCCAAGTTTTTTTATAGATGCAGCCAATGCAGCTGTAATTGCGGTCTTGCCGACACCAGTATCAGTCCCAGTTATGAAATAGGATTTCACAAAATATAGTCACCAATGTTGTTTAATAATCCACCCTTAACACAGAATTTTCTAATAACTATTTTGTACTAGCAATGTATTTCATATAATATGACTGAAAAATGCCAATGTACCGAATGCCATTGTATCTCTCAACTTTTTACAGCAGATAAGGATGGAAAATACATCTGTTCTATTTGCAGACTAGGAAAACACCAACATAAAGACTAGCATGGAAAGAATACGAGTCAAATCAAGTAACATAAGATCAGTCGGATATGACGAACCTGCACAAATATTAGAAATCGAGTTCCAACAAGGCGGCACTTATCGATATTTTGGAGTATCAAAGAAAATCTACGATAGTTTGATAAAATCTGTATTATCACATGGAGAATATTATGAGAGATTCATCAAGAATAGATATAGACGTGAAAAGATTTAACGGATAGTTATTTTTTTTTCTTTTGTGGAGAATATTTTTTTGGCTGCAATTCCTCAAGTATGTCTTGAATATACACATAATCAGATTCAATATTGTCTCTAAGTAATTTTATAAGATTTTGAAAGGTTTCAGGCTTGCCATCTTTGAAATCCTGCTCATATTTTGAAATAAGTTCCGATGATATTTTCTTTTTTGGATGATTGGCCAATCTTTCCAACATTTCGATAGCTCTTTTCATTGTCATGTCTAATCTTTTCCTTGTCAGGCATCATTAAGATCCAATATTTTTTTCATTATATCATCTCTTTTGTCAAAATTGGTTTTCTTTTCAAAGTATAACTCACTATCACATTTGTTTTGTTCTGAAATTAATTCATGCAACAGAGTGACAAGATCTTGTTTATTCATAGTATTTTTTTCTCATTACTCCATCTAAACTCATCGATAAATGATGTTTTCAAAACAATAGTATAATGTACACAACTTAAGTATGTCAAACAACAGCCATTATCATCAATGAATCTAATGATATGCCTTAATCATAAAATTATGAATAGAAAGATGAGTCAGAATTGAAAAGCATAACCAAAGTAAACAAGAACATTTTTGAAAAGAGGACAGAATGACAGAGGACAACAACGAAGTAACATTAGAAGAAATGAAACAAATTATAGAGAAACATGTCAAAATAGATGGATTAAGTGTTCAAGGTATTCGCATAATTTATGAAGACATAAAGGCATGTCAGGCAATTAAAAGACCAGAAGAATCTTCAGCATTAGGAGAATTTTGAGGTTTAGAAATGATAGAAAATAAACAGGCCGCGACTTACGAATGGAAAGATATAGGTATTGTGACGGTAGATACTGGTAAAATAATCATTGCAGATCCTGCAAATGTACTTACACATAGAGAATTTGAAGAACTCCGTGAGAAAGAAAAAATAGCAAAATTAGCATTGTTTACAGATTTTAAACATGGCATAGTATCAAAGACAGGATTTGGAGAGGGTCGTTATCACATATTTGCCAAGATCGGAGATTTTGGAAACATGATAAAGAGAATTACAGAAATTAAAATTATTTTTGAAAACGAAGAGAATAACAATGATTCTCAAAAAATACATGAGGAACCGGTAAAAAAATTGATTATTACATCTGAAAAGAAAGACGATTTATCAAAAGGCGTAAAACTATAGAGTAGAAACTAGTCTTTAGTCATAGATTTCAATTTCTTCTGCTCTCTTTCTTGATGGGCTATAACTGATTTTTTTAGTTCATCATATGATTCAAGATATTCTTTTTTCATTAGATTTTCAGGTTTACGTTTGATCTTTTTCATATACTACTAGTAGAGCAAACTAGTGTTTAGCAATTCCTATGGATCACATAGATATGAAAAGTAAATCCGAATAACAATTAATCAAGAAAGAATGATTTTGCTTATCGTTATTAATCCGGCAAGCTAAAAAACTACATGGGTAGTTTTGTTTGGCATCCATACACACAGATGAAAGACTGGCCAAAATTTGATGTAATTTCCAGAGGTAAAGGTATGTGGCTCTACGATAAAAACGGAAATGCCATGATGGACAGCGTTGCAAGCATGTGGTGCAACGTATGGGGTCACTCTAACAAAGAATTGACAGAATCAATGATAAAACAGACAAGAAAGTTACAGCATTCTTCATTATTTAATTTAACAAATAACAGAGCTGAAGAACTCGCAGAAAAATTGGTGAAACTAGCACCTGAAATGCATAGAGTGTTCTATTCAGATGACGGATCCACTGCAATGGAAATCTCGGCTAAGATGGCATTACAATATTGGCAAAACACAGGAGAGAAGAAAAAGACCAGATTTGTCTCACTTGAGAATGGATATCATGGAGATACTGTAGGCGCCATGTCATTAGGATATGTACCATTATTCTTTTCAAAATTCAAACCAATGTTGTTCCAAGTTTTTAGAACTCCATCACCTAATAGATATAGAATTCCCAAAGGATATTCTTTTGAGGACTATCAGCAATTTTGCCTTGAAAAAATAGAGAAAGCACTTACAAAAAATGACAACATTGCAGCGTTTGTGATGGAAAGTGGCGCTCAGATAGCAGGAGGGGTGGTGATTTATCCAAAAGGTTTTCAGAAAAAGATTAGCAAAATATGTAAGAAAAATAATGTTTTGTTCATACTAGATGAGATTGCAACCGGTTTTGGTAGATTAGGGTCAATGGTGGAATATCAAACTCAGGAAAGCATTCCAGACATAGCGTCATTTGGAAAGATGTTATCTGGCGGATATCTCCCTCTTGCTGCCACACTTGCAACTAAAAAGATCTATGATTCATTTTTGGGGGATTATAAAGACATGAAACATTTCTTTCATGGTCACACATTTACTGGAAATCCTATTGCATGTGCTACGGCACTTGCAAATATTTCATTGTATAAAAAATACAATCTGATATCAAAAATCAAAAAACGTTCAATCCAAATCCAGTCACGCATTGAAGAAATTTCTAATTTAGATCTAGTAGGAGATGTAAGACACAGGGGATTGTTAATGGGAATAGAGATCGTATCTGACAAGAAAACAAAGAATCCGATATCACCACAGAAACGATTACCACAGAAAATTTTCAAAGAGGCTAAAAAACATGGAATCTATCAGAGAACACTTGGAAATATCATAATGGTAATTCCTCCACTTGCAATCTCTGAAAAAGAATTAGATTTCCTAATAGATGGCACCATAAAGACAATCAAGAACGTTTCAACTCAGATCTGAGTAGATCAATTCCCCAGGTAAAGTGCTATTATCATCCTCGGAGAACAGATTATGACTAAATCATGCCACAGATTAGAATTTGCCCTACATGTAACAAGGTTTTACAACCAGATGAGATGCACAAGTGTTCAAACCTCCTCTCAGAATACATCACATGTGAAAAATGCGGTGAAAGACATCTAAAGACCAGACCACATATTTGCCCCACGAGAATCTAGTTCACACAAATCCATGGTAAACCATAGTCAAATTTCAGGTTTACAATTAAAATAATCTTAATTAATGGATTTATGAGAGGATAGACATTGACTGGTGAAACTGATTTAATAATGTCTTGTCGTGACAAGGTATTAGCAGGACATAGAATTTTAGAAGAAGAGGCTCAAAAATTAATTAGCGTATCAGATGATTCACTTCAGACTTTATCTGATGCAGCAAATGAAATTACGCGAAAATTATGTGGTGATGTTGTAGATGTAGAATCTTTGATAAATGCTAAAAAAGGGAAATGCCAAGAAGACTGCTCATTTTGCTCCCAATCGGCATTTTACAAAACTGAAATAGACACATACAAACTATTACCACCAGAGACAATAGTACAAAACGCAATGCTTGCAAAAGAAGATGGTGTCAAGAGTTTTTGTCTTGTTTGCGCATGGCGCGGGCCTACAAAAAAAGACTTTGAGCAAATTTCTACAATTATAAAAAAGATCAACGACGAAGTAGGAATTGAAGTAAATTGTTCTCTGGGTTTTATCAATCAAGACATGGCAATAGAATTAAAAAAACTAGGAGTAAAACGTTATAATCATAATCTTGAAGCACCTAGAAGTTTCTTTTCAAAGATATGTACGACTCATAGTTATGATGACAGGATGCAGACAAATCTAATTGTTAAAAATGCAGGATTAGAATTGTGTTGTGGCGGAATAATAGGCATGGGTGAAACAAGAATGCAACGATTAGAACTTGGGCTTGATCTTGCAGGGCTCAATCCAGAAGAGTGTCCAATCAATATTCTAGTACCACAAAAAGGAACACCACTTGAGCTTCAGACAAATCTCTCAATATCAGAGATACTAAGAACAATAGCAGTATTCAGATTTTTGATGCCAAGGACTATACTCAAGATTGCCGGAGGTAGAGAGGCGTACCTTGCAAATGACCAGGAAAAGGTACTTCTTGGAGGGGCAAACGGAATCATCACAGGCGGATACCTAACAATAGGCGGGAATTCTCCTTCAGATGATTTTCAGATGATTTCAAAAATAGGCCTTGAAGCCTAAAGATAAATTCATTTTAGAAAAATTAGATCAAATCAAGAAGGCAAACCTATATCGAACACTGGCATATAATAAAATATCAGGCCCCTACATAACAATTAACGGAAAGAAACTGTTCAATTTATCATCAAACGATTATCTTGGAATTTCCTCTACATACAAAATATCCCAGATACAATCAAGTTCCAGATTAATTGCAGGAAATGATTTTTCGTTTAAAGAACTTGAAAACAAACTTGCACGACATAAATCAAAAAATGCAGCACTTGTGTTCCCTACAGGATACATGGCAAATCTTGGTGCAATCCCTATCCTAACACAAAAAAATGATGCAATATTAAGTGATGAATTAAACCATGCAAGCATCATAGATGCATGTAGATTATCTTATGCAAAAAAACTAGTTTACAAACATAATGATATTTCAGATTTGGAAAAGAAAATACGGCAAAAGGCACACCGCAAGTTTGTGATAACAGAAGGAATATTTTCAATGAATGGAGATTTTGCAAGATTAAAGGAAATTTCAAAAGTATGTCAAGAAAATAATGCGTTTCTCATACTTGATGACGCTCATGGAGATTTTGTAGCAGGTCGTGATGGAAAAGGCTCTGCAGATCATTTCAGAGTTGCAAAAAACATAGACATCTACATCAGTAGTCTAAGTAAGGCACTTGGCGCATTTGGAGGATATATGACTGCTAGCAAAGAAATTATCGAACTTGCAGTGAATACCTCAAGGCCTTTTATTTACACATCTGCACTGCCAGGATTTTTAGCAGGTTTTGCATTGAAACAATTCTTGACAAACAGAGAAAAGAAAAGAATCAGTTTGTGGGAAAAAATAGAACAATTCAGTAGAGGATTAAAGTCAATTGGATATGCAATCGAATCCCAAAGTCAGATAATACCAATCATAATAGGAGATGAGAAGAAGACGCTTGAATTTGCAAAATATTTAGGAGATAACAGAATATTTGCCCAGCCAATACGCTATCCTACAGTAAATCTAGGTTCTGCAAGAATAAGAATATCTGTCACAGATTGGCTTTCGGAGAAAATAATATCAGAATCATTAAATGTTTTTGAAAAAGCTGGTAGAAAATTTGGTATTACCTAGTGTCAATTTGGTGCAACATAGCTCTGCCATGTAGATTTAACAAAGCTATTGAGCGTCCCATTATCCATATAGAATGATTCCGTGTAAATGTTATCAGGGAATAGTCTGTATTCATTATTGTATTGTATAACTGTGACCACTGGTATGACTGGTTGATCTTGTTGATAATCTTGAGGTTCCAGATTATACAAGTCGCATGTTTTTAAAAATCGCATGTACTTGTTAGAAAAGTCTACCATACAGGTAGTCTCAAGATTCCATTGAGCAACTTTTCCAAGATAAACAGTATAGTTTCCAGAAGTTACCGGTAATCCCGTCACTGTTTTTGATACAGACGTAGTGACATTTCCGATTGTGGTTGTAGTAGAATAAGGATTTACAGTGTATGTTGAACTAGCAAGTTGTTTTATGTAGCCTTGTTTTGTGACAGTAACATCAATCTCATAAGTTCCAGGAGTTGAAGGTATTGCAGATGGATATCTAAAGTTACCAAGACTATCAGTAGTTGTAGTTACTGCCTCAGAACCAAATAAGATGAAAACGTTGGCATTAGTAACTGGCCTATATGCCTGGTCTGTAACATTTCCCATTATGACTGGATAGTCGCCTTGAATGATAGGATTAGTTTCTGGGTGTACATTGACAAGCATGCTGTATGAAAGTGTAGAGTATGATTCCTGAATGCTAGAAAAAGCCACAACAAAGACTAGAATTACAACTGAGATTGACACTATTTGAATTTCTTTCAACTCTCAGTACTTTTTGTGTTCAGTGTTAACCGGTAAAATCTAACTTTTTTCCCTAGAGACTCAAATGTTTGGTACCTGTCCAATTTTGAGAAAAAGGTCCAAGATTCTACAATTTGGAACAGATTTGGAACAAGGTATTAATAAAAAAACAGCACAAATTAGACATGGTAGAACTAACTATAGGAATTGCAGCCATAGCCGGATTAGGTTCATTTCTTGCACCGTGTATACTACCAATGATACCTGCATTTCTGGCATACATTTCAGGCACTACACTTACAGAAATTCAGAGAAATAATGGAACAATCAATGTGGTTACAAGCAGAATAAACATCATTCTAAATACATTATTTTTTGTGGCAGGATTTACTATTGTTTTTTCGGTTCTGGGGGTAATTCTAAATAGTGTACTTGCTGCATCTGCTACATCACTACTTGCAGGATTTAATCATGTTGGAGGAATAATAATAATTGCATTTGGTGTATTCATGTTACTGTCATCCAAGATTTCAAAACTTAATTTTGAGAAAAAGATTCTTCCAAACAGGACAAAGTCAAGCTATCCTCTTTCATTTGTGTTTGGCCTAGCATTTGCAACAGGTTGGACTCCATGCATAGGACCAATCCTTGGGAGTATTTTGACACTTGCTGCTACTACTCCAAGCCATGCATTCATTCTACTACTTAGCTATTCACTGGGTCTTGGAATTCCATTTATTTTGATGGGAGTATTCTTTTCAAGATTTACAGGAATTATCAAATCAATGAGCAAACATCTCAAATACTATTCAATTATCATGGGTTCGCTTATCATCGTTTTGGGAGTTTTAGTATATACAAATCAACTAGCAGCCATTGCAAGTTTTCCGCTTCTAAATAATGTACTATTAGGAGGATCATCATGAGAAAAGAGATTAAAACCGCAGCAATTGGTGCGATAATCATAATCGTCGCCATTGGCGGAATTAGTGTTTTCTTTACATCACTTGATAAAACTGCTCAGAGTGCAAATAATCAAATACTTTTAGAAAAACAAGGACCAACAAACAATACAACTGGCAAGTTAATTTCATATCCAGACGAAAATAATTTTCCAGTAGCTCCTGACTTGGTTGGAATCGCAGACTACATCAATACAACACCACAAGAATTAAAATCAGAAATGAAAAATAAGGTAGTCTTGTATGATTTTTGGACTTATAGTTGTATAAATTGTCTTAGAACACTCCCATATCTTAAAGCATGGAATGATAAATATGCCGATAAAGGATTATTAATCATCGGAGTACATTCACCAGAATTTGAATTTGAAAAAGATCCAAATAATGTAAAAATGGCTGTTCAAAAATATGGATTGACATATCCAATAGTACTAGACAGTGATCATGCAACATGGGATGCATTTTCAAATAGATACTGGCCAGCAGAATACATAACAGACGATTTAGGACACATACGACACACACATTTTGGGGAAGGAGAATATGATACAACAGAAAAAGTCATTCAGCAATTACTTGATCAAAGAGCAAACAGACTAGAATTAAACGTGACAGCAGATCAAAGTCTTGTCAATTTGCAGGAACATCAATTTTCTGACATACAGACTCCAGAACTTTATTTTGGATATGATTTTATGCAAGATAGAAACTATCTTGGAAATTCAGAAGGACTCCAACCCGAAAAAATAGTTAATTATGCAATACCATCAGGTTTACAAAATGATCATTTTTACTTGGATGGACAATGGCAAAATCTCAATGACAGTATGAAACTAGTATCAGATAATGGGAGAATAGTCCTCCCATACTCAGCAAAAGATGTCCACATTGTGGCATCAGGAACTGGAGATAGCATACAAGTGCTATTAGATGGCAATGCAGTTCCAAGTGATGATGTAGGACAAGACCTCAAAAATGGAACGGCTACAATCTCAGATCATAGACTATACAATCTAATCTCATCAAAGGAGCAGGGCTCGCATACAATTACAATTATTGCCCATCCCGGCTTTCAAATCTATACATTTACCTTTGGATAATCAAGATATAATGTTTCTAAATTCGAATTTAGAAACATATTAAATCACCTATTGTAAGACTTGACTGTAACCAGAGAAGCATGTCACTGCGGTTACACCCTAACAAAGAACATGGTTGTTTAAAATAACATTTTCAATCATGGCACAGCGTAAAATGAACTTCACAAATAAATGGAATGTACAGAAAGAAAGTCTATCACAGAGAGTAATAGATAAAGTAAAACCAGACGCACCATTAAAGCCCAAGATTGATGAGGCCCAGAAAAAATTACAGTTACAAGTTATCAAATTAGATTCTATTTCAAGAAAATTAAAGGAAAAAGACGATTTTATTTTCAAAAAAGTCGTAGACGCAGTAAGATCACACAACAAGGCATATTCTAATGCTTATGCTACAGAATTACACGAGATTAGAAAGATGAACAACATGGTAACAAATGCAAAATTAGCCATGGAACAAATTCAATTAAGATTAAACACAATATCAGAACTTGGAGATGTCGTAGTAACACTCAGTCCTTGTATGTCAATAATAAAGGGACTTGGAACAGGTCTAAATGGACTAATGCCAGCAGCAGATTCATCAATGGCAGACTTGTCAAACATATTAGGAGAGATAATGGCAGGTGCATCAGTAAGTGGAGAGAACAACTTTACTGTAGATACCACAAATTCCGAGACAAATCAAATATTGGAAGAGGCTCAATCAATCTTAGAGGGACATGTAAGACAGACCCTTCCAGAACTTCCTCCATCACTTGGCGCTACAACCAAAGCGCCAGAGCCTATTTAGAGCGCTTTTTACTCAATTCTATAAAGTGCTTTTTTATTCTAGATATTGTGGGATAGCTATATCCTAGTTTTCTATAATTTGCTATCATCATCTTCCAGTTTTTCAATCTCCACTGAGCTTGCTCTGATGTGACCGAATGAATTTCTTTATTGATTATGCTTTTTCGTCCCACTTTGAGAACTCCTGCATCTTTTGCGGTCCATCGGTTTTTGGCAAAATTTAGTCCCATCAATATTTCATCCACAGGCACTTCCGTAAAACATTCCTGGATTTTTTGAATTTGAGATTCAGTAGGTTTTTTTGATACACGTACAGTAAAATCATATGTTTCCATATTCGAATTTTGAAACATACTATCTAATTAGTGTAGAGGTTAATCAGCATTGATTCCAAGTTCAAAGTAAATCTTTTTACTCGAGAAACATATGATCTGTATTTCCATTTTTGGCAGACTGTTTTTTTATACTACGGATTAGGTATACAGTTAATGGATAACCGTCTCACACTGGGTGGAAAGTCTCCCTCATTCTCAGAGATATTTACAGAGTATCTTTCAGATATTTCACTTGAAGTAGAAGCAGTTAAGCTTAGAAACATACGAAATGATGCAGAAGGAGTAAATGAACACTTGGCAAGAATTGATAGTGCTCTAAAAGGGATAATGGATGCAAAATTAGCATTGGCTGAAAATCTTCGCAAATCTCAAAATCAGAATTAATCACTTGTGAAGATTTAAGTTTCAAAATATTACCATGTTACTCGTCTAAAAATCGCTTCATACTCTCAAATTCACTTGCAGTGTAATTCTTGTCTGTAGAATCCATTTTTTGCTTCATCTTGGCAAATTTTTCTGCAAGTAGTGAAAGGTCTACGGGCTGTCCAGTCTCTGCATTTTTTAACTCAACGTAGTATTTTATTCGTTCTTCAAAGGTATCTGGAGGAATTTCCTTGATCAGAACTTCTCCAGTGGCTATAATTTTAGCCAATTTTTCTCTTTGTCGGTTCTCCAGTTTCTTTTTTTCAGTTTCTATCTTTTGTTTATGATCTTCATAACCTGATTTCATGTCTTTTCAGCTCAGTTTCCAATTTGCCAAGAACGTCATTTACAGTTTCAAACATGACTTTTGCAGGTTCTGGGTTTGGTGTATTCTTCATTGTTTGAGAATTAGCAGATTGTCCTCCAATGTGTAATTCTTTTAGAGGTTCATCAGTAACCAGTTTTACAGATATTGTTTTGTGCGCTTTTTTTGCTACTATTCCAAATATCATAAGACCCACTCCAGCAACCCCCGTTCCCATAATCAAATATTGAAGAATCGGCAGGACTTGATGCATTGACGGGTATCCCATCTGCCGCAACATTGACACAGAATTGACATTTCCAAGAGACATTGAACTAACAAACGTATGTACAGCATTAGATAAGATGCCTGGCAAATAGTAATGCATTGGAACTGATATCATTGTAAGTACCATACCGGTAATTACCAGTACAAATCTCATCATACATCAGACTAGATTGAACTTGATATCCACTTGTATGTATTAGTGACTGACAACTATCTATTTCGTATATTTCTATATTCGAATTTTGAAATATTATTCCAAATTACTGAAAATAGAATTTTATTGAGTTTAAAATTCTTCTACACGTATCAAGTAAATAATTAAAGAATACTAGAATACTAACACATGACAATGGTTGATTCGGACATACCTGCAAATAGAATTCCAAAAGACTTTTTGTACAATAAAAGAAATTGCGATAAAGAAAAGTGCGATAAGGAAGGAAACTATTCCTCAAAACGAGGATATTTTTGTCTGGAACACATTCTAGATTACGACATGTTATGCCCTAATAATGACTGTCCAAGAAATGGTCTTGCGATGGATAAACTAGTTTCTGAAATTAAAAAAGACATCAAGGGAGATTTGCACCAGATATTTCTGTGTCAGTCCTGCGGCTATAGGCACGATCATACTGTAAATGTTTAGTCAAATTCCAATAGTTCAAAAAGGTTTGAAGAAAATCCACCAAAGTATTCACAATAGTCCACTTGAAACTTAAGATATTACTGGAGACATCTAGAAACGGCTACCCACAAACTGACCAAGCCTGTAGTCGTGAGGGTTTTTGTGATTCTCTCACGATAAAATTACTTCGAGATATTCAAAATACAAGAATTAGAAAGTCTAGTTTTTCTCTACATATTTCATAGATTCTGGCATGACATTGTTGATGGCTTTGGAATCTTTCTTGCAAAGTTCACATTCGCAAACAAACAATCCCTGTTTTCCCATACAATCATGATGTTTGTCTTCAAAGCATTTGTAACATAGAACCATAGGATTCAGTTTTTCATAGCAGTATGGCCTATTTCTACCCCCCTATTTTACACCAAACTTGCCAGATCAGACAGATTTTTTGGCTCAAAATATTAGAAAAATGACAATTTCTGAAAATACACCTACTTTTGAAAATCATGCCTGAGGGTTAAACCCCCTGTTATTTTTTATCAATTAGACACAATGTGATTTTTTCAAAAATGGTCAATTTTAGGGGGGGTGTAACACTTGTGCGTGCATATGAAAGCCAATGGTCAAAACACCCCCATTACCCAGTAAGAGTTTCATTTTCTTTTTCCAGTAGGAATGGAAGCTAAACCCTGGTTTTTTGAGCTCAAATTTTCAAGTTTTCAATTGTTGCAAAATACTAGATTTCAGGCAGGCATGAAAAATTCCAAAACCTAGACAGATTATGCTCTAAAACCCAGGGAGTTTGGGCCAAAAGTTGTCAGAAAATGCTCAAAAATACAAAGTACAGGTTATTGAATTTCCAAAGAATCATTGCCAAATGGTTGGAAGTTGTTCTATTTTTCAAGAATTTCCAATGCTGTAGTACTATCCCTTCTTTTTACCGCAGTTGCAAATTCAAATCCCAACTTTACTGCTTCAGGAGCAAGATCCTTTACTTTGCCAAGATCATGACCTTCCTTTTTCATACGTTCTCCCAGAGCACAAGACTTCCAATTATCTGACATTTGATGCTCTTTATTCGTAAGCGGTTCTTGAAGACGTTTTCTCCAGTCTGATAGTTCAATTCTCCCAAGAAGATCATCAAGTTTTTGAGTATGAAAAACTCGCATAATTTTCAAAATAACTTGTTGTTGTACTTTAATATTTTTCTTAAACTGTAGCCGTCTTCACCATTTCGGGAATCTTTTCTCTGGCCTGCACAATTTCTATCTCCACTGTTTCAATTGGTTCATCTACAACATTTCGTTTAATGGAGAACATCTTAGGTTTATCAAAATCTTTAGTGCAGTCGGGACATGCATAAACCAGAACCCTATATTCATTTGGAGACTTTGGGGTTTGAAAGGCGAGGATAGTAAACTAATCTACCCCCACAATCCACGCAATATCTATTTGCGCGTCTTGTTCTGGCCAATGTGGACCTCCTGCATATACCATCATGATATGATCCGTATTAGATCTATACAGTCTAATAGAATAAACCAAAATGTGATCGCATTACAATATTTCATAACTCGAATTTAGACATACAACATATTGAAACCTTTGAATTTTCTAGCCATGGAGTCTGCTATCAAAAAATAATATTTCAGAATTCGAATTTAGAAATATTAAGCGCCGCCCGCCAGACTTGAACTGGCGACCCGCTGGTTAACAGCCAGCTGCTCTACCACGCTGAGCTGAGGGCGGCAACAGACTTGTTCGTAGGATAAGCGGATTTATTCTTTGCTGAAATCTATTTTTCGATCTTGTCGAGTTTCTCAAAAAGATAAAGTCCGTCAAGGAAGACTCGGTGATCTTTATTTTTGACTTTGGTGTTTTGCTGTAATGCTCCAGCAGTCTGAGATACATCAGTCAAGACTGGACCAGTTATAATTACATCATCACCTTTTGGTACTACTTTGGTATCACCAAATATTTTTGATACCCTGGCTGCACGTTCACCTTGAAAGTTTTCTACGTGAATATAGCCATCTTTTACCTTAACGGTGATTGGAAAATGCGCATAAACAATTTTCATTTTGAAAGTGTATCCAGTCTGAACACCTTTGATAAGTGTATTTACGATGGATTCTGCAGTCTTGAATATAGCATAATCTCGTTTTCTATCACCTAGTGATTTTATTACGATATTTTTTCCATCAAGTGTCAAGTCTACTGGTATTTTTTTGAAAGTTTTTCTTGTCTTGCCTAGTGGACCTTGGACAAATAAGATTTTGTGGTTTACGGATGCTTTTACTGCGTCTGGAACTGGAATTTTTACTTCGTGTATCTCAACTTGTTTAGTAGACATATCCAATCAATAGCCCTCCCAAGCCACTCTTTGCTGCCTCATGATGTGACATTACTCCTTGATTTGTAGTTACAATCAACATGCCACGTGAGTATGATGGTAGATATTGTTGTTCCCACTTTGCATAATCACCCTTCTTTACTTTGAATCGTGGTGTAATTGCGCCACATTTTGTTATTTTTGCCAATAATTGTATCTTGAATTTGCCACCTTTTTTATCATCAACGTGTTCAAATTCTCCAATGTAATTATGATGTTGAAGTGTCTTTAGTACGTCGGTTGCAAGTTTTGAAGTAGGCAAAACTAGACATTCTCCTTTTCTTCTTGCCTCGGTATTATACAAAGTCACAAACAAATTTGCTAGAATATTAGTTGCTGGCATTTTTTATCACTTAAATTTCCTAAATCCTAAAGAGTTGGCAACTTCTCTAAAACATCGTCTACAAAGATTTAGATCATATTTTTGAATTACAGCATTATAATCACCGCATCTTTTACACCATCTAGAACCTTTTCCAAATTTATGGACTGTTCTGCCTGTTACTTTGTAATCACGATTCTTCATGTTATACTACCTGAATTCCAAACTCACGGGTTAGAAATGCCTTTGCATCTTCCGAAGTAATGATATGAGTGCGTCCAACACTTGCTTTGTGCTTGCTTCTTACTCTAATATTAAAACCTGGTCTAGTAAGTGA
Source organism: uncultured Nitrososphaerota archaeon (assembly GCA_963713025.1). Lineage (GTDB taxonomy): Archaea > Thermoproteota > Nitrososphaeria > Nitrososphaerales > Nitrosopumilaceae > Nitrosotalea. Next base: position 268,230 of record CAVQKA010000004.1, on the reverse strand, counting down.
AATTGAAATATCAAGACCCAAGATTCCAACTTGTGGATCATATTTTACACCTGGAATGTCTATGTGTTCTTTAATTCCAAATGAAAGATTACCAAAATTATCAAATGATGAGCCTTTGATTTGATTACCTTTTGCTGCAAACAATCTCTTGATAAGTACAATTGCCGGTTCATCTCGGACTGTTACTGCAACTCCGATTGGTTCACCTTTACGTACTCCCCAATCACGATATGTTGCTTTAGCAGATCTTGTAGATGGTTTTTGTCCAGAGATATGCTGTAACGCAACCTTTGCTTTTTCAACAGGGTCACCAGATTTTCCAACACCCATGTTCAAAACTACTTTAGCAATTGAAATTTTCTTCATTGGAGATTCTATTTGTTGTGCCATATCTATCACTGAATTTGTATCACCGGTTTATCTGTACCTATTGCCATTACCAAATCAGACTGAATTTCAATCTGTCTGTCGCCAAGATCAACATCAGCTCTTTTTGGTAAGACAAATGTTCCAGATTTTACTTCTGTAAGTTTGCCCATACGTCCTGCATTTACTCCGCTTGTAATCATAACTTGAACGCCTTCTTTGAGAGGTATAATATCAAGAATTTTGGTTTTTGGTGTTTCAATTACACATGTGTCTCCCACACTAACCTTTGCATCAGTAATTAGAGTTCGACCATCATGAAATCCTAATTGAGTTTTTTTACCTCTAATAGTTACTTTGGAAGTGACTTTAAGTAATTTCTTGGCTTTATCAGACGAATTAATTTTGATTGGCATCAAGACAGTCAAATCTTTTGGAACAAGTCTGTAAATATCAGGCACTCCATCCAACTCTACAACATCCATCAAACCAATTCCATGATGGAGTGATTTTCTTACAACTCCATCTACTTTTACTTTACCGCCATATATGACAGATTTTGCTTCTCTTAGCGATGTAGCAAGTTTTAGAGTGTCACGGAGAAATACTGCAGTAGGAATCGATACATCTTTTTTATGACCGCCTGGTTTTACTGTGACTACAAAACGTTTATCTTTTCTTGTAATGCCCCAGAAAAGTGGAGCCATTTGTCTTTTTAGTTTTTTACTGCCAGAAATGCTAACCATTACTTATTCCCCTTTGGTTTTGCGGTTTGTGGCTTATCTTTTTTATCAGTCATTTTATCATCCTTTGTCTTTTCTTTGGCAGCCTCTTTTTGTTCTTTTGGTTTTGTCTCTTTTTGTTTTACTTCTTTTTCTTTTACAACTTTAGGTTCTGATGCAGCTTGAGGCTTTGGAGTCTTTGTTTTTTGTCCTTCCAATCTGTTTTGTCTCCATTTGTCTTCAAGATTTAATGAAGTAATAACTACATTTGATGGATGAATGAAGATATCGACATTTCCACCTTTTAGTTTTTCTCGTTTTATTCCTTCTATGGCAATACCTCTTCTCTCTGTAGAAACACGAGTGACTTTACCTTCAATTCCTTTGAATTCACCACGCAGCACCTTAACGCTATCACCTTCAACTACGCGCATACTTTTACAATGATGTTTTTCTTTTAGATCTTTTGAAAGATGTGAACCAAGTTGTTTGCTAAGCAAGTGTTTTGACGCAGTGTAAAGCATTCTTTTTCGGATTGTTGTCGGCTTCATATCATACCACCATAGATGCCAAGTTTGCAATTCTAGGATACTTTTCAGCTGCCTCGACTGCTACTGGTCCCTTGATTTCAGTGCCCTTGATTTCACCCTCTGGTGTTACAAGCACTGCCGCATTATCTTCAAATGTTACTCGTGTTCCATTTAATCTTCTTACTGCATATTTTTGTCTAACAATAACTGCTCCAAATATTTGTCCTCTAAGTTCACCAGGACCCTTCTTAACTACAACGTTACAAAAGTCTCCAACCGCAGCTGCTGGATAACGAGCAACTCTGGTCTTTGTTTTTTGAACCATTACAATTTCAAGAATTTTTGCACCAGTATTATCGGCACAAACTACTTGAGCTCCTAATGGAAGTGCTCTTGTAACATAGGGTCGGAATTCTTGAACTCCTTTTGCTGATACTGCACGACTTTTTGTTTGTGCCATTAGGATACTACCTCAACTACAACAAAAGAGACACTTTTTGAAAGCGGTCTACATTCAGCGGTTAAGACAATGTCACCTTCTTTCACATCAATACATTGCGGTCTATGTGCATGTAACTTGCTTTGACTTCTTGCATATCGTTTTAATTTGATATCAAATCTCGGAAATTCCTGCTGTACTACAACAGTTTTTGGAGCTTTGGAACTAACCACTTTTCCTTGAACTAGTTTGCCCCTAATACTTAGAACTCCATGAAATGGACATAGATCATCAGTACATGATGATTTGGGTGTCTTGACTGGTAAACCAATATTTTTGGTAGTAGTTTTGGTCATGTTTTTACTCCCATTCTTTCAAATGATCTTTTTGCAATTAATTTTCCGTCTATGATAGAAGTGACTCCATTTAGATTGAATTTCCACATTGAATCTACCTTTGGCATGTGTTTTATGCCAGTGGATGTTTCAATAGTAAACATAGATTTAGTTTCATAAATAATTTTTCCATGCAATCCAATCACTTGGGAATTATTAGATTCTGAAATAGTGGTTTCAAGTCCGATCAATTCATGACGTGCGATATTTTCAGGTGTAATCATTTAGTTTTCAACTCATTTAATCTAGTTAATACTCTTGCGATGTCTCTTCTAAGTGGTTTTACTTTGCCACTGTCTTTTCGCAAGGTTCCTTTGGATGCTTCTATTTTCAATTTGGTTAATTCCGAACGTAATTGACCTAGTCTATCTTTAAGATCAGTCTCGTTGAATTCTCTTACAGTCTTCATCTTTATTCGAGCCATTTACTTGAGCTCCTCTTCTACTTCTTCAAAGGTTTCAACTTTTTCAATCAATTTTTCTTCTAATTCAATAACTTCACTTTCAGTACGTGGTTTTGTAGGATCAATTTGGGCTTCCTCTACAATTTCGATCTCCAATGGAACTTCCTCAACCTTTGCTTTTGCTTCTTTCTTGATTGCCTTTAATTCAAATTCTGGAATGTATCTTTCTTTTCTTGCAATTCTAATTCTTACTCCAATAAGACCCATTTTTGTCTGAACGTGTGCAATATCTTCTGAAACTATAACCTCAGCTGCGTGACCAGCACGTGGAAGTATTCCTTTGCTATGTTTTTCAAAACTAGAACGGTCACCTCTTAATTTACCCGAAGTTGTGATTTGAACTCCCATTGCACCTGCTTCCATTATAGTTTGCATGGTCCACATGACGGCTCGTCTAAATGCAGTACCTCTTGCAAGGTGTTGTGACATTCTATTGCACATCACACTTGGTTCAAGTTCTGGTTTTACAATTTCAATTACAGATATCTGAGGATTTTTAAGACCAAAATCTTTTTCTAAAACTGCGGTAAGATCTCGTATTCCACTTCCTTTTCTCCCTATTACGATTCCAGGTCGTGTAACATGTAAACCAACTCTAGTTCCAGTCGGAGTTTTTTGAATATCAACTTCTGAAAAACCTGCCTCTTTGATTGCCTCTCTTAGATAATCTTTCAAGAGCATTAACTTGTAACTATCATTGATGACATTTTTGACTGAAGACATTTCTATAGTTCCTGAGCTACTCACTCAACGTGTGTAAGAATATCCACTTTTGGAGATGCACGTCCCATTGCACGTGGAGTAAATCTTTCAAGTTTTCTACCTTTGTGAACAGTTGCATTAACGATTTTCAATCTGTCAAGATCCATACCACGATATTCTGCATTTGATTCTAAATTGTCAAGTAGTCTAAGAAATTCATTTGCTGCTTTTTCTGGATATCTTCCAGACATTACTCCGGTATCGGATTTGTGACCTACTTCGTTATTATATCTCTTAAATGGTACTGCACGTTCCAATCTTGCAACAGATTGAAGAAAACTTCGTGCTGATTCAATTGACATACCCTTTATGTGATGTGCGATTTCTCTTGCATGTTTGTGAGAAATAGTTTTTTCTCTTAATGCAGAACGCACGTGTCTTGTCTTATCATAATTTTGGAAGGCGTAGTCAAAATGCATAGTAATCACTTTAATGGTACATACAAGCTAGACCTTGATGCTCCCACACCAGGTGCGCCGTGAACTACTCTCTTATTGGTCAGTACAAACTCACCAAGATAATGTCCAACCATCTCTGGTCGGATTACTACTGGTTTGAATTCTTTTCCCGAATAAACATGAATTGTAAGGCCTGTAAAATATGGTAGAATTATGACATCTCTAAGATGTGTTTTAATTTGTGTGTTAGTTTTCCCAGCATTTGCGGCTTTAATTTCTTCTAAAAGTTTGCGTTTACCATCCGTAATTCCCCTTGTAAGTGATCTTCTGGCTCTAGATGGTAAAAGTTTAAAGAGATTTTCTAATGACATGGCCTTTAATTCTTCAATCTGAAGACCGCGATACTTGTATTCTTTAACCATCTATTCTCACCATTACTTTAGTTGATTCAAGACTGACCATATTATAGCATTCCTATCTTTGTAGCCAAGTCTCTTGCTTTTTCAACTGTCTGGAATTTTACAAATGCTTTTTTGCCATATATCGTTCTGCAAATATTTACCCCGATTGGATCCTCTTTGTAAAGAAGAGTTATTGCTTCAATAATTTTTGGTTTAGATGCTTCTTCTTTTACCAAGAAACAGATTCTGCTTTGATTTTCAACTAGTGCAAATGTCTTTTCTGTAATATATGGTTTCAAAATTATATGATTTGCTTCTTCAATATTCATTTTGTAGTCACCATAATTTCAAGATGAGGAGATTTTATTTTTGAAATTTCTTCAATAGCGCCCTTTGAGAACACTGTTAATCGGATTGGCCTTGCGCCAGGAGCCAAATCAAGTACGCTGATATTTTTTGCATTTACTACATCTACTCCCAAAATAGAACCTGCCGCTTTAGTAAGGTTCTTGGAATCTTTTACTACCAGTAATACGCTTTTCCCAATCTTAGATTGTCTACCCCTAAGACGTGGTTTTCCGGTACGAGCTTTTCGTTCCTTTAATCTATCAATATCTTGTGACAGATGTAATGCATCAAAAATCTTGGTTAGTTCTTTTGATTTGAATACAGATTCAATTTGATCAGATACAACTATTGGAAATGAATTTATTTTATCCACCTTGTGTCCTCTAAGTTTTACTAAAGTAGCTGAAGTTGTTGCAGCCAACGCAGTACAGAGTGCAAGTCTATTTTCTTTCTTGTTTAACATTTTGTGTACCACTTTTTCTGAAGTTGGGGGATGAGCTTGTCTACCTTTACGTGTCATTGCAACACCGCCAGCTTGACCTTGTCTTCCACCTCCACCGCCTGCCATTCTTGCAACTCTTGCTTGGTGATGACCAGTTGGTGGACTGTTTGATTCTGCTACTACGTCCATACCTGCGTTTGGATATCGTCCCTGTCTTTGAAATGAGTGAGATTCCAAGTGTAGATACGCTTTGTGGATTAGTTCATTTCTAATTGGAGTTGAAAACACTAGTGGTAATTCAATATCACCATCGCTAGAACCTGTCGTAGAATATACTGGAACTTTCATTTGTTAATCATAACCTCTAATATTTTTGGTTGTGTGACCTTTGTCAACTTTGGTCTAACAGGAGCACGAAGTTTTACTAGTCTCCTATAAGTTCCTGGAATTGAACCACGTAACACAACATAATCACCTTCAATCAATCCAAAGTGTTTGTAACCACCAGCAGGATTGATCTTCATTTCATCAGTTGCGGTATTGCTCATTATCATAATTCTATTGTTATACTGAATTCTTTGATGGAATCCTCGTTGACCAGCTCTTGGAACTGTGTACATGATAGTTGAAGGACTGATTGGACCTAGCGTACCAAGAGCTCTTACACTCTTTCTTGATTTGTGTTGTTTCTTCTTGACACCCCATCTTGTAATTGGACCTTCAATACCTTTTCCTTTTGTAATAGCTGCGACATCAACTTCAACTCCCTTTTGGAATACTTGATCAACTTTAACTTCTTTTCCCAAAGAATCTTTTATGAACGCAAATTGTTTTGTAATGTCTCCACCTTTTACTGAGACTTCAAAAACATATGGCTTCTTTTGCTCAAGCCCTGCTTTACGTGGAAGAATTGCTGCAATTGCAAAGAGTTCATCAATTTGATGAAGTAATTTTTCTGCTTTCTCGATTCCTTTTTCATCGGGTTTTGTTTTGAAAAGTCTTGAAAGTTCTTTTGGTAAATCTTTTGCATAAACATCAAAGGTTGAATCAACACCATATCGGTCTCTTGAATAACCACGTATTCCAATTATTGACATAGGGGGTGTAACAACTACAGTTCCAAGCCCGACAAGTTGTTTTCCAAAATTAGGAGTCTTTTCACGATCATCAATACTTGCTATACGCATACATGCTGCCTTGAAACCAGCATAACCTAGTAGCTTTGGCTGATCGGCTTTTACATCTGGCCAAGTTCTAATTCTGGCTTCCATGCTCTTCGCTCTAGCCCTTGGTAAATATGCAAGGCTTCCCCTCCTAGGTTGACTATGCTTCCTATGACCCATAGATAAAGGGCAATTGTCGAAAACCCCATTATAAGTCTATAAGCGAAAAAGAGTAAAAATTCGATTTTTAAATTGAGATCTTAGTGCCAAAAGTGCATTAGTGTGGAAATCATCATAATAACTCCAATTAAAATTCCTGCAACACCTACAATAATTCCAAAAAGTAAAAACTTTTTTTTCTCCAATATTTTCTTACCGACCTGATCCATATTAAAACTAGTTTCGAGTCAAAGTGTTCAAGACTGCAAGAGTTCCCAAAATAGCCTCTTCTAGTCTGACAGTTTCTGTAGCTTGTTCTGGAAAGAAGTTTAACACTTGCGATCTTGGAATGTTGCCAATATTTTTTCCCAAGATCTCATAGACTCCTTTTTTTGGAGAACCAAAAACAATCAAGACATTTTCGCGCGAGATTTCATCAAAATATTTTTGGGTTTTGTGAATAGTTTTACCTTTTCTTGATGTAAGTATCACATGTGAGCCCCAAGTACTAAGAAAGTTAGTAAGATTAGAGATCTCTTTTACATCATATCCCCAGTACTGTGAGATCTCTTCTTTACCAATCTGTTTTATGGAAAATTTGGGATATCCTTCCTTGAATTGAACTATTATTCTCTTTCCTTCTTCGTCTTTTCCATAATAAGGAATTAATTCTTCAAAACCAACGTTGACAAACTTTCCTCCTCGTGAATATACAACAACACCATCTCGGACATCTCGTGCTTTGACTTTTTTTGGATCTGTTGTTTGTACATGGGATGGAATCTTTAGCGGACTAAGACTGCCAGCAAATTGCAAATCGCTGCTCATCGGATAAAGCATCCTACGGAGATATTGTGGTGTTTCAAGATAACGAAGTATAGTTCGAAGCAATGATCTATCTCTGTCAGAACCGCTGGATTCTTTGTAAATGTAAATTTCATTTACATGAAATATTGAACAAGCCCTTGCAATTTGTGAAATCTTCATTGCCTTGTCAAGAGGAGTAGGCTCTTCAGACAATGACGAATCAGGAATAGCTATTGAAATTTTCAATGTATGCTCTAGATTGCTGCGTTATAAAATATGAGATGTTACTTGGGTCTCTTGGCGATATTTTCTTTTGCTTTGGAAGCAAAATGTTCAATTTCTTTCTCTGATGTTCTTGTAAGTATTTTAGTAGCTGTTGGAATTTGAGCCATCTTGATATGTTTTACACCTTCTTTCTCTTCGCTTACTAGATAGATGGATTCAATTGCCATTGCTGCTGCTTCCTCAACTGACATATCTTTCTTGTAATTCTTTTCTAGAAATTCTGTAACTTGATCTGCACCTGCACCAATAGCAACTGCGTCATATGAAATGTATGTTCCACTTGGGTCAGTAAGATAGATAGTGCTTCCACTCTTGTCAATTCCTGCAATTATGAGTGCTACACCAAATGGTCTTACACCTGCATATTGAGTATATTGCTGTGCCTGATCCGCCAAGTGTTTTGCAACTGCTTCAACTTCAATTGGCTCGTCGTAGATCATTCTATTACTTTGTGAAAAGAATCGCGCATTATCAACTTGTGATCGTGCATCTGGAATGTATCCTGCTGCTGCAACTCCAATATGATCATCTACTTGAAATATTTTTTGAGTGATATCAGAATTTTGTAATTTTCTGGGTTTTTCTTCTACTGCAAGTATTATTCCATCCTTGCTCTTGACACCTATTGCAAGAGTACCTCTTCGTACTGTTTCTATTGCATATTCAACTTGGTAAAGTCTACCATCAGGTGAAAAGACTGTAATCGCTCGATCATAACCTGCAGCTGCTGGAAGCATTTCAAAATTCATCCTTTGAAGGTTTAATTTAAGTTTATACAACTTGAGAGCATGCATTTTGAGATCTCATTTCGCGGTCACAAAAATGTAAGATCACTTCATCCAAAATCAATTGAGATAACAACTGAATCAGAACTTACAGTTAATGGAGATTGCATAGTAGGTGTTAATGCATCATGTGGTTGCCTTGGTATTCCAGATGAAATGAAAACAATGTTACAAAAACCTCAATCAGAAGTCATGTGCACCATCATAGTTGGAGACTATTCATTCAAGGTAAAAGGTAAAGGAAGTGAAAAACTTACGTTAACAAATCCACATGATATTGTAATTAGGAAAAGCAATTTCACATGCCCTAGAACTTTATCAATTGGATGTGATACTGCATCAGATTCAATTCCAAGAGAAATTGTTGATGCATTACAAGATCCTGATACTGTAGGAATTTTCAGAATAGAAATAAAATAAAAAATTTATTTCTGAATGCTCAATGAAGATTTATTTTCAAACACTTTAGTCATTGCACGGTTTATTATTTCCATCACAACGTTTTCTTCATAATTGGATTCTAAAGAAACATTTTTTGAATTTTTTTTCTTAATTTTAGAACCAACGTTATCAGAGATGTTTTTCATGACTTTTTCTAATTTTACAGATGTTTCTGTAATCATCTTTGAGAATTCAGTTTCAAAGTTTGCTGGAAGTTTATTTCCCATCAATCTAACTGAAGTTCCATAATATTTCAAAACTGCTCCGCGGACCTCTTCCATTTTTACAATTTCAATCAGTCCCGCATTTTTTAAAACATCGATATGGTGTCTTATTGTGGTGGTTGCTTTTTTGTATCCCATTTTGTTTAATTCTTCCACAATCTGTTCTGTTGGAAGTTGCTTGTGATACAAAATTTGTAGAATTTTAATTCGTGCAGTGTCATCAAGTGCTTTTACTTGGTCTGCATTAGTAGTGAGTATTTTGTTTATTTTCAGTTCTTTTTGTAATAGTGTGGACATGTTACGACTTCATCTTTTGAAGTAATCCTAAAAGATCAAGAGATCATATTTTTTTGTCCAATACGTAATTTTTTTTTATGTTCTATGTTTGATCAATCCGTCATAATATTTCCAATCACAATACAACTTACAACAATACATACAGATGTATATCATAACACTAGTATCAAATTAATAGCAATAGTATAAACATTATACCGTTATCATCATTATTGTATCGGTACAAAAAATACCAAAAATTTTAAAAAAATAAAAAATTAGGAAAAAAGTATACAACTGGAGGGTCAAATGGTCACCAGGGAGAAAAAATACAGAAGGGTTTGAATTTAAAATTCGAGTTAAAACTTGATTCCAGTTATCTTTTCGTACGCAATGATGTATCTTGACGATAATTCGTTGCATAAAGCATCAGACAGTTGAGGTGCAACAGGTTCTTTTCCTGCATTTCTATCATCTTCAAACTTTTTTTGATACCCGTTTGCGGCAAGCCAATCACGTAAAAGTTGCTTGTCAAAACTTTCTTGAATCTTTCCCACATGGTAAGACTCTTTTGGCCATAGACGATACTCGTCAGGACCAATAGAATCTCCAAGTATAATATCATCACCTATCTTGCCAAATTCTAGTTTCAAGTCAGCCAATACAAATCCTGCAGCATCTGCAGCCTGGAACATTTGTTGATAAATCTCAAGAGATGTCTTTTCAAGCCATTCAAATTCAGTCTTCGTTACAAGACCCTTCTCAATCGCATCTTGTTTTGATATAGGAATATCATGGGTTTCAGATTTTGTCGTAGGATCAAAGATCGGAGATGGTAATTTTACTGCAAGTTGTGGGACTGAACCATTGGGTAACTTGACTTGGCCATCTTTCCATCGTTGTACAAGACTTCCATAGAAATATCCACGAACCACACATTCGATTGGAATCATTTGCATTTTTTTTACGACAATTTTATCTTTACCTTCAGTTCTGACATAGTGGTTTTTGATTGGCAATTTCTTGAACCAGAATTCGGCAAATCTGCATAGCACCTCGCCCTTTTTAGGAATAGGAGTCGGAAATTTAACATCAAATGCAGATACTCTGTCTGAGAAATGAAACAAGATGTTCCCATCTGGAAGCTCGTAGATGTCTTTTACTTTACCAGAGCGTAAAAACTTCAAACAGGCGGTCATTGGACTGGCTTGAATTTAAACTGATATACCGCCCAGAGAACAGATACGAAAATCACTATTTTGCAAGCTTGCCAGCTAGTGCAGGCAGAGTAGTAGTAGTGAGAACATTTTTGACTAGACGAATTTTTTTGGTGATTATTTTATCAAGTTCTACTCTTGTAGGAGCTTGAACTTTAACAAATATGTCATACTGGCCAAATGTACCTGTTGCTTCCTTTACACCGTCAATTTTTAGAATATCATTCATGACATCCATCTCATGACCCATTTTGCTTTTGACCAATACAAATGACAGCTCCATATCATTCACCCTTGATTTCTGCCCGGGTTTTAAACATAGGCTTTATTCCCAATGTGGAATAATCTCCACTGGAACATGTAAAGCACATTGAATCATGTTCCATCCCAACTGCAGCAGCCAAGTTCTTGGCATCATTATACCCAAGAAAGTCAGCCCCAATGAGTTGTCTTACTTTTTCTGTTATCTCCTCTTCCGTGTATTTCTTGCCATCTCCCATGTATGTTACAAGTTCGTCTTGTGATGGAAAATCAATTCCTGCATAGCATGGGAATTGAATTTGAGGAAATGTGATAACCATACTAATTTTCTTTGCGCCAGCTCTTCGCAATGCCTTGATGATTGCCTTTGAACTTGTACCTCTAACAAGACTATCATCTACTACAACCACGTGCTTTCCAGAAATTACTTGAGTGATTGGAATAATCCATCTGTTTATCTCAACTCGGTCTGCCTGATGTGGTTCAATGAAACTTCGCAGTGGGCCTTTTCTGCTATATCTGTCTTTGAGTAGTCCTTCTTCAAATGGCACGCCAAGCTCTTGAGCATATCCAAGGGCAGCTGGTCTTGCAGAATCTGGAACCGGGATTACAATATCTGCATCTTTTATTGCAAACTTGCGGGCAAGAAACTGGCCAATTCTTTTTCTTGCCAAGTAAATGTTAGTTCCTTCCATCACACTTGACGGATGTGCAAAATAAGTAAATTCAAAGGAACAATGAGCCGGCGTTTTTACTTCTGAAAACATTTCGGACTCAATTCCTGCATTACTAATTTTGAGTAGTTCACCAGGTTTTACATCACGCACTAGCTGTGCGCCTACTGCCGAGAGTGCGGCAGACTCGGAGGCAACAATGTAAGTATTATTGTCTTTCCTATATCCAAGTACCATCGGCCTGAAACCTTTTGGATCACGTGCGGCATAAATTGCATTATCATCAGATACAAATGTAAAACAAAACGAGCCAACCATCTCATTTTTTAAAATAGACAGGGCATTTCCGAGTTTTCCATTATCGGCCATCAATGTAACCAACCTTTGGGCCGCAACCAAAGTATCGCTTACGTTTTGCGGAGTAAATGTACATCCACCAACCATTCCGGTAAGCTCTTCCACATTAGATATTGTTCCATTATGAGCAATACACAGATCCTTGACTTTGAGAGGTTGTGCGTTCTCCAGGTTACTTTTACCCATCGTAGAATATCTGACGTGTCCTATTGCAGCAGGAGATATGTAATCACGCGTAAGTTTATCAAATTCGGTTATGGCTGAAGATACCAGTCCAAGTTGCTTGTAAGGTTGTTTCTTTGGCACTGCCACTCCCCATGCTTCTTGACCTCTATGCTGAAGTGCTCTTAAGGAGTCAATTACCATGGGGATTACATTTGCGCCATCCAAACTAAAAATTCCTACTACGCCGCAATTTTCTTTAACCATGTGTTACAAGTGCCTCCAACGAGTTTAACCATTTTTCTTGTGCTTTATCAACCCTTACGCAAGTAACGATTTTTGATTTTTCTTTGAATGTCATGTTTTTACCAGAAAAACTGCCAATACTTGCATGTGTTACACCTTTTTTATCAAGAAGCGACATTACTTTCTTTTCGTCTTGTTGTGATACTACAAGTAGAAATCTAGAATGTGTTTCAGAAAACAATAGTTCATCTAGTCGTAATTTATCTGATGGAATTTTTTCAATAGATACAGTGCAGCCGATTTCATTTGACATACATAGTTTTGATATCCCAACACCAAGCCCTCCCTTTGAACAATCATGTGCAACTTTTACAACACCTTGATGTATGAGTTCCAAGACTCCATCCTGAATTTTCTTTGACGATTTCATATCAACAGAAGGGCATTTTCCTCCAATTATTTCATGAATGTATTCATAGTATTCAGAACCGCCAAGTTCATCTTTTGTTATACCTACAATTATCAAAACATCCCCATCTTCAATTTTCTTTGGAATCAGAGGCTTTCCTTCATTTAGACCAAGAACTCCAATTAGAGGAGTGGGTTTGATTGGCCCCTCATCGGTTTCATTGTATAAACTCACTTTACCTCCAACACATGGAATTTCAAAATATTTTGCATAGTCAGTTATTGCTTGAACCGATTCCTTAAACGTCCAAAATATTTCTGGGTCTTCCGGGTTTCCAAACTGGAGATGGTCAACCATTCCAATTGGTTTTGCCCCAGTACAAATTACATTTCTGCAGGCCTCATCAAAGCATCCAATCACACCTTCTCGTGGATTTATGTAACAATGTTTTGAATTTCCATCAATTTTCACAGAGAGGAACTTGCCGTTATCCAGTCTAAGAGATGCCCCATCACCACCAGGTTTTACGACTGTTCGTATGCCTACCTCATGGTCATATTGAGTATAGACCCAGTGTTTGCTTGCAATGTTAGGATTTGAAAGCATCTTCAAAAGAGTCTTTGAGATATCAGTAGGCATCGGGGGTTTTTTGACATGCTCAAGTGTGCCGAGATATTTGGGTTTAGAGGATGGCCTATCAAGAAGTGGAGCATTCGCAACAATTTGACTTGGAAGTTTTGCAATTGTATTTTTATCTAGTTTTACTTCCATCATTTTATCTTCATGAACTCTGCCAATTACAGAATACGGAACCCGGAATTTTTCGCATATTTTTTTAAGAGTTGCAAGTTTTGCAAGATCAGTTATAACAAGCATTCTTTCCTGGGATTCAGATACCATCAGTTCAGATGGCGACATGTTTTGTTCTCTCTTGTGAACAAGTGACAAGTCAAGTTCAATTCCTACATCAAGAGCATCGGCAGTCTCCGATATTGCACATGACAGTCCTCCGCCTCCAAGGTCTTTCATTGCCTTGATGCATTTTTGATTACGTGCTTCTAATATTACCTCTATTACCAGTTTTTCAATAAATGGATCAGGTATCTGTACAGCAGAGCGATTCTCTGCGTCCAGACTATCAGAAGCAAACTGTGAGCCGCCAATTCCGTCCCTTCCAGTAGAGCCTCCAATTAGAACAACATAGTCTCCCTTTTGAGCCCTGTTTTGGATTAGATTTTCTTTTTTGCCAAATCCAATAGATGCTACATCTACTAACGCATAATTTGTAAAACACTTGTCAAACTCTATTTCGCCTCCCACTGTTGGGATGCCAAGACAATTGCCATAATCTGCAATTCCCCTCACTACATTTTTGAATAGCCATCTTGCATGATGATCTTTTTCTATATTTCCAAATCTTAATCCATCCAAAATTGCAATTGGTCTAGTTCCTGCAGACAGTATATCTCGAATAACTCCACCGACACCAGTTGCAGCCCCACCATATGGTTCCACAGCAGATGGATGATTATGACTTTCAATATGTACAGTAACGACATATCCGTCTCCTACATCTAAAACACCAGAATCATAACCAGGACCAGATATGACACGTTTTCCTTCTTTTGGCAAAATCTTGAGATGTTTTTTTGAAGACTTGTAGGAACAGTGTTCTGACCATTCAGCTGCTACAATCTGAAATTCCAACGGATTTGGCGTTCGACCTATCTTTTTTTCAAGATATTCAGACTCTTGCGGAGTCAGACTCATGCCATTACGCCCAATGTGCTTAGAAGCGATTCAAAGATTAATGATGCAGGTTTTGCATTTTTTGGATTTATGATTTGTTCGGCAGACCTCTCAGGATGTGGCATCATACCAACAACATTTCTAGCCTTGTTACATATTCCAGCTATGCCAAGAGATGCACCGTTGACTTCTTCGGCATAAGTAAAGACAATTTGATTATTTTTCTTTAACGATTTTAGTGTAGAATCATCTGCATAGTATCTTCCCTCTCCATTTGCTATAGCAATTGGAATTCTTTGATTTAATTTGAATTTGTTTGTGAATGGAGTGGTGTTGTTTTTTACAATTATCTCAGTCCACTTGCACATAAAATTCAGTGATGTGTTTTTGAGCAAGGCACCTGGAAGTAGTCCAGACTCTACTAGTATCTGAAAACCGTTACACACTCCAAGAACAGGCATACCTTTTTCTGCCATCTTTTTAACATCTTTTATGACAGGACTATGAGCTGCAATGACTCCTGCTCGGAGTCGGTCCCCATAAGAGAATCCACCAGGCAATACAATAGCATCAATGTTCTTTGGCAACTCATCAGTATGCCATACAAGCTGTGATTCAAGATGAAAAACATCAGTTAGAACATGGTGCATATCTCGATCGCAATTACTACCAGGGAAGACTATTACTGCAACCTTCACATCCTTGATTATCTTTTAGAGATATTAAATTGAATCGGCATAAATTTTTTAAAACTAATTTATGATATCGGAAGATCATATAGATTTCCTGATCGCGTATTGACAATGCGATCAGAATTAGACGTATTATACTCCTTATCGTTTTATTACAGCAACAAGTTCCAAGAACAGATGTTAAAGTTAGGAACTCCTCCTCCCATTACCACAACTTTGGTGGTTGTAAATGTTATAATTTTTGGGTACGGAGTTCTAAGTAACACCCAAAATGCAATAATTTCCAATTACGGGTTTGTTCCAAATGGGTTGTTCAAGGAAGGATATCTCCTAGACGGCATTTTGAGAATGTTTACATCGATGTTTATTCATGCAGGCATTGCCCATATTGCGTTTAACCTGTTTGCATTGGCATACATGGGAGGATATGCCGAGAGGTCTATCGGAAAGCGAAAATTTATTGCAATTTACATAATGGCAGGACTTGGCGGTGCACTATTTCATGGAATCATTGCATCATACATACTTGGAAATGGATATTCGGTATTAATTGGGGCATCAGGGGCAATCTCTGGCGTTCTTGGAATCTCAGCTGCGATGGGAGACATTCGAGGATACTATTGGCTTGCAATCCAAGTGCTCTACGTATTCATCGGCTCTGTCACATCACTTACCATTGCATTTGCAGCCCATGTGGGTGGATTTATCACAGGACTTGTACTGACAAAATTGTTAATCGAACTTGAACGTCGCAAGAGAAACTTGCACAGAATTTGACTTGAATTAATTTTCAATTTTTATTAGAGTACAGAATAAAATTAAAAAGACAAAGTCAGAAAATACTTGGCTAGGTGTTTTACAAAAGTAGAATCGTTTTTATGCCAATATTTGGAGCTATTAGATATGGGTCTAGTTCGTGACATAATGATTCGTTCTGTAATAACTATTGAACATGACAAGACTGCAAAAGATGTCGCGCTCCTTTTTGCTGAAAAGGGAATTAGTTCCCTTGTCGTAGTAAAAGATGACAAGCCAATTGGACTTGTAACTGAAAGAGACCTTGCCCGTAAAGTCTCTACAACAGATAGAAAAAGTGTCGAAGTTCCATTATCAGAGATAATGTCTGCCAACTATAGATGGGTCGAACCAATGACTCCAATTGAAGACGCGGTTCAAAAAATGCTAAACAAGAATGTCAGGAGATTACTAGTGTTAGAGAACGACAAGTTGGTAGGAATCATAACAGAGACAGACCTTGCAAAATACCTCCGAAGTAAGCTGCTAATAGACGGAGCCGTAGATGATGTCACAGCTCTTAGTAGAAAAGTTGTAAAAAGTGGCTAGACTTTCAGAGTCTCAACTGAGACCTTGCTCACAAGAGGATTGTAAATTCTAAATTCATTACATGTGTCCAATACAGATTTTTCGGCAGATTCCTTGTTTTTTGCATCAATTACAAAGCGGAGCATCTTGGCAGAACGAACCTTTTTGATAGTTGTTTTTTTGTCCTTTAAAATCAAGTCGTTTAAGATTGTGTCACCTTCAGGATCTACAATTTCAGGCTTGTTTTCAATTATTACATTGACTTTAAAGGAAGGCATAAAATGCGTTTATTTGTAATCAATTTAAGACTTTGAGAAGTCTGTAAAAATGAAACCAATTTTTGATCCAATCCAATATAAAATTACAACCAAGGCAAACTGGAATACTGTAGCTCTAGATTATCATTACAACTGGGCAGACCAAAAAGTAGGGCCGTTCCAATCCACTACAGAACTTGTCAAAATTGCAGACATCAATCCTGATGACAAGATACTAGATGTGGCATGCGGTACAGGTGTTGTATCAAAAGAGATCTCACAATGTTTAGGTACAAATGGTCTCTTGGTTGGAATTGATTTGTCAAGAACTACATTAGAAATAGCAAGAAAATCTATTATTTTTCCTAACACAAATTTTTTAGAAATGGATGCAGAAAACATGGGATTTAATTTCAAATTTGATAAAGTGACATGCCAGTATGGATTGATGTTTTTTCCAGACTCACAAAAAGTTTTGAAGTCAATTAGGAAAATTCTAAACCAGAAAGGTAAGTTGATAGTTGCAGTGCATGGACTGGCTGATGATGTACCATATTTTAGTACAATAATGAAGCCTGTCCTAGAAAACATACCAGATATCAGACCAGATGGAACGCCTACTGTCCATAGGTTTGGAAATCCTAAAGAGTTAGAGTCAGAGTTGACAAAGGCAGGCTTTGTAAATATTAAAGTTGCAAGGCATGAATTTTCCTACAAGCCTGGAGCCTTTGAAGAATATTGGGAAGACTATATGCATTCTACTGCAAATTCAATTAGAGCAAAGTTAGAAAGTCATGGTAAAGAAATGATGAATAAAATAAAACAAGATGCAAGGAAAAATGCTGCAAGATATCAAGAAAATGGCAAGCTGTTGTTTCCTTGGACTATACTTATCGCTTCAGGGTTTAATGACTAGTTATTTGATTTTTTTAGCATAAGATACAAAGTCTGATTCATACCAGATTGTTTGAGCCTCTTTTGCATTATCTGTAAATATGTTAAGTGCAACATGAGCAAAATTTTTGCCTTTTAGAGCACCATGCCAATGAAGTATGTTTTTGGGAATAAATACAATATCGCCCTCTTGTAGATTTGTCTGAGATTGTTTTTGTATCTTTACCATGTCTTTTTTGATACTAGTCTTTTTGTAAATGACAAGCATTCCTTTTCCTTTTGTTACAACAAGAATCTGTCCACCTTGATGATAATGCACTTTGGTTCTTGCCCCGTTGTTAAAATTTGCAAGATAGACTTTTTCTCCTTTAATTTGGAGTTTGACAGAAATGTCATTTAGCCATGCATTACCTACAAAATATCTTTTTTTACTTTGGACAAGTGCCTTGTCAGACTTTAATTTAGATAGTGATAGTTTTGCCATTTCCATCACCGTCTATAATCCGCCAAATTCATAAGATGATGGAATGTATGGTGGAACATTACCAGATACTATAGCAATCTCATCATGAGCAGATATCTGGATTTTATCAAATCCATCCTTTACCTCTGTTCCATTTACAAAGACCTTAAGATTTGTATCGCCATTTGTGGTGTCTTCAAAACTTGGAGATATGCCAGGAGTATTGTCCCAGACCTCAATGAATTGAGCCAGTGTAAATGCTATTTCACGTGGAGACTCGATGTGAATAACACCAGATGTATCATGAGTATGTAGCCAATAAAAACACACATTTGGTTTAATCCCTATACCTGCTGGAACTGTAACAGATTTTTCATTTACTATGACATCAAGATGAGCATGGACGTGAAACACAAAAGCCTCAGAAGGTTCACATTCCACTCCTTGTATTGGAGTTCTAGGAGAAGATTGATTCTCAGAAAAATATACTCCAACAACAAGTACTATTGCAATTGCAGCTGCAATTCCAGTTGCCTTGTATCGAGAAGACTGGGATGCCACTCTCCTAACCTTTGTAGGCTCGCTCTTGTGAGATTCTATTTTATGTTGATTTAATTCATTAGAATTTGCAAATGTCTTACCACAGATATCACATTTTTTTTCTGTGTCAGCCAATGCGATAATTCTCAGATCTGGATATAAATTTCGTGTGGTCTTAATTTAAGAAACTATTTCGATCGTTGCCAAGTGTGACAACATTTTAAACCACCTTCTAAAACCCATAACCACATGCCAACGTAGCTCAGCCTGGCTAGAGCATCTGACTTGTAATCAGAAGGTCGAGGGTCCAAATCCCTTCGTTGGCTTAAAAAATATCTAAAATTTCTGCATCACATGCCTGGACAAATGTAACAGATATGGTTCTAAAATAGATGGTTCATTTCCCATAGGATAATACAGAATGAATTAAAATTGGTAGCAATACACGAGAATTACAGAGTAATCCTCAGACCACTCATCCACCGATCCGGCATAGGCGCGTCAGTGTATCATCTCAGTGGTTGCTACCAGGATTAATACAACATTACAAAATAAAAAGATGATCTTCTTAGGTGCTGTAAAGTTGTCGTCGTTATTTCTCCTTGTCAAAAGTCGTCGGGTAAACTTTAGAATTTGGAAAAACGGAGTATTTGTTGTATTATCATTACAAGTTTAGTTTACTTGTATTGGCACATACAACTAGAACCACATGAGCAGATTCTACTGTCCATGCAGTTACATGTCTTTTCAATACAGGAATTTCCCGTACCGCAACCACATGAGGTCACGTCTAAAATACAACAAATTTGGCTTTAAGGATTTACCGACCTTTACGAGTAGCATTATATTATTTTCAAAACATCATACCCTGTCAGATAATGAGTAAGCTTAATCCTACAACTAGGACACCATTCATACCTTAATGTATAATCATCACATTCAGGATTAAGACATGTGGATTCTCTTCTGCAAAGAGGACAGATATGATTTTTCAAGCTTCTCTCCTACTTGCATTTTGAATTAATGTAATCTATTTATTCTCACCGTTAATCTCAATTCCACAAGCTTCACTCGGTGTCTTTCCTTCTAATCCCATGTGAGATATAATTAGCATGACACAAACTAGTTTTTTCTTCGTGTCAAAGGTTTGTTGATAAGTTAGATTTTGAAAACCTATGTGTTACAAATTTGGGGACGTAATGTGGAAGACAATCTCAATATCGAAGTGAGATAGTTCTTGTTATACCATAACTGATTGCCGTTTAATCTTATGCTGGAATTTTCTTTCCTAAATTGTAGTCGAAATCGACCATCAGTATTTTCTATCAATACAACCGGGATTAGGTCAGACGATGTCAGCACACTAAAAATAAAATTTTTGTCATTACTAGTTTCTGTATCATATACCCAGCTTGAATTAAGCTCAATATTAGAAAACGACAGACTTTCAGATGCCATCATACTCCAATCTTTAATCAATAAATCCTAATGTTTTAGATCGATTTTAGATCTATTTTCAGATTATGATTGATAGTCTTGTCAAATTATAGACACGGTGTTCATTCTCGTCAGATAATGCGTAAGATTGGTCCTAGAAATAGGATGATTTTGCCAAGTTCATATCTGAAAATTCTCCCTGTCAAAAAACGTCGGTTGATAGATTTTATTTCTCAGTATTCCATACTTTGTATTTTCTAAGGCAATACAGAGTGCTAATTAATATCACGACTCCAAAAGTAACAAAGAGTAAGGGAACAGATACCTCTAATTGATTTGGCGTTGGATGATGTCTCTCTATAATGATGAAGGAAATTATTGAGTAGATCGACGTAATAATAACAACTCTAGCAGTAAGTTCCCTAGTAAGAGTTTCAAAAATTTTCATGTTTGTTTTTTACTTACATTCTGAATTAAGGTTATCCACCTGTTCTCTCTCTTAACCTCAATCCCACAAAGCTTCTGAGGGGGTTTTCCGTCTAAAACCCTCATGTGTTCCAATATAATCACGGAGTATTTCACATCCGTTCAAGACGGGAGAGGATTTCAATACGATTTAACCTATATAGTTTGATGCCGTATAGAATGAAATGAAGAAGAATGTCTCTGATGCAGAATTTGTAAACGAGTCAGTAGAATTTTTCAACGAGCGAATTGATCAAATAATTGCTCAACTTCATGAATCGGCTCTAACAGCGCAACAAAAAACCACATTAGAAAATGAGAAACAAGTAATCATAGAACGAAGAAACTATTGGAAGACTGAGCAGACCAGATTGCAATTATGTGATTAAATCCCTCATTTGTTTTTTCCTTGTGGATGATAGTTTTCCCATACTGTCAGTTAGTTTGTAGAATCAGTAATAGGCATCAAGGAAGAAGCCACCCTATCCAGGATAAAGATTAGAAATTCAGATAAGGGTTTTTTTAGCCAATGTTTTGCATTCCATTCCAAAACCAGGTCGTGGTAAAACTTCCATTCATCCTCATCTTTTTTCAGATGCGATATCATCATTTTTTCAAATTCTCTTGTATCCCAGTCTGTGGGACAGAGCTTGTGATCCATCTGAATTAATTTACCATCTTGAATTTGAAATGGGTATGATTTACACACTCCGGGTTTGAAATCATTCACAGTGCAACGAAAAAACTCTCCAGACTCTACAAGAAATGTACATGAATTACTTTTTTGTTTTAATGCAAGATCAACTAATCCTTCTTTTACTTTTATGCCAATATCAAAGTCTTTTGCCCCATAGATATCAAGGAAAGTCTCTGGTGATACACCCAATCCTTTTACAAGTCGATAAACATCATGTGCGTTAACAAAAATAGTGTATTCTTTGCAGCAATTAGTGTGACAAGAGATACAAGGATAATCTGCAACATTTCCAGAAGTCAAGTTTTATTTGATTTTCTTGCGTGTTTTATGCGTATGTCTTGTTCAAATTATAATTTGATACAAATCACACATGTGATAAAAAATTGTATTTTAGAGAATAATTGACAAAAGTTAAGTAACGTAAAACAGACTAAAAAAAGCGTGGAAAAGGGATTTGTTTTAATCAACTGCGAACTTGGAGCAGAAGATTACATAATTGAAGAACTCAAACTAATACCACAAGTAAAAAATGCAAATGTTACGTTTGGGGCTTATGACGTAGTTGCAGAGGTACAAGCCAAAAATTCACAAGAATTCGACCAAACGGTATCTCAAAAGATACGAACATTATCACAAGTGGTGAGCACGATGACCTTAAAGGCTACAACCCAAGAATCAAAATAAAATATTTTTTGTCATAAAACCATTCTAAATAATAGCAAAAAGTTGTCAAACATAGCTTGTTCAATTTGGTGCTCCACAAATTCAAGTGTGTTTTGTTGTAAATTACAAAGTAATGTCAAATTCATTCATGACAGCAATTGATGCCATAGATCGTAGGATTATTGAATTTCTAATGGAAAATGCCAGAACACCATCCCGTCAGATCGCAAAAAGCTTAGAAGCGAAGGTCACAATATTCAAGACCGAGCAGTTGCATACAGAATAGAAAGGCTTGAGAAAAGGAAGATAATAACAGGATATGAGGCCATTCTTCATAAATTACTAGTGGATGATTTTGAGGCATTATACCTGAAATTTAAGACCAATAAACCGTCAGATGTAATATCAGATCAGATATGTAATTTTGTAAAGGAGATGCCAAACTGTTTACTGACCGCATCTGTCACAGGAAATTGGAATCTCCTAATATTAACTGCTAAAGATGAATTGGGTAAAAAATGCGAACGTCAAATAATTGAAAAGTTTTGTGAGAACATAGAAGATTACAGAGTGGTCAATTTAAAATTTCAATCAATTAACAAATTTAACATGCAGTCGGTGATGATATGAAAATTCCAAGTTCCTACGAAAACATCGATACCGGAATTACAGCTATTGTGATTGACGATGACGTGGATACGGTATCTTTTCTTTCTGAACTTTTAGAGATAAAAGGCATAAGTGTAATTGGAAAAGGATATGATGGTATGGACGCAGTCAAGCTGTTCATAAAACAGAAGCCAACAATTGTATTTTTAGATGTCACAATGAAAGACCACGATGGATTTTTCACATTAGAAAAGATAAGAAAGATTCAGCCAGATGCCATTGTCATATTGATGACAGGAGATATGTCAGAAGAGACCCAGAAAAGACTAATAGAACTTGATGCATCAGCCATTATCTACAAACCTTATGACATAAACGAGGTAATGCGCCAAACAAATGAACTAATCATCAGACTAAAACTAGAATTAATGAAAGACATAGCAGCTAAAAAAACAAGGTTGGAAAAGCTAAACACCATACTTGGAAATCGCCTACATGAATCAGATATCAACACAATTCGCAAGGCCCAGTATTTTGATGAAAAAGAAAAACTAGTCTAGAGCAATTCATACTAGTCTTGAAAGACTCTGACAAGTCCGATTATCTGAAAAAATATAGTGCTGTTTTAAAGACAAATCCATTCAGGTCTTTATTTTAGTATTTTTTCACTTTCAGGATGTTTGCCTTTTCTTGTACGTGCATAGGTAAATGTGCAAACTAGTACTCCTACTGCCAAGACAGGCCCAGTATATTCAGGAACTATACTAGAATTAGTAATACTTTCGTACATTGCAGAGCCTGCTATGATTAATGCAATTGAGCTTAACGCATACGATAGATACCTAAAGCCCGTAGTACCCAGTGTTCTAACAAATGCTGCCCGGAACAATACGCTGTCCAGAGTATCCATCACCACCATGCCAACACCAAATACAGCTATCATCCCAAGCGCAGTTGTTATTCCTGCTACTACCGAAGTGGCGGCAGCCATACCAATTGCAGCAAGTTGCGTTGCAGTATCAAAACCCAAACCAAATACCATGCCAACTAAGAAAGATGAACCCAGCGTACCCATGAATTTAGTATGGGGAAGAATCTTGCCCACCAAAATGGTTGCAGAAGTTTTGCCATATTTTTTCATGGCATAAAAGTTAACTATACCAATAAATCCTAATGCCACTGCTCCAAGTATTCCAGTAGACAAGGAAAACACTCCGCCCCGATTTATTACGCTTGCAGCAACAAATATCATGAGAATCATTTCTGCAAGAATTGACACCATGTGACCAGCGCTAAATCCAGCACCTACCCATTTTGCTCGTTTTGATGCATTATTGAATCGAATAAGATTGTCTATTGCTGTAATATGATCTACATCAAGTGCATGACGCAGCCCCATCGCAATTAAGGTCAAGCCACCCACTATCCATACCCAGTCGTATGTCATGCGATGTCTTTCTCCCCTGATCTATCTTTATTGAAATCATTGAAAATCACATATCAAGTTCCAATAAAATATTACTTAAACCATTGGATAGTTTATCCAACTCAAAATCAAACTGGGTGGGTATAAATACAATCCAAACTTTTGCAATCATGTAAGATGCATCATGTAATTAGACTACTTTCCAGAGTTGTAGACAGATATGCTCCAAGCAGGATTCTAAGCTTTGACTTGGCCCATGTCTTTAAAACTATGCAGATGATGGAAACTGGAAAGGTTAGCAGAAGCAAACTCATTCAGGAGATGAAATTAGGAGAAGGTTCCATCAAGACATTGGTAAAACACCTAAAGATGAACGATTTGATAGAAAGTCTCCAATGCCGGAATGTGGTTAACAAACAAAGGAAGAACGGTGTACATGAAGTTATGTTCAGTCATACCTGCAGAGATAGACATTCCAAAATGTTCCATAGCATTAAGCAGATACAATCATGCGGTACTGATTAGGGGTTTTGCATACAGTGTAAGGACAGGAATTGAACAGAGAGATATTGCAATCAAGAATGGAGCAATAGGTGCAACTACTCTGATATTCAGAGACGGCAAGTTGACAATGCCAAACAAGATCCAAGATGCTTTAAGAAAAGAGCCAAAAACATATGATCTTATAATCACACATTTGAGACCAGAAGAAGGTGATGTGATCATAATAACTAGTTCGGATGATAGAAAAACTGCGGAGATGTCTGCCAAAAGTACAGCATTACAAATCATTTCAGAACATGAGAAACATTCAAGCTGAAGACATTTACTTTACAAGCATAGTATAGCAGATAGTTCAAAACTCCAGCAATAGTAAGTGATAAGAGAATGATGTAATCATCAGAGCAGAATCAATACATCTAGAAAACTTATCTTGAGGATCTGCGTAAAGTTATCATGTCGTCTTATGTTGTAGAAAGAAACCTGGACAAGTACATTTTCTTCATGGATGTATCACCCACATGGTGGCTAAATCACAGAACAAGTAATGAAAAAATAATAAAATACGTAATAGACAAGTTTGGTCGAGATTATTATCCCCGAACCATTTTTCAAGCAAGAAAAGAAGTGGATCTTGATGATCTGGGTAATTCTCTTAGTAGATACATCAGATCAGAGATTAGAAACTCAGACTTTTCATTTGAGTTCTTACCTGAAGAAGAGATACACAAGTCGCATTATACCATAAGAAATGGAAATGTAATCTTTGAAGACAACCTAAGAAGACAAAATGCAAGACTGAAAATATCTGTTAGAGTTTACAACTAGATTTTATTTTAAAGTTTTATGAGTACCATCACAGAATGGTCTGTTTTTTGACTGCTGACAACCGCATGCAAAAACTGTAGTTTCTTTATCATATGTGACTACTTGTGGGACAATTCCAGAACCCTTGTGTGAGCCATCACAGTATGGACCGTTCTTTGATTTTCCACACATGCAAAATGCAATTGTCTCTCCGGCATTTACTTTAATTTCAAATGGATGATCTTGCCAACCAGTCATAGTATAATCAAATGTTTGACAGTATTTAGGATTTTTTGGAGTTAATGCATTTGGCGCATTATTGAGGAGTAGATGAGGCAGTACCACCACATCTAGTACAAGGTCTTGATGTGAATGGTTCGCCAAGTTTCATAGTTACTTTAAACTGAGTTTTGCATTTGCCACAGGTGTATGGAACTTGTACTGTTGTCATATGGCATAGAAAAATTTCTTTTGCGGGTATAAGTGTTAGCAAGTAATTGTCAATAGCATCAGGGGCCAGAGTAAAAATATACATCGGACGGATTCGGATACCAATATCGGATTATTTGGAGTCACTTTGTACGTAAAATTCTCAAAAGATACGCTTTTCAATCAAATTAAAAGATCAAGATTTGTCCAAAAATTCTTTCGTTTCAAAAAACCCTGAGAGTTCTTTTGAAATTTGTTCTGAGAATATTTCCAATATCTCAAAGTCTGTTGGCGAGAACATTTTTTCACTAAACATGCCCAATACTGCGACTGCTTCACCCTTGTAGATTAGCGGATAGCCTGCAAATGACTTGAGTTTGTCTTTTTTTGCCCATTCAGGATATTTGATTCTAGGATCATGAACAACGTCATTTGAGACTACAGGCTTTCGTGTTTTAGCAATAGAACCTATTTTTAATGAGTTATACGGAATTTTTGAGAATTCTCCGTGTATGTTCGAGTATTTTCCTGCACTGTATTTTAGTATGAGTGATTTTGATTTTTTGTCAACAAACCAAATTCTTGCAAATTTGGCATTAAAATGCTCTACAAGACTTTCAACTATGGCTTGTAGTCTGTCATTTAGATTGTCATGTTTTCTTATC
The DNA here is from genome assembly GCA_963713025.1 of uncultured Nitrososphaerota archaeon. Lineage (GTDB taxonomy): Archaea > Thermoproteota > Nitrososphaeria > Nitrososphaerales > Nitrosopumilaceae > Nitrosotalea. The sequence continues at coordinate 241,881 of CAVQKA010000004.1, read as the reverse complement.
GTGTTCAATATAGTATAGACTTCAAGTTTTCTTTCATGCAAAACATGCTCATCAAATAGAACATAGGGGGATGATTTTTTTACCTTTGATTCATAGGAACGAAAATCAGCAACCAGATCCGCAAATCTGTTTAGCAAATTGTTTGTTTCAAGATCATACTGCTCAATTGATGAGAAAACAAAGTGACAAATCCAATCAAAATCTCCTGATAGTCTTGCAGAATAAATGCAAAAAGGTGACTCGTTTAGATAATCGGTTAGCCTTTGAACAGTCGCGTTGACATTTTTTGAAAATTTGAATTTAACAAGTATTGTTCTGTTAATTTTTTCCGAAACAATTTCAGGATTTAAAATTGTAGAGTATCCCATAACTGTCCTATTTTTTTCAAGCCTTGCTAATCGTTGTCTTACGGCTCTATCAGTGATTGTAAAACCCATGTCTTGGAGTTTTTTAGATATTTCATGAGAAGATATTCTGGCATTTTTTCCCAATTGCGAGAGAATTACCTTGTCAATCTCGTCTAGCATGTACTATATGATTAGACGTGATTAATATTGATTTTCCGAATCGGAAATTATCAGTACATATTACATATAATAGGAGTCATTTTGCTTCCGAATCGGAAATTTATCTCTTGTAATTACTTCCGTATGCAATATCAAGGAATAAGTCTAATGCATTATGAGAATCATGAATTGGAAATCTATCAACAAATTTGCAATACTTGTCATACTAATGGTAGCCATTCCTGAAATTGCAGGCCATACCCTATTTGAGAAATCTCATCCACAGGATTCCTCAGTTTTGGCTGCAGTGTCATTTGCAAGCAATCTACGAGATAATGCTGAAAAAACAGGAATATGTCATTTGGCAATACAAGACGATCAATCAGGCTCCCATGTAGATAGAGTTGCAGGCTTGGAATCAAAATATGGAAATTTCACCTGCAATTAAGGCACTTGATCCTAGACATATGAAATAATTTTAAGTTCACTTACATTGGCATTGTAGAATTCTAGTACCACATGAACTAATTTCGGGCCCAATTCATGCCTAAAATAGCATCAGTTGAAGAATTTAACTCGGTCAATATTTTCATCTGATTCAATATCTTGTACAATTTTCACAAGTTCGTTGATTTCAAACGGTTTGTAGATTACTGCTGTTGCTTTGAGATCCTCCATTCGTTTTGCAGTATCCTCAGAAATATCAGTAGTAACCATTATCACAACAGCATGCGGATCGATTTCCCTAATACGTCTTAGCGCATATAGTCCATCAGAATTTGGCATGACAACATCTAAAAATGTAATATCTGGTTTTAGCTTTTCAAATAATTCAACTGCTTCTATCCCATTACGACCCGTTCCAATAACTTTGAAATTTTTCATCTCCAAGAGTTCTATAAACAGAGATAAAACGTCAGCATTATCATCAATCACAATAGCAGTTTTTAGGTTACGTTTCTTTTCCATTAGTGGGAATAGAAAGGTTCCCTATTTAAGATATTTTATGTTTATTTTCACAAATAAAGGAGAATTATTTAACATAGTATAAAAATGGTATAAAAAAACTCGCCAATTGGAAAAACATGTCAGATATTTACCAAAAATAATATATTCAACAGTTTAACCGTCAATTACAAGACATGAAGGCAATCACTATAAAAAATAGCGTCAACTCGAATACGGCAATAGATGAATCAAGGGACCTTGCTTTAAAGGATAATTCTAAACTCTTAGCACAGCTAACCGATGTACTATCAGTTTTATCAAAAAATGATGCTTTGACAATCTTCCTCATAGCGGAAGAAGGGATAAGATCAGAATTGGATACTCCAACAAAAATTGGCCTTACAAAAAAACAATACTATACCAGACTAAAACAGTTGGTAGACTTGGGGTTAGTGGAAAAACACAATGATTCATACATTCAAACTGCATTTGGAAAAGTTGTATATCAAAAATACATTTTAGGGCTTGCAAACAATATTAAAAATTCAAAATACTTGCAAATGGTTGATGCGCTGAAAGCCAATCCAAAATTTAATGAGAAAGACATCATGGAACTTATTTCAAAAGTTGAACCACAGATAAATATGGATTTACAAAATTCAAAAATGTCCATAATTATTTCATCGTATGAAGACATGGTTAGAAAAATATTGGAGGTAATAGAATTTGCCGAGAAAGAAATACTGTTAGTTACAAGATTTCAAAATGATCTCATAGTCAACGCCATTTTGAAAAAGGCCAACGCGGGAGTCAATGTCAGAGTTTTAGCAGATAATAATCTAGTAGAAAATTATTTTGAAAAAGAAACATCAGTAGAATCAGATAAGAATGCAAAGGAGCGTGAAAATGTTGTTGGTAATCCATACTACCCATCAAAAATTGATAGAAGGTATGTAGAAATTCCTTTCTGCACCATCATAGTAGACAATAAACAAATAGGATTTGAAATTGTTGATCTAAGTGAACCAAAAAAATTCAAGATGGTGATTTTTAGAGAAGATCCTGTACTTGTACAATCAATCACACTTCGCTATAACAACTTGTGGCAAAAATCAAGCCCAAGCCATCCTAAAATAGTCACAAAATCAATATAGAATCAAGTTCACGTAGCCAGGAATTGATTTAAAATCAAACCTACAAATATTGAGATCTGAATAGTAAAGATACTATTTCTCACAACAGTTCTTGTTTTATTCATATTCTTTTTATCATCATAATTTCCATATAATTTAGCAATTTTAAAAACAAGATAGCCACAAACTGCCAAACCCATGACTGCTCCTGCCATATTGACCCCAAGAAAATAATTACTTGCCAAGATCATTGCAGCAATCGATATTATTGAAGCAATGATCACACCAAAGCTTTTATGCACTCCTATAACAATAGGAATTGTTCTTCTACCGCCCATTCTATCTCCCTTTAAATCTCGTATATCGTTCAGAGGTCCATTTATGAAATAAATTAAAAATACTATTGATGATGAAGCCACTGCCAGATAGGAAACATTTTGAATTGCCAGAGCCCCCATCATAGATGCAATAAATCCACCTAAAGCAGTGACGATTGTTTTTACCACAAACATATTCTTTAGATGTATTTTAGGGTGAGAATATGCAACAGCCAATCCCAGAAAAACAAGTGCCCCTAAACCTGTTTGAATGTTAATTGAGAATGCAAGCATAATTGAAAATGCAAAAAAGCCTATTGTGGAAAATAATATTTGAAGGTAATTAGTTCTTTTTGAACTAACAGTATTACGATCATTTACTTTATCGACATCAAAATCTGTAAGATCATTATATAGATAAGTAGCAAGTGCAAGAAAATATACTGATGTTACAAGTCGTGCAAGTATTAGAAAATCAGGAATTTTCAATCCAGATGCAATAAAAAATGTACCAAGTGCAGCCAGAGCAAAACCATAGACAATAGTCCTTGATTTTATCAAGGACAAGAGTACAGAACCTTGTGCAAGGAATTTTGTCCCCAGATTGGAGGTAGGAATCCTTTGTGCTATAGCCATTGTACTCCACCATTTAATTCACTTTTTAAGGTAAAATATTGATACTTATTCTCCATATTAGGATAATTATACTACATGATTATAACTATTTGGATATTTTATTAAAAAATGTGAAATAATTCATCATAATTATCATTTTTTATGTAAATTTTCACAAATATGAATTTTATGTCACCAAATGCTTTAGAGTTGCCGTAGTTCAACAAATCATTACAAATTACTACAACAAATCATTACAAATTACTACAACAAATCATTACAAATTACTACAACAAATCACAACTCAAGTAGCGTTATGAAATATTCAGAAAAAATCAAACTAGGTTTTAACAAATTCCAATGAATTTCATTTTCCAAAACACTAAAATTCATTCTCTCAGTACTTTTCAAAATGAAAACAAATTTTCCAGGAAATATTTTACGGACAATATGTATTGGACTTTTTACCATACTTTTAACAAATACTCTAACATTTTCGTCAAATAATTTTCCACAAGCTAATGCAATGGATGGTCTTGTACCCGGGTTGGAACCAACTCAACACATCTCATTTAACCCCAATCTGTATGTCTCGGCAGAAAATCCCTTGTTTAAAAATTATTTTGCAGGCCCTCAAGTAATTGAAGTAAGCGTAAATGATCCTGACATAAATAGATTAGATCAGGCCTATGGTGAGCCAGTTGTAACTATCAATGGTAAGAGGTTAAGAATGGCTCAAGCAACAGATGGAAATTGGTATGCATATTTTGCCGATAGAAATCAAGCAATCACAGCAGCAAACACTGTGGCACGTACTGGCAAAGGTCTAAACTTTGGAGGATTATGTGATCCTTCAAGTACATTTAGTCCAATGTCAGGTGTGACTTTTTCTGAAACAAAGGGTTTCACATTAGCAAGAGGAGGATTTGGTTCAGTAAACCATACATCTACTTTTACAATAAATCCGAGTAATTTAGGGACATGTACAAATGTCCAAGGAACATTGACCACAAATCAAATGGAACATGTTGTAAGACAAAATAAAACTCTCAACTCAAATCCTAGTGGCTTTAATGCACCTTATAGCACATACTCGCAAGTATGGCCCATAATCCAGTTATTTGATTTTTCTTCTATTCCTTCATCAGTTACAATAGATTATCAAAAAAACGGTGGAGATCAAATTGTCAATTTGATATTTGACAGGATTCCCACAAATACAATAAGGGCAATAGCTGATAGGCCAGACTTTCCTCAAGGAGCCCAAGTTCAAGCAGATTTGATTGATCCACAACTTAACATCGATCCTACAGAAGAAGACTCTTGGACGTGGGGTACTTCAACTACTAATAATACGGTATTTTATCAGGCATTTTCTAGAAATGGAGCACCAGATGCAGATGGAACTCTTGGAATGCAAGACCTAAGCGGAAATTTAACAGCCATGATGTTTAATCACAACGGTAGGCTGACAACTACTCCTAGGCCCCAAGGGGTTCAAGTGGTAGAAGCGCAAATTAATGGAATACAAAAGGTGTTCCTAGACAGCAATGGGAGATATAGAACAGAATCAATTAGTGGTTTATCTGGACCTATAACATTGCTTGAGATTCAGCCAAATGTTGGAATCTTTGCAGATTATGATGCGGGAGGAATAGCAGATTTAAAAATCATAGACAATGCCCAAAGAGATACGTCATTTCTAGCAAAATATAATGACATATCATATAGTGTTGTAGTAAAGTTCCACACTGCGACTCTAACAATGGGATGGCCAAACACTCAGACTAGCGTAAATACAGAATATGAGAGTCAGCCAAAAGAACAGCCTAGTTTGATTTCTTTTATGAAAGAATTTGTTTCAGATTGGATTCATAGATCTTAGTTAGTAGGACCCACCTATTAACACAGAATAATTTTATGCCCACATTACATCCATTGGACAAAGGCATGTCCAGCATACCAAGTAAACATACACTTACCTAGTCAGGTCATTAATAACAACTAAGTAGTAAACTACTACCAAATTTAAATACAATATTCACGCATATAACAACATGCAAGAATTAATCAAAGCAACTGAGCATTACAAAAATGAGATCGATTGGCTCACAACATATCACCATTTCTCATTTGGAGAATACTACAACCCAGAAAAACACGACTATGTCCCATTAAGAGTATTCAATGATGATGTGATAAAAGCAGGCGCAGGGTTTGAATTTCATCAGCATAAGGACATGGAAATTATAACTTATGTTATTAATGGTGCACTACGTCATAGAGACAACCTAGGAAATAATGGAATAATTGAAGCAGGCGAAATACAGAGAATGACAGCTGGAACTGGAGTATTTCATTCGGAGTACAATGCTTCCAAAACAGACCCATTACGATTATTACAGATATGGGTTTATCCAGATAAGAAAGGACTCCGCCCATCATGGCAACAAAAGAAATACACTCAAGAAAATAGAAAAAACAAATTACTTCAAGTCATAGGACCAATGAATAATCCAGGTTCTGAACTTTCAATACACCAAAATGCCTTGTTTTATATTTCAAGTTTAGATTCTGGAAAAAAAGTAGAACATATTCTAGAATCAGGAAGAAAAGTATACTTGTTTGTAATTGATGGCAAAATATCCATGAATGACAAGATTATGGAAACACAAGATGCTGCCAAAATTGAAAACACTAATACAATTTCCATAGAGGCTCAAAAAACAACAGAACTAATACTGATTAATCTTCCAGAAAAATACACTCAATAAAAATATCTCAAAAACCCAACTATTTTTTACTCTTTGTAACAGATTCTCTTTTTTCAATCCATCGTTCTAACTCTTCCAATACTTTTTCAAGATCCTTTGCATCCTTGGTCAAACTATATTCTACTTTTAATGGTACTTGAGCATAGATCTTTTTTACAATTAGTTTTTCAGATTCCAACTCCCGTAACCTATCAGCTAAAACAGTATTGCTTATTTCAGGAAGTATCTTCTTCAACTCATTAAATCGTATAACTTCTTTTGTACTCAGATTCTTTAAGATCAAAAGGGACCATGCCTTACCAAGAACTTTCCAGATGTCTGAGACATCACATTTTATCATACTGGGGTTTGTTTTTGGAGAGTCCATGTAATATGATACTAAATCAAGTAGTTAATTCTTACTTGGTATGAAATTTCATGTCATAAAAGTATGAGAAATTTGTTTTAAAATACTACAAGAAGAGAACTATACTATTAGATTTTGCGGCATTTTCACTTGCTGGGCATATACCAGTTGGTACATTGTGGAGCATTCAAGAAATGACCTTAAAGGAAGGATTTGCACAAATGTCAATTTTTCAAGAATATGTGAAACAAATTTGAGTTTTATAGATGTGTTTAAAATTTGCGTTGTTGCAATTTTTTAAAAAATTAGGAAGTTGAATTTGTAGGTACTAGTTTTCTAGGAGTTGGATTGAACTTGCTAACAATGTATTGTACCTTGTCATCTCCTTCTGGCAATGGATTTGCGCATCTACCGCACTTTGGTAAAACTACAACTGCGTCAGAATCTATTTCCCCAATGAACCTATCACATTGTGAACAACGAACTGATTTCTTATCATAGATATTCATATTGTATTATAGTCAGATCTTAATGATAAGGTTAGTGTATGCACTGCCGCGCAAAAATTTATTTTTATAATTCCAAGTCAAATTGCATTTTTTGGCATCAAGTTGAGAATTCCTTTAGTACTTTGATAGCATAATAATATCATGACTATTGAAACAATTCTTGAAAGCATAATGCACACGGACAAGCATATCAGATATGCCACAATTGCCGACATGCAAGGAAATGAGATCAAGACTCGAGTAAGAGAAGGAATAGAACCATTTCTAAATCCACAGGATACAAAAGAAACACTTCAGTATGCAGCAAATGCATGGAAGATTAGAAAAAGTTTTGAGCCAAAGATTGGAAAAGGTCAATATGTTTTGGCAGTATATGAGAAGCTGAGACGATTGACAATGCCACTTGCAGACAAGTACCTCATTATGATAACTTGGGGGCCAGACGGTGGAACGTTTGACATCATAGAACACATGCAAAACATGTTCTCCGGCGATGCGACAAAAGATTGGTGAATTCCTATTTTCTATTTTTTAACTAATTAGTTCATAAGATATACACGTGTTTTAACAGAATCTTTTTTTAAAACTAATTACAATGAAACAAAAATTAAATTATTCTAATTAAAGAAAAACTATTTTGTATAATATACGATTTGAGAAAGCGAATTTTAAAACAAAGACTCTACGGACTTTAATACTTCCCACACGGGTTTTACATGACCAAACTCGTCAAAAGCTAACTGACGAGTTTCTCTTATCTTTCTCTTGTTGTCAGGATCATCTCTTAATAATACTACCAAGTCTTCTAGTCTGTCTGCCAACTTTGACTGGTCTTCCTTGTCTACACTTTGAATCGATTTTATTTCATCAGATGTTAAAACGGTTGACAGTTTTTTTGATGTAGACAAAGTTCTAATTATTTCATCAATTTTCAGAATTGTTGTGTCCTTGTCCAATAATTGCAATGATAAAATTCCATTATTTAAATTGAGATCTAGTATCAGTTTGATCCTCAAGACAATAGAGTCTCAAGCATGTACACCTACGAAATTATTTTTTACAGTCCAAAACTGGCAATTGCATTTCCAGAATTTGCATCAACTATGAGAATTATTTTCTTGCCCTTGTGGTCATACTGGGCAAACCATATTGGAACGTGTAATAGTTCGCCGCCAGATACTTCTTCTTGTGTTTCCATCTGCCTAATCATATGGTATTTTGCGTGAACCCTCTGAGACTGGATTTGATCAACAATATTTTTTGCCTGGCTTTTTGCGGCATCCTCATTGATGTCCCCATTTAATACCTTCATTGATTTTGGAATCTTTTTAGAGTCAAAATCAGTTTTTTGATCAAACGCGAATTCATAGCCATGAGGTTGGTATGCTGTCAGCGATTTTACTGCTATGACAGGACAGTTGTAGCTTTCATCATAAGTATATGCCTTGGTTGCGTTATTGTTCATCATTCCACCTCCGCCCATCATTCCACCAAGTAACATTCCTCCCATCATTCCACCGCCATATCCATCCCTTCTACCGCCACCACTCATTGCACCTCCCATCATACCTGCCATTGCAGCAGTTGCAGCAATACTTCCAATTTCTACTGCAATATCTGTTGCAATCAGATTTGTTTTTGCAGTTACTGGTACAATCCAGTATGGTACCATTAGAAAATCAAGTTCTTCAAGTTTAGAGCTTTCCTGAAGATGCCTATGCAAAAGCCCCTTGTCTATCATCTGATGCAATCTTGCAGTAATCTGATCTTGGTCAGATATTGTTATTGGCAACATGTAGTGCTTGGTAATATTTTGCCAGCCAGTACTCTCTAAACTAATGCTACTTCCACAATATTCACACGATATAACCATCTCACCAAATTTTGGTGTAATTGGTGCACCACAACTAGAACATTTTACTTGTTTAACTTCAGTACTTGAATCCGGTTTTGCAGTTGCAATTTGCGTTTGTTTTGTGCCACATTTTATACAATACACTGCATCATCTGCAAGTTGTAGACCGCATTTAACACAAAACATATCTTTGAATTATTTTATTTGATTTCCACAATGGGAGCAGAACTTAGAATCAATTGCTATGACACTATTACACTTTGAACATGTTATACCTTGAGGTTTTTGTACAGTCTGCTGTTGATCCACTCCACAGCTAGGACAAAAGTTATTGGAGACAGGCATCATCATGCCACATTTTGAACACTGTTTCATTGGAGGCTGGTATAATCCTTGACCCATCTGACCTGCCATTGCATAACCAATACCGGAACCCGCTCCAAATCCAACTCCAAGTCCTGCCATCGAACCTGCCCCTCCTGATGGATTTTTTGCAGCCTCTGTCATGGCCTGTCCTGCCTGATATTGCATGTAATTTACTCCAAGCACTGACATCTCTCCTCTTGTATTGATTGCCTTTTGCACTTCGTCTGGCAAGTTGATTGCAATTCCTGAAATCTTGTTAATCTCAATTCCATATTGTCCAAAACTTGACGGAGCATTTGATAAAATAACCTGTTCTATATTTTGCAAGTTTGATGCAATATCAGTAACTTTGAGTCCATTTTCTTTCATCTTTCCCAGTGCATTAAACACCAAGAGTACCAGTTGTTCTTTGAGTCGCGCCTCTACTGCGTCGGATGTTTGAATTGCAAACGTTCCAACAAATTGATTAATAAAATTCTCAGGTGATGATATCTTCCACCTAAACTCTCCAAATACTCTCAAGTTTACAATACCAAATACGGGGTCTACAAATTGGTAAGGGCCTTGTGAGCCAAATTTTCCATCAATGTATCTATTTTGCAAATAATAAACTTCAGCGGCTTGGACAACTCCTGTGAAAAATTTTAACAACCCACCAACAATCGGAGCATTAAAGTCTGTAAGCGCGTATCTATTTGGCTTGTCAAAATAAGTTAGCACCTTACCATCTCTGAAAAATACCGCAATCTCATCTTCTCTTACTACGATGTTATCATTGAGTCGAATGAGTCGTGGTGCTTTCCACATGATATTACCTTCCTTGTATTTGGATTCCCATTCCAGTGTAGTTGAACCGGCTATACTGCCTCCCAAGTTAGGTTCTTTTTTTCGACCAAACATTTTACTTACACCTGATATAGTTTGTTACCACTTTTATCACTTTGTTACCAGAATATTTTCTACAGAGTCTAGTCTTTTCTTCCATGACATACCAAGACTATCCAACAAGGAAGTAATTTGTGATGCAATATCTACAATTTGCCTGCCCGTGTTGTAATCAGATACAGCATTAGAACATGTTGTAAAAATCTGCTCAGATGTATTGACTGAATCAAAATCATACTCATACAGACTTGTTGAGAACGACCTCATCAATTCGTATATTAGGAGATATACCTGCCGAACCCTGCTGGGCATGCTGAATTGCACCTGATACTTGCTGAATTTTAGATACAGCATTCCCTATTATAGTAAGATTGGAAAAATCATTTTTTGCAGTAATTGTTTTTCTTAGTTCTTCAAGTTTTGCCTTGGAATCATCTAACTTGTCAGATATCTGCTTTCGTAGCAATTGGTCAGCGACTCGTATATCTTCAAGTTTACGATATTCTCTAAGGGCAGGAATTTTTAATTGTAGTTTTTTTAGTGTTCCCCTATTTTCTTCAACTGTTTTTCGTATGTCTGGCGTTTCGGACATGTGGTATAGATGATACTACAAAACTTAAAGATTCCGAGACAATCGTACTTGAACAATTTTCACGGCTAGCATTTGAAATTTTGAAGCTGTTTTTGTAAAGAATTAAGCTGCGAATACATTTGAAGATCTTGTTGATATGCTTGCTGAGACATGGCTATCTTTGAGAGGCCATTGTATTGTTTTTCTAGTGCATCAAATTGTTGTTGTATTGTATTATACTGACCAATTTGGTTTTGAGTGCACGCATAATTTACCTCTGCAGACTTGAATCCAATCTGAGTCAGCGGAGTAGTTTTTGTTATAGAATATGATGTTACTGGAAATGTTCCCGTTCCATCTTGCAAGAATGCAACCATTGTATAGACACCTCCCTGAGTAACAAATGGAGACAGGTCAAAAAAAGTGTTGACTGAATTTCCCAACTGGGACATAGTTTTAGCAATCTCTAATGTTTCATTACTAGGCTGATAATACGAACCTGTCGCAGTAGGCGGAACTATAGTTGCAATTTCAGCACCCAGATTGTAAGAGCCATCATTTTTGTGCACTTCGTAGGTTTGTTTTGTTGGAAGGGGATCATAAAATAATCCAATACTTAGAAGGGAACCAGTTTTTAAATTTCCAGAAAAAGTTACAACTCCATTATTTTCAGAAGGCAGCTTTGTAAAACTGATATAATTATTTTCAAAGTTTTGGGTCATAAAAAACGAATACTTGTTGTACGCAATCCCAATGCTTACTGTTGTATGATACTTGTCCAAAATATTATTCCTGTGTCCATTATTGCAACATACCAAATCATTATTCATCATACTAAATTCACTCTTTTGAATCTCAGTTTGAGGGTCAAGAGCAGGACAAATTACAAGAACACTTTGGCATGCCAAAGGATTGTCATACTTTGAATCGGCTGCATTTTGTGCCACATCTCCAAGCCCTCCATATTTTGTATACACCATGTATGGCTTCTCCCCATCTGACATATAATGAGACAATGTTTGCATATTCAACATGTCTTCTGCCTGAGCTTGCGCTGCCTGGTTATTGCTTAGTACAACAGGTGGCAATCCATTTGCCGTCCTATCATTATTGATTAATTGTAATGCATAGTTTCTTAATTGAGCAAGTGTAGATGATGTCTGAGTAGTAGGTACTACAGGAATTGTAGTCTTGCCAGCATTACCATTATTGTAAGTAGAGACTGGAGATATGTTTGATTGTGTAACTTGAGGATTTGAGGTTGTTTTACTAGGATTGATTTGGGATGATGCATGGTTTATAGTTTGGATGCTATGAGAATTAGAATTATTTGCAAGTGTTGTCAGCTTCTTTTTTAATTTGTTGGGTTGTGTAAGATGTCTTCTCAGATAAAAGATTGAGAAACTTCAGAGCCATAGGACTTGTATTTACATAATAAAATCCTGCAGACACTATTATCAATAGGAACACAGCAGAAAAAACCTTGGTAAGATTTTTTGTCTTGCGTGTTGATGTTCGCTCATGTCCGCAGTTTATGCAAACAAATCTTCCCTTTTGAGTAATAATATAATTATGGTCTTTACATTCTTGGGCCAAATAAAATAACTTCCTCTATAATCATATGTGTGATAATGTATTTAGTCATCCTATTTTCCTCCAGATAGTGGACCAGTTGCAGATTTTAGATCATAATTACTTGCCTCTTGCAATACTTTTTCAATCATATTATCTACCACAGGTTGTGCCTTGTCTCTAATAATAACAAAATCCTGATAGTAATGACTTGCATTTATTCCAGTGTATGCAATAAAGGCCAGTGTAAACAGCGCTATTGCAACTATCTTACCTATCATACAAGTCTGTCTCACGATATTACTTGATTAGATTAAAGGTTTGTGTACCAATCATTAGTCTACTAATCATAGTAGATGCCCGATCTGTTACATTTCCGAGAAAACACCCCAATTCATCAGTTCCAAATTGAAGTTATGCAAGTATTAGATGCGATGTAATGATCTACATTTTATATTCGAGAAAAAAATTTTTGGTGAATTTATACCATTTAATACCATTTAATTTTAAAAAACCACGAGGGAATCTTCAGAGTATGATAATTAATATCGCTTTCTGCCAATATTACGCCCATAAAGTCAGGTTCAACCTGACCTTACCCCTGACGTTAAAAAGTTAATCATTTTGAACGTTCAGATGCACATGTCAGCATTTCATAATACATCAATGGTATTACAGTATAACGCAAACACCACGGTTAATTCTTAGGCACACTTTATGTTAACAATCACTTAACTTGCTTAACTTGATTAACTTGTGCCTAACAAATTGTAAAACTCATGCCTAACAAATGGTTAACAAAAGGTCTAGAGTCATGTTTGTATTTTTGAAAATTGTTGACATGAAAATTTTTAACCTGCATAAAGTTGATGTTTTTTTTAAGTTAATTTTTAACCAAGTTTTGAAAATATTTTGAACCATATTTTGAACCAGTTCATTTTCACGCACGGATTTAGTTCACTGTAGGTTCACAAGGTTAACTAGGAGTGTAAAGTCTGATTTTGCATAGGTGGAAAATGGTTCAAAAAATAGAGTATGATGGTTTTAGATTAGTTCTGAACTTGTGAACGTATCCTGAACTTGTGAACTTGAGGTTAACATGCAAGTTTTAACGGTCAATTTTATTCCAGAATTTACCAGACTAGATATGCCAGTTGCAAAGGCAACTCAATGTCTGAAAACATAACACGACGAAGAAAAGAGATCCATCTGAACAGACATTATAAAATATACAACGATGCCGCCATTCCATTCTTATTTTTAGACATATCTGGTACATCTCTTTGCCTCATCTGGGAGACATGTAAAATCAAAGAATTACTAGAAACAAATAGTATACAGCCAAGTTAACACCAGTCACAATACTGCCTATTTTGAGAAATTCAAGAAACGTAAATGCCTTGATACCTCTTGATTCTGCCGCTTGTATGATTATGATTGTACTTGCAGCTCCCAGTATGGTAAGATTTCCAGCTATTGTACTTGATGCTGCAAGCATCATCCATTGTGCAACGTGTGTACCTGTAAACCCGTTTCCAATCATGATATAATTGTACAAGGCAACAAATGGAACATTGCTTAGAATCTGGCTAAATGTTGTACTATAAGCAGATATGAGCGCATTGCTCTGAAATATATTGTTTGGATCAGGTGTTGGAAGATATTTCATAAATAATGAGATTGCCCCAGAATACCACAAGGCGGCTGTTACTACAAACATTGCAACAAAAAATACAAGGACTGAATAATGTACTCCCTTGAGTATCTCACGTCTTTGACCACTTAGTGCATACAAGGCTGCAGCTCCTGCCATTGCAACAATGCTGATGTGTATATCCGCAAGGTGCACAAAGTGTAATATCTCTGATACAAAAAATCCTGCAACTGTTATCACTAATATGATAACTGACAATTTTGCAAGACGTGGATTTTCCATCACATGGTCTTCTAGCATTTTAGAGTTTAGAGTGGCATGTGCGTGTAACAGATCCTTTTTGAAATAAATTTTAAGGATAAAATACGTCAAAAACAAGTTGATCAAAGTAGGCATTGCAAGAAATTTTATAAAATTCACAAGGGGCAATGAAATGCCGCTCTGAAGTGCGATTATGAGATTTTGTGGATTTCCAATAGGCGTCATTGTACTTCCTACCGTGACGCCAAAGGCAAGTGCGATTAAAAGGACGTTTGGTCTCATCTCCAGATGTCTTGAGATGTATACGACAAGCGGTATTCCAACAAGAGCTATTGCATCATTTACAAGAAATGCAGAAAGCAGCCCCATTCCAACTACAAACATCATCAATAACGAGTTTGGAGTCTTTGACTTGGACAGCATCTTGATTGCAAATAGCCTTAGCATGCCTGACTTTTCCAATGCAGAAACTATGCTAAACATTCCAAAAAGAAACATTATGACATCAAGCTGAATCGACTTTATGGCATCCTCCAGTCCAATAATTTTGAATGCAAGCATCAGAGTTGCCCCTATTAACATGGCAGCCCAGATTGGAATCTTGAACCGAATTCTTCCTACAATGAGGATGTAGGTAATTGCAAAAATTACTATTGCAATGTATTCTTTCAATAATGGAATAACTGATTAACTGATTTTATTTCTTGTTAGTTGCCATATTGGAAAAAATTTATCCGTCAAGCGTGGATTTTGATAATTTTATTCCTGTTGTTAAAGAATAAGCCAGTCATGAGAAGCGACAGGTTTTCACTAGTGAGATGTGGTCAAGATCAGTGGTAACCAATTATCTTTAACAGCATTGCATTTGTAATTGTTTTAACTTCATTTAGCATTGATAGATCATTGCCAGTCGCATCAATAACAAATAGAGTATAACATTTCACACAATACATGTCAATTATAGTGGATTCTGTTTTTGACATTGTAAATATGGCACAGCTCTCAGAAGAATCAGTTGGCATGAGAACAAATGGCGCACTCGTTGAGAATGCAAGAATGTTTTAGTGTATCATGAAAAAAATATCCAGTGATACATTAATTCATGATCTGTTATTCATAACAATACTATAATAGTATAATATTATACTATTCAACATGTCAAAGGCGACAACAAGTAAAGCATTTGTCAAGGTAGATTTTACCAAATATCAAGATCAAAAACCCAAAGCATTCTATGCCTTGATACATGCTAAATCACAATTTAGCGGTATTGGAAAAAATACTCTTATGATACAAAAAAAAGATTGTAAATTACTCAAAAGTAAGAATATAAAGTATGAAATAATCAAACAATAAGTGTTTGAGCTTAAGGTAGAAATTTTACTTCCGCTACGTTATAATGAAGATAAAAAAGGTAAACGTAAGAAAATAGAAGGAGAAAAATTCGCTACAACTTTTGACGAACTTGTTGTTAAATTTAAGGGGTGTACTATAGACAATACACCTTTGCTAGGTGACTGGATAGATCCTGATACACATAGACGGTATAAAGATGAAAATAGTACGTATTGGATTGTGTGTAAAAAAACTAAAAGCAATATGGAGTTTTTTCGTAGACTGAAAAAGAAACTAAAAGTTAGATTCCAACAAAAAGATATGATGATGTATTACGTAATTATAAACAAATTCTAATTTTATCTTTAGATCTTTCGTTGAATTGTAGCTGAAGTAAAGATGAACAAGCTATTAATGATCCACATTAAATTCTCTGAAAACCATTTTTGCAGATCATGGGTGACTATGATATATGTGATGAAACAGATTGCAAACACTATAGAAAAGACCATCCACGTGATGGACAGTGTAGTTACAATCTAGGCAATGGAAGAACTTGCACGTGCAAGCATTTCCATCTCTGATCTTTTTTCACTACTATCAATTTTAATAAAATTTTGACATGTTATTTTTCAGGCAAAACCTTAAGATTCAGATATAGAGTTTTCATACGTAATACTGCTTATTTCTTGAAAAAATCATACTGACCCACATACGCCTCCTGTACCGATTCAATTTTACTCAGAGAAGGGGCTTCAAGTAAAATTAAGACATGTGATTGCGTGTCATTATTAAGAAGAAACCCCACGTTCACGTTTAATATTTCAGGAAAGGAGCAACTAAAAACATTATACCCATAAGACTCTCTTACCTCGGTACCGTTTATCTTGAATCCCGCAATTCCTTTTTCAAATTCCGTGCTATTTTTTGCAAGAGTGATTGCTTTTTGCTTGTCAATCGTCAAATCTATTAATTTCCATTCTACATCCTGTACTGTTTTGCACATTGGTGTTGGTGATGGGGCAGGATATGGATATCTGACTTGTTGTGTGAAAGCAAAAATAATTCCAAAGAAAGAACCTACAACGAGTATTGACACTAGCAGTTTTCCATACTTCATGCATTCCAAGTCAAATTAATAGTTTAAAAAACTGGCGTAGATTTCCACCGTATCATTCTTCTAAATATAAAATTGTTAGATTTACCATAAAGACTTTACAAAGTATGCATTTTGAGAATTTAAAATAACAAAATTATCTGAAGTAGATTTCCTATTTTTCACTATGGATACGGAATATACTTGACACCTATTCCCGTTGTACCCTCTAAATGACTATCATATGTTATTACTCCACAATGAAAGACTTGTCCTATCCATGGAAAATTATTTGCTGTTATTGCAGAGTTGTTACCATATCCAACGGCAAGTGGAAATCCACCGCAATTTAGAGATGCGCCGTAAAATCCTGTCTTATTTCCAGTTTTTATAAAATAAACTACGGTCTTGTTTGCATTTGCCTCAAGTGTAGAATCATACGTCCACGCAGTAACATTGGTTGCATTATGAGTCAGATCGTTTGCTTCGAATATTCTCATTCCAATAGTAGTAGGGGCATTGTTAAGATTATGATACTGCACACATATTTTCCCAATTATATTTGTCGGCATGTATAGGACTGCTACGCCTGCATCAGATTGATGGTAAGGAATATCACATTTAGTATAATCAGATGTTGAAATTCCAGTTCCAAATGTAGCTGCCCATTCACGTAAAACAAGTTTTATTCCTGTCTTTATTGTAACACATGCAAAAGAACCATCCTCTGCCTTGATAATCAAATGAAGGTTAGAACCGCATTTCACATCCTCTGCCTTGATTCCTAATTTGAATTGCTTTAATGGAGATTTGGCAACTGGCGCAATAACGTGGGATGTTACAGATCCTCCGCCCATGGCAACTTCACATTGGTGTGATTCCATGGTAGGATATGTTGCTTGTACAACTTTCATTGTGGTCATATCAATCTCTATCCACGCCCACCAGTCATTGTCACATGGTACAGGTGCACTACTAGAAGGCGCCTTTAGAGTAACAATTGCATATTGCCATTGAAAGCCACCTGCAATTCCAAGTTTGTTATTTCCAAGAAATGATGTGTCAATGTATTTCCAGTCATGTGACCAGTTTTGTAATTCAGGAATAGCTAGTGCCACACTAACTATTGACTGATTCTCAGGTGGCGGCAATGTTGGCACTGGAGAATGAAGGATTGAAGATGGAATTGGAGAAATGACATTTGAAGAATTTGTTACATTTTGTGCAAATACATGCTGCATACCAAAGATGCTAGTAACAAGCAAGATTGCAATTATTGAGAGATGTAGAGTTTTCATTTCTTATTTCACGGGCTGTCCTATCTTATATTCCGCAGTACCGCCTGAAATTCCAAGAATTTTTCCATCAAGAGATTGAGCTGGACAATACATTGTTCCCATCTGAACCGGTATGTCAAATGGACTAATAGTCAAGTCTATTCATATCAATTGCAAGAGGCATTACTCTACAAAACTGTGACAGAAATATCCAATAAACTCCCTTGACTCCTTCCTTTGCTGTAATATTATACACAACTGTGGTGTTCGAGCCTTGGGTCAGAGGAATTGATGACGGATCTGCGTTTATGGTTACATCGGATGTCGTAAGCGGGGTAAAGTTTTTCGCATCACCAACATAAACGCTAGAATAACTAGGCATTGTTCCTGTGTTTGGTTCATTGGATGTATATTCTACAAATATCTTGGCAGTTGAATTTGATTTCATGAAAAATACCAATTGGTGCGGTATTGGTCCTAGAAGGTCTGGACCAATCTTGTATTGTGGACCATTAGAATCTGAATCTGAAAGTAGATTTTGTTTATCGTTTTCATTCGTGTAAGGTATCGTAACATTTTCAGAATGACTAAATGGAGCATTATCTGCAATTCCACTAATAATAATTGGATACGCTGATTCAGATGAAAATCCTCCTCCAATGAGAATTTTAGTTTCGGACACTGAATTACCAGACGTAAGAGGTTGTAACTGAGTTACATTTTTGAAATTAAACATGTATGAATTATTGAGATCAAGTGTTGCATTGAGACTGGTTATTGGTTTGGTAGAATTGTTTTTCAATGTGATCTGAATTGTAGGACCACCCGGAGTGATAGGTGTAACTCCTTTAATTGAAATCACATATGCCACATGATCTGAAGTCACATCAGAATTCAATGTGTTTGATTTGATAGCAAGAATGCCAGTGTTGTTTGATTGAGGCAAGACAATTATTTTTCCTCGTCTGCCATGGATGTGGTTGTCCATGATATGCAAATGTTCCGGGTTCTGTAAATGCAAATTGGTATGAATCACCTGGTCTTAACGAATCACTGCCAAATGATTTTCCATCTTGTTGTAGTGGCATGTCGGGAGCAATTGAATTTCCAGCTTTTGCTTGGTTTACCCAAGTTACAGTGTTATTGACTCCTATTACAACGGTAGCAATTTGTGGACTGTATGTCTTGTTTGAAGATGGATTTTCAGAACCTGGCGGTATCAGTATTGTAGTATTGGTTGTCTCATTTGCATTAATGCCATAGAAAAATCCCCTTGATGCAAGTTTTGAAATTGTTCCAGCCTTGAGACATGTAGGCTCTAGGTTATCAGATTTAATTGCAAGATAGAGTCCTTCTTTGCAGACAATATCATTTGTACTGAATCCTGACCTGTATTGTTCTAGTGGTGGTAACATAGTTATTTTTGTAGATAATTCCTGTTTGAGGTTTGTATCTTGGAAGATCCAGTTACTATCAACTAGTTGCCAAGTTTTGGTATCTCCAATATCATCACTTAGTAGAGGCGTCGAGTCTGTATAGTTTATTTTTTTGCCAAAAGATTGAATGGAATATGACAGTATTGTAGTGACATTATCGTGTGGAGGCGGTCCATTGCCTAATGAGCCACCTACTCCTATGCGTGTATCAACTTGGTTTTGTGTTACAATGTAACAGTATTCCTGGGGTCCAAGAGTCATAGGAAATTGTCCTTCTTCCCATCCATTGCCTTTGAGATTAACATCACTTATTGTAATGGATTCATTTTTTGTATTGTGTCAGCTCCACCCAGCCAACTGCCCATGGACCTAGAGATGTTTCATTATCTTCGCATTGCATTATGCCGTCAGTATGAAATGAGGATGGTCCCCACAGTTCAACCTGTGTCAAAATAATTGGTGGCATACTAGAATCCAAAATTGATGTTGGTTCATCAGTAGCAAATCCAATATGATAACTTGCATACAATATCGATACTGTTCCTGCAAGTACGGTTAGCGATAATTGTAGAATTTTCATGTTTTACATGTACGGTACTATCAATGGCTTAAAAAAGTGCTGTAGATTTCATTTTTGTTTGATTTAGCCATAACTATTTTATATCAAAACTACATAGTTGGTACACGGTCATAATAGTAGTTACTGATAACATCTGGGATACACTCGTTCAAATTCACAAGAATTTTCTGATTTTCTTGATATTCTTTTAAAACGAACTGATGTTACTGACTTTGTCCTTCTTGGTGATTTCATTGATATGTGGAGAAGAGATGTTTCTGGTTTATTTCTAGAATATCATGGCATACTTGAAAAAGTGCTCTTTTTAAAAACAAAAATGAATGTCTACTGTGTTGCTGGAAATCATGATTATCACCTGTTAAATCTTTCATCTAGCAGTAATTCTTTTAGTAAAGAATATCCATTACAATTTTTGCCCAATCTTAATCTGCCAAAGGACAATCCAAAATATCTTTTCAGACACGGATGGGAATTTGATTCTGCACAACATCCAGCAATTATGGAGATACTTTATTACAATCTTTCAGACGAGGAAGGAAAAATAAAATCAGATGTATGAGACGCTCTAACTAAAAACATAAAAAATGATGTTGTAGACAAGGTAAAAGAAATCTTAGATCGTTTCGAAGGAAAAGACAAGTACTTGTCTTCAATACTAACGCCTCCAAATGAGAGATTGGCATCAAATCTTGGTCTTGTTGAACACCTAGCATGCACTACCACAAAAAAACAAGGACAGATACTCATTTTTGGTCATACTCATAGACCTTTTGTCAATACGGATAACAACGTAGTGAATGCAGGCTCTTGGGTAAGCGATGCAGATATCACAAATACTTTTGTCGAGCTTGATGGCGACAAGATCAGATTAATGCAATACGACAAAGGAAAAATTACAGAAATTACTACAAGAGAAAAATGTCCATCCTAAAGATTATGAATTCATTTCCTTGTTCTTTCTTGTAACACAATTTGCAACCATCTCAGTTTTTCACAATTATACAAGCGTAGACATGTCACTTACTGTCTGATAACCATTCGTCACTTTAACATCAATGGTTTCAATTGTTGAAAACAGTCCTTCAGGAACTTGTACTGTCTGACTTTCTGTAAAGTCAGTTACAAGTTTATTCTTGAACAATACTTGCATAGGAGCACCGCCAGATTTTAAAATTTCAGCTTTAATGACTCCCGGGGGGTGTAAAACATCAGTTCCTTCTATTCGGAGGTTTATGATAACTTCATCATCATAAAGACTATCAATATTTTTTCCATCACTCCTTCCAGCCCATCCACACCATATGGATACCTGAAGTTCATTCTCTGTCTCTCCTGGTTTGTCATACACTGCATAATAGTTGAACGGAACATAATCTGGAATCTCTACCGTATTTTCCTTGTAAGTTTCAATTACTTTCCAGTTTGTCAAATATGGTAAAAATCTAGCATCTATTTTTGAAGAATCGAGTGGGGCTTTTGTGATGGCAAAATTTTCTGACATATTTATAATACAAGTATACTAGAATAAAAGGAAAAACATTATCCAAATCCATTAGATTTCAGACACTGATAAACTAACAAAAGAAACTGTATCACAAGAGTTAGAATTTATGGGATCAATTCTTCGTTGTATTTTTGACTGCATGATTGACCATCAGATGTGATTACAGTAATTTTCTGTGGATCCGTAAACAGTAAGAGTAACTTTAGAGTTATACATGTATCAGTCTGCCCCCGTCTTTGACATCCAGTATTTTGTCATCCATCTTGATTATTCCGGCAGTATCACCAAAATTATCCCCAAATACACTTATCAGGTTTTTACTATCGTTTAAAACAAAAGTCGTTATTTGGATAGGTTGACGCGCAGCAAATTTTGCTGCCAAGTATCCACCTTGACTTAATCCCATGAGAAGCACCAATTTAGAGTCAATATCATTAACTGCAATATTTTCAATCGGACTTGTTTTCACCAGTGGATCATTGTTTGCGGTTTCGATTTGCTTTGCAATTCCTGATACCGAGAAGAAAAAGACAAAAAGAAAAAAGATAACACTTATCCAAGTCCATAAAAACATCTGATATCTTGCCAAGGTCGGTTTGTTACCTTCAAACAACATGGTTCCAAATTCTGGAATTTGAGATAGAAGTGGCATTCCGCGTGGAAATGAAGAGGCATATTTAATTCTGGACACAACATTACTGATTACTGGAGTCGCAGTACTAATTCCCATCATTTGTAAGAGACCAGACGGTATCATAATCCCCATTTGGAAAACCCGATACGCCTCCGAAATATCTTATAAAAAATACTGAAATAACTACAAAGGATATAGCCATTGTCCATATCAGGAATTGAAATCTTGCCAGACTAGGACTATAATCGCCTTCTCTTATGATATCCCAAAAGTCTCCCCGTGATATAGTTTTGTATCTTTATCAGTTCCTTCCTTTTTTTGTTCAAGCCATCTAGTATTCTGTATTATTGAACTAGTAGACACAGTAATGACTCCAACTAATGTTGCAGAAATTCCAAAAGCCAGAAAAATATCTGGTGTTTTGAATGGTTTTGTATTTGCCATAGTATTTGTCGAGTTATTGACACTCGTGGAATCACTAGTCGCAAAAGCACTAGATATGACAGTGAATAATGAGATCGAAATCAGTAACAATACAATAAGGTTTTTAGTTCTAATTTTTTTTGTTTGTAAATTCAAATTATATTTACTCCTTTAATCAATGACAGAAACAGTTGTAGATATTGTAAGATATTGTGTACCCTGCCTCCAAACAATACATTTTATGAGATAGTTTGCACTATAAAGAAAGGTGCATTTTGACGTTACTGATTTTGGTGTCATGTTTGGAGGTGGAATTGATTTTGGACTCATAGGAATAACATTCCAGACAAAAACGTCATCGCGTTGAATACCACTGTTCACCTGATTCTGTAAAGGTCGTCTCTGTATCTTTCTGTACAATTTTTCCAATACCCACTCCACAATCAATCCAACCTAATACATATTTCGCCAAATTTGGCAAGACCATTACAGAAAAATTCCAGCCGTCTGCAACATTGTTTGTTCCCACAGGAAGAAGTTTTATTATTCCATTGTATGGCGGATCATACTGTGTTGTTTGTATACATGATTTGTATTTTGAGATTTGCCATCGTCTAGCGGTTCAACTGTACCACCCTTGTTATCCCAATCATAAATAAGAGTAGGGAGTTCTACACCAGAGGTATCAATTGCAAGTCCTACATCAGAGCCATCAATTATGGCGCCTTCTGTCTGATAAAAATTTGAAACATACAAGGTTTTACGAGTAGTTATAGTGATAGGAATTTGGAGTTGAACTATCTGTGCGCCAGTTGAATCTTTTACAATTACTGTTACTGTCACTGTCCGTGATATGGTAGATTGTTCATAAAAATGATTTTGAACTATGCTGTGGTCTATTTCTACGAGCGTGCCATCTCCAAAGTCCCACGTTTTTATATATTCCATCACATTATCAGGTCCGTCCAAATAGAATCCAACCGTTATATTTCCATCTCCAGAATCAGTGCTGTAATAGAGAGTGTAGTATTTCCCATCGCTACCTTCGAATGTACCGGACTTTGGCACAATGATAGATATCAGTAGTATCAATTAAAGATTATTTAATTAAAAAATTAAAAATTTTGAAAGAGATGATGTTTTCATTAGTAGGAAAAGATGCTAAACATGATACTTGATGAAAAAAGACTTAGAATTGGCAAGATACACTTTGACATATGAAAAAGAACATCTCAGGTGGAAAAAATATCAAGATTTACAGTCAGGCATAGTTGTAAGCATTAAGTCATAGACAATATTTTTCTAGAGGCAGGATAACAATATTTGAACCCTGCTTGTATGAAGTAATAATCATCATATTTTCGGTATTCGTTTCTGCGCTATAGACAATTCTAAGTAAGGATACTTTCGAGTCCATCATGAATTTAAAATTAGAATATTCAATTATGTTTGTTTTAACTTTTTTTATTCCCATCATAGTACTATCTATTTATTCATCCCAAAGGCTGTTAAAATATTTTCTAAGCACAGTTTTTATTTCGTTATTTGCTGGAATTGGCATCACGGCATTATTTCTGTTCATATTTGGAAAAGTGGATTTCGCAACATCAACTCATGCAGAAATCATACACACATGTTTACTATTAACAAAATTTGGAATTGTCCCCTCTTTCATAATTACAATAGGTTTATCCTCTAATCCAAAAAAAGGAATATTTAAAAAATTGCGGTGGAGTAAGGATGTGTAAATATGAACATTCTTCTAGAAGCAGATGAATTGAATTTTCTTGATGCCACAAAAGATGAACTGGAGATTTATTTGAACAATTCAATTATTCAAGACACATTGTTGGTTTGTACGAGAAGAGAACTTACTAAAACTAACTATTTAGATAAATTTGATGCATATTTTGATTGCATCAGACGAAAAATGCTTAGATTGAGTGAAACGACAGAGCATGGTAAAGGAGACGGAATTATCCCCAAACAACAATCAGTCATATCAATACCAGGAATTATTGATTTCAAAATAATTCTAAAGGCACTCCTTATAGGATATACGCATTTAGAATCAAGACTTCGTCAGCATGCCATATTAAATGAAATAGACTTCGATGATATGAGTAGTAAAAAAGAATTAGGAATATCCGTGGTCTTAACTATAATCGCTCGAGCAAATCTAGATGGGAGATTTTCTAAGTAACGTTACTTTCATTGACCGTGATTAAATAATCTCGCGCCATTTTTTTACGAGTAATAAAACCCGACTCTTCCAAGTGTAATAATACGTCAGTAACAGAAACCGGATGTAAAAGAAATGTCCTTTGTAAGTCACTTTGGTTAAGGGTTGTCTCTGAAATCAAGTATTTCATAATTTCATATTCATAATCCAAAACCTTTTGTTTAGATTTTCTAATTATTGATAAAGACATAGTATTCTTAGACTTTGTTTTTGTTACGAATGGTGTTTTTGACAGAGGCATGGTCAGAAATTCTTCTACCTTTGAATAATCTACAGAATCGGACATCAAAATATAAAATCCTTCAAATAATGGATTTTCAGTATTCAGAGCTCATGAACGATTTATTTTGAAAAATTTCATTTTCCAATTCGGAAACATTCGTAATTGATACTCCATTAATTTTAAGCCATTGGACATAATACTCAAATAGAACTTTTTTACAATATTCCAATTCAACGGTATAATCATTTTTAGAATTAGGTCGACTTTCTTGTTTTAATTTTTCTGTAAATTTAAGAAAGTTAAAAAGATCATACAGTTGGAAGATACTTTTACTAACATGTACTGAATATCCAGTTTTTTGACTTATTTTTGAAACAATAAGTTTTTCTTGAACACCATACATTTCATTTAGCGATTCAGATAAATGATATTTTTGACGGGTAATAAAATTTTTGAGTTTAGTTTTATCGTCAAATATATCTTTGTCAATATCTACCTTGAAAATAGATCTTTTTTCAGACGTTGAGGTATTGGAATAATTTGAAAAATCAGAACCTAATTTTATCGACGATACCACGCTAGGAGATGAAAATTCGTGATCTACATCTGAAGAGTGCAAGTGCAAACCACGGTTTGACTCTGTATCAGTAATTGCATTTTTCACATCACGCTTTAGAATGAGTTTTTTCAATTTCTCCATTAGATCATAATTTGGAAGTTTAACTTTATCCCTATATTTTTGAGCATGTCGTTTGTACATTTCACGTTCAATTCCTCTTGAAATTGCATCTTTCGCTGGAGGTAATTCTATCTTCTTTAAAGCAGATTTAAGAGCCAAATCATATGTTTTCTGTATCAATCGAGACTGTTGTTTGGACGATAATGTATGATATTGAGGATAGTTGTTAACCACTGTTTTAGATAGAACGTGCAATAAACTCAAGTTATTTCCCACGCATTTCTTTTTCGATCTGTTTTTTAACTTCTTCTACTAATTCGGACTCTTCTTCACCTTCCGAAGACATTTTTTCCTCTTTTATCGAAAATTGCGGTACCATGATATCAGTATATTTTATAAAATAATATCTCCAGAGTTTTACTAGTTCCCACAAGAGATCATCAATAACCACTTCATCGAAATTACTAGTTTTCCGCTTATGATTAATTTCAATAATTTTATCTACGAATGACATAAGTTTCTCTTTTGTAATTCGTACAAAACCATCACCTTTTGTAACTCCCCTATGATATTCGTCAATTCTTTGCACTGCTCGGAATAATGAAAGAAAATGTTCGTCATCCCTAGTAAGACCGTGATCCTTTGCCGCTCTTCCTATTTCATTCAATATTCCCTTGATGAGGTTATTATTGCGTTCCAATAACACGGTAATATTTTCTTCAAAAATTCTCAATACCTGATCAATCAATTCGCTGGTGAATAATTCATCAGGTTTAACATAACCATCTTGCTCAACTTTTGTCATGAACATTCTATTAGTAGCCTTTTGTTGATCATAATACAAAGTCCATGCTTCATGAAGATCAATTGTATTCTTTTCTATCATTGCAATAATTCCACCCACTACTTTTGATGACTTTTTAGCATATTCTATGACAACGGCAGGTTCTTTAGACTGTTGAAGATTTGTTCCATCGATTGCAATTTCTTTTAAAATATGACCAATTATTCCAATTTCACGGTGGTTAAATAAATAGGCATTACTCATTATTCTGTTTGCAAAAATATTGGATTGTTTGAAATCTTTATCTTTAATTGATATTCCATAAACATCAAGATCTTGCGGAAATATTTCTTTAAAATAATGATCAGACTCGTTCATCTTTGCACCCTGTTGTCATTCATTAGTCATTAAAACCTATGTCAATCATTATTAGAATCATAGTAATAAAATTGATCATTTTAATCGTTGTTACATCTCATAACTTCTATAGAGATATGAAATAATCTCATTCAGTACTTGAACATAAGATTAACATCTATGCATACTATGGAAAATTATGACTGATTTTAATTGGTACGCTAAAGAACTTGGAAGAACGGGTTTTGGTGCAGTAATGACAATCATGGGTGCACTAATGCTAGATACTGGAGACAGAGGTAATCAAGTATTAGTGGCTTTGGCAAACATCCTAATTTTAGCAGGAATACTAATTGGGTTTTCAACTATAATCAGTTTGAAGAGTAACCAAGACAAGTTAGTAACTCGTATTTCAGATTTAGAAAAAAATACTGGATTTCAAGATTATGGAGAAAATCCAGATATGAATAATCTTGAAAAAAATATGCATCGGGGGAAAAAAACAAAAATCAATTGGCTAATAGTCATTACTATACTTGGCACATTAGTATTGGCAGGACTTAGTTGGATTTTGATAGATCTGAATAATTCGTCATTACAAGAAAGTGAAACTGCCTCCAAACTTTTAGTCAGCATAAACAGAACTAATAACTTGTTAGTAGCAAATCTATATTCAAATTTTGATTTGGAATTAAAATATGATGTTTACCCATTTTTTAGATACGAAAGTGGCGGATTACCAAATAACGTAATAATAACAAATTATGGGGACTTCAATGTCAAAATAAATACCAAGTCATATTTAATTGAGTACTGTGCAAAAAATGGAACTGCTGTTTACACAGATCGAATAAAATCAATTTCCAATTCAGTTCAAGAATCTAAAATAATAGAAAGAAAAAATTCAGATTATTATGATATGCAGATTATGGAAAATTATAAAAATTATACCAATTTGAAACCATTCATAATGGAGATGGTATCAGAAGGAAATCCTGTTACGGCGGATAATACACCCATTGAGTATTTTACCAAAACAAAAATTACAAGAATTCAATTTAATTATGATAATCAATCCAAGAATTGGGTGCCTCAATTAGGTTGGGAGAGTCTAAATTGCAATAATCATGAAAATGAACAGCCCCCTCTAAAACTAGATACAAAAAACAACACCCAATTCAAACCAATATAGTATACGATGTAGACAGTTTATGAATTTTGGAACATGATAATAAATCTAGTTGGAAAAACATCAGACTGTCCAAATACTACGGAGTATGCTACAAGGATAACTTCCTATGATTTAAAATCAAAAATTTGCAGAGTGATATTGCTGGAATTTCTGAAGATGGTTTTGGAAATGCATCCACCATAAACATATGAGTCGATTTCTATTTACCAATTTTTTTAAAATACAATACTCACAACTTTTTGACCTATTTTTCTAGACTCTTCTTCAGATATTGAACAATACCAAGAAACAGTGTCAACTGATTTGTGACCCGTAATGGTAGAAATTTGCTCGTCATTGAATCCAGAATTTTTTAAAAGCTGAGCTATTGTGTGCCTGAACATGTGAATTGGTTTTTTGTACATGTATTCTTTTGTGAGAGGATCAACCTCACCTTCTATTTTTGGATAATAGAAAGTCGATAATCTTCTTGCTATCCTGTCTGCAACAACACATGCTTTTTTTCGGTTCAAAAAATCCTTGCCTTTGTCCTCAAAAAATACAAACCTTCCAAATTCTGGATGCTTGCTTTTCCACTGAGTCAAAATATCATGAATTTCCAAGGGGACGTATTTTTTCTTCCATTCGCCATCCTTGCCTAGGTGCATGTGTCCTCTCTTGTCTTTAGTCTCATGTACTTCTAACTTGAAAAATTCTACAGTTTTGTTTTCTGTATTTTCAAAACTCATCCTTTGATCAAAATAAATTCTATCCCAAGCCATGGTAACCAAGGCACCAGCCCTTGCACCTGTTCTAACTCCAAGTCTTGTTGCAAGAAAAATTTCATCATCCCCGTTTTCCAGCATCAGTTTGGTTAGTTTTTCTATAGTTGCCGGTTTAAAGTAGGCTCCAGCATATTTTTTGTAGGCATCATGTTCAGAGCCAAGACCGTAACCCTTTGCCATTCCGTGACCAAAAGAAATGTCATGGGCATCTAGAAAATTCCTAAAAGATGTCCTGTAAGACTGGGCAACCTTGCTTCTTCCTGTTGCTTTTTTGTATTCTACACTATAGTTTTCCCAAAACTCCAAAGCCGCCTTTCTTGAATAGCATACTGATCTTGGATGCGTTTTCATGGTATCAAAAATATTTCTCACCTTTCCAGCCATTTGCTTTATGCCATCATACTCGACACCTCTGACCATGCATTTTTTTATCCACCGTGAGATCTCTGGTATCTGGATAAACTTGGCTAGTTCGAGTCGTGATGTGTTGGTATTCGATAGGTGGTACAATGGTATGCTCCAGTCTGCCAGAATGTGGATCAAGTGTTATCTTGCCCATCTTTGACATTCGTACAAGATAGCGCCTCACTGTCCTCTTGTCTTTTCCAATTTCCTTTGATAGTGCAGTGGTTCCGGTTATGCCGTTATCAATCAGTTCTAAAATGTATCTAAAGATCTCTTCCTCTGTTGACTCTCTGCCATGCAACATGATGGGTCTAGACAAAGGAGACACTCCCAATGTTTCTTGAATTTGTTCTGTGATAGATTTGCCATATGGGATACGCCATGAAATGACCGTCTTGTGATACATTGCTTATGTCAAGTCGCTTTAGCGGTATGAGATCGTAGGAAAAAGGGTACCTCAAAAAATTATTATGCCGGATTTTTTGTCTTTTTGTTTTTAAAAGTTTCCATTCAGTTTCCATAATGTCAGGTTAGGACATAGTAATTATACTAGCAAACCAAGGGTATTCTAGTTGGATAAAATCGAGTATGAAGGAACAGTATGGGCAATAAATCACGGATTACCACAGCCTTTGCTTGACCATTGTATCAAAAAACTAGTCGATTATGGAGTAAAAAAAGAAGATATCGTAATTACAGATGCGCCATCTGATGTCAAAGTAGGAACAGTCGTAGTGGATGTATATCCATATCATATTGAAGTTGGACGTGTAAGAACTACACGAAATGACTCGTACATCAGTGGTAGCATAATGATAATAGAACTAAAGGCAGACCCAGAAGGCAAATACATCGACTAGAATTTAAAAATCCATTTCTCTAAATGTTGTCAAGTCACAATTACATACTGATCTATAAGAATTACAAGCGCATTAGCATAAAATACAAATGAACATGTGTACAATCTGTGGCAAAGCTATGAAGTTTATCGAAGGAGATGTTCTTCACGATGAAAAGTGGTATCATGGAATCTGTTTAAAGATTAAAAAAAGTGCAGATGTTTGTGTTCAAAGAAATCCCATGAAAAAACTTGGTTAGATTAAGCATGATTCAGCCGTGAATCTAGGATACTTTGTGTAATATCCAATCACATACTCACCTCTAAAGATTGCCAATGGTGTTACTATACTATCCAAATGATTACATGTACAAACTGTGAAACTGTCTACATATCTGAAGCCGTAATCGCGTGTTCAGATTGTGGAAACATATTCGAATAGGCAATTTGCCTACTCTTTTTTGATTTTCATATCATTTTTAAATATCTGAAATTCAAACGCATAATTATCTAGGCATTATAATCTCTAACAATAATTGAAGATACAAAAAAAGAATGTAATTTTTGTAATTGAAATATCACTAGTTTATTGTGTCTTATCGGCTGGATTTTCCCTAGTAGGAACAATCCTTCCGGACAAGATGATGTTACTTAATCCAATAGAACACGGTGGTCTGAATCTAAAGGAGATTGGAGGACATTTCATTTGGGGGCTTGTTGCCGGAATTGTCACACTACGAGTACGTTACATGCTACTAGCTGGAATTCTAGCAGTTTTAATAGACTCTGACCATCTAATTGGACTATTACATGTAGAAGCAATACCGCGAATGAGTCATTCAATCACATTTGCAATTATATCCACAATTGTCTTGTTACTTGTCTTTTCCAAAAAAGATTACAGGTTAGGAGCAATCGCATTTACAAGTGTGCTTACTCACATATCATACGACATGTTTGATGGCTCGTATGGATTTCCAATCTTTACGCCGTTTGCTAACAAGATTATTCAGATTCCAAGAACCGATTGGATAGTTTTTGAGATTGCTGCAATTTGCATAGTGGGAATTGTAAGCTTTATGCTTACA
Source organism: uncultured Nitrososphaerota archaeon (assembly GCA_963713025.1). Taxonomy (GTDB): domain Archaea; phylum Thermoproteota; class Nitrososphaeria; order Nitrososphaerales; family Nitrosopumilaceae; genus Nitrosotalea. The sequence goes on along the minus strand of CAVQKA010000004.1, from coordinate 210,712 downwards.
AAAAAAGAATCAGATCTAAAGAAGATCAATCCAGGTTAGATAAAAAATTATACTTCATCAAAATGATGCAAGTTAGGAGATGGAGTTGGTTCTTTCTTCCACATTGTCCTGTCTTTTAGACATCGGGCCTGTTCTACATTAGAAGGCGCATCATGCTCAATAAACACAGGAATTTCCTTTACACCCAATTCGTCTGCTGCAACTGCACGATGCCTTCCATCATGATATACAAACTGACATGTGCTCAAATCTAATTTTAAAAATGGTGCATCTTGTGGTTTACACTTTGAAATTCTTTTTCTTTTGTTTTTTACCAAAAGATCTGTAGCACGTACATTATCTTCAGACCTTTTTTCAAGAAGATCTCCTGCAAATGCATAATTGAGAAATTCAGAAGGCCTCATTGTAGTATAAAGCAGCCTTCCAGCACCAGCATCTTTTGGAAAATTGGCATGAAAACCTCCCGTTCGGCTTCCCTCTTCGATAAAAAACTCAGGACTTTTTTTCATGGCAGGAACTGGAATTGTTGGAGTCCATACGGGATCATGTCCTTTCTTTTCATACTTGCAGTCAAGTCTTCTCTGAAACATTTCTGTAATAGAATCAGGTGCCGATTCCAATGTTTTTAGCATCTTGTCTGCTTGGGTTCTAGTTGGAATTATTTGGAGGTACTTTTTTGCAGATATTCCATATTCTTTTTTATAAAGTTCTTCCATGATATCAAGAAGTTTGCAATTATTTAGTCGATTAATAAAAACATCATCACGTTCGTCGATACTCTTACTCTTTGCCATACAGAACATACAACTTTACTATTATAGTAGTTTTCCAAATATTTTGCAATATTCTGGATTTGCCAACTTTAGGCATTAAAAATAAAGATAATTTAATTATAAGACAAATCTATTCTTGGGTGTAATGGTCTCTGAAAAAATAGTTAGATTTCAAAACAAGAACAAGGATTTGAATCAACTCTCACAGCAAATAGCCACAATGTTGCAACAAGATGGATACAAGACCCAGATGACATCCACCTCACCAGTAGGCATAGTTATGCAGGCAACCAAAGCAGGCATTCTCAGAGACATCATAACAGCAGATAGAGCATTTACCATAATGATAAGTGGCGACCCAAACGATTTTGCAATACACATTGGAATTGGAAAACTAGTACAAAACATTGCAGTTGCTGCAGCTGAAGCATTGTTCTTGTCAGCGTTATTTTTAGCAGTTGACATTCCAGAGATGCTCTGGACAAGACATGTTGAAGAAGAAATATTAAAAAAAATAATACAAATAGTAGGATGATAATTGTACGAAAGTTATTTAGAAAGACGCGACATGTATAACCGTGAATAAAAAACTCATTCATTTCATTCCAATTTTTGTTGTCATGTGTGTAATTCTATTCGCACAAACTTTTTTCTTGCCTGCTTATGGATTTAATATGTCACCATGGCCTACTTTTATGCATGACTATTCCCATACAGGTTTGTCACAATTTACTGGTGCACAGTCCAACACTACATCATGGCAATTCAATGTAAAAAATGGCACTAGTGCTCTTGTCATAGGTCAGAATAATATCATGTACTTTGGCTCATTAGGAAATCTTGTTGCATTAGACAGAGATCATGCAGTGAAATTCAAGATAAATGTAGGCGGCATTGTAGACCCACCCTCGATTGGTTCAGATGGAACTCTATACTTTGAAAATGGCGGAGAAACAATATTTGCAGCAAGTCCAAATGGAATAATAAAATGGAACTATCAATCTAATGCCACTGTAACAATTCCTGCAATTGATGTCTATGATAGAATTTACTTTGGTAGTGGTAATTTTCTAGAGTCTATCAGTCCAGACGGAAAACTTTTTTGGAAATATCATACAAATGGACTAGTCAGCATGCCATCCATCGGACCTGACGGTACAATATACATCGGGGATTCTGACCATAATTTTTATGCGTTAGACTCATCAGGAAATTTAAAATGGAGTTTTAACGCAAAAGGAATTACAACATTAGGGTCAATCAGCCCTCAGAATACAATCTACTTTTGTGATTCTTATAATTATCTTTATGCTGTAAATCAAGATGGTACACTAAAATGGTCTTTCCAGTCATCCAATTCAGGCACCCCGCCATCGATCGGTCCGGACAATACAGTATTTCTTCAAAATGGAACTGGCCTGGTTGTACTAAATTCAGATGGCACTAAGAAGTGGAACTATCATCCTGTAAATGTTACAATACAATCAATATCTGTGGATAAAGACGGTACAATTTATGCAGGATCTTTTGAAAATTATCTTTACGCACTTGATTCATCTGGAAATGTAAAATGGAATTTCAGAGCAGATGGAGGAGTCAGCCAGCCTGCAATTGGCTCAGATGGTACAATTTATTTTAACAGTGGGAAAGGCGTCATCTATGCACTTGGACAACAAGCAATTCCAGAATTTCCAATACCTATACTTCTTGTGATTGTCTCATTTGTAATCATTCTTGCATTACCAAGGGTCTTTCGAGTGCAAATACCGTTTTTAAATGATAAAAACAATTTATGAATATGTTGAAAAAATTTCTCATTGTGATGATTTTATCAGTTGGAACAATGATGATATTTTTTCACCCATTAGCATTTGGACAATATTATCAGACACATCATACTACAATAGATCTTAAGCCCATACCGCTTTCTGCACGGCAAGGCGACCATCTTACTTTTTCAGGTACACTTTATACATCAGATGAAAAAAAACCGCTTCCAAATAGAACTGTGTTTATACAATATGACTCGCCTTATGATTGGACACGAACTCTTGCAAGTACTACAACTGACAGTAATGGAAATTTCGAAGTAAGCTGGACAGTTGTTCCAAAGAGAACCAGTGTTTGCATTTACAATTTTTTTGTAAAATTCAATGGAGATGATAATAATTACTGGTCAATCAGTAAACAATTTCTTCTCAAGGTTACACCAAGTTCCTAATGAGAATCATTTACAATATGTTCATAATTAATCACTCATCTTATTTCTGCATCCCTAGTCTCCGGATTTATCCTTGAACCAGATAACAATATGATGGAAGCAACAATCACATTAACTCCAAGTAGTATCGGAATGAAAGAGCCTCCGTGAGATAACAAGCTAACTGCAATTAGTGGCGCCCATGAACCAATCAGTAAACCACCATTGTAAACAAATCCATTTGCCGTATTTCGCACCAGAGTTGGAAATCGCTCTGACAAAAATGCAGGTATAGGGCCAAACCCCGATGTTGCGGCAAAGATCAAAATTACAGTATACAGTGCTCTTTCATAAAATGACACGGCATGATATAATCCATAAATTGCAGGTATTGCAAGTATTATTGCAGATGTTGCAAATAGTGCAAGTGTCTTCATTCTGCCTATTTTTTGACTCAAATATCCGGCAAATATCTGTCCAAAAAATGAGGTAATCGTTGCAACTATGAGTAGAAATGGTATCTCAGCCTTGTCAACATTAACATAGTTTTGGAGAAATGTCGGATAGAAACCCATTGTAGAATAGTACCCATATTGGAGTCCAGTCATAATTATCAGTGCCATAAAGAAACGTTTTCGTATATCAACATCAGAAAATATTTTTCTGAGGGGAGCACGTTCTATTTTCTTTTGATGGTATTTCTCAAGCCAGACTTGAGATTCTTTCATCTTCATTCTTACAAAGATTGTAGTAAGCCCAGGAATTATTCCTGTGAAAAACATTATCCTCCAGCCTATTTCTGTAAACTGTGGACCTGAAAAATGTGCAAAAACAAAATAATATACAACTGATGCCATGATAAAACCAAAATTATATCCACTTTGAAGAATCCCAGATAACAGACCTCTAGAAGATTTAGGTATCGTTTCCATTGTAATTACCGCACCACTCCCCCATTCTCCCCCTGCAAAGAAACCTTGCAAGAACCTTAGTGTAACTAAGAATATTGGAGCAAGAATTCCAACCATTGCCCATGTGGGTAACAAGCCAGTAGAAAATGTGGCAACAGAAAATCCTACAATTGTAACCATCATTGCTTTTTTTCGTCCTATCTTGTCACCAAAGTTTCCAAAAAAAGCACCTCCAACTGGACGCATAATCAGTGTAACAACATAAGCTGCAAAAGCTGCAAGAAGAGAAAGTGTTGGATTACCAGTAGGGAAAAAGAGTGTACTTATCAGTGGAATAACAAGTAACATTAACACAAGATCATATCCGTCAAGCGCCCAACCAAGAAAAGAACCTAAAACCACTGACCGCTGTTGACTAGAAAGAGTCATTGTGATTGCAGTATTTTAAACGAATTTTAATCTATCATAAAACTAGTTAAAATTCTACTGAAAATTACTTGATGAATATCTTGGTGAAATCAAATCTGAGAATCAATCCAATTGTTATATAGAAAGTTCACATAAGACTATCCGAAAACATATGGAAGATTCACACGAATCATGCAGAATGGAAGGCGGTTCAAGATGCGGATGCGGATCAATGTCATCCCACGAACATCATAGTGGTGGCCACATGTCATCTCATGGCGAATGTGGTTGTGGCGAAGGTCATCATTCACATTCCATGACAAAGATGTACAAACATGCTTACATGGATGCATTGTATCAGGCCCAAGTAGAACGCATCAGAAAAAGAATTGATGCCAAATTTGGCACTACACTTGACAAAATGGCAGACGCTGTAGTGGAGTCATTTGGAAAGATGTGGGAATCCAAGATGGCAAAAATTGAAGCATGGCAAGGGCTTGAATCTAAACTTAGAACCATCCTTTCTGAAAAAGCTAAAGTCTAAAATTATCTTCCCAGTCTTTTTTTCAACGAAGATGTTTTAGCTGCCCGTACTGCAAGTAAAATTATTCCTATGATAAAAACAATAATTCCAATAAAGTACCAGGTCTGAATCATAGTGCATATTTGTTGTGTTTGCTGATTGATAATTTGTGCAAATATTCCAATTATAGAACTACAGAGATTTGAATACCCAAACAAAAACATGGTGGAAATTCCTCCCAAGATTATGAAGATAATTCCTACAATTGCAAGTCCTGCATATCGTTTCTGTTTTAATGGTCGTTTTGGAATTGTCTGAGAACTATTTTTGCCCTGATATACTCCGCATCTTGGACAAAAGTCGTGAATTCTAAATATCCCAGAACCACATGCAATACAGGATTTTAAAATAGGATCTTGTTGGAATGTGGTTTCAAGTTTCTCTTTTTTTGACATAGATTTACGTGTATCAATAAAATTATGCTCATCATGAAATGCACCACACCTTGAACAAAAACTAAACATTCTTGGGACAAGAGTGCCGCATTTGGGACATATATCTGCAAGATGTGCATCAGATGGCTTTGTCTCTCCAGTATATCTCTGCTTCATAGTTTGAATTTTTTTCTCAAGAGATCCTATGGTGGATTTTTTCTGATATTCGTCTTCTTCTACATGAGGATAGAGATATTTGGAAACCAACATGTCAACATATCTGCGGTCAGAAGGATATGCAGGTTCTTCAGTTTTCAATTTTTTTAGTATAGACTCTAGCCTTACAGGATCACCATAACCAAATTCCATTAATTGCTCAACAAGTTCGACTAGTGCTTCATTCATGAATAATAATTTGGTTATTTCTCTAATTAAAAGACATTTTGTTCATTTTCCATATTTTTACACACAGAACAGATAGACTAAAAAAATAAAAAAAGATGAGAGGTTAGTGTTTGTGATTTACTATTTGTTGCAATTGGTGTATGATTTCTCCTGCAGTCTTGATATCACTCCAAACAGCATTTGATTGCGTTCCTTGATACTGGCTAGTTCCTACTTGGCCTAATGCAGTTTGAGCATTAGTAAGATCAGTCTGTGCTTGACCAACTAGTGCTTGAAATGAAGCAGTGCTATTTTGGCCTGCAAGAAGATTCAGTTTTGTCTGGTCTGCCTGGATTACAGCGTTTGCAGCAAAGTGGAAGTTATCTCCAGATTTGCATCCATTGTACAGACAGAAACTATTCAATGCAGATCGTAGTTGGGTTTTGTTCTGGGCATCGTTTACTGCAGATTGAAATGCCTGAATCTGATTATACGCATTGTCAATTGTCTGGTTTAGACCTGCTGTATTTGCACCATGTTTTGAGAGCCTACCAGACAAATTCTGAGCATTTGCAATATCCTGGTTAAATTTTTGAACCTTCATCTGAGCTCTTTGTTGGTTAACTGCAAAGAGGCAACTCTTCTGAGCAGATTGTAGCTGAGCATTATCGGATCTTAATTCAGAGTTGACTGTTTTGCTATGCACTGTCCTTATGGTAAAAATTGCATCAAGACTTGCAGTTCTCTGGTCAGAATTATATTGCTGGGAGTCTATTTTAAACTGGGCTGCATTATTACTAGTTGCATCCGATTGTAGTGCTGCAAAATCAGCGTTTATTTTTGGAATGTCAGTAGTCGTCACGGTAGAGGTAATTGTAGAATTGTTTATTACATTCACAACGTCGCCAAGATATGCAGTCGAATGAGTATCAAGACATGTCATAGAAGCCAATTGCAATTGAAGGTTCGATGATGGTTGTATCGAGCCTTGATCTGCAAAAGCAAGATATGGCATTGCCAATATCAACAATGCAACAAATGCACCATATTTTACAGTTGAATTCATTGTACTTTCATGTTTTTTTAGAATATAAAACATTGCGTAGAATTGTTCAGTGACAGATTTAATTCGACGCATGTAAAAAATAAAACAGACAGCTATGCAAGATATAATTATTACAATACATAATCAGAAATATTACCCAATACACTTGAAAGTCAGGAAATTATATTGAATGGATTTATAGCAACATGCATAACATGCAAGACAAAATTTGTAATTCCAGATATGGGTCCATGCACCGACTTGGAATACAAGAAATACCTCAAAGATTCTGGTTTTGTGTGCAAGTGTGGCAAAAATGACTGGCAATTAATTGAAGATTAAAACCAACCTAGATTTTGCAATTTCTAGTCCAACATAATACAAAATCAATTTTTCTCATCTGATAGATTTATTTCGGATTAGACTTTAGATGGCACGTGCGAAAGAAAAAGGTACCAAACCCCAAGCTAAGAATGCAAGTAGCTATTGCAATAGGGGTCATAATTATAGCCATAGTTATTGTCGTAAATTATTATCTAGACCAGACACAACTCGCAGGTCAGAGATTTGGAGACCAGTTGGCTCAGATTCAACTAGATCTAAAAAATGAGACTCAGAGTTTTGATACACATCTTACAGAATACAAAAATGGACAAATATCAAAAGACACGATGCTTAACATAGCAGATACCCATATTGCCGCAGTACAGAATATTCTTCCTCGATATGAACAATTAAAGGCACCAGAACTTTTTGCCCCGTCATTAGAATTATTCAAACTATCCACTGAGACCCAAATTGAAAGCGACCAGACTCTCAGAGAATGGGTCGTTACAGGAGATAATGCAACATATGCAAAATCAAACCAGTTGTTACAGCAATCATTTCAATATGAGATGAATGCACTCCAGTCTTATGAAAATGCAAAATCTAAAGGCTCACAATAAGCCCCTATGATGTGCAAAATCTAGTATGCCACTTAGATTTCCTAGGATCTCTTTTTTTTCTAAAGGAACTGGAGAGTCAAATATTATTCCAAGTGTGATGCTTAGCATGTCATGGTCCGTATGCGAGACCAAGATTTTATGATGAGCGATTTGTTTTTCTATTGTCAGATTTTTCCAGGCTAAAATTCTATTATAGACATCCTTTAGTTGTTGTTCAACATAGTCAAGATTCATCTCTTTTCCATCTTCAAATAATCCAAATTTTACAAGTGGTAACATCATGTATCCACCTTTGATAGGATCATGATTTTTTATCATCTCAGCAATCACTTGGTCTGCTTTATCTTCTGGTTGAATATCTCCATACTCTGGAGCAAAATATCCCGCAAGGGTCTTACGGTCATCGTAGATCTTAAAATAAGTATCTTCTTGTTCTATGGTCCACATTATATCATGCCGCGACTTTTTCTGCTACTTGGTTTATCTTCAGTTCGCTAAGACACTTACCACAAAAATATGCTTTTCCAGTATTGAATATAGTAGGATTTTTGCACTTGGGGCATTCCTTGTTTACTCTATTGACTTCAATTGGCATGACAACACTGTAAACCAATTCCTCAAAAGATGCGAGGTCAAATTTAGTTTGTAATGGTATTGATTTTACACAAATTATAGGTTTTTTACGTGTTTTATAGCATCCAAGAGCCCTTTAATTCTTGATAAAAATTCATAATTTTTGTCCATTACAAAGATTAACGTATTAGAGTCTCGAGGAATTGCAATTATTCTAAAATTTTCTCTCGCTGTAACTGTAAATTGAGCCTGCCCAAAATTATCATCATAGTCATTATCCATCCGTTGCTGCAAAGAAAAATTCATGAGAAACATCTCCATTTGCTCCTCTGAGAGATTAAAGATATTTTTGCCATTACCTGCAAGAAGACGGCCATTTTGAGTAATCAGCCCAACAAACTCTATACCATCACCTAGCATTTGTTTATCAAAGTGTAATGTTTGAGCAATTTCAGACATGGGATTTCATCTCGATATCAATCGTGTTCTTCAGTAATAAAGACCGACCTTGTTTCTCATCTAGTGTCTAAAGAAGATGTACACATTATTGATACGGTATGCATTGTTGAATATCATGCAGTCTTGCAATTGCGTTTAGTGCATTATTTTTATAATCTTCATTTCGTGCAAGCCATGAGGCAATATCTGTTGTAGTAATTATCCCTGTAAGATTGCCATTTTTTCCTACAACTACAAGACGTCTGATATTATATGCGGACATTAATGTTGCAGCTTCAACAATTATCATCTCAGGTTCTACAGATACGATAGGACATGACATTATCTTCTCAACTAGTACTTGAGAGGGTTTCAAATCCTGAGATGCAATCTTTGTTACAATATCTCTTTCAGTTAACATGCCTAGTGGTCGTCCCTCTTTTGTCACCACAAGCGAGCCAATTCCTAATTTTGTCATCATCTTAGTAGCCTCTAAAACAGTCGAGTCGGTAGGAATGGTTTGAACAAATTGAGCCATTATTTCCTTGACAATAGATTCGTTCATAATTAGAAACTAGTGGATTTTAGATATTAATTCAGACATTTGAATAATTCGAGTCTGAGTTAAATTAATTTTATCAGCGTCAATTTTAGAATATTCGTTGTGTAGTTGATTCAATACAGTAAAGAGAAAAAAGTAATATTGAAAAATCCACAAACTAAATAATAAAAGAAAGTTCGATTATTTTTTTGGACGAATGTCTTTCACTCTATCTTCATCTACGCTGATGTATTTACAACGTACATGATGTCGTAGTTGTTCTCTTGCCTGTTCTTTGTTCTCACCTGATGACCAATGCCAGCAGATTGAACAGACAGCAGTCCATTTTTTGTTTGATTGAATGTCTCCTAGTCGTTGAGGACTGGTAATTTGCATAATGAGTAAAATCTACCTTTGACTCTTATTCTAGTTGTGTGATCGATGTTGACCTGTGTGAAAAATTTTATTCCCCAATCCTCAACATTTCAAAAAATCAAACATTATAAACGATGTAAATAAAATTAAGTTTGTGATTCCTCAATCTACAAAAAAATTCATTGAAAGCCTAATTGACTATTATATCAGTGAGGCTGCCTCCTACAAACAGATAGCAAAGACATACCATGAGGAAGTCGATGATGTTAACGCAAATGCTTTTGGAATCATAGTAGGATGTGTTTATTCTGGATTTTTACAGGCATATCAGAACCAGAAACTAAAGCCATCACTTGAGGACACTCAAGAGTTCACACGTATGATAAAATTACGAGCCGCTCAGATTAAACGAAATATACTAGATGCCAAGGTCTAAATCATTTTCACAGGTTTACTGGTAATACATCCTACAAAATCGCCCTAACATTTTCCATAGCATTAAATTGCAACATTTTCAACTACAACACATGTCAGAATTGATCCATTATCAAATTCAGCAGCTAGTAGACAATGGTCAGACTGTTCAACTAACCCTAATAGAAGATGTCCAGACAGAGCCAGTATCACAAAAACAGCTTATGCTTGATGCAATAAATCAAAAGCTAGACCCAGAGCTTAGAGACCAGATTGCTCCATTTATCGAGGCAATACTTCAAGCCCAGCCAACCATTGCCATCAAAAGTTATGCACAAACTGCAATTACAATTACAATGCCAAAGCGAAGATATGAAAGAATGGGCAGTCCAGCTGTTGGTCAAAGGCTTGAAATTAACATAAAAAAGATTTAGACTAGTTTTTCTATTTCAGATATAGTTTCAAGTGGTAGCGAGCAAGTAAAGTCTCTACAAACATAGACCTTGGTTTTATTTTCATCATATTCTTTTCCTGCAAAAAATTGCAATTGACTGAGCTCATCAAGTTGTTCTTTTTTTGAAATCAAAACAAGAATTGCTTCAGGAATGAATTTTTTGGTCAAGTAATTTTTGATTTCAGCATTTGATGAATTTATCATTGTAATTTCAAGCGGCTTTATCAAATAAGCGTATACTGCATTTAACAACTGTCCAAAACCAAATGGATTTTCGGCAGCCATCATCCCAAGTGATTCCATCACTTTGATTGCAATCTCTAGGTATTTTTTCTCGCCAGTTATATGATACAACCGTAGCATCACAACAGCCGCTACAGAATTTCCGGAAGGCAGTGATAGATCATAGATATTCTTTGTTCTTATGATCAATTTTTCGTGATTATCGGCAGTAAAGAAAAAGTTTTTAGAAATATCATCCCAGAAATGTTCAAGCAAATAATTTGCATAATATACTGCAAGGTCAAGATATTTTTTTGACGGTCTAGTTTCAAAATAATCAAGTAATGAGTTTGCAAAATAGGCATAATCATCCAAGTATGCCATAAGTTTTGACTGCCCGTCCTTGTACGTATGAAGCAGTTGACCATCTCTGGTTAATTTTTGCTCAACAAATGCAATACAATTTTTGGCAGAGTTTAGAAAATCTTGTTCATCAGTAACACGATACCCTTTGATAAATGCCGAGATCATAAGCGAATTCCAGCTTGTCATCATTTTATCGTCCATTCCAGGAGCAACCCGCTTTGCTCTTGTCGCATAAAGTTTTTCTTTTCCTTTTTTCAATATTTCAATGACTTCAGATTCAGTCTTGCCAAAATGAAATGCTACAGATGACAACTGCATGCTGTTATACAGTATGGTATGTCCCTCAAAGTTACCACCATCTGTTACATCATAGTACAAACAAAAGACATCCGAGTCTTTTCCCAAAATATCTTGAATTTCTTTTTTCTTCCAGACATAGAATTTTCCTTCCTCGCCTTCCGAATCTGCATCATATGCAGAATAAAATCCACCTTCGGGAGATGTCATTTCTCGCATGACAAATTGTAGCGTGTCGTGAATAACCTCGAGATATCGTGGCTCTTTTGAAATCTGATATGCTTCCGCATATACTACAGGCAACAATGCATTATCATACAACATCTTTTCAAAATGTGGAACAAGCCATCTCGAATCAGTTGAATACCTATGAAAACCACCACCAAGTTGATCATACATGCCACCGTTTGCCATCTTTGTTAATGTCTTGAAAACAAATTCTTGGAATTTTGAAATTCCTGACAATTTGGAATAACGTAACATAAAAGAAAGATTAGATGCATTTGGGAATTTAGGAGCTTGCCCAAACCCCCCATTTGTCATGTCTGCAAGAGATAACAAATTAACGGCAGCTTCATCAAGGATAGATTTTTCAAGTTTTGAATCATGTGAGATAGATTCAATTTTTTGTAAACCATTAACAAAATTTTCTGCTGCCTGTTGTACATCTTGAGGTTTTTCTTTCCAAGCTTGAGCAAGCTGTCTCACTAGACTTCCAAATCCAGGTCTGCCGTAATTGTCAAGTGGAGGAAAATACGTTCCCACATAGAATGGTCTTTGATCAGGAGTCAAAAACACACTAAGAGGCCACCCTCCACTACCAGTATTTCAGCTGACAGACTTTTTGATAAATATCGTCAATGTCAGGTCTCTCTTCTCTATCTACCTTGATATTTACAAAATATTCATTCATAACTTTGGCAATCTCTTCATTTTCAAATGATTCATGAGCCATAACATGACACCAGTGACATGCACTATATCCAACACTTAGAAAGATTGGTTTGTTTTCTTGTTTTGCCTTGTTTAATGCCTCTTCTCCCCACCCATACCACTGGACGGGATTATGAGCATGCTGTAAAAGATATGGACTGGTTTCTTTAATCAGGTTATTTACAGACATGTATCATACAATAAAATTACAGTATTTGTATTGATCTCTTTAACAGAAAGAAATAACGTGTGCAATTTGACTCAAAATTCTAGTAATGAGATTTAGCATAGACTTTTTTATAATAGCAATAGCAATAGTTTTTCTTTCAATACAATCAGAACAAGCATTTTCTCAACAGGTAAACACATGTCAACGCCATACTATTTGCGTTCATTCAGGAGACATGCTAAAATATGCTAGTACTGAAAACTCTGTCAACAGTTCTGAGATATATAATTTTGAAGACATGATAGATTCAAGTCATATAAGAGTAATACAACAAAATCAAGCCAATAGCAACGAGATTAAAAATTCGACCATGATTCTTGATTTAAAGACAGGTTTTGCACAGAATGAACAAGATTCCAGTACAAGTCCATTTCTTCAAGTCTTGTCTACCCCAATAAAATATAACAAGACAGATAATTCAATCATACAGGTATTTACAAATTTTAATGGTTTTAACAGAACTGCGTTTTCTACATTTTATTCTACAGAAAATAATACATCAAGCATGATTTTTGATGCAGAAACCGGAATATTATTGGAAGCAAAATCATCATCTCTTGTCACAATCGGTAATACACCCCAATTAGTAGATTTTTCAAGTGAGTTGACTGACACAAATATCATAAATTCGGACTCTCCTGGAATTTTATCTTCAAATAACATTGTATCAATACCAGGCTGGGTCAAAAATAACGCCAAATACTGGCATGATGGTTCAATTGACGACTCGACATTTGCCCAGGGAATACAATACATGATAAAACAAGGAATAATTACAATTCCTCCAACACAGAGCGGTCAGGCAAATCCAGGAGTTGCAATTCCTGCATGGGTTAAAAATAATGCAGGCTATTGGGCTACAGGAGGAATTGATGATGCCACATTTGTCAAGGGCATACAATATCTCATAACATCTGGAATCATCCAAGTGTAATTTGAGACCAGATCAAATTAAATAAAACTAGAAAAGGGTTCAGTTATGAACTGTAAGAGATGTCATCACACAAGTGATGCACATGTGCCATCCCAAGAAAGTACATCTCTAACAAAAATTGGAAAGTGCCTTATCAAGACTTGTTTGTGTAAACAATTCGTAGAACCTATTGAAGATATTGATGATGATCTAATCTAAGTGGTTATTGGCCTTGGATTCCAACTTTTTCTGAAAGTGGCAATGTCTTTGTATGATTAGATGACACAGGATTAGAAGTGGTGGTATTAGAAATATGCGTCATAGTTACATTTGCATCAATTCCAAGACTTTCAACATTAACACCAATTTGTTTACCAGATTGTGTTGCGTTTGAAACACTAGTAACAGATGCAGTAATTGGAACTGAGATTTGAGTTGAATTAGTTTTTACAATCGTGGGCGTGGAAAGAGACACTGTATTTGTAGTATTGGTCGATGTAGTATTTTTACTAGAAGATGTGGATGCGGTTTGGTTTGCAGAGGCAGCAGCTGCCTGTGCAGCTTCTTGGGCTTGAGAAGCCTTCAATTGCGCAGCTTGAGCTTGTGTAATTGTATTAATTGTAGTCAGCACCAGTTGTTTGTTTGCTGAAAGCGTTTGATTAAAGATTAAGACCATGCCAGTCGTACTGGGATTTTGTTGAACATCTTGAATCTGCTTTTGTTGTGCATCATCAATATTAGATGCAGAATCTAATAGTTTTAATTTTGCACCAACAGGTTGTGCAGTATCATAGAAGACTATGTTATATCCCTGCTTTGGAGTCATTGCATCAATTTCTTGATTTCCCATGATATCACTTGAAAAATGATAATCATCACCTATTGCCCAAACAAGTAATCCTATGAGAACTAGAGATACAGAGATTACAATCATCGAATAACCGACCTTCCTGTAATTGTGAGGATTTTTGTCTTTTACAACAGGTTTTGGGGCATCCGATGACTCGCCAGGATTGGACATTCGATTCCCAACACTGGGTAGTGGAATTTAATCTTTTATTGTCATCACATAGCATACCAACCAAAGGTCAACTTACGGCCTATTTCTTGGCCTGATCCATTTTGAAGAACTGCACTGTCAGAAGATCCAGTGCTTTTTTCAGATGCTCAAATTCATCAGCAAAATGTTTTTGATTTTCTGCAAGTACCTTAAGCACTCCCATTAGTGATTTTTTCTCACGATCAGTTGTTGACGCTTCTAGTGCTCCTATTCTTGATATTAATACATCAAGTTCTTTTTTGAGTTCAGCACCATGGGATTTGGTTTTATCCATGTGATTAATTTTATTGGGCATAATATATGAACATATTAAAATCAAGGTATGAGACAAACACATCATGATTGATGAAAAACTTGCATCGTTAAACATTGTACTTCCAACCCCACCAAAACCTGCAGGCTCTTACATTCCGGTTGTAAAAACAGGTAACTTGGTCTTTGTGTCAGGGCAAATTCCCATGAAAGATGGACAAGTACAATTCAAGGGACAAGTGCCCACGACTATCTCAGTTGAAGACGCGCAAAAGGCTGCAAAATTATGCATTATCAATGTCTTGGCACAATTAAAGTCAGAACTTGGAACACTTGATAAGATATCAAGAATAGTTCGAGTTTCAGGATTTGTCAGTAGCTCTCAAGAATTTTATGAACATCCAAAGATTATCAATGTCGCATCGGATCTTCTGTTTGAAATATTTGGAGAAAAGGGAAAACATACAAGAGTTGCACTTGGGGTTGCTAGTCTACCTCTAAACTCTGCAGTTGAAATTGATTTAATTGCAGAAATTATTTGAGTTTGGTATTAAATTTTTTAAGAAATAGACCAATCTTTTCTTTTGGAATTACAGCACCGCATGCTTTATCGTGTCCTCCACCAGAGCCTCCAAGTCTCTGTTGCCAACTGATTAACTATTCTACCCAGATGAATTTTGCATGTTCGTGAGCCTCTTACTGATACTGCATAGATTCCAGGTTCTTCTCTTAATTTGTAAGCCACTCCGACTTCTTTTCCCGATAATCCCAAGACAAAATTCACTGCCATGCTTGCACCAGAATCTTTAACCTCCATGTATGATAGATTTTTCATCTTCTTCATATTGTCCTTGACTTTTTGTATAACACCAGAGATTCTCTCCGCCTGTGCACTTACAAATTCAAATACATTTGGAATTGCGTGAGGGTATTTGGATTCACTCAATTCATCAACAAGATATAGCAAATATTCAGGATCTTTTTGATGGCTTGTAATTGTAAATGTCAGAGTAGTTGCCTCTAGTAATACAAACTGTCTGTCAAATCTTTGCAGTTGAGCATAACCAATTGGTCTGTCTTCCATATAGTCTGTAACTGCAGCGCATGCAGCAAGAAATGAGCCATAATCTCCTAGTTTTGATTTGAATGCATTATAGACTTGGACGGTAGTGCATTCGTTAATAGTATGAATTAGTTTTACCTTCATTGCTTTGATCTTCTTTTTTATTGGCTCTTCAATGTCGTGATGATCAATGTATGTAATTGCAACCTTGTTCTTTCGTAATGCCTTGAGCAATTCAACAAATTGATCCTGATTTGATTTGCTGAGGCCAAGATCACAGATATACAAGTTCTTTAGTTTTTCATCATGTTTTAGTGCCTCAAGTTCATTCATCAATCCTGGATAATCGACAAGTTTTGTTTCACCGCCAAACGCTTTACGAATCAGCGATGCAGCGCCTATTCCATCAGCATCTTCTTTATGAGAGACGCAGACAGTTCTTGTTCTTGCCATGTATTATGGACGAGATAGGACTCCCCCATTTAAACTAAAAAACAGGTTTTGACTTCTTTAAGCTCATGTATGTCTTAAATTCAGCAACCAGCGTCTGATGACCTTTGACATCTTGCAATACAACACAATACATGTCATAAAATGAAATTCCAAGAAGTTGAGATTCCCTATCAAGTTCAGCAATCTCTTCCAAGACACGTGGGTCTTTGGTTTCTACTACAAAATTATCCACT
This sequence comes from uncultured Nitrososphaerota archaeon, assembly GCA_963713025.1. Classification (GTDB taxonomy): domain Archaea; phylum Thermoproteota; class Nitrososphaeria; order Nitrososphaerales; family Nitrosopumilaceae; genus Nitrosotalea. Next base: position 194,271 of record CAVQKA010000004.1, on the reverse strand, counting down.
AGACGGATAAATTCATCATCCCATTGGCTCATTTCTACCAATTAATGACAAATTTTGCTTTAATTACCAAAGTTACAAGATTAGACCTAGTGCTTAATTTTTTACTCCCAAAATTAGTAATAATTTAATACGCATTTTTACCACTGTTACCCGTGCAAACAAAGAATATCGGTCTTCGAAATATTGAGGTTGCAGATACCAAGATTTCTGCAATAGATGGCATAAATGGAAAGCTAATCTATAGAGGCTATGATATTTTAGACCTTGTAAAAAAGTCATCATTTGAGGAGACATCATGTCTTCTCCTAAACGAAGATTTACCTACTCAACAGACGCTCTCTTCATTCTCAGAGGCACTTGTTACAACTCGAGAAATCCCGGAGAATTTAGAAAGAACTCTAAGGAATATTCCAAAGACTGCAAATCCTATGGATGTTTTACAATCCACAGTTTCGCTTATGGCAGTATACGATAAGGAAAAAATTGATGACAGAGATACAAATTACAAGAGAGCAATAAATTTAATTTCAAAAATTCCAATCATAATAGCATGTTGGGACAGAATAAGAAACGACAAGGAAATAATCCAGCCATCTAAAAAGCTAAATCACGCTGCAAATTTTCTGTACATGCTAACAGGAAAAGAGCCAGATATCGAGACTGCTAGAATTTTTGATATTTGTCTCATATTACATGCAGAGCATAGTTTTAACGCATCAACATTTGCAGCAAGAGAAGTAGCATCAACACGTGCAAACATGTATGCCGCAGTCAGTGCAGCAGTTGGAGCACTCAGCGGAGAACTTCATGGAGGCGCAAATTTTCAGGTGATGAAGATGTTGTTAGAGATCGGCTCAGAAGACAAGGTAGAACAATGGATTATTAACAAACTGGAAAAAGGTCAAAAAATAATGGGTATGGGCCATGCAGTATACAAGACATTTGATCCAAGAGCTGAAGTCTTGCGAGAATTATCAAGAAGACTGGCTGAAAAAACAGGTCAGCCATGGTATAGCATTACAAAAAAAGTTGAAGACATAACAGAAGAAGAAATGAAAAAGATCAAAAGCTCAGATATATTTCCAAATGTTGATCTGTACAGTGCGTCATTATACTATATGCTTGGCATTCCAATGGATCTTAACACACCAATCTTTGCAATATCACGAGTCTCAGGATGGACTGCACACATCATAGAAGAAAAATTTGCAGAAGCCGCACCAAAACCAATGTTGTATAGACCAAAAGCAGTATATGTTGGAAAATATTGCGGACCTTCTGGTTGCGAATACATTTCAATTGAGAAACGTCTAGCGTCTACTGATGCTTGATTTTATGAAAAAACTTTGAGCATAATACAATAACAAGACAAAAAACTAACAGATCAAGTTAATTTCTATTTGCAAGCCAATCTTTTGCTTTAGAATCAATATCGTGTCGGTGCAGAACATGAAACACCATCTCATAAAACGTTATGCCGCGCTTTTGTGCTTCACCGTCAATCCATTTCAGTCCTTCAGCAAGCTCTGGATCATATTCCGAAAAATCTACAAGTTCGTCTACCATATTTGTAAAGAACGAGTTTGCTTCTAACACGATAACAAGTTTTTATTTTTCTTATTCAGTAATATACAGAAAATATATTGACATATTTGGTAAATATGTTGACATGGAACACACTTACTATTTTGACGGTGATCAAAAAAAGATCTCATGGGTTATTGAAAATTCTCAGACAAGATCTGAAGAGAGTAGAATTCATGCAGAATATTTTTACGATCAAGTTACAATTGAACAATCAAGGTACATTGCATTACATGTTGGAATTTTTTGGGGAGTTGGCAGATTCATAATAAAAAATAATGACACTGTAAAAATCATGTTAGATCTAAAATCAATGTTTGATCGTCTAGTAAAAAATAAGTTAACAGACGATATTTTCATTGAAAGAAGAATTAGATTCATTGATCAAATTATTCAGCAACGAAATCTTGATGTCAGATATCAAATAATTGAATCTGCAGAAAATAAAGCAAGCAATCCACTATTGCCTAAGAGCTAGACCAATATCCATCAAGTTTGTTCCGGTTGAACCAGTAAATATCAATCCTCCATACTTTTTAAAAAAATCATAAGAATTATTTTCATCAAGATATCGCTTTATGCTATCTGTTTTTTTACCGGACTCCCAAATCGCCCCTGCACAATTTGTATTACCATCAATTCCATCTGTTCCAACAGATACAACAATTGCCTTAGTATTCTGCTTTTCAAGATTGATTGTAGTGTATGATACAAATTCTTGGTTTCTTCCTCCCCTTCCTTTCCCTTTTACAACAACTGTTGATTCGCCACCAAAGATTACACAGTTTACTTTTTTATCATACAATGTTTTTGCAATTTTTTTTCCAAGATCTCGTACATCTCCAGACATACAGGAAATTACTTTGGTTGAAATCCCAAGTTCTTTTGCAGTCGCATTCATTGCATCAAGGCAAATTTTGTTGGTTGAAATTATATGATTTTTAATTTTTTGCCTCTTTGGAGTCTCTGGAATTTTCCCTTGAATACCAAGATCAATATGTCGTAGTACACTTTTTGGAACTAATCTTTCCAAGTTGTATTTTTTTAGAATTTTTTTAGCATCAAGGAAAGTAGTTTTATCAAAATATGTGATTCCTGACGCAATGCTTGTCAAATCATCTCCAACAACATCAGACATTACAAGCGATACCGCATCGGACTTTAGGTGGTTAAGCAACATACCGCCTTTTATTTTGGATAGATGCTTTCGGACACAGTTTATTTCATTAATATTTGCGCCACATTTTAGCATCAGATCAGTTACAATTTTTTTCTCAGCCAATGTTATACCATAAGGCAATGCAACTAAAGATGACGCACCTCCAGATATTAGAAAAATAACAAAATCTGTAAGTTTGACACATTCAAGAAATTCAATTATCTTGTGTGCCGCCATAACGCTATTTTTATTTGGTAGCGGATGACCTGCTTGTATTACCATAAATTTTCTAGATAATGCAGTTTTTGTTTTCTTTGGAACAATCAATAATCCACGCGTTATACGAGTAAGAGAATCAACAGATTCCGCCATAGAATATGCTCCTTTACCTATTGCAACTACAAACACTTTATCATATTTTTTGAGATTAAATTTTTTCCTATGCAGAAGTAAATGATTACGGAATATGATTTTCTCAAGTTGTTTCCCAGGCAATGCCGCCTCTAGACCAGCGTTGACCACAATCAACGCATTTTTCTTTCCAAGAGTTGCAGAAATTGATTTGAAATTTTTAATTAGCATTTATTATAGCCACATTGTAGAGAATCGGCTCAATTTTGAGTCTTTTTATCCAATCATACAAGAAAATAACACCGATTCAATACCTTTGCTGCACTTTTTTTATATATGGTATAATACAATGATAGTGATATATGAATTCAAAAAGATACTTTGTAATTTTAGCAGTTTTTACAATAATGATAATTCCAGCTTATGCAGACCCAATCATAAAACCAACTAGTGGCGGAACAATCAACGTAGGATTTACAACAGATCCTGCATCACCAAATCCCGGAGATCCAACACAGATTAAGATTAATTTCATCAACAAGCAGACAAATGAGATACAGCCTCATGTAGATTACAAGATTTCAGTAATGCAAGGACAAAATCAGGTATTTGGAATTCCCATTACTCACACTGCAGAAGGTGCAGTAAGTATTCCATTTACATTCCAGACAGCTGGAACGTACCAAGTTATAGTGGATGTAGAAGGACTGGTCTTTCAACCAATTCCTCCAGAAACTGCAACGTTTGATCTTAATGTAGGTTCTAGTCAGACTACAAATTCTACTAGTTCTGTAAACTCTACCCAGGCTAGCCCTACAATTCAGATTCCAAGTTGGGTCAAAAATAACGCCAAATATTGGCATGATGGTTCAATTGACGACTCGACATTTGCCCAGGGAATACAATACATGATAAAACAAGGAATAATTACAATTCCTCCAACACAGAGCGGTCAGGCAAATCCAGGAGTTGCAATTCCTGCATGGGTTAAAAATAATGCAGGCTATTGGGCTACAGGAGGAATTGATGATGCCACATTTGTCCAAGGCATACAGTATCTAATCACGTCAGGAATAATTCAGGTACAGTAAAAACTAATTTTTCTTACAAAAAAGGCAATAGTATAATAATTGTTGCAGATGTAATTTTTTTATGAATACAGTTAGAATGCCAAAGACAATTAATTTCGGAAAAGATGCCTTGTCCGAAACTCAATATCCAAAGAATGCCCTTGTTGTAACTACAGCACCTCCAGAGGTATCAGCAAAGTGGCTTGCAAGAATGAAGATTCAAGATTATATGCTATATGACAAAGTAGAACCAGAACCATCAATTGAAACTGTAAACAAAGTTATGGCAGAATTCAAACCAAAGAACCCATCAGTAATAATCGGTCTTGGTGGAGGTAGCTCACTTGATGTTGCAAAGTATGCAGGAATGGAAATGAAGATACCAAAAATACTCATTCCAACAACATTTGGAACAGGAGCAGAGATGACAACTTATTGCGTATTAAAATTCGAAGGAAAGAAAAAACTATTGCAAGATGAAAGATTCTTGGCAGACATGGCAGTAATTGATGCATACTTTATGGACGGAACTCCAGAGGCAATTGTAAAAAATTCTGTCTGTGATGCATGTGCACAAGCCACAGAAGGATACGACAGTAAACGAGGAAACGAATTTACAAGAATGTTATGCAAGTCTGCGTTTGACGTATTATATGATGCAATAATGAACAACAAGCCAGAAAATTATCCATTTGGCTCCATGCTATCTGGAATAGGATTTGGAAATGCGTCTACTACTTTGGGACATGCCTTATCGTATGTCTTTTCAAACGAAGGTGTGCCACATGGATATTCGCTATCATCTTGTACAACAGTTGCACATAGATTCAACAAGTCAATCTTCTACGATAAATTCAAAGAAGTTATTGAGAAATTAAAGTTTGACAAACTGCCATTAAAAGCACCATATGATCAGGCAGCTGATATTGTAATGACAGACAAGGGACATTTGGATCCAAATCCTCTCCCAGTAACAAAGCAGGATGTCATACAACTTCTAAAAGACATCGTAGATGGTAGACTCTAAGTCTATTTTCTAAATTTTCTTTTATCTAAATTCTCAGTCTAAACTTAAATATATCAAAGAATTGACTAATGTGAGGATTTCGGATAGAATGCTAAAATTTGGAATTCAACAAGGACTAAACGTTGCAAGACTGGGACTAAACGAAGACCAGATTATCACAGCCTGTGTTTTAGCAGACAAGACAGGATATGATTCCATTTGGTACATGGACCACAGCAATGTTCCTCAATGGGATAAAGCCATAGTAAACAATCCATGGGTTATGCTTTCAGCGATTGCAGCAGTTACAAATAATGTAGAATTAGGTACATGTGTTACAGATGCGGTCAGACGACATCCATCAAATATCGCACTTGCATCAATTACACTGGATAGAGTTTCTCATGGAAGAGGAACATTAGGTATTGGAGCAGGAGAGGCACAAAATCTCAAAGAATTTAAAATTCAATGGGACAAACCAGTTGGAAGATTTGAGGAACAATTACAAGTTATAAAATTACTTTACCAATCATCACCAGAGCACAGAGTAAACTTCAAAGGAGAATTTTACCAATTAGAAGAAGCATGTCTCCAAGCAAAAAGCATTCGCCAACCAGCACCACCAATATACATGGCAGCAGGTGCACCAAGAACACTTGCACTTTGTGGCAAATATGGAGACGGTTGGATTCCTATTGGATACACACCAGAATTGTACGAAGATCATGTCAAAGTAATCAAGAATTCTATGAAAGAAAATGGAAGAACTGATGAGAACTTTAACTATGCAGTAGATATCGACGTGTACTTTTCAGATGATGCTGAGACAGCATGGGCAAAAATGAAAAATGCAGTAAAGGTAAGTCTATTCAAACCAGAAGTTCTCAAAGTTCACGGCATTCAAGATATCGCAGGTTTTGATTTCAAGAAATATTTTACAGAATATTCCATGTCAAATCAAGAATGGATAGTAAAGATGAGAGAGGCATCCCAAACTATTCCAGATAGTGTGGCTCGATCATCCATAGGAATGGGTACGCCAGATGACATCATACCAGTTTTTGAGAGATTTATGAAAGCAGGAGTCAATCATTTCATAGTAAGATTCTGGGGTTCAGGATACTTTGCATCAATAGACAAGTTTGGCTCTACAGTACTCAAGTACTTTAAAGATCAGAACAACCCAAGAAAATAACACTTAGTTAGATAAAAAAATAATTTTTAGGCTAAAGATATCGAAATATTGTCATCTTGTCAGAGTTTGGAAGATCAGATACCAGTGCAAAGTTAAAGAATGGATATGACTTTTTGAACTCTTTCATAAAGCTCCATGCTACATCATGTGTCTTAAATTCAGTTCTTATGCCGTCAAGGTGAATCTCTACTCCACACACATCAAAGACTTTGACAAGATACCTTTGAGGACGTCTATGTGGTTTTGCCTTCATTAGCCATGCAATAGCAAATACAAAGACTGCCATCATGATTAGTGCAGCTCCAATTTCTTTTAAATAAACTGCAAAAAATCCAGGAATTGTATATCCAAAAAGAGTATACACATAACTTGCAAATCCAAGTACTGCACCTACAATCATAGAAAATATAGCATTAGAATAGGCATAATCCTTTTGCATGTCTTATGATAAACATACTTGCATTTATCTATTAAAAACTATATACAGAAATATCAACACTGATAATAGATTGTATGCAGTTACTTGGACGGCTAGAGATCAAATCAAAAGAAAAGATTATTGAATTTCTAAACCAACAAGAAACAGGCAGAGTATGTAGTATAGACAAGGATGGTTTTCCTCAAATAATTCCAATGAATTTTGTCTATGCAAATGAAGCCATTTACATGCACTCTCACCCACGGGGAGAAAAACTAGAAAATATTACAAAAAATCCAAAGGTGGGATTTGAGGTAGATCAAAGCCTTGAATTTTTACCATCATATTTCTCATCACCAACTGATGCGTCGCAAGCAGATACTCTATACATCAGCGTTGTAATCAAGGGAAGAGCAAGTCTTGTCTCTGATACAAAAGAAAAGGCAATGGCTCTAAACGAACTAATGGAAAAGTACCAACCAGAAGGAGGATATGAAAAACTTACTCCGCATATGCCAGTAGTAGAGGAAGTTGCAATAATCAAGGTAATACCAGTTACAATCAGAGGCAAGTACAAAATTGGTCAACATATGGATAAGAGGGTAAGACTTGTATTTGCAAAAAAGATTCTAGCACGTAACACTCCAACTGCTAAAAATACAGTCAAGATGATGGGCATCAATATAACAGAGAATGGACTGGAAATCTCTGAAGAGCCTAGTTGGTAAAAATATAACATAACTACCATTGCTTTAAATTTGAAACATGGCCAATTTGTAATGTTTGCTAGAAAATCCAAGATTTGAATTAGTATCAGAATTTGCTCCTACAGGAGATCAGCCAAGTGCAATAGAAAAATTAGTAGAAGGCGTAAGAAAGAAGCAAGTTCAGACTTTACTTGGAGTAACAGGTAGCGGTAAGACTTTCACAGTGGCAAATGTAGTTGCAAGAACCGGAAAAAAGACTTTGGTCATTTCACACAACAAGACTTTAGCCGCTCAACTCTATGCAGAACTAAAACAGTTCTTTCCAAAAAATAATGTGGGGTATTTTGTATCATATTATGATTATTATCAGCCCGAGAGCTACATTCCACAGACTGATACATATATCGAAAAAGACACACAGATTAATGAAAAGATAGAAAAGTTGCGTCTTGAAGCAACTGCGATGCTCTTGTCAGGAGAACCCACAATCATTGTTTCCACAGTCTCATGCATCTATTCACTTGGCTCACCAAGTGAGTGGGAAGAGATGTCAATCACCATAGAAAATGGCACAGATATTGGCAGAGGCACATTGATTAAAAAACTAGTCAATGCACGATATGACAGAAATGACACAGAACTTTTAGCAGGAAGATTTAGAATCAAGGGAGATACAGTCGACATCATCCCAGCATATTCTGATTCAATTGTCAGGATTTCACTATTTGGTGACGAGATAGACAAGATAACAATTTGTGATCCCATATCGCTTCAAGTAAAAAAACAAGTTGCTAGAATCAAAATTTATCCTGCCAAGCACTACCTAGTTGCAGCAGATGTAAGAAAGACAGCAGTTCAGTCAATTAGAAACGAACTAAAGCAAAGACTGACAGAACTTCCAGAGCTTGAAAGACAAAGATTGGAAATGAGAACAAAATATGATTTAGAAATGATAGAAGAGTTAGGATACTGTTCTGGGATTGAAAATTATTCAAGACACTTTGATGGAAGAGACTCCAGGTGAACCACCCTTTTGTCTACTAGATTTCTTTGGGGAGGACTTTTTACTGGTAATTGATGAATCTCATGTTACTTTACCACAATTGCATGGGATGTATAATGGAGACCACACAAGAAAAAAATCTCTAATTGATTACGGATTTAGACTTCCAAGTGCATTTGATAATAGACCGCTGAAGTTTGAAGAGTTTGAAAAATACATTAGAAACACAATTTTTGTTTCTGCAACACCTAATGATTATGAAAAAGGAAAGAGTGCCCAAATTGTAGAGCAGTTAATCAGGCCCACAGGTCTTGTGGATCCAGTAGTAGAAGTAAGAAAAACAGAAAATCAAATGGATGATTTAATATCAGAGATAAAAAAACGAGTGGATAAAAACCAACGTGTTCTAGTTACAACCCTAACAAAAAGAATGGCTGAAGATTTAGCAGAATATCTTTCAAAAAATAAGGTGAAAGTCAGATATCTACATTCGGAGATTGAAAATCTTCAGAGAACTGAAATTATCAGGCAGTTAAGGCTAGGCGAATTTGATGTTCTAGTAGGCATAAATCTACTCAGAGAGGGCCTTGACATACCTGAAGTCGCCCTTGTTGCAATCCTAGATGCAGACAAGGAAGGATTTCTAAGAAACATCACCAGTCTGATTCAGACATTTGGAAGGGCCGCAAGAAATCTAGATGGTTCCGTAATCATGTATGCAGATAAAATCACCCAGTCCATGAAAAATGCAATATTAGAGACTGAAAGAAGAAGGAATAGACAGATAGAATACAACAAGAAAATGGGGATTACACCAGCTTCAATAATAAAGTCAATTCCACAGCAGACAATTGTACTAGATGAAACAAAACACATGTCAAGACATGACTTGCAAACACTTGCTATAGAGATAGAAACTTCCATGAAGCGTTTTGCAGAAGAGTTGGATTTTGAAAATGCAATTGAATATCGAGATAAATTAGCAAAGATTCAAAGACAATTAAGAAATGAATGACAAATTAATCATCCGTGGTGCAAGGGAGCACAATTTAAAAAACATTAACGTCGACATTCCAAAAAATAGACTTGTGGTAATCACTGGATTATCAGGATCTGGAAAATCAACACTTGCTTTTGATACAATATATGCCGAGGGTCAGAGAAGATATGTTGAATCACTTTCAGCATATGCAAGACAGTTCCTTGAGATGATGAACAAGCCAGATGTTGATTCAATTGAAGGCCTATCACCCGCCATATCAATTCAGCAAAAGACTACAAGTAAAAATCCAAGGTCTACGGTTGGAACAATAACCGAAATTTACGATTATCTAAGATTATTATATGCAAGGATTGGTACACCACATTGTCCTAGATGCGCACGTAAGATATCAAATCAATCAGTGGAATCAATTTGTGAATCAATTCTAAAAGAATCAGAAGGTAAAAAAATTCTAATTCTTGCATCATTGGTTAGACGGAAAAAAGGAACTTATGAAAAATTATTTGAAGATGTAAAAAAACAAGGATATTCAAGAATAAGAGTAGATGGAGAAATAATTGAAATCACCGGAGAGTTTCCAACACTTGACAAGCAAAAGTGGCACAATATAGAAATCGTCGTTGATAGAGTCAAGGCATCTTGGGAGGAAAAAAGTAGACTATACGAATCAATCCAGACTGCACTCAAGGCAGGAAAAGGAGATGTGATGGTGATAGATACTGATGAAAAAGTCTATTCTCAAAATAACGCATGTCCATTTTGTGGAATCTCAATAGGTGAGCTAGAACCTAGAGGTTTTTCATTCAATTCTCCATTTGGAGCATGTAAGATATGCCATGGTCTAGGCGTAAAGATGGAATTTGAACCAGATTTACTCATACCAGACAAGACAAAATCAATCCTGGATGGAGCAATAATTCCATGGTCAGGCAGATTTTCATCATTTAGAAGACAGACTCTAAGAGACGTCGGTAAAAAGTATGGCTTTGATTTGATGACTCCAATTAACAAGATGACTCCAAAGCAACTTGAGGTCATCTTGTATGGAAGTGGTGAAGCTGTAAAGTTTTCATACGAATCCCAGTCAACGGATTCCAGATGGGAGTATACTAATACTTTTCATGGCGTAATTCCAAGCCTTCAAAAAAATTTTGCAGAAACTGATTCAGAGTCAAAAAGAGAAGAGTTGAGTAAATTCATGCGGGAGACACCATGTAACACATGTAAGGGTAGAAGACTAAAAGATGAGGCACTTGCAGTATCGATTAACTCGTTATCAATAATGGACGTTTGTGACTTGTCAATTGATTCGTGTTATGAGTTTTTTAAAAATCTTGAACTAAGTGAAACTGAAAGATATATTGCAAAATCCATTTTAAAAGAGGTGCTCTCAAGACTTGAATTTCTAAAAAATGTTGGACTGAATTATCTTACACTCAATAGAGTAAGCTCTACTCTATCAGGAGGAGAAGCACAGAGAATCAGACTTGCAACACAGATAGGATCAAACCTTACTGGAGTGCTATATGTCCTTGACGAGCCAACAATTGGACTGCACCAAAGAGACAATGCAAAATTAATCAAGACGCTAACTAAACTTCGTGATTTAGGGAATACAATACTTGTAGTGGAGCATGACGAAGAAGTGATGCGTAACTCAGACTGGATCATAGACTTGGGTCCAGGGGCAGGAGTCCATGGAGGAAACGTAGTCTTTGAAGGAACAATAAATGAAATTCTAAAAAGTGAAAAATCAGTTACCGCAAAATATCTCAAAAATCACGATGCAATAAAACTTGCCAAAAGAAAACATGAACAAAAAGGCAAGTTGGTACTAAAAGGGGCAGCAGAGAATAATCTCAAAAACATTGATGTGGAGTTTCCGCTAGGCATGATGATTACTGTAACAGGAGTATCAGGTTCTGGAAAATCCACTCTGATAAACGACATTTTGTACAAGGCATTAGCGTCAGAAATCTACGGTTCAATCGATAAACCAGGTAGGCATAAGACAATTTCAGGCATGGTCGAGATAGACAAGGTGATAGGAATAGACCAATCTCCAATAGGACGAACGCCTCGCTCAAATCCTGCCACATACATTGGTGCCTTTACTCCAATCAGAGAACTATACGCAGGAACTGAGCTTTCAAAGGAACGAGGGTACACCCCAGGGCAGTTTTCATTCAACGTTGCAGACGGCAGATGTTTTGCATGTGAGGGAGATGGAGTCAAAAAAATAGAGATGCAGTTTCTATCAGATGTATATGTAATATGTGATGAATGTAAAGGCAAACGATACAATTCTGAAACACTTGCAGTCCATTATAAAGACAAAAACATTTCAGATATTCTTGCAATGACAGTTGAAGAAGCACTAGAATTTTTTACAAATATTCCTTCAATTCAGAGAAAGCTTCAGACAGTTGTAGATGTAGGTCTGGGATATATCAAACTTGGACAAGCTGCCACAACATTATCAGGAGGAGAAGCTCAGCGGGTAAAACTTGCATCAGAATTATCCAAGCGTGACACTGGAAGAACAGTATACATCTTGGACGAACCAACAACTGGACTTCATTTTGCAGACGTTCAAAAATTACTTGAAGTCTTAAACAGACTAGTAAAACTTGGAAATACAATAATCATCATAGAGCACAACATGGATGTCATAAAAAATTCTGACTGGATTATCGATTTAGGTCCAGAAGGCGGAGATGGAGGAGGAACAGTTGTTACAACTGGAACTCCCGAACAAGTTGCTCAGAATCCAAGAAGTTATACTGGTCAATATCTAAAACGTATCTTGAAAAATGACTCTTGACATATCAAAGATAACAATTCCATTACATCCCGGAATTTACATAATGAAAGATTCTGGTGACAAGATATTATATATCGGTAAAGCAAAGAATCTGAAAAATCGTGTCAAGTCATATTTTTTGAAAAATCAAAACTACAAGACCCAAAAACTTGTGGAGAAAATTTTCGATATCGAATTTGTCTTGACAGATAATGAAGAGGAGGCATTTTTACTAGAAGCAAACATGATTAAACGATACAGACCTCCATACAACATTGAACTTAAGGATCAACAGAGATACACCTATCTCAGAATTACAAACGAGCAATATCCGCGCCTAATGGTAGCAAGACGTACAAGAACTGGAGAATTTCTAGGAGGAGGGAGGGTTTATGGACCATTTACTCATGGAAGTTCAAAGATGCTATCCATTGGGCTTTTGCGCAAGACGTTTAAGATTAGAATTTGTAAAAAACTACCAAAAGAAGCATGTCTTGAGTATCATATTGGAAATTGCGAAGCACCATGCCAGTTTAAACAGGCTCAAGAAAATTATGGGAAAAATATTGCAGAGTTAGAATCAATTCTAAAAGGAAAACAACGATTAGAAGACTTTGTAAATAAATTAGATAAAGAAATGAAACAGGCATCCGTTAATCGCCAATACGAAAAAGCAAAAGAGATTCATGAAACATTGCAGCGTCTTTCCAGTCTACAGATAAAACAAAACATGGAAACTCCTAGAGTTGGCTCAGATGAAGAATATTTTGGAATCAAGATAAAAGATCAAATAGCACATATGATGAGTTTTAGACTTTCAAATGGAGTCATAAAAGATAGAACCAAGTTTTCTTTTGATCTAGTTGGAGACAATTCTTTGTCTAGTTTCTTATCTCAGTATTATTCTACTAATCCAATTCCAAAACATGTCATAGTAAGTGAAATACCAGAGAAAAAAGATATTTTAGAGGAAGTTTTTTCCCGAACGTCAGGATTTAAGGTAAACATCACAGTTCCAACATCTGGAAAAAGACGAGAGATAATAGATCTCATCATGAAGAATATTTCTCTTACAATATCAAAGGGGGCAGATCCTGCACTAATTGAACTACAAGAGAAATTAGGATTAGAAAATATTCCAAAAACAATAGAGTGTTTTGATATTTCAAACCATGGTGAAGATTATGCAGTTGGTTCCATGTCTTGCCTCTTTGATGGAAAACCACACAAATCAGGATATAGGAAATTCAAGATAAAGACAGTGAGGGGAAGAGATGATTTTGCAATGATAAAGGAAATAGTCAAAAGACGCTATCTAAGACTAAAGGAAGACAAAACAGGCATGCCAAACTTGGTTTTAATCGATGGAGGACGCGGTCAGCTAAACGCAGCACTTGATGCACTTTATTCCATAGGGGTAAAAATTCCATGCATATCACTTGCAAAAGAAAATGAAGAAGTATATCATCCCAAATATAACAAACCGATTATTTTTCCAAAGAATAATCCTGGACTCAAAATTTTACAGCATGCAAGAGATGAAGCACATAGATTCGGCGTTGCATATAACAGAGCAATTCGCAAATTTACTTGAATTTCATTTTCTATTTAGTACCATTATTGACAGATGCACTAGTACTGTTGGAGGATGTCAAGACAGGTAATGTAGAGTTAGTATTTGTTGTAGTCATGTTTTGAGCAATTACAGGAATCATTGTAGTACTGTTGGATGATGTCAAGACAGGTAATGTAGAGTTAGTATGTACTGTAGTCATGTTTTGAGTGATTGCCGGAATCTTTGCAGTACTGTTGGAGGATGTCAAGACAGGTAATGTAGAATTGGTATGTACTGTAGTCATGTTTTGAGTAATTGCCTGAATCTTTGCAGTACTGTTGGAGGATGTCAAGACAGGTAATGTAGAGTTAGTATTTGTTGTAGTCATGTTTTGAGCAATTACAGGAATCATTGTAGTACTGTTGGATGATGTCAAGACAGGTAATGTAGAGTTAGTATTTGTTGTAGTCATGTTTTGAGCAATTACAGGAATCATTGTAGTACTGTTGGATGATGTCAAGACAGGTAATGTAGAGTTAGTATTTGTTGTAGTCATATTTTGAGTAATTGATGTTGAAACAACCTTGATGGATGCAGGTATGATTACGGTATTATTCAGGCTCACAGATACTGATGATATTGTTCTGTTTTCAATCATATTAGTAGGATGTATTTTTTCAGTACTTTGCATCACCTTGCCTGCATTAGACAACTCTACGGGTGATGATACATTATCAATAATGTAAACTTGGGTACTTACATCAGACTTTACGCCATAAGCATCTACTGCAAAGAATTTCAGAATCGTATTTGAACTAATTTCTGGCAAAGTTATAGAATCTTGTCCATGTGGACTAGATACAGAAGGGGTTGTACCATCCAGAGTATAAAAAATAAGAGCGGGTTCATTCGATTCAAGTTTTACAGTTTGATATTTCTCGTATGTACCATTAGGTAAAGATGCTATTGTTATAGGCAGATCATTATACATTGTAAGTGAAATTGTTTTGGATGTAACAAATCCTTCCGAGTTGGTGGCGTTGATTTGTAGAGTGTGTAATCCATTTGATAGATTAGGAATACTAAGTGACCAAGAAACAAGATTACCAGGAATAGTTCCAGAAATTATCTGAACATTTCCACCATCCACAGCCCATGTAAGAGATAAAATTTGTAGACTATCAGTAGCAGTACCTGAGACTGAAACTGTAGGAGTCATGATTATTGAATTATCAGACAGAGATACAGTAAGATTTGGAATGTCGCTGGCGGAAATAGTAGCAGAAACAAAATGCGTATGAATCATGAAAGAAATCAATACAATTCCAACTAACATTGAGAATAAGTATAGAGTGTTATGCCGTATAGTAGAATCAATCTTCTTCATTGTAATTCGGTCAATATATACACGCGAAACAATATATCAAGATAGGCAAATACCAGGGTTTTGAAATTCCAAGTTGGAATGTCATCGAGGCGTAAGTCCGTCCATCAATGCATAATTTTTGGTAGTGTTTTATACAAAATCATCAAGTGAGTTCTCTCGAAGAGGTTGTGCATCATATCCCATTTGGGACAAATCCGCCGCAAACTCATCTACAAAACCGTGAACTGTATAGATTTTATCAGGATTGCATCTTTTTACAAGATCAATCAATTCGTTATAATCACAGTGATCACTTAGTGGAATTGAATAATCATGGCTTCGCGCAAATGAAAATCTTGATGATTGTGCCCATCCACTAAAACCCATTGTAATTGCATCATACTTTGATTTCATATGTGTTACAAACGCATTTCTTCCACTCATATTTGGAGCAATCATAAGCCATGGTTTTTTCTCAAGCAACCCCATCGATTCGGCTTCAGTATGACCCATAGATTCGTTAAGATCAATACCAAACTGTCTATACAAGTCATTTACTTTTTTTACTGAATCATGATAGTAAGGATGCCAATGAGAAAACAAATAGGACAATATCTGAGCTTTTCCAAGCTCGTATCCTAGCAATATTACAGGTTTTCCTTTACCATATAGTTCTGATATTATCTCGTTAACACGTTTTACAGTCTCATCAATTGTAGGAAAGACATATTCCGGCATTCCAAAAGTGCATTCAGTTATCAGAGTTTTACATTTTGGAGCCATTGCACCTTTCATAAATCCCCGGTCACGGATTGAAATATCTCCAGTGTAAAAAATATCATCAAACAAAAGGCCCTTTGCACCCAAGATATGTCCCGCATCAATCATTGAAAAATTCTCATACTCTTCAACATAGTTTTCAATGGAATATCCCCTAAGCTTTGCGATCTCTGTTGTCTGCTTTGATGCAATAAGTATCCCATTTCCACGTTGATTGTGCAAGTGATCCAAGTGTGCATGAGAGACAAAACTTATGCCGTTTTCCATTCCACGTTTTGGATCGAGATTTACTGTTTTTTCATCATGTTGTACTACAATTCCGTTTGAGGTCATCCGTACTTTAGATTTCAATTTAAAATATGTAGTCATCAGATTGAATATAAATTGCAAGATTGATCCAGTGTAATATGTGATGTAATTGGATCTATACCGATCATATTCTATAGAAAATTATTATTCCTCTAAGAAAAATTCAAAACTACATTAGGCAAATAGAAAGTAGTGATAATTTCTAGGAAAATTCTATCGCATTGATTACTGTGGACTTGGCAAGAGCACGATGATCATCCATTGCAGTTACAATCAAATTTGATACATCCATTTTAGTAATTGGAGTGATGTGAAATGTCACATAAACAAATGGTTTTACAATTTTATATTCAACAGAAATATTTCCCAATAAATTATGAGGATCATTAACATAAAAATGACTATTCATGGGATATGATATAGAAGTATCAGCACTTGAAATTGAATTTCTAGCTCCTTGTATATCCATATACAGACCAGCCGACTTAATGGTAGTGGGACCAGAATTATCAAATATTTTAAGAACAATTGTAGATGATTTACCTAAAGCAAGAATCTCTGGTGTTGGCATATTTTGAGAATACTTTGAAATATCATATACATTTCCGTTAATTGTGAGCCCATCATTATACTTCAATTCCCCTCCTCCAAATGATGGAGGATTTGAAAATGCAGCATATGCGGATAGATTTTGGCTACCAACTGAAGTAATTAATAAAAGAACTATACTACAAGATGCCAATATAGTAATTTTATTATTCATATCGTATCAAATGATTTTTAACATTATAAAGCATAAAGTCGTTTATCATCAGTGGTTATCAAGTGGAATTAGCAAAGTGTTTATCCATACAGCATAAATAAAAAATATGTTGAATCTTGCTATTTTGATATCAGGTAGAGGAAGCAACATGGAAAACATATTAAAATCAATTAAGAAAAACAAAATCCCAGTCAATCCAGTGGTGGTAATTTCAAATAAGCCAGATGCAAAAGGTATTGGAATTGCGCAAAAACTTGGAGTAAAAACAGAGATTATTGAAAGCAATGGCCTCAAGGGTGGAAATTGGGAGTACGACTCTAAACTAGTATCAGTTTTAGAAAAATACAAAGTCACTCCCCATAATGGTCTGATATGTCTTGCAGGGTTTATGAGGATAATGAGTCCAGAATTCATCAGGCATTACAAGGGAAGGGTTTTGAATATCCACCCTGCATTACTACCATCATTTCCAGGATTACATTCACAAAAGCAAGCAATAGAATATGGAGTAAAATATGCAGGCTGCACTGTACATATTGTAGATGAAGGAGTGGATACAGGCCCCATCATTTTACAATCAGTGGTCAAGGTAAAAGATGACGATACTGAAGAGACACTTTCAAAAAGAATTCTAAAACAAGAACATAGAATTTACCCAAAGGCTGTCAAGCTATTTGCAAAAGGCAAGATCAAAGTAGTTGGAAGAAAGACAATACTTTCCTAAGTATCTGGTCCTCCAAAAAAATACATTACAACAAGTTCTTTTTTATTTCCATGAAATCTATGCGGAATTTTTTTTGCAACATAGTATGACATTCCTTCTGAAACAGGATAATCTTTTTTATCTACCATGAGAAATCCATCCCCCTTAACAACATAGTAAATCTCATCACTCTCATGCGGAACTTGTGTATCTTCCTCACCCGGCTCTAGTCGTAGAACTCCCGCAGCAAGATTTTCCTTATTGATAAAGGTATGAAAATACGTATCACTTTTTGTTATTTTTTTGATGTACTCATTAGTATCAAATTCAATTTTCAATGATTTCTCCACAAACTACATCTTAATGATTTTAACTAAAATTTATCCTAGACTTGTGTTTATACTTCCAAAGATTAAATATCCAAAAAATAATCCAACTTTGTTTGACAGGTCAGAAAATAGATGGCATTGTAGTAGCAACTTCTGTTAAGGAGAGGGTTAAAGCAGCCGTTAATGAGTTAATCAATACAGGAATAACGCCATGTCTTGCCACTGTCTTGGTAGGGGATGATCCTGCATCTGCCACATATGTAAGAAACAAGCAAAAAGCATGTGCAGATGTAGGAATAACAACTAAGGACCATAAACTTCCTGATACATTTTCTCAAAAAGAGATTAATTCGTTAATTGATTTATTAAATAAAGATGATACAGTTCACGGAATACTCATTCAGTTACCATTACCTAGCCAATTAGATGAATTTACAACAACTTCAAGAATTTCTCCACTAAAAGATGTTGATGGATTAACCCCGTACA
Source organism: uncultured Nitrososphaerota archaeon (assembly GCA_963713025.1). Classification (GTDB taxonomy): domain Archaea; phylum Thermoproteota; class Nitrososphaeria; order Nitrososphaerales; family Nitrosopumilaceae; genus Nitrosotalea. Next base: position 175,678 of record CAVQKA010000004.1, on the reverse strand, counting down.
ATATCGGTCTTTTGACATCTGCAAGAGCAATACTCAAACCTTGTACACCCTCAGGCATAATGGAATTATTTGAATATTATAAAATTGATCTGGAAGGAAAAAACGTAGTCATAATAAACAGAAGTAATTTGGTTGGAAAACCGCTTTACAATTTAATGCTTGAAAAAAATGCCACTGTTACAACATGTCACTCTAGAACAAGAAATCTCAAAGAATATTGCCAGAGAGCTGATATCATAATTACCGCAATTGGTGACAGGAAAAAATTCATCCTAACGGATGACATGATAAAAGAAAGTGTAGTGGTAATAGATGTAGGAACTGCAAGACTAGAGGGAAAACTCGTAGGAGATGTTGATTATGACAATGTTATCAAAAAAGCATCTTATGTAACTCCAGTTCCAGGAGGAGTGGGTCCTATGACCATAGCGATGCTTTTAAAAAACACTGTAACAGCTGCATCAATTAGTAAAGAATTTGTCCAACACAATTGAAAAGGCAAGGCTTCGCAAACAGCTATTAGATGCAAGAGATGATCTTTCACTTGATTTTATAAAAATTGCTAGCAATAGAATTCGAGATAATTTAAGAAAGATTGACTTTTACAGAAAAGCAACTTCAATTGGAGTCTATTATTCGATAGGAAGTGAGGTTCAGACACAAGATCTGTTGCAGGAATTTTTCAATCAAGGAAAAGAGTTTGCACTTCCAAGGGTAGACAAAAATGATTTAACTTTCAAGAAAATTTCAAGTTTAGCAGATCTTGAGCTTGGAAACTTTGGAGTGATGGAGCCTAAAGAGAAATGTGAGACTGTCAAAAATTTGGATGTGGTGTTAGTTCCTGCAATAGCACTTACACGCGAAGGATACAGATTAGGGTATGGTTTTGGATTCTATGATAGATACCTACATGGAAAAAAATCAAGGAAGATTGGCATGACATATGCAAAGCAAGTGCTCAGGTCATTTCCCCATGACGACCATGATGTAAAGATGGACTGTGTTGTAACAGAAGATGCAGTTATCCATGTAAAGTAAAGAAAGAAAAAAGGCCTATACCTTAGAGCTTTTGGAATAATGATTTCAATACTGTGACTAGTTGATTTATGACTTGATTAATTACGACTGAGGGATTTGGTTGAGATTGCTGATTAGTATTTCCAGTTGTTTGACTTGACGTTGGTGTGTTTTTGGAAGTTGATGGTGTAGATTGAGTTGATGGTGTAGATTGAGTTGATGGTGTAGATTGAGTTGATGGTGTAGATTGAGTTGATGGTGTAGATTGAGTTGATGGTGTAGATTGAGTTGATGGTGTAGATTGAGTTGATGGTGTAGATTGAGTTGATGGTGTAGATTGAGTTGATGGTGTAGATTGAGTTGATGGTGTAGATTGAGTTGATGGTGTAGATTGAGTTGATGGTGTAGATTGAGTTGATGGTGTAGATTGAGTTGATGGTGTAGATTGAGTTGATGGTGTAGATTGAGTTGATGGTGTAGATTGAGTTGATGGTGTAGATTGAGTTGATGACGATCCAGTGCTTACGGATAATGTAGATGTTGCAAAACTTCCTGAGTGAGTCGAGTCACCTGCATAAGTTGCAGTTATTGTGATATTATTAGTCGGATTTGATGGAGGAGTGTATGCAAGACCACATTGATTATTTACCAATATGCAATTAGATGGGCTAAATGAGCCACCAGCACCATTATCAGTCCAGGTTACCAATCCCGCCATAGTTGAAGAAGGATTTGTCGTATCTGTTATTGAGACAATAAATGAGATTTGAGTTCCCGTAGAAAATGTGGCCGGATTTGGTGCAATGGTCGAAGTGGTAGGATCCACTGCATTTCCAGACAACGTAGCAGTACCAACACTTGGCTGATGTGTGCCATCACCAGCATAACTTGCAGTAATTGTAATTGAGTTCGGAGCATTTACAGCTGGAGTATACGTAACAGTACATGTGCCTGATGTAGATAGCGTACAAGAAGATGAGCTGAAATGAACCTGCAGCATGTCCATCGTCCCAAGATACCGAACTAGTGGGCGTAGTAGGAGAACTAGAGGTATCAGCAACTGTTGCTGTAAATGTTACAGACCCACCAGCAGGTGCTGTTGCTGGATTTGGAGTAACAGTCAAAGTTGTAGTAGCAATAGTGTTTACGGTTAGATTTGATGTTCCAGAACTTGTTTGGTGCACACTATCCCCACTATAACTTGCAGTGATTACCACGTTATTTGGAGAAGTGTTAGATGGAGTGTATGTGACATTACATGTTCCAGTTGCCAATGTACACGAAGTTGGATTAAAGGTGCCTCCAACATTTCCATCACCCCAAGTTATTGTTCCTGTCGGAGTATTTTGAGAATTTATCTGGTCTGCAACTGTTACAGTAAATGTCACCTGACCTCCAGAGGACACGGATGATGCAGAGGATGTCACAGTAACTGTTGTAGGGGAGAGAGCATTCGGTGTCAAGGTGGATGTTCCTGAATTTGCAGTATGACCAGTATCACCACCATATGTCGCTGTAATAGTAATGGGATTTGAAACACTAGAAGATGCGGTGTATGTGACATTACATGTGCCTGATGCCAGAGTGCAGGAAGATGAGCTAAATGTTCCTCCAACACTTCCGTCATTCCAGGTTATTGTTCCTGTTGGAGTATTTTGTGTGTTTGTAGGATCTGTAACTGTTGCTGTAACTGTTACTTGGGCTCCTGAAGAGATAGTTGTTGTCGAGGATACTACTGTTACGGATGCAGTATCCTGACCGCGTAATAATGATGAGGTTCCAGAACTTGTTTTGTGTGTAGTGTCTCCACCATAGCTTGCAGTAATCGTTATGGAATTAGGAGCACTTGCGGCAGGAGTGTATGATGTAGTACATGTGTTTGCAGACAAGATACATATTGTTGAGTAAATGAACCACCTGCTCCTCCATCATTCCAAGATACTTGTCCGCTTGGTGTGGTAGGCGCACTAGAGGCATCAGTGACTGTTACTGTAAATGGAATGGCAGTTCCAGATACAAAGGATGATGAATTTGGAGTTATGACAACAGTAGGAGTATCCAATGGAGCAATTGCAAGAGAGTATGTTGAATAACTTGTCTTATGAGTTGTATCACCACCATAGGTGGCAGTAATTACTACATTAGGTGGAGAAGTAGAAGATGCAGTGTATGTGACATTACATGTACCTAATGACAAATTACAGGAAGTTGGATTAAAGTTCCCACCAACATTTCCATCACTCCATGTTATTATCCCCGTTGGAGAATTTTGAGTGTTTATCGAGTCAGTAACAGTTGCAGTAACTGTTGCCTGTCCTCCAGATGAAATCGATGACGTAGACGATGTAACCGCTAGAGATGTGGCATCTTGATTGTTTGATAATGAGGATGACCCAGAACTTGCCTGGTGTGTTGCATCCCCTCCATAGCTTGCAGTAATTGTTATGGAATTTGGGACACTTGCGGCCGGGGTATATGATGTGGTACATGTGTTTGCAGACAAGATACATGTTGTTGAGTGAAATGAACCACCTGCATTTCCGTCATTCCAAGTTATTGTACCTGTAGGAGTTATAGGTGAACTTGAGGTATCTGTTACCGTTGCAGTTAAAGTAACATGACTTCCAGCAGATATAGTATTGGGATTTGATACAACGGTAAGAGAAGTATTATCAATTGTTGGAGTATTTGTAGTATTATTTGCACTAGTTGAGTTACCGCTTGCCATTGCCTGAGAAACAAGAGAACCATTTGAAAATAACGAGGAAAAAATTATAACTGCAAAAAGACAAATTGTAAGAATGTTTTTTATATTCGGTTTAGTATTAGTTAATCTGAAATTCGGATCATTCCCCATGAGAAGCGTACGAATAATACGATTTACGCCTATAATCTATTGCGGACCAAAGTTCACTAACAATGTTACTGAACAATGTTTGACAAATTCTATATCTCAAACAAAATAAAGTGTAGCCATGTGGGCATTTTTGGATACTAGTGTATGGTCCAGAAATATTATCGCCAATTCCCCAATTCGTCGATAGGAAATCCTTACAGTAGAATCCCCCACAAAGATATTTACCTTCACATATCTTAGGAACCACATATGACCTCAAATAAAAAATTTGAATCCATATCTGCCTCCATAAAAAATAAAATTGGCAAGTTTGATAAAAAATCAATCATAGGCTTTATTCTATTGCTATCACCATACGTAGTAGGTGTCATAACTCGTCAATCTGCCTCCATTGATAACACACTTCCAAAAAGATTTCCCACCTGTGACAGTTTTATTCATGGATTGTGCATCCCGACAATATATGTTCCCGTACCTTTAGGAGTAGGTTTTCTTGTGATCAACCTTACCTCATTTCTATTAAGCGCTTCACTTTTCCTTGCAGGGTACTTCATAGTAAAAAAGAAATCAAATAGCAAGTAAGAAAATTTTAGGGTTTGTAAAAATCATATTGAAAAATGCAATTATTTATGTAAAATAAGGCCTTTTTTTCCAATGTCAGTTCTACAATATTTAGAAGGCCAAGTGATAGCATCCACTCGTACATATGCATTTTTTATTGCGTCCTCAAGTACATCTCCAGTTGCAGTAACTCCCAGTACCCTTCCCCCACTTGTCAATACCTTATCATTTTCTTTTTTTGTACCAGAGTGAAAGATTTGGGAATTGGGAGTTACAATGTCAAGGCCTAAAATTTCTTCATTTTTAGGAAATGATTCTGGATATCCTTTAGATGCCAATACAACACAGACTGCACTTTGTTTCTTCCACGAAATTAGCGGCAGCGAGGATAAAGTTCCATCAATACTCGCCTGAATATAATCAAACAAGTCAGAATCCATCCTCATCACGATTGGCTGACATTCTGGGTCGCCCATTCGTGTATTAAACTCCAAGACATACGGCTTACCATCTTTTAGCATTATTCCAGCATACAAAAATCCTTTGAACACAATTCCTTCTTTTTTCATACATGTGATTGTTTTTTCAATAACATTTTTTTGAATCTCTTTTGCAGTCAAATCATCAATTACAGGAGTTGGAGAGTAGGTTCCCATTCCACCGGTGTTTGGACCCTTGTCATCATCGTAAATTCTTTTATGATCTTGGCTTGTTGCCATAGGGTATGCTACATTTCCATCAGATATTGCAATAAAGGATGCTTCTATACCATCTATTCTCTCTTCTAGAATTATTCTAGAGCCTGCATTTCCAAAGTTTTTCTCAACTAGTATCTTGTTTATAGCATCAATTGTTTCAGAAGAATTGCTACAGACAATCACTCCTTTCCCAGCAGCAAGTCCGTCTGCTTTAACAACTAAGGGATAATCTACAGACTTTGCAAATTCAATTGCCTTTTTTGGATCGTCAAAGACTTCAAACCGTGCAGTAAGAATTCCATTTCTTTTCATGAAATTTTTTGCCCATATTTTACTTGATTCCAACTGTGCGGCGTTTTTAGTAGGACCAAATATTGTAAGGCCTTTTTTTGTAAACTCATCAACTATGCCCATAGATAATGGAACTTCTGGGCCTACAACTGTTACACAGTTGTTATCTTTAGCAAATTTAGCAAGACCTTCAATATCATCTGATGAGATATTCACGTTATTTTGAGTACCCCCGTTTCCAGGCGCATAGTAGATTTCATCCACTTTTGGACTCTGAGCAAGCTTCCAACCCATAGCATGCTCTCGTCCACCAGAGCCTACGACTAGAACATTGACCAATGCTTTCGGCTCTGATTATGAGGTATATAATCCAAGATTGAATTTAGAAATATTGATTAAAGCAACACCTTAAACATATTTCGTTGGCTCAAGTAGATACAACAAAGGCTGTTTACCTTTTCACGCATGGTAGAAGAGATTTAGAACAAGCTGCAACAGATGCACTTGTTGCAAACGGTTTTGCAAAAGACAAGATTTCATCAGCAAGGCCTGACGCTGTAGGAAACATAGGTGATTACATGGCAATGCTTTGGATGCCACCAACTCCTGATCACATAAAGATCCAAAAAATAACAAAAGTCGATGCAGTAAAACCGGAAGGGATGATTGGACTCTGGAAAGGAGTCTCAAAAGAAGACATGTTTACAATCCCTCTAAAGTAGCTCACTAATTTTTATTTTCGATTTAGACTTTGATTATTTATATTAGATCTTGTATCAGAGCCAAAATAAAACTCTCAAACTCAGAATCTTGAAATTTTATCACCTCAATTTTGTCTTGTTCAATTGCAGTCTTTACTGCACTTAGATGATAGCATTGTCTTCCCGTCTCCATTGCGTTATAGAAATAATCCTCACACGAGCAATATCCCAGATCCAAGTCAAGCCAGTGCTCATTTTCTTTTCCTACCACGGTCCAGATCTTTCTGTTACTTGGTTCAAACAAGTGTAATTTGACACCATTTGAGGATAGAATAGACGCTACATTTCCAGACTCTTTCACAAGAATTTAATTGAAAAAAGTCACGTATATCTTGAATGGTAAAGACCAGAATAATTCCTTCACGGCCAGCCTTGATTTTAGAAGACGAAAAAAAGTTTCTGGTTATAACTGATCTACACATAGGATTTGAACTTGGCATGATCTCAAATGACATCAATGTAAGACCCGAGGATATGATTCAAGAGATTCACTCTAGCCTATACTCCCTGATTGAATCTGAAAAGCCTGACTCGCTCATCCTATTGGGAGACATAAAATCTGGGATAGAATCAATCTCAAAGATAGAGTGGCAGACAGTACCAATGTTTTTTGAAATTGGGAAAAAAATTAACACTATTGTAATACCTGGAAATCACGATGGCAATTTATTCCGTCTAGTTCCAGACTATGTCACCATGACAGGACCGTCAGGTCTAGTCATAGGAGATACATTACTTACACATGGTCATGTAATGCCGACTGAGAATTTCTCCCAGATTAACAGAATCGTGATGGGTCATCTCCATCCAGTTTATTTCCAAGAGGGCTCGGTTTTAGACGGACAGCGATTATGGGTATCAATCAAGGCAGACAAGAATAAAATATTTCCGTCATCCAAAGGCGAGATTGAAATTATAATAATCCCATCTTTTAACAAGTACTTTTATGCTACAGCTAAAAGATATCATAAAAAATCAATTTCTCCAATACTAGAGAGGGTAAAAGATCTATACTCTGCCAAAGTTGTAACACTTGATGGAACTATAATTGGTGATGAATCAATACTCAAAAATGTAATTTGACTAGTCTATTTTTTCATATGATTCCAAAGGCTTTTTCGTAGTCTCATTATGCTTTAGCCATTCCAAAGTCTTTGCAAAAGAATCTGCAAGCTCTGTAGTTATCAACACCGGAATTCCAAGCTCTACAGCCTTTCTTCTAATTTGGTATTCATCATAAAGCATACCAACATACTTTTCAAGTGTCGAGGTACTTGGGACATTTATGATAAAATCAATTTTTCTCTCATATAACAAATCAGCAATGTTTGGTTTTCTTTGTGGCTCACTTATTTTATAGACTACTTCAACATCACCTATTCTTTTATCGGACAAAAATTCAGCAGTATGCTCCGTTGCGAGTAATTTGTATCCCAGACTTTTGAGTAAAAGGGCAGTCTGCAACAGTTTTTCCTTGTTTTCAGACCCACCTGCACTAATAAGTACCGAGCCCTGTTTTGGAAGAGAGTATCCTACAGATGTAAGACCCTTTGCAAGAGCGTCATAGAAACTCTCACCAAAGCATGCTGCCTCACCAGTTGACTGCATTTCTACCCCCAATACAACATCAGCCCCCTCTAGCTGCATAAAGGAAAACTGTGGGACTTTGATTCCATAATTATGAATTTTACGCCATCTGTCTTTTGCAACGTGTGGAAGAGGTTTTCCAAGTACTGCTCGTGCTGCCAGATTGATAAGATTCATCCTTACAAATTTTGAGACAAACGGCATGGAGCGTGATGCCCTGATGTTAAGCTCTATCACGTAAACTTGGTCTTGGTGAATCAAAAATTGCAAATTAAATGGTCCTTTGATCTTAAATGCGACCGCCACTTTTTGAGTATAATCAAGTATAGTGTCAATGGCTTTGTTGTTCAGAGTCCAAGGCGGAATACACATCATAGAATCTCCAGAATGAACTCCTGCACCTTCAATATGTTCAATCACTGCACCAATTACAATATTTTTTCCGTCTCCAACACCATCAACTTCAGCTTCAAGTGAATTTAGCATAAACTTTGTAATAACTACAGGATAGTCTGGTGAAACATTGGTTGCCTCTTGGAGATATTTTTTAAGCTGAGTCTCAGACCAGACAACTTTCATCGCAGCTCCACTTAGGACATATGATGGTCTGACAAGAACCGGATATCCAACTTTGACTGCAAATTTTTTGGCATCAACGAGACTTGAAAATGCTTGCCAGGGTGGCTGCCTAATGTTTAGGTCATCAAGGACTTTGCTAAATGTAGAACGATTCTCCGCTCTGTCAATATCTTCAAAAGATGTTCCAATAATTTTAATTCCATTTTGTGCAAGCTTTGGAGTAAGATTGTTTGCAGTCTGGCCTCCTACTGCTGTAACAATACCGTCTAACTTTTCAAATTCTGCAATATCCAAAACTCGTTCTAGAGTTAGCTCTTCAAAGTATAACCTATCACAGATATCATAATCAGTGGATACTGTCTCTGGGTTGCAATTAATCACAGATACTTCTTTTATACCGTTTTCTTTTAATCCCCAAACCATGTTTACTGTTCCCCAGTCAAATTCTACGCTGCTACCAATTCTATATGGACCTGCACCAAGTACTGCAATTTTTTGAGAGTCAGTGTTTATCTCAAAGTCGCTAGTCTTTCCACCATATGTAAGATAGAGATAGTTAGTCTTAGCAGGCCACTCTGCAGCAAGTGTATCAATTCGTTTTACTACGGGCAAAATTCCTTCTTTTTTCCTCAATGTCCTAATCTCAAGATCATCTTTTCCAACAAGCCTTCCAATTTGTTTATCAGAAAAGCCCAAGATTTTTGCTTCGTGAAGTACATCTTTTTCAAGTTTAGATTCTTTGAGTCTTTTTTCAGAATTTACTATATTTTTGATTTTTTCTATAAACCAAGGGTCAATTGCAGAGAGTTTGTAAATGCGCTCAACGGACATTTCTTGTCTTAATGCTTCTGCAACATAATACAAGATACGGTCATCGGCATGTTGGAGTTTGTTTTCTATCTCTTCAATGTCATATTTTTTATCCCCGTTACGATTTGCAACTAGTCCATCGTTTCCAATCTCTAACATTCGTATGGATTTTTGCAATGATTCTTCAAAACATCTCCCAATAGCCATGACTTCACCTACTGATTTCATAGTAGGGCCTAAGTTACGATTTGCAAGTTCGAACTTGCCAAAATCCCACCTAGGATGTTTACATACAATATAATCCAAGGAAGGTTCAAAACATGCAGTAGTAGTTTTGGTGATACGATTTACAAGTTCTGGTAAAGTATAACCCATAACAATTTTTGCTGCCATGTATGCAATAGGATATCCAGTTGCTTTGCTTGCAAGAGCCGATGAGCGAGAAAGTCTTGGATTCATCTCAATTGCAACGTACTTGTCAGAATCTGGATCCAGTGCAAACTGAACATTACACTCTCCAACAATTCCCACATGTTTTGCCGCCCGTAATGCTGCAGAGCGCAATAACTGATATTCATAATTGTCAAGTGTTTGGGATGGTGCAACTACAATATTATCACCAGTGTGAACCCTCATCGAAAGTACATTTTCCATGTTACAGATTATCACATTGTTTCCAGCATAGTCTGCCATCACTTCATACTCGATTTGTTTCCAGTGACCAACATATTCTTCAATTAGAACTTGGCCCACAAGACTTGCATTAAGACCTCTTGATACAATTTCATGCAATTCAATTTCATTATGTGCAACTCCACCACCTTTTCCACCAAGCGTATATGCAACACGTACAATTACAGGATATCCCAATTCATTTGCAATCTTTTTTGCGTCTTCAAAGTTGTATACGGTTCTACTTTTGAGAACGGGTACATTACATGCAATCATCGAATCCTTGAAGAGCTGTCGGTCTTCAGTGGCTCGGATTCCAGGCACCTGTGTTCCAAGTACTTTGATACTATATTTTTTCAAGATTCCAAGTTCATCTAGTTTTACTCCACAGTTGAGCGCGGTCTGGCCTCCAAAGCCAAGCATTAGACCATCTGGCCTTTCTGCTTCTATGATAGATTCTACATATGCAGGATTTACTGGAATAGAGTACACCTTGTCTGCAAATCTAGTATCAGTCTGAATTGTTGCAATGTTTGGATTTACAAGTACACTCTTGATTCCTTCTTCCTGGATGGCTTTGAGGCACTGGCTACCGGAGTAGTCGAATTGACGGCCACTTGAAGTGACTTTCGCCTGCTTCTCCGATTTTAATTGCCCCACTGCCAAGAACAAGAATCTTCTTTAACGACTCATCTTTTGGCATTGTCCTCCCCTATGAGTTTCTTGAGCTCTTCAAAAATAAACATACAATCAAAAGGTCCAGGTGATGCTTCTGGATGAAACTGTACTGCGATAATCTTTTTTTGTTTGTGTTTTATTCCTTCAACTGTTTTATCATCAGCATTTGTAAACCATAATTTAAAATCAGTATTTTTCAAAGATTCTGGATCAATACAATATCCATGGTTTTGACTGGTAACATAAACTTGATTATCATCAAGGTCAATACAAGATTTGTTTTGTCCGCGGTGGCCATATTTTAACTTGTAAGTGTTTGCACCACCCGCAAGTCCCAAGATTTGCGCACCAAGACAAATCCCAAGTGTGGGAACATCTTTATCAATTAGTGATTTCGCAGTCTTCATTGTTTCACTACACTTGAGTGGGTCACCTGGTCCGTTTGAAATTACAACTCCTTTTGGATTGTATGATAAAATTTTCTCAATAGAATAATTCCATGGAACTTTGATTACTTTATAGCCAAGACTGCGAACGTTTCTCAGTATTGCGTTTTTTACTCCAGTATCAATCACTACAATAGATTCTTTGTCAGAGCCAAATGTTTGTGGTTCTTTTGTAGAAACCACATTCATGAATTCCTCATCATTGTATTTTTTAGCAGAGGATAATTTCTTTTTAAGTTCAGAGATATCAATTGGAGTATCAGATACTGCAAGTGCGGCCATCATGACTCCGCTTGTTCGAAGTTTAATTGTAAGTTCCCGTGTATCAATTCCAGAAATTCCTGGAATTTTTTCATTATAGAGCCATTCATCAAGTGTCAGGGACAAATTCCAGTGACTTGCAGTAAGAGATAATTCATGTACAATTAATCCCCTTGCCTGTATCATCTCAGATTCAAAGTTTTTTCTTATACCATCAGAGTCTTTCGCCATCGGATCAGGAACACCATAATTTCCCACAAGAGGATAGGTAAGTGTCAGAATCTGCCCACTATAGGAAGGATCGGTTAGTGCCTCGGTATATCCAGTCATGCCAGTATTGAATACCGCTTCACCAAATACTGTAGTAGAATATCCAAAACCCATGCCCTCAAAAACAGATCCATCTTCTAAAATCAATACACCAAACTTGTTTGCATGTTTGGCTTTTTTTGTCGGAATCCTTGAAACCCTCTGCATGTGGATTTGGATAGGAATTTAAATTTTATGCCGATCTAAATTTTTAAAGTATGATTTTCAACAATTAGGACAAAAATTTTTAAAAAATAAAATCTAGAGTGCCTTGAATTGTTCAGTCCACTTGTAGTATGCCCTAATCATTTCCATGCTAACGCTTGGCTTTCTTCTTGATATAATTTCTTTAAAATCAGCTGTTGTCAGTACACGTGGTTGTGATTTTGGCTCTCCCAATACTTCTTCTCCAAAGTTTGGAGAATGAAATAAATCATTTACAACCATTAATTGTGCGGACTGACAAATGTCTTTGACGTCAGATGCACTATACCCATCTGCAAGTTTTGCAAGTTCCATTGCCTTCACTTTATCATCTTTGTGTAGTGGCGCAGTGTAGAGATTGAATAGTGCTTCTCTTGCTTCAACAGATGGAAGTGAGACATAGACTCTTTTAGTAAATCGTCTGAGAAACGGCCAGTCAAGACTCCATGGTTTGTTGGTAGCACCAATAACATAGAGTTTAAGGTCTTTTCCTTTACCATTGATTCCGTCCATCTCAGTCAAGAATTGGTTTTTGACACGAATCTCTCCACCAATCTCACTGTTACGATTGCCAAGAAGCGAATCTACTTCGTCAATAAATAATATAACTGGAAGTCCTTCTTTTTCTGCCAAGCCTCTTGCCATCTGGAATAGTTTGGAAACATTTTTTTCAGCTTCACCCAACCACTTGCTCATCATAGATGCCGCATCTACGTTGATAAAGTAACCATCAATCTCATTTGCAGTAGCTGCTGCAATGACTGTCTTTCCACAGCCCGGTGGACCATAAAGCAATATTCCTCTTGGCCATCCAAGTGGAAACAGGTCTGGTCGTTTTGCAGGGTATACAATTGATTCTCGTAAAGCATTCTTGGCATCGTCCAATCCAATAACTTCTTCCCATGTTACGTTTGGCTTTTCCTTCATTATCAATGAGTCCAAGTCATTTTTGGCAAGAGATTGTTTTTGTTCTTCAGGAGTTGCCTTGGGGTCTACAGCTGGTTCTACCTCAACATTATTCATCTGTAATGCCTTGATACGATTCTGATATGCTGCAGTTCTCTCTTGGTATACTCTGTTGAGTTTGTTTTCAGGATATAATTGGATTAATTTAACAAGTGATTCAATTGCTCTTTGGTAATTTGCAATTGCCATTCCTCTGGCACCTTGCGAATCAAGTTTTATTGCCTCTGCCGCAAATTTGCTTGCACTATTTTCTAATTCTTGTGGGGCTAGACTCATAATATCATCAACTATATCTCGACTGCGGTTCTTTCAAGGTAATCACCAGTGTTAACTCGTCTAGCAGAATTTGTTAAATTAATTGAACTAACTTCAATTCGTACCAAGTCAACCTTCAATGGCTCAATTTTAACCGACTCGGATTTAGGAGTAAGAGTACTAAGTAGAGACGGAATCTTAAAGTCATCAATCTTAGTTTGCGCAGCCTTACCAAAGACAAGATTCTCAGTTACTTCACCATGCAGAGATTGGATCTGGTTTAATGCAAACTCTGCAGATATTACCAAGTCTTCAAGTTCAGATTTTAAGCCATTAACAGAATTTGATACGTTTAGAATGACTTCAATAAACTCTTGTAAAAAGACCTTGATATCACGTTTATCTTGATATTTTGTAAGTAAATATTCTGCAGCCAGCATCACTTGCCTTATGTCCTTCAACTCCTCAACAGAAAGTGTCTCGATAAAAGAATCATTTTCATCCTTTGCCTTTTGGGATATTTTTTGTTCAATTTTTGATGACAGGGTCTTAATTTTATCAAGATGATTAGACAAGTCAGACTGACTATCGTTCTTTGTAAAATTTAACATGTTAGTGCCTTACCAGAAATCTAGATTAGGGAACTGCTTGTATATTTTAGAGTCAGCGATCAATTTAGCTTCATCCAATAACCTGCTTGAAACCTCATTCGCCTTGCCAAAGTCCAAGTTTGTACTTGCCAAGTGTGCTGCATCAATTATAATTCCACCCAACAGTAATGACAACTCACCTAATTGAAAATCCATGGCTGGCATAAGTGCCAAGAGTTTAGACCTAATAGTTCTAACAATAGATATGGTTGGAGATAGTACTGTAGGCACATTTCCAAGTCCAACTATACAGTCAATACCGCGTCTTACCTGTCTGAGTGATTCAATTGTATAACATAGTTCAAGTTCATATCTGACTTGTTTTTCAATGGTAGAAAGTAACTGCCCGTCCTTGTCAATTCTACCATACAAATCTAAATTATTTTTGTTAACATCTTGACGGTGTCGTGTAAGAACATCAAGTAAATCATCTACAATTTCAGCTGCATAATCAATTCTTGGCTTGATTGTACTTGCACGAACAAGTTGACTTTTACTATTATTTTCAATTATCCATTTTGATTGATTTATCATTCCCAACAAGAGACTTGGCTTTACACTTATACGGTCCTTGTTACGTCAAGTCATGTCACTACAGTAACACAATCTGGAGATACAGCTTAGTATTTTTTCAAAGCTTTGTTCAATGAATTTAGCTATTCAGCTTACCTTCCAACTTGATAAATTCAAGCAATGGTAAAAGGCCAAGACCTAGCCGTAAGTCTAGAAGAATTTGGATTGAGCAAGTATGAGGCTCAAGCCTATGTTACCTTAATAACCAAGGGTACGATTTCCGCAGGCGAACTTTCCTATTATTCCAACTTGCCAAGAACGAAGGTATATCCAACATTGCTTAAACTTGAGAAAAAAAAGATTGTAATCATATCAAAAAGTAAGCCAATCATGTGTACTGCAATTGCACCAGAAGACGCTTTTGATGAAATCATTCAAGAACAGATTAATCGGGTAAATGCCATGAATAGTCTAATCACGAAATTAAAGGAACTAAGCGAAGATAGCAAAAAAGCAAGAGGTTCAGAAGAACAAAGATACTTCCATTTGGGCGCAAATTATGTTTTCAAACAACTTCAATCAATGATAGAAGGTTCCAAAACCTCAATACATGTAGTAATAGATTCATGGGGACTTAATCTGTTATCACAATGCAAAGATGTACTCCTACATGTCTTAAGAAAAGACATTGATGTCAAAATAGTAATTCCTACAAGCCTTGTGGGTTCTGAGACTTTTCATGGACTGCCATCTGGAATCAAAATCAAGACATCGGACATATCACAAAATGTGTTCATCTTTGATGATTCTGAAATTCTAATGATTAATAGTAATAACGGGAAAGGTGCCATATTCCACTCTACAGATGTTTTAGGAACTAATCAAGTCAAATCATTTGAGCAAATATGGAAGAATGGAATCAAGATAAGTAATTTGGCAGACATGACAAAGAGTGATGCACAGGAGACACTAAAAGCAATTCAAGTGATAACTGAAAATGGATTAGGGTACGTACTCAATTCCATGATAAACTCAAAAAGTAAGGGAATAGACATTTTGAATTTCTTGAATAAAAATGGAATCGATCTTGAATCAAAGACACTTGATGAAATTATAGCACTAGTAGATTCTACATTAGACATAACATGTTCTGGACATCTAAAGTACGAATCAAATGCAAACCACTTTGTTATCGAATCTAAAGTCAATAGTGGCCACTCGATTCCCTGGGCGTTGTTGCTTGAAGGATATCTCAATAAAAAAGGAATTAAGACAAAGATGATCTACAATGGCCATGTTCATAATGGCGAACGAATTCACATAAAGGTGGATTCAAAAATTAGTCTAACACCATAAACTATAGAAATAATTTTTTATTTTCATATTATATCAAGCATGATTGTCTATCCACATAGCATAAATAGTTATATGTACTTCATATAGAAAATAAATCATGAATAGCAAACTCGTTAAGGCAACAAGTGCTTTGACTCTGTTCGTTTTAATGGCATCTGTTGTTGCAGCTAGTGCACCAGCTTTTGCGCTAAACGGACATGGTACAACATATGGACGTGGACCACAGTTTGGCGGAGGAACCGGCATCATAGCATCTGGTGGTGCGTATTTGACATATGACAACGGTCTTTCGATCAACAGTGCATCATTTGACATATCAAAATTCACAACAACAATCAATACACAGACATTGTATGTGAATACGCCGTCAACAATAACATTCAAAATCTACGAACATGATGGAGTACAATTGATTCAGCATGGAATATTATTCCTAGACCTTACAGGAACTAATCCTCAAACATCTCAGAGCAACACATTCATCCAGTGGGACAAGACAAGTGGTGTATCGACATCAGATCCTAATGGATTATTCAAAAGTGCAACTGCAACTGTGAAATATAGTGGCAAGTTCATGTATCTTACATTCCACATAATTCCAGCCAAAACATTGGATACAAGTCACATAATATTCAGAGCATGGGATGATAACCTTTCGCAGGGTCAGGTAACAGTACTTGATGCAATCAAGATAGGATACATTCCAAATGGATTCTCGAGCACTGGTCAATAAAAGACAAACATAAACAACAACTCTTCTTTTTATTTTTCAAGTTTGTACCTTTATAATATGATACAATTCATTTCAACCTTGAATGCAGTTATCTACCGATTTTAATCCAAAAAAGATTGAAGATGAAGTAAAAGAGCAATTAGCTAAACTAGATTTAGAGAAACTAATTTTTGAATCACAAAACAAGACAAAAAAGATTGCGTTCATAGAGGGACCTCCCACCATGAATGGAACTCCACATGCAGGACATCTTCGTGGAAGAATAATGAAGGATTTGTGGTACAGATATGCAACTCTAAGAGGTTACAAAGTAATTTTTAATGCAGGATGGGATACCCAAGGCCTTCCCGTGGAATTACAAGTAGAAAAAGAATTAGGTATTTCAGGAAACAAGTCACAGGTTTTAGAATCAATAGGAATTGAGAAAATAGTTTCGGAATGTAAAAAAATTGTTCACAAATTTAATGAAAGATGGCTTGAAGTCGATAAACTTCTTGGTATGTCATTTAACCAACAAAAAGCATACTGGACATACAAAGATGAATATATCGAACGAGAGTGGAAGTATCTAAAAAAAGCCCATGAGATAGGAATACTATCAGAATCATACAAGGTAGTAGCATATTGTCCTAGTTGCCAAACATCACTTAGCCATAAAGAAGTAACTGAAGGATATGATACTGTTACAGATCCATCTCTTTACTACAAGGTAAAATTGCAAGATGAGGATCTGTATTTGATCGTCTGGACTACAATGCCATTTACTCTAGTAACCGATTCCATGGTAGGTCTAAATCAAGACGAAGATTATGTTCACGTAAAAGTTGGAAACGAAACATGGGTTATCGGTGAAAAAAGATTAGAAGAATTTATGAAAGAAGCTAAGATAGAAGAATATGTAATACTCAAGTCCGTTAAAGGTTCAACATTTGAAGGAAAAAAATACATTCATCCGTTATTAGATGAAATTCCAGGATTAAAAGAATTTTCAAAATTACCGAGATTTCATATCGCAGTTGCGGAAAGTTTTGTTGATATTCAAACAGGTAGTGGTCTTGTCCATCTTTCTCCTGCAAACGGAGAAGAAGATTTTGAAATTGCATTAAAAAGATCAATACCCATATTCAATCCAATAGACGATGAGGCAAAATTCACAAAAGATGCAGGAGCATATTCAGGATTATTTGTAAGAGATGCAGATGAAAAGATAGTAAACTCGCTAAAAGAAAAGAAAGCCCTAGTCAAAATTGGAAAAATAAAGCATCAATATCCATTGTGTTGGAGATCACAGCACAAACTTCTCTGGCTTGCACGAAGAGGGTATTTCTATTTTTTAGACAGATTAGGCGACAAGGCGGTAAAAGCTGCAGAAAGTGTAGAATACTTCTTTGAACCTCCACGCAATAGATTTTTGGAAATAATAAAAGACAAGCATCCTTGGTGTATCTCACGAGAACGTATTTGGGGATGCCCTCTACCCATATGGAAATGTACAAAATGCGACCACAGTAAATGGCTCTTTTCTAGAAATGAAATTGTAAAAGAATCCTCTGAACTTCCAGATGGTCCAAATTTTGAGTTGCATAGACCATGGATAGACAACATAGTCATAAAATGTGAAAAATGTGGAAACATAATGGAACGAGAACAGTTTGTTTTGGATACATGGCACAATAGCGGAGCTGCGCCCTATGCATCACTTTCAGATTCAGAATACAATGAACTAATCCCAGCACTTTTCCTGACAGAAGGAATAGACCAGACAAGAGGATGGGCATATACACTATTAATAGAAAATGTAATTTTCAATAATGCTCCAATTGCACCATTCAAGTCATTTTTGTTTCAAGGTCATGTACTTGATGCAAACGGAAACAAGATGAGTAAAAGCAAGGGAAATGTAATGGACGCAGAGGAATTATTGAGAAAATATTCTGTGGATTTGATAAGATTGTACTTTATGTGGAAATCAAGTCCAATCGAGCCAATTAATTTCAGTACAGATGAGCTTGTATCAAGACCATATCAAATTCTAAGTACTTTGTATCATCTTCACCTATACTTTAAACAAAATAGCGAATATGACAAGTTTGAAAAAAAATACACTATACAATGGGCAAAAGAAAAAGGTCTTCTAAAAGAATCAGAGGTTTGGATTTTAGCAAAACTTCAAAAATTAATTTCTGCAGAGATCGAATTGTATGACAAGTGCAAGTTTCACGAAGCTGCAAGAGCAATTGATGACTATCTCATAAATTCTGTAAGTCAGGTATACATTCCAATTACCCGTGAAGAATTATGGGCAGAAGATGAATCCCAAAAGGACAGAAGGTTTGCAATATATGCAACACTTGCAGAGATATTACGAAATTTAGACATACTATTACATCCAATATGTCCCTTTACAACCCAGTATCTACACAACATAATGTTTGCAGATAAAAAGAACATCCTTTTGGAAGACTTTCCATCACCACAAGATTCTCTTACAAATGATAAAGTCGAGGAAGCATTTGATTTATTGAAGGAGATAGCATCAGTTTCAGCAGCTGCAAGAATGAAGGGCAAACTCAAAAGAAGATGGCCATTAAATGATGCAATAATTTGTGTCGAACCAACTCAAAAGGCAAAACTAGAGACCCTCTCAGAATTATTACTTTCACAACTTAATGTAGAAAAATTCAACATCATAGAATTACAAAAATCAGAAGGACTTGAACTTGTATCAAGCATGCTAGATGCAAAACTTCCAATTGTTCCAAAAGTAGAACTTGAGAGGAAAAAAATAGGGCCAAAGGCAAAGCAAGACATGGGAAGACTTTTGGACAAGTTTTCTCAAACGGATCCAAGTACAATAGTAGACAATCTCCTGAAAAATGGAACATATACTTTTGATCTTGGAAACAATAAGATCGAATTATCCAGAGAGGATTTTATAATAGGATATTCTGAAAAAGATGGCTTTGCAATGTCAAATCGTGATTCACTTGTTGTATTTATCAGCACCACTAGAAACCATGAAATGCTTGCAAGAGGACTGATACGTGACATTGCTAGAAGATTGCAAGTATTAAGAAAAGAAAGAGGCTACAACCCAACTGATGTATTAGAAGCAGCATACATCTTGGGTCTTGATGAAGAATCATTTAAGATGGCAAAAGAAAAACAATCAGATCTTTCATTTCTAGTTAGAGTAAAAAGAATTGAATTTGAAGACAAGGCAAAAAGTTACAAAGATGAGGATCTAGATGGTCAAAAGATTCGAATCTCCGTTGAGTAGTGATTCATCCATTGAATTAAATAATAAAAATGCACACTGTATTACATGGCAAAACAGATAACCCTAGATGGTTGGCTAGTATCACATTTTGCAGTTTTACTAAAAAAAGCATCCTCTCATGTTACAAAGACCAAAACACCTCTTGTTTTGTATCGAAATACACTTGAAGAAGAAGATGAGGCATACCAAGAAACAGTGTGTACAATAACAGACGGATATGTTATAGTTCAAGTAATCACATCTGGAGGAGGCGTAGTTCCAAGCTTTCAGCAACAATTCGTGTTTACATTGGACGAGTTTCCCAATTGGCTTATGCGAAAGAGCAAAGATTTGTTTCTACAGTGTGTTGATCTACTAGAAGAACAATTCAGCTAGATAGTCATCATCACAAGATTTGAAAAATACATCATGAGAGATAAAGGACATCTTTGCGATCAGAAATAAATTCAACTCGAGATAAGGTGCAAATCAGTAACCAAGACATCAAACAGATTATAAAGACCATAAAAATGAAAAACCACAATGCGACTACTAGAGTATCAAGCAAAATCATTATTTGTAGATTATGGAATCCCAATTCCAAAGGGAATTACATCTACAGATATTCAACAAGGCAGAAAGGATGCAGCAGTATTAGGATTTCCATTTGTAATTAAAGCTCAGATGGCAGTAGGAGGAAGAGGAAAAGCAGGAGCAATTCAAAAATGCCAAAATGCAGACGAGTTTGAATTAAAATATCCAGACATTATGCAAAAGGTGGTCAAGGGTGAAAAGACCAAAGCAATCTTACTTGAAAAAATGGCAGATATCAAAAAAGAACTTTATCTTTCATTGTTTTTGAATCGCGGAAAGAGGTGTTATACCATAATAGCATCTGCAGAAGGCGGTGTAGAAATTGAATCTGTTAAAAATCAGATAATACACGAAGTTGGATTGGGAAATGTTGATGCAAAGACTGCAGAAGAAGTAGGAAAACAAATGGGATTAAAAGATAAGACATTAACCCAGTTTATTGATATTTTACAAAAATTAGCAAAAATTACAGTTGAAAAAGAAGCAGAACTTGCAGAGATTAATCCTTTAGCAATACTAGGTGATGATTCAGTAGTGGCATTAGATGGCAAAGTCATCATAGATGATAATGCAATGTTCAGACATGATGAATTACGAAAGTTCCAAGAAGTCTCGGAACTTGAAGAAAGAGCAGAAAAAAGCGGTTTTTCACTTGTAGAATTAGATGGAAATATAGCCGTAGTTGGAAATGGAGCAGGCTTGGTAATGTCTACATTAGACATGTTATCAGACAACGGAGGAAAACCTGCTTGCTTTTTGGATGTAGGTGGTGGTGCAACTACTGAGACAGTATACGAGGCTCTAACTTTGATAAGTAAAATGAAAAAAGTAAAAGGAATTTTAGTGAATCTCTACGGTGGAATTGTCAAGACTACAACAGTTGCAACAGCATTTATCAAAGCATATGAAGATAAAATTATTGATCTTCCAGTATTTGCAAGAATGTCAGGTGCAGAAGCAGACAAGTCAAAAGAAATGCTCAAAGGATCAAGAACAAAGATGTTTGATACAATTGAAGAAGCAATAAATGCAGCAGTAATTGAGATGAATAAAAATGGTTGATCTTTTTGAGATATTACTTGGAAAAGAGGGGGATGCGGATTACCAGAAAAAACCTGTCATAGTACAAGGAATCACGGGCAAGTTTGGTGCATTTCATACACAGCAGATGCTAGCATATGGTACAAACATTGTCGCAGGAGTAACTCCAGGTAAGGGGGGCCAAAAATTAGAAGGAGTCCCAATTTATGAAACAATGAATGAAGCTGTTAGTGCAACAGGTGCCAAGATTTCAATAATATTTGTACCAGCAAAATTCTTTCTTTCCGCAGCAAAAGATGCATTAGAAGCTGGAATCAAACTATTAATTGCAATACCAGAACATGTCCCTGTAAAAGATGCATTAGCAATTGTTGAATTGGCAAAGAAAAAAGATGCCATAATAATTGGTCCAAACACACCAGGAATCATTGTTCCAGGCATTATGAAGATAGGAATCATGCCAGCATCACCTTTCAAACCAGGCAGAATTGCAGTAATATCCAGAAGTGGTACTTTAATGTACGAATCATCACATAATCTTTCAGTGGCAAATTTTGGCCAAAGTATTTGCCTGGGAATTGGAGGAGATCCAATCAATGGTACTCCGTTAATTGAGGCATTTGATACCATAAGAAATGGTGCAAACATAGATGGAGTAATTGTAGTTGGAGAAATTGGAGGAGATGCAGAAGAGATGCTTGCACAGCACATTATTGATACCAAATTTGACAAACCAGTTGTTGCATATATTGCAGGAAGAGCCGCGCCAAAAGAAAAGAGAATGGGGCATGCAGGTGCCATTGTATATGGAAATTATGGATCTGCAGAATCCAAAGTATCCATGTATGCCAAGGCAAACGTTCCAGTTGCCAAGAGACCTGCTGAGATACCCATGCTTCTTGCAGGAAAGCTTGGAAAAGGTAGAATCAAATAGTAGGAAAAATGAGAAATAGAAAATGCCTATCACCGATCCACTGAAAAAATCAATTGCCCAGAAGGCAAGACTTCACTTTAAAGTATGTTTTTCATGCGGTGCTAAAAACCCAATCAGTGCATCAAGGTGTAGAAAGTGTCACAACATTTACCTCAGATTAAAGAACAGAACACTTGGAATTAAGAAGTAGTCAACAATCTCCGCCGCAGCCACAACTATCATGTGCCATTTTTAATGGATTTTTTGCATCAAATTTTGCTTTTTGATAATGTGCTACATTTAGGATTCTTTCAGCAATCATAGGTTTAATTTTTTGAACATCAAGCCAGTTTTCTATCTCATCAATTTTGTAAGTATTTCCATTTGATAAAATTTGTTTAAACGTATCTCGAATCAAATCATCCTGTTCATTTTTAACGGTTTTATCACTGTCAATAGATTTAAGATTATTCAGTAAGACAACTATTCTTTCATCTAGTGGCATAAATTATTTAGTACATAGTCAGTATAATAATTTTCTAAGATCTCTTGATATATGGGGAATTGTAAGATTTTTTGAAAATAATTTGTTTATTATCAACTTTAAAAATTATGATGAGATTGCAGGTTCAAAATCACTTCGTTTAGCAAAGAGTGCCTCAAAGATTGCAAAAAAATACAATTTAAGAATTCCAGTGTGTCCTCCACAGCATTTAATGTCAGAAGTTACCAGAGTTTCTGCAGATGTATTTGCACAGCATCTTGATAACTCTAAAGTGGGCAGTACAACAGGATTTGTCATTCCTGAGATTGTAAAAAAATCAAGGGTTGCGGGTTCTCTCATAAATCATAGTGAGCACCGCATACCATCAAATGAAATTGAAGATTTAGTTACAAGATTAAGAGAATTAAAAATGACATCAGTTGTTTGTGTCCAAGATGTAAACGAGGCATGGATGTATGCCAAGATAAACCCAGATTTTATCGCGATAGAACCCCCAGAACTCATAGGTAGTGGAAAAGCAGTATCTAAAGAAAAGCCAGAAATCATAACAGAATCAGTCAAGGCAGTAATGAAAGCAAACAATTCTACGCAATTACTATGTGGAGCAGGAATTGTTTCAGGTGAAGATGTATCAAGAGCATTAGAGCTTGGTGCTAAAGGCATACTTGTTGCAAGTGGCATAGTAAAAGCCAAGAATTGGGAAAAGGCAATAGAAGAATTTGCATTAGCTTTTACCAGAAAATAATTCGTTTTGCCATAGATGATATATTGTCCCAGAAATTGTAAAACATGGTCCTAGAAAATGACATACTTGAAGAGCTAAAGAAGATCAGAGAGGCAGTCACGCCCAAGATTGCACCTCCAGCACCAGAACCCAAAGGTCTCATTGCAGAATTCAAGGAATTTATTGGAAAAACAGGAGTAATGGGTTTAGCCATAGGCTTCATCATGGGAACAGTAATTGGAAGAGTGGTTACAGCCTTAGTACAAGATCTCATTATGCCAATTCCTGGCGCATTCATAGAGGGAGGAGATTGGCGAAAAGCCATCGTCACCATACCAATAGGAAATGGCATGAATTTTGGGATAGGAGACTTTGTAGGAGTCATCATAGATTTCTTCATTATTTCCATGGTAATCTTCGTAATAGCAAAATTCGGTCGAAAGGCGGGCTTGAAATAGCCTACATACTTTTTTTCTGCACATATTCATGAATTAAAGAACACTGAAATATTGAATCAGACATTTCATTCGCATAATGCTTCCAAGACTAGAATCAATAAAACAAGCTAGAACGAAGATTGGACTGACCCAGCAAAAACTTGCATCTCTGACAGGAGTTAGCACCTCAATGATAAATCAAATAGAGTCTGGGAGATGCCAGCCAAGTTACTCTACAGCAAGAAAAATATTTGAAGTTCTGTGGTCACTTGACAGTCAGTCATCAACTAAGGCAGGAGATATTTGCAGTAAAGAAATTGCTAAACTCAAAGCTAATGACTCATTGCAGGATGCAATAAAAAAGATGCAGGAATTATCAATTAGTCAAATACCAATCTTTGATGGCATAGAAGTGGTTGGAGTAATTACAGAAGATGGCATTGTAAAACATATTTTAGATAGTGATGAAACTGAGCGAAAAAAAATTAAACTGGCTGAGATAATGGACCCAAGACCTCCCATTGTGGATTATAATACACCAGTCAAGACACTTGTATCATTAATAAGATATTCAAAATGTGTTCTAGTCTCCAAGCAAAGCAGGATTGTGGGAATAATTACAGCCTCAGACACTCTAAAGCTAGTAGATTAAAAGATCTATTTTGGATGAGAGCAGAGTTCTGCCAAAACACCATGTAATGATTTTGGATGGATGAATGTGATTTTAGTACCTCTTGAACCAGGTCTTACATCTCCCAAAAACTTTATCCCGCATTCTTTCATTCGAGTAACTTCACCATCTATGCCATCAGTTTCAAGCGCAATATGATGTAGTCCTTCTCCTTTTGTTGTAAGGAATTTTTTAATTGGACTTGTCTCCTTGGTTGCCTCCATCAATTCTATTCTAGAGTTATCAAGATGAAGAATTGCAACTCGTACTCCTTCTGTTTCCACAGTCTCAAATTCTACTTCATGTACTCCAAGTGCCGCTTGGTATTCTTTTACAGCATCATCCAAATTATTTACTGCAATAGCTACATGATCTATTCTCATTTTAGAACGTCTCCTTTGGCTGATAAATTCCAAAGACTTCTCTGAATGTGTTACTAATCTCACCCAAAGTTGCATAATTTTTTACTGCATCCAATATGTATGGCATCAGATTCTCATCCTTGTCTGCAGCGTTCTTCATTTTCTCAAGTGCGGATTCAACTTTGATGTTATCCCGTGTACTGCGTAATTCTTTTAGATTTTGCATTTGTTGTGTTTGAATACTATCATCAATCTTCATAATATCGGGTTTTTCTTTTGTCGAGTCTGTGAATTTATTGACACCTACAATGACTCTCTCTTCACCGTCAATTTCCTTCTTTAGACGATAAGCATTTTGTCTAATCTCAGATTGGAAGAATCCGCGTTCAATTCCAACAAGAGAGCCACCCATTTTATCAATTCTTTTAAGATACTTGTTTGCCTCTGCTTCTATAGTATCAGTCAGATTTTCTACATAGTATGACCCTGCAAGAGGGTCTACAGTTTTTGTAATTCCACTTTCATGTCCAACTATTTGCTGAGTTCTCAGAGCAATCTTGACTGCAGCTTCAGTTGGTAGTGCCAATGCCTCATCTTTTGAATTAGTATGAAGTGATTGACACCCGCCAAGGACAGCCGCCATAGATTGTATTGCTACACGTACAATGTTATTGTCTGGCTGTTGGGCAGTGAGTGATTCCCCACTTGTCTGAACATGGAATTTTAGTTGGATAGATCGTTTATCTTTTGCGTGGAATCTGTCTTTTAATATCTTGGCATAAATTCTTCGTGCGGCTCTGAATTTTGCAATCTCTTCCAAGAATTCACTAGTACAACAAAAGAAGAACGATAATCGTGGTGCAAATGTATCAATTTTCAATCCACGGTCAACACATGTCTCAATGTATTCTATTGCATTTGCGAGTGTAAATGCAACTTCTTGTACTGCATTACATCCTGCTTCACGCATATGATATCCAGATATGGATATGGGATACCATTGTGGAACTTTCTTTGAACAATATTCAATCATATCACCAATTAATCTCATAGAGGGACGTGGTGGATAGATGTACGTGTTTCTTGCAATGTATTCTTTTAGAATATCATTTTGAGTTGTTCCCCTAAGTTGTTTGCTATCAACCCCCTGTGATTCACCTGTTGCAATGTATAATGCAAGCAACGTTGAAGCTGTAGAATTTATTGTCATTGAAGTACTAACCTTGTCAAGTGGAATTCCGTTAAAGCATTTCATCATGTCTTTAAGGGATGTAATAGATACACCAACTTTACCTACCTCACCTTCTGCATGAGAGTCATCTGCATCATATCCTATCTGAGTTGGCAAGTCAAATGCCATTGAAAGTCCCGTTTGACCCCTCTCAAGTAAATACTTGAATCGCTGATTTGTCTGCTCCGCAGTTCCAAAACCAGTATACTGTCGCATTGTCCAAAGTCTATCCCTGTACATCCCAGGATGAATTCCTCTAGTGTACGGATGTTTACCAGGCTCTTCTGCCTTACTTTTTGCTTTAACCCTCGAATCATAGAATCGTTTTACTGGAATATTTGAATCAGTTTTAATCACTTTTACCATATCAGATCAATTCCTTTGATATTTTATCTGCTGCTTCGAATGGATCAATTTTCTTTGATTGTACTTTTTTAAGATATGACGCATATGGTTTACTAGAATCAAGCAATGTGCTGACTTTAGACTTGACATTATTTAAAACAATATCCCTAAGTTCGGACTCAAGCCTAGACTCTTCTTCCTTGATTTTTGTCTTTTTTCTTTCTTTCATCAATTCTTCCAATTTCTTTGCAAAATCAATAACACCCTTGTTAGATTTTGCAGAAGTTAGCATTACAATCGGATTCTTCTCTGACATTCCTATAAAATCCCGAACAGAATCAAATAGCTGATTTGAACCTGGCAGATCACTTTTGTTTATCAAATACACATCACCAATTTCTGTAAGTCCCGCTTTGATAGTCTGGATATTATCACCGGTGTTTGGATTAAAGACTACAACAGTAACATCTACAACTTTTTCAATATCAACTTCTGTCTGTCCGGCTCCAACACTTTCGATTATGATCGGATTAAACCCAGCATATTCTAAAATTCTGATACTGTTTCTAAGAGATAACGAGATTGCACCTGTAGCACCCCTTGATGCCATACTTCGAATGTACGTACCAGAATCAGTCGACTCTGTCATTCTTACTCTATCACCAAGTATTGCACCTCCTGTAATATGACTAGTAGGATCAATTGCAAGAACCGCAGTCTTGTAACCCAGTTTGTTTAATTCAATACTTGTTCTGTTAATCAAAGTGCTTTTTCCTGCCCCAGCAGGCCCAGTGATTCCAATTTTCATGGATTTGCCAGAACTTTTGAATATCTTTTTTATAATGGACCTTGCTTCTTTTTCGTTATTTTCTACAATAGATATGGCACGCGCAATTGCTCTTCGATTTCCTTTTTTGAGTTCTGCTACAATATCCATAGAAATCTCACATAAATAATACACAATAAATCTTGTTGTCATGTGAGATGGGAATTCAGTGGTTTTTTCAAAATAAACCTTTTAAAAGCCAAAACTGTAATTGATGGTACATGTCACAAAAGGCGCAAACAAAGAGAATTAGAATTCTAGTCTCAAAATTAGGTCTTGATGGCCATGATAGAGGCGCCCTTGTCTTATGTAGGGCATTCAGAGATGCAGGAATGGAGGTAATTTATTCAGGATTATTTGCAACTCCTGAAAGAATTGCCCAAATAGTCGAAGATGAAGATATAGATGTCGTAGCACTTAGTCTTCTAAATGGAGACTCATCTTACACTCTTTCCAAGAGTAGCCAAAGCAATCAAGGATAAAGGAATCAAAGATGTTCTGGTAATAGGCGGAGGAGTCATTCCAGAAGATGACAAGCCACAACTTGAAAAGGGAGGAGTATTAGGAAATTTTGGACCAGGAACGCCACTTTCGGCAATAATTGATTTTATTCAAACTAATTTATCAAGGAAAAAGTAATTTTTATTCAGTAGAATCTGGCCACATCATCTTTCTCATATTTTTGCCTACTTTTTCTATCTGATGTGCATCTATCTGTTGCATGTATTTGTCAAATGAATTTTTGCCATTTTTTTGATAGTCTGAAATCCATTCTTGGTTAAAGGTTCCATCTTGGATCATCTTCAATGCTTTCTTCATTTTTTCTTTAACATCTTTGTCCATAACCATTGGTCCTCTTGTAAGCCCACCATATCGCGCAGTTTCACTTACTCTCCTATACATTCCCGCAATACCATATCTCTGAATCATATCTACAATTAATTTTAGTTCGTGTAGAACCTCAAAGTATGCAATCTCTGGTTGATATCCAGCTTCTACCAAAGTTTCAAATGCATTCATCACCATAGAAGCAGAACCGCCACAAAGGTCTACTTGTTCTCCAAACCAATCAGTTTCCACTTCTTCTTTGAATGTTGTTTCAATTACACCAGCTCTTGTGCTACCAAGACCCTTTGCAATTCCAAGTGTTCTATCCCAAGCTTTCTTGGTATAATCCTGATATACTGCAACAATTGATGGAGTCCCAAAGCCTTGCTGATAAGTTTCACGAACTTTGGAACCAGGACCCTTTGGTGCAACCATAATCACATCTACATTTTTTGGAGCTTGAATCCAACCCCAGTGAATTGCAGCTGCATGAGAAAATGAAAGCGCTTTTCCTTCCTTCAAGTTTGGTCCAATTTGCTCTTTGTAGACCTTTGACTGGACCATATCAGGAATCAGTATATGAATAATGTCTGCTTTTTCACAGGCTTGTGGAATAGACATTACTTGATGACCATCTTGTTGTGCTTTTTTCCAGCTTGCACCCGAGTCTTGTAATCCAACTATAACCTTTAGACCAGAATCCTTGAGATTATTTGCCTGGGCGTGTCCTTGAATACCATATCCAATTACTGCAATCGTCTGATTTTTTATAAGTTCTAAATTTACATCTGTGTCTTTCCAACTTTTAGCCATGCTGGACACTGGAAATCATGGAAATAAAAACTTACAATTATTCCAAAAATACCACAGATTCAAGATATATATCGAATAAAATTTACAGACATTAAATTACTATTTCTTTCCCACAGCCTACACATTTTACAATTGTTTCATCACTAGGAATCCTATCAAACTTCTTTGAGCCACAGTTAGGACATATTGGGCATGCTCTAATTTTTTCCATAACAAATAATCTTTAGCCAATGAGATATCAGTTGTGGTCTTTTTAAAGCCAATAGGAAAAAATACCATCAAAAAAATTACTTTGTAATGAATGTTGGAATAATTGGTACCGGTCTTCTTGGGAGTTCAATAGCAAAACGATTGGCATCATCTGGACATGAAATTTCTGCATATAATAGAACTAGACAAAAAGTAGAAGAATTGAAAAACTTTGGAATTCAAGTCGCAGATTCACCAAAAAACCTTGCAAATAATTGTGAACTTGTCATAACCATTCTAAAAGATGCTTCAGTCATAGAACAAATGGCCTTTGGGAGTAATGGCATAATCCATGGGAAACATGAAGGATTAATTGTTGCAGATATGAGTACAATCAGCCCTATCTCATCTAGAAATATCGCAAAAAAATTTGCAGATAACGGGATTCCAATGATTGACACTCCCGTAATGGGAGGACCAAGTTTGGCTGAAAAAGGTCAGATGGTAATAATGGTAGGAGGTAAAAAGGAGATTTATGAAAAATGCAAAACAGTTTTTGATTTAATTGGAGAAAAAACATTTCTTTTAGGAGAGAATGGTTCGGGACATGCGATGAAGCTTGCAATGAATTCACAGATTGCAATTCTGGCCCTTGCATTATCAGAAGGAATCATACTTGCAAAAAAATCAGGACTTGATCCGATAAAATTTCTCGAGGTTCTAAATTCCACATACTTCAAAACAGGAATGAGTATCAACAAGGGACCCAAGATGGTAAGAGGGAATTTCGAACCTAGTTTCTTTCTTAAAATGATGCAAAAAGATCTTGATGAAATTGAACATACTGCAAACCAAGTGGGAGCTAATATACCAATGTCTAAACTTGCAAATGAGATTTATCAAAATGCAATCAAAGAAGGGCTTGGAGAAATAGATTACACTGGAATTCTATCTTATCTTGAAAAATTAAACAAATAGAATCATAGTTCTTCAGGTGGCTTTATCTTTCTAAAACTGAAAAACAATCCTACATCATATACAATTTTTAAGACACCTCCAAAGACAAACGGGGCAGAGAGGGAGAGTGCCTGAATTATAATTCCACTAAGAGAAGGGCTTACTGCTTGAGCGATATTTCTTGAAGTATTTGTAAGGGTGGCAGCTGGAATTCGCTCATTTTCATGGACTACGCCCATAAGATAGGATTGCCTAGTTGGCACATCCATTTGAGAGATGCTCATCCTTGCAAGATATAATGAAATTGCGATTGAGAATGTGGGAGCAAATGCAAGTATTATCAACAAAATATTGGATGGAATATGAGTAAACACCATGGTGTTCACCAATCCAATCTTTGAGGCAATTTTAGTAGAAGCCATAAAAGACAAGGCAGTAAGCACACCTGCAATTGCAAATATGTAAGACAATGTAGAAAGATCTGCCCCAAACCTAGTATAAAACCAGAATGAAACGATGCTCTGTATTACAAACCCACCTCCAAAAGAATCAACTGCAAAAAGTGTAGACATTTTTGCAATAATACCTCTAGATTTTGTAGAAATGGTTTTTATTGAGAGACTTGATTTTGCCGCTCCATCTTTTACTTCAATATTTTTGGAAAGCACTAAATAAATTGCAAGAACTACTATTGCACAAGCTGCATAAATAATAAACAGAGATTTTATTGCACCAATCTGATCAAAGCCATAATTCTGCTGTAGAATAGAAGGCAGACCTGAAACTAATACTCCTGCAGACATCGCAAAAGTCCCAACAGTATTGTAAATTGCAAATATGGAATTTCTTTTTTGTATACCACTTACAGTTTGTGGCAATAATGCTTGTTCTAATGACAAGAATGCTCCAACTTCAGATCCTGTAACGTTTATGGTTCCTACAAGTGCCGCAATAATTAGTGCTACGTAGTTATCTGTTACAAAAAATATTACAGATGAAATTATCATTAAAACGGCATACAAGACTAAAATCTTTCTTCGGCCTATCCTATCTGCATAAGCACTTGAAAAGAGATTGAAAAATACACTGTTTACTAGAGTGGCAGTAAGTACTATGCCTATCAGAATATCATTAAACCCGATTAGTTTTAGATAGATTGCAAGGATTACACTTAGAAATCCATATGAAAAAGTTCTAACAATTCTTGCCCCAAGTAAGAGTTTACCGTCTCGTGAGATCCATTCAAGACTCATTATTTTCCAAGTCTTGCTTTGTGTAATTCAATATCAGACGCTTCTACCTTTTTGAAAAGCGGTGAAGCGGAACCTATCTTGTGGCCTTCTTTTATTTCAATTTTAGATATAGAGCTCCATGATTGTTGAGAAACATCACCTTTCATGCCAAGCTGTTCCCATATTTTTTGAGAAGATTCAGGTAAAAAGGGACAGAGGGAAATTGCAAGACTCTTAACAGCATTTACAGAAAGAAAGACACAATTGTTTGAACCATTTCCTCCTTTCCATGGTTCTTTTTTCTGAAAATATTGATTAAAATGAGCCGAAAATTCTATAATTTTTTTCAATGCTTTATCAAGACTGTTATCTTCCATCAATCCAGTAAGCTCACTTGAAAAATTATTTATTGTATCTTG
Organism: uncultured Nitrososphaerota archaeon; assembly: GCA_963713025.1. Classification (GTDB taxonomy): domain Archaea; phylum Thermoproteota; class Nitrososphaeria; order Nitrososphaerales; family Nitrosopumilaceae; genus Nitrosotalea. The sequence goes on along the minus strand of CAVQKA010000004.1, from coordinate 144,129 downwards.
AGCCTCTTTATCACTAACATCAAATTCATTTGTGTTTGGTACAACTCCTGAGAGTGTTTTCAGAGTAAACCCAAGAGCTCTGTTTACAAAATTTCCAACATTTCCAATCAGTTCAGAGTTAATTCTGGATGCAAATTCCTCCCAATCAAAATTTAGATCATCTTGACTATATGGGGTGATCAGTGCCAGATAAAATCTAAGATAGTCAGCAGGATAAATTGAAACAAAGTCTTTGAGACCTATATACCAATTGCGACTCTTTGAGATTTTTTTGGATTGCAGCATGAGGTGACCCCTAGTCGGAATATAATCAGGTAGCTTGAACTCTTGTTGCATTCCAATCCGCATTGCAGGTAAGAAAAGATAGTGATGATATACAATGTCTTTACCAATGAAATGATAAATATCTGCAGAATTCCAAAAATCTTTACCGTTTATGCCCTTATCATTTAAAAATTTCAAGGCAGTTGAAATGTATGCAAGGTGATTGTCAAACCAACCATAGAATACTTGGCCTTTTGCATTTTCAAGAGGAATTGGAACTCCCCAATTCATATCCCTTGTAATATCCCAGTCAACAAGGCCCTCCTTAATCCAGTTTTGCACGTATTTTTTAACATCCTTTTGCAGGTGAGAGTCAGCCTCCAACCATTGATTTAATTCATTAACAAAGTTGGTAAGTTTGAAGAAATAGTGTCTTGTTTTTTCTTTTGTTGGTGGATTCTTGCATATCGAACATTTTGGATCTTCAATCTCTTCTGGAACTCGTCCACATTTTTCACATAAATCAGAATATTGATCTTCTGCCTTACAATATGGGCATCTGCCTAAGACATATCTATCAGGCAAGAATTTTTTGTCAATAGTACAATAAAACTGGATAATTTCTTTTTCATAAATGTGTCCATTTGCCTGTAATTTTTTAAAGACTTCTTGGACAAACGCCACATTTTCGGGAGAACTTGTTCTATAAAAAAAATCAAACCCTATTCCAAAAGAAGTAAAGTCTTCATAATCTCTCTTGTTCCAGACCTTGACATATTCTTCGGGGGTCTTATTCTCTTTTTCGGCTTGGATTAAAATCGGAGTTCCAAAGTCGTCTGATGCACAAAAATAATATGCTTCAACCCCACTTAGTTTTAGAAATCTAGTTGTAATATCAGCAGGCAAGTATGTAGATGCAACATGTCCAAGGTGTATCTCACCATTAGCATAAGGTAACGCACTTGTAATAATCGCTCTTTTCATTATCAGGGTAAAGTCTGTATATGATTTAAGTTATGCCCAACTTTGTCCGTATTTTATCTGAGCTGCAGTAGGTTTATCCATATCAACATTCATTGCTTTGAGTGCATCTACTGCAATCTGTTTGTCTATTTCTTGTGGAACAGTAATCACATTTTTTCCTATTTTCTTGTGATTCTTTGCAATGTAGATCATTGATAGTAATTGATTTGAAAATGATTGCGCCATAACTTCTGGTGGGTGTCCTTCTGCCGCAACAAGATTTGCGATTCGTCCTTTTCCAATAAGATAAACATGCTTTCCATTCTTTAGAACACATTCATCAAGATTGGGTCGTACTTCCCGAACTGATTTTGATTCAGTCAGTAAGAATTTGGCATCGACCTCTACATCAAAGTGGCCAACATTACCCATGATAGCACCATTTCTCATAGTCAAGATGTGTTCTTTTCTAATTACTCCAGTTTGACCTGTTGCAGTTACAAAAATTTCGCCAATCTTTGCAGCTTCAGCCATTGGCAAAACATCAAAACCATCCATGTGTGCTTCTAATGCTCTTATCGGATCAACTTCAGTAACACAAACTTTGGCACCCATTCCACGGCATCGTGATGCAACACCTCTTCCCACCCAACCATATCCTGCAATAACTACACGTTTTCCTGCAAATAACAAATTCATTGATCTAAGATAACCATCTATAGTGCTCTGTCCAGTTCCATATCTATTATCAAACATGTGTTTTGTATATGCGTCGTTTACTGCAATTACAGGATACTTGAGTTTCTTTTCTTTTGCAAGTGCCTTTAATCGTATGACACCTGTTGTTGTTTCTTCGGTTCCTCCCAAGACTTTCATTGACGCAAATTTTTTGTTTCCATGTATTTTGCTGTGACTATCAGAGCCATCATCTGTAAGGATCTGAGGTTTATGGCTAAGCATCTGTTCTATGCACCAATCATATTCTTCAGTGGTCTGACCAGTCCACGCATAAATATGAATTCCATTTTCGGCTAAAAATGCTGCAATGTCATCTTGTGTTGAAAGAGGATTTGCGGCGCAAGCGCTTACATCTGCACCCAACTCTTTTGCACCCATAATCAAAACTGATGTTTCTTTTGTAATGTGCAAGCATATTCCAATACGTAATCCTTTCAATGGTTGAGATTTCTTTAATCGTGATACGGTATTAGTTAGAATTTGCATGTGATCCCTTGCCCATTCATATGATAGTTTTCCTTTTTCTGAAAGACTAGGATCTTTTACTTGACTCATGTTAGTTTACGATTTTAGGGGGTATAAAACAGTATCAGAAATAACAATCTAAATATTGGATTGATTTAGTTTTACAAATCATGGTATGGAAAAAGGTAGCAGAGAAAGACGCTGTTGCTCCAGGAAAGGGAAGAGAGTTTGTAGTGGATGGAAAGAGAATCGCCATATTCAATCAGAACGGTTTTCATGCACTAGATTCAGTGTGTGCACATCAAGACGGTTCTCTTGCACCAGGTAAACTAGATGGTGATATTGTAGAATGTCCACTTCATTTTTGGCATTATAATATCAAAACAGGCGAGTTACTAGACTACATAAAAGGTGTTAAACTACAGACCTATAATGTGGAAGAGAAAAAAGACGGAATATACCTTGACGTCTGATAAGTTTAATTCTTTAGCATCATTTTAAAAAATATTGAATCGTCAAATTATAGAAGAACTGATCAAAAAAGATTATGATTTGATTCAAAATAAAATTGGAAGTTTTTTAAAAAACGAGATAGAAGTACGAAGAACTAATGGAGTTGTGTTTGGTTTAAGTGGTGGAATAGATTCTGCCGTTATTGCCTCATTATGTGCCAAATTCATAAAAGAAAAATCACTTGCACTCATAATGCCAAACTCAAAAATCACGCCAAAGAGTGAGACAGAAGATGCAATAAAGATCGTGGATAGTTTTTCAATAGAGTATAAACTAATTGATATTGGATTTATCCACAAAGAATATTCAAATTACTTGGAACCAAGTCCGTTAGCATATGCAAATCTTGGAGCAAGAATTAGAGCCAACATGTTATACTATTATGCAAATGCAAGAAATTGTCTAGTACTTGGATCTTCTGATAGAAGTGAATTTTTGATAGGGTATTTTACAAAATTTGGAGATGGTGCGTCAGATTTATTGCCAATAGTTTCACTATACAAAAGCCAAATACGAGAACTTGCAAAAAATCTAGGAATATCAACAAGCATAATTTCTAAACCGAGTGGCCCACATTTATGGGAAGGTCATATAGCTGAGACAGAATTGGGTTTAACATACGAGGAAATTGATTCCATATTACATTGCATTATTGACAAAAATCTAGCGCTTGATGAGACATCAAAGATAACAGAAATTTCCATTTCTGAAGTAGACAAGATTTACAGAATGTACAAAAAAAGCCAACATAAAAGAACAATGCCTACACCATGTATTATAGAGGAATGATAAAAATTGAAAATTCTTGATACGTTATCTGCAACCGAAAAAAATCTAGACATATCAAATTCAGTAAAAATTTACCTGTGTGGGGTTACAGTGTACGATGAGAGTCACATTGGACATGCAAGAACAATCATAGTATTTGACACATTTCGAAGATATCTTGAATCAAAGGGAGTCAAAGTAAATTTGGTTCAAAATTTTACCGATGTAGATGACAAGATAATTAATCGGGCAAATAAAGAAAATACATCTGCAGATAAAATATCCACAAGATACATTACAAATTATTTCAATGATTTTGACAAACTCAATGTGAAACGAGCTGATTTGTACCCCAGGGCAACAGAGCATATCACAGACATGATTAATCTAATTCAAGGATTAATAGACAAAGGATTTGCATACATATCCAAAAATGGAGTATATTTTTCAGTTTTAAAATTCAAGGAATATGGAAAACTCTCCAAGAAAAAAATTGAAGAACTCATTGCGGGGGCTAGAGTGGAAGTAGATGAAACAAAAAAAGATCCAGTGGATTTTGCCTTGTGGAAATTTGCAGATGATGATCCGGTATGGGAAAGTCCGTGGGGAAAAGGAAGACCTGGTTGGCACATTGAATGTTCTGCAATGAGTCTGAAATATCTTGGAAGTGACTTTGAGATTCATGGCGGTGGTCGAGATCTCATATTTCCACATCATGAAAATGAGATAGCACAATCAGAGTCTTTTTCTGGAATAAATTTTGCCAAGATTTGGATGCATGTTGGAATGGTGACCATAAATGGTGAAAAGATGTCAAAATCATTGGGAAATACAAAATCAATCGATTTTGTACTCAACAGATGGGGCCCTAATATCGTAAGACTGTTTTGTCTCTCAGGTCATTATTCAAAACCAATTGATTATTCTGAAGATCTGTTAAAGGAAACCATAACAAAATGGCGTCAAGTAGAAAATTGTTATTTTGAACTTGTTCTAGCAGAAGATTCTGTTTCAGAATCACAAGAATTTGAAAATATCAAAGAAATTCTAAGAGATTCAAAGAAAGAATTTGACGACGCATTGGATTCTGACTTTAATACACCTCTTGCACTCTCTGCCTTTTTTAAACTTGTCAAGAGTGTCAATCAACTAGCATCATCAGAGAAACTCGCTCGTGCAATATCAAATATCATCACACCAACATTTCATGAAATGTTATCAATTCTAGGTCTAAAAGTAAGCGAGATCACGGAGAATGAGAAAAGTAAAATTTCAAGTTTAATAGAACAGAGAAATATGCTACGTGATCAAAAAAGATTCAAAGACGCAGACGCCATACGAAAACAGATATCAGATATGAATATCATTTTAATTGATCACAAAAGCAAAACACTTTGGATGAAACAAGAAAAAATAGGTATAGAAAATTAAGATTTTTTGGTCTTTGCGCTAACTAGTGACACAACATCTCTATCCCGTAGTTGATAGTTAACTGGCAACCTTACGCCATATCGTACATCTTTGGCATAAAGCAATCCCTTTGTCAGATCCGTATGTACTTCTTTTGCCAAATCTTCCACAGTTGCCCCATCCTTGAGCAAAAGCAAGTCAGGAAGAATGTGACCTTTCTTATCAGAGAAATTTTCGGGATTTGCTACAGGGTATATTGAATTCATCTTCAACAACTTGAATACTGTGACATTGATAGCAAACTGAACTCCTGTTCTCATATATTCTCCCAGAATTCCCTGAGTGATAAAATCAAGGGCCTCTAGTTGTTTTTTATTTAATTTATCTTTTTGAAGAATTTCAAATTGTTCAGAGCCTGGAACGTATTTGATCAGACCTTTCTGTTCTGCTCTCCTTAAGGAGAGTTCACTGTCGGTGCTGGCAGGAATTATTATACTATCAATGTATTTTTCTCTTAGCCTATCAAAGTTTTTTTCAGCACCTGGAACATCAATCTTGTTTGCAACTATCAGAGTAGGTTTGGATATCTTTCTTAGCAATGCCGCAAATTTTTTGCTGTCGTGTATATCGAAATTTTCAAAGTGTTTATCTTCAAGACCTGTAGTTTTTAGTGCCTCTTTGACGTGACTTTCTTTTACACCTATTCCTCGGAATACATCAGTAATTGCTACAACAGGTTCTGTCTCAGATTGAATAAGCTTTGATATTTTATCTCGGTTTCCTTCCAAGAGTTTTAGATACCACATGATAAGTTCCTCTTCAATATCAGAAACATCAGCTATTGGGTCACCACTTCCTACTTCAGCAATTCTTCCTGCAGCATCTACACTTCCAGAAACATCTACAACATGCAAAATAGCATCAGATTGCGTAGCTATTGAAAGAAACTGATTTCCCAATCCCTTACCAGCCCAAGCATCTTTTATCAATCCAGGAAGATCAATTAGTTCAATTGGGATAAACCTCCAACCATCAACACATTTTGAATTTTGAGGATTATCTTTGATATTAAATTCAGTGTGAACGCATGGTGTAATAGCATTTCCCAGTGCTTTTTCAGGTTTTTTTGTTGTGAACGGATATGTTGAGACTTCTCCACTTGCCAATGTGGCGGCATTAAAAAATGTGGTTTTACCAGTATTTGTCTTACCTAAAAGGCCAATTTTTATTGGCATATTTTCATTTGATGACTCTTTGCTATTTATCTCTGCCGTAGATTATTCGCTATGACTATGAGAGGAGACATTAGTTGACGAATTTTTTATTTCTTCAACATACCAAAGAATTTCTTTTATTTCATCTTCTGTAAGTTTATCATTCCATTTCTCTAGTACAATTTTTAAGATTTGTGAACTGTTGTATAAAAGACTCCAGTAAGGATGATGCTCAGCTGTAGTAAGAGCAAGTTCTTCAATTTCTTCAAGACCTGTTTTGGCTAGAGCCAATCCGTTAGATAGTTCTCCATAAATTCTGATAATGTTAGAACCAGGATCAGAATTTAATTTAACTAGAACATTTTTCTTTTCAAATGATTTTACCATCTCCAAAAGTGATTTGTGAAATGTTGAAAAATCATCAGTCATGGCTAGAATAGTCTTTGATGTTCTGCAAGCATACACCTATTATAAATAACATCAATTCCAGATTTTTCTGCAATTTCCTCTGCTTCAGGATTGTGTATTCCCTCTTGTAACCAAACAACTTTAGGCTTGATTTTGACAGATTCTTCAATAACTTGTAACACCTGATCAGAAGGTCTGAAAATATCCACAATGTCAACCTCATCAGGAATATCAAGTAGACTAGAATAGCATTTTTTTCCTAAAATTTCTGTGGCAGTTGGATTTACTGGAATTATATTATATCCTTGTTCGTAAAGATATTTCGGTACATAATGTGCAGCTTTATCTGGATTCTTTGACATTCCAACCACTGCAATATTTTTGAGTGAATAAATTTTTCTTATCTGATCATCCGTATGAGTGTCATGTTCCATATTTTGTAAATGATATCAAGTGCTTAATATCTTGTGGAATAACCGATTTATAGGGGAATTGGAATTATTTTTTCATGGAACAAGAAGCTAATGATGTTATGATATTAAGTGCAATAAACCAAGGAGCAAAAAAGTTTGACAAGATTTCAAAAAAGACAAAGATAGATGCGCAAGAAATAAAAAATCTCCTTGAACGCCTAGAAGAGAGAGGTTTCATTACAATAGTTGAGAAAAAAGGTCTTTTTGGTCTCAAGAAAGAGATAGTGCTTACAGAAAAGGGCAGTAAAGAATTAGAGGAGAGAAGATTTGAGCTGCAACAAAACTGGAATCAAATGGTGGAAATATGGAAAAGTGGAGACAAGCAAAAACTTCAACAGCACATGGATGAAAATCGTGGTATAATTCCATCAATGATGTTTCTAGGAATAATGGATATGATGATGTTTTCTACCATGATGGGGTTCATGGGTATGGCTATGACAAGTTTCATACCAGATCAATACATGGATGGAAGTGGTCATGACATGAGTAATCAAGATATGGGTGGTCATGATGGAGGTCATGACACAGGTCAGGACTTTAGTGGAGGAAGTGGGTTTGGAGACGGCGGTCCAGGAGATATGGGCGGATTTGATGTCAATTTCTAATAGTACAAAAATACAAGAAGATTAAAAAATCGTTTTTTGAATTCCGTGTAAATTCGAAATTAATCGAAGTTTATGTTATCACGGGTTTTTGGCTGGTGCAGGAGTTGAGGCGGCCAATTGTGCCATAACATCTTCACCAAGGGTATCTTTTGGAATTTTGCCATTAATGCCCTTTTGTGATTTGGATATTGCATCATACCACTGAGTCTGCTCACCGGGTGCACATTTATGATCTCCACAAATGTTACTACCACCAAGAGTTGCTGTTGCATGATAATTTCGTACAGTGGCAATAGTCAAAGCACTAGCTTGTGGAACAACCATTATTGCAGTGGATGCCAAAAGAACTATTGCGGCAAACATCAATAATGCTATTTTACTAGTCATCAATCAGAATACTCTTAATGGCATATAAAAGAATTATGTAGCTTTAATACATAGAAAAATATTAAAATTGAATTTTGTGTATCTACTTGGTACTGTTCATCATAGGGCCATTGCCAGTCATGTTCATTCCGTTCATGTTTCCAGGCATTGAGTTTCCATGCATTGTTGTTGATCCAGTAGTTGAACCTGCGAGGTTGTGCATAACAGATTCGCCATGCTGTTGTGGACTAGATACTTTACCTTGAGACGTGCTTTGATGATCCCATACTGCTTTCTCCCAAGTTGTTCTCTCTCCTGGCTTGCACACATGATCACCACAGACTTGTTGTGCACCCTCAAATCTAGCTGTTATGGGGGTTCTGTTTCTTTCACCTGTACTTTGATTGAGCGCACTAGCCTGAGGAATGACCACAATAGCAAATGACGCCAAAATCACAGACATGGTAAACAATACTGCCATTTTATTATACATCAATGTAATTTCAGTTGTGGGTTATAAAAGAATTATGCAGCTTTAATACTAGGAAACATATCCGAATCAGATTTGGTGTTACTACTGGGTACCTTTTGTGGTGTTTCCAGCACTAGTCATATTTCCACCCACGCCCATTTTTTCTGTCATGTTTAGATTTCCATGCATAGAGGTAGAATTAGACATGGGTGTTGTGTTGGATATAGGTGCAGGCGTTGTATTAGATGTGGAGTTCAAGCTCAGCTAGATATGTATATGCATTAGTAATTTTTCCAGGACCAGTGCGCTGTAATTGAGATAACTTTTCCATCCATTGGGTTTGCTCTCCAGGTGCACATACGTGATCACCACATACGTTAGAACCGCCATATGAGGCAGTACGGTGTTGATCGTTGAATTCAGTTCTTTGTGTCAATGCATTTGCCATTGGCAAGACATATGTTGCAAAAGATGATGCCAAAATAGCTGTGACAAATAGCAGTGCAAACAATTTCTTCTGCATCCAGATAAGTATTTAACAGATCTATAAAAAAATTACCATCTCATGATCCTTTTACTCACAAATTTGTAACTTGACTAGATTATTTCTAGGCATACCAAACAAATAGATACAGAATATTTTCAAGAACGAATCAAAATGGTGGCAGAGATAGGCGCAAAAGCACCAAATCTGGGCGTATCAAAGTGGGTTCAAGGATTACCTACTAACATCGATAAAGAAAAGGACAATGTTGTCCTAGTTGAAGTATTCCAAGTTAATTGTCCGGGTTGTTTTCTATATGGAATTCCTCAGGCAATTGATATTTATCAGAAATATAGAAAAGAAGGCGTTACGGTTCTAGGAATAGCAACTGCGTTTGAAGATTTTGATAAAAATACAATTGAGAATTTAGAACTGCTACTTACCAAGGGCGAAGTAATTGGTGAAACTCTAAAGGCGCTTAGTCAATACGGCCAACTCATTGATGGAAATAAACTCCCTTACAAGATTCCATTTCCAGTTGGCATGGATTTGTTAAAAAAAGAAGACGGGCCCATAAGCAAGACAAAGATGGATGAGATCATTCAAGCCAACGTTCCAGGATTTGAATCATATAGTGATAGTCAAAAATCTGAAATCATTGAAAGAGTAAAGCAGTATCTGAAAAGTAAAGAATATTCTGCGCAGACTTTTGAAGAATTTGTATTACGTGGTACACCGTCAACAATTCTGATAGACAAGAAAGGGATATTACGAGATGTCGCATTTGGAACCAATAATTTTCTTGAAGAGAATATAAAAAAATTGTTAAATGAATAAGTATCAACTTATGAACTTGGAATCGTTGTAAATACAACATGTACACATCATTTGATGAAACATCACTTGACAAAATAATTACTTTATTAAAATCTCACCAATCAGAATTTTTATCTGGAGAAAAACTAAGTAAAACACTAAATCTTAGTAGAGTGGCAGTTTGGAAGAATATCAAAAAACTCCAGTCTTTAGGGTACAAGATAGAATCAAAACAAAAGACAGGCTACAAATTACATCATGATACTAATCTTCTTTTACCATGGGAGATTTCAGATGGACTTCAGACGGATATAATTGGAAGAAAAATATATTATTTTGATACAATAGACTCGACTCAAAATTTTGCGCTAAAATTATCTCAGAAACCTCATGAGAACGGATCGGTCGTCATTGCCGAGAGACAAACCAAGGGAAGAGGAAGATTAAATCGAAAATGGGTATCGCCAAAAGGAGGAATATGGATGTCAATACTCCTAAGGCCAAACTTTGAGTTATCACAGACTTCACTATTTCCGATGATTGCATCACTTGCGTTATCCTTAGCAATAGAAAAAACATTAAAAATTAGACCCGAATTAAAGTGGCCAAACGATGTAATGCGGAAAGGGAAAAAAGTTGCAGGCATTCTAATTGATGTTGCCATAGAATCAAACAAGATTGATTATATCATAATAGGAGTAGGCATCAATTTTAGAATTCGTCCAGAAAAAATATCAAGACTTGTCAATAACCCTCAACGACTTTATGGAATCACTACACTTGTAAAAGAAAAAGGCAATCCTGTTGAATTAGTACAACAATTCCTATTAGAACTTGAACAAATGTATAACAAAGTAATATCAGGCTCGATTGCAGAAATTAGAAAAGAATGGATCAAGAGATCGTCCACCATAGGAAAAAATGTAACTGCAACCACAACTACAGGATTGTTAAAAGGTAAAGCAATAGGAATTGATGAAACGGGGGCACTTCTTTTATCAAATAGAGGAAAAATCCAGCATCTATTAGCAGGAGACATAACATACAAAAATCCATAATGAATGAAATCGTATTTCTACAAAGATTTCTTAGAAATAGATCTTTATTTGTGAGATATGAGAAGTAGACTAGTTCCTATTAATATTCCAGCCGTGATCTCTAACAAGTGTGGTAAAAATATTCTTCGTATAAGAGTTTCACCAGTTTTTTGCTTCATACAAAGACACTTTCAAAATTCCTTATAATAGTGTTTTATCAGATTTAATTATTAAAACTAGCCAAATTTTATCTACAAGAATTTTTAAATGTCATTGATCGCAGTACACGAATTTTTAATAATCACAAAATCCCAATTAAAAGATGAAGATTTGCTGGGCAAATACAGATAATTTTGATGAAGCAGATATAGTAATTGTTGGAATTCCAGATGAATCAAAATCTCACGCACTTAGAAAAGGGGCGTCGGAGGCACCACATAAAATCAGAGAAATTTCATCCATAAGAGACACGTACAAGCGTGGAGATGAGATTTCCCAGGGTTTGCCCCTAGATGGAATTTCAAAGAAAGTATACGATTATGGAAATATAGACCGTGGCCAAATAGAACACTCAATAGATAAGATAGTTTCCAAATCAAAAATCCCCATTTCTATTGGTGGAGATCATTCCATATCATCAGAATTAATAAAATCAGTTTCAAAAAAATACGGACCTTTATCTTTAGTATACTTTGATGCGCATCCAGATTTTGTAAGCTCAGTACAAGGATACTATGGTTCAGTATTTCAGGATGTTTTACAGTATATCGACATAAAGACAAGCATCATGATAGGAGTTAGAACACCTGAAAAAGAAGAAATTGATAATATAAAAAAATACGATTTGCCAATAATTACACCATTTGATATAATTAGACATGGAATACAAAAAACTGAAGAAATAATTCTTAACAGAATTAGAAAAAATACATATGTTTCATTAGACATGGATGTAATTGATCCAGCTTTTGCTCCAGGAGTTTCTGTTCCCGTTCCACTGGGGTTAAGAAATGTCGAAGTGGCCCTACTGCTCAAATCGATTGTAAAAAAAGGCATTTGCGGACTAGACATAATGGAAGTATGTCCCAATTACGACATTAAGGATAGAACGTCTCATCTTGCTTCAAGAATTATTTCCGAAGTAATAGCTTCAGCATAACATCATGATTAGATGCGGCTAATACTTTTAACTCCCCGGATTATTAAAAAAACAATGTTTTCCCATTTTACATTAAATCAAGCAAATGAGATGCTCCCTTCAGTGATTAAGAAATTTCAGAATATTGTAAATATGAAAAATGAAGTAGTAAAAATCCAGTCGGATTTGGAGAACAATCCAAAATACATGTCAACTTTTAAGGATTATATCATAAAAAAACAAGAACTCAATACTGCAATAACTAATTTTTACAAATCAATTGAAGATTTAGAAGCAATCGGTGTTTCAATAAAAAGCATTGATCAGGGATTACTTGATTTTCCTTCTTTGATGTTCAACGAAGAGATTTGGTTGTGTTGGAAAGAAGGAGAGACAGAAATTAAATTCTGGCACGGAAAGGATGAAGGGTTCAACGGTAGAAAGCCAATAGAAAGCACGGATTTAGAAAAATTAAGATAATTCTGCAAACCAAACATATATTCAAACAATTTAACATCTAACAGAAATGTCAACTCTCAAAGTATGGCTACGTGTTGTACGAATAAAATTTCTTCTTGCGTCAATCATCTCAGTTTGTTTAGGTCTTGCAATTAATGGATGGCAAAATAAAACAATCGACGTTGGTTTTGCAATATTGACATTTGTTGGAGTTGCAGCATTACATGCAAGTGTAGATTTACTAAATGATTATTGGGACTATAAGAGACAAATTGATACAGATACCAAAAGAACAAAATTTAGCGGAGGAACTGGGGTGTTACCTGAAGGATTACTCAAACCAAATCAGGTATACCGAGCAGGAATAGCCATGTTGATAATTGGCTCTGTAGTAGGAGCATTTTTTATAATTGAAAGAGGAGTAACCATAGCAATTATTTTGGGATTTGCAATTGTTTCAATTTATTTTTATTCAACAAGAATTGTGGATTCAGGATTGGGTGAAGTGTTTGTTGCCATCAAGGGATCAATGATAGTACTTGGGACATATTTTGTTCAGAGTTCACACATAACACTTGAACCAATACTTGCTGGAATTGTTTCAGGTGTTCTTTCATCAACAGTCTTGTTTGTAAATTCATTTCCAGATTTTGATGCAGACAAAAAGCATGGAAGAAAGACACTAGTTATACTACTAGGAAAAGAAAAAGCAGTACTAGCCGTATGGGTTTTTCCTGTCATAATATATGGAATTATCATTACATCCACAATACTAGGAATCTTTCCAATAATTTCGCTCATAACATTAGCAACCATACCTATGGCAATAAAATCTGGAATTTCCCTCAAGCGAAACTATCAAGACATTGAAGGACTTGTTCCAGTGATGCAGGGATTTGTCTCATTTGGAAGAATAACTGGAGTGCTGTTTGTCATTTCATTTGTTTTAGACATATTTTTGAAAAATCTTCAGTAGAATTAAATCGTCCAAATTTTAATCAATTACATGATATCAGGTTTTGCTACCGCGGAGGATACTTCAAACTATGCAAAAAGACAGACAAGCGTAGCAAAAAATCATTTCAAGAGTGTGTTAGGTCTTTCACTTTCATCCATAGGAATTGGCACATATCTTGGAAATCCAGATAGCATTACAGATAACCTAGTTACAGAATCAATCAAGACATCAGTAAGATCAGGAATTAATGTAATAGATACTGCAATCAATTATAGAGCACAGAAAGCTGAGAGATCTGTTGGAAAAGCAGTCTCTGAACTTGTAGAAACAAAAGATGTCAAAAGAGAAGAGATCTTCATTAGTTCAAAGAATGGCTACATAACAAATGATGGTGATATCAATGAAGAATTTTGGATTAACATACAAAACACACTTGTAAAAACAGGGGTAATAAAATCAGGAGATATTTCTTCGGGGTACCACTGTATGACCATACCATATTTGCAGGATCAGCTCAATCGAAGTCTGAAAAATTTGGGACTAGATTGTATAGATTTGATGTATATCCATAATGCTGCAGAAGGTCAACTCCAAGATATTTCAAAGGAAGAATTTATGAAAAACCTCAAAGATGTATTTGAGTTTTATGAAAAACAGAGAAAGGATCAAGTCATACGATATTACGGAATGGCAACATGGGAGTGTTTTAGAGTTACAAAAGAGCATCCTCAGTATTTATCACTATACGACATTGTAAAAATTGCAAAAGAAGTTGGAGGTGAAAACAATGGATTCAGATTTATTCAACTTCCATACAACATGTATCTTGATCAGGCACTTACTTTAAAGAATCAGGAAATTGATTCAGTTCAACATAGCATACTGGAAGCATCAATAAAACTTGGAATAGGAGTATTTGCAAGCGTTCCACTCATGCAAGCAAAGCTTCTGGCTCCAAATATTTTACCAGAATTTGGAGGATTGTCAAAACCTTCTCATCGGGCAATTCAATTTGTAAGATCTACACCTGGAATCATAGCACCGCTAGTAGGACAAAAATCTCAGAGTCATGTTCAAGAAAATCTAGATATTTTATCTACACCTGTTTTGAGTGATTCAGAGTTTTCTGAATTGATAAAGAAATTATCACCGTAATTGTAAGTGTTACTGTACGAAATTGTATTGTAATTCATTTACGAAAAAAATTCAAATTTTTGAAATTACTGTACTTTAAACAGAGATTTTTAGCAGGTTCTACGGTGTCAGAATTAGCACAATATGGCCTTCACGTATGTGTTGGACATGATTATTAGCAATGATTGCATCCAATCGGACATCTGAAAAATATTTTGAATTATATCTTCCCAGTGTTTTCTTGCAGTTTGAACAGTAAATCTCCTTAAATTCCATTTACAATCATCCTATCAACTGCTAACAATAATCCCTGAATCAGCACTTCGGGCCTAGGCGGGCATCCGGGAATGTATACATCAACAGGAACAATCTTGTCAATTCCTCCCGTTGTTGCATATGTATCACCAAATATGCCACCACTACAGGCACATGCACCTACAGCAATCACAATTTTGGGAGAGGGTGTTGCCTCATAGGTTCGCAGTAAAGCAATTTCCATATTTCTTGATGCAGGCCCAGTTACCAACAATACATCTGCATGTCTAGGTGAAGATACAAAATGAATTCCAAATCTGTCAATGTCATATATAGGATTATTCAGAGCAGTGATTTCGATTTCACATCCATTGCATGATCCTGCATCGACTTGACGTATTGCAAGTGAGCGTCCAAACAATTTTGTAATTTTTTCTTTTAGTTCCTTGCCCATTTGTTCATAAGATTTTTCTGATAATTGTTCTTGAGGAGAAGAATATTCAATTAATTTATTTTTTGATTTTGTAGGACTGGGGCATTTATTTTCCATTTTGATCAATTGTGGAAAAGATTCTGCACAATAACCACACATTATGCATTTACCAGCATCCAGAGCCATCACATCATCATCTTTTTTGGATAAGGCTTTGGTGGGGCATATATTCTCTAATTGATTTTGCCAACCACATGCAGTTTCAGATATGAATGTGATCCTGCCTCTGAAATTTTCTGCAATAACCAAGTCTTTTAGATTCCTAGTTTCTATATGATTGCCAAGTATTTTTTCAGATTTTTCTTTCATAGATCATTACCCGAATAAGAGAGGTCTAGACTTTTGTTTACTATTGGAAAATCTGGTACAATGTCGCTTAGTACAGCATGTTCAATTATTTTCCAGTTGCAAAATGAGGCAGTTCTAATTTTATATCGAAATATAGAGTTTTTTTCACCCATCATGACCCAATGTAGTGTTTGTCCCCTGTGTGACTCGGCATATCCAAGCGCAGAACTGTATGATTCTAGTTCCCTAGGAATGTCTGAAAACAGGTCATCGACATCAAGATCAAGCGAATCTTTTATGATTTTTAGCGAATCATGGACTTCTTTTACGCGTAATTCAAATCTGGCTAAAGCATCACCTGATCTTTTTTCCATTTCAATTTGGTCATGCATTATTTGTTGAGGTGTTCTGTTATTGTGAATATGATAATTTGCATAAGGATGGTCGCGTCTTGTGTCTACATCAATTCCGATACATCTTGCAGCAACGCCTACAATGCCAAGATCATGTGCAATTTTCTTGGGGATTGTACCAGTATCTTTTAGCCTGTCCATAAAAGATGATTTTGATTTTAACATTGCAATTACTTTATCAAAATCAGATGAGACTTCATCAATCCTTTCAAGAATTAATTTGTTATTTTTCTCAGATATGTTACATTTTACTCCCCCTATTCTATTAACTCCAAAAAGTATGCGGCTTCCGCTAAGCGATTCGTTAAGCTGCATCAATCTTTCTTTTAAAATGTTCAATCTTGCAGACCCAAAAGGAAAACCTGCATCAGTTGAAATTCCACCTAACGTGCCAATGTGGTTGTAAACTCTTTCCAATTCACCAAAAATTGTTCTTATCTTTTTTGCTTTGTTTGGAATATTAATTTGTGAAATCTTTTCTATTGCTTGACAATAAGCTGTAGAGTTTGCAACAGACTCGTCACCTGAAATCCTTTCAGACAACAACAGGGCTTCATCGAGATTCATTGACTCTGCAAGCTTTTCTATTCCCTTGTGCGTGTAGGAAAGACGCGTTTCAAGATTGATTATGTTCTCTCCCAAAACGCTGAATCGAAAATGTCCTGGTTCTATTATTGCAGCATGTACTGGCCCAACAGGGATTTCACAAATCCCATCACCTTCAACTCTCAGAAATTGATACTCTTGCTCCTGTCTTGCCACCTTAGTTTTGAGATTGAACTCTTTTCTCAAGGGAAAAACGTCATTTGGCCAGTGCTCATGCAAAACTAGCGGTCTCTGGTCAGGATTTCCCACAGGAACAAGTCCGAACATATCCTTGATTTCACGCTCATATAGTGCCGCTGCAGGGATTTGTGAGACTAGACTTGGGAAAGAGGTATTTTTCCCCAAGGAAGATATAATAAAAATAAAAACGTCATCATTTGTTTTTTCAAATACATAACGAATTACAAAGCCATTGCCATTTTTTTGTTCATCAGTACAAATTATCGTTGCCAGTTTTGTGTTCAAATTAGTGTAAACATGATTACAAACTAGTGGCATGTCAGCTAGATCTTTTAGAGTAACGTGTATCTCGTTATTTTTGTGATCAATCTTTGCTAATTGATTTGAAAAATTATTTGTTATTTCTCCGATATAATTTTGGATATTTGATTTACTCACTTGATGCCACCTCCACTTATTATGATTGATGCATTGTGCACCAAAGTTTGTAATTGATCTGGAATGTAGAAACCAAAGATTATGACAAGTGAGCCCAATATTATCATGGGAGTTATGGCCATCTTTCCCATGTCATCTTTTTTCATTTCTATCATAGGACTTCCAAAGATCATTTTTATCAAATGTCGTAAAAATACTGCAAATGTAATTACAAGAAATGCGATTACAATCATTGTTACAAGAAATTGTCCGCTCTGAAAACCTGAACTAAGTATGAGAAATTCACTTAGGAAAATATTAAACGGTGGCATTCCAACCAATGCAAACCCTCCAATCAAAAATAATGTCCCAGTAATTGGCATCACTTTGATTATTCCTTTAATTTTTGACATTACCTTTGTTTCATATTTTTGGCTGACTGTCCCACTTGCAAAGAACATCAGAGGTTTTGCAATGGCATGATTGATTATCTGAAGTATTGCGCCATAGATTCCGATTAGACCACCAAATCCAATTCCAAGTGATACAAGACCCATGTGTTCTACACTAGAATAAGCAAGCATTCTCTTCATGTCCTTTTGAAAATAAATCGAGGCTGCTGCTATGCCTACAGATACAACTGCAAGTATTATCAGGAGTTGATTTGAAAATGTTGGGCCTAACGTGCCACTGCTTATGATATGAAAACGAATTATTCCATAAAGGGCACAATTCAAGAGAACTCCAGACAAGAGTGCACTAACCGGAGTTGGCGCCTCACTATGTGCATCAGGTAGCCAAGTGTGCATAGGGGCAAGACCTGCCTTGGTTCCATAACCTACAAGAATAAAGACAAAAGCTATCTTTACCAAATTAGGATCAAACAGTTTTGAATTATGCACCATGCCTGTCCAGTTCATTGCATCCTCCGAAACTCCTGCGTTGATGTTTGCATAGTAAAAAAATACGGTACCTATTAGAGCAAAAGATAGTCCAACCGTTGCAATTATCAAGTATTTCCACGCAGCCTCTATAGCATTTTCTTTAAAGTACAACATTATCAAAAGAACTGAAACCAGTGTAGTTGCTTCTATGGTAACCCACATGATTCCCAAATTATTTGTAATTGGAACAACTAACATGGACAACAAAAAGATGCTCAGACCCTGATAATACCGCACAATATGTTTGTCGTCTACTAATCCAAAATCATACTGCCTTCCCATGTAATTTTTTGAATACAATACAGAAACAAAACCCACTATTGATATTGGAAGTAAAATCACTGCTCCAAAAGAATCAACATAGAAAGCATTTCCAAAAGCAGTAATTGTTTTTTCATGTATTATAGTAGATAAAATAAAAAATACTTGAATCAGTACAAGCGATGCAGAAGAAATTGTTACAATCTCGATTATTCTTTTTTTTCTAAAAATCGTTACAAGAATTCCTCCAACTAGTGGAGTCAAAAGAAGCAACAAGATTGTAAGGTTAGATGAGAGTGAATCCACTAGTCATCCCTCAAGTTTTCTAACTTGTCCACATCAAGGCTGTCAAATGTTCTGCTCATCCTAAAGAGAAGAATTGATGAGATCACTATTCCTACCAAAATGTCTGCAAATATGCCAACCTCTATTATCAGAGAAACGCCATGCGTTAGAACTAGTGTAAACAGGAAAAGCCCATTTTCAATTACCAACAGACCCACGACTTGGCTTAGTGCAGTTCTCCTATTGACCAAGGCAAAAAGTCCCAAAAAGAATTGAGCCATGGAAACAGGCAGGTATATGTTTACAATAGGATCAGACTTGAACGGAATCTGCTGGCTGAGAAAATATGACATGGTAACTAGCAAGGCAGAGATAATTATTGACGCACGAAGGCTAAGATACGGATTAGTCTCGGTCTTAAACTCAATTTCAAGGCTATTTGTTACACGTGTTAGAACTTTTGGTATCACTAGTGATTTTATTACAAGCGTAAGAACTGCTGCGATGTAAATCTCCCATATTCCTGTAACATAGCCTATGATTGCAGTGACTCCTGCAAGTACAACCGATTGCAATCTATACGCATTTAGCCAGTCTGTAAAACCACGTCTTACAATAACTCCAAAAGTAGCTATCAGCAACATTGCGCCAGAGATTGCTAAAATATCAAGTTGTATAGTTTCCATAAATATCAACTAAAGATAATAAAATACCAATCCTATCAGAGAACTTGCAACAGATATAGTAATCAAATCTGGAATTCTAAACAATCTCCACTTTGCAACAGAAGATTCTAAAAAGCCAACAGATACTGCAAATATTGAAATCTTTATGACAAATGCCAAAAGCCCAATGCCAAGGGCAGACAATGAGGTTGATGATGATATTCCCCACGGAACAAATATGTTTGAAATCAATGCAAAGAGTATGATCTGTTTTATTGACTGAGACCATTCCATCAACGCCAAACTTTTACCGGAATATTCCAGAATCATTGCTTCGTGTGTCATTGTCAACTCAAGATGTGTTGCATGATTTCCAAATGGCAAACGACCTGTTTCTCCCAGTATGATAACAAACATGGCAATTGCTGCAAAGATTAATTGTGGATGTGGTAGAAGAGATGAGTTTGATGCGGACTCTACAAGTGTACTCAAATTTGTTCCTCCATAGGTAAGTGCTACAACAAATATGGCAAGAAAAAGTGCAGGCTCTAAAAGTGCAGATGTCATCATCTCCCTGCTACTTCCAAGCCCTCCAAATGTACTGGACACATCGAGCCCTGCAAGCATTGTAAAGAATCTAGCAAGGCCAAACAGACCTACCACTAGAAGCAAGTCACCCACAAGTCCAAATGGAGAATGTGAAAGAAACACAGGTATGAAAAATACTGCAGTTCCTATTGCGGCAAAGTTAACCCAAGGGGCACATCTGAATATCCAAGAACTCTGGTCAGACACCACCTCGTCTTTGCGTATGAGTTTTACAATATCGTAATACGGCTGGAATATACTTGCGCCGATTCTTTTCTGCGTCCTTGCCTTGGTTTTTCTTATAATTCCAGTCATCAGAGGCGAGAGTGTCACTAGTATCAAGGCCTGTATTACTCCAATTGCAATCTCAGTACTAGACATGACTTAACCTCACAAATATGAGAAGCAGGATTATGGTCAGCATCATGTAAAGCAAATACGAGTTTATCTTACCTGTCTGGATCTTGCGTATCTTGTCAAGGATGAAAAGAGTCGATGACATTATCGGACTGTAGAGGTTTTCCTCAAAGATGTTCTTTGTTGTTGAATTGAATTTTATTGTTTTTACTAGATACGAATTTGTTTGTATAAAAAGTTCTTTATTGATTTCATTATGTGGTCTGAAAAGAGATCTGAATACTACACGTATTGGTTGTGATAGCGAAGTAGCAGTATACTCCATTCTTTCATTTAGTTTTCCAAATCCACAATCCCATGTGTGCGAAATTGTCTTGCTAGTTTTTCCACCGAGTACACGAATAAAACCAAATACTGCAAGAGCCACAGCAGATAGCATTATTACAACCATCGGCATGGAAAGATTTGCAAAACTCTTTCCATCAGTGTTCTTCAATGCAATTGCATCAAATGGACTTGATGGTTGAGATGGAAGATGAAATGCAGTACTCAGTAATGTAATTCCCAAAAATGGAACAATTCCAAACAAAATACAAACAGATGCAAGTATTGCCATACCTGCAATCATGTTGCGCGGCACCTCCCTGATGTTTAGTATGTGTGCGCCTCTTGCCTTAGAAAGAAAGGTCATTGCAAATAATCTTACAAAAGTAGCTGCCGCAAGTCCAATTGTCAAAGCAAATGGCAGACTTGCAAATGCAATAGAGATTTGCAGTATTGCAGATGGTATCTGAGAGCTTGAAAGAATTGCTTGCAGTCCAAGCCATTCACTTACAAAACCATTGAAAGGCGGCAACCCTGCTATTGAGACTGCACCAACAAGAAACAATAGTGATGTCCACGGCATTTTTTTGACAAGCCCTCCAAGTTTTTCCATGTCTTTTGTGCCAGTAGCATAAACGACAGATCCTGCACCCATGAAAAGCAGTCCCTTGAAGAATGCATGATTTATTGTGTGATACATGCTTGCCACAAGAGCCAGAATTGAGAGTGCAGTTAGATGGTATGAGGTAAAAATGACAGACAGTCCTAGTCCGACTAGAATTATTCCAATGTTTTCTATACTGGAAAAGGCAAGGGCACGCTTGATGTCTCGCTCTATTACTGCATACAATATGCCAATCAATGCAGATGCAGACCCTGCAACAACCATGAGCATACCCCACCATGCATAATCTGAAGATGCCCCAAAACCTGAAAAATCAAAGACAGTTCGGATTATGCCATAGATGCCCATCTTTATCATAACCGCAGACATTAATGCTGAGACATTGCTTGGAGCAGAAGGGTGTGCTTTTGGCAGCCAAGTGTGTAACGGAACAATTCCTGCCTTTGTCCCAAATCCAATAAAGGCTGATACAAATATTATATTTTTAACCAAAATAGGAAATGAAGACGATGAAGTTCTAAAGGAGTCAAAACTAAAGCTTCCAGTTTGAAGATATCCAAGCAAAAATGAGACAAAAATAAATGCAGTTCCAAAGTGTGTCATGACAAGATACGTCATTCCAGATTTGAGATTCTCCTCTTTGTCATGATCATATATCACCAAGAAGAATGATGTCAGTGACATCAATTCCCAAAACATTAGAAAGAAAAATCCATTATTTGATCCTGCTACAAGAATCATGGACAAAATAAAAATATTAAAAAGAAAACCAAAGACGGATATTCGTTTTTTGTTTTCATATTCCTTAGAGTAGCCAATGGAATATAACGAAACAGCAAACGAAACTATTCCAATCATCAACATAAAGAATGCGGATATGCCATCAACAAAGATTTCAAGATTAAAGAATGGAATTATGTGTGGAACAGTCCACGATAATGATTTAGTCAGAATGACATCAACAGAAAATACAATTGTAAGAATTGAACCAATCATTGAAGGAATAAAGATCATTGGCCGTGAAAATCGACCGTTCCTTGATACTAAACCAAGTATTCCGCCAATTAGGAATAATGATACAACGATCTGGAACAAAAATAGATTATCAGTCATCGTAGTCAGCCTGATATGCCCTTGAAATTATTGAAACAGTTTTTCATAGATTGGGTCTTTGACCCTAAATTTCTGTTTTATGCATTTAATTGTTTATGAGAAAAAGGTATATGTGTATGTATATGTATGTATATGTATCAATGCAGGATTTCAATAACACCGTGCAATTACTTACTCAAAAGCCCGAATATCTCAAGACGCTTCAACTAGCCGTACAAAAAGAGGAGGAAAACCTATCCAACAAGCAATACCAAGGCTGGCAATGGTTTGATGTAGAGACTCATCCTGCAAAACTTGTCAGGTTAGTTACAAGCAGCATAGTAAAAGTGAATTTCAAAGCCAGTGGTTCTACGTGCTATCTCCTAAAGAACAGAGAGTCTGTCAAGAGAGCTATCAAACGATCATAAATGTAGAGCAGTGTATCGATCAATCATACAAAGAGGTGCACAATGATCAGGATTATGACCAGATCATAATTTGTTAATCACATATTATTCATAAAAACTATAGAGAATGTTTATCAATTGTACCGGACATAATAAGTTTGAAAAGATTTGTCAGTATTCAAAAATGGAGAGAGAGTACGCATAACAGGAATTAATGGATCTAATAAAATATACAAGATTAGAAAAATTAAGCTAATTAAAAAAGGTGGAATTTTGTATTTGTTAAAATCTCTTGAAAAAAATTCCATTCTGCGAATGTATTATGAAGATAAGAAACTACTTTTAGAAAGAATTGGATGAAAAAAGCACATCATCTTGATAAATTAGAAATTAAAGTCTGTCTATAATTTACTATTCAAGGTACAGAAGATATAGTTAAAAGAAATTTGAAACATATTTCATCACTGGAACTGGTAAAGATCTACTCTCTACAACAACTTCCCATCTTAACGATATGCAATTTCCGTCTTACCCATTTTTCGTTTCCATCTCTCATTGTTCCTATCAGATCTCTTATAGTCTCCCAATAGCCGTATAAAACTATCAGACTGTTCGAACATTTTGCTTATTATATCATGTACAACGTAAAGACCATCTCTCATTGAAGTGGAATGTCCATCCAATTCTTCTAGATTTTTAAAATTCCCTTTTGATGTAGGATATCTAGCATACTTGTAGGCTAGTGTTAATGGAGATAGAACAGTTGCTAATGTGATGAACATTGTTGAATCTCTAACAATTTGTTTTAAATTATTTGGGTTCTCGAATGCAGCAATAATCTTAATATTGTAATTAGCATATGCTTCTTCAAATTTTTTATTTATTTCATCCAAGGGAATTTGTTTTTGACGTATAATTTGGCACAGTTTCACCCATTCAGCATAATTTTCCAGTTTTCTCTATTTAATCGAAGCAATTGAATCTGTTGTTGAAATTTGTTCAAACTTTCTTTGAAGTACATTTTTCATCCTAGGTGTTGGAATCAGCGGTAGAACTATCATAACAAACATTGCCCCATTGAGATCTACGTCTCATGGACCATCGAATAACGTACCCTATCCTTCAACGTCGAAACTGAGTTATTGAACCCTCTCAAAAGTTCAGGAAGAATAGTAAGAACTTTAATAATTGAATTTTCATGCCCGTGGATGAAATTGAGTGTTTCCAGAAAGTCTTTTCCAAACACTCTAGTTTCACAATTGACATACGCAATTTTCAGAATCTTTTCATAGGATTGTTCTAAAAGAAAGATTGCATTTCCAATATCACTGGTTTTATCCAAAAGTAATTTGGCACTAGTAAGATCTTTTCTCAGCTCGTGAATCCATCCATTTTCTATATTCATGATATCCTTCCATCGTATTCTTATGATTACAAGAAAAATAAGACTATCGAGTTGTCATATTAACTGATTTTTTGTACTCAAATCATTGTTTGAAGATACAACAAAATGAAGTTATTCACAGATAACAATAACATATTTTTGCCAAATCACACATTAGCAGATGATTTAACTACGCATTGTAAGTTTTAAATACAAATCTTGGGCCGAATTCCAATATGCCAGTAGACCCAGTATGTGGAATAGAGATGGATGAGAGTCTTGCTCTAGTGCATGAATACAAAGGCAAGAAATATTATTTCTGCTGTCATGGCTGCAAGAGAATCTTTGTCAGAAAACCAAACAAGTGGAAGAAAGATTAGATAGGATAAGTACCGCACATGCGACAAAAATGTGAGTCCATACTTACAGCATAACTACAACTGGGACACTTGGTTTCAGATTTTATCAAATTATACGGAGCATCAAAATACTTTCTATAGATCTCATAATAATACATGGATTCTTTTGAGGACAGACGTACTTTGTCTTTTTCCAAATATTGTTTAGTTTTTTCATCATATATAGAATCAGGGATCAAATTATCAAGAAACGTGGCAAGCCCACTAGTTCCAGAACCATCTTGCATTGCATCTTTTTCTCTCCATGCTATAGACTCTGGAAGAACATCTTCAAAGGCCTTACGTAGAATCCACTTCCCATATTTTATCCCCCTTTCTTCACGCACCTTCATATGTGATGGAATCTTTTTTGCATATTCAGATACAAGATCATCAAGAAAAGGAGTACAAAGTGAGATCCCAACTGATTTTGAAATTGATTTTGAAGGATAATGCATTACTTTCCAGATTCTTTCTAGATCTTTGTCTAGTTCTTGTCCGGTCAGTCTCTTGAAAAAGTTGTATCCTGCAAATAGTTCATCTGCTCCGTCACCAGTCATTATGGAATTATGCCCAGAGTCCTTTGCAGTCGTCATTGTAAGATATACTACAATATTATTTCTGATCTCTATTGGATTGAACACTTGAAGGATCTTAATTGTCTCTTCTGCGGCAGATAGAAGATCTTCAACATTTGCAGATATGACTTTAAGATCAAGATGATTTTGCTTTGCTACAAGTTGAGCATACATTAGATCCTTGGATGCAAAGTCTTTTGCAACAAGAGCAAATGCAGTAATTTTCTTGTTATGCATACAAGAAGCAAGTATAGAGTGTATCAAGACCTCCAGAAAGTGCAAGACAGTCATAATTGCAATTTTCCACTGCTCGTGATACTAGAGATTTTAGTTCTTTTACAAATTCTTGCAATAAACAGATCTTTTTGACTCTCTAAATTAAGTCATCATAAAAAATATGATTAGGTTTAAATATTTTACAACAACATTTTGGCATATGCTTCTTCCTTCTGAAATAGAAACAAAGACTCTGATACCTGCGTTGAGAGCAATTTTAGCAAAAAAGCTAATTGAAGAACACAAAATAAGAGAAGAAGAAGTCTCAAAATTATTAGGAGTCACTCAAGCAGCCATAAGTAATTACGTCAGAGGTACAAGAGGTGATCCAGTTCTGATAAACAAGTTGTTGTCAGTAAAAGAAGTATCCGACATGATAAACGATATTTCCAACAATCTTGCTTCAAAGATGGCATATACCCCAGCAAGTCTCTCAAAATTCATCGGTCTTTGCAACTACATAAAATCAAGTTTATTGATATGTGATATTCATCACAAGCTAGAATCAAACATAGATGAGGCAGTTTGCAAAGAATGTGAAAGTATGCTTCTAAAAGGTCCAGGTACTGTGTTCTAGTTTGTTTTTGCTACAGTAATTTTAATAATTGAAACCATTGAAGGTCCAGAATTTTCACGTGTCTCTTCACTATCGACAACAATGTCGAGAATTTTGGAATTTCCTTTCATCATGTTTTCAGTTACAATATTTGCGACTGCCACCGCAGTCGGTATTGACTGACCGCTTGCTACAAGTGTAACTGTTTTGTATTTTACTAGATCAGTTAAAAGATCAAGTGCACATGGTACAATGTCTTGTTGATGTATTGTAATTATCTTACCCGTAGAGTTTGGATAATTTCCATTTAACTGCGCTTTATCTTCGCTAATCAACAAACCCTAACACACCCATTTACGCATTCTATTAAAGTCTTATCGACCATTCATCCATTAATCGAAAAGATCGATTGGAATGTTTTGAAAGTCACCATTTGGCAAAACTCGTCTTATTGTAATAGGAATGACACGTTTTTCAAGTTCAGCATAAGCAAGATCAAGTGATGTTGCAACATCTTTTGGTATCGGTATGAAAGGCGGTGCTCCCAATGATAATTGTAATGCTCTTGCTCCAAGTATTCTTGCTTTTTCAAACCTTGTCAATGTTGGAGGACCAATCATTATCTTTCCTTTTCCAGTCATTTCGTATTCTACTGCTTCATGAGTTGGATCTACGTCTATAATTTCACGGGCGTCAATTATCTTTCTTAGTCTTTCTTGTTCTGCAATCTCTTCTGCACTAAGCTCCTTCTTGCCTTTCTTTCCAGGTTTTACTTCTTCCTCTTCTTCCGATGGAGCTTCAGTTGTTTCAACTACAACAGGTCCTAAGATTGGTTCTTCTTCCTCTACTGGTTGAACCTCTTCAGTATCTACACTAACTTCCTCAGGTTCATCCGACATTGTGATGTTGGATAAAGAAACGTTATATATTCATAATCCTTCTTGCCAAAAATGAGCGCGGGCTCTGTTTCCAAGCAAGATCTTGTCTTAACTCTGAAGGGAAAGACTAGTCTTAATTTAGAATTAAAACGCCATTTCACTCCAAAGACAGTTGGAACTATAATGAGATCCATTCCAATCGAAGGAAATGCGCATATGATTGGTACTAGTATAGCATTTGTCGATACAACCATAAGAGCTGGAGGAGAAAAACTACGAACTCAGTTCAAAAAAGGAGATGTGGGGTTTTTAGCATCCAATAGTTCGATTTGCTTTTTCATCGAAGACATGTCATCTACAAAATCAATGACACTGATTGGCAAAATAACATCAGATATTGAGTCTTTGAAAGCAGTAAAACCCGGAGATATATTTACAATAACTCAGGCTGGAACGTAAATGTGGTGTCCGCTATAGCCGCCAATTCTTTTTACAGAGCCTTTTTTCAATTGATTTTGTAAAAATGCATTTGCTGCAGATATCTTGACATTAGTTTGTCTAGATAATTCTTGAACTGTGAATACCTTTGCGCCTTTAATGAAATTCATGGCTTGGTTCTCATCAACAATAACAGAGATGTTTGTTTTTTGTTTTTGCTCTTTCTTATCTCCCTTCTTTTGTCCTCCCTTCTTGTCAGCTTCTGCTGTTTGAGACTTTTCTGCTTGTGCAGGAGATTGTTTCTTTCCGCCACCCATACTGAATTCTTTTTCTCCCCTATTTATAAACGAACAAAATTTAAGAAATTCTAAATACTAGATCAAGTAGACTTTTTGACATGGGATTAGATGTAATTGAAGAAAAGAACTTGAACGATGTCATAACTTATGCACTAGATTATCCTACAATGGTGTTATCAGAAGCAAAGTCATGGCCCACAACAAACATGGATGATTTTGCCACAGGGTTATACCTTGGATATGTCGGCGGAGTGTTCTTTGACGGATTCCTTAGAAGAAACAAACGATTTTTGGACTCGGAAGAATATACCGATTTTCATACAATAATTTCAAAGAGGACTACAGAAATTAAATTAAAAATACAAGCACACTTGCACAAGAAATAACTCAACCTTTTATCCTACATACAGTAAACATCGTCAGATGAAATTTTCACTTGTTGCAGACACACTAAGATACATGGAGAGTACAACAAAGAGACTTGAACTTACACAGCATCTAGTTGATCTTTTTAAAATTACACCTCCTGACATAATTCCAAAAGTTGTCTACCTCCTCCAAGGAAAACTCAGGCCTGACCACGAGGGAGTAGAAATAGGCATTGCTGAAAAAATTGCAATAAGAGCATTATCAAAATCATCTGGAATATCAGTTAAAAAAATAGAGTACGAGTACAAGGAAACAGGAGATTTTGGCCAGGTTGCATCAAAGATACTAGAGCAAAAAACACAAACGACGTTTCTAAATCAAGATATTACTGTTGAGAGAGTATATGATACTCTCTATAAAATTGCAGAACTCAAGGGTTCAAGATCTCAGGATATGAAGATGAAATACATCTCTAGCCTACTAAATGACGCAACTCCTACAGAAGGTGGATTTAT
This sequence comes from uncultured Nitrososphaerota archaeon, assembly GCA_963713025.1. Taxonomy (GTDB): domain Archaea; phylum Thermoproteota; class Nitrososphaeria; order Nitrososphaerales; family Nitrosopumilaceae; genus Nitrosotalea. The sequence goes on along the minus strand of CAVQKA010000004.1, from coordinate 115,550 downwards.
TGCAAAAATCATAACATCAAATCTTCGATTAGGAATTGCAGATTATACAATACTTGATGCACTGTCTGTTGCATATACCGGCTCTAAAGAAAATAGGCCAATTTTAGAACATGCATACAATGTTTGCAGTGATCTGGGAAAAGTATCTCAGGCAGTTTCAACAGACGGAATAAATTCTTTAAAAGATTTTCAGGTAAAAATTTTTAGTCCAATTCGACCAATGCTTGCAGAGAGAGTAAAGAGTCCACAAGAGGCGCAAGAAAAGATGGGTCCAGAATTTGCTGCAGAATACAAGTTAGATGGTGAAAGAGTTCAGATTCACAGACAGGGAGAAAAAATTATCCTGTATTCAAGAAGTTTAGAAAACATCACCAACTATTATCCAGACATTGTAGAAAACATTGGCAAGTCTTTGAAAGCCAATGAGGTCATACTAGAAGCAGAGATTGTTGCAATAAATGATGATACTGGAGAATTTCTTCCATTTCAAGAATTAATGCATCGGAGACGTAAATACAAGATTGCCAAAGCAGTTCAAGAATATCCAATTACTGTAAATTTCTTTGATGTGTTATTAGAAGATGGAAAAAGTTGTCTTGACACATCATACAAGGAAAGAAGAAAAAATCTTGAGAGAATCATAGTAGAAGACTCATTTGCAAAAGTCATGCCAATGACACTAGTGAGGACTGACAATGAGGTAGAGGACAGTTTAGAGAATGCAATAAACTCTGGATGTGAGGGACTTATGCTCAAGCAGCTTGATTCTCCATACCGTGCAGGTGCAAGAGCAAGTAACTGGCTAAAACTCAAGCGCGAATATAGAAACGAATTGGGAGACAGTTTAGACTTGGTTGTTGTGGGAGCGTTTTATGGAAGAGGTAGGAGAACTGGAAGATACGGAGCATTACTTTTATCGGCATATGATGATCAAAGTGACTCATTTCCCAGCATTTGCAAAGTTGGAACTGGATTTACAGATGAAAGTCTGGATCAATTCTATCAAATTCTTGCAGATAAAATCACTGTAAAAAAAGATCCAAGGATTGAAAGCGGTCTTGAAGCAGATGTATGGTTTGAACCAGAAGTTGTAATAGAGATTGTTGCATCAGAGATAACACTTAGTCCAATCCATAAAGTAGCAATGGATAAAATTAGAAAAGGTAGCGGTTTAGCACTTCGATTTCCAAAATTCACTGGAAAAATAAGATTTGAAAAAACATCTGAAAATGCAACAACCATTGATGAGATCCTAACTTTGTACAACAGTCAAAAACGGGTCATCCAAGACGAAAGACAAATTTAAGAAAAATATTCTTGTCAACACAGCGTTTACGCAAGGATTATTAGCCGCAGGCCTAGTTTAAAATCTCTAGATGTATAGCGGAGAACTTGAAGTTCAGGCAAAGAGAAAGGCCCTTGCCGTTTTACAAGACGAAATAAACAGAATTCTCAACGCTGTAAGAGATCTATCAATTCTGCCTGGTTTGATTATCAAAGCAGACAAATCTGAAATAAAACAACTACTAGAGAGAATAAAGAATACCGAAGACGAAGTAGAAGCTCTCCGTAGAAAAATCACCCGAGAAATTTCAGATGTTGGAGGTCTCATGATGAATAGGGAGAACCTTTTGAACTCGGCATATACAATGGATGAAATCGCAGGATACATCACAGGCATTGCCTTTAAACTCTCAAATATCAAGGCAGCCACACTCAAAAAAGAAAAGCTTGACAAGGATCTTACAGAACTAATTGAATTAGCTGTAGACCAGATTCATAAAATTAATGAAATAATCAGAGCTCTTGCAAGCAACAACAGCACAGCGGCAATTGATCTTGCCCACGAGGCACAGAAGATAGAGAGAAAGGTAGATGACAAGTACAGAGCATTAAGCATCAGAGTACTTGACGAAACTGCCTCAACCAAAGAAGCTATTGCTTCTAAAGGATGTAGTAGAAGGAATTGAAGAAATGTCAGACAAAGTTCTTCAAGTCTCAGATTCATTCATTTTGTTGGCTCTAAGCCTATAAAATTTTAAAATACTCTTTTCCTTTTTTTGTTAATTAATTGTAAACACTAAAATCGATTATCACATACATTAGAAATGCGTTGAAAGGAGATCTAATAGAAAACCGAATCATAGTTTGGAATATTGAAGATTCCCGCGCCCTTTTCGTTGCAGGATATTACGGAAAACCAATTGGTATGACTAAACCAAAGCCAGAGGAGATCAATGTGCCTTTGATTTTAGATCTAATAGAAGGTCTATATCTTCAAGAAAAATCAAAACTCAAAGTATTTCATGCCAAAAAACTTGTTACAGAAAAAGAGCTTTTAGAAATATGTAGAAGAGAATATCACAATTTTGACAAGAAATACATGGTGTACAAAGATTTCAGAGACAAGGGATACATTGTAAATCCCGGAATTAAGTTCGGATGTGATTTTGCAGTATATCAAAAGGGACCAGGAATCGACCACGCACCGTATCTTCTACAAGTGTATAATTCTACAGACACCATATCTGCAACAAGTGTTGTTCTAGCAGGAAGATTAGCAACAACCGTTAGAAAACAATTCATTCTTGCAATTCCAAAAGGGAACAAAGTTGATTGTTTAGCTTTAGATTGGTGGAGAGCCTAACTGTTTTTTAATGTGAGAGGCAATACGATCATACACTGCAAACAATTCTTTTGTTATTCCAAAATTATAGCTATCTTCCCACTTGCCATAAATTCTAACATTGTCTTTAGTAGGCTCGATAGTTATGTGAGCATCTTCATATGACAATCTCGTCATCATGTTCTTAAGTTCAGCATCAGAATTCAATGCATCTGCAAGGGCGCCACCAATCCACTCTACACCAATCACTTTCTTTGAAGCAAAATGTCCTTTGGTTTCAAGTTTTGCTCTTGCAAGAAAATCTTCTTCAGATACATCATGATGTGTCTTTACAATAAAATGTGCTTGGAATCTGTCTTGAGCGCCCCATGATATAGGATTAAGATCTTGTGTCATTTTTTAGCCCCTTTGAATTATTTGTACTTCGTCAATGTTAGAGCCTTTGAGTGTTATGTTACCATGATTTGTTACCATGGCTGGAGAATTTGAAAAATGTTTTGAATAATAATTTTCTTCTGTCATATTGACATCAAGGGGTTTTGCCTCTGCATCAATACCAATTTTTTTAAGAAATTCACAGTATTCCTCATTTTTATTCATCGGATGGAATACATCGGATTCAGAATCATGCATGTGAGAAATTTAGTCAGCCCACAAATAAATATGTCTGTACATCCTCCAAGATCTCAAATATTGGCTTTGGGTAAACTTGCCTACAACGTCTAAATAGTCCAAGAATATTCAGATTACATCAAATGCTAAAATTCCAAAATAAACTTGTGGTTATAACTGGAAGTGGAACTGGAATAGGAAAGGCAATAGCTGATGAAATTTGCAGAAAACGGTGCAAACATAGTAATTTTAGGAAGAAGGAGGGAACCACTGGAAGAAGCAGCCAAAGAATTAGAACAAGTAATTTCAAAGGCAAATAGCGGATCATTTGTAAAAATTTTTTCAGGTGTTGATGTAAGTGATGAGGAAGGAGTTTCAAAGATGTTTGATGAACTCAAAAAGTCACATGGTGGAGTAGATATCGTCGTAAATAATGCAGGTGTTTCAGGACCTGTTACATGTTTTGCCAATTCTCCCATTTCAGAATTTAAGAGCACAGTAGGTATTCACCTAACTGGAACATTTTGGACCTCATCTCAGGCAATAAAAACAATGAAGCCTGGCTCAAAAATAGTAACAATATCCACATTCTTTACTGAAGAGAGACCGTATGAACAACGACCGTACAGATTTAGAAGTCCATATACAGCAGCTCAAGGAGCAAAGAATAGACTTGCAGAAGCAATGTCGTGGGAGCTGACTGACAAGGGAATAATATCAATAGCTACAAACCCAGGACCGGTACACTCTGACAGAATTTACAAGACAGTATATCCAAAAGCTGCTGCAGAGTTTATGAGAGTAAGTGGTTTTGAAAATATCACTCCAGAAGAAGTGGAGATTGTAAATGGTGATATACTTCCTTTGCTTGGAGAAGATGAAAAAACAGTAAAAGAAGGAATCAGTAAAGCATCAGCAAATCTTGCAAAATTAAAATCATTAAGTTCAGAATCAGACATTCAAAATTTGGAAAAAACAATTTCGGCGTTGTTATCTAAAATTCAACAGATTGCAGAAAAAATTCAAAATAACACCAGTAAAATGATTGCAGATGAACAATTCCTAACACAGCCCCAAGTAGCTGAAACCGTTTTGATGTTAAGCGATGATAACATAGGGAGGATCCTAAATGGAAAAGTCATACCGGGGGATCGTGTATTTTATCCAGTAAAGCCGCACATAGCATGTTCTATTCCAGAGACTCAGCCAAACTTTAATGCCAAAGTTGTGTTATTTGCAGTAGATGCTACAGATGAATCAGACATAGCAAGGACTGAATTTTTAGCACAAAAGGTAGAAAACAACGGAGGAAAGACAGTAATTCTAATTTCAAAAACAAGCCCCAAGATTGCCGAAGAACGATTATCAAAATTCCATTCCCATGTGATGGATTTATCAAATCAAGAAAGTGTAAAGAGAATGCTAAACACTGCAACTCAAAAAATAGGACCAATAAGTACCGTAGTATACATAACTGGAAAAGTTCCCCAAGTTGGCAAGTTTGTAGATTTATCAAGAAAGGATTGGGATGGCCTAGTTGACAAGTTCATAAATACACCTGCCATATTTTTGCAAGAATCTCTTGGCACATTTGTACCAGGCGGAGCAAAGAATCCACCACTTTTCAAGAACAAGGAAGGAACCATGATAGTAATAGGACCAGACATGCCATCAGGAGGAAAAGTTACTGGAGCAGACAGAGCTAGAGTAGAAGTGTTCAGAGGCGCCCTCAGACCATTTGCCACCACAGTAAACCAAGAGCTAAGTGATGTTCTAAAATCAAAACTTAGAATTTACTTGGTACTACCTGGAAGCGTAGACGGCACAGAACCAAACAATGAAAACATCATCAAGGCAGTCAATTACCTCACTTCTGGTAAGTCAACTAACAATGCCGAAGTAATTTACTATCCAGACGAAACAAGAACCTGATGAAAAAATTCATCCAATTAAATGTCGGTGATGAGTTTTTCTCAGAATGCAAAATATCATCTCAAGAACTTGACAGTTATCTTTTGTTTTCAGGAATTAAAAACATAATTTATGAAAGTAAAGAATTTTCAAGTAATGAAAAAAGAATGGTTTCGGGAAGAGCTATTTTATCAAAGATAGAAGGAGAGTTTACAAAATTAGAAGAGATGTATGGAAATCTGTTGATTTTTTATGGAATTGATGGAGATCCAAGTTGGAATAACAGGCAGACACGATTTCTAAAACCTCTTTTTACAGATGAGAAATTAAAGATAAAATTTATAATTTCAGAGAAGAAAGAACTCAATGAAGAATTTGGATTAATTGGAATAGACTTTGAAGGGACCCGCGAGGATGGTAAGATAGTTGTCATTTCAAAGAAAAATCTCTATCAAATTAAGAAGGATGCCCCAGAGCATCAGTAATTAGTTTAATCGCTGTAGCTCCTATCACAATAGTTACAAACAATCTAAGCTTTGGCTCATTAATTCGTGTAGACAGTTTACTTCCAACCACACCGCCTATGAAAGAACCTATTGAGAGCATTCCCGCCTCATAGTAATTAGGATGACCTAGTAGAGAATGTACTATCATACCTGATGCAGATGCAAACATTAGAATGAATTGAGATGTTGGTGCAGCTAGTTTCATGGACAATCCGATTGCAATTACCATCAAAGGAACAAAAACAACGCCACCTCCAATTCCAAACAGACTTGAGATTACACCTGCAAAGAAGTTAGCGCCTACTGCAAGAAGCATTATTTGTTTTGATAAATTAGATTCTCTTGATTCCATTTTTCTTCGCATGTAAATGTAAACACATGATGCGACAAGAACAAGCCCAAACAACAGTTTGAAGAGAGATGGAGAAACTTGATCCGAAATGTATGCACCTAAAATTGTGCCAGGTATAGAAATAAGTGCAAGTTTTATGCCAAGTGAGTAGACTATTCTTTTTTGCCTAGAATATGATGCAGTAGATGCTACAGAATTTGCAAAAGCTGCAAATAGGCTATCACTTGCTGCAAGAGTTGGAGAGAATCCAAAAAATGTCAACACTGGCACTACAATAAATCCGCCTCCAAGTCCAATCATAGAGCCTACTACACCAGCTACAAAACCAAGTGGCAAGAGCCACAAATATTCAAACAACTATAACACCAAAAGATATTTTCCACAGATTAAAGAGTCACGTCAACCTTCGTAAACCAAGATATTGAGTTAATTACTTGGCTACAAGAAGTTTCCAAAGATAGCCGTTTTCATTTGTAGTAAGTTCAATCTTGAAATGCTTGTTTCCCAGTGGAAGTGTAGTAGTACTGGTAGTAGGTTCAGTAGTAGTCTTGTGTGTAGAAAGTAATTTGTCTAACATTGAATTCAAGGAGGTAAATCCACCTGGAATTTCTTTCTCCCAGCATTGACATATAGTGCTATTAAGAGTAACTCCAAAAACAGTTTTTACATCACCATAGTTGGTTAACATTGGATTTGATTGTAATGCCACTACTACTATTCCAGGTACATCTTGTGTACCCAACATGCTGATATCACCAAGAAATCCATCCTTATCTTTGAGCTCTGTTGAAGTACAATATGTTACAAGGGCCTGCTTTGTTGGATCAGTAAGAAAGTTACAGTATTGATTAACGTCAGTCGGTGTACTTAGTGTAATTGGTCTTGTCATATTGATGTGATATGTTGCCAAGGTAGATTTGAGATCAGAGTTTTCTTCATCATATGAAAAATCAAGAAATGCCACTTGTCCAGACTGTGGATTGCTTTGATTTAAGAATGGAAGAATATTGAACTGAGTGATTACAATTACAACAGCAGCTATTGCGGCGCCAGCTATTCCCAAATAAACATATTTTTTTGACTTCACATTATAATTCCCCTATAATGCTTTAATAAAGTAATCTTAGAATTCGTCAATCTTAATTAATGCCAAAATGTGTCTTGTGAATATTGCGAATAATATTGTCAGGATTTGGAGTTGTGGGACAAAGTTTTGCAAAACTATTACTTTCTAGATCAGAGGATCTATATGCAAAACATGGATTAAAACCAAGAATAGTTGGAGTCTTTGATTCAAAAGGTTCTGCAGCATCTTCTGCAGGTCTTGATTTGAATAGATTGCTAGAAGTGAAGAAAAAATATGGAAACATAAGAAAATATCATAACAAAGAAAAAGATGCAAATGGTCTAGACATGATAAATGGAATGGATGCAGAGGTACTAATTGAGACCACTCCAAGTAACTACAAAGATGCAGAGCCTGGCATGTCGCACATTGTTAGTGCAATGAAAAAAGGATTACATGTAATTACCGTAAACAAGGGACCGCTAGCTCTTGCATTTCCATCACTAATTGAATTGGCAACATACAATCAAGTTCAGTTAAAGTTTAGTGGAACTGTTGGTGGTGGAACCCCAATCTTAGATTATGCAAAGAACAGTTTACGCGGAGAAAGAATAGTATCATTTCAAGGAATTCTAAATGGTACCACTAACTACATACTAACAAACATGGCAACAGGGTTAACGTTCAAGGCGGCCCTTGCAGATGCCAAGAAGAGAGGATATGTAGAAGCAGATGAATCACTTGACATAGACGGTTTTGATGCTGCAGCAAAACTTGTCATACTTGCAAATTGGATAATGGACATGAAAGTAACCATAAAAGACATCAAAAGAATAGGAATCAGAGATGTTACTACATCAGATATTAAAAAGGCCGCATCTCATGATTGCGCAGTGAAATTAATTGCATCATGTAATAGAGAGTTAATAGTATCGCCAAAGGAGATACCTCTTGACGATCCAATGTGTGTCAATGGTACTCTAAATGCAATCACGTTCAATTCTGAGCACTCTGGTCAACAGACAATAATTGGACGCGGTGCAGGAGGTATTGAAACAGCTAGTTCAATTTTACGTGATTTGTTAGATATCAAGCAGGAAATGTCGAGAATTGAAATCGCATAACATATCCAAAAGTGACATTTCAGAAGTCATGGATAAAATGACTAAACAGTGGCGCATTGAGTTACCTAAAGCAAAGACATTGGTGCTTCATGAACTTGATGATAGTACTAGTTTGATAACTGGAGATAGTATCACAGCTATACGAATAGGAGAAACCTACATTCCATTTCTTTCAGAGACTAGTTTATTAGAAAAATTCCCTAAAGCAATAGTTGATGCAGGAGCAATAAAGTTTGTTTGCAATGGAGCAAATGTCATGCGTCCTGGAATTAAAAATTTTTCAGAATTTCAAAAAGATGACATAATTTGTGTAGTTGAAGAAGTGCATAACAAGTTTCTTGCAATTGGAAAAGCATTAGTATCAAGCAGCGAAATGTCAACCATAACAAAAGGCGAGGTTGTAAAGAATTTACATTATATTTCTGACAAATATTGGGAATCTGCCAAGTTAATTAAAAAGTAAAATTATTTTTCAGTAGTTTCTCTTGTTCCGTTCTTGTCAACTACAAGTACGTCAATGCCATCACCACTTGCATTGTCTCTCATGATTGCAGATTTTATGGACTTGACTGCAAGTTTTACTGCATCCTGTTCGCTCATCTTGGGCTTGAATTCTTGGTCAAGAACACCAAGTGCCATCTCTGCACCTGTTCCCACTGCTGCATAGTCATCAGGCAAAACAGAACCTAATGGGTCCAATGTGTAAATCACTGACTCGCCATCTACTCCTCCAACTATAACTTGAGTCATCAGTGGATAGTATCTTCGTTCATACATTAAACTTGACATCATCTTTGCTACAGAGTTTGGAGGAATCTCACGTTTGAGTTCCATCTTTCTAATCTTAGTCATGGCTCTCATCTGCATTGCCAAGACCTGCATGTCTGCAACCATTCCAGCACAACATGCACCAACAAAGTCAGTAATCTTGAATGTCTTCTTGGTAGTCTTGCTTACCACAAAATTGCCATAAGCGATTCTTCGCTCACTTGCCATAACTACCCCACCATCATAAGTAATACCTACTGCGGTAGCTCCTGGCATGTACATGTAAGCCATGTTTGAACTTCAAAATGAGCACAATAAAGGCCTTTCTGTGAGATCATACACAGATCAATTATCCAGAGGCAAAAGATCAGATAATTTTCAATCTTTTCAAAATTAAATTTTGTAAAACCTATTGTAATGCAAAATTTCGAATAATTTTACACATACATTTGGTAGTTTTTCTCAAGAGATCAATCCTTGCAAATTCGTTTGGGGAGTGAATTCGCGCAAATACATACGTGCTTCCTATTGCAATACATGGAGATTTCAGGAACTTAACAAATGAGAACATCGGACCAGTCCCAGCAGAAGATACACTGACTATAGATGTTCCAAATGATTCATCAGCAGCCTTTTTTACGGTCTTAACAAAAGGATCAGAAATCTTTGTCCTAGCTGCAGCCTCACCATGAATCAGTTTAACGTCAATATCATCAAATCCATTTTCTTTAAGATGTTTCTTTAGTCTAAGCAATTGCTTTTGTGGATCCATTTTTGGAATTAATCTAAAATCAATTTTTACCAATGCCTTGGAAGGTAAGACAGTCTTTGCTCCAGGTCCTTCATAACCAGATGTGAACCCAGCTATGTTACAAGTTGGATCTCCAACGAGTGCTTTTTTTATCTCAATATCTTTTTTGTTTCCAACAAATTTTTTAATACCATATTCTTTTTTGAATGAATTTTCATCAAATGGCTCAGAATTTATTATCAAAAGATCTTCTTTTGTAAATTTGTCTACCTCTTTGTACCAATCTTTTATCAATATCTTACCATTCATATCACGAAGTGTCTTTAACGCCTCAACTAGTCTCCAAGCAGGATTTTCTATAATTACCGCCAGACTAGAATGAGCATCTCGTATTGACTCTTTTTTGGATAATTCTACATAAAGAAGACCTTTCATTCCAAGGCTGATTATGGGCCTATTCTTTTCATCCACATAGCCAAATTCCCATATAACTGCATCACATGACAATTTCTTTTCATATTTTTTTAGATAGTCTTCAATGTGTACACTGCCAATTTCTTCTTCGCCTTCAATGAAAAATTTAATGTTGCAAGGAACGTCACCTGTTGTTTTCAGAAATGCTTCAACTGCCTTTATACGAGTAATTAATTCACCCTTGTCATCAGCAGAGCCTCTTCCATAGATCTTGTTTCCTTTGATCGTTCCACTAAATGGTTTATCATCCCACAGTTCAAGAGGCTCTTCTGGCTGTACATCGTAATGATTATAGAAAAGTAATGTTTTCCCAGGATTTTGTTTTGATTTGACTTCACCATATATTGCAGGTGGAATTCCTTTTTTGATACGAAGCATCTCTGAATGTATGCCAGATTTTTTCATCATTTGAATAATCAATCCAGCACATTCCTCAAGCCCGAGATTTTTTGCTGAAACGCTTGGTTGTTGAATTAGTTTTTGCAGATCAGAAACTAGACTTGAAAAATTCTTGTCAACGTACTTTTCTTGCATAAATTATTTCACTTTATCAAATGGCTTCATTGCAAATGGTATAAAATCCAATAGATCGGTGGCCACAATATGCAAACCATATTTTTTTTGTGCCAAATATCCAGCCTTTCCATTAACAAATACTGCCGCAGAAGCTGCCTGCATGGGATTTTTATTTTTTGCAAGCATTGCTGCTACAACACCAGATAGTACATCTCCTGTTCCGCCCACAGTCATGGCAGAAATATTTTTAGGATTCAAATAAGTTTGAGTTCCATCAGATACAATATCGGTAGGACCTTTTAGCAAGATGGTTACGCCGTTGGTTTTGGCATATTTTTCAACCATCATAGTTCTCTGTTTTACATTATCTGGTGGCATCTCTCCAAAAAGCCTCCTAAATTCCCCAGCATGAGGTGTAACTGTCACTTTTTTGTCTTGAATATCGGGAAGAATTTCAGGCACCAGACAACTTGCGTCAAGTGAGAGCATAACTGCCCTATCTAAAAGAGAACGAACTAGAATTTTTATTGCTTCACGGTCTTGAATTCCAAGACCCATCCCCATCGTGGCAGAATCCAGTTCTTTTGGTATTATTCCAAGTAATTTTTGGACAGAGCCCCTGGTAAGCTTGACATCAACTAATGGTACAACGATAAGATTTGGAGAGAAGGCGCGAGTTGACATTACATTAATTTTTGGAACACATGTGTATACCAAATCGGCACCAGTTCGCAATGCTGCAATGGATGATAAGATAGGTGCACCATGATAAAGATAATTCCCACCAAGAACTAGGACCTTTCCATTATCACCTTTTCTTGATAATATCTTTCTTGCAGGGATAAAGTTCTTAACAATTAAAGGTGTTAAAATTTTTGCCAACAGTCATTTTATTTTTTAAGAGATGATAAACTTTCGTCTTCAGAAGATTCAAGTTCTTCAGTCTCCATTTCTGGCTGTTCTACAGGTGCCAATATCTTACGAAAACTTGCAGGTGTTGTAACTTTTCTTGCAAATGCAACATATGTGGTATGGCCTATAGCTCTAAACGAGTGTCTTGTCTTACCATCTCTTGCTTCTATAGTTCTTACAATTTGCTCAGTACATTCAATATCAAAGAAATCATTTTGTCGTAATGCTGCAGCTAATTTTTCCAACTGATTCATAGTAGGACATATTGAGACAAACGCTCCACTACCCTTTAGCATCTTTCTTGCTTGTGGAACAACTACCCATGGGTCTCCCAGATCAACAATGACTACATCTACGTCTTTTTGAGGCATTTTTTTAGCAGTCTTGAGGTCTAATTTCGTCATGGTGACATACTTGGAGACTCCGGCCTTTTCAATATTTTTTCTTGCAATTGCCATAAAATTTTCATCTACGTCATAAGTGTAAACATGACCTTTTGGTTTTACAATACTTGCAAGAAATGTTGTAAAAGAGCCACTTCCTGTACCAATCTCTACTATCTTTTGACCACTTTGTAATCCAATTCTTGCTGCGATATATCCAAGATCCTTTGGATAAACAATCTGAGTACTACGCTGACTTTTCATCACATAGTCATAGATGGTAGGTTCCAAAGCAAAAATAATTTTGCCTTTGTTAGTCTTGATTGCACTTCCAAATGGTTTTCCTATTACTTTTTTATGATCTATAATTCCTACATGAGTATGAAATTTTTGTTTTGGTGCAACTCTCATCAACCATTTTTTTGAATCATTGTAAAAAAACAACACATTGTCGTTTTGTTTTATTTTCTTCACAACTCAACCTAATCAAATGTGGATAAATAGCTTCACTCTAGAAATTATTTCAAGTTATTTTGTAAGTTCTTGGTTATCTTTTGGTTTTCTTTTTAGCAATCTACCAGATACAACTGATGCTACCCAAAATGATACCCCCGTCCATACCATACTCTGAGATACGGAAAACATTCCTACAACTGTAAACACCAGACCTATCGCCGCAAAGATTACAGGTATTACAGCTTTGGGTGAAACCAACTATTTCATCTCACATTCTGCTTGGAGCATCAATTCCTAAAAGCTCCAATGCCTTTCCAAGTGTTTCTTTAAATGAATAAACTAAACAGAGTCTTGAGTTAATCAACGAGTCAGATTCTGCCCCAAGCACTTTGACGTGTTCATAGAATGTATTGAAAGAGACTGCAAGTTGATAACAATATTTTGCAATTACTTTGGGGGATAGATTCTTTGCAGCATCTTCTACTTGCAAGTCAAACTTGCCAATGGCTTTTACCAAGTCCTTCTCATAGACTGTTTGGATATTATCAAAATTTGCTTCAAAGATAGGCTCTCTTGTGGCTTTTTCCAAAATTCTCATTGCTCTAGCATATGCATATTGAATATACGGTCCAGTATCTCCTTCCAAGCTTAGAGATTCAGTCATGTCAAATGTAATAATTTTATCAAGATCTTGTTTTATCATAGTATAACGTAGTGCGCCAATTGCAACCTGTTCAGCTATCTTTACTAGAGCCATTTCGTCAAGTTCTGGATTTCTTTTCTTTGTCTCTTCAAATGTTCTTGAGCTTAAAACATCCAAGACATAGTCTGCACTAACATAGATCCCTTTTCTTCCAGACATTTGTACAGACTTGCCTCCAGTATCAAGATCCAAACTCTTTGCAGTATCAGGACTAAGAGTTACAGACTCGTAGCCTAGATGAATGTAAGAATCAGGTTTTGATTTAAAATCCGACATTATTTTTGTAATAATTTTCTGTAGTCTTGACTGTCTAGAATCTATGACTGTAATCACTTTATCACCTCTGAAATTTAATTTTGTTTCCTTGTCATCAAGACTAGTCTGCCATAATACTCGTCCTGTTTTTTGCACTGCGTAATGCATGTAGTAAAATGGATCATCTAAAATTCCAAGTTTCCATGCAGCATATGGAATGTCTTTTGCAACATATGTGGCAGTTCCATTACTTCGAACAAGTACCTTATCTTCCTCAGATTCAGCCTTTATCACCCAACATCCTACGTTTTTACCTTCATTTTCTAGTGTTGTAATTCCCATTGATTTCATTTTTTCAAATACCATGCCCCAGAGATTAGAACGAACTATCTGAGATTCAAAGTTGAGACAATCATATGTAACACCAAGACGCCAGCAAGTTTTTAGCTGCTCGTCAAGAACTCGTCTTGTTATCTCGTCACCAAACTTAGCAATCTCTGAAGTTCCTTTTTCAAGTTCCTGGAGAACATCAGATCTCAATTCTGCAAGATGTGGGTCTGTTTCATATCTTTCGGTAATATTGACATATACAATATCGCCGCAATAATGATCAAACTTTTGTCCTTCAGGAGCCTTGTCAGAATATCCTCCATACTTGAAACCTACAATAATATCTGCAACTTGCAATCCAGAATCATCAACATAATTTAGAACACTGACATCATAGCATGCCTTCTGAAGTATTCTTGAAATCGTATCACCTATTATGATATTTCTCACGTGTCCTACATGAAGTGCCTTGTTTGGATTTACACTGGTATGTTCAACAACCATCTTTGAGTTCTTTCCAAGATCTACTTTACCATAATCTGCAAGAAGTGATACTCTTACAACCTCTGGAACAAGTGCAGAATAATTTGCAGTAAAATTAAGATAGCCAGAGTTATGAGCAGAGACTTTGGAGACATATTTTGAAGAATTTTTCCTATATTCTTCTTCAAGTGTTTGTGCGATATCAAATGGTCTCTTTTTTAGAGCCTTTGCAAGCAAAAATCCAATGTTACAGCTAACATCTCCAAACTCTGGTCTTGATGCTTCAGAGACATCAAATTCTGTCTCCAGATAACCTAGTCTGGTACATGTCTGCTTTACGCCTTGGATTATTTCATCATAAAGTACTCGTAGTGTCATGACATCATTTCTCCAACAGCTTTAATTGAATTGTTTCAAGTGCCTCAATTACCCCATCACCTGCATGCCCTTGAGTTGAAAAAGTAGCCTCGGATTTTACATTTTCAGGAGCATTTCCCAAAGCCACGCTTGTACCTGCCAATTTGAACAATGGAACGTCGGTATCACTGTCACCTATTGCAATGATGTCATCTTTTTGTGCTGAAAACATGTTCATTACCTCAAGAAAGCCACTTGCCTTGTTTACCCCTTTTGAATTGATGTGATATGCATACTGGCTATCAGTTAGTTGTACATCAAAATTATTGTCTGTAAAAATTTTCTTGCCAAAATTTACGTCAAAATTTCTTTCCAATACAACTTCAGTAATACGAGGAAAGACTGGTTTCTCTATTGCTTCCGGAATCTTTGTTTTTAGAAACTCAAATGCCTTGATACATTCTTCTTTTTTTCCTATCAGTTTGTGTTCATTAGGACCAGAAGTGATGATTCCTCCATTTTCACCTACTGCAATTCTTGTTGTGCCTCCAAAGACAGACAAGACATATGCTTCAATCGATGAACGTCCTGTTACATAGATCACCTTGTGTCCAAGTTTTACAAGATAGCGAAGAGCTGCTAATGCATCAAGATCAACACGACCGCCTTTGTTATCAGTTATAGTTCCATCAATGTCTACTGCAAATATTTTTGGATTCACTAAAATCACGTATTATATGGGAGCTAATAACTGCTAACGTAGTTAAACTCGCGGTCTCCATTATACAACGTAGTATTTTTACTCTTATTGAATAATGAAACAAATTAGGTTGTGAAAAATCTCTGTGATGTAGATGTCGCACGAGTCTAAAATTATTTCCAAATTAGTACCTGGGCCTAATGGGGCTGTACTTATTTGTCATCTACTAACAATAGTATCTTGATACCGTATTCCTTGTCATATTTTCTTACATGTTTTCCATCATCATGTGATACTTCATCCAGTGATTTCCTTCCTTGCCTGATTTTTGTGTTAGAAAATCTGTTAAATGCATCATGTATTACATGCTCTGTACTAACTAATTTTGATTTTGTGAGGACCGGGGGTGGGTTTGCCCAAATTAGTTTGATACCTACCCATTTTGTTATGGTTCTAGTTCTAGTTCGGGAAGGGAATTCATGTATCAACATGGGATCATTTTGGTTCCACTTTTGCGTGAATTGTAAAAATTAGAAGTAATAACAAATTGATTTTCAGATTGAACTCTCAAGGAAAATTATACTTGTCCTTAGCTTCAACTTCTTGCATTGGATATGTTGTAGGTGGAATGATCACCCCATCTATAGTTCCCTTGATAATTACATTGTATGTTCCAATCTGTGTAGGAATAATAGCTGCAGTGTACAATCCCGGAATGCCATCACTTGCAGTCATACTGATCATTTTGGTCTGACCGCCATATTGTATAGTTACAGTCATGTTGTCCAAGCCCGTGTTCGCTATTGGGGGTGCACTATCACTGGTCCCATTGTAGACACATATGTAAAGTTGGTTTGTATCGCCAACAAGTGGTGGTTCGGTTTGCCAACCAATCTTAACTGAAACATTGTTGAAGGTTTTTAGAATGTGAGCTTCTGCGGGATGTATTGCATATGGGGTTATCGCAATAGCTATTAAAGATATAATTACTGGAATTATTAATTTTTTATAATCAATCACAATCCATTCCTCCAATATTTTTTAAGCTCTGATTTTTGTTCTTGCAATTTTTTCATGATTTGTTCTTTTTTTGTCATGCTATAACTACGTCAGAAACTCAATAAAGAATTTCTACCATTCTCATTGATGGGGATGGTAGAATCATTAAAATCTTCTAATATGGTTTGAAGCATTCTTTATGGTAGTATTTAGTAGGTTTCAATCCTACCCGTATTACAACATCGCCTTCGTTTAGTTTGTTTGTACATTTTCTGCACTTGTTATTTCCAAGGCTGTTTAATCTGGCAACATCTCTTGGTTCTAGTTTAATACATATCATATGAACTGAAATATTACTCCATGGTGCCATCTTGTTATGACATGTAAAACAACAAGTGTTACAAGTAATGCTGCAAGAACTGATTGACTGTGAACCAGTCTGCTAAAGAATTTTAAATTTTTACCAGATGTAAATTTTAGTATTATGCCACTGACCATAGATACTGTCATAACAATTGCCAACGAAAGTGAGATGTAATCAAGGCCTCGCATTAGCATAAATCCGTGTGTAATTCCTGCAAAGAATCCTACTGCATTTAGCATTATGTGAAAATTCAATACTGGCTGGTACATCGATGTCAAACTCTGTGATGTAGCAGAGCCTCCAATCATCTTCATGACTGGCATTTTCTTTATCATTTTGAATATGACAAGCGAGAGATTTGCGGCCATTCCACATCCTATTGCTAGCCAGCCAAGGTTGGCAGCAGTACTAAATCCGACATTATTATCATCATCGGCATAGGCCAAAGCAGGAACAAATACCAGTACTGTGATAATTGATAATTTCAAGTAAGATTTAGTAGAAAAAAAATTCATAGAGTTCACTTTACTCTCAGTTTGGCTGCTTTTCGTCTAATGCTGAATACTTTCCAAATCGAATATCCAACTACGCCAAATATTGCTGATATGGTAATGTATAGTGTCAAACTAAAGATAGTCAGTATCGTCATATCTGGCTGGCCACCTCCTTCTCTTTCATATTGTGCAAGAGCTAGTGTTGGAGCACTTGTGGCAAGTATGACAAGTGCGATCAGCATGTATGAATGTGTTTTCATAAATTATTAGAATACAAATCATAATAAAACGGATGCTATCATTTTCACAAACGAGAATGGGTTATATCATTTTCATCAACGAGAACGGTAGGAGGTATTTTATCTAATCTATTGTATTGTTGTATCATGATAACAACTCAAAAAAAATCAATCTGTAAAAAATTCACAGGATCAAAAATTGGAAATCGAGGCAATATTGGAAAAATTGAGAGAACGAGATTCGGTACTTTTCAACCAAATTATAGATGTAATACACAATCAGGATTATGATACCAGTAGAATTCTAGCACATGAGGTAGCAGAGATAAGAAAGGCAATAGTCATAATAGAAAATGCTAGTGCGGACATTCTATTCCATCCGAAATACCCTGACTTGCTACTTTGCCCAATTTGTTGTTCGCCTGAGATATCAATTTCTAAAAGCAATACATCCTCAAAATGCCACTGCCTTGACTGCGGCAAAAATTGGATTACTGGAATGGGCGATACTAGACCAAAATGGGTTGAAAATGTATGGAGTATGGCATAGACATGGCTCAACACATTCTATCCAAAAATGTATTTCTACTGGATGAATTCATGCCGCCAGAAGGCACAGAATTTGTTTGTATGATAAACAAGCATGGAAGAATAGAGCAATCCATATTCAAAAATGGGATAGACATGTCTGAAGACAAAAAGGAGATGTTTGCAATGGGGGTACAGTTACAAAATTCAATGCAGAGTGATTTTGATTACGAGTTTGGCACAGTACATTATACCATAACGGAGAGAGAAAACGCAAGATTTGTCTCAATACCTACCCATATGGGAATTTTACTGGCAAAATTGAACAAATCTGTAGACCCATTTGTCTTTGTAATTAAAATCACTGAAATGATAAAATCTAGTAATCTTTTATCGCTTTAAGCAAAGGGATATTGTTTGTCAGATAGTTTTCAGGATAGCAGTTAAGCATAATTCCATTATTTATTTTATTAAACTTCCAGTTCTTACATTGTATATCATACTCAAATTGGGAATTGTCAAATTTCCAATCAAACCCGTTTCTTATTTTCAAATCAGGATATCCATGACCACGAATAAGCGTGATTGTATTTGTATTATAATTTGCATCCACCTTAGCATATAGGGAATTTGGGTAAAGGTAAATCACATGAGGATGAGTTGTAATTGCATCAAATTCATTTTGTGTTACATATTCATTGTGTAACACAATTACTTTATCGTACTGTGATAATATCTTTGGATTTTTATCTACATCAATATCTGTCATGGTATAATATCCAAGTGATTTTAATATTTTAACAGCTTTTCCACTTTCTGTAAAACCTAACTGTATTTGAGAATTGATTGTTGTTGTCAAACAATTATAATCGCAATGTCCACTATAATATGCATAAAACTTTTGTTCCAAATATGCCGATGCTGTAAAAACTGGAATTATGACTACTGCTTTTTTTGTATCATTTTGTACCGAGACTTGGTCAAGTCTTTCTTTTGTAACTTGTGATACAAAAGTATCATTTAATTCCATCATTCCATTTTTAATCAAATATCCAATTCCACGAAGAAATTCAGTGTCTGAAATCTTATTCTGGCTCCAAGCATACGCAATATTTTTTACTGTACCTGGTACTGATTTGCTTTCTACTCCCTCTACAAGATCTGTTACTGGAAGAATTTGATTTTCTACAAGCCATGCCATACTATTGATAAAATCCTCATCTGAAATCTCACCTTGAGACCACCATGATGCAACATGCTTGATCCACTGTGGTACTAGGTTCATTCCATTGTCTGCCTCTGCTTTGTCAAGTGTTGTAAGTGAGATAAACACAAGAGAACCTAGAATGATTGTTGTTACTAGATGCGTGATTATTTGAGGCAGTCTTGCATTCATGTGTACTTCTCTAGTATCTTATTTTTGCCGCATGTGCAACTTCAATGAATTTTTGCATTTCCTGAAAAAACTGGATTCCTTTTTCAGTAATGATAAAAGAATGTGTTCTCTTGTTGATTACCGATTCCATCAATCCAAAACCAACCATTTTTTGACATTTCTCAATTGCAGTATAATGTGATAGATTTGCTTTTCTTGCTATTGATGAAATTATCTCACCTTGTCTACCACAGTCAATTGTAACACGTAAAATGTCTGAGATTACGCCGATCTCTGACCTGTATTGTGATTTTGACATGACATGTTTTTCTTTTTCATCTTATAATGTCTAGTTATCATTTTCACAAACGAGAATGGTAGTTTGATAATTAAATACAAAATTTAGAAAAATGAAGAGGAATTAAAAAAAATATCGATGGGTGTATGTCTTGGCTAAGGTCCAGATTCTCCAGCTTCTCCCGATGGCGCAGAAGCTGATTTGACTGGTCCTGTTAAAGATGTGGTTGTCTTGTTAGTCTCTTGAATATTCAGAGCTTTTTCTGTATTTTCTTCACCAGGTAATGCTAATGCCTTGTCTCCCAGAGTATTTTTGACACCTACCACTGCAACAGATATTGCAATGACCGCAATGGCAATGCCAACTAGAATTTTTTTATTCATGCTAGTTTCTTCGTTTACACGTTATAATGTCTAGTTACCGTTTCCATTTGTGGGAATGGTAGTTAGACAATTAAATGACAAATGCCAATTATACATGATGAAGTGGCAGAATGAGAAAAAGGCTTTGCCTGATCCCATGCAAGGATATGTGTTGTTGTAATCACTCATCTGCCACCCACTCCCCAAAACAAATAAACTGAATCAGTGAAAGTAATCCTACAAGTCAACTTATTTTTCTGAGAATTCTTCCCAAAGTCTTTGTATCTTTTCATCCATTGTAAATTTTTCAAGTTTACAGGATATCTCACCATCCCGAAACTTTACTTCTATTCCAGAGACTAGGCTCTTGTAGTGATTTTCGTCAAGGCCCTCAAGTGTACGAATAATCTTGGTTTTCTTTATGAGGCCCAAACTTTCCAGATTCTTTATCTTTCTATAGACTGTCGAAGCCGGGATACCAAGGTTTACCGATATTTCTAGTGGGTTCATCTCATTTTTTGCAAGTATTAAGAGAATCTTTCTGCTATATTCATCTCCCAGTATTGCCAGGATCTCATCATCATTTGTCATGTTCTAGCTTTTCTTGACTGCTATGATTAATACAATGAACCCGGATATCTCAAATCCTTCTTCAATTATTTTTCCAAATCTTTCTCCCGCAAATGCAAATATGTATTCAATGACAGTTTCTCCAAGGACCAGCAGTGTGAATCCTATTACTAAAAGTGCCATCGGAAAATACTTTGTTTTCTTGAATGCTTTTACGGCAAAGAATATGAGAATAGATCCTACTATGATATGTGCTGCAACAAGTACATAATTGGTAAGTGATAATTCGACCATGTCTAAATCATCTTGCCACACTTGGCGCTAGTGGATATTTTTTATTCACAGTAATCAATTCTGTATAATGCATAATACACTATCTTCCATTCTCATCAATGAGAACGGTAGGCATCATTAAAATCCCCCGATGATAAAAATTCTTGTTGGCCTCAAATACCACAACTGTCGTAATACTTGGCATATCTATTGCTGTAATTGCCATTGCTATTGTCTTGTTTGCAATAGCAATACCCGTCTTGACTGCACCGCATGCAACTAACCTGAGTGCCATTCAACAAAACAACACTCAGCAATATGTTGGAAAAAAGAAAGAATTTTACCTGTTTGATAGTGAGATACCTGGTTTTAATGAGACAGAAATGGGAATGCCGCATGATATTTACAGTATGCCTGTCATAGCAGTCTTCAAAGGTGATAAAGTTGTAATTCACTTTTTTAACATTGAAGAACCTGGAGGAGATGATCATTCATTTACTATCTATCCGCCATACAACATTAATGTAATTGTACATCCACGCGAAAACAAAACCATAACATTTGTTGCAAATACAACTGGAACATTTGCTTATCTCTGCACATTCCACCAACCAACCATGAGAGGCCAGCTCATAGTACAATCACCTCCACAATGACGTGATTATAAAAAATCAACGTCAAAAAATATCAAACTTGAGAATTACATCCATCTTCCAAATACTGTATTTTGAGAAATTAAATTCATATGTTTTTCCAAAAGTCTATGTTATGATTTTTAAGCACTGATGGTAGAAAAGTGAAGGGACTGCTCTTAGCAAAACTAGGGAATTTTACTTTCTATCCTACCACCAGCTTACGTATTAAATACTGATTATCGAATATTATGTTTGAGGTACATTTCTCAAAATGAAAATCGTGATGTCTCGGGGTTTTAATGCCTTCAATTATGTGAATGCATTAGAAAGATCCACAAATGCATGAATCTGGTTTGAAACAATAACCAGACGCAGATTACGTTGTTATACCGTATACCCTAGAGTTGGTAGATAATCTGAGATCCGGATCCTCCTCCCACCACATTACTATGCCTATATTGTTATAGATCCAAAAATTGTTGCGGCAATTATGATAACTGACGATTTTATGTCACAAGATCCTGATTGGGTTTTGCTCATGAAAATATTTCAGGAATTAATCCGTTATTATGTTTGGAAGACAATTCTCAAAGTGAGAACTAAAATTTAGAATAGAATCTACGTATAACTATTCATTGTGATTGAATGTGATGACATAATTTGAACTAATTCGACATTATAAAAACAACTATAATGAAATTGTTCATCAGTTTTTGATCCACATTTTTGGCATATTTGTTGCGTAATTTTTTTACACTCAGTACACAGTGAACATTTTAATAAAATCCCGCCACATTTCCGACAAGATTCATCTGGCATTTGTATCTTTAAAACAGTAAATGTTTATGATATATTATGATTAAGATACAGTCGACTAAATGAAAATATGTTTTTCTTAATTTTTAATTTTACTAAATCATAATTAATAGAAATATAAAAGATGTGAAAAATATTTTGTTGTATATGTATTTCTATTTTCTAATTAATGCCAAAAAGAACATCATCATAATAGATAGTGTTATTACAGAAAATAATGCATCTCGGACATCGTTAGGCATAAAACCAACTATGGTAGAATCCAAGTAATTGATAACGTGTTGAATGGCAAATAAAGAAAATGCTGCAATGGCATATCGAATTTTTTTTAGACCGCTGTTTCTATATGCTGTAATAGATATCAGTACCAAGAAAAATGCAAATGCTATGTCCAATATCTGAGAAACAGTAAATACATGAAATGTGAAAGGGGTAGTAAATACTTCTGTTGGCAATGTTATTTATTGTCCTCCTTGGTTAATGCCAGAAACATTTCGACTATTCTATTACTCCATTTATTCCACAAAGAAGGATGGTAGTTTTTTAAAAGCTCCACCACATTCATAGGATCTCCAATAAAATGATATCTCTTGTATTTTCCCTCCCTTGTTTCACCTATTATCCCTAATGATAGTAGACGTTGAATATGCCAATTCAGCTGATGGATTGGATATTTTCACGAAATTGGCAATGTCTGTTTGATGGGGGTCTTTTTTTTCTATAATGTATAGGAGAATTTCTCTTATGGTGTCTTGATTTAAAATTTCTAGTATGTTTTTTTGATTCTCCTCAAACATTCCAATGGGAAAATAGTATCGGTGTAAACTGTGTTTTTCTGAAATAATTTTTCCCTGTTTTTCCAACGCTCCGAGATGATATTGTATAGTTCCCATCGACATATCTAGGATCCTTTTAATCTCTCGCAGATGGCATCCGGGATTTTGCTGTATATATCGTAATATTCTCTCATTATTATTTTCAAAATCCAAGTCACTAGATCTCTCTACCTCCTATAATGTGAAGGAAATAATTGAGAGTATTCATTTCATAACTTAGAATTTTCTCTATGATTTAACAGTTCTAATACACTTGTCTAATTATGTCAACTCTGATATTCATGTTGAAAGTGATTTTCATCACCAATGATATTTGATTTAGGTGACTGCCTCACATTTCTTATTAATTAATTATTGGTAATTGTAATCATGTTAAAACTTTCTGTAACAAATGACTCTATGTTTCAACAAGACCGTAAAAATGAATTTTTATCACAAATGACTTCCCTTTTGGAATTAGGATCTGAATATATCGGAATTATTAATAAAAAAGGAAGATTGAAAGAAGTATTTTACAAAGAAAATGATTTGAATATGACTGAAGATGAGAAGGAAATGTTCTTCATGTCATTACAACTACATATTACACTACAGAGCGATTTTGATGCAAAACTTGGTTCCGTGAACTACATTGTAACTGAGAGACAAAATTCCCTACTTCTATTATCTCCTACATCTGAAGGATTCATTCTGGTAAAATTGAATAAATTAGCAGATCCCTTTTTTATTATAAATAAAATTACTGGAATCATAGATTCTTACAAAAAATTTCTAGAAACAAGTAATGGAGTTGACAATCATGAACCTCTATGACACAAAATCAATTCAATGTTCAAGATGTGAAAAATTTATCGGAGAAATAGATTGTGATGCTAGTGTCATATTCCCAAAATGTGGAAAGTGTGCAAAACAATTATCGGAAGAGAGCGACACCATACATGTGACATCAAAGTATAAAGAAATCCAAGATACGTCCCACAAACCAACTCTATGTTAGGAATTTTTTTATGCTGAAACATTATCAAGCATGACTGCACAACATCCTCACCAAAGTGAGAGTCTTACCAGAAGAGACTTTCTTAAGTTACTTGCAGCTGGAAGTGTTGCCTTGACTTTTACACCATTTATTCCATGGGGCAGATTCATGCCTAACCCATCTAATGCTTCTTTGGAGAGAGCACAAGTTATACTGCCAGATGGAACACAGGCAAATGTCACAACTTTTCCTAAAAATCACTCTGAGGTTATTACTTATCCAAAAACGGGAGATGCTGTTCTTGATCAAGAGGCATTTAAAAAATGGCAGTTTGTTCGATTGCCCGGTGAACTTGGTGGAGATGTAGATGGTGTTAGTGCATTCAGAGTATACAGTATGGTTTGTTTACACCTTTGGTGTCTATGGAAATATTGGCCACAAGATGGTAGGAAAAGAGGCGAGTGTCCATGCCATGGAAGTATGTATGACATGCTAAACGGAAAAGCATTTGCCGGACCTGCTTCTCTACAGGCTCCTCCTTCAAACGTATTACCTGATCTTTGGCTTGAAGTAGATAATGATGGAAATCTATGGATAAAACCTGCAATATGGGATGTTAGCGAGAATGGAATAGTTGGATATGGTCGCTTCCTTAAAAAATAGATGCATTTTTGTAGATTTTGAAGAAAATGCTACACTAAAAATATTTCATATATGTATCCCACTGCGGACATTGTCACGCAAATCATAATATCTGCAATTATTGATACAAATAATGTTCTACTAGGCTTTGACTTCCAAAAGGCATCAGGTTTCCTTGCAATCAGTATGCGAATCTTCAGTTATAAGAAATGATATTCTTGGATATTTTTAATAAGAAATATCACCACGTCTTGATATGGGTGTGTTGAGAAAATAATGAACATGGATGAAAGAATGACCAAATTACTGGATAATCTCACTCAAGATTTTTCTAATATTGCACAATTTTTAACCGATGCAAGAAAGAAACGTGATGAAATATTCAAGAATGGCACTACTATACTTACTGATAGCGAACTAGTAGCATTAGAGAGCATAAACAACATCATAGAATCTACAGAAATAAAATTAGATGAAATTTCAGAATCAATAAAACAAATCCGAAGAGAAACATGAAGCCGTTAGATGAAGAAACTCAAGTCTTATCTATTCGCCAAGTCTTACATCAGATTTCCCACTAATTTTGACAATATCTCTATCAGCAGAAATGACTTTAACTTTGTCTATTGTCATACGACTCTCCACATGAAGAGTGTTAGACTTTTCCCCGTGTTCAACTTCTAAAGAGTATTTTCCTCTCAGACCATTCACCTTTGTATCCAGATCAACACCAGACTTGTACTCGATAATCGCACTCACAAAAGGCTCATGAATAATATGATCACCAAGTTCTCTTTCCACATACATTATACGGTGTACAAAATTAGGATCAACATTAGGCATAGCCTTTTTCAATTTTGACATGTATTCATCATAAATTGATTCTACATCCTGCGACATGATTTGATTGAGGTTAAAATATTATTTAAAAAATGTCCTGAATATCATCGATGATAATGTAATCATCATGGTGATGTAATATTAGTTCAATGCTGCTATTCGATAATTTTTATTATTTTAGGAACAAAAGGATTCATTTCACTTTCTGTATTGTATTCACAAGTTTTTGCTCGATCTCTTGAGCAAATTGGTCCAATTGATTATTTGGAATATTTGCAAGAAGTGCAGTAGGTTTTGCCAGACTGATAAAATTCTCGTTATTTTTCTGATATATTGCGATTGTACAGGGTAATAGCAGACCTATCTCAGGATTTGATTCCAAGGCTTGTTTTGCAGCCCCAGGTTCGCATACTTCCAAGAGTCGATATTCATCTTTGAAATCCAATCCCTTTTTTTGTAAAATCTCCTTAAAATTCAAAGTGCCTAATACACCAAAACCAACTTCTTTGAGACTTGCGGTTACATCTTCAACTACTTGGTTTATTGTCTTTAGAGTCTTGACAGTATAGCTAAAACTAGAGTTTCCTCTTTCTGTCGCAGACATGCTCATTGTAATAATGGGATTCATTATAACAACGTCGAAAAATATCACGATTGAGAATCTGCCAATGCTTTTAACATATTGAAGCATAATAAATCGACATGA
Source organism: uncultured Nitrososphaerota archaeon (assembly GCA_963713025.1). Classification (GTDB taxonomy): domain Archaea; phylum Thermoproteota; class Nitrososphaeria; order Nitrososphaerales; family Nitrosopumilaceae; genus Nitrosotalea. The sequence continues at coordinate 89,312 of CAVQKA010000004.1, read as the reverse complement.
CGAAAATAAATCCAGATCTATTAAAAATAGGAATAGAATTTCATGGACACAAGTGTCCTGCAATGCCGTTGGGTATGAGAGCGGGACTTGCAGCATTAAAAAAGTTAGGTGTAGAAAGAGCTAGTAACAAAGAATTGTATTGCTATTGTGAAACAGGTCCATCTCATGCTACTGCATGTTTTGTTGATGGACTACAGGTATCTACAGGATGCACCTTTGGTAAAGGCAATATTGAAAAATTAAACCAAGGAAAAACTGCATTCACTCTAGTTGATATAAAAAATAAAAAAGCTGTTAGAGTTTCTTTGAATCCGGACTTTCAAGCAAAATCATTATCATCTGAGTTTGTAAATCAGAGAAAAAAAGGAATAGAGCCCAAAGACATCGCACCAGAAATTGTGGATCCAGCCGTAGAAAAAATCACAACCGTTGAGGATGCTGACATACTAAAGATAGAAGAAGTAAAGAATTTTGAATTCAAGTCCAAGAAAGGAACCTTTGATTGGGAAAAATGTGCAAGATGTGGAGAGATTGTATTTGCTACGGGTTTGCGAGTTGTAGATGGCAAACATTATTGCATTCCATGTTCTGAATTATAAGTTGTAATTGGGAGCGTGTGAGTGGCTTGTCAAAAATAACAAATGACATGTCAGACATAGAAAAAGGCCTTAGTACGGAAGAGGTCAAGAAAAGGCTGGTAGAATATGGATACAACGAGGTTCCAGAGAAGAAGACTCATTTTCTTGTAAGGCTAGCAAAGTGCTTTTGGGGCATTGTTCCATGGATGCTTGAAGCTACAGCATTCCTTACGTGGATTTTGGGCAAGTATCCTGATATGATAATTATTGTGGCACTGCTCTGTACCAATGCCGTACTATCCATAATTCGGCAAAGAAAATCAGATGTTGCACTAGAGTCTCTCAAACAGAGACTGAGTATTCAAAGCAGGGTAAAAAGAAACGGCATCTGGTCAGTTGTCTCAGCAAGAGAGATAGTACCTGGAGATCTCATAAGGGTCAGGGCAGGGGATTTACTGCCAGCTGACATCAAGATCATAAATGGAAACATGGAAGTTGATCAATCAGTGATTACAGGAGAATCTACTACTGTCGAAAGATCAGATGGAGAGTTGGTTTATTCGGGTTCTGCCGTAAAACGCGGCGAGTCAACCGGAATAGTCAGTGCCACTGGAACTAAAACATATTTTGGTAAAACAGTAGAGCTTGTAAATTTAGCAAAACCGAAATTACACATGGAGGGTTTTACCATCAAGGTTGCACGCCGGCTTGCGATGATAATTGTAATATCATTGATGATTGCATTCGTCTACGCGCTTGTGATAGGCTTTCAACTTGCTGTTTTACTACCTCTTACTGCAGTACTACTAGTTTCCGCAGTGCCTGCAGCGATGCCAACTATGTTCACATTGAATATGACGCTTGGTGCATCAGATCTTGCAAAGAAAGGAGTTCTTGTCACAAGACTTAGTGCAAGTGAGGATATAGCTCTGATTGACGTACTTTGCGCTGACAAGACCGGTACAATGACAATGAACAAGCTATTCGTGGAAGAGGAAACCCCATCTAACATGTTTGAAAAAAACGATGTAATACTTTACGGCGCACTTGCCTCAAACGAGGCAAATCAAGATCCAATAGATTTGGCATTTCTAGCAGCAGCTAAAGCGGCCAATGTGTCACTTGATGGCTACACCCAGACAGAATTTGTGCCATTTGATCCGCAGACTAGGATGACGGAATCTACAGTTCAGAGATCTGATGAAAAATTTCATGTAAGGAAAGGCTCGTTCAAGGCCATCTGCTCTTGTTGTAAAGTGTCAGATGAAAAGGTCACAGCCTTGAGCAAGGAGGTAGAGGCTCTCTCAGCAAAAGGACTGAGAGTAATAGTTGTTGCCAAAGAAAATTGCGGGGTAGGATTCGAGCTTGTCGGTCTTGCAGGAGTGGCCGACAGGATAAGACCGGATTCTCGTGAGACTGTTCTTCAGCTTGGTAACTTTGGCATTTCAGTCAAGATGCTTACAGGAGACGCGCTTCCAATTGCAAAAAACATTGCACCACAGATAGGTCTTGAAAGTAACATCATCAGAATGCCAGACATACGTGACGCGCAGAATCAAAGCTTGTCAGACTCCATGATGGAAGAGAGTAGCGGTATGGCTGAGATTTATCCCGAGGACAAGTATGCCATAGTCAAGAGTCTGCAGAGCAAAGGACATATTGTTGGAATGACAGGTGACGGCGTCAATGATGCGCCTGCACTGAAACAAGCAGATGTAGGAATTGCCGTTAGCAGTGCAACAGATATTGCAAAGGACTCGGCAAGTGCCGTACTTGTAACCGAGGGCCTTGGAGGTATACTTGCCATGATAAAGACGGGCAGGGCTATTTACCAAAGAATTTTCAGCTGGGTGCTCAACATGATAACCAAAAAGACATTCACAGTGGGATATATTGTTGTCATGTTATTTCTTACCCGTCATATGGTGGTCTCAATATTTGGTATGGTGTTATGGATATTTTTTGCAGACTTTGCAACAATGTCGATATCGACTGACAATGTCCGATATTCGAAGAGGCCAGACTCGCTTGATACCTCATGGTTATTCAAGGTTGGAGTACCACTTGCGATACTTGCCTTGATAGAGGGCGTAATACTGACCATGACAGGTCTGACCTACTTGGGTTTGGAAAGCAATATCAATAAACTCTATACTTTTACTTTTGCCTATCTGGTCATAGAATCACTGTTTAGTCTGATGATAGTGCGTGAGCGTGATCATTTTTGGAAGTCAAGGCCAAGCAACGTTTTGTTAATTACAACTGTTGTTGAGATCTTGATTGTATCTGCAATATCACTGCTGGGCTTTGAGGAGCTTGCCCCTATAGGTTACATTCCATTACTTGTCATACTGGCTTATTCTTTCGCCGTATCGTTTTTCATCAATGACATACTCAAGGTTCATCTACTACACAGATTCTACAAAAGTTCCCAATGATAATAATCTGCCATGAAAATCAGATGGCTTTATCATTTTACGACAAGTACTGGAATTTTGGACTTGTTGACAACGGAATTTGCAACGCTGCCAAGAATCATTCTTTTTATTGGACTTAGTCCTCGTGATCCTATTACTATAAGATCAAACTTTTCTTTGTGGGCAAAATCTACGATTTTTTTTGATTCTTGTCCAAACAAAGTTTCTTTTTTAAAAATGGATTTTGTTTTATTTGCCACACAATAAGTTCAGATTTGTACGATAAAAGATATTTCATGATTATCATGAATGAGTTAAACCTGTTACGGTTCTCATCTGCAGAAATGATCGTTAGGTATTTTAACCAACCATGGAAAAAGCCAATATGAGTAAAAAGGTTATAGCATTTTTCATTTTTGCCCTAGTCTTTTTGGGATTTTCTGGCTTGAATACAGTCTCAGTAAGTACAGCCTTTGCAGAAGATGATCACGGAAATAATCGAGACTCGTCTAGTCATGATTCACGTGGAGACCATCAGGACGGTCAAATCAATGGGGAACAAAATCATACTAGATCAGATAATCAAAATGAATCTCAGAATAGAATCATGTCTGAGAACCATGGTGAGAATAAGACCATGTTTGAGAACCATAATGATAACAAAAACATGTCTGAAAATGAATCTGATAACAAAAACATGTCTGAGAATCATGGTGAAAACAAAACCATGTCTGAATCAGTAGAAGGTGATCGTCATGGAGAGCACCACAATTCTGTATTTACCCCAACTCAACAAGACATTCAAAACATAAATCAAGCAAAAGTCAATCAAACAATAGCAGCTGAAGTAAATATCGGTACAAACCAGTCTACAACTACGATTGACAATAACGTTTCAGTTCAAACAACCAGCAATACGCCTGATTCTCTAAATGTCAACGTAAGCGCACCTAGTCAAACAGGACCCAAAGTAATTGTGTTTAATCTTAATGCTACTACCGTTAACTTGCAGAATCTAAATAATCTCGGTGTGATGTATGATGGAAAACTAATCCAACCGGCGCCAAACATGGATGCAATATTGCATGCAAAATCAACAGACAATCCTAGTTTTGCCATAGTGGTTACTCAAAGCGGAATTCAAGTACTGGTTCTAGTTCCACACTTTTCAACTCACAGTATAACTATAATGAACATGTCTCAAGTAATTTCCCCATCTGTTCCTGAATTTCCATTTGCTGCCATTGTATTGGTAATTGCCACATTCTCTATTGTGCTAATCTCAAGAATGAAACAATATCACATCTGAAAATTAGATACAAACTAACTATACTATCATTCCATCAATGGAAACGGTAACTAGACATTATAACCTGTAAAAGAAAAAACTGGCATGAATAAAAAAATTCTAGTAGGCATTGCTATTGCCGTAATTGCAATCGCTGTTGCAGTGGTAGGTACCAAGACTATCTTGGGAGACAAGGCACTGGCATTACCTGGTGAGGAACATACTGAAAAGGCTCTGAATATTCAAGAGACTAACAAGACACTAGTGACCACAACAGGATCAGCAAAATTCGGTTCTGCATCATCAGGGGAATCTGGAGAATCTGGACCATAATCTAGTCACATTCCATCTGTATTTTTTTAGATTTTTTTACTCAATATGCATTAGCTGAATCCCCCCGATGTAGATGCAGTAGTACTGAAATTGTATCATTATATTGACTGGGTCACAGGTCTTGCAACATGCGGTATTACGTAATTACATAGTAAAGTTATTTCAAGATTTTATAAAATACTGTGTCATAGGATTAGAGATGACAATTGCAAATTAGATACCTTGAACCAGAATTAATCATTGAAATAAATCGTAAGATCATCGAAGAATGGAATGATAGACATCCTGAGCAACCTGAATTCACAGATATGTCCCGATCCAGATTAAATGAGGTTTTGGAAATGGTACGACAAGCTGGCGAAGGATCAGACCTGGAAGAAAAACTCGTTATAAAGTCTGCACATCTTTTGGGCGGTCTGGCTTGGGCACAATCTTTTAGTGGTGCAAACAAGCGAACGGCAATCTTGTCTACAACTGTATTTTTGAGAAGAAATGGATTAAGATTTACGATACCAAAGATACAGCAGCGTGAATTACGAAAGATGCTGTTTGATGTACAAGAACAACGAGACATGCCTCCGCTAGCAATAATTGACAAAATCATTTTATATATCAAAGGAAACGTTATACCGTTATGAGCCAAGATGAAGCTAAATTCATAGAAGAGTTCATGAAAGAAAATGAACAGCTATTCGAGGATCTTGGAAAAGAAATCAAAGATTTTTAGTTATAATCAAAAGCTAGATCGAAAATTATAATACTCAATATAAAAAAGACGAGGTTAACATCCATGACAATAACTGATGATGTAATAAAACTCGTGGTCTTCATTATACAATGAAGTATTTTCATCCTTATCGAATAATAAAACACATGAAGTTGTGAAAAAAACCCGATGTAGGTGCAAGTGGAATTAAAATTGTTTTGTTGTAGGGACTAGTCTTATTAGGTCCGACCTTTGCAGGAGTTGTTTTGATCATCTTATAGTTTATCGGGGGGTTCTCAGATGATATCAGGTATTGATTACCCCTACATTTTAGTGAAAAACAATAATAATATAAATATGTAGGGGTAACTAGTTTCATGGTAACAGTAAGGAAAAAGACGTTGAAGGGTCAAACATACTACTATCTGGAGCATAGCATAAGAAACGGCAAGAAAATTAAGAAGAAGGAAATCTATCTGGGAAGAAAGATTCCATCCGACATAGAAAAAATCAAGAAGGATTTCCTCAACGACATACACAAGCAGAGATGGTATGTGGACGTAGACAGGATCAAGCAAAAATTCTCAAAAGAACAGGGGCTCATGCCAAAGTCTGTCAGAGGAAAAGAACTAGAAAATTTCGTAACTCAATTCACATACGACACCCAGAGGATAGAAGGATCGACGCTCACCCGTCGAGAGACAGCAGATCTCCTAGAGAGAGGCATCACACCGAAGAGCAAGCCGATGAGGGATGTACAGGAAGCAGAGGCTCATAGAGATCTCTTCTATAAAATTCTAAAATCCAAGAAAGATTTGTCTCTACAGATGACTCTAGATTGGCACTGGGATCTTTTCAATAAAACAAAAGCAGACCTAGCCGGAAAGATTAGAAAATACCAAGTGGCTATAGGAGGTAGCAAGTTTATTCCTCCGTCTCCGGTTGAAGTCTACCCAATGCTAACAGAATTTTTCCAGTGGTACAACAAAAACAAGAACAAAATGCATCCAGTCGAACTCGCAGCTCTTGCACACCTTAAGTTTGTGACAATACATCCATTTGGAGACGGTAACGGAAGAATTTCAAGACTCATCATGAACTTTATCTTGAACAGGAAAAAATATCCAATGCTTGATATCCCATACGAAGGAAGAAACAGCTACTACAACTCACTTGAAAGGTCTCAAGTAAAGAGAGATAACGGAGCATTTCTTCAGTGGTTCGTGAAGCGATACATCAAGGAATACAAGAAATATCTCAAATAGGAGTTAGTACCCGAACCCCCGAGCCAGCACTGAAATTTATTGAAGATATCTGGAAAGTAAAAAAGGTAATCAGTTTTTTAAATCATGACATGTAAGGAATCTCAAGTGTGAGAACAATTGATACCAAAAAACTAGTGATAAAATCATGATACTCAATATAAAAAAAGACGAGGTTAACTTCCAGGACAATAACTGATGACGTAATAAAACTCGCGGTTTCAATTATACAACGTAGTATTTTTACTCTTATTGAATAATGAAACAAATTAGGTTGTGAAAAATCTCTGTGATGTAGATGTTGTACAAGTCTGAAATTATTGTTTGAAATTGCTTGATAATTGTGAATAATGACTGTCTTGATTGTAATGTATATCCATTTAGTACTATTTGACAATCAAAACTGGTATCTTGGATTTGTGGACAACGGCATTTGATACGCTGCCAAGAAACAGTTGTTTTAGTTCGCTTCTTCCTCGCGAACATATGACAACAAGATCAAATTTTTTATCACTGGCAAATTTTGTTATCTCTGTGGAGGCTTCTCCATAGATCAGTTTGCCTTGAAAGTCTACTTCATTGCGAGATGCTATCTTTGCTGCCTCTGCCATGAACTTTGCTGCTCCGTCAGTCATGTATGATTTGAAGGGAGTCTGCAATCCGGGCATGGTAACAGGAGGCGTTATCGGGATCACACACAAGCCAGTGATTTTTGCACCAAATTGTTTTGCAAGTAGGATTGCCTCATGCAGACCCTCCATTGAATACTTGGAACCATCCAGAGGAACCAGTATTTTTTTAATACTTTTACTTGACACTTGCTACCATCTCTAGCATGTCTCTGGGGCGATACTCATGTTTTAGGTTCACTATTTGTTGAATCTTTTTAATGACTTGCATGTGATCTATTCCTTTTTTCATGATGGAAAATAATTTGCATGAATGAAATGGTACTGAAATTATCTTGACATTCTCCCTCTCTATCACAAAATAGTTTACCTTTCCATATTCTTCATCAAAATCCTGAAGCAAAGAATGGTGCAATCTAAAACTCATGTGAAGAATTTCTTGTCTTTGGCTAGACATGTTTATTGTACTCCTTGATAGTACTTCTTCGGCCCTTCCGTATTCATTTATCATAATAACCCTGTCTACTCCTAAATCCAACAAAGAGCTAAGCATGATTTTACACATCTCTTTTTTGTAACATGCCGTGTAGTATCAAGGAAACTAGAAAAAGTCTTGCAGGGATATGCACTAATTTTAGTGCATCGTATTTATAGAATTTCCATATGATCAATCAAGTTATTATCTATGCCATGATGATGTCTTGTCCTTTTCTATTTTTATCACTAATGTATTGTCCGTGTAATCAAATTCTGCCTTTACACCAAGATCATGAAAGATGTTTTGAAAATATGTCTTAAAGTATAGTGACCAATTCTCGCCCATGTCATGTTGCATTATTAGTTCATGTTTTGTCTCATCTTCATATTCTGTTAGATTAAACTCTGATCGAGCACACCTCACTCGTATCACCGATAACCAAGAGTTGAGATCATGTTTTCCTCGCATGTATAGAGAAATATCTTTTGCCATGCGTGAAGACAATTTTGTTATTACTTTTTCAATCGTGTTACTATCGATGACCTTGAATAGTTCTATGAGAAATGGTTTAGGCATAACAACCCATCCTGCAGCAGCCGCAGTTCACTCCCATTCAAGATGCGAATCCAGTATCTGACTCACAAGAGCATTAGGACTCACTTTTTGTTTACTAGCTAAAACTTTAAGTTTATTCCAGGTATTTTTGGCGAGGCGAAGTGAAACAGACTCTGTCTGTTTTGGTATCACCATATACGCGTTATCATAAATGACTTATTAAAAATTTGGAAAATTTGGATTATCCGTATATCTTTCCACATGTATTGCATTGCCAGTGGTTTGAAGTGACAGACCATTGATGCGTGTGTTCTCTTTGATGCTGTTTTGTCGTTTTCAAGATCTCGTCTTAAAAGAAAAGATTTTAACATAAAAATATGATGAATTTGTTGCATTTTTTTTCATGCAATTGATTGCAAGTCTTTTTTATTCATAATATAGTCATGAATGCATGCCAATAGACTTGGAATTTCCAAAAAATCACAAGCCTATAGGAAAACACAAGTGTGCAGATGGTGAACATTTCCATTTTGTATGGGGACCTGGAAAGGATGATGCAGAATCTTTAACTGATGAAAATGTTCAGAATGCATACAAAACACGTGGAGAAGCCTATGAACCATTAGGCGTACACGGTACTTTTGTAGCTCTTGATTGGGATTCTTGTATTGCCGATGGAGGCTGCATTGAAGTTTGTCCTGTTCAAGTCTACCAGTGGTACAGAACTGAGCAGGATGTACCAGCTGTACAGATGACAAATGCGGTAACTGCAGGAACGGGAGATGATCATGCCCAAGAAGGTCGTAAAGATTACACTGATAAATCAGATCCAATTCGTGAGCACGATTGCATTTGGTGTATGGCTTGTGTTTCTGTTTGTCCAACTCAGGCAATTAAAGTAGATCAAAGTAATGTCAAATTTCACGAGCAGGCAAAAGAGACATACAAAAAGTGAGTTATCTAATTAACATTATCATGATAATACAGCTGTGGACATTGTTAATACACTCACAAATGAAATCAATATTGCATCCATCTATTGTTCACCTCTAATCTCCTGCTGATATGACTGCAGGTAATTTTTTGTCCAGGTCAGCGCATGTTGATATTGATTTGAATCATAAATTCGATTTACTATTTATCGATTTTAGTTGGCAGGGTGACTGAAAAAGTAGTTGGATTATTACTTGCTGACAAGTTAGAGACCCAGATTGAAAATCAATAGAACGTTCTAATACAATGATAGATGTTGATTTTGTTGTGACAGTAAAAACGATCAATCCTGCTACTGAAGAAGTTATTGCTGAATATCAAATCATAAGCAAAGAAAAGATTAACGAGACTATAAAAAAATCAAGAACTGCATTTAATGATTGGAAGAAAGATATTAAGAAAAGAGCTGAGTTTGTGCATGCTCTTGCAGATGAATTAAGAAAAAACAAAACAGATCTTGCCCGTATAATGACAAAAGAGATGGGCAAGCCAATCAAGGAATCACTTTCTGAAGTAGAAAAATGTGCATGGGTCATGGAAGTTTATGGTGACAATGGAGAAATTTTCTTGAACTCTGAGATCATTAACACTGATGCCAGAAAGAGCGTTTTGTCATTTGAGCCAATTGGAATAATAGGAAGTATAATGCCATGGAACTTTCCTTACTGGCAAGCAATAAGATTTGCAGCACCATCACTTATGGCAGGAAATACCATTGTTCTCAAACCAGCTAGTGCAACAATGCAATGCGGCATAGAAATCGAAAACACATTCAAAAAAGCAGGATTTCCTGATGGCATATTCCAAACTTTAGTTGGTGACTCTAGCATTGTAGAATCAATGATTGATTCTGACATCAATGCGGTAACATTTACGGGAAGTCCTATAGCAGGAGCAATAGTAGCTCAGAGGGCAGGATCGCAATTAAAAAAATGTGTTCTTGAGTTAGGAGGTAGTGATCCATTCATAGTTTGTGACGATGCCGATGTGGAAAAGGCTGCAAATGGAGCTGTCAAAGGGCGTTTTATTAATTGCGGACAGAGCTGTATCGCATCAAAACGATTCTTGGTAACAAAAAACATTTCAAAAGAATTTATTGAAAAATTTGTTAAAAATACTGAAAAACTCCGAGTCGGTGATCCTACTTTGGAAGATACGGATATGGGTCCATTGGTAAACCTTAGTGGCCTAAATAAAATAGATGATCAGGTAACAGATGCTGTCAAGAATGGTGCAGAAATATTAACTGGTGGTAAGCGAATTAAAGACAAAGGCTATTTCTATAGTCCTACTATTCTTACTAAAATCTCTTCAAATATGCGTGTGGCCAACGAGGAAACATTTGGTCCTGTTGCGCCTATTACTGTAGTTGATGATGAGATGGAGGCCATAAAAATTATAAATAATTCTCAATTTGGTCTTGGCGCAAGCTTATGGACACAGGATCTGGAAAAAGCTGAAAAATTGTCAAAAATGATAGAATCTGGAATGGTGGCAGTTAACAACGTCTTGGTTTCAGACCCACGAGTTCCTTTTGGCGGTGTAAAACACAGCGGATTTGGTAGAGAATTGTCAAGATATGGCATGTTAGAATTTGTCAACATAAAATCAACAAGATTCTATGATCAGTTGATTGATCATCATCATGTAGAATAAGGAAAGTTTGTAGATTATCTAAACAGGTTTGGTTTGGACACCCTGAGGGGTCTTCTTAAAATGTAAATCAATTGCTTTGTTGGCATCAGATTCTCCGTTTTGTATCAGTTTTTTTATAGTAACACTGGAAAAATCAGAATCTTCAAACAGATACGGTGCATCTTCTTTTCTTTCAATGCGTACCAAGTCTCTTATTATTCCGCCCCTCTCAACTGTCAATTTGTGGTATGTTTTCTCTACTTCGATAATTTTTGCTTTCATAGATTCATCTGCTTTTCCAGAATCTAGGTAATTCATAGTTATTTTGTGCATATCACCTAAAAGATCCAGGTATCGTTTGAGCATATTTGAGACTCGAATTGTGTGTTCTATCTTATCGGCAAACATGATATCTCTTGCTCGGTGCCAAACCTCCTCCATGTTTTTTGGAAGACTCTTTTGTATGTGTGGAAAAAGATCTACAAGGTATACACTTTTGCCTGTATCAGGTGAGGCGTTTATGGCATCAATTAATGGCGTATTGCTCAGTAGACTGCCATCCCACAAATATTTGTCTCCTATCTTTGTCCATTGTATTCCATAATATGGGTACCCTGCACTAGCAAGTATATGCTCTACAGTAATATTGTCATACTTGCTATCAAAAATTGATGGCTTTGCATTCTGTATGTCTGTGCAGGTAATTATTATTCTAGGGCTAGTAGGTCTTCGTATCTTTTCAAAATCTACGTATTCAATTATTTTGTTTCGTAACAGTGTATTGTCATAGAGATATGGGGAATTACCAGAGTCAGCATTTGGACTGAGCCATTTTGGTGTAAAGGCTTTGTTTCCCCAGATGGATGCATTAGTTACGGAAGTAACGGCGCGTATATCATCAGGCAGATGTGATGTAGTAGTATCTCCAAGACTTATCCAGAAATCTTCAAGACCTTTTGCAGGCTCGTCGTTCTTAGAGCCTGCAATTATTGCCGCATTAACACTGCCAATTGATGTGGCAGCAATCATGTCAAGTTTTATTTTGTGTTTAGATAGTGCCTTGAATGCACCACACTCGTATGCCCCTAGTGCACCTCCACCTTGTAATAGAAGAATAGTTTCAAGATTAGGAATTTTTTCTTGTGATTCAGTCTGGTTATCGTTTTTCAAGTTGCCTTACTTTTTTCATTTGTTGGTACCAAATTTATTGTATCTGAGAGAGTCTTTGCTTGAATTTCTTGTCTTTCTGTAAATGTATCAAGTCTGGTGATATCGGGCTTAGAAAACATGTCTATTGTCCAATCTACCAATACTCTTAATCTCTTTTGCAAAGTGGGCAGATGGCTTAGATAGTAAGTTCTCCAGATCATCCACGCAAGTAGCCCGTGTGTCTTCATACCAAATAGTATGCCTACTCCTTTTCTTTTTCCAATTTGTGCCATTATGCCTCTTGACTTGTAATTGAAGCTAACTTTGCTTCCGCCCATTGTTGTTGATATCAGATTGTCTGCCACAACTTTTGCCTGTTCTACAGCGTTTTGAGCAGTGGGAGGATACGGCCTTCCAGTGTTCTTGTCTGTAATAGATGCACAATCTCCAAGTGCGTATACTCCGTCAAAACCTTTGACCCCGAGGTATTCATCAACTATTATTCGCCCGCCTTTGTCATGTTCGCATTGTAATTCTTTGACAATCTTTTCTGGGGTCACACCACCAGCCCATACCAGCGTACGAGTTTCTATAATTGTACCATCCTTTAGTTTTACACTAGATTGCGTTGCTGAACTGACTGGATTTTTCTGGATTATATCTATTCCAGCTTCTTTCATCTTTTGTGTAGTAAATAATGAAAGATCATCGCTTACTTCAGGCAATATCTTGTCCCCGGCATTTACAAGAACTACTCGTATATCCTGTATGTCAATATCATGATAAAAGTCTCTTACTATATCCCTAACTAGTGCATTCAATTCGCCTACCGTCTCTATACCTGCAAATCCCCCTCCGACAACAACAAAGGTCATCAAACTCTGCCTTAATTTTCTGTCCTGTTCAATACTAGCTTGCTCTAACATGTCAATGATATAATTACGCAGAAATATTGCATCGCCTAGGCTTTTCATGGTATGGGAGTATTTTTTGACATCTTCCATGCCAAAGAAATTAGTTTCCCCACCAAGAGAGATTACCAGATAATCATAATCCAATACATGATCATGCCAATTTGTCAGATCATCTGTGTTGCCTATTACATTTGATATAGTAACCTGCCTTTTTTGAAAATCAATAGATCTAACTATTGCCTCGTAAAATCTCGCCCTTTTGCAAAATGCTCTTACCGGTGTTACAATGTGTCTAGTCTCTATCATTCCCGAAGCTACTTCTGGTAACATTGGCGTAAAGAGAAAAAAGTTATTCTTGCTCACAATGGTTATATCTACAGTAAAATCATTTTCAAACTTTTTTTCAAATCGTCTTAAAACTTGGATTCCTCCAAATCCACCACCTAAGATAAGTATTCTTTTTCGATCGTTTACCTCAATGTTGTTCTTCTCGCTTTTTTTCACATGTGAAGTACTGAGATCTATCATATAATATCATGCAAGAATATTCATGCAATTGATTGCTGGGCATTATATAATATGATGACCACTCGATAAATGTGAAAGCCGCAAGAATCGTAAGAGTAAAAGAACCATTAGAGATACAAACACTTGAGACTCCAAAGCCAAGAGGCTCACAAGTTTTGATTAAAGTTCAATCAGCTGGTGTCTGTCATAGCGATATCCATCTTTGGGAAGGCGGATATGACGGACCTGCAGGCTCGTTCATGAAAACAACCGATCGAGGTGTAAAATATCCATTAACTCCAGGCCACGAAGTGGCAGGAATAATTGATAGCATGGGAGAAGAGGTAGAGGGATTTACTAAAGATGATAAGGTTCTTGTTTTTCCATGGATAGGAGAAGGTCTATGCCCTGCTTGTAGAATCGGAGAGGAGAATCTTTGTGACAAGCCCAGATCTTTGGGAGTATATCATGACGGCGGTTATGCTGAATACTTGCTTGTTCCAAGTTACAAATATCTTATAAAACTTGGTGACATGGATGCTGACACTAGTGCAACGTTATCATGTGCTGCACTTACTGCCTATGGCGCTGTAAAAAATACACATCTAAGACCTGCAGATAATGTTGTCATTGTCGGTGCCGGAGGTCTGGGCTTGATGGCAATTCAGCTTGCAAAGGCAGTAACAGGTGCAAGCATAATTTCACTAGACATTGATGATGATAAACTAAAAGTCGCAAAACAAAATGGTGCAGATTTTACAATAAATTCCAAAAACCAGGATGTGGCAAAATCCATAATGGAGTTGACAGACAACCTTGGAGTTGATGCCATCATAGATTTTGTCAATGCCAGCAAAACGGTCGAAACCGATATGCAAATACTTCGAAGACGAGCTAGAGTTGTACTTGTAGGGCTCTTTGGTGGAGCACTGCAATTAAACCTCGTTACAATGCCAACAAGAGCGTACAAAATAATTGGCTCCTATACGGGTTCGTTGACTGATATGATTGAATTGGTCTCTCTTGCCAAAAGGGGAATAATCAAGCCAGTGATTTCAAATAGATTCAAACTTGATCAAGCCACAGAAGCATTAACAATGCTAAAGGAAGGTAAAATAGTCGGCAGAGGAATAATTAACCCTTAATTTGACGGCATATGGATTATTTAGAACTCGTTATTGTTGGTATCCTTACATCCATACTAGCTATCTCATTATGGCAGTTTTCAACAGTAAAAAAAGAAATGCGCGTTCAGATTCAACAGCAGACCTATGCAAAGATAATTGAGGCACGACTTAACCTTGAAAAAACCGAGACTTTTACAAAAATGGCAAAAGAAAGTCCTGTGTTTGCTGAACGTTTTTCCATGGTGGATAATGCTGACGAGTATTACACAGCGGTCGCATTTCTTGATTTATTTGAATTTCTGTATCTCATGAATAAAACAAAGACTATGGAATATGGACTTTGGTCACGATGGCAAGAATTAACAAAAACAATGATGACCATACCCAAATTTAAAAAAGTTTGGGAAAAAACAAAACAAGTGCATATGAAAGACTTTGCTGATTATCTAGATTCGTTTCGGGAGTAAGACATTCGATCAATAGCACCTACTAGCTTGGATACATTTGTGATGGTAAATGAAGTCGGTAATCTATTGTAGAAGATTTCTGGATAGTAAGATACGTCGATTTTTTAAATCATGATTCATGCAACAAATCTCGTGTGGGAACAATTGATACTTCAAAAAACTAGTCACAAAATATGATACTCAGTATAAAAAACACGAGGTAAACATCCGTGATAATAACTGCTAACTAAAATAGTTTTGAATCATCAAAATTACATGGTACGAAAAGGAAGGGTTGCAGAAATTTTAAGCAAGGCATTGCACAGTGACAATCCCGCATCATATTCAGTTGGATATCAGGACCTCGGAGAGACAAAAAATATACCACTGTTAGAATTTCTAAAATTATCAGAAAATTTTCAAATAATACCTGCAAACAGAATTGTATTTATCATGAAAGAAAATACCATACTTTATTCAAAGTTAAACAGAAGGGAGCCCGATCAGAAATAATTACATTTTAAATTCAGTTTATTACAAGGAAGAATTCCATCCAATTTGTGCTTATTGATTTTTTAAAACCCATACTTGAAAACCCGTTCTTTGTAAAGTATGGATTACTAGGTCTTTTTCTTAATGCAGTATTTGCAGCCATAGTACCCTTTCCAATTGTAGTTACATCTACAGCGTTACTTTTACAGGGGGAAAGTGAGATTGCAGTATTTACAGTATTGTCAATTGGCTCGGTTATCGGAGGAATTGTTACATATTTCATAGGATATGATGGTGGAAAGATCTATACAATTTTACGAAAAACTCACAGTGAAGATCATCATAAGAAAAGTTTTGAGTGGCTCAGCAAATACGGCTGGAGCATAATTTTTGCTCTAAACTGGGTCCCAATCCTTACAGAGGTTGTGACAATAATTGCAGGGGTAAAAAAATATGATTTTAAAAAATTTCTCATAGTAATGAGTATTGCAAGAGTAGCTAGTGCGTTTGCCATGGTTTTCTTTGGAAACATGTTTCTACAATACATCAAAACATAGAATTTCAATAAAAATTCAGGCACAGTCAGAAAATACAGAGTGGTAAGATTTTATTCGGCAAGATACCATCTTATCTGCAGATGGGAATTCCAGAAAAAATCCAGTCAATCAAAGATGAGATGTCAAGGACTCAGATCAACAAAGCTACAGAGCATCATGTTGGTCTTCTCAAAGCAAAGCTTGCCAAGCTCAAAAGAGAACAAGAAGACGTAAAGTCTAGATCATCTGGAAGTTCGGTAGGTTTTGATGTTAAAAGAACTGGTGATGCAACTGTAGTATTCATCGGTCTTCCAAGTGTTGGAAAATCAACTCTACTAAACAGAATGACTGGAGCAAAATCTGCAGTCGGTGCATTTCAATTTACAACAACTACAGTAGTTCCAGGAATGATGGAACATCGTGGTGCCAAGATCCAGATACTTGACTTGCCTGGAATTATCAAAGGAGCGTCAACTGGAAAAGGTTTAGGAAAAAGAGTTTTAGCTGTTGCAAAAAGTGCAGATTTAGTATTGATAATTCTTGATGTATTCCAACCATACCTTGAAGATGTCATAAGAACTGAACTTGGAAACATAGGAATTCGTCTTGATCAAAAGCCTCCAGATATAGTAATAGAAAAAACAGGCGACGGTGGAATATCTGTTAGTCAACAAGTTCCTCTTACGAAAATGTCCATCAGTTTGATGAAAGATATTCTTAGATTGTATGGAATGAATAATGGAAGGGTCCTAGTCCGAGAGGATGTAGATGCAGACCAACTCACCGATTTTATTTCTGGAAACAAGTTTTACGTAGATTCGCTAACCATAATGAACAAAATAGATCTTGTAAACCAAGGATTCGTAATGGAACTGCAAAAAAATTCAAAAACAAAATTCATACCCATATCAGCAGACTCGGACATTAACGTAAATGCATTAAAAGATGCCATTTTTGATAAACTAGATTTCATTAGAATTTACATGAGACCTAAAGGTGGCGAAACAGATTTTAAAGAACCGTTGATTGCAAGAAGAAATTCTACAGTCTTAGACATATGCAACAAGCTTCATCGTGATCTCAAAAAAGATTTCAGGTACGGTTTGGTATGGGGAAAGAGCGTAAAGTTTGGCGGTCAGCGTGTTAGCATCAATCACACATTACAAGATGAAGATGTACTAACAATAATCAAAGCTAAATAGATACTTTTTCTGCATCAGATCTTTTACATTACAACAATTAGATTCAATGTGAGATGTACAATGTAAAAATTATGTGTGATACACATTAGATAATAAAAAACAAGTTAGAAGAATTTAACAACAATCAGCAACAGAATTAATTAATGATTGTTTTTATAAAATTATAATTAAAAATTTAATTTTGTGAAAAAAATTGTGTCTATATTACTCATCATTTAGTGTAATTTTCTTAAGCGTCACTATAGAAAAACTAGTAAACTCACTAATCGTTAATGGCAAAATCAGTAAGACGAGCTGCTAAACGAAAAGCTGTAAAACGTGCCGTTGTACGAAAAGCTGTAAAGCGATCAGCTGTTAGAAAAGCTGTTAAACGAACAGCTGTTAGAAGAGCTGTTAAACGAAGAGTCGTAAAACGTGCAGTCGCAAAAAGAGCTGTCAAGCGAGCTGTTGTAAGAAGAGCAGTAGGAAGAGCTCTCCTAAGACGAGCAGTAGCAAGAAAAGCTATCAAGCGATCAGCTGTTAGAAGAGCAGTCTCAAGAAGAAGAAGATAAAATTTTAAAACAGTTATCGCTTCCTAGTAGGCGATAATCTGTAATATTTTAACTAAACATTTGACCAGGTGGTGACGGAGACGATTTGCCTTTGACAGCATCAGGTTCTACAAAAAATTTTCTTTCATTAGGAATCAGAGACAGCTTAAGCGATGCATTAACTGCATAATGTGGCGTGCCATCAGGATTTTTGTAATTTAATGCAATACCTACTCTGTCAAGATCAACTTTTACTTTAACAATTGTACCATCTTCAAGCTTGAAAGTGACATGCTCATCTCCAACTCTAGTATGTTCCAACATTTTGAATTCTACCTTATCTTTTGTACTCATATCAATTAGAACCAGTTTGAGTTATTTGAAGTAAACGCAATGAAATGATGTTGTAGATAATATAAAAATCTAGAAACTTATTTTTAGTAAAGGAAGCTCATCAGTTTTATTTGCTGTTCAGTTGTGAGTACATTTTTGGAGGATAAAATCTCAAGTAATTGAGTTATCAATGCACGTTCTTGTTCTGAAAATCCAGTAGGACCTTTATCACCTGGTGGACCTGGTGGACCTCTAGGACCCTGTTCTCCAGGAGTACCTTGTTGTCCTTGTGGACCTTGCTGTCCTTTATCACCTAACGGACCCGTAGGACCTGTCAATCCCTTATCGCCTTGTGGACCTTGCACCCCTTGAGGACCTTTATCTCCAGGTGGACCTTGCGGACCTATTGGACCCACTGGGCCAGGAAGACCTTGAATTCCAGGTGGACCTTTATCACCTGGTACACCTTGTGGACCCGTAGTACCCTTTTCACCTTGAGGACCTTGAATTCCTTGAGGACCGGGTGGACCTTGAGGACCAGGAGTACCACGTGGACCTTGATCACCACTTGGTCCTGGCAATCCTCTTGGACCTTTATCACCTTGCGGGCCAGGAATTCCAGTAAGACCTTTCTCACCAGCTGGACCTTGAGGACCTTGAGGACCTTTCTCACCCGGAGGACCTTGAGGACCTGTTAGTCCTTTATCACCTTGTGGACCTTGTGGACCTGGCAGACCTTTGTCTCCAATTATTCCAACAGGACCTTTTTCTCCTTGCGGACCTGGAGGTCCGATAATTCCTTTATCACCGGGTGGACCTGATGGACCTGTAGGACCCTTTTCTCCCAAAGGACCAAGTTCTCCAGTTAATCCTTTATCACCCTTGTCGCCCTTGTCACCCTTGTCACCTTTTTCACCTTTTTCTCCTTCTTCGCCTCTAGGGCCTTTGTCTCCTTGTGGACCTTTATCACCAGTAATTCCTTTATCGCCAATCGGTCCCTTGTCTCCTCTATCGCCCTTGTCTCCTTGTGTACCTTGTGGACCTTTTTCTCCTGGTGGACCTGGTGGACCAAGCGGACCTTTATCTCCAGTAATTCCCCTATCGCCCATCAATCCCTTGTCGCCCTTGTCTCCCTTGTCACCTGGCGGACCTGGTGGACCTTTGTCTCCCTTGTCACCTGGCTGACCTGGTGGACCTTTGTCTCCTTGTACTCCCATAGGTCCAGATGGACCTTGGACACCAGCTGTGCCCATTGGTCCTGGTTGTCCCATAGGCCCTGGAGGACCCATAGGTCCTGATGGACCTCTTGACCCGCGTTCAGCAGAATAGTGTTCTGTTATAGGTTTTGAAATTCTAGTCTCTGGTTCAGATTTTGTATAACGAGTTACAATTTCCGATTCGGGTTTTGTTGTAGTATATCCTAAATCAATTTTTGGAACATCAACTTGAAAGCTAGTATGAATAGATGAGAATTGATCAACTACTACAACCCAAACAATGCCTCTCTGAAATACAGAGTCAGGTAAAGGATTTTTTGTAGAACCGAGAGTTTGTGAAAATCTCTTATCCTTTACGCGTAGATGAAAATTATCCTTCCACAGGGAATGAAAGTTTTTTTGTCTAATTTGATCTGATGATGGCTGAGTATCACAAATTGCAATCTGTACTTCAAACACACCAGAGGATAGCTTAAAGGGTGACTCTCCAGATATCTCAATAGTGTTATCTTTAGATGACATATTCTACGTCCAATTCCTAAGTATTTTTGTATTTTCAATATGATATAAAGCCCATTTGTGAATTTTTAGATACTTGGAAATCGGTTTTCTACCTGCCTAAGAGCCTATTTTCAAACTAATGTATTTATCTACGATAAAACCATATTTTCATGACCATGAGGAAACTTTTCGGAGATAAGAAGGAAGAATCTGGAACTGAGATAAGAAAGACAGAAACAGAGTTGGCCAAAGAATCAGGCGATTCGAAATTAACCGATGCCAATTATTCTAGAAACAAGCACTACAAGAAAGGTGTCTCATTAATGGCAGATGAACGAATGGATGATGCTGCACGTGCCTTTGAAGATGCGTTACGAATTGATCCAGGTCATGTGGATTCTTTACTAAAATTAGGATACACACGTTTTCACATGAATGATCTATCAAGTGCAATGGATGCATACAATAAAGTTCATGAAATCGATGTCACAAATGCCGAATCGTGGAACTTGAAAGGTCTGATTTACTATAGACAAAAAAACTATGATAAAGCTTTAGAATGTGTAGAAAAAGCAATTGATTCAGATCCTACAGATGGAATGTCATGGTACAACAAGGCATGCTATTATTCACTTTTAAATCAAATCCCAGAATCAATTGAAGCTCTTAAACGCTCAATTGAAATTGATGTTAAAAATGCCAAGAAGGCAGTAAAAGACAAAGATTTTGAAAACATCAAAGCTGATGAAGGATATAGAAGAATTGTCGAAGTTGTAGTGTTAGAATCAGTAAGACAAGGGTATCGAAAAGTTGGCCAGATTGTTTGGACTACAATGGTAGGTAAATTAGAAGTGGAAGATGCGGCAAGAAAATTAGTCGAAAAAGGATTACTTATCAAGACAGAAAAAAATCTTGGATTACAAAAGGTAGAAGAGTATGAAATTGTTCCAGAACTTGCAGAAAAGATAGGTGTAGAGAAGAAAGGTTTCTTGGGAGTTGCAAGAAAATCACGGCCAATTGTAATACAGAATCTAAAAGATATTAGTGAAGCAGTACATGCTGCAAAGACTGCAATTGAAAAAGGAGATGTCAAAGAAATAATTTCAACGCTAGATGTATTCATAGAACCCTCAAAGAAAGGTGCGCAAATGATTGAATATTTCTTTGAGGAACACAGAGACATAAGATTATTCAAAGCAAGACTAAATGACAAAGGGTCAGAATATCTTCAGGGAAATAAACACAAAATGATTGAACTTATGGACGAAATTGAGATGATGATTACAAAGAAGCTTCGAAGTGAAGCTGCACAGAGTTCCTAAAGTTATTCAGCAGACAGATCCCAATAGTTTGCATCCTGTTGCTTTTCTATTGGTTTTTCAAGCGATTTCCATTCTTTAAAGGAACGCACGTATAGTTTTACGTTGTCAAGTCCAATTGATTTTAGCGCATAATATCCAAGACCTGAGAGAGTACCCACACTTCCACAGTATGTTATAATCTCAGAATTAGAAGAGATGTTCCTATTTTGCATCAGTCTTTTTAGCTCCTCTTTGGGTCTCAAAATATTTTGCCCGGATGCAAGCATCCTGTATGGAATATTGATTGCACCAGGAATATGCTGTTCAAGAAAGTTTAGCCTTTCTCTGTTATCCACTAGGACTGCGCCTTTTTCTTTAGCAGGTACAAGAGAGTCCGAAGTTGCAAGAATCTGTGGTTGTAATTTTAGAGAATGACTAGTTTTACTTGGAGATGGTGATTCGGTATTTATCTCAAGGCCAAGCTTCTTCCAAGTACCAAAAGTAATGTCAAGTAGTGAAACATCTTCATGTCCGATATATTCTAGAGTCCATGCAACTCGTGATGCTAGAGCACCAAATGTATCATCATATACAACAACCGAAGTCTCATCACCAATTCCAAAGGATTGAGCATATTGCAAAACTTTCTCTGGACTATCATCAGCAAGTAGACTTGCAAGTGGAAGATTGATTGCGCCAGGAATATGCCCTTGTTTGTAATCCTCTTCTTTTCGTATATCTAGAACTTTTACACTCTTGTCTCTTATCTCGGATCTAAGATTATCGGCATCGATTGTAACTCGAGTGGTTTTTTCCTTGCTCAAGCTGCACACTCGCCCCTTCCTGTTTTTGCATGATAGCTTCCATCATTTCCATAATCGGCGTAAAAGTCTTCATCCTGTTCTTTTGTAGGTACTACCAGAGTAGACTTTAGCAACTCTTTGATATCATCAAGAGATTTGACTTTCGGACCGCCATTTCCTTCCAATACTCTTTTAACCCATAGATCCAAAGTCTCGCCTTGTCTTTTTTCAGATTTGAATATTTCAACTATCTTAAGAATTGTTGGAATGACTCTCTTTGCTGGAACTTTGGAACACATATGACCAAGTGTTGTATCTCCATCTGAACGTCCTCCCAGCAACATGTTATACAATGGATACATGTCTTTGCCTAGCCTTCCACCACCACCATAAAATCCAATTGTTGCAATTTCATGTTGACCGCAAGAATTGGGGCATCCACTAATCTTAACAGTTGAATTTCTAAGATCATCATCTTCATCAATTTTCAGCTCAATGAACTTTCTTTGTACCTCTTTTGCTAGTCGGTGAGAATTTGTCAATGCCAAGTTACACGAAGTTGTTCCAGAACAGCCAACAACAGATGCCATTGTAAGTGCCCCCGGATTTGCAAGTCCTACTTCGAGTAGTTTTGCATATAATCTTGGAAGGTCTTCATCTTTTACATGTCGAAATACCATGTCCTGAGTAAACCCGTTACGGATTTGACCATCTGCAGTAAACTCTCGTGCAATATCAGCAATAGCTCGCAGTTGATTTGATGTAACATCTCCAGATTCAAGTGTAAGAAATACAGAACTAAATCCTGGCTGTTTTTGTTTTACAGTGTTTGATTTTACCCATCGTGAATATCCTTGTGGGACAGATGGCATCTCAGAACTAATTGAAATCTTTCTTAACACTTCAGGTGTTTTATCAACTTCTAATTGTACTACAAGAGATAGAACCATTTTCATAATTGCTCTTTCTTTTAGTACAAGGTTTTGGAATTTTTCCCAGCCCATCTCATTGACAAGATATCTCATTCTTGCCCTTGCCAGATTTTCCCTATTACCTAGTCTATCAAATAATCGGATTACAGCAATTACAGTGTTTAGTAGTTCTTCTTCTGGAGTAAAGTCTTCTAGCTGATGTCCCACAAATGATTGGGCTCCAAGTCCACCTCCTAGGAAAATTTTGAATCCACGTTGTGTTTTGCCATTAATTTCTGCGTGTTGTGGAATTAAACCAATATCTACCATTCTTGCCATCCCATGTTTTTCGCAACAAGTAAAATTGATCTTAAACTTTCTTGGAAGTAGTTGGCTCATAGGATTTCTTAAAAGAAATTTTGTGGTAGCTACTGCATAAGGAGTAGGATCAAAGATCTCTTCTGGGCAAACACCTGCAAGAGGACTACACATTATACTGCGTACAGAATTTCCACATGCTTCTCTTGTGGTCACCCCTACCTCTGCAAGTCCCCTAAGGACTTCAGATACATCTTCTAAAGCAACCCAGTGAAGTTGAAAATTTTGCCTAGTTGAAACGTGTGCACTTCCTATTGAAAAGGAATCACTCAAGTCTGCAATTTTGTCCAACTGTTCAGAATAAACTTCCCCTGCAGGAAGTTTCAGTCTAATCATGCTGTAATCATCAGTCATTCTACTGCCATACGCACCGTGTTGCAATCTAAAACGTCTAAAATCATCTTTGTTAAGTTTCCCTTGTCGGAATAATTTTACCTGTTCTGCAAATTTCTCTGCTTCATCTAATCTTCCCCAGTTTATTTTATGAGCTGGTAGATTACCTGCCTTGGATTGGTTTACGCTTGTATTACTCAATTATTGATAGCTAGTCTTCAGAACGCATATAAATTTTGTATTATGGGAATTTTAGTTAAACATTACACATTTGTGGCAAAAGTTGCACATTTTATTCACAATTCATCAAGGAAACTTTGTTAGTTTCAACTAATCAGAAAAGAGTTAAATGATGACCGACAAGAAAAAAACACCGTGACAGAAAAGATAAGTCTAGCACTAGTTGGTGTTGGCAATGTAGCTACTACACTTGTCAAAGGTTTTGAATTTTATAAAAATTCTACACAAGGTCTGTGGCATCCAAAAATAGCAGGATTGACATTAAATGATTTTACAATATCAGCAGTATACGATATTGATTCTTCCAAAGTAGGAAAGAAAATAAGCGAGTTAGTAAAAAATTTCAAGACAGATTTTGGCAATCTTGTAGTACAACCAGGAATTGCAGATGACACTGCACCGCCACACATATCAAAAAATGGCCAAATAAAATCAGCAAGTTATGATGATTTTGTAAAATCTCTCAAGAGTGCAAAACCAGATTTTGTTTTAAATCTAATTTCGTCAGGCATGGAAAAAAGCAGTGAGAAATATGCAAAAGCTGCATTAGATGCAGACTGTTCTTTCTTTAATGCAACAGCCTCACATACGGTCACTGACCAGATAAGAAAAGCGTTCGAATCCAAAGGAATCGTAATACTAGGAGATGACCTGATGAGCCAATTTGGAGGTACTGCATTTCATAGAGGTATGATCGATTTCATGGCAAGCAGAGGAATATTTTTACAAAAAGCATATCAACTTGACGTAGGTGGAAATCAAGATACTCAGAATACCATGGCAGAGGAGACAAGAGAAAGAAAGAGGCAGATTAAAACTCAGTCCATTGCAATTGAATCTCCAATTCCTTTCAGTTCCACTGCTGGTACTACAGAATATGCAGAACAATTAGGAGATTCCAGAGTAAGCTACTACTGGATGGAAGCAGGAGGATTTCTAAATTCACCAATAGAATTGGATCTTGCATTGAAAACAAACGATAGTACAAATGGATGTAATGTCATAGTTGATGCCATAAGAGCTGCAAAGAAATCCCTCTCAGGCAAAGACTTTGGCAAAGTGGACATTATTTCTGCGTATGCTTTCAAAAACCCACCAAAAAAGATGCACATAAGAGAATGCATCAGGGCGTTTGAAGATTCGTTTCTAAACTGAGCAAACTATTAATGTGCTAAACAAAGGATGGTTTTTCATGCAAAGCACTCAGAAAGAAGAAGTTCCAAAAATTTTTGCAGATTTAAGAGAAGTTGAAATTACAAGAGCGATTGCTAATGAATTTCATTCAGTTCTAATTGACAGATCAGATTCAGATGTAATAATTATCGGAGCAGGTCCTGCAGGACTAACTGCTAGCAGAGAGTTATCATTAATGGGATTCAAAGTTCTCGTAATTGAGCAAAACAACTATCTAGGAGGCGGATATTGGCTTGGAGGATATATGATGAATCCAGTAACAGTAAGAGCCCCAGCACAAAAAGTCTGGGATGAACTAGGAATTCCGTACAAGCAAATTTCTGAGGGTCTCTTTCTTACACCAGGTCCTCATGCAGTATCCAAATTAATAGCAGCAGCATGCGATGCTGGAGTAAAGTTTCTACAATTAACCAAGTTTGACGATCTAGTTCTAAAGAACGGACGAGTTGCAGGAGTTGTTGTGAACTGGATGCCAGTGTCTGCACTTCCAAGAAACATTACATGTGTGGATCCTGTTGCGCTAGAAGCAAAAATGGTAATTGATGCATCAGGTCATGACTCTGTAGCAGTAAAAAGACTAGTAGACAGAAAGCTCGTAGAATGGAAAGGAATGGATCCAATGTGGATTGACGATGGAGAAAACAGAGTAGTATACAAGACAGGCGAGGTATTCCCAGGACTAGTTATTTCTGGCATGTCAGTTACTGAAACATATGGATTGGCAAGAATGGGTCCAACCTATGGCTCTATGCTGTTATCAGGCAAAAAGGCTGCCGAAGTTACTGCTTCAAAACTAAAAGAACTAAGAAGATAAATCAATTACATTTCAAAGACACTTGTTGAATATATCCAAAGTTTTTCTCTATGACGAGCCATCGATTCCAGAAATTGAGATTTCCAAGTTGGCAAAATTCATACAAGAAACATTAGATATTCCAGTTGAGATACGAAAGAATTTCTTTGAACATTTCAGAGCAGATAGAAATACTGCCTATGAATTGGCATCATCTCGAATTTTTAATCCATACTCTCCATTTGAAAGACATTCTCCAACAGAAGAAGAGATCATTTTTGAAGAAAATTCTTTTGGAAATAGTTCTGTTTTAAATAACATTATACTATATGACGGTTTTGAGATAAAAAATATTTTAAAAAAAATAATACCTGAAGAAGAATTAGATTCAAACATCTTTCATTTAATTTTTACGACACGACTTACATGTACATACGATTATGAAGATTACAGATATCATGGAAGAGCAGTCATATGTTCAAACCCATCTATTATTTCAACTACTGGAATTATTGAAGCACCTGCAAAACCACGAGCATATTATATCAGCATACAGCATAGCATGGCACAAGGTCTGAACCTGGATGCACTAAAAGAGCAATTCAGAGGAACATTTCTAGAGTATCATGACAAGAATCTGGGCCAAGTTGTCAGAGGATATGCACTTCAGGCCATCTTTTACTATTTGACGTCAGAGTCATTTTGTGACTCAAAGGATTGCATTTTAAACAATGCACACTGGCAAGAAGATCTGATACACGCACAAATCAAATCAGGAAGACTCTGCGATGCCCATCGAAAAATTCTCAAATCAATTAAAAAACATGAATAATTTAAATATGAACTGGAATGAGTTTGTTCTGTGCAAGCAGAAGTAAGATCAGAGAGTAAAAAACCTGAAACAAAAAGAAAGTTCGATGTAATAATCATTGGCGCAGGTCCTGCAGGATACACTGCTTCCATCTACTCATCACGTGCAAAGCATGATACGCTCATCATATCAGGTATTTTGCCAGGAGGCCAGTTAATGCTTACAACTGAAGTAGAGAACTTTCCTGGATTTGCCAAAGGAATTCTCGGACCAGAATTAATGACAACAATGAGAGAACAAGCTGAGCGAATGGGAACTACAATTATTGATGATGAAGTAGTTAACGTAGATTTCAGACATAGACCGTTTAAGATTTTGACTTATTCTGAAGAATATGAAGCAAATGCAGTAATCATTGCAACAGGTGCAACTCCAAGAAAGATCGGTGTCAAAGGAGAACAGGAATTTAGTGCCCGCGGTGTTTCATATTGTGCAACATGCGACGGACCATTTTTTAAAAATCAGGACATAGTTGTTGCAGGAGGAGGAGATTCTGCCATGGAAGAAGCAATATTTCTTACAAAGTTTGCAAACAAAGTCCATGTAGTTCACAGAAAAGATACACTTCGTGCAAGCAAAGTAATGCAGGATAGAGCTTTTGAAAATAAAAAAATCCAGTTCCACTGGAATACAGTAATTGAAGAAATCAAAGGAAATCAAAAAGTTACACAGATAACACTAAAAAATACAGCAGTAAATAAAATTGAGACATTAGAAGTAGGCGGCATATTTGTAGCAATAGGACATGAGCCCAACACAAAATTATTCAAAGGTCAGATTGAATTTGATGATCAAGGGTACATTGCATTAAAGAATCACACACAAACAAACGTACAAGGAGTATTTGCTGCAGGTGATGTTCATGATCATAGATACAGACAAGCAATTACTGCTGCAGCTTTTGGTTGCATGGCAGCTATTGACGTAGACAAGTATCTCTCAGAAAATAAAGCGTAATTAGACAGATTGTACTTGAGAAATATACTTGGAATCTTTTAGCGCAATATCAAATTCAGATTCTGTTAAAATTTCTTGTTGAGTGTAAAGACTCTTGAATTTTCTACCATCATCTGCAAATATTCCTACTACGTGACCGGTTTTTATGCCATATTTTTTCATGGCGGTATACACAGTAGCAGAGGATGGACTTACTAGCATCTTTTCTTTTTGTAGAATTTCTTTTACTGAAGCAAATGCCTCATCATTGGTTATAGTAATCCAGTCATCAACTACTTTTTCACGCTTGAGAAATAAATCAGGTTTTGCAGATTCCTCAAAGTTTCTTAGACCTTGAATCAAGTGGTTTTGTTGCGGTTGTACGCCAATGACCTTGATTTGAGGATTCTTTTCTTTCAAATATGCACCAATTCCAGTTATAGTCCCTCCAGTTCCCACTCCGGTAAAGAAATGTGTTACATTTCCTTTTGTTTGCTCCCAGATTTCTGGTCCAGTTCCTTTGTAATGGCCCATAAAATTTGCTTCATTGGCATATTGATTTGGAGAATAGTACTTGTCAGGCCTTGCCGATGCTATGGAACGTGCAAGAGCAATACTTTGATCAGTCCCGCCCCCTACCTTTGGACATAGATCATCAGATGTTTGGTACAAAGTAGCACCAAGCGATTCAATTATCTTCTTTGTTTCCGCACTTGCTTTTTCTGGAATTACAATTTCAACTTTATATCCAAGAAGTTTTGCAATTCCGGCAAGAGCAATTCCAGTATTTCCAGATGTTGGTTCTATTATGATAGTATGGCCTCTTTTTATGGTGCCATTTTCTTCGGCAATTTTTACCATCCAAAATGCTGCTCTATCTTTTACAGAGCCAAAGGGATTGTAGAATTCTAGTTTAGCATAAAACTGTACATCGTCATTTGAAAGTGAATCTAATTTTACAAGTGGAGTATTCCCAATTTTCTTGAGTAGCATATCAGCATCGTCTAATGTTTTAGTTGCCAAGAACTATTTCACCTTCTTTATGGTAAACTGTAAATCATTTCCTGTTTTTTTAATTCCAATTAATTGGTGACCCATTCTGTTTACCCATCTTGTGATATCTTCTTCAGACGCAGGATCATCTGCAGTGATTTGCAATATGTTTCCTACCACCATTCTTTCCATCTCTATCTTTGTTCTAAAGACAGGTTCTGGGCAGAACATTCCTCGAACATCAATAGTCTTAGTAGGATTTAATTCAGAAATATCGGTTCACCTATAAGCAAAAAATCAGTCACGAGATATTAAAATCTATTCATAGCTACAAAAAAATTCAGTCATCTCAGAATCATCGGCAAGATTGCACGAAGATTTCTCTGATATAAAACGGTATGATCCTGGTCTTTGAAATTAATTTTGTTTGAAAGTTTTGTTATCATACGAACTGCAACTTTGTATGCAGTTGTCCAAACTACACTATTTGGATTTGATTCAAAAGCATTGATCAAGAAAACACATAGCCCAGTAAGATGCGGATGATATTCTTTAAAGTACATTACAATATCTTCTTTAGAATTTTCTATTTTATACAGAGCATGTTCTATCATTTCTCTGCTTGTGGTATATCCTGAACTATGTATAGTGGTTTTACCATGTTTCATTGCATACAATACATCATCCAATTTATTTTCCGAGTCAATCAAGTTGATACACCTACCAAGCGTAGAAACAACATGTGAGTCACTCCCTGCCACTTCAATCATGTTATTTGCTTTGGCAAAATTGGAGGCTCGGAGATTTGAATAACGGTCAACATTATTACTGTTAAAAACTTCAATCAAATCACAGAGAATTGCTTTTTCTCGCAATCCATTACTAAGGCCAAATGGATGCGGTGCACAAGATATAGCACCTTGTGATTTTATGGAATCAAGTGTTTCATCAAGACTATTTCCAGCCTTGATGGTTTCATTGAGTCCAAATGCTAGAATATGTATACCTTGATCAGTGGTAACTTCTTCTCCTGGGTATATTTTGATCTTTTTGTATTTGTGATGATTTTCTTTGTATTCTAAAAGTGAGTTGTATCCGTTGAGAGTATTATGATTGGTAATAAAAAAAGCGTCAAGGTCCATTTGATATGCCTTTTCCAATTGTTCTCTAATTGTAACCCCGCAATCATATGGAGTCTCCTTTGGTCCAAGCTGAAAGTTAGAAAATTCATTATGGCAGTGTAATTCTATTTTTAGTCCAGCCAACGTCTATCAAATCCCTCACCTAATGAATATAACCCTTGTTTTGATAATTTTGAATTATCTGAATAGATCAAGTGCTTTTACTCTCAGTAGATCTTTTGATGTACCATTTTTTTTATCAAATTTATAATTTCTAATAATTGCAATCGGCGTATGAAGTGCCTTTCCTCTAACCAGTTCACTTGCAGAACATATCTCATCAGCAATTGCAATTGCAGTAACTCTGAGAATACGATTAAAATTGTCATGTTTTCCTACATAGTTAATTATTGGTAACATTCCAGAAACACCTATTGCAGTATCTGTCTGACCCTCTCTGAAAGGCCTGCCAAATGTATCAGATATTATCACTGCGACATTTTTTCCCGTTCGAGATTTAATGCGTCTTCTGAGTTTCTGTGCAGATTCATCTGCATTCTTTGGAAGCAATGTTGCAAATCCTGCTTCAACATTACTTTCATCGATTCCGGCATTTGCACAGACTAGACCATGATGTGTCTCAGATATGATAATTCCATTTTTCATTCGAATGATTCTTTTTGTTTCGTCAAGTATTAGCTGAATAATTCGTGGGTCTTTTGCAAAAGCACTTGCAATTCCCGTCGCAAGAAGAGTTGGATGTATTTTGGAAAGGTCAATTTTTTGCCCCTCTTGTTTTGATATAATTTTTTGTGTGAATACTAGAATGTCTCCTTCTTTCAATCCTCTACCAGCTCTTGTTTCAAGTAAGAGTTCAATTAGATCATCCCTAGGTTCTATATCCTTTGAGATATGAACTGGAATTATTTCTAAAGACATCCTACAGGTTTAATTTTTTACTGCTTAAAATGATATCTTGTTAGGCAATGGTCTGCAACGGTATTTTCAAGCCATAATGTTTGTTAATCAAATCAATGAGTTTAGAGAGGTCTTTTTCTTCCAGCGTTACAGTTGCCAATTCTTTTACCATGTCTTGGGCTCTAAAGGCCACTCCCAGTCCACAGATGTTAAATAATTTAATATCATTTGCCCCGTCAACAACTACAACGATATTATTTTTTTCCTCTTTCCATTCGTTTATCTTAATAATTGCAGATTTAGCCTTGTCAGAATCAACATCAATCGTTACACCATCCAATTTTCCATCTTTGAATATCAGTTTGTTTGAAAAGACGTAATCAAGTCCAAGTTCATCTTTTAACCTGTCTGTCATTAATGTAAATCCTCCAGATACTGCCATTATCTTCCAACCCGCTGCCTTCAGTGCTCTACATGCTTCTTTTGCACCAATCATTATTTTTAATGAATCTGAAACTTCCTTGCATGTCTGAAAATCAATTCCCCTAAGAAGTTCAATTCTTTTTTTCAGTCCTTCTTCCCAATTTATTTTCCCTTCTATACCCTGTCTAGTAATTGCCCAAATTTCATCTTGCTTGTTAATTTTTTCAGCAAGTATTGGAAGAAATTCAG
Organism: uncultured Nitrososphaerota archaeon; assembly: GCA_963713025.1. Taxonomy (GTDB): domain Archaea; phylum Thermoproteota; class Nitrososphaeria; order Nitrososphaerales; family Nitrosopumilaceae; genus Nitrosotalea. The sequence continues at coordinate 58,020 of CAVQKA010000004.1, read as the reverse complement.
CGTCTAACAATACGCCTTCCACATCAAAAATTGCTAACATCAGTTTCTTCTTTCAACTTCAAATCAGATTATATTAATCTTAAGTGGTTTTCAGATCTTTTCCACCACTAGTAATATATTCAAGGTTTCCAAGTTGTATAACATGACTGAACTTCCACACAAATATGAAGTCCCAGTAAAGGTTGCTGTCAAAGCGATCAAATTAACAGATCAGACAAAAGCAGAACTCAAAGCATCCGGTATGATGGATGACAAAGGTAAGCTCAAGTTAAAAGGTGTCAGTCCAAAGATGCTCAAGCGTATGAAAGAGGAGTCAGTTGACTGCCCCGTTTTAAAAAATGAACTTGCGTTTATCCAATGTTTTGTGTGCAGCAATTTCCAAAGCAGAGTATCAGGCAAGGTACTATGCAAAGGCGACGCACTCTAAAAAACCAGAAAGCTCATTAGTCCAACGATAAGAAAGATCTGAATTGAGTAAAGAAATAGGAATTACAGTAAAGAAAAGTGAGAATTTTAGCGAGTGGTATACACAGATTGTTCTAAAAGCACAACTTGCAGATTATGCCCCTGTCAAAGGCCTCATTGTTCTAAGACCTTATGGATATTCAATTTGGGAGTCCCTAAAATCTTCACTTGATCAGAAATTAAAGGCGACAGGACATGAGAATGGCTTTCTCCCAGTCCTAATACCAGAGTCATTACTAAGCAAAGAATCTGACCACTTTGCAGGATTCACCCCTGAAGTATTTTGGGTTACTCATTCAGGTGATACAGAGATAGGTGACAGGCTAGCATTAAGACCGACCTCTGAGGCACTTGCCTATTCAATGTATTCCAAATGGATCAAGAGTTGGAGAGATCTTCCTATGAAGATTAATTTTTGGAATTCAGCTCTTAGGGCAGAGATAAAGGCGACAAAGCCATTTTTGAGAACTTCAGAATTTTTATGGCAAGAAGGACACACTGTACATGCAACAAAAGAAGAAGCTGAGGAAGAAGTTATGTCAATATTAGACATGTATAAGAAAACTGTCGAAGAAGAACTTGCAATTCCAGTGATTATTGGAAAAAAAAGTGACAAGGAGAAATTTGTGGGGGCAGTTTATACTACTACGATGGAGTCAATCATGCCAGATGGTAAAGCACTGCAAATGGGAACATCGCACTTTTTAGGACAAAACTTTTCAAAACCATTTGATGTAAAATTCCTAGATAAGCAAAACGTAGAAACTTTTGCATGGCAGACATCATGGGGAGTATCATGGCGTCTTATCGGCGCGCTCATTATGCTCCATGGAGACGACAAAGGGTTAGTTTTACCACCAAGAGTTGCTCCAATACAAGTAGTCATTGTTCCAATATACTATTCTCCAGATGATAGAGATGCAGTTCTCAGTAAAGCTTCAGAAATAAAAGAAACACTAGTAAAACATAATCTTCGTGTGCATACGGACACAAGAGACGAAGTAACTCCAGGATACAAATTCAACGATTGGGAAATGAAGGGAGTTCCATTAAGAATAGAGATAGGCCCAAAAGATCTTGCTAAAGGCAAAACAGTTCTAGTCCGTCGAGACAGTCTCAAAAAAACTGATCTAGCATTTGAGAATACTGAGGAGGGAGTTTTAAGCATGTTAAACGAAATTCAGCAGGGACTTTTTGAAAATGCTAAAAATCTCTTAAAGGAGAAAACAAAAAATGTGACAGATTTAGAAGAATTCAAATCAGAGATGGAAAAGGGAGCATTTCTTAACTCACCGTGGTGTGGTGAAACCAAATGCGAGGAGATAATCAAGGAATCAACAGGGGCAGACATACGCGTTATTCCCTTTGATGCAAAAAACGAAGAGTCTGCTTGCATCGTATGTAAAAAGGCAAGCAAAACTAATGCGATTTTTGCAAGAAGCTATTAGCAATAAAAAATCATTTCAAAAAGTTTTAACAGATTAGAATTTTTTAGAATAAGAATTGTTTTATGGATCGACTGTAAATGTACCCTTCATTTCTGGATGTATTGTAGAATAATACGGGAATGTACCTTCTTGGTTTGCAAGGAAGTTTATGGTCTGAGCTTCAAAGTAATGCAGGTGTCTTGTATGAACATTAAAGGCATCAATATTTAGATCCTGGTCTGAGCCAGTGTCCTTGTCTTCGTTTATCACATGTAATGCAATCAGAGTTCCTTTTGGAACATGAATTACAGGATTAGTGTTTGTACCAGATATTGATTTTTTTCCAGTTTTTGTGGATTGTTCATCATATGAATATCCATCTGAATTATGGGTTGCCAATATGTAGATGTTAGACGCTGGTGAGAAATTTGGTGTCGTGCCGTTTACAGGAACTGAGGTAGTCCAGAGATAATACACTCCACCGGCTATGGCAGCTGCAAAAATTGCAAGTGTAATAACAGTGCCCTTAGAAATTGGACCAGCCTTATCTTTACCCTTAGCCTTATTCTTCTGCTTCTTTACCACGGTAAATTTAGCGAATTATGTGTATATTTATGTAATGATCATCCAAGATGAGTAAAAGATAATACCAAAAGATCGATTGAATAAATTAAATATTTTGAGAGTGGAGAAATTGATAGTAAAGAATAATATTTCGGTTTGCACCAATTTGGCTAAGATTTCAATATGAAAAAATTTGAAGTCATTCTCATTGGCATAATTGTCGCCCTTTCGGCTACAGTTCTAGTACAATTTACCAATGGAAGGACGTTAAACGACATATCACAGGCAACGGTTCAAGGCCCACCGGGACCACAAGGTCCACCTGGGCCACAAGGCCCACCCGGACCTCCAGGTACATCAGGTTCACCAAGTACCATAACAACAGATTCCACTCTTACACATATCTTCAAGAATGTTGAAAATTCTGTAGTTCAGATAACAAGTAAGGTAACAACTACAGACAACAGCATCATAATTAATGGAGCACCCCTAGAAGATCAATCTACAAGACTTGGTTCAGGATTTATCTACGATACAGAGGGGAGAATAATTACTAACAACCATGTAGTAGATGGTTCAAAAACAGTTAACGTGACTTTTATTGATGGAAATACATACACTGCAAAAGTTGTCGGCACTGACCCAGGAAATGACATTGCAGTTATACAAATTATAGATAACTTTTCAGACGAAAATCTAATTCCTCTAACTCTTGGCAATTCATCACAACTGGATGTAGGACAGCAAGTAATTGCAATTGGTAATCCATTTGGACTCAGTGATACAATGACAACTGGAATTGTAAGCCAAGTTGGAAGACTACTTCCAAATGAGAACATACAGGGATTTTCAATTCCAGACATAATTCAAGTAGATGCAGCCATCAACCCAGGAAATTCTGGAGGTCCATTATTAGACTTGAATAGTCAAGTCATAGGAATGAATACGGCCATCAAAACTAGTACAGGAGATTTTGCAGGAATCGGATTTGCAGTACCATCCAATACAATTAACAGAATCGTTCCAGTCTTAATCAAAAATGGAAACTATACTCATCCATACCTAGGAATCTCTGGAAGAAGTCTAGATCCAGATATTGCCCTTTCAAACGGATTGCCAAGAAACTTCAAAGGAGTGTTAGTGGAGCAAATAGTCAAAGGAGGACCTGCTGACAAGGCAGGAATAACCCCAGCCACACTTGATGACAACAACATTCCACATGGTGGAGACATCATTACTGCCATAGACGGCCATCAGATAAAGACAATTTATGATGTTATTGCATACTTGGATGAACAGAAAAATGTAGGAGACAAGGTAGTGATTTCAATTAATAGACAAGGAAAAACAATGGATTTGACTGCAACACTTGAAGCAAGACCCACTCCATCATCTTAATTATCCTCAATAATATTTTATGATATTTTAAAATTCCACAGATTGTCAGTTGCTTTTTTTATCCCAATTCTTGGTCCAGCCTTCATCTCTGATCTTTTTATTTTAATTCCATCAATTACAAACAGATTAGATCTTTTAGTTAGATCTTCACCATACTCCTTCTTGGTTATTTTTAACGCCTGCGTCAATTTGGCAGGCCCATTTGTAAGATTAGACAGATCAGAAGTTTTTCGATGTTTTATCATAAAGTCTATTCCTTGTTTTGGAAAAAGCGATCTAATTAAAACTGCACCTGCAGGATTATCAGAACTTCGAGCAACCGCATTGACACAGTAATGCATTCCATATGTAAAGTAGACATATGCTTTTCCAACTTTACCAAACATGGCTTTGTTTCTCTCTGTCAAACCTCCAAACGAGTGACTTGCTGCATCATCTTTGTATTTGTAAGCTTCAGTCTCTGCAATTATCCCAGAGATTAAACATCCATCAATATTTCTAACTAGGATCTTTCCAAGCAAATCTTGAGCAACTTCCACGGTATCGCGCGCATAAAATGAACGGGTTACTAGATTCATTTTGAAATTTCTACATCTAGTCCCTTTCTTAATTTATCCAGAATTTGTGCAAGTAATACAAAATCGTCTTTGAGAACTTGCCTCAATGATGGATTGTAAATAATAGCAGCTGGATGAACAGTGACAAAATAAAGTTGATCATTATTTTTTACAAGTTTGCCGCGATTTTTAGTAATAGAGTTGCCATCTAGTAAAGAACTATAGGCGGTATTACCCAATATACAAATTATTTTGGGTTTGATTATTTTTAATTCTTCAGACAGAAATTTCCTACACGCATCTCGTTCCTCAGTATTTGGTTGTCTGTTATTTGGAGGTCTGCATTTTACTACATTAGTAATATAGACTTGGTCTCTTGTAAATCCAGCAAATTCTAGAGCTTCAGAGAGAATTTGACCGGCAGTTCCTACAAATGGTTTTCCCTGAAGATCTTCGTTTCGCCCAGGAGCCTCTCCTACAAAAATTATATCAGATGTTGCATTTCCAATGCCAGGTACTGCATTTGTTCTAGATTTTGAAAGAACACAGTCAACACAAGAGATTACCCTATTACGTACATCATTTAATTTTTCAGACATTTTAGGCGGCCACACTCTTTACAATTGATTTACCCCGTATATGCGGTCCGCCATTTCCCATCCTCATTACTTGCATAGGATCTCCTTTTCCGCAGTTTGCTATTGGTCGTACCTGAAAATCTTTTCCTCTAGCATCAATTGATTCAAAAAATTCAGGTGAATTACCCATTACTATCACATCTCTTAGCAACTCACCCAATTCTCCATTTTCAATTTTTTGAGCATACTGACAAGATATACTCCAATTATACCGCATCATATCTATTGAAGGAATTTTCATATTACAAACAAGATACCCGTTTTTAACATCTTTTATCATTTCTTCAGGATTCCAATTTCCAGGCTCAATGCATGTGCATGCCATTCGTATAAGAGGCATAAACGAGTAACCACTTGCACGCATTGAAGAATTGGCAGGCGTGTCAAAGAGAACTGCAGTCTCCCTGCTTTGCATATGAGTACTCAACACTCCATCTTTAATCAGAGTCTTTTTTGTTGCAGGCACTCCCTCATCGTCATACTTGTACCATCCCAAACTAGATGGAATTGTAGGGTCATCAATTACATTAAGTTCTGATGAACCAATCTTTGTTCCAATTTTTCCTGCCCACCATGCACCACCAGCCCATGCCATTTCTTTGCCAAGCACTCTGTCGGCTTCGGATGGATGTCCTAAAATTTCATGAGTAAGTAATGCGACAAAATCCGGATTCATTACCACAGTTGCTTTTTCTTCCTTTACTGTTTTTGCATCAAGTAACGCATCTGCTTTTTCAGATATAGATCTTGCAACTACAAGTAAATCATTTTTTCCAGTAATCATCTCCAGTCCTCCTCTACCGCCCTCAGTAGTATTGACAGATTCCGTCAATCCAGAACAATGTGCAGTTGCTGACATGTTTGCTATCATATCATCAAAATTATGAGTGATTTTTGAGCCTTCACTGTTTACAAAATACTTGTGAAACTTATCATGATGTATGGATACAGATGATTTGATAATTCTTTTTGAACTTTGAATTATTTTATCAGATTCAAGACCAATTTTTATCATTTCTTCCACAGATGGCAGTATCTTTACTTGATAATTTACTACGTCAGTAAAAGATTTCATATCTGCGAGTCTGACCTTTTGTTTTTTATATTCAGAACAATGCCTAGCTGATTTTATTGCGTCAATGATATTTTCTTGTAATGATTCAAATGATTTTTGTTCAGATAAAGAGCAAAAGCCCCAAGCACCGCCAACTAGAACTCGAATTCCCAATCCAGAATCAGCAGATGAGATGAAATTTTCAACCTCTCCGTTTTCTATTACAAGTCCAGTAGTGTGCACAGATTCTGCTCTCACGTCACAATACTCAGATCCATTTTGGAGTGCAATTTGAACTGCCTTTTCAGCAAAATCTTCCAGAGTCATTTTTTTGGAATTACAAGAATCAAGCCTATTTCCTATATCGGAGTTCTATATACTTCAGTTTTTGGAAGTGTGAATGAGAATGTAGTACCCTTTGACAATTCGCTTACCATCCAAATTTTTCCACCGTGAGCCTCTACAATGCCTTTACAAATGGATAAACCTAGACCACTACCTCCTTTTTCTCTTGTACTAGTAGTGTCAACTTGATAAAACTTTTTGAAAATTCCCTCCGTAGATTCTGCAGGTATTCCACGTCCATTATCCTTGACTGATATTATAACCTCTGATGCTTTATCTTCAACAATTACCTCGACTTTGCCAGTCTTCTGAGGAGTTGCCTTTAAGCTATTTTTGATTAGATTTGTAAGTACCTGTTTAATTCTAACATCGTCATAAAATGCAAAGATGTCTTTGTCCACATTATGAGTAAGAGATATTCCATCAGCTGCAGCTTGTGGTTGCATTGAAGTAATTGTTGTTTCCACAGATGCTTGGAGATTATTTCGCTCTTTTTTGATTCTTAATTGACCAAGATCCAATTTTTGTGCATCAAGTAAATCAGATATCAATTGTAACAAAGTAGAAGCACTAGAGCTGATTATTTGCAATCTTTCTTTTTGAGCGTCATTTAGAGAACCAAGATGTCCACCAAGTAAGATATCAGAATATCCCTGAATTGGAACAAGCGGTGTTTTTAACTCATGAGTTACCATTGCAAGAAATTCATCTTTGGCAACTTCTACTTTCTTTGCCTCTTCCTCTTTTTTCTGTATGGTGGATGACATTGAGTTGAAGGTTTCTGCTAGATCTCCAATCTCATCTTTTGCAGAATAGTTAATTTTTTCACCATAAAATCCCTCCCTGACACGCCCCATGACTTTGGTCAATGTAGCAAGAGGAGATAATGAACGCCTAATTGACAATACCACCGATACGAATACAGCAATATCTGCAACTATCAATAATTGAACCACTATTACATTTGAATGAAGTTTAGAATCTATTAGCTGATTCCATTGGCTTACAAAGTCTGATGCTACATTAAGCAATACGTTTCGTTGCGAATTTAAACTTGCCAATGCTGCACCAAAATCTTTTGACAATAAAGTATTTGATTCAATAAAAATCAATTTTGCCCTAACAGATTCCCATAAAGGATCAAGTTGTCGTATAGAATCAGAGTTTTCTCTAGGAATTGCTGCAAGTGTTTCTTGAGATATGGTATAATTTGCAAATTCAGTATCATTTAATGGAAGTCCTTCCAATTTTTTTAAATCGGCATCAAAAGTGATCCGATCTGTTTTCAAAGAAGTAGTAACATTTCCGCCTTCACCAATAGAATACAATAATGTTTTTTCTCCAATGTCTTGAGCGATACTTGTCATCTCAAGTGCAATGATTTTATGTTTATTATAATTTCGATCCAATGGCATCAAGTCATTACTAATACCGTTTGTCAATGAAATCATTTGTCCATTTTTACCAAGTACATATTTTAGATCATCAACAACATGTGAATCAAAAATATTTTCTTTTTTTATTTTTTCTGCATCTTCTTTGTATGGAATCCATTCACTTCCCACTTGATCATATGCAGGTCTTATTTCAGATGGAGCGGCAACAATATTCAGTCCATCAATATTTCCACCTTCGCCAAGTTTTGCATAAGTAGTATCAAAGTTAGATATCTCAGTATCTAAAGTCGGTCTGTCGGCTTCATTACCACCAGCAATTGAGTTGGCAGTACCACCAATTCTTTCAACTATAACTTTAAGATCACTTGCATAACTAATGGAATGTAAAACATCTTGATTTTCTTGAGATGTGAATATGAGAAGATAAAGATTCACGGCCGAAACTGCGATTATGACTGCAAGTAGTAGGTAGGTCTTTTGTGTAAGTTTCACAAATAAAAAAACCATTCAGAGCGGTATAAAAGTTAGTATAATTGTTATGCAGTAAGAAGTCAAAATGTCTGAAGAATTTCTCAAAGTAGCAAGACAGGAGATACAAGCAGAGTTAGACAGTTTGAAGGAAATATTTCATGCATGTGCTAATGATGAACAATTCTATAAAAAATCCAAAGAGATTGAAAAACACATGCACAAAATCAAGGGTTTGGCACCTATGATGGGCCAAGAAAATGTAGGAGAGATTGCTCGTATGAGCGACTTGATTTTAAAATATGTCATAACCCAAGGAATGTTAAAAGGCTCACATGAGATAATTTTAGAAGCAGTTCAAAGAATGAATCATCTTTTCAACGGAGATACAAGTATTGAGACAGATGATTTTAGAAAGAAGATAACTGACAAGTATCCAGAGATTACAGGTTTTTAATTTACACTTGTAATTATATACGACGTATTGTCATCCATATAGCATGGCCAGTGTTATGATAATTGATGATTCTGATGCCATTAGAATGGTTTTGAAGGACATTGTAACTATTGGCAAGCATAAGCTAGCAGGAGAACTACAAAATGGAGAAGGAGCTTTGCAAGAATACATCAAATTAAAACCAGACATTGTCTTGCTAGATATGGCAATGCCAAAAAAAGATGGAGTATCAGTGCTAAGAGAAATAATTGGATTCAATCCAGTTGCAAATGTGATTATGATTTCAGCTAGTGATAATCAAGAAACTGTAAAAGAGTGTCTTAGATTAGGCGCCAGAGCATATATTCTAAAACCATTTAATTTTCAAGAAGTATTAGATATCATCAGCAAGGTCGTTAAACAATAAATCAAATAGTCTTGTATCCTTGACTTGAAATCCATTTTGCCTTTTCTAATGAAAATCTATTACTACATTTAACACAAAAATAATCTTGTGTAGGTTCAGGGAATTTATCCCCACAGTCTTTACAAATATAATAATTATCCATGGATTTGTAATCAACCCCAAGAATCTTAATCTCCTTGTGACATTTTGGGCATTTATTTCCTTTGTAAGAATCCTCAACTGAGACATTACCGCATTTGAAATGTTCAATTAATTTCCCTTGCACAAAGTTGGTACTTTTACATGCAGGGCAGAAAAAATTAGGAAGGATTCTCAATGAATCACACTGATTACATGAAACTTCTTTCACATCAGAAATTTTCAATATGATTTTTTCATTTTCAAGCTGTGAAAGGTATTTTTGTAACAGATCGGGTTCAGCCCCTGAATATTCCAAGAGTCTTGCAAAACTCATTCGTGAGGAGGATTTCAGATGGGTTGTTATTCTCTCAAGATCATCAGAGGGTTTTTCCTCAAGAATGAGTCGCTCTTGTTCCAAAGTTTCGAACACATTTTTAAGATTTTCAAATCTGATTGGTTTTTCAATATAGAGATAAGCCCCCCCTCTAAGAGCATCCTTAATTTGCTCATCAGATTTAGAGTCTGCAGTTTCAAGAATAATTTTTGCGTCAGGGCGTATGTCAAAGATACTTGCCATGACTTCGTTTGCATTCATGTCTGGCAGATGAAAGTCTAGAAGAACTATGGGCTTTTTTCCTGCAGATTCCAATTCAGAAAATACTTGAATTCCCGTCTTTCCATTGGTGCGAGATTCAATATTTTCATATCCGAGTTTTTTTAGAAAATCTCTTAGTAAAATAGTGGTAGCCACGCTATCTTCTATTATGAGGACGTCATTTTTCCTTCCTGACACAGGATGTGTTTCTATATCATACTATATTATTCTTAAAGAAAATACAGGTATGATTAAAAGGTGCTAAAAAAGACATCATTTATGGAAAAATATGTCGTAGATACCAGCATCATAATAGACGGTGAGATTACCAAATTAATTGAAGCCGGCACTTTAACAAATTGTGAAATAATAATTCCTGTTGCAGTATTAGATGAATTACAATCACAGGCATCCCAACACAAGGACTATGGTTTTGTTGGACTTGAAGAAATAAAAAAAATTCGGGATCTGGCAGAAAAAAATAACATCATTCTAAGATTTGAAGGTGAGCGTCCCAGTATGGAAGACATCAAACTTGCAAGACATGGCAGAATTGACGCAATAATAAAAGACATTGCAAAAAAGAATGGTGCTACATTTTATACTGCAGACTATGTTCAGGCGTTGGTAGCCCAAGTGGAAGGGGTAAAAACAGACTACTCAAAACCGCAGATAAAAATTTCAGATTTAGAATTTGAAAAATTCTTTGATAATCAAACTATGAGCATTCACCTCAAGGAAGGAACTGTACCTCTTGCAAAACGAGGAAAACCAGGAGGATTTTCCCTAGTAGAAATTAATGAAACAGTACTAACAAAAGAATACTTGGAAGGAATTACTACGGAAATATTGGAAGCATCAAGAGCAACACGGTTAGGCATAATTGAAATATCAAAATCTGGAGTAATAGTGATACAGTACAAAGATTTCAGAGTAGTTGTTACACATTCTCCGTTTTCAAATACATACGAAATTACAATAACTCATCCTATTGTAAAAATGTCGTTAGAACAATATACAATCTCTGAAAAATTAATGAAACGCATATCTGAAGAAGCGGAAGGAATACTAATTTCAGGAGCCCCAGGTTCTGGCAAGAGTACTTTTGCATCAAGCCTTGCAGATTTTTACTCTAATAAAGGCAAGATAGTAAAGACGTTTGAGTCGCCAAGAGATCTTTCTGTTAACAAGAAGGTGACACAGTATACACAACTTGAAGGAAGTTTTGAAAATGCTGCAGATATTCTACTTCTTGTCAGACCGGATTATACAATATTTGATGAGGTAAGAAGATTTCATGATTTTAGAGTATTCTCAGACCTAAGACTTGCAGGCGTTGGCATGGTAGGAGTTGTACATGCACATGCTCCTCTTGATGCGATACAGAGGTTTATAGGAAAAGTTGAGCTTGGAATGATTCCACATATTTTGGATACAGTTGTCTTTATTCAAGCAGGTCAAGTTTCCAAAGTATACGAATTAGAATTCAAAGTAAAGGTTCCCACTGGTATGACAGAGCAAGATTTGGCAAGACCAGTTATAGAAATTAGAAATTTTGAAGACCATGTTCTAGAATATGAGATTTATACATATGGTGAGGAAAATATTGTAATTCCAATATCAAAAGAGAGTAAGAGTGGAGGCATAGAAAAACTTGCAGAATCAAAAATCAGAGATACAATACGAAGATTTGATTCTGATGCAGAAATAGAAATCTTGTCAAATAATAGTATACGAGTACGAGTAGATCAAGAGTCTATACCATCCATCATTGGCCGCGGTGGTGCTACTGTAAATGATCTTGAGAAGACACTTGGTGTTCATATCGATGTAGTACCAAAGGAAGAATCCTCTAGAGGTGGGGAATGGTTTGAGATGTCAGAATCAGGGAATAATTTCATTTTAGAAGTTGACATATCAAAATCAGGAATGGATGCAGAGATTTATGTCAATGACAGAAATGTCCTGTCTACCAGAGTTGGAAAGAACGGCAAGATAATAATTGCAAAAAAATCTACCGCAGGAAGAAGATTAATTGATGCAGTAATGTCCAAAAATGACATCAAGGTAAAAGTTCACGATTAGTTATTGAAAACTTTCAAGAATCTTTGGATTTGATTTTAAAAATGTAACAAATTTTCTTAGTTGTTTTATAGTCTGGGGATTTAGATGATGTTCGATTCCTTCAACATCCTGATTTGCAATTTCATGGCTTATTCCAAGCATCCTAAAGAATTCAAGTAATGTGCCGTGTTTTTGCCTTACAGTATCTGCCAACGACGTACCTTTTTGAGTTAAATTTATTCTTCGATATTTTTCATATTCCAGATATCCACCATCACCTAGTTTTTGGACCATCTTTGTAACAGAGGGAGCACTGACGTTAAGATATCTTGAGATATCCAGAGTATTTGCATATCCTTTGAGCTCCACAAGTTCAGATATCACTTCAAGATAGTCTTCGATTCTAGAATAATCAGTTTTTGCCGATTTATGGGCTTCTTTTATAGATTCTAGCCGCTCAGCACGCTTTTCTTTCATGTTTTTGATATTTACATTTGAAATCATATAACCTAATCTGTTGATCAGAAATGTTTACCCAGTTGTGAGTGATCTTTCGTGTGGAATCTTAACTATAATTTCAAAAAGTGAGGGCATGGATAAAGGAATGAAGGCAAGTATTGATAAAATAAAGAAAACAAGAGATTCCCTTCATAGAAGAGCAAAGATTTACTCTGAACTTGGAAAGATGGATGACAGAGGAACTGCACGTGCATTAGGCTCAGTTCAGAGGGCATCGGCGCCAGGAAAAAAGATTACAAAAATAGGTTTTATCATGCTAATTTCCCCAGACCCATTTAGCACGCCTTTTGCCATTCCCATGATAATTGCTGGAAAATATCTAGAAAAAGTATACAATGGTACTACCATCAAAGACATAGGACAAGAAACCAAGAATTTCGTTTCAGACATGTCCAGCATCAAAGACCACATAAACTAATTCCAAGAAAAATTCTATTATTTTTGCATTAGTTTTTAACTAGACAGGGACACTCATTTTTTGTGGCAACCAGAGCCCAAGTTTTAATTCCCATAGCAATTGCAGCAGTTGCAATTGGCATTGTGGGAGTGATTACAATTCCTGCAGATTCTAAACTTGCTGAAGTGAATTTTCCAAGAGGAACTATCAAGATAGATAGCAAGGTACTAGATGTGCAGATAGCAGAGACAGATGCTCAGAGGACAAGGGGACTGATGTTTCAAAATGAACTTCCAGATGATCAGGGGATGATCTTCGTATTTAGTGATGAACAAGTTGTACCAATTTGGATGCTAAACATGCAATTTCCTTTAGATATCATTTGGTTTGATGCAGATGGAAACGTTGTACATCTTGCAAAGAATGTTCCACCATGCAAATCTGCTTTGGAAACTGTTACATGTACAGTACAAAATGCAGACGGCAAAAAAGCAAAATATGTTTTAGAGGTATCGGCAGGATTTACTGATAAATATCACATTACTGAAAATTCGAAGATGCAAATAATTTCAGTCTAAGTTAAAACTTGTCCAGAGTTTGTTGTAGTTCTGCAAGTGCTGCTTTTATTTCATCAACTGACGCTTCATCTTCCAAGGTGCTAATATCGCCAATTGGCTCATTTTTTGACATTGCTTTCAAGAGTCTCCTCATGATTTTACCACTTCGTGTCTTTGGAAGTTTTTTTACAAAATGTAATTGATCAGGGACAGCAATTGGACCTATGGTTTTTCTAATGTGGTTTGTTAATTCTTCCTTGAGTTGCATAGTTGGCATAATCCCTTCTTTTAGTACGACAAATGACACTATGGCCTCACCTTTTACATCGTGTGGTATCCCACATACTGCAGATTCTGCCACGGCGGGGTGTGAGACAAATGCGCTTTCAAGTTCTGCAGTACCAAGCCTATGTCCTGCCACTTTGAGTACATCATCTGCCCTTCCAAGCATCCAGATATATCCATCCTTGTCTTTAATTGCATAATCTCCAGGATAGTACATGTTCTTGTATTTTGACCAGTAAACTGTTTTGTATTTTTCATCATCGCCCCACAATGTTAGAAGCATTCCAGGCCAAGGATTTGTAACTACCAGATATCCCTTGGAATCAGGTTTTACCTCTTTTCCATGTTCATCAACTACAGACAGTGAAATTCCTGGGATAGGTCTTGTTGCAGAACCTGGTTTTAGCGGAATTGTTTCAAGGCCTGGAACTGGTGAGACAAGTGCACCCCCGGTTTCAGTTTGCCACCACGTATCAATAATTGGGCACTTTTCCTTTCCAATTATTTTAAAATACCACTTCCAAACTTGCGGATTGATTGGCTCTCCAACAGTTCCAAGTAATTTCAAGCTAGAAAGATCATATGAGTTTGGAAGATCATCGCCAAATTTCATAAACATTCTAAGTGCAGTTGGCGTAGTATACAATATTGTAACTTTGTTTCGTGATACAATCTCCCATATCTTTCCAGGAGTAGGATAATCAAGTGCGCCTTCGTACATTATCTGAGTAGCACCATGCATCAGTGGGCCATATACAATGTAGCTATGCCCTGTAACCCATCCTATATCAGCAGTACAAAAATAGACGTCAAAATCTTGAATATCAAAAATCCACTGGAATGTGCTGTAGATATGTGTAAGATATCCACCAGTTCCATGTAGTACACCTTTTGGTTTGCCTGTTGTTCCAGATGTGTATAGAATGTAAAGAGGATGAGTGCTGTCAAGCACTTCGGGATCACATATTGATGACATGCTTGTAACTAGTTCATTCCATTTCTTGTCACGTTTTGTCATAGTGATGTTATTTTTTGTGTGTTGTAAAACAATAACGTGTTCTACAAAGTCAAGGTCTGAAATGGCCTCATCTACAATATTTTTCAGCGGTATAATATTACCACGTCTTTTTCCTCCGTCAGAAGTGATTATGACTTTGGATTTGGAATCTTCCACCCTATCCCTAATTGATTTGGCACTAAAGCCTGAAAATATTACAGTATGAATTGCGCCAATTCTTGCACATGCAAGTAAGGACATTATCAATTCAGGCACCATCGGAAGGTAAACAGTTACTCTATCGCCTTTTTTTACCCCAAGAGATTTTAATGCATTTGCAAGTTTGGATACTTCAGATAATAGATCTTGATATGTTAGTTCTCTTTTTGTGCCATCTTCGCCTTCCCATATAATGGCCTTTTTGTTGGGATTTTTCTTAACAGATACGTCCAGTGCGTTGTATGAAGCGTTAATCTTGCCACCTACAAACCATTTTGCAAATGGAGGATTCCAGTCTAGAGCAGTGTGCCACTTTTCAAACCAGTGAAGTTTTGCAGCTTGTCTTTCCCAAAATTTTATGCTGTCTTGAGAGGCATCACTTCTAGTTTTGATATCATTGTTCCCAAGACCTATGTCATAAGTAGAATCCAATATGGTTTAGTTGTATGTGTGTTAAAAAAAAGATTCGCTCAAATTGGAGTTGGGAGCGAATCCTCCATCCCATCAGATTATTTTAAGACGATGATATTCTCTTAAGCCAATCTGAATCTTGCTGGGCTTCATCACCATCGGCTCCAATTGCTACTGGCTGTGGTGTCGGTGCAGTGGGAATACTACTACCAACAACAGGGCTAGCAGATATAGGAGTCTGCGGTACTGAAGTTGAAGGATTTTCTACCTTTCCAAGATATGAAATGGCGGCTGAATGAACGTCCTGTTTTGGACTCTCGATGCGCTCTCCACTCTCAACTGAAAGATCGTTGATGCGACGTTGGATACTTGTTATCTCTGCCTTTTCATGTTCGATGTGTTCAATGATTTCGACCGTGTGAGTCTTGACTAGATCAAACTTGGCATCAGATATTTCGTTGCTCTTGTTTTGCAACTTTGCGTCAAATCTTAGCATCCTTATTGACTTTAGTCTGAGTCTCAAGTTCTGCAAGTCTTTTCTCTAACTTTTCTTTGATTTGTCTTTCGGTCTCATCCAGAGTTAACAATTTTACCCTATACTTCTCATGGATCAGTTCAGCGTCCTCTTTCATGTCATCGTTTTCAGATACGATATCCATCAGAGCACGTATACGGCGCATGGTAAGCCCCTTCTCGCGCAATAGTCTTTGTGCATCTAATCTCCACCTAGGGATGAAGATTACATATTGTCCTTGTATGACTAGTTGCTCGAATGCTATCTGCTTTAGTCCTTCAGAACCACAATCAACACCTACGGTTTGTACACTTCCATCGATGTCAGTTATGGTACCTATGACTTTGCCGATATAGGTGCCGTACATGTCCTTTACTTGCTTGCCGATAAATTCGATCTCTTCCTTGCTCATTAGAATAGGTGTTCTAAATTTCATATAATCAACAAAGTGTTAACAAGCTTTCCAGTTTTGGTAAGATCATTTTAACTAATGATCGTTGAAAAAATCAAAAAATACGTAATTTTATAATCATAGTATTAGTAATGGTCCAATAATGATTACAAAAGAAGAATTGGATCAGATACTACATTTTGTCTCCAAGCGTTGGGTGGATATGAGCCGGGATGAAAAACATAAAGCATTTGAAAACATGCCAACAGATTTTTGGATGAATTCCATGGGAGGAACAGCTGGAGATGGCAAGTGGGTAACAACTTTGATGTATACAGAAGATCCACAAGAAGCAGAATCATTTAAAGAAGTTTTACTTAGATGGCAATCAAAACACAATGATGCTCCAAAGACTGGACCTTCTGACTTGATCCAGATTGGAAAGAAGTAGTTATTTATAATTGGGTGAAAATCAAATCATGTTGTCTGAGTTTTCAAATTCTGAAAAACAAAGTTTGTTAAAACATTTTTCAAATGTAGATGATTCCGTATTTGCAATAATCAGCCCAAGGCAGGTTGACAGAGGAGCTTTGATGTCAAGATATAGCAGAACTGATAAAAGCATGCGAAAAATATTTCTTGACGAATTTTTACAAAATGAAAATCGTGGTGAAGAGTTTTACAACAAAGTATTACTAGAGTACGGTGATGATTCAGTTGCAGAACTTGGTGAAGCCCAGATTGCAATTGAAGGTCTATCAAACATTGCTGTAAAAAAAATAGAAGATAGGAGAATAGGATTGTCATATCTTGAAAAATCATCAAGATATGTTGCATGGGACAAAAAAGTAAATGGAGAGTTCAAGTTTTACAGGGAACCAGAAATAATGAATTCAAAGTATGCGGACAAATATCTAGAGGCATGCAACCTAGACTTTGAAGTTTATTCAAAAAACATCCAGCCTGTGATAAATTACATGCAAGAACAAGAGCCAATTGGGAATCAAAAGTTTAGAAACTCAAAAGGAGCAGATGTAGAATACTCAAAACTCTCTAGTGAAGATGAGATAAAATCTGCAACTAGAATTTACAATGCCACAATTAGAGCCAAGGCACTAGACATTCTCAGAGGAATACTTCCCGCGTCAACTTTGACCAATGTTGGAATTACAGGAAATGGAAGAGCGTTTGAGTACATGCTGACCATACTATATTCTTCAGGCTTGGAGGAAGAAAGAGTGTTAGCTGGGAAAATTAACAGAGAGCTAAATACTACAATCAAGTCATTTGTTAGAAGAGCAGACGATAACCATGGTAAATCCTTGCAAAAGTATCTTGGAGACATTAAGACAAAATCAAACTCATTAAATAAAAAATATCTAAAAATAAAAGGAAAGAGAAAATTCCTTGTTGACTTGGTTTATTTTGAATCCCAGAATAAAGCAGAAGAGAAGATAATCTCTTCAATATTATATGAACAGTCTAACGGAGTTTCATTTAGAGACATACTTGCTCAAGTTAAAAAAATAAGTCAACCTGATAGGAAAAAAATAATTGACATATTTACAAGTCTAAGAGAAAACAGAAGACAGAGACCTCCGCGTGCATTTGAAATGACTGAATATACTTTTGATTTTCTGACAAACTTTGGAATGTTTCGAGACTTTCACAGACATCGAGTCTTGACACTTGAAAGACAGTTGCTTACAACAGATCATGGATACGTTG
The DNA here is from genome assembly GCA_963713025.1 of uncultured Nitrososphaerota archaeon. Taxonomy (GTDB): domain Archaea; phylum Thermoproteota; class Nitrososphaeria; order Nitrososphaerales; family Nitrosopumilaceae; genus Nitrosotalea. The sequence goes on along the minus strand of CAVQKA010000004.1, from coordinate 40,047 downwards.
TCCCAGATGAAATAATACAACTAGGAATCAAAAAAGACTATGTTGACTGTTTGTACAATTCAAAACAAGTCTTTGAACTTTTGAAGAAAAAGATGCCAGAGCAGTCACAGTATGTAGTAAACTTTGCATACAATTATCCGTTTTTTATGAAACTAAATCTTAGAGAAGCAGTGCACCTAATTGAATTAAGAACAGTTCCACAGGGTCATCAGGATTATAGAAAAGCCGCACAGGAGATGTTCAAAGCAATAAACAAAGTACATCCAAACCTGTCTGGAATAATCAAATTTGCAGACATGAAATCATACAAGCTTGAGAGACTGGAGGCTGAAAAAAGAATAGAAGAGAAAAGAAAAAAACTCTTAGGAAATTCAAGATAAAAATTTCTGCGTCCACTTGGAAAAGTACGTAAATATCAAGTTGGCTTGGTTCTCTTCACCTTTTCCACCACCTGTATGAGCATAATAATCAATTTTCATATATTAATTTTATGGAACAATTATCAAAATAAAAAATTTGAACTTTAAATTTTAAACATATCACTAGGTAGAATTATTGAAATACTTTAGAACGTCATTAATATTTCCTACTTCAATTACTTTCATACCATATTTGCTCTCCATTATTGATGTTAGAGATACCTCTTGTGGGCTGCATGATTGGTATACAAATGGACCTTGGGTTGATTGCGTACAATGCTGCTCATCTACTACCCCCTGACCAGTAGGAACAAGAAATGTCTTGGCACCATAGTTTGCAGCGGCTTGTGCCTTTTCCAAGACTCCGCCAATTGGGCCAATTGTACCATCAGGTTGAATTGTTCCAGTCATTAACACCTGTCCATTAATTGATTTTCCAAGAACTGCTGAAGTTAGCAGTACAGTCATTGCACCACCGGCACTTCCTCCATCTACTGCCTGCAAGTTTTGATTATTGGCCGTAATTGAAAAAATAACATCCTTGTGTGACAAGTCCACTCCAGTGATGTTATGAGTACTTGTACTGCGATACGGGCAGAATTTTGAAAGTCTACACCTTCAGGAATTGCAGTATTTGCAAGAACAAGCCCAGTACCATCTCGTATGTCAACTGTGATTTTTAAGATTGTTCCATTGTAGGCAGTAGTTTGAAAGAAACCGTCACTTTGTTCAATTGGGTATACAGTTACTGCAGCTATTGATTCAGCATAATTGTTTGAATTAGATAATTGGCTTGTAGGTGCATTTTGAATCTGCTGTAAAAGTTCATTGTATTTTACCTGCAGCGTATCATATTTTATTTGAAGATCATTAATCTTTTGTGCCATGGTACTATTTTGGTTTGTAATTGAGGATAGTGAAGATGTTTGAGATACGTGAATTATACCATTATCAATCAGATATTGTATAGCATTTAAAAACTCAGAATCACTTGTCTGACCTTCAGACCACCACTTTGTAACATTTTTTATCCAGTTTGGAATTGAATTTGTAGAAATAGTATAATTAGAGGATGACGATTGTTGTGCAAACGCCTTGATAAAAAACCCTGATGGTATGTTTGTGTTATTTGCATCAATTGTAAAGATAGAACTCATAATACCAATAGCACCCACACATGATATCAAAATTGCAAGATTTTTTCTATTCATTAATTAATCACGCTTCAGTTAAGAGATCCTTTTTTCGTAATTATAAATTTTAAGTATCATTCATAGATACACATTAGGAAAACCACTGGTCTAAATTATGACTCTTCTTTTCATAAGATTTTTTCAATCTATTCAAAGATGTGTCAACACGGTCAAGTGAAAAGCTCCTCTCCTTTGTAAGATAATTTGTTATTCCCGCGTAGTCTATAGTTCCAAATTTTATCTCTGACACTTCAGACACTTTGGGTTTAAGAAAGATATCACGTATCTGGGCATAGTCTATCTCGTTTAATTTATCCTGTATCTGAGGCACGTTTTCTAAATTCCCATGCTCTTTTACCATCTTCAAGGCAGTCTTGGGACCAATCCTTTCAAAGCCATCAGGATTAAAATCCGTGCCTATTAGTATTCCAATATCTACTAGCTGCTCCCTTGTGACACCAAGTTCTGCTAGCGTTTTTTCCAATAAAATAAGTTCGGGTTCAATCTCGATTGTAGTATTTCTATTTGGCAGTTTTCTTTTTCCACTGTTTGTAAAATTTCGTACCAGTCTTTTTGCACCAAACAATAAAGAATCAAAGTCCTGGCTTGCTGATGCATATGCTTGTCCAGTATTGGTAAGATGTGCGGCTGTAGCTTCACCTTCTGACGGTGCTTGAATCCAAGGAATGCCAAAAAGGTCTAGAAACTTTTTTGCTTCTTCAACCATGTCATCTCGTAGAACAGATGTTTGTTGTGCAAACTTTTTTGCTTCAACATAATTTCCTTCACTGATTGCAATTTCATATTTTATTGTGGCATCTTTTTTTATCTGCTTTCTTCTTTGAATTTCTGCAGATTTCAAAGACGGAGGTTTTCCATCAAAAACATAAACAGGTTTTATTCCAAGGGATAAGAAATTGATATTTCTATAAAATAATCCACTGATGTGACTGGTAATTTTTCCATTGTGATCAGACAATGGCAAACCATCTGGACCGCGTATGATTGAGAGAAATTGGTAAATTGCATTATATGCATCAATTGCAACTATTTTCGATGCAAATGATTCAAGATTTGTTTTCTCCCTAACACATAGCTGTTTTAGATCTAGGCCCAAAAATGTTTCCCTACAAGATACTAGATTTTTGCCTGTTTATTTCTTTTTTACACTGGGTCGTGATTCCCAGCCTTTTTCAATTATTTCCTCATAAATGTTTGAAAGCTTTGGAATTGGCTCACCTTTTTCTGCTGCTACTTTTACCTTTTCCCTATAATAGAGCTCAATGGCTTTTGCTGTATCATCATCAATTGTAATTGAAACTCTAGTCTTTGCCAAGTATATCCACTATATAGAACTGGCAAATATCAATAATAAACTATCTATAATCAATTTTTCGATACTTGGGGAACAAGTAAAAATCCTTCTTTTGTGATAGTCATCTTTACAGGAGTGTCTTCTGGAAGACCAAATTCACGCAAAAACATGGCTATTGTAACCTCATCTGGAAGAACATACTTTTTACCCTCAAACTCGACCGAGACATTCTTCTTTGTGATGGTCTCCATTTGTTATTGATATAATAAATTGTCTACTTTATATCTTTTATTATATATCTGATCAGCTGATCACTTGTCCTCATTGTATTTATGTACCAAAACCAGAGTCTTGACATGCTGCCAGGTTAGCCAAGTGGTACGGCGACCGCCTCGAGATCAAAACAAGGTAGCGGTTGTGCTTCGGCACTCAGGGGTTCGAATCCCTTACCTGGCGCTGTTATTTTTTATTGTAAATTTATTGAAATTTTGTTCTTAAATTTTAATTTAAAATTAGAGATTCGAACTAATTGTTTAGAACTCCGTTAGAGTATAGAATTATTTTACAAAAACAAATGTAGATACAATATGAGTCTGAAATTATTCCAAGTTAGTAGCTGGGTCCAATAGGTCTCACACCTATTACGTTAAATAATAATTTCATCAATCATATTCAATTTGAAAGAAAAAATATCGGTACGTGGTGCTCCTGATTTTATGAAATTCTTCAATGTGCTTGATAAACAAAGTGCCACATACAAAGAGATCACCGAAGCATTAGAGATTCTCAAGAAAGATTATGCAAGAGGAGACAAAATCCCAAAAGATCGCTGGCCCAAAAAATACATCAGAGAATATCAAATTCATACCTTGTTTCGTTACAAGTTAAGGTCTGGTTGGAGACTAGTTTACACAGTTTCTGGTACAAAATATGAAAAGGCATGTATTATTTTGGAGGCGTTTGATCACAAGCAATACGAAAAGAGATTTGGATACTAGATTATTTGAGCAGGGTTGATTCTCTATGTAGTTTCTTTAGTTTGGGATTGTCTGCAAATATCCAAAGAATTGCACCTTTCTTGTCATACATTATCTTGTTTGACTTTTCCAAATAATCCAAGATTGTAGTAAATGTCTTGTATTGGACCTGTTTTGGAAGGGATCTCCATAGCCTGTTTTTAGAACTAAATTCTTTTTTGTCAGAAATTAACTCTTCCACCATCTCAATAGTATCAAGACGTGGCATATGCGATATTGCTCTGGAATGTTTTCCAGATTTCTTCTGCAAAATGACTTTGCTCATTTCCTATCTACGAATAGGAAGTAATCGTATATATACATATATGTATAATACAAATTTGTACATGCGATGTGTAGGTCTGAAATCAGTCCAAAGTCAGTTACTGAATCCCCCATGCCTGAACCTTGAGAGGGTGTCAAACTCTTTACACTATCCACTTACCTGGCGCTGTTATTTTTAATCAATACAAAAATTTTATCAATTACCGTCTTAGCTTCTTTGCTTTTTCATAACACTTGTCTGCATCTTTTTGTTTTCCCATCTTCAAAAATACGCCACCCTTGTTATGCCAAGCAACTGCAAGATCAGGGTTTATCTTTGTTGCCCTATCAAAGCACTCTAACGCATTACCAAATTTTTCGAGAATAAAAAAACAAACTCCTTTAAAATTCCAAGTCGATGCACGTGTTGGGTCTAGCAAAATTGCCTCGTCAAATGACTCCATTGCATCGTGATATCTTTTCAGATCAGAAAGACAGATGCCTTTTAGACTCCAAGCATCTGCAGATTCAGGGTTTATGTGTAAAACTTTTTCATAACAATAAAGTGCTTCATCATATCTTTTTAGATTAGATAATGCATCACCTTTTTTGAGCCACGCGTTAGCATATCGTGGTAATTTCTCTAATGCTTTATCAAAAAATACAATTGCCTCTTCATACTTTTGTTTTAACAGTAATTTCTCAGCTTCCTCATACGAATAGACAGCATCTTCTGGATAAATATCTCCAAATTTTGGAATAGTTTTTGATTCCCCGACAAGTTGTAATCTTAGAGTCTGGTATGCATCAGAGATTTTTACAAATCTTTCCTCATTTCCTTCAGAGGAATCCTTGTCAGGATGATAACGTAGGGCAAGATTTCTGTATGCGTCTTTTATTTCCTTAATCGAGACACCGGGTTTGAGTCCCAGGATTTCATAGCACTGTTTAGGGTTCAATATCAAAAACATATCCAAAGTAGAATATCAAAGTCTTTCTTGTAAAATTCATGCCTATTTTTATAACTGATACAAACATCATACATTGTGACTGAGAATCAAATGCCAAAGGTGGATTATGTTCAGATTTTACTGGTTTGTGCCATATTTTTCATTTTATTTTTTACAGTATACCTAATGAAGACAAACCTTACTTTGATCTCACTTGCCTTTGCTGCGTTTATCATGTTCTACCAGCTCCTCAGTGCAAGAGGGAGGCTTTCATCGAAATTCAGGTATGGAGTAAGATTGCCTTCTCCTTTTGCAGCAATTATGATTGCACTCCCATTTGTACTAGGCACAGTTGCAGCGTACGAAGGATTTGGGATATGGGAATCTCCTGCAAGGATCACCATCCTGTGGGGAATGACAATAACATTTTGGAGTACGTTGATGTTTGTACCACTTGCAGTTTATAGTAAATTCAAGGAAGATATGCAACCAGAGCCAACTTCATACCCAACTCTTAGTGTACTTGTTCCAGCATACAATGAAGAAAAGGTAATTGCAAGAACAATAGAAGGATTACTTGATACAAATTATCCTGACAAGGAAATAATTGTAATTGATGATGGAAGTACCGATGATACGTTAAAGATTGTAAACAGATACAAGAATCAAGTCAAAGTATTACACAAAGAAAATGGAGGAAAGGCTTCAGCTCTTAACCATGGAATTGCATTTACAAAAGGTGAGATAGTTGCAGTAGTGGATGCAGACACAATCGTTGGGAGAAATGCTCTAAAACAACTAGTCAAAGGATTTTCTTCAGACAAAAATGTTGCAGCTGTTGCAGGAAACATCAAGGTAAGAAATAGAGTGAATTGGCTTACATGGTCTCAGGCTTTAGAGTACGTAGCTGGAATTGAAATCATCAGAAGGGCTTTTGACTTTTTTGGCTCAATTACTATAGTACCAGGAGCACTTGGAGCATTTAAAAAAACTGCTCTGGAAGATGTTGGAACATATCACAAGGATACATTGGTCGAAGACTTTGATGCCACGATCAAGGTATTAAAATCAGGATTTGTAATTTCAGGAAGTACCACATCTACTGCATATACAGAAGCCCCCCAGTCTTTTCATGATTTTTACAAACAACGAAAAAGATGGTATCGTGGAAACCTGCAAGTATTATCAAGACACGCAGAGACTTTGTTTAATCCAAGATATGCATTTTTGTACAGAATCGCATTTCCGTTTATGATAATTTCCATGGTAGTCTTGCCATTTGCAGGACTTGTTGTGATAGCCACATCAATATACGAAATACTAATTGGAGATTGGATATTTGTGGTAGAGATGTTTGGGTTGTTTATAATACTACAGACCCTAATGTCTGCTCTAGCCGTCCGTATAGACCAAGAGGATCCTAGATTGATACTGTTTTCACCATTTCTAGTCATAGGATATAAGCAAATAGTAGATATTTTGCTCGTGTTTGGATGCATCCAAGAAGGCTTTAGGACAAAGGCAAAATGGACCAGTGCAAAGAGGATAGGCGTATGATAAAATTCCTGGGCATTGGAGCATTGATTATAATTCTATCAATTACAATTTTTGTAACAATTCCAGTTTATGCCGATACAATGGGTTCTGTTGCAGTCACATTAATGTATACAAACGGTGACACTGCGGATTATTGGCCCATATCTTTAGAAATTTATCAAGATGTAAACCAAACACCTTACAAAGAAATCGTATCATTATCTGGCAATCCGTTCAACATTGTATCACTACCTATTGGTCACAAGTACAAAATTGAAGCATATGCAAATAGCATGTATTCAAGTGTAAATTATGTGGACTTGGAACAACCACATCAAGATGTTACTATACAGTTACCCCTCCCAGGAGGAATGCGTGCAGATGTTTTCTATAATGACGGTGTAACACCAATATCAAATGCAACTGTATACATCAGCGCACAAGATAACAAGACATGGGCTCACGGTCCTGTCAATTCCAATGGCCAAACAATGCGCTTCTGGATAAGTCCAACCACTGCTCAAAATGATTACTACATAGCTAATGTAAAGATTGGAAACAGCTTGACATATTCCCAGTCACCGATACTTCTTTTACCCGGAATATCCCAGGAGATAAAAATTGTAACAGACTGGCCACCAGTGATAAATTCACTAATCACAATCAATGTCCTTGACACACAATCACACATCATATCTTCTTCAAATGGAGAATTTGTTGTAGAACTTTATGATAACAATGGAAATAAAATCTCACAGACACCAGTAACAACAAGGGGACAGGCATATTTTTCCAATTTAAAAGTAGGAGATTACATTTTCAAGGCTGTCCATAAAAACAACAATTCCGAGCTGGGAACTTTACAAGTTGCATTGGATGGTTCCAAATTCTCTTTTGATGTAAAAGAGAGCCAAAATGCACCAACCATCTCTATGCCTACGCCAATCGTACCTACACCCATTCCGGCAACTCCTCAAACTGTCCCTGAGAATATAACCCAGACTCCTATATCTCCAACGCCCACCCCAGTCATTCCTACACCTATCACTCAAACCATTACAAATTGTAATTGCGTGGTATTCAGATTAGATAACATTCAAGACTATTGGCTGAGCAATGTACAAGCCAAAGTCATTGATGTCTTTGATGAGAAAAATGCAAGTTTGACTATTGGTATAATTGGCAAGGCATTTGGAAATGATACTGTATTAACAGATCATATCAAATCAAAAATAAAAACAGGATTTATTGATGTTGGGATAAACGGATGGAGTTTCGAGGATTTTTCCGCACTTGACAAATCTGAACAAACACAACTATTAGAGCAGTCAAAAAATAAAATATCTACAACACTAGATACAGTGCCTTCTGTCTTCATACCACCATATGGTAAATCTAACAATGACACATTTTATGCCATGATTGATAATGACTTACATTTTATTAGTGGAAATACAGATACGCTGATTCCATCAAATCTTACTGGAGAAATCCACTCATATCCACCAACCATATTTACAGATACAATACAGCAATACAATGCAAATCAGAATATGACAAATGACCAGATAATGACAAACATTCGTAACAGCATTCAAGTCAACGGATATGCCTTGATTACAATTAACTTTCAAGATTATGCACAAAACAATGGTACAGTCAAGATAAACATGCCAGATAATGATAAAATTCAAAAACTTGAATCTTTGATTGATGATGTAAGAAACAAAGGATATCAGATTGTGACTATCAAAGAAATATCAAATACTCCCAGCATTCCAGAATTTGGTTTATTGTCTACAATTACTTTAATGGCATCAATCTTTGCAGTAATTATAATTCGATCTAAGAGTGTATCATATTAGATAACAGTCCAATTTCTTACGGGTTTTTTGGTCCAACCATTTCATCATCTTTTACACTGTTATCCCATTTTCCACGTATTCCTTTGTAAATAACCACTCCACCAGCACCTAGTAGGCCAAATGACAATACAAGATAAAGCAAATAATCTTGGCTCTTTTCAGAGCATTTTACATGTACTTCCACCCCAGTGGAATAATCATAGCATTCATCAAAAGTTTGCTGCTGAATTGCAAATTGGGCATAAGTGGAGTTTGCAAAAGCACCAAGCATAAAACCTGCAAATATTATTGCGGCCCCACATAGAATTAACCGTATATCACTCATGACAGCGTAAAATTGATTCTGCATAATATTTAACGTTGTCACAAGTATAGAACATTGTATAGATCATGGTTTTCGGATTTGGCAAGAAAAAAACAGAGGAGCACCACACCACTCAAACGCAAAATGAAAGAATTATCAGCATAGAAGAAATCCCAGGAATCCTACAAGAAATTCAATCTCCGCATATTACGCAATCCATCAACATTGCCAAATCAGTCAGAGATGAAGTGGAGATGCATAAAAAAAAGATTCACTCATTAATCCTTCAATTAGAGTCCGATGATTTGAAACTAGATGATATTGACAGAAACTTGATGATAATTGTAAAACGTGGAAAAGATTCCATTGTATCTATAATAAAAAAAGAAACTTCATCTGGTCTAACAAATGTTACAAAGTATGATCAAGCAGTATTGCTCAATACCGAGATTAGTCAAACACTAAAGAGAATAGGAGATGTCTTGGGATTAAATTCAAGAATAATTCACATTTTTGCAAAAAAGTATGCAGATAATCTCAAGGATGAGATTGCAAAGATAGCAAGTAAAAGAAATCAATTACAAGTTGCTATAAATTTTGTAGAAAATCTCAAAGTTCATGGTGAAAAAATAATTGAAACAGGCGAAAAAATTACAGAAGAAAAAAACAAGATAATACAAAAAACAAACAGAGTATCAGAGATTATTTTAGAGTTGGATATATTAAAAAATAATTTCATCTTACTTGAGAAGCAAATTCATGAGTTAAAGACCACAAAAGAGCACTCGAAATATCTTGAGATAAAAAATAGTATAGAATCATTGTCTTCTGAAAAAAATCAGATAAAAAATATCATAGACATGCAGTTCTCAAAGATTTCAAGACCTCTTGATAAATACAGTTACATCTCTGCATTTGAAAAACCAGTCAAGAAAATGATGGATGATTTAGTTTCAAATCCATACGAGGTAATTTCTGTTCAGAATAAATCCACCATAATACAGATACTTGAAGCAGTTGCCAAGTCAGTTTCATCTGCTTCTATATCGGTTAAAGATACAGACAAGTCTTTAGAACAGATCAAGGAGACAATATCACGATTAGATGAATTCATCATATTAAAAGAATCATATTCAAACAAAGTATCATCTCTTGAAAAAGATCTAATTGTTTTTGATATCAAACTATTAGAATCAAAAGAACACAGTCTTCATAAAGCAAAAATGGATTTTACAAACATGGAATCCATCAAAACGAAGCTAGAAGGGGAGATAAAACACGATAACACACTGCTGGAAAAATATGTAACAGAAATAGAAGCAGATCTTGTAAGAATTACAAAATCGAAGATCATTTTAAAAAAATAGAATGCCCTCAGATCATTTTTGAAGATTAATTAGTTTGCCAGTATGAGTAATCTTGTGTTATTCAAGACGGAAAAACATCAGAGAACCATCACCATCAAGAAGGACGTAAGAGATGGAATTTTGTCATATTGTAAGATGAATCATCCAAATGAATGCATACTTGTACTTAGAGGAAAATCAAGAAAAGGACAAATTCTAGTCGATGGTCTTGTAATACCTCCATTCTTTCACACAGGTCCAACTTTTGCAGGATTTCCACATTCTTTTCTGCCATTTGATACAAGCTATGTAGGCACAGTTCATTCCCATCCATCTGGTCTTGCAAAGCCATCAGTCACTGATCTGCACAATTTTTTTGGTTTTGTATCAATTATCATCCAATCACCGTATGAAGACGGTGACATTTTTGCATATGATCGTGATGGAAACCTTCTCGAGGTCACAATAAGTTCAGATCAATCATGACAAAAATTTATAAGCTTTTTGATGTAACGTCTATCATTGATTAATTACAAGACTTATCTCATATTCCTTTTTGGCTCACTTGCAGTAAGCATAGGACTACAGATGCTATTGCCATTCCCATATGGCTTGATTGCAGCATTGGCTATTTTCATAGTATTCCCACTCTTCTTAAGAAACAGAGCAATGAAACGAATGGGCGGAATGGGCTCAGATGTAGGTGCTGGAGGCGGTGGAGGATTCTTTGGCCAGAATCAAGGTGTCAAATACATTTGTCTTGCATGCAATAACAAGTACAAGGGTGGAATGTGTCCAAGATGCGGCTCTAAGATGAAAAGAGCTGACTTTTAATCACTCTGAAATGAAACTTGAAGAACTTCGTAGTAAAGCATTATTTCAAAATACAATAGACACTTGGATAATGCTCTGTGAAGAAAAAAATGCAGATTGGTATTCTCCTGAAAACTATATGAAGTTCATTGCGCATCTTTTCAAGAATGGGTTGAAGTTACAAAAATTTCCATTATGCATAAAAGAATCAGGAGGAATGTATCAAAGAGGAAAGGACAAGACGCAATTTGCAGAGACACTTGCCCAGTCAACTGATCCAAATGCCGCAGCTTATACAGTCAGACTCTCAGATGATACCATAAAGATAATTCGTCAATTCAATTCTAGTGTTGAAGTCAACTAGAATCTTATTCCAAAGTCAGTTGCGTGTTTACTGCGAGTTAATTGGTTCTTTTCTTTAGAAACTGAGCGATTGCAACTACTGGAAGTTCATTTGATTGATCGATAACCAATATCTCCTGATTGTACTGGGTTTTGATAGTAGTTTTTAATTCAGGCATCTCACAATAATACACAGATGCAACATGAGTTGTCCCATTGAGGATTTCTCTTGTGACATCGTCAGATTCTGGAAAATTTGTAAAACTTATCAGATACCCACCACACCATCCAATAGAAGGCGTGTTTGGCGGTATTGCGCTTGTTAGGAATTTCTCTACTGATGCAGACTTTGAGATATGATGTATGATTATCTTTTTCACAGGTTTGTATTCCACTTCTGGAATTATCTCAGTAACACTCTCGGTGGTCATCACCTTAAGATAGAATCAATAGTATTTAGGCGATTTTCAAGTATTTGGTTAATTACATCAATATTAGAAAGTGCTAGGGCTGAAATCATCACTGTGAATGAAAAAGGTCATTTCTAGTCGTAGTAAGATTATCGTCTCAGCCTAGGATTGATTATGACATCCATTGCATGTCCCATAAATACAAACGCAAGGCCTGTTATCGCAATTAAAATTCCAGGTGGCAATATCCACCACCACATGCCTCGTGCAGCTGCACTGTAAGAGCTAGCGTCGTGTAATATTTGTCCCCATGTTGGAAATGCCGGATCACCCAACCCTAGAAAACTAAGACCGGCTTCAGTAGTAATAGCAGCAGGGACGGATATGGCAATGCTTGCAAATGCATATGGAAGAAGTTGAGGAAGTATATGCTTGAATATTATTTTGTGATCTTTTTGACCCATCAGTTTTGATGCTTCGACATACGGGAGTGTTTTTATTTGCATTGCCATGCTTCGTGAGACCTTGGCTATTCCCACCCATCCAAAGAGTACAAGGAATCCAACTATCAAAAATATGCTATTGCCAATAGTTACTGCTAGAATTATCAAGAGCGGAAGGGCAGGCATTGCATAGATAATATCATTAAAACGCATCAATGCTTCGTCTGTTACTTTACCTTTGAACCCTGCAAATACACCATAAAGTAGGCCAAGTACTACAGAACCAATTGATACAGTTATGCCTATGAAAAGTGCCAATGGAGTACCCCAAAGCAATCCAACAGACAGGTCTCGCCTAAGCTCGTCTGTTCCCATTAGTCCATAAACTTGACCGCCAATTACAAGATTAGACTTGATAAGAGTGGGTTTTTCAGATACATCATACAAATGAACTCTGAAAACATAATTGCCTTTTAGGATTTTGTTTTCGTCAAGTTTTGAGAAGATAATTTTTTCAGAAGAAAGAGAATCAAATGGATATGAGTACCTATTTTTATTATTTTCAAGATTTTTTAAAATTACATTTTGTGTTGAAAATATCATACTGGTATCTGTTGTTTGAGTATTGCTAAAAGGTAGAGATGTAGAAATCAATTGCAATTCAATCCCATCTGGCCGTGTTACAGATAATTGTAATAAAGGAGAGCCAGAGTATTTTGCTGTATATTGATAGATAAAATCACTTGGAAATCCATCGTATTGATAATTTACTGCAAATGAATCTGTAAGAACATATACAGATGTTAATTGTTGTGCAGATCTCTGAGGTTGTAGTATCAAGTGCTCTGGGATCTTTTCAGATTGAAAATAGTTTATCCAGGCAGGTTGTGCAGACTTGGGATACAGTAACCAGCTTGCAGGATCATTCCATGACTTGAAGTTATCAACTGGGATTGTTACAAATGCAATAACTGACATAAAAAAAAGAGCGGCAAGAATTACAATTCCTGCCATCCCTATTTTACTATGAGAAAATTCACGCCATATTCCTCTTGCAGAAAAACTCATTCTCTTCTCACCCTAGGATCAAAGTATCCGTACAAGACATCAGCTATAAACACACTTGCTAGAAAGAATGCAGTTAGAACATATGTTGCACCGATGATTACGGGTAAATCTAAAACACTGATTGCTTCAAAGTATAGTCTGCCCATACCAGGCCAATCAAAGACAGCTTCTGTGATAATTGCACCGCCAAGAGAACCTGATAAGCTGAAGTGCAAGAATTGTCACAATGGGAGGTGCAGCGTTTTTTATTGCATGAGAGTATAGTATTCGCTTTTCATCTATTCCTGCTGCTCTTTTTGCCATGATAAAGTCCTCTTGCAATACCCCAACAAGGAAATTTCTTACCAAGTATGCCCATGAGCCAAATCCAATCAGAACCAAAGTTATCAATGGAAGTGCCATATGATACAAGAGTGATCCCAGGTATCCCGGATCGGTTACAGAAATATCAGGAGTTGCTCTTGCTGGAAATATCGGATAAAGAAATGCAAAAACAAATATCATTAAAACACCTACCCACCAAACTGGAAAGCTGCTTGATATTATAGCAAACCCTGAAGTTATCTTGTCAATTTTTGAGTTTACCTTGCTTGCAGCAACAGCTCCCAAAAATATTCCCAAGACAGAAACTATTACAGTGGCTGTTGTAAAAAGAAGAATTGTCCTTGGCAATTTTTCAAGTATTATATCTTTTACATCAGATGAACCACTATCACTTGTAAGAAATTTTGCATGACCAAAGTCTAATGTTAAAATTTTGTACATTGATAGACCAATTCTTTGTGGAGAATACCATGGTTGATCAAGGCCAAGAGATTTAATTCGCTGTTGAATTTGACTGTCAATATACGAATTCATCTGGTCAGTTGTTTTAAAACTAGCCAAAAGACTTTTGTTGTTTGTTACTTGCTCCCTTATTTCCAATGTGACACTCTGTTTTGATATAGAATCCATGTTTGCCCCTACCAATGCTATTGTAACAAGAAGTGTTGCCATCAACACTCCAAACATTGTAATTGCACGCTTTGCAAGGAATTTTTTAAATCCCATCTACTTCACTTGCCTCTTCCTTCTCTCAAGAATTAGGTACAATATCACTAGAGATACGACACTTGCAAATATTCCAACCCCTACAAGAAACAAATAATTTATTCCCAGAGACTCGTTATTTGAGACAAGATTTTCAGGCGCTAATTGATTTGCTCCTTGTGTCACAAGAAAACTTGTGTGATACATATCAGGCTTGTATGCGACATCTGATACTACAAACATTTGAAAGTCATTAGAACCCAGTTCAAAATTCTTTGTCTTTTCAGGACCCAGAGTTATAGTCATAGAACCATTAACAGACGTCTGATTTCCATTATCAACAATCTTTCCTTCAGGGTTTGTAAAATAGTAATAAACAGTAGCATTTGGTGTAACTGAAATTGGAATTGCAAGGTTTGTACCCAGAGTTACATCAGTAGGCACTACAACATTTTGTATGGTGGGCATGCTTATCTCTTCAAATTTTTTCCAATAGCCAGATTTGAAAGGATATGTGGAATCATCAAAGGCTTTAATTGTAATTTTTCTTGCATCAGGAGAATAACTATCCAAATAATATGGCCCGTTACTTATCACAGCATGTCCATGTTGCGCAATCCATGATATTGAAGCATTATACCTTGAAACAAAATAGTTTGAATCATTAACATATGAAAGTGCGGGTGGAACAGTTTTGGCGTTTTCAAAATCTTCAAGGTTTGTTTTTATAACATTTGCATCGTTTGGAATGATTAGTGACATCCAGTCTACGTCTTTACTCATTGCGTCTGATCTTGAAAATGCAAGTTTACCATCAGTGACTGATTTTTCCATAGCATAGACAACTTCCCATGGCATGGCAGGCCAGACTTGAGCCGAGTCTGCAATTTCATTATCATCAAAATGCCAATAGTTTTGATATACTTCAATTGTATTTTCGTCTATTACTCTAACACCTATGAGGGTTTTTGCAGCCTGATTTGCCTTTGGAGAATATTCAGAATCAAATGTCAGAGTTCCATTTGCCTGATCTGAGCCCCATTGGTACAAAAAATAAATTCCATAAAGAACATCATTCATATCCATTGGAATGCCGTTATGCCAATTTCCAAATTTTAGATGATATGTTACTTTGCTTGTTGCCTTGATTCCATTTCCAACAGGTGTCCACTTTTGTTTTACAGCATCCCAGTATATTGCATCACTTGGAACATCAAGTTTATTCAAAGGTCCAGTAGTTTGAACTTGCCAATCAGACCGTACTGGTATTGTATATCCAGTGTAAGGATTTTTGAAGCTTCCAGGATCAGATAGTGTCCCCCAAATTTGTTGGCTAGAAGAATCTGTAAATCCGCCTATTGGGTTCCATGCGCCAGAATAGATCTTTTTCACACCTATTGTCAACGTATCAGAATCAGATCTTGCATTAATTGGAGTAAATCTACTTGTAATACCTGCACCAAAATCATTGATTATCCCATTGACTTTTTTGTTTGCAATGAATTGATCTATCTTGCATGCAAGAAATATTCTAACAGAATCATTAATTCCCTTGTCAACTGCCTGGTTTATCAGACTAGAGCGTTGCTCTGATGATGTAAAATTTCCAAAAAATATTGCCTTTGACAGAGAATCAATTTGCGGGTCTTGGAAATTCCAGTATGATGGATTGTTAAAACCAGGCATGTTAGAGTACCACGGAGAATACATTTGAGCAGTATTTACCGAATCATATCTTACAAAACCACTCATTGTCCACCCCTCTGTGTAAATATTCCACTTCATATCAGACGGATTGGAGCCATAGACATCAGAGAATGCCTTTGTCAAATCACCATAGTCTTTTTTCACCGTAAACCCCACATCATGTAGTTGAGAAGCAAGAATTTCACCAATTGATTTTCGAATAGGATCATCATTTCGTATAAAGATTGTAATAGATACAGGTTTTGAGTCATAGTACCAAAGTCCCCCAGTCTTTTGTGCGCCAGCCTTTTCAAGCGCACTTGATATGATTTGATTTGCAAGTGTAGGATTGTATTTAAAATTAAATGATTGTAATTCTCCAAGTATTGAAAGATAATCAGGATCATATGGTTTGTAGGCAGAAATCATTTGAACGCCATAACCATTAAGAACTTCATCAACGATAAGATCTCTATCAATTAAATAATTTAACGCAAATCTTACGTGTTGAATTGAAAATGGATTGAATTGATCAGAGATTGCAGGATTTATCAAAAGGCTGTAACTTGTTCCAGCAGACTGGAATATGTTCAGACTCTGTCTCGATTGGTCGTCAAGTCTATCAAGCGGTATTGCAGAATAATAAATATCCAAGTGTCCATTTTCTACTTCTTGTACAGCTGTATTATCATCAGAATATTGGATAAATTCCACTTTGTTAAAATTTGTACCTTTCTCAGCATATACAACCATGGGGCTCAAAGTAAAAACCGCCATTAGAAAAAATATTAAAAATTTCATGATATGTTTTTCAATGAATTGTATTTAACCGTGGTCCACTAGATAGATTATCTTAATATAAAAAAACTAGTACAATAATTATCATTGTTTAGTGTCACAGAGTAACACAAATAGTATTTTATAAAAGAAAATCTAATGAGTTCATAATGAATCTTCAAACGCTAGTAAAAGGAATTCAAGGAATAATTCCAGGTGGTCTTTCTGTTAAAGACTTTAGCATGGCAACTCAGACTAGTGAACATTTGGCAAATGAGATATTGGATAATTTCTTGCAAAATGGAATAGGAAGATTTGAAGAGGGGCAGGTTCATTTTGAAGAAAGCGACAGGCTAAAGACATGTATTCTTGCAATAAACATGGGAGCTGCAATAGATGAAGTCTCTCGCTTGCTAAAATGGCAAGACTTTGAATCACTTGCAGCAGAAATACTTGAAAAGCAAGATTTTGAGACTACAAAAAATGTAATATTGACAAAACCCAGGATGCAGATAGATGTGATTGGCATTAAATCAGATGTTGCCGTACTTGTTGATTGTAAACACTGGAAAAACATGACCCAATCAGCTCTTCAGACCGCAGTAAAAAAACAGATTGAGAGAACTAAACAATATCTTGCCAAAGAGGATATCAGAGCAGCAGTTCCTGCAATTGTAACTCTTTATCAAAATGATCTTCAATTCATTCAGGGCGTGCCAATCATTCCAATTCATCAGCTTGATTCGTTTTGTGATGAGTTTTATGGAAATCTAGAGAAGCTTCAAAGTCAGAGCAAGGTATAGATAAAAAATCCCGTAGTTATCAAAAGAAATGCCTGTGTAATCCTCATTGCATTATCAAGGGATTTCGAATAAAGCTCAAGTTGATTTCCTCCCATAACTTTAACGCTGGTCTCGCTTTCCAAGAGATCATATGATGTAGGAGATGCAGTCTGCTCTGCTTTTTTAGCAAGATCTAAAAACCACGATACGACATCAGGAGCTTTGGATAGACTTCCAAATTCAAAATAACCGTGTTTATTTCTAGGCGTTCTTGCTTTATAGTGCGTATCAGATGTACATATTTCAAGAAAATTATATCCATTATTTAAGAAATTATTTGCAATTTCTTCACGTAGTCCATTTAACATGTTATTTGCATCGGCCCATGCTAGAAAGAACTTTTCACCTCCAATCTTAAAGCACATTATTGCAACTTTTCCAGGCCCAAGATCATCTGCCTCAAAATTTAGATGCTCAGAGTTTGCATATCCAACCTCTAATGGCAACGTCTCCTTTGTGATGAGTGTATCCAAAGTAGATTTTGCGGCATTTAGAAGATCGTCTGCATCAAGTTTTTCAATTTCTTTTCCCATTGCATTATGACTGTCAACAATCAGTACTCTTTCAAATCCTCGATTTTTACCATATTGCTCAAGATCTGACTTTATGTAAAATGGAATATCTTCCATCCCGTGAGGAGACAATGAAAGAATCAAGACTGCAGTTTTATCAAATAACAATCCTGTAGTTCTGGCTTTATTTACTTGAATTGTGACAGGCTTTGTGCTCTTTGATCCTTCTTGAATTTTCAGATTTTGCTGAAGGCTTGTAATATAATGATCAACTTGAGATTTAGAAGGCAAGTTAAGCGAATGATCAGATATGCTATGCATTACCATAGCAGAAGAATTGAGATTTTTATAAATAAGATATGGAATATTGCTTCCACCAATTGGATGAAATGGTCCAGGATGAAGGTCTGGAATCACCAGTCTACAGTCTCCATCTTTTTTCTTGAATAGAATCTGAAATGTGGAGACCTTTGATGGCTCAGAACGTTTCTCCATCAATAATTCCATCGGTTTAGGATCATCATTTGTCCATGCTGCAAGATATGCTTGTAAGAATGCATGAGTGCTAGATAATTTTCCACTTCCTGCAATTCTGTCACTTAGCAAAGTCCAGAGACTTCCAAGAACACAAAAAATTATACCATATGCAATAGATTTAGGATCTGACAACATTGGAATCCACTGGTTAGTTGGTACAAATGCAAGAAACATTGCAAGAGGTTGGATTAATGAAATCGCCCAGGCAGTCTTTAGTTTTGCCCCCAGTACCGATGTAAATATTGCAATTCTAAAACTAGTAAACAAAAACATTCCTTCAGTTATATAAATTTGTAATAAATGCGGTTTAGAAAATACGTAAAAAGATAGTACCCCACATAGAATTGTTACTAGCCATAATAGATTTCCAAATGCTGACATGTGTATGGATTTGGAATATTCAGTCTTCAAAATTTTAGTATCTATTACCTGAGTTATCATAAGTGCTGCAACTGTTACAGGTATAGTATAGACTAGTTTGTCAGCGGACTTGAAATAATCAACGCTTGACACTGCCACAATAACACATGCCACAACAATTGCAATTACTAGTGATACATAGTGCGAAGTTGGAGTAAATGTTGTTAACGTATACCGTTTATGAATGCGGGATACATCATTGGAGCTTTCCGTCATGCTGAGAAAAATATTTTAAGAATCCACGAAATTCCAATCAGTGATGCAGGTATTGCAACTACTATCTCAGGTCTTAACTTGTAACCCTTAGTCTCATCCTCAAAGAATCTTAACAGTCCTGCACTTGATGCCGGCAGTGGTGCAGATTTTTTGCTGCTGCTCATGATATTTTATGATTCAAGGTTGTTTAAATAAATACCTTTTTGTGCCTAGATCTTGGCTAATCTCTCTTTAGTCGCAATTACATCATTCATTGCATACAAGATCTGTTTTTGTTTCTCATAGTCTTTTTCCTTTTGAAGTGCATCTGCTAGTTCCTTTATTTTTTGATCTAATGTATCAATTACAGAATTTCCAGATTTTTGTTCTATTTTTTCTGGGATTGTTTCAATGGGTTCTTTTTTTTCTTCTTTGCCACAAGTTACGCATAATGCACTGCCATCATTCATAATTCTAACACCTTTACAATAAGGACAAGGATCCCTGACTAGTGTAGCTCCTTGTAGTAGCATCTCAACTGCTCTTTTTGTCAGTTCTTTTGACACATGTATTGTTACTTGAACTAAATAAAAAACTTAGAGGGAGATAAACAAGGCTTAATAGTAAGATTTCGACTTTTTAGTTCGAATGGCGGTAATCTGCAACACTTGTGGACTTCCTAATGATTTATGCGCTTGTGGTGAACTTGAAAAAGATCAAACCCAGATTGTTGTAAGAATTGAAGAGAGACGTTTTAAAAAGAAAGGAACAATGATTGAAGGAATCAATCCAAAAATGAATGATTTAGGAAAAGTTGTAAAAGAATTAAAGGCTCGATATGCTTGCGGCGGTACTGTAAAAGAAGGATACATCTTCCTCCAAGGAGATCATAGAGATACAATAAAGACAACGCTTGTTAAGCTTGGATTTCCTGAAGCTAGTATCGAAGTTCATTGATATCAAGTTTGGAAAAAATAGATAAAATCATAAAGATTCTTGCCGTTCCATATTCTGGATTTTTATCAATAATATTTGGAATAATGTTACTTTCATTTCCAATTGGTCTTTATGTGATGTTTAATTCAGAGATTGGAAAAGACATCAATTATCAGTACCCCATAGACGGATTGAATTTGTTTTTTGGTGGAATAGGCTACAAAATTCCAATTTCTTTTGAAATCGGAGACGCATTCATCATTGCCTGGGCAACCTTTTTGATATTATTTTCCATCTCATATTTCGGTCCAGAAGAGTCCGTATTGAAAACACTTTCAAATCTAATGTCAAGAGGCTGGAGAAACATGAAGGGCAATGCGCTTGTAAATATGATGACATGGTTCTCAATTTTAATTTTATTTTCAGTAATGATTGAGATGATTCAACAGAGTTTTGGAATCAAGATAGAGTCGCCTCCATCGGATAATAATTTGATCCGTTTCTTTCAGTTAAGCACATCGCCTTTGACTGAAGAAGTTGGATTTAGAGTAATACTAATTGGAATTCCACTATTTCTAATATACTCACATATTCCGTCATGGAAGATATTTTTCAAGTCTTTGTGGAGACCGTCAAAATATCTCTACATTGAAAATTACAAAAAGCCCATGGTATTGATTATCACAATTGGATTATTTTTTGGAGTAGCGCATATTATTTCAGGCACACCATGGAGTCCGGGAAAGATAACACAGGCAACTGTTGCAGGCATAATCATCGGATGGGTTTATGTAAGATATGGTTTTGCCCCAGCGGTACTGATTCACTGGGCAACAAATTACTTTTTATTTTCATATTTATTTTTCATTTCAAATCTAAGTCAGAGTCCGGCAATAAATGAATCAACAAATCCCTTCTCCAATACTGTGGAATCAATAATTATCATAACAGGAATAATTGCAATAACAATCAAAATTCTGTCACACATTGAATCAAGAAAGAATCTTGACAGAACAAGCATATCAAATGATAAATTAATCTAGGATTTTCCTAAGAGAGTTTGCTATTTTAGTATCTGAAAAAGATAGTATGAATTTAAGATCTGATTGATCATCAATATCAAGCATAATCCTTCGAATCAACACAAGTGCTGAACTTGCATTTCTTTTTTCAGCAGTATTCAGATGTATTTTGTAGTCTGTCTTCATCATAATGTGTCTCCATTACATTAGTAGGAGTTCTAAAGAGAGCATTAGTTCCATCAAATTTTCGCGATGGTACAACTAAAACACATCGGTTAGATGTTCTCATCTGATACAATGTTTCTACATCTTCCGGTTGTATCAGCGGTATATCTTGTGGAAAGACCATTGTTGCCTCGAATCCTTCTTGTGAAAAATAATTATCTGCAAGCAAAACAGCACTATTTACTCCCTGTTCAGACTCATCATAGATTCCAACCGCTCCAAATTTTTTACCAATACCTAATGCTTTTTCATCTTTACTTACTAGAACTGTTTTTTCAACAAGAGTTGAACGGGTTACATTTTGTAAGACTGATGCTAGCATTTCTTCACAGATTTTCTCAGTCTTTTCTTGAGATAGATTAAGACGCGTTTTAGCCCTTGAAAAAGTTTTCACAGGAATTATTGCGCCAATACGCAAATTAGACATGAACTTGTTTTAGAATAAAAGATGCCAAGGCTTCTTCATCTTTCTTATCTTTCATTCTTATTTTAGTTTCATAGACTTTCATATCCAAGTTTTCTATTTTTCTAGTCAGTAGTCTATCAGCAGTATCAATTACCATGTGTGATGCAACTTCAGAATACATTTTTGCAAGACCATAAACAGAGACCTCCATACCTGCTGCTTCCATATACTTTGTAGCAGGTCCACTAATTGCAGCATTTCCAATAAGAGGACTAACAACCACTACCTTTTTCTTTGATTTTGATAATTCTTTTCTAATTCCCTTAATTGACAAGATTGGTCCAATACTGGTTAGTGGATTGCCTGGTGCGATTATTACTAATTTCGAATCATGAATTGCATTTACTGCTGCAGGGTTTGCTCTCGCCTTATCAGCACCAATGTATTTTATCCCCTCTACTTTGTCTTGACCTTTGTATTTTACCCAATATTCTTGAAGATGTAATTCTCCCTTGTTAGTTACAATTCTTGTTTCAACACTATTATCAGTAACTGGGATAATTTTTGTGTCAATCGCAAATTTTCTGCACATCCATTCTGTGATATCTGACAAGTTCTTTCCATTCTTTAGCATATTTGTTCTCAGAAGATGAATAGCCGCATCTCTGTCACCAATGTTAAACCAAGTCTCTTCTCCCAAAACTTCCATTTGTCGTAAAAATCCATATGTGTCCTTTTTAATTCCCCATCCTTTGTCAGTATCCAAAATATCTGCCAGTCCATAGAGAATTGTATCAATATCAGGGCAGATGTAAAGTCCATACAGCCAATAATTATCACCAACATTAGATATTACAGAGATGTCTCGAGTTTGAGTAGCTATACCGCGTACAAGTTTAACAGAACCAGTTCCGCCTGCAAGAATTGTAATCATCATCTATTTCCTCTGTAAAGTTATTAGATTACACCAACAAATATTACTCTTGCCACTACACCAAAGAAAAATTTTCATCTTTGAAAAACAATGCTAAAGTTTATTACTATCCGACAGAGAATTCTCACCGTGACTAAGAGAGTTCTTTTAGCATCAGCAATTTTGAGTTTACTAGTTTTTGGCACAGTTGCACCAATTTGGGCAACCGTTGACTTTAATGCATATTTACCAATTGAGGGCACCCCAATTACACCAGAATTCAAATTTACAAAAAACGTTGCAATTGACTATTCAAATGGTGGAAAACTAAAGGATGCACTAATGGGTAAAAATATGACAATATCATTTTCTGACAATTCAGATAACAATACAAGTATCAAATCCTTTATGGAGGCAATAAATACAGAATTTGCAACCGATAGAAAATCTGCTGCGATAATCTCCAATTTGAAAGTAGAATATCAAGTACAGATAAACGGTGATGACAAGGGTGCAACATTTGATTATTTGATAAGATTAGTTCCTACAGTTACTGGATACACATTGAACAAGGGAGGCGGAGACACTCCTACAGTATTAGACATATCATGGATGGGATTTGTTATGAAGGGTCCAGTAGTTATTTCCACTCAACAGTATGGTGACTTGGATATCAACTCACCATTAGGAGTAATACAGAAACAATTGCCAGATGTATACAATGTATTGAAAGGAAGTGCTGCAGAGGCACCCTTGGGTGTTAATTTGATAGATGCAAGTCCACTTGTTGGATATACGATTGATAAATGGAATACACTTTTTGATCCAGCATATACTCTTAGCGAGACTGCCGGATATGGATATTCAGGACAAAAAGTAGCAGTAACAGGATTTGCTTATGGACAAAGCGATTTATACCAAGGTTCATTAAAAACCCAAAATGTTGACATTGATTTTACAGCAGACTCAAAATATCACTTGACAGTCATTGATAGAGCAAGTTCAGGTACAATAGATGCAGCAGGACACGCAAGTGGATATATGATACAAGACACTCCAGCAATTTCCACATTAGCTCAAGCATCTACAAGTCAAAGCACTACCACCGCTCAAGGCCTATCAACCACTACAATTTATGCAATGGCAGGATTTGCAGTAATAATTGCAGTTGGTGTCTTTTGGTGGAGTAACAAAAAGATGAAAGATTCAATGAAGAGAGGAGTAGATACAAGTCCGCCTCCTACATACCAGTACGAAGAGAGAAAACACTGGGCAGACAAGTTCGATGAAGAAAAGAAACAGTAAATTTTAAAAATTTATTTTAAAAAAAGTGCGTGCCAGCCGTAACCCTCCTTCTGTTTTAACGACATTACGCTATGCGGCCTACCTAAACAAAGTGCAGCGCTTATTGTTTGATTTGGCCTTTCTTCGCACGGGACAGATTTTTCATTCCTTGCTGGAAACCTCAGGTTTTACCATCATAGTACTCCAGGTTAGATTTTTTTCTATGCTGTTGCCAACCATCTCTGATTATCCGTCTCCGGATCGCACTTGCTGCATGAAGGGAGGAGTTTCCTCTGCCATGGCAGTGATCGTTCACTGGCTCGCACCTGATACCAAGTAACAAATTTGCTATTTTAGCATTAGGATGAAATGAAAGACGTACAATCATAGTTTCTTAAATACAGGTATTTTGTGCCTGCCCAAGTAACGAGTAGAGATTTATTCATCCGACTAGACCTCACCGATATATTCACATGATACATGACTCTCATGCAGGATTAGTTCGTAGTCTCTCATTGTTAGACATAACAATGATAGGTATTGCCGCCATGATTGGTGGTTCCATCTTCAATTTAGTAGGTCCAGCAATGTTTGAGGGAGGGCCTGCACTAATGATTGTATTTGTAGTCAGCGGAGTAATTAGCTTCTTTACTGCTTTGACATATGCAGAGTTGGGTTCTGCATTTCCAGAAGCAGGGGGAGGTTACAGGTGGGTAAAAGAAGGCCTCCCAAGACCAAATGCATTCATCAGTGGATGGATAGCATGGTTTGCCCACATGATAGCAGGTAGCTTGTATGCCGTATCAATTGGAGATTTCGTTGGAAGTCTGCTAACAGGTATCGGAATGTCATCACAATATGGAGGAATCCCACTAGACAAAATCATTGCCGTAGTTTCCATAATAATATTCACATATGTAAATTACAGAGGTGTTTCACTAACTGGGAAAGTTGGAAACGGACTCACATTTATGCAAATCATAGTTATAATAATTTTAATAGCATCTGGAATTTATGCAATGAGTTTTGTCAACCATGGCTGGGCAGCAAACTTTCAACATTTTGTCCCAAAAGGAATAACTGGTTTTATATTGGCAATGGGAATAACGTTTATCGCTTTTGAAGGATATGAAATAATTGTTCAAGCCGGTGAAGAAGTAAAAAACCCAAAGAAGAACATACCAAAGGCAATTTTCATTACACTTGGAACCGTAACTGTACTTTATGTAATTTTTACTTTTGTCTTTCTTGGTGGCCTTGATTCTTCAAAGATTGGTAAGGAAGCATGGCAATACATTGGTGACAATCAAGATGTCGGAATTGCCAAGGCCGCTCAGTATCTCATCCCATACGGATCAATATTGGTATTTGTCGGAGGTATTGTTTCAAGCATAGCTGCTCTTAGTGCCACTACATTTTCTTCAAGTCGTGTATCTTTTGCAATGGGTAGACAGTACAATTTGCCATACATCTTCAGTTCCATCCATCCAAAATATCACACGCCTCATTTTGCAGTAATTGCTTCAGGATTTATCATGTTGATTATGGCATCATGGTTACCATTAGAACAGATTGCACTTGTAGCAGGAGTCATGTTCCTCTTTCTTTTCACTCAGGTAAACTGGGCTGGAATCAACATTCGAAGATTATACGGAAACAAACTTGATTATGGATTTAAAATTCCGCTATTTCCCCTCATGCCCATAATTGGAATAATATGCAAGGCAGGTTTGGCAATATTTCTACTAGTTTACAATCCATTAAGCTGGGTAATTGCAATCATTTGGATATTAATTGGATTTTCAATTTACAAGTTACACATATCCAAAAAAGAGATTGAGCACTATGCTCCTTTGGTTGCAAACATTGGTCCAACAGAAAGAAAGAATTATCGAATAATGGTAGTTTTCAACAAAAAGACAATTGAAAAGCTAGTCAAGATTGCATCCACCATTGCAAAAGACAAAGATGGTGAGATTTCACTCTTAAATGTTGCAACAATACCACTACAAATTCCCCTCTCAATGGGACACAGATTTGCTGAACCAGTCACAAAATCATTTGAGGAGCTAAAAAAGATTCCAGGTTTCTCAGATTATAGATATCTTGTTAGATTATCTCACGATAATACAGAGGCAATTCTTGCAACTGCAGAAGAACAGGGAATTAATTTGCTCATCATGGATTTCTTTGATCTTAGAAATAATAGAAAATTACTTTCTCTTACTACTTGTGATATCCTTGGAGTAAATATTAAAAAAGAATTTGAAAAAGAATTGTCTCACGTAGTGGTGTCATATGATAAAGGAAGACATTCAGATCTAGGAATTGAAATTGCACATGCGTTTTCCAACATAATAGGAAGCAAGATACGAATCATACGAGGAGTCGTAGAATCACCAGAAGAAGAAAGAGACATCCTAAGCAGAATCAATGAAAAAATGTTTGATCTAGATCTTAAAAAAGTACCAGTAGAAAGAGTTTATCCCACAAGCTCTGAGGTTACAAAGGATTTACTTGAAAATCTAAACAAAGCCCCAGAGATTGTAATTGTAGGAGCTGGAAATCAATCAGACCAGGCATTTAGTCCAAGAACAATGGAGATTGTAGAAAAATCTACTTACAGTGTTTTTGTTGTAAGAGATTCTAGATTTTCAAGCATCAAGGCAAGATATTTCTGGCAGATGATAGACTCCTAGATTGAAGGAAAACAGAGTAATTTACAATGTTTATCGCAGAGTGCGTAAATTACAGCCTAGAAAGAAGACTCCTTCAGATGAGGAATATTTTTCACCAAAAATATAATTTCAGAGTCATACACAAAAGTTTGAAAAGATAGTATCACGATTCCAAGCCATATTCCTGAGATATTTTTATGACATCATCCATAGTTTGGGCACTAGAATAATCTTTTAGCAAGTATTGATTTAGATCAAAAAATGTATGTCCCCACTTGAATTTATCAAGTATGGAATTGGCAAGTTCACCAAAGTCCATGATATAAAGAACGCCAGCAATTGCTTCAGCAGTTGTAAGTTTTCCCATTTTGGAATAATTAACAGGGTTACCTGCAAGTAGTGGAGGAAGTTTTCGTGATAGACCTTGAAATTTTTTGAGAAACATATTTTGTGCCAATTCCCAAGAGCAATCAATTGCAGTAATTGATTTAGTCAAGTCTCGGTCAGATCTTAGAACAAATTCTTTTGCAAATGGATTGAGAATCATGTCTTTTCCAGAAAGATGTTTTATACGTTTAGCAATTCCAAATTTTACAAGTTTTGCAGCAGTACATTTTGCAGGATCATCTTGCTCAAACATTAGAACTTGAATTTGCATCTAGTTTTATTGTTTTAATCAAGAATAAATTGGTTGATATTTTGAATTATTTTCCAACATATGTTACTTGATAATAGAATCTAGTAACTTGATCTTTTTTGATTACATCTACAGACCATTGTCCATCAGGTATCACGTCAGTTGTAGTTGCAGGCAAGATACTGAATTGTTGTAGTCTAAGACCAGTTCCAGAATATCCAACTAGAAAGTTCTTGCCATCAATTGGCACAGTCTTATACAACATTCCAGATTGTTCAGTAGATTGTGAAACAAGACAGTTTGAATCTTGACCTATAATGCAAGTTCCGTTTTGAGAACTAACCTTAACGCTAATGTCATTTTCATCACCAGGATTTACCCTAAGTAGACCGTCAAGTTGTATTGGAGAATATGTCATTGTTCCCATAGTTTTCTCCCCAAGTGTTATTGGTATAAGAGAATCTGGGATTTGACTGGTTTTTGAGACAAACATAGTTGGTTGGACGTGTTTTTGAACAGGACCAATAGTTGAAGGAATAGTAGTCGGTGCTGAAGTGATTCCAGTTACAGTTGGAGTGGTTTGTGTTTGGTTTGTTACAATTGGAACTAGAATTTCAGGAGGTAGTTGATTTACTACATTAAAGTATGCATTAAAAGATCCAAATGGAACTTGAGCTACGATAGTATAGTTACCAAGTTTTGCATTACTTGGAATTTTATAATCATAACTAAAGGAACTAAATTGATCAAATGGAACTGTTGTTGATCGCATTGGAATTCCTGTAAGCGATGTTACTTGTCCCTCACTGATGATAGTGTCATTTGTCATACCAATTGTAAGGTCTACATTTTGGAGAGAGATGATACTGCTAGTTCGTCCAGTTATCAAGACAGTCTGACCTGGAAGATACTTGTCAGTATCTGTAATCATGATGAGTCGTAGACCGCCAGAACTTGTGGAAAATGGATCTGATACATTAAACGAGGTTGTGACTTGATTTCCAAGATATGTTGCATAAAGATTGTAGGTTCCATTTGTCCAAATACCTGGATGGAATGGAATTGTAATATAATACTGACCTCCCTGGTTGACAGTTGCAGTGCCTTGATACGCCTGTTGTCCATTTTGAAATACCGTAACAGCAACTACTGGATTTGCTGCAACGGTTGCAGAATTTTGAGGTGGGATTACCTGGCCCCAGATATTTGCCACATCACTTGATAGATAATTTGTTTTATCAGTAACTACAGTAAGAGGAGATAAACTTTGATTTGGTTGAGGATTATTAGAGACTTGGAAAAATAATCCAGTGCTTGCATGTGCTGAGCTAATTGTTATTCGATATATTCCATAAACAGTACGTGTAAGGTCTACTACACCTGAGGCTGATCTGTCAGTAGTTATGACAGCACTGCCAGAAGTATCAGTTTGTGGTATAATCCAATTCCATGAAAATTGTCCGTTATTTACAGTCAATGGAAATGTGATTGTATTACCAGACGGTTTTACCAATGTCAGCGTATAAGAATCAGTACCAACAGAAGAAGCAATTTGTCCTTTCAATTGAACAGTGTCACCTATACCGTAAACGTTTCTGTCAGTACTTACAGAAAGGGGATTTGATGCACTACCATTAAGAGGGTTAGAAACTGAAAAAGAGGTAGATGTTTGTAGACTAGCACCAAAATGAGCTACAAGAGTATAGGTGCCTATATTGAAAATATTTGGTATAACATTTTGTTTTAGGGAATAATATCCATTTACATCAGGAAGTGCAGAGAAGGTCAATGGTGTGGATTGTTGGCTACTTGAAGCGCCACTAAGTGGACTAGTTTGCGAATATGCCTGACCTCCAGTAGAATTGAAAAGAGAGATCATGACTTGTGCTGCACCATTGCTGGACATTAGATCAGGTCTGACTTGACCTGAAATAAGAATAGAATCTCCATATACGTATGATGACTTGTCAGTAGACATTGAAAATGGTCCGTTAACAACAGGGACATAAGTAGATGGATTTGCAGAGACTGCAAAAGTAGTATAGGCTGTTCCAAAAGATGATGTTACCGTCACACCGTAATTTCCAATCCTATCAGATATTGCAGGTATAGTAAACTGGTATGAAAATGAATTATCAGACTGAACATTTACAAATGAAGTAATATGAAATGATACTGGTACTGATCTAGTTTCATTTGTGTATGAAACTTGGATTATATCCACAGTTGGAGATAGTCCAGAATTTTGCAATCCATGTAGTTGAGTAGTGCCTGTAATTGTCACAGTATCACCAGGAGCGTACACCTTTTTGTCAGCAGATACAAGAATTGGCTCACTTTGTATTTGAGTTGAGACAATACAAAAGTAGTAAGAGCTGAAGTACCTCCATAAGTTGCAGCCACTCGATATATTCCATAAACTGGATTTACTCCATTGATAAGCAACCCAGAACTGCCTGTACTACTTTGATATGCATTTACAGTAGTTAATTTTCCTTGAGAATCTGGGAAGATGGTTCCCTGATAAACTACAGCATTATTTGGATCATATACCTTGAATTGCACTGGAGTAAGCGGTATTACTGTTGAGACAGTTCCCGTAAGTACAATGGGTTCTGAAACTGTATAATTAGAACGGTCTGTAGATATGACCATCGTAGTAGGAGCAACTTGGGCAGGTGGAACAAAAGCAGCAGAACCTAGTAAAAATGTAGACGATGTTTGAACACCTCCATATGATGCAGAAATTGTGTATGTCCCTGCAGTAAATCCCAAGACTTGATCAGTTTTCATGTATGTAGAGAATTTTAAATTAGTTCCAGGATATAGTGAAAATGTTTGTTTGAATCCATTTGGTCCTGAGACAACTAGATTAACAGTCGTAGGAATAGAAGTTACTGCGATGTTTGGTACAATTTGTGAAACTTGACCATTAATGTTTACAATATCGCCAAAGATGTAATTTTGTTTGTCAGTTGAAAAAGACATCGTAAGCTGGCTAGTGGCAGATGTTGTTGGAGGCGAGCCATTAGAAAACCCTGGCGTTCCAGTCTTGAAGACCCAATCACTTTGTGAACCAGTGCTATAACCATCATACATTCTCTGCCAAGTGTTACCATCGCCTTGCGTATCTGTAAGTGGTGGAGTTTGATCAATAATTGTTCCAGTAGAACTTTTTAGCTGTACTATAGCACCTGCTTGTGGAAGCCAAAGTGGCACATAATGATATACAATGAATTGCTGTGGTTGTATTGTAGTTCCTAATGATACTGTATACGCTTGTTGTAATCCAGTAGTTGCCCCAATTGTCCATCCCCCTATAGCGACAGGAGAACTAGTTGGATTATACAGTTCAACCCATTGTACTGGCAATTTGGTATAATCTCCTACAGGATTTAGCTCAACTTCGTTTATGACAACATGGTCTGCTATACCAATTGATTGACCGCTAGCAGCATAACTTTGACCAATAACAAGCAATACAAGAATTCCTGCAATAAAGAACTGGGTCGAATATTTCATCTGTAATACCATTTCAAGGCTATGTTTAGAATTTTAGGTGTTGATTGTGGAAAAGTTGAGCTAGTTGTTAATGCCCAATATGCCCCAGTCTGCATAATCAAAAGATTCTTTCCAAGCATTATAAGTCGTACGTACAAATCATATCAAATTAGTTACAACATTATGTTTTTTCTTGCGGGTCTGAATCACATTTAGGACATTTATTTTCAATGATTTTTGCTCCGCAGATAGCACAGATGCCCTGACCAACCTCTCTTTGAATCTGTCTCTTTTTTCTTCCGACAAATACTTTCATTGCAAAATATAACAAAACTGCAATCAATACAGCATAAAGTAAAGTCATACCAGGCAATGCCATAAGTCCTATCATAATACACAAAACTCCTACAATCAAGAGAATGTCTCGTTTTTCAAATTTCAATTTAATCTAGGACTAGGACGTTTCAATAAATAGATATTGCCAGAACTCAGAGTCACTGAATTAACATTCATCTTGTGTCATGTCTCTAACTCTTCTTCATCGCCTGGCTATCATAATCAGTTAAAGTCAGATAATAACTAATTGTATTTTGGTCAAATTTCAAACATGCCTAAAATATTAAGTGGGATCGGCCGGATTTGAACCGACGACCTCAGGTACCCAAAACCCGAATCATACCAAGCTAGACCACGATCCCGATGTGATTGCACAAAAATGTCCCCAATTTAATCTTCTCATATCATATGATGATTTTAAATAATAAACCAAATTAAGGCATAATTGTTGCAATTACAAGATTACATCAATGCTGGAAAGATAGCATCAGAGGTAAGAGAGAATGCAAGAAAAAAGAATCATGTTGGTTCCACTCTTGAAGAAATATGTAATTTCATTGAAAAAGAAATAGAACGCAAAGGTGGAAAATGTGCATTTCCAGTCAATGTCAGCTTAAATGAAATTGCAGCTCATTATACTGCAGAGCCTAACGATTCCATAACAGTCAAAGATACTGATCTTTTAAAAATTGATTTGGGTGTCCAGATAAATGGACATATTGCAGATACTGCAGTTACCGTATGCTATGAACCAAAATATGATTTTCTAGTACAAGCTGCCGAGGCTGCCCTCAGAGAAGCAATGTCAATCATCAGGGTTGGAACAAAATCAAGTGATGTTGGAAAAACAATAGAAAATACTGTAAAACAGATGGGTGGAATTCCAATAGCAAATCTTAGTGGCCACTCTCTTGAACAATATACAATTCATGCAGGCAAGTCTGTTCCAAACATATGGTCAATTGGATCATTTTCATTTCAATCTACAGAAGCATATGCATGTGAACCATTTGTTACTACTCCAGAGGGATCTGGGTTTGTTCGAGAAGGCAAGATTAGAAATATTTTCTCTTTGGTTTCAAGAAAAAGAACAAAGGATGACGAGGTCAACAAACTAATTGATACAATCTGGCAAAAATTTAACATGCTGCCATTTGCCTTAAGATGGCTCATACCAGATTATAATGAAAAAACTGCAAGAGAGTTACTTGAAAGATCAATTAAGAACAAAGTTGTTCGGGCATATCCAATACTTGTCGAGGCAAATGAACAAAGAGTTGCTCAGGCAGAACATACATTCATTCCGCAAGAAAATGGTGTCACTATAACCACTATTTGATAACTTCGCCAAAAATTTTAGATATCATTATTTGACCATTGCCACACGAAGTGCACTTGTCTAGCGCTTTAAAGACATAGTCCCCTTCTTTGAATTTTCTTTTCACAGTTTTATTACAACTAGAGCATTGCTCAATTGTACATGGATCAAGTATCTCCTCCTTTTTCTTGAAGATCATTGCGAAACTCCTATGGTATTTCCTACTCCGATAACCAGAGCACACTGACCTGTTTTTGTATTGGCTTTAATGATATCATAAATTTGAGATGCTACTAGATCAGAAGAATCTGCAATCTCCTTTCTCATAAGAGTAATTGCTTCTTTAATTGATTGCTTGATAACAATTGCATATATCGGAATGCTATGCTTTGTTGCAATCTCTTCAATTTGGAATCTTTCAGTACCAATTCCTCCAATTGCAGCTCCAAATCCTTGTGCGATAGAGCCAGTATCTTCACCTTCCAATTTCAAGGCAGCATCAACCATAACAATAATGTCAGGTTTCTTGTCTGAAAGGATTTTCTCAAGTGCATCAGCAGGCCTTCCAACTGTTGCAGCTGGTCCCTCTGCTTTTAAGAAATAGAGTTTTCGTCCTTCAAAGTCTTTTTCACTCCATACAGTTTCAAGTGCAACAGATTTTTTTTCTGTATCAAGCATCATTTTTCCAACAATCATTGGACCTATTCCATCTCCAATTGGTTGTCCCTGTTTGAATGCAGAGACCGCAATCTTGAGTGCCTCTGCTTCTTCCATGATAAAAGGCAGCATCATCTGTAATGGTAAAATCAATGGAAAGTTATTTTGCTTCTTTGCAGTTAGGAAAAAGTGTCTCACCATTTTATATAACAATTGTAATGTAGTTACAGCCTCCAAAATGTTGGCAATCTTGGTTGCCTCAACATGGCTAATGTTTTGAGACAGGCTATTGACTTGGTCCCTAGTAGAATCCTCTCTTGTTCGCATGATATGTCTTATTTTTGGAACTATACCATTGGGATCCATATCAGTTGGCATTATTGTAAAATATTCAAAAAATTTGTCAAGTTTTTGCGTAGGATCTTCAGAAGGTTTTAGAGTATTTTTGATGTAATCAATTAGTTCTTTTCGTGTATCATCTCGAAAAGATTTTAGTTTTTCAAGTCCCTTGTTAATTTCTGACGAAGTTACTTGGAGCTGAATTCTTTGTCCATACAACATAAAGACAAAGATAGGAATAATCCAAACTAGCCACATTAGAGGGTTAGAATTATCACTAGAGCTGAAAAGCTTGTCTATACTTGTTGCATTAAAATCCAATAACAAAAAGACCTTTTTTTGCCAAATTAAATCTTTCAAAAAATTAAATCGTTTTAAACATTTGATACCATATACCAGCATTGAATCCAAATGAAATAGGAGTAAGATTATCAAAGTCTGTAAAATGTCCTGTTTTATGGGATGATTATTCCCGTGATTTTTATTCAGTAGATTCTAGCTCATATCGCTTAAAGCCATCAGTTATTGTCATTCCTCGTAACAAATTAGACATAATCAAGATTATACGATTTGCAAAAAAATACAACATTTCAGTAACTCCACGGGGAGCAGGGACTGGACTTGTCGGTAGTGCATTAGGAAGAGGCATCATAATAGACATGAAAAATCTTGATGAGATAAAATTTGGTAGCAATTATGTCAAAGTTGGCACCGGAGTTTTCAAGGGTCGACTCGATAAAATATTGAGTAAAAATAACATGTTCATAGGTCCAAATCCTTCCATTGGTCCATTCTGTACCATTGGAGGAATGATTGGAACCAATGCCAGCGGAGCACACTCTTTGAAATATGGTAGCATGATTGACAACCTAATTGAAATTACAATGATTGATTCTTATGGGAAAATAATAAAATTGCCAGATAAACGTTATTTTCAAAAAATTAAAAATTTCATACCATCAAAAAGTATAGAATCATTTCCTAAAGTTTCCAAGAATTCCTGCGGTTATAGAATCGACAAGATGTCTTCAAAAAAAGATACGCATAAAATAATTGCAGGTTCAGAAGGAACTCTTGGCATAGTAACGTCTGCAAAGATTAGAACGTATACACAGCCAAAGAAAATACTATTGCTTGTTATCTATTACAAAACATTGTTAGAAGCTTCAAAAGATGTACCAAAGATTATGACATTAAAACCATCAGCTGTTGAACTTGTAGATAACAACATAGTAAAGCACATAAAAATTAAAACTCCTTCACAATCTGGTTGTCTGCTCTTTGCTGAATTTGATGAAAAGATAGAATCCAATAAGAAATACATTCAAAATATCATATCAGGTAAAATAATCAAAACAGAAACAAACAAAAATAAAATCAAGAAATTATGGAGTTTTAGAAATTCTGCTCTTGCATTTAGCCTAAAAAGTATTACAAAGAATGAGACAATGCCTACTCTCATAGAGGATGCAGTAGTATCGGTAAGAAGATTGCCATTATTACTAAGGATATTAGATATAATTTCCAAAAAGTATGACCTAAAGATGATTGTGTATGGACATGCTGGAAACGGTAATCTACACATAAGACCAATCCTAACTAGAAAGGACAAACATCTCATCAAGAAGATTGCATCAGAGTTTTTTTCCAGCGTAATAGAAATTGGTGGAAGTATCACAGGAGAACACGGGGATGGTCTTGCCAGATCAGAGTTTGTAAAACTACAATACAATAGTGAAGTATATTCTGCTTTTAAAAAGATAAAAAAACATTTTGATCCTCAGAATATTTTAAACCCAGGAAAAATCATCTCAGAATATAGTACTGTTACAAAAAACCTCAAGTTCTAACTAGTTAAAATTTATTTTATTTTAGTGCCAAGTATGACATCATCAGGAACTGTAAGCCAAAAGGGTTTGTCGTTTAGATCCGCTGCAAGAAGCATGGCGCCTGATTCAATTCCAGCAATCTTTCGCGGTTCCAGATTTACAAGTGCAATGACTGTTCTGCCTATCAATTCTTCTGGTTGATAATACTCTGCCCCGCCTATTATCACATTACGTTTTTCATCTCCAAGATCAATTACACCCTTGACAATTTTTGATTTTCCTGGAATTTTTTCAACCTCAATTACCTTAGCCACCCTCATGTCGAGCTTTGCAAAGTCTTCATAAGTTATCAAATTCATATCAAGTGTCAAATTTTGAGATTAAAATTGATTTCGGAATAAAAAATTGTGTTACTAACAACTGTTCCAATGGTCTTATAACATAAATATGAATAAAAAAGAACCATTTCATGGTACAGATTCAAGCAACTATTGAGATTAATGCGCCAATAGACAAAGTATGGAATATAGTATCTGATCTTGATTCTGAGCCAAAATTTTGGAGAGGAACAAAAGAGGTAAGAAACATCTCAAAGGAAGGAAACGTCATAGCAAGAGAAGTCACCATAGCATTCAAAGACTCAAAATGCATGCAGACTGTAACTCTTACTCCAAAAGAAAAGATTCATGTTGAATTTACAAAGGGAATCATTGAGGGAAGTAAGACAATCACACTTGTACCATTAGAAAATAAGATAAGAGTTGATGTTTTGTGGGATATGAAACTGTCAGGGATGATGGGAATGTTTACAGGCATGATAAAAAAACACATTCAAAGTGGAACTGAGCAAGCCCTTGAAAGTATAAAGCAAGAATCTCAGAGATAGACAAATGTATTTTTTTGTAGACATAATCAACTATGTTCTTGCATCTATTTTGTTAGGTGTTGCAATAGCATGGATATTTTTGATAAAATCAATGTGGCTTACTTTTCGGGATTCACCTTTTTTGGATAAATTCAATCCTATGCCGCATCATACTCCAAAAGTATCCATAATTTTACCAGCTAGAAATGAAGAGCCATTTATTGAAAAATGTATAAAATCCCTTTTAGATCAAGATTACAAAAATTATGAAATAATAGCAATAGATGATAGATCAGATGACAACACAGGCAACATAATAAAAAAATTATCCCAAGAAAATTCCAAAGTGGTACATGTTCTAGCAGAGCCCAAACCAGAAAAATGGACAGGAAAGAATTGGGCATGTATTGAAGGGTTTAGAAAGTCATCAGGGGAATTATTGTTATTTACTGATGCAGATACATATCATTCACGAAGAACAATTTCTCTTGCAGTAGATCATCTAATGAGCGAAGAACTAGATGCACTTACAGTAATTCCAAAGATGCTCTGTCTTGATTGGTGGACAAAAGTCACTTTACCAGTACTATCGACTTTTCTTCATACGCGATTTTCAGCCTTGAGAGTAAACGATCCTTCTAAAAAGACTGGATATTTTTTTGGCAGTTTTTTCATAATAAAAAGAAAAACGTATGAATCGGTGGGAACTCATGAGGGAGTGAAAAATGAAATTGTTGAAGACGGCGCATTAGGAAAAAAAGTCAAAGAGCAAGGATTTAAGCTAAAAATGGTGCGCGGTGAACATCTAGTTGAGGCAGTATGGGCAAGAGATTGGACTACGTTATGGCATGCTCTTAAGAGATTAATGATTCCACTATACATACAATCAAACAAAATAGCTATTGGGATATTCTTTGCAGTACTTTTCTTGTTGTTTATGCCATTTCCAATTCTTGCATACTCTGCAATATTTGTTAACGCCTCAGAATCATTTGGTATCTTATGTGGAATTTCGTTAATTTCTGCTGGTTTATTCTATCTAGGAAGCACTATAGATGCAAAGAAAGGACTATCACTAGGATTCCGGTACGCATTATTTGCCCCAATTGGTAGTTCAGTAATAATAGCAGGATTTGCAACAGGAATTTTGCATGCCAAAAGAAGCAATGCTTTGGTGTGGCGAGGTAGAACATATTCCATATCAGAAACAGTACAAAATTCCATCAATTTGTGAGTAAGGATTATACAGTAACCTCAGTTACTTTTAGATTCTTGGACAAGACAACTGGCATTTTAGGTGGAACATATGGTGTAATTGTATTAATTTTGATATTTGCGTTTGCATCAGGACAACAAAAAATGGATCTAACACATCAAGCTATCACACCGTTAGAAAATGTCGGTCAGTCAAGTCCACCATCACACTTGAGCTTGGCAGATCTATTTTCCAAATCTCAAGACGGAGTTGTTCAAATAATAGTTCGCAAAACAAGTGACAATTCATCAGATAGGGCAATTGGTTCAGGTATCGTATATGATTCCAGCGGACATATTATTACTAGCAATCACGTTGTAGCCGACTATCAAAAGATTAGAGTGGTATTTCATAATGGAGATTCTTATACTGCTCAAGTTACTGGAACTGATCCATTTGCAGACCTTGCCGTAATCAAGGTAAACGCAGACCCACAAACTCTCCATACACTACCACTAGGAAATTCTTCAAAGCTTAGAATAGGAGACGAGGTGATAGCAATAGGAAGCCCCTTTGGTTTAACAGGTTCCATGACAAGCGGGATAGTAAGTCAGCTGAGGAAGAATACTAAATCCTCCTGACATTGGCTCATTTTCTATTCCAAATGTAATTCAGACAGATACCGCAATAAATCCTGGAAATTCTGGTGGTCCACTTTTAAATGATCAAGGCGAAGTGATTGGAATTAATACAGCAATTCAAACTCAGACGGGAGAATTTTCAGGGGTAGGATTTGCAATCCCATCAAACACCATGAAAAGAATTGTTCCATATCTCATTCAAGATGGACATTACAAACATCCTTGGTTAGGCGTATCCGGAATAACAGTTGATCCTGACTTGTCAGACAGTCTTGGACTCTCAACGCAATCAGGCTTTCTAATTGAAAATATTGTTCCAAACAGTCCAGCTGCAAATGCCGGCTTGCATGCATCAAATCAAACAAAGACAGCAGATGGTATCAAGTACAAAATTGGTGGCGACATAATAGTTGGAGTGGATAATACTCCTGTTAAAAAACTCGAAGATCTTTTGAATTATCTACAAGACAATAAATCAGCAGGAGACAAAATGGTATTAAAAATAATTCGCAATGACAAGCCCATGGAAGTAACTTTAACACTACAAGAAAGACCTAGCAGTTCATAAGAAAAACGTGTAATCCAAGACAGAGTCATCAGTAACTTTGTTAGTGAACAAAGTGGCACAATTTTTTATTAACTAAAATTCCATATGAGATTATGTCAAAACAACCATACCGAACTGAAATCGGAATGATTTCAGATATACTTAGAGTAGCAATGGATCATGGTAGACAGGGTACAATAATTACAACCATAGCAAGAAATGCAAACCTGTCACACTATACAGCAATGGACAAATGCCAAAAGTTGATAGACTTTGGATTGATAGAATCAAAGGAATACAAAAGAGGGAATATTTTCCTTATTACTGATAAAGGAATGCAGTTTTTATCAGAATTGGAAAAATTTACAGAAGAAGCCCATGCATTAAAAATCAGATGTTAAACCATCCAAATCAATTTTAATTTTGTTTAACTTTTATGGTCTTAGTTCTAGATCATCACACAGTCAGATTTCATCATAGGCAGTAAAAAATCAAAATAGGCGCCTTTAGAGTATTTATCAGAAGAAAATCTAGGCTCGTTAAATATCCCATTATCTAAGGATAAATACAACTGACAAAGCTTACATGACTAGTTGAGTGAGCTTATCCTCAGTTCTGAGTTGTTAAACAGATTGGTCGATGGTAGGACTCTATCAAAAAGTGAATCTTATCAGATCTATCAAGAAGCAGAAAAGGATCCTTCGGAACTTTACAAGGTATCACAATTTTTAAGAACTAATCACAAGGGTTCAATTGTAACTTATTCACGAAAAGTCTTTTTTAATTTGATTAATCTTTGCCGTGATACTTGTTCATATTGCACGTACAAATCAGAACCAGGTCAGGCAAAAGTTTCAATGCTCTCAAAGAATGACATTGTAGAACTTGTTAGCATTGGGAAAAAACACAATTGCACAGAGGCATTATTTGTCACAGGTGAGAGGCCTGAACAAAAATATCAAGAAGCAAGGACATGGCTTAAAGAAAATGGATTTTCAAGCACTGCAGAATATCTAGTGCACGCATCAGAAATTGCACTAGAAGGAGGACTTTTCCCACATACCAATGCTGGAAATCTTACAAAAGATGAGATGCGTGAGTTGAAAAAAACAAATGCTAGTCTTGGTGTAATGCTTGAGAATTCAAGTGAGAGACTCTCAGAAAAAAACATGGCTCACCAATTTGCACCAAGTAAAAACCCCAAAGCAAGAATTAAGATACTCCAAAATGCTGGAGAGTTGAAAATTCCAATGACTACAGGATTACTTTTAGGAATTGGAGAAAATCCGTTTGAATTAATTCATTCAATTTTTTCCATAAAAGAAATTCATGATAAATATAATCACATCCAAGAAATAATTTTACAAAACTTACAGCCAAAACATGATACTCCCATGAGAGATAGTCCTTCACCACAAGAAAAATACTTTAAGATA
>CAVQKA010000003.1:0-146852 GCA_963713025.1 uncultured Nitrososphaerota archaeon | reverse complement strand
TCAGTGTACGTTCACACTGGGATGAGTTTGTGCGTAGTAACCTTTTGGTATTCCTCAGGGTTTTCCTCTTTTAGTCTTTGGAAATAGACCTCTTCATATGGCATTTCAACATGTTTTGCCAAATTTCTATATAAATAAAAGATTCACACATTTTGTTAGAATGGGTCAAATATTTGATAACCAATAAGGTGTAAATCATAAGATGCATCCATCTCAAAATAACTGATTTTTAATAGGCAATTCCTACAAATCAGCTAAGAAAAATGATTGATCATTTGGCAATTAAAAAAATCAAGGACAAAATAGAAAAAGATGAACATAGACTAAAAAAATCTCTAACAGAAGTAGAAAGAATTTGGGAAGATACAGGTCTTAAGCCAAATGACCCAACATATCTTGTTGAAAAAACAATGAGATTTGAGATGGCACAAGAAAACATCATCAAAGTTTTTTCATTATTCAATGAAATAATTAGTGACTATAAGAAACTCTGTTTAGAGTTAGAAAAACATAATGAGTAATAATATTCTCGAAACTAGAATATTTTAGTCTGTGGTCGCGATAGCTTGAACAACATCAGTTTTGCTAATTATTCCAACAAGAGTATTTCTTGCAGATAGAACTCCAACACCGTGAATTTTTTTATCCAGCATAATCTTGCAAACTTTTGCCAAATCATCATCATAGTTTACTGAAATTATATTATCAGTCATTAGTTCTCTGGCCTTTGTAATCTTTCCAAAACCTGATTCAGATTCAAACCCTTTCCTAAAAACTGTTACAGAGAGATTTGGTTTTTGTTCTTTTATTATCTTTTTATTTCCAGATAAAAGTGCTGTTTTGAATAGATCTTTAAACGATAACACTCCTATTGGTTCTTCATTTTTATCCCTAAGAATTATACGTGAAATTTTCTTTAGAATCATCTTAGATAATACTTTGTAAAGAGGATCATCAGCATATGCCCATGCATATACAGACATCATAAATTCACCAACTGTTCTTTTACCCACATAATTTTCTGCATAAAACTTTGTCAAATCTGTCTTTGTGAGCACTCCTTGAACTTTATCACCAGTACTTATTGCAAGTGAGCTTATCTTTTCGTTAAGCATGGTTATTGCACATTGTTTAATGGAAGTATTCGGGCTTGCCATGATTAGACCTTTCATAATTTCCTCAAGAGGTATTTCATCCATAGTTCGTTGGGTCTTGTCTTCTAAAAGGAACAAAGCCAAGTCTTTTTCAGATACGATTCCAATCGGATTTCCATTATTAGTTACAATTATTCTGCTAATTTTATTAGCTAGTAGTTTTTTTATGACATCGGATATTTTGGCATCTCTTTCAATGGTAATTGGAGCATTCATCAGATCCTTTGCTAGTTTCATCAATATGGACATACAAGATGCGAATAAAAGCTACATGGAAGTTATCAGACTTGAATATTAGAAATTTAAGATGTATGGATATCTCTGTTGGTCAAGTCATTAACTTTTTTGTTGACTTGGACAATTGCAGTGTATAATTGAAATAGTAATTCATTACTAGGATGTGTTGATTCCAATAGATTACGATCAATGCCGTATTCCTCTATTTTTTCCCACATGTCATCAAGTGATAGATCAGAATTCAAATGCTCCTCATCAAGATACATATCGGATATTTTTTAAAACTTTCTGCAAATAAAATAGACAAACCGATCTAAACAAAGCAAATAAAAGAACAATATTTTCCAATCACCGAATTATTTCCAAAATGAGTCTTGATCAATCTGGATTTACTAATACTACAAGAAAGATCTCATATTTTATAATGTAATTTTTCTGTAGAACAGTCTCTTTGTGATTTCAACAGAAATAATGTAAATTGTAACAATAATCGTTATCAGTACAAGAATAAAAATAGGAATAGGAGTAAAGCCAAATTCTTTACCGAGAAGGGTATATGGCATAACAAATACGGTACATATTATTGCAACTATGGCAACGACTAGATATCTTCCTGGTCTTGATTTTATCAAAGGTTTTATCGTACGCATAGCAAGAACTACAAGTGCTGCTGAAAATACATTTTCAATAAACCAGCCAGTCCTAAATTGATCAGGAGCGCTACCAAAATAAAGCAAAACCCCAAAAGTAGTATAATCTGCTACAGAATTTAAGAGTCCAAAGACTATCATAAATTTTCTAATGAATTTCATGTTGAATTTGTGAGGCTTTGCAATCATTTCTTTGTCTACATTGTCAGTTGCAAGAGTCATCTCAGGCATATCTGTGAGTAAATTAGTGAGAAGAATTTGTTTTGGCAAAGCTGGTAAAAATGAAAGAAATGTTGATGCTCCAGCCATGCTAAACATATTGCCAAAATTTGCGCTGGTTGCCATAAACACATACTTGATAGTATTAGCAAAAGTTCTCCTTCCTTCTATTACACCATGAATTAATACTTCAAAATTCTTTTCCAAAAGTACAATATCTGATGCTTCTTTTGCAACATCTACTGCTGTGTCAACAGAGATTCCCACATCAGATGCGTGAAGTCCGGTGGCATCGTTAATTCCATCCCCAATAAAGCCTACTACATTTCCATTATTTTTTAGTGCAACAATTATTCTCTCTTTTTGATTTGGTTCAACCTCTGAAAATATATCAACCTCGTTTACATTGTGAAAAAATGCTTCACTTGTCATGTCTCGTATCTCTTGACCAGTCAAGATTTTGGGGTTTATCAATCCAATCTGTTTTGCAACATTTTCTGCCACCAGTTTGTTGTCACCCGTAATTATCTTCAAAGATATGCCAAGATCTTTGAGTTGATTTATTGTGTCAATTATACCAGACTTGGGTGGATCATAAAGAACTAGAAATCCAAGAAATATCATGTCAGAATCATCTTCATTTTTAATTACTGTACACTCTACATTCTTGTATGATACACCCAGTACACGAAATCCTTGTTGGCTTAGATCCGCGAACTTTTGTAGAATTTTCTCTCTAACACTTTCCATTTCAACAATCTCGGCTTGAAGTTTTGCATGCGAGCAGGCTGATAATACATTTGATAGAGCACCCTTTGTTATCACGATTTGCGCATCATCTTTTGAAACTAATATTGTGAGCTTTTTCCTAGAGAAATCATATGGAATTTCATCTAATTTTTCATAACTAGACACATCGAGGATCTTATAGGAACGAATTGCTTGGTCAATTGGATTGAGAAAACCAGTTTCATAAAAGGCATTCAAATAGGCATAAAAAAATACCTCGTCACTCTCATTTCCGTTTACATCTAGGCTTGATTTTATGCGAACGACTCCCTCAGTCAATGTTCCGGTTTTATCAGAGCATAGCACATTCATACTACCCAAGTTTTCAATGGATGATAGACGCTTTACTATGACTTTGCGGTTTGCCATTTGTTTTGCCCCATGTGATAAATTTATGCTAATTATTGCAGGTAGAAGCTGAGGAGTCAAGCCAACTGCCAAAGCCAATGAAAATAGAATCGAGTCAAAAAATGGTTTAGATAGATATACGTTGATTGCAAATATTGCAATTACAAGAATCAGAGTTACTTGTGTTAAGAAATAACCAAATTTTCTGACGCCATGCTCAAATTCTGTTTCGGGTGCACGAAATCTTAGACGATCAGCAACTTTACCAAACTCTGTTTGAAGGCCAGTTTTTACAACAATAGATTTTGAGTTACCGCTAATCACATTAGTTCCCATAAATAATGCGTTGATTTTTTTAATTGAAAGTTCACTAGAATCTAGAGTCGCACTCTTTTCAACAGGGAATGTTTCTCCTGTCAGAACAGACTTCATTTACAAAGAGATCTCTTGATTCAACAATGATACAATCAGCCGGTATCTTGCTTCCAGCAGAAAGTAAAACGACATCCCCTGGTACAATTTCTTCAGATGGAATTTCTTTTTGGGTACCATCTCGAATGACAATAGACATTATTCTAACCATTGCAAGTAATTTTTTTACTGCATTAGTTGCACGGTGTTCTTGAAAGAACCCAAGCATGCTGCTTACAAAAATAATAACAAATATGATTATTGCATCTGTAGAATCCTGTAGAAATAAAGACAATGCGGCGGCAAAAAGAAGA
The DNA here is from genome assembly GCA_963713025.1 of uncultured Nitrososphaerota archaeon. GTDB lineage: Archaea > Thermoproteota > Nitrososphaeria > Nitrososphaerales > Nitrosopumilaceae > Nitrosotalea. The sequence goes on along the minus strand of CAVQKA010000003.1, from coordinate 142,730 downwards.
AGTAGAATTATAGGACTAGAAAATTGTGAAAAAAAGAGAAAAATGCCACCAGAACTTTTCTGCTTTTTTAATGAATTAGCACCATAATGTTGAAGTCTAGTATTTGCCTCAGTACGGGTTATGCCATCAGAAGAAGTATTGAGTTTTTGAAGCAGTTCTGATAAAGGAATTTCCCAGAATTCACCAATCATGGACATGATAATTTTACAACCCCAAAGATTTTCAGCATTATTTTATCAATCCCCAGATAATCATCACTCTTTGCATCATATTGTAATTACGAAAAACCATAATAGAATTACACAACTGAAATTATAAGTTTTATTCCTTCTTATTTTTGTTATTTTGAAATGTTATTACTCATGCATTTTTTATGAGTACATAACATTAGTGAGACGCGGTAGTAGAAATCATACGAAAGATATTTCAACTTTAAAGTGGATCTTACCCCAAATGATAGATTCAGAAGATAACTTTGGCTGGACATATTATGGAAGAGGTAGACACGTGACTTCAAAAAGTCATTATTTGCTACCAAATAAAACACAAACACTCTGTCGCCTTCATACCTTTAACAAAGATGAGATGAGACAGATCAAATTTACTAGTACAAATAATCTTTTCAAAAATCAGTTGTGCAGAAAATGTCTAGAACTACTTTACTACAGGACAACGTACGTGGAATAAGTAATCTTTAGCGACATTATTCATAGAAGATTCTTACTGATAATTTACACTCAAGTCTTATTAATTATTAATTTTTAGTTGGTCATAATTGAGAAAAATATTACTTGCATCAATTGAATCTAGAGGAAAAAGAAATGCCAGACATCTCTTGTAGAACTTGTGGAGGGGACCTCATCAAATGCTCTACATGCTCTGACTGTAGAAAAGTCATACAAAAAATTTGTCGAACATGTAATTTGAAAACAATGGAAGACTTTCATTATCCCACCCGTGTGTAAGTTTTTCTTCATAACTAGAATATGATGACATGATTTGTTGAAGAATAAACTTATTTTAATCATATCACATATTCTCACAAATGTAGATGATTTATCATCACATTATCCTATGGCAAGTCATTACAAAAGCGAATCTGACTAACTAAGAAATGATGATTTGTTCAAAAAAGATATCAGAATAGTATGAATGATGAGTAGCAAATAAAAGCAATCAACAAAATAATATAGTAAGTATGAGAAGATCGATTTTCCTATTTGCGTTTGCATCATTGCTACTAGTTTCGTGTACTATTACAGACGCATCTGCCAAAGGCTGGGCAAAATCGGATAAATTACCGCCTGTACGATACACTGCAACCCATCCCGGTAGCATCAAGATTTGTGGAGATCATAAATGCGCTCCCTTTGAGAATATAACAAAATCACTTCAAAACAAATTGAAGTAGAATCAAGCGATTCAAGATAAACAATATTAGAAGACACCTATTTGCAAACCGAGTTTTGACTTGGGTATAATTCCCAATCTCCGCTATTATTTTTCTTAAATTCCATCATTTGTTGACCAGTTTTATCATCAGCATACTTTGTAACCATTTTTCCAGTAGATTCAGAATACGGAGAAAAATTATACTCTGTATCAATGAATAGATATGGACTAGGATAATTTTTAGTTTGGTTTAATATGGTAGACAATTGTAGCACTTGTGTTTTTTCTTCAACAGGATCAACTATTTCATAATTTGAATAATTCATTAAACTTCCAGTTTGACCACTTGGTAGAGTTCCATCATCAGTTGGAAAAGTGTAGAATCTAAAAAGAGTTGTCAACATGAATTTTAGTGTGGTAGGATCACCGTTTTTATCCAAAATAATTGTAGAATATACAAGATCATTATCATTTTCTACATAATAACAATATGAAATAGTAGCTTTGAATGGTCCCTGTGTACGATATTCTGTCAGTATATTTTGCTGTGAAATGTTTGAAGATGTTCTATTTTGTATTTGTATCAATTGATCGGTTCTGTTCACCAATGAATCTAAACCTGCAGTAGACTTTTGTGTCTCTGTTAACAAATTGTCAGTTTTATTGAGAAGTAAAGTCAAACTTGTAGTTGTCTTTTGTTGTTCATCAACAAGTTCAGTAAAATGATATACTTCAACAAGTGCAATAATAACTAACAAAATTGCGATTAAAGTGCCTCCAATTGTAAAACTATGTGCTAACCTTTCTAGATGCATGTCAAGTTATAAAGCTGAATTCGGTATTAAATACTCTAAGAATAACAGGTGGCAAAATCAAACAGTGGAATTGAAAAACATTGGTTTTTTATTTTTATCCACTTATTGAGAATTTTCCTATTACATATCAAGCCCACTTTAAATGCAAGGAAATGCACATGATACTCGCTATGATTCTTTTATCGTACGGTACAATATGAAAGAGTTAAGTGATCTTATGCTTGTGAGCATTTTAGAATGACAGGAAATTTTGAAGAACTATCAAGTAACATAATGAAAATTAACGATTTAATTCGTTTTGTATTTGTTACAGATGAGGAAGGCAAAATAGATCATAGCAAGATATCTACAAATTCCTTTCTTCTGAATGATAAACAAGCGTCTCTGCTTGGAGTAGACATGCAAATACTCAGGCGATTGTTGGTTTTGTATGATGAACTTATTGGTAAAAATACCATGGTTCATTTGATAAGGGAAAAGGTTCATGTTTTGATATATTATCATAATAAATGGACAATCTTAGTAAGTTGTGACAGAAATATCGATAGACATGTTCTAACAGACATTTCAATCAAGATACAATCCCTCGTTGAAGAAAGTTTTAACTGATCTCTAAATTTTTTATTTGGAATCAAGGAAAATAAGTAATTTATTAATTTTTTATAAATAATCATCACACAAATCTGAGCCTTGTAAAATTCGGACCCTCACAAGCCTGAATCCGAATACATCTTAAAATCCTAATAAAATAATTAACAAATCTTAGTTGAAAATAATCAATTTTCAGATTTAGGCCTTTAGATAGAAGATATATTGCAAATAATAAATTGCAATATAGTTGAAAACTTTCAGATCTTCTTTTGTTGTAGATGCTCCTATTGACAAGGTGTGGGATTTCTATACCGATTTACATCATTTAGAAGTAATAACTCCAAAGGAGATGGATTTTAAAATAATAGAGTCAAGCAGCAATCAAATAACTCAGGGACAAACAGCTTCTCTCTCTGGCAAATTGCCGACTCGAGTAACATGGAAAACCAATATTACATCTTGCAAACCATATACATATGTCGATGAAATGAGTAAAGGATTATTCAAACACTGGAAGCATACTCATGTTTTTCACAAAATCAATGAAAAACAGACCAGAATCACAGATGAGATCGAGTTTGAATTACCTTGTGGTTGCATTGGAAAACTGTTTGAACGATATGCTCAAGATAGACTTGAGAAAATTTTTGTATATAGACAAAGTGCAACCATCAAAGCTTTGAGCAATTTTTGATATTAGAAGAATCTAGTCCGTGGGTTCTCTTGTTGATAGTCAATGCAAGTCAGAGACATTTTGTGAGTAAAATTTGACAGAAAATGTGCAGTAAGTTAATCGAAGTAGCTACAAAACTCCTTTCCCTAATTTTTTATTTTAATTTTACACTGTTATGATTTGTTAAAGGTAGATCAATAACGAATGTTAGTCAGTGTTTTTATTAATCGCCTAATGAGATCTGTGTAATGCATGAAATAGGACTAGTAATTATTGCAGTTACGTTAGCTACCTTTTTTGTGATTTACACAGTTCTTCCAAGTAAAGGGTACGGGTATCTTTCTAGACTTACATGTACAAAATGTTCACATACATTTGATTACAGATGGTTACCGGGCGGCTCATTTACCGCAATTAGACTAGGAAATAGAAGATACATGAGGTGTCCAAGCTGCCACAAGTGGTCTATGTTTAATGTGTGGTCAACTAGGGTTCCATAATAGACAGTAAATACCATTTACAGTTTCCTTTTTAATTTGAGTATTGTAAGGCTCGCTACAAAACTCCTTGGAATGAAGAAAGACTCTTATGATAAAATGGCTGTTTGTGAAAACGTGCCCCAAGCAACAATAGAGACCAACTTTGGAAACATTGTTTTTGAACTATTACCAAATTATGCTCCTGAGACTGTAAGGAATTTTGTCAAACTAGCCAAGTCCAATTTTTATGATGGCATACTTTTCCACAGGATAATACCAGGATTCATGATTCAGGTGGGAGATCCAAATACAAAACAACCAGACAAAAGCAGTTGGGGAATGGGAGGACCTGGATATACAATAAAGGCAGAATTTAATTCCAAACCTCACCAGAGAGGTGTTGTTTCCATGGCAAGGTCCGACGACCCGAACAGTGCAGGTTCACAGTTTTTCATCGTAACAGGCGACAGCACGTTCCTTGACGGCCAGTATACTGCGTTTGGTGAGGTAAAGAGTGGCATGGATGTTGCAGACAAGATCGGTCATCTTCCTAGAGGCAAGAATGACTGCCCTGACCAAGAGGCCAAAATCTTTCGCATTACAATTTCAGAGTAGTTACAAAACTCCTTTCCTTAATTTTTATTTTCAATTTCTTTAATTCATTTTCATGTTTAAATGATTTTATAAATTCGTGATGAATACTAGGATTATGCGCAAGCCCAAAAAAGAATTGTCACCAGAACAACGTGAAAAACTACTCAAAGCATTGAAAGCTCGTTTTGAGAAAAACATGAACCGCCACAAAGATCTTGAATGGATCAAAGTGCAAGAAAAGTTGAAAGATAATACAGAAAAACTATGGTCGCTCAATGAAATGGAGAGAACTGGAGGTGAACCGGATGTTGTCAGTCATGATAAAAAAACTGGTGAATACATTTTTTATGATTGTTCAGAAGAAAGTCCCAAAGGTCGCAGGAGTGTTTGTTATGATCGTGAAGGATTGGAGACAAGAAAAGCATTCAAACCAAAAGACAGCGCTATAGACATGGCAGCTGCCATAGGCATTGATCTTTTAACGGAAGAACAATATCAAGAGTTGCAGAAACTTGGAAGTTTTGATACGAAAACATCAAGCTGGGTAAAAACACCTTCAGATATCAGAAAACTGGGTGGTGCCCTTTTTGCTGATCGTCGATACGACAATGTCTTTGTGTATCACAACAGTGCACCCTCTTACTATGGCGCTAGGGCATTTCGTGGCTCGCTCAGAATCTAAATTTTGACCTTAACTAACTGTTAGTTCAAAAATGAGCAGGGCTCGGTCTAACAGATAAAGCGGGCCCGGGGGGATTCGGGTACCATCCTGGTCGTTATTTTGGGCCCACTTGTTCGTAAAATCTCAAAAAATTACTTTAGCACAACGCATACCAATCTCTTTTCTCTTCTTTTCTGAAGTTTTACAGTACCACGTTCCCACTATTGCTGGAGTTCGCCAGCCAAAAGCATCTGCTATTTCCTCGTTTGTCATACCACCGTCCTTCATTTGTTGTGCAAGCGTATGCCTCATCAAATGGCCTGGTTTTTTGAGCATATATTCCCGAGTTAATGGATCAACTTTATCTGCGATTTTCTCAAAATATTTTCGTAGTTTTCTTGTCATTTCATCCTTAACTCTAGCTGCATTTCTTTTGTTTTGGGCATCAGTAAAACCATCTTCAAACCACAAAAACCTAGAAGAATTATCAGATTTTTCTTTCCATTTGAGTAATAGTCTTTTCAGGTCAAGCGGTGGATACTTTGTCTTCCATTCACCATTTTGTCCCAAATGAAAATGCAAACGGGCATCCTTTGTTTCATGCTGTTCCAGTTTGAAGGATTCTGAACCATCTTCATTTTTTTCGTCAAAATAGACCCGTTCCCATATCATTGTGGATATGGCCTTACTTCGTGCACCTGTTCTAAGGCCAATACGCCACCAGACGTATAACTTCAAGTCATTATTTGCCAAAATCATATCACCAATACTCTTTGTGAGTTCTTGCGATAAAGACACACCTGCATATGCACCATATCTGTCATGAGATGACGAAAGCCCATAGATTTTTCCCATTCTAGGTGCAAATGTAATATCAAAGCTCAGCAAGAAAATTCTTGAAAGAAACTCGGTAGTGTTGAGTACCTCGTGTAGGATTTTGCTTTCTGAACTCTACCATAAATCTAACCCATGTTTCAATTGCATCTTTTTTGGATTTTATTACATTTTTTGGAATTGCTTTTGTCAAACAGAGTATAAATTTTACAGAGTTCAGATAATGTGATATGGTATAAGGACTCACATCTCGAGATATACAATCACGTATCCACTTTGAGATCTCTGGTATTTTTGCAAAATTGCTCTTGGATATAGAATCAAAATTCATTTCTTTTGTTTTTACCAGCATTCTAGTCTTCGGATCTAGTTTTACCATTCCAAGACTTGCCATCTTTTTTATGTATCTTCGAGTCTGCCTTGTTGACCTACCAATCTTACCAGATAATTCTGTTACAGAAGTGGTTTCATGATCGATCATGTTTTTTAGTTTTAGAAATAATCTTTCTTCTCTTCTTTGTCTTCTAGTAATTTTTTTCACGAATACATCCTGATTAATAGAGGATTCCGAACTTTCAACATCTACATCATCAGGAGCAGTGCGATGCAGAGAATTAGCTTTTAGAGATAATGAACTGGTCATAAATGGAGATTTTCCTTTTTTTATTAAGTATGATCAGATTTAGAAAATTTACTTGAAGATGAGAATCTTTTTGTTTACTACTAAAATGGTTATCCTAGAATTTCAGAATCACACGATAATCAGATGTTATCCATGTAGGATAAATATTATTATAATTTTAATTTTTGATCTATCTTTTGATTATAACTAAAAGTCTTTGATCTCTTTTCCAAGATCCTCGAATAACTGTTCATTTTCTTTCATGAACTCTTCTATGAATTTAGCTTCGTCTTGGCTCATAACGGTATAACGTTTCCTTTGATATATAAAATGATTTTGTCAATTATTGCTAGCGGAGGCGTGTCTCGTTGTTCTTGTACATCAAACAGCATCTTTCGTAATTCACGCTGCTGCATCTTTGGTATCGTGAATCTTAATCCATTTCTTCTTAAAAACACGGTTGTAGACAAGATTGCTGTTCGCTTGTTTGCACCACTAAAAGATTGTGTCCAAGCCAGACCACCTAAAAGATGTGCTGACTTTATAACGAGTTTTTCTTCCAGGTCTAATCCTTCACCAGCTTGCTGTACCATTTCCAAAACCTCATTCAATCTGGATCGTGATACATCTATGAATTCAGGCTGTTCAGGATGTCGATCATTCCATTCTTCGATGATCTTACGATTTATTTCAATGATTAATTCTGGTTCAAGGTATCTAATTTGCAATTGTCATCTCTAACCCTATGATACAGTATTTTATAAAATCTTGAAATAACTTTACTAGGTAATTACATAATACAGCATAATTGCGACCCGTAAACCAGTCAATGATACGATATAATTTCAGTACTACATCTACATCGGGGGGATTCGGGTACCATCATGGGCTAATTTTGGGCCCACTTGCATAGAAATATCAAAAATTGTTTTGATTTATTGAAATAAATTTAATTAGTTTGGCAACCACATCAGGATACTAGGATCAGGTTTAGTTAAAATCTTGAGTCTTATATTTCCAATATCTTGAAAGATCAGCCGCTGTCAATATCCCAACAGGATCATTTTTACTGCCTGTTGCAATGATAACCTTATTTTTAGCTGAGGTTATCTTTAATATTGTCATCAACTTCGCTGTCTGCTTCAACCTTTATGATTGGATCTAAAATCAAGTCATTTATGGGAAGGTTTTGTTGTTTCCCTGCAATGTCAGTCAAATTGAGCACTTTTATTGGATTGTGCTTGTCATCTACAACTATAATTCTGTTCTTGCCCGTTGCTTTTATCATGTCAAAAGCATCGGATACAGTTTTTTCGGAAGTAATTTCTACTAGTGGATTGCTGGTCAGCGGTGTCATTATATCAATAATTTTTCTTTTATTCATGTTCTCAATTATTCGTGGTGAGATTATTATTGTTTATGTTCACGCGGTTTTCTTTTTTCTTTTTTCAGTTTATCTTTTTCCATGTATTTGATAACTTCCTTTTCTAATGCGGTTTTGGAGGACTCGAGTGATTGGGCATATGCCTTAATGTCTTTAAGCGATGTTTCTAAAGATTGATTATTTCCCATATATTTGATTAAATTTTGCTCTAAAGCAGTTTGGGTCTCTTGGAGTGCTTGGTTTGCAAGTTCTGTATCGTCACCTTTTGTTTTGTTAGTATTTGATTTTTCTGTTGCATCAGAGGCTTTGTCTTTCCATTGTTGAACAAACTTGTCAATAACAGCTCGTGGAGCAAATCCAGCGGCAAAACAAGTGCTAAGCAACACTATGATTGTTTGAGTGTTTAAGTTAAACAGTCCTCCTCCTGAAAATAACGTGGATAGTCCTTGAAATGACCCAAGAACCACAATTCCTGCAGCCCCACCAAGTAGTGCCTGTATAGTAGTAGTATTTTTGAGATTTTTCATTTTTTCCTTGTCTGTAGAATCTAGTGTAACCAAGTGTACAACCGAACCAAAATAACCAAAAGTAAAAGTAACGATGATTAGAAAGAATATTGTTCCGACAAAATTCCCCTCCCAACTTACAAATCCAACTGTGAATTCAACATTGTTTGATTTTTTCTCATATTGGTTTCCTTCAAGATCAGCATATACAATTTCCGCAGGTTGAAGAAAACTTTGCAGGTTACCGTTCATTCCCTGTTTTCCTGTTATGGAGTAAGTGATGGTTTGTTCATCACCTACATCTAAAACTGGAATGTTTGCGTTTACCATGTCTTCTACAATAGTAAGATTTCCGTTGACTGCTTGAAATCCTGTTGGAATATGATCAGAAAGATGTATTTTTTGTGCAATAGAATTTCCTTCATTAGTTATTTTTATAGTAATTAACTCTGTATCAGTCCATAGAAATTTGCTTTGGCCGATATTTTTCTCTACAACTAAAAGAGGTTTTTGAACATCGGCAGTAGAAGATGGTACAAATGAAAGCACAAAGAAAACAGCAATAAAGGCAACTAAGACCGGGGCTTTGTGTTTAAACATTGTCAACTCCAACGGTAGACGGTATCTTTTGAACAAGATAAATTTATTGCAAGTCTGTTCTTGGGAAAATTACGAGGCATTAAAAATCCCTTAAAGATGAAACAGGTGTGAATCCTATTAGACTCTAGCAAGGCCTTAACAGGTTTTACATGATTAGGAAGTGTATTTGGACTGAGCTTGCCACTTTGTACTTGTTCAACTTCTTGTTTTACAAACTGAATCAAGATTCGAGTTACAAGATCTGGATTTTTTCGGGTAAGGTCAACAAAGAATTTTGCTAGAGTTTTAGGCTCTCTATCCTGAGGAATCGTATTTAGTTCCTCTTGATATATTTTAGAAGGAACTAGTTTTAGAAATTCGTTTAATGCATTCTTGTACTTTCTGCGAGTCTGTGAACTCTTGACAGAGTCTAAGAACATCTCGTACGGGTCTGAACTATTTCTTATTTCATCTAGTCTAAGTTCCACGTCTCATGGCATGATGTGGGTCCTATTTTAGTACCATGATGGTAAGCGGGCCCGGGGGGATTCGAACCCACGACCTGACGCTCCGCAAGCGTCCGCACTATCCAAGCTATGCTACGGGTCCACAAATAAAATTCAGTAAATGCCTGTTATAATACATTTCAAAAGTTATAAAAAATCTAGGAGGTTTGAGTTTCAGACTTTTTTACAAAGATGTAATTCATTACCAGTCCTGCAATTACTGCTCCCAGTATTGGTCCTACCCAATACATCCAATCATAATTCCAGTATCCCGATATGATTGCAGGTCCAAAAGTTCTTGCAGGATTTACACTTGCCCCAGTCAATGGTACACCTACCAAATGTATTAAAAATATCATTCCTCCAATAGCAAGACCATACATTCCAGCTGCTGCTTTTTTGTGTACGGCAGTCATGAAAATTACAGTTACCAAGAAAAACGTCAGAATTGCTTCAACTGCAACTCCCGACATGGCATTATTGTGTAAAAGAGCACTTGGTCCTGCTTGCGTACCATAGTTGATCTTTGCTCCAATGTCTGGCAAAATTGCTTTGAACGAGGCAGCTGCTGCAATTGCTCCAATTATTTGAAATATAATGTAAGCAATACCATCTTTGATATTGATTCGTTTTGTAACTAGCATCGATATTGTAACAGCGGGATTGATATGAGCACCTGAAACATGTCCAAAGGTGTAAACCATTAGCCCTATTGCCGCACCATGTGCTAGTGCTATCATAACTATTGCAGGAATTGAAAGTCCAGTACCAAATGCAACAACTGCAAGTCCAATGGATAAAGGTCCAAAGAAGACAAGGCAGTATGTTGATATTGCTTCTGCAAGCCAAGCACGTGGATTAACCATTGATTACTCGACCTCTAAATATACAATATAAAAGATTCGAATCAATCAGGCAAAAAATAAGTAGGGATCATTTCATTTGTTTGTTAGATGCTATCAGAAGGAGAATCAGTTCCAGATTTTGCACTAAAAGATGCAGAAGGTAGGACTATAAAAAAATCAGATCTTAAAGGAAAAAGATATGTAGTATATTTTTATCCAAAAGATTTCACGCCAGGATGTACCACAGAAGCTGCCGAGTTTGCCCAAGATTATAAAAAATTCAAGACTGCCGGAATTGAGATAATTGGGATTAGTCCAGATGATGAAGAATCACACAAAAAGTTTGGAGAAAAAATGAAAGTACCTTTCATATTGCTTGCTGATACTGAAAAAGAAGTAGCAAAGAAATTTGGCGTTTGGGGAAAGAAACAGTTCATGGGCCGTGAATATATGGGAGTAAATAGATCGACTTTTTTGGTTGACGAAAAAGGAAAAATCTTAAGGGTTTTTGAAAAAGTAAAACCCGCAGGTCATGCACAAGAAGTGCTAGATGCCTTTAAGAACTAAGGCTTGAATCCTGCTGGAAGTGTAGTACGGATTGTAGATTTTGGTTTTGGTGGTTCTGGAGCTGGAGGAGCGGTTGTTGTAGTTGTTGAGCTACCAGTAAATTGCTTGTCCATCGGATGATATGACATTCTCTTTCTTGTTGCAAAATACTTGTTGCCAGTATATCCTGTTGAGCTGAATCTTTGCATAAGCAGGTGCTACTTCTCCTGAACTTGGTTCATTGTAACTAGTAGATTGTTGTGCTGGTTCTGGTTTTGGTGCTTCTGCTGGTTTGAATCCTGCTGGTAAAGTACCATGAGTTGGACCTGATGCTGCAGGTCTTGGTTGTGGTTTTGGCTCTGGTTTTGGAGCTTCAGTCTTTTTCATTCCGGCTGGCAAAGTACCATGAGTTGGACCTGATGCTGCAGGTCTTGGTGGAGGTGGTGGTGCATTGTGTTTCTCTTCTGCAGTGTATGTCTCTGCCACTTCAGAACCTTTTGCTTTCCACATCGATTTCTTTTCTTGTGGTTTCGTACCTGCTGGTAATGTACCACGTTGAGTCTGTGGTTCAGTACGCTCTGGTTCTGGTGATGGAGACGGAGCTGGAGGAGCGGTTGTTGTAGTTGTTGAGCTACCAGTAAATTGCTTGTCCATCGGATGATATGACATTCTCTTTCTTGTTGCAAAATACTTGTTGCCAGTATATCCTGTTGAGTGAATCTTTGCATAAGCAGGTGCTACTTCTCCTGAACTTGGTTCATTGTAACTAGTAGATTGTTGTGCTGGTTCTGGTTTTGGTGCTTCTGCTGGTTTGAATCCTGCTGGTAAAGTACCATGAGTTGGACCTGATGCTGCAGGTCTTGGTTGTGGTTTTGGCTCTGGTTTTGGAGCTTCAGTCTTTTTCATTCCGGCTGGCAAAGTACCATGAGTTGGACCTGATGCTGCAGGTCTTGGTTGTGGTTTTGGCTCTGGTTTTGGAGCAGCCTCGGAAGGCTTAACCTGTGATGATAAATTAGAAAGCTTTGCTTCAAGCTCTGCTATTTTTGCTTCTAGTTCTGCGGTACTAGAGGCTTCTGTAACTTTTTTAGTAGAACGTGATTTTTTTGGCTGTGATTCTTTAGACATATAGTAGTTGTGCGATATAGCAGTTTATTTACATTTTGATCAAGTTCAGATCTGATAAGATCAATCGTGGAAGTTTTATATGAAGCAAGAGCCTATTTTAGGCGTTGGACGACTTTGAGAAGGAATATCCAGGCTTTGACTGGAAGAATATCCCAGCCTACAAGCACCCAGGTGGAAGAAATTGTCCTTGTCCAAAGCACGAATACATTCGAGAACAGATAGGGGTAGCAAAAATTGTAAGCCAGACATCAAAGGAGCCAAGCAATATCATACTCAAGTTTTGCCCAGACCATTATAACGTATACATCAAAGAGGTAATTCCATCCATGCCACTAAAATACAGAATTTTAACAAAAATTGCACTCAAGATAGGTGCAATCAAGATAGAGCAATTAAAGTACATGCAATCAGACCAATGTTTTTACTGCAGATTTGGTTCTGGTGGACATGACAAGAAGAATGAGCTTCCCCCAATTTCCTAAATTGGACTAATCAAGACTTTGGGTTTATTTGGAGTATCATGATGGCATTTTTTCCCACAGAGCGGACATGTTATTCTGTCAAGAAAGATGCATTGACAAATATGAGATTTCATGTAGCTATCAGCAGTTTTAGAAAATTCACCTGTGCCATTACAAAATGAGCATTGAGTATCAAGAAGTAGAATTTTTCCCTGACCTCCACAAACTGCGCATTTTTGTTCGGTCAACTTGATGGCATTCCCTTTACAGGATAATTAAAGTTCTTTTGTTAGAACTTTTTTTGGGCATCAAGTAAAAATCTAGTTAAGCTTATACAATATACAAATCCAGTAAAGACGTGGCTATTGAAGATCTTTCTGAGTTTGTTGAAAAATTAGAAAAAGCAGGTGAACTGAGACGAGTAAAAACACAAGTTGATACAAACCTTGAGATTTCGGAAATTCTAAGCAGGGTGATGTATTCCAATGGGCCAGCCATACTTTTTGAAGATGTCAAAAATTATGATATGCCAGTTCTTGCAAATGCATTTGGTTCACTTAAGCGACTTGAGATAGGATTAGAGACTTCTGACTTTACAGAGATAGGTCAAAGAATAGTCGATATAACAAAGATGGAGATGCCAACTGGAATTTTTGACAAGTTAAGAAAACTTCCAGAACTTTCAAAGATGGCAGATATTGCACCAAAGTTACAAAAAAGTGGTCCCGTTACAGAAGTAATAGAAGACACACCGTCATTTGATAAAATTCCAATTCTTAAAACATGGCCAAAAGATGCAGGTAAGTTTATCACATTTGGACTAATTGCAACACGTCATCCTGAGACGAGTATAAGAAATCTAGGAGTATATAGAATGCAAATTCTGGATGGAACTCATGCTCTGATGCATTGGCAAAAACACAAACGCGGTGCACATCATTATGACATCAAAAAAGATTCTGGAAGTAAAATTGAAGTTGCCATAATAATTGGTGCAGATCCTGCAACAGTATTTTCTGCAGTAGCTCCAGTACCAGAAGGACTTGACAAGTATGTATTTTCAGGAATTACTAGAAAAACAGGAATCAAGACAGTAAAATGTAAAACTGTTGATCTAGAAGTTCCGGCCAATGCTGAGATAGTATTGGAAGGATATGTTGATCCATCGGATATCAGAATGGAAGGACCATTTGGAGATCATACTGGATACTATACACCGCCTGAACCATATCCAGTATTTACATTAACTGGAGTGATGCGAAGACAAAAACCGATTTATCTTACAACAATAGTTGGAAAACCAATACTAGAAGACGCATTCATTGGAAAGGTAATCGAGCGTTCATTTTTACCACTCATCAGAATGTTCCATCCAGAGGTGGTAGATTTTGCAATGCCAGCTTCAGGATGGTTTCAAGGTATGGCAATAATTTCAATCAAGAAAAGATATCCAGGACAGGCAAAAAAAGTGATGATGGGTCTTTGGGGAATGGGCCAGCTTGCACTAACCAAATTCTTTGTAGTAGTAGACGAAGATGTAAACGTACATGATTTGAATGATGTAATTTGGGCAATTACTACAAGAGCAGATGCCGCAAGAGATACCATAATAATTAACAATACTCCAACAGATACACTTGATCCCGCTTCTCCTTTTGTAAACTTGGGCTCAAAACTTGGAATTGACGCGACCCAGAAAACAAAAGAAGAAGGGTATCAAAGAGAGATTCAAGAACTTGTAAAATCAGACGAGACCACAAAGAAGACAGTAGACTCGAAATGGTCTAGTTATGGAATTTAGTAAGTTCTAACTATATTATAGAAATTATCTCGTTCATCAACGTCGTAGCCGATTTGTTTTACAGCTTGAATTATTCTTGCGCCAGTAAGCTCTGTAGAGCGAGCCCCGGTACAAGATACCACTTCTTCACCAAGAAGTGTTCCACCAAAGTCATCAGCGCCATATTGCAAGGCCATTTGAGCCATTGCAACCCCATTTGTAAGCCAAGAAGATTGGATATGCGGAATCAGATCGTTATACATTATCCTAGATATAGCAATCATCTTTAGAAGTTGAGTTCCACCTGCAGGATATTGTACAGTTTCTTGTTTTTGCATCAGAGTATTGTTTGGCTCAAAACTCCATGGAATAAACGCCATGAATCCATTTGTTTTTTCCTGTAGTTTTGCAATTTTTAAAAAGTGTTCTGCTATGTTATCTTTAGTTTCAACGTGTCCATACATCATTGTAGCAGACGCAGGAATACCAAGACCGTGTGCTTCTTCCATAATTCTAAGCCACGTATTACTTGAGATCTTTTTTGGACTAATGATTTGTTTTACCTCATCAACTAGAATCTCAGCACCTGCTCCTGGAATTGATTGCATTCCAGATTCCTTCAGTCTAGATAAAACCTCTTTTGTACTTGTATGCTCAACTTTTGAAATCATATCAATTTCAGATGCAGATAGCCCATGGATTCCAACTTTTGGAAATTTTTGTCTTATCAATTTGAACGCGTTTTCAAAATATTCCATCTTAAGAGATGGATTGTGTCCTCCTTGAAACATCACTTGTGTTACACCAAACATCTCCCAAGCTGTCTTTACTCTAGATTCTATTTGATCAAGTGTAACAGTATAAGATTCCTCATGACCTGGAGGTCGGTAAAATGCACAAAACTTGCAATCAGTTATGCATACATTAGTATAATTTAAGATCATATTATTTATAAAAGAAGAACGTCGTCCAAACTTCTTTCTTGTCAGATATCCGGCAACAAGTCCCATCAGATGTACATCATTAGAATCCAATAGTCTTCTACATTCTTCAATACCTGGTCTTTTACCCCCAAGAGAATTTTCTAATATATCACCAATTTCAGAATGATGAAGTTGTGCGGTCAGCTGACTCAATTGACTGTGTCTTCTTTTTATTGTATTTAATCCTTTGAAAATAAAAAACTCTCTGATTCAAGATGGAGGTATCATCTTCTCTCAAGGATAAGAAATTTTTCAGTAAAAATCAGTTTCAAGACATTTGTTCAATTCTTATTTTGATAATAGCTTTTACAGTAATCAAATTAGAAATAGATTGTTTTTTCGCGCTATTTTTAAGTAGGGCACATCAACGATTAACTCCAATGGTAACCGGCCACCAGATTCGAATGAATCGTATTCTACGTAACGGTAAGATGCTGTGCATACCAATGGATCATGGAATATCAAGTGGTCCACTAAAAGGAATTGAGGATCCTTATGCTTTAATTTACAATTGCCAACACTTTGGCCTTACATCAGTCATAATCAATAAAGGAATTTTCAAGAATTTACCAAAGCCCACCAAGATTGGACTAATTGTACATTTTTCCGGAAGTACTTCTCTGTCCATGTCACCAAACAGAAAGATGTTGACAGGTTCAGTTGAAGAGGCATTACGATTAGGAGCAGATGGAGTTTCACTGCACATCAACATAGGAGGAAAGGAAGAACCGGAGATGATTGAACAACTTGGCAGAATAGCTGATGATTGTCACAAATGGAGTATGCCTCTTTTAGCAATGATGTATCCACGAGGGGAGAATATCAAGAATCCACATGATCCAGAGATAGTTGGACATGTTGCAAGAATTGGTGCAGAGTGCGGGGCAGATATTGTAAAAACACTTTACACAGGAGATGTTGATTCATTCAAAAAAATTGTCAAGAGTACTCCAGTACCTATTGTAATAGCTGGAGGTCCCAAGGCAAAGACAGACAAGGATGTATTACAAATGACTGAAGAAGCTATGGAAGCTGGAGCCAAGGGAGTAACATACGGCAGAAATATTTTTGAACATAAAAATCCAGGCAAGATGACTCATGCTCTTTCTGCAATAATATTTAGAAAAGAATCAGCAAAGGATGCAGCGAAGTATCTTGAGTAAGAACAGAGAATTAATTATAGCCCCAAAAATTTCAAGGGGTCAGATTGGTAAATTTTTATCAGAGATAGAAAAAGAAGGAATAAAGATTGTAAACATTGATCCTAGTAGCCTCAAAGGAATCAAGACAAAACTCTCTACAATTCACACATCTACAAATGCAGATTATGTCATAGTTGACAAAGTCATTAAACTTAGAAGTAAGAAAGTTGGAATGAGATTCAAAGTTCTTTCAAATGCAGACATAGAAAAAATACTACAGTTTGCAAAGACAGGACTAGATTTTGTAATTATAGAGGTTAAAGACTGGAAAATAATTCCCTTGGAGAACATCATAGCAAAATTACACAAGATTCACACAAAGGTATTTGCGGTAGCCAATACTCCAGATGAAGTCCGTAAAATGTTTTCCATCTTAGAGATAGGAGTAGATGGAGTCATATTTTCGACTAATTCATTAAATGAGGTAAAAGAAACACTTGTCTACCTTGGAACAAAGAGTTTTGATCTCAAGTCTGCCAAAATTTTAGAAATAAAAGAAGTTGGAAATGGCGAACGTGTATGTGTTGATACAGCCTCAATGTTAGGACGTGGTGAAGGAATGCTGATTGGTAGTAGATCAAATTTTCTCTTTCTGGTACATAATGAATCAGTTGGATCATCGTTTACTTCCCCAAGACCTTTTAGAGTTAATGCTGGTGCCGTACATTGTTACACTTTATCTCCAGACGGAACAACAAATTACCTATCAGAACTAGAAACTGGTTCGGAAGTTCTTGTCATAGATTCACATGGTAAAGCCAGAAGAGCTACAGTGGGTCGTTCCAAAATAGAAAGTAGGCCCATGTTAATGATTAAAGCACAAATTGGAAATGAAATTGGAGGCATCATTGCACAAAATGCTGAGACCATTCGCTTTGTTCGTCCAGATGGACATCTTGTCTCAGTAACACACCTAAAAAAAGGAGACTTGGTTCTAGCATATTCAAAACCTGCAACAGGAAGACATTTTGGTATGGAAGTAGATGACGAATACATTGTGGAAAAATAATTTTTCACATACAATACCAAATTAGAAAAGTTGTAAAATTCTTATACAGATACATAATAAAATAATCATGGCTATTCGTTGCAATGTATGTTCCATAGAAATTGATGAAAAAGATGTAGATTCTCACACAAGTTCAACTCAGCATATAGATGCCAAGTCAAAAATTTCTACGAATGGAAAAGGTTTAGAAAAAAGCGTGATAGATATGTGGTACAATTCGTTAGGCTAGCAAAATATAAAATTTTATAAAAATAAAAAAGATGTGTCACTCGAATTTCTTTTTAAGCTGAATTATTTCAGCCATCTCTTCTTTGAGATGTTTTTTCAAAAGAGATTCGTGTTCTCTCTTATGTCTCCAGTACAAATTCATGACAGATTGTCTGGATCGGGCATGTTTTAATGCCGCAGTATATTTTCTGTGACTTTTTTCAACAATTCGGAAATACGATTTGCTGTTAGAAGTTACCATATGTGAATTTTTAATTCTTGATACATAACCTTTCCTATTTAGTAAAATTATTCATACAAATACTTACAATGGTTCTGGTTTTTTCCAGTTAGGAACCAGTTGCATTTTGCGAAGAGATGGAGGTTCCAGAGTTCTGTTCTTGGCAATTTTGACGTATTTTGATGATTTGTCTACACCAATGTATTTTCGGTGAAGGAATTTGGCCATCTTCGTAGTTTGACCACTTCCAACAAACGGATCAAGTACAATATCACCCACATTACTATAAAGTTGAATTAAACGATAAGGTATCTCTTCTGGAAATGCCGCAGGATGAAATCTCCTATAGCTTGGAGGCATCGGAGCTATGTGCCAGATGGAATTTGCAATTTCTTTTTTCATCAAATCATTTAGGACCAATTTACTTTTTTTGTCTTTGAAATTATGAAAAGGCATTTTTCGCAGAATTATAATTTGCTCATGCATAATATTTGGATAATAATACGTAGGATATGGATGCTGAACTGTAACTCTAAATCTTTTTTTTCCACCAGTGACTTTGTTCCAAATTATTTCTTCAAAAAAATTCCAACCTATTTCTTTTTTAGTTAATTCTACAAGAAGTAATGCTGGAAGAGGAAGCTTACTCTTTCCTTCAATTATTTCATTCCCAATTACGATACAGCAATATCCTCCATGTTTGGTTACACGATAAACTTCAGAAAAGACACTTTTCATCTCCTCAAGCCAATCTTCAAGAGATACCTCAACAGTTCCACGATACCACTTTTCCGTATCCTGGTGTTCTTGATAATTTATTGCATTATGATATGGTGGAGATGTAACAGTTAATGCAATTGTGTTTTCTCGTAACTGAGAAAGATCTTTCGAATTGCCAATCATTATAGAATTTGGTTTCCACACTACTTTCCTCGATCGTTTTAATATTTAACAGTTGTAAAGATAGAAAAATATTTTCGTATAAAATTAAAACAAATAAAATCAGCTAAAACATGTCACGTGCATGTTTTAGACAATCATGAAGTTTTCTTTACCTCGATTTCTATAGTGGATACATTTCTTGATCTTCCATCTAATGATTGAAGTTGTTCTGATCCTATTTTGATTTGTCCTATAGAATATCCTCCGGAAGTATCAGCCCTTCTTGCAATTATTTGTGCCACATCTACTGCCCTACCAATACTAAGCCCTCTTGCTTTTATTGAGACTCGTGGGTTGTTAGCTCAGCTGGATGAGTGCAGATGTCACATATGCCATAATGGGCTTTTTTCCAATGAAGACTGTGTCTTTTGATTCGTGTCGTTCGTCGGTACTCATAGATATCCATTAGAAATGATCGTTTCATAAAAGTTTCTTCCATCAGCAGAGGATTTATCAGACACCGATAGATTATCAGCCATGAGTTTTCTCCACCATGTATTTATCAACACTCACATCAACTTGTTAAAATTAAGAGTAGAATCGAGTAAATTTTGAGGTAGGACTGAAAATCCTTTATTAAATTTACGAAGAATTCGATGCTAATCTAAATATAGTAGTGAAATGTAGTTCAACCAATGTCTAACCAACAAATTAAGCTAGGATTGGTTGCAATAGTATTAACGGTTGCATTAGTTTTTGCATCAACAGCATTACCATCTGTAAATGCATTAACACCAAGCACAGTATATTGGAAACATTCCCAGAAAACAGATAGAACTCCAGGTGGACAAAACATTTGCGGAGAAACTCTATGCTCTCCACAGGTGTGGGGACACATGAAGGACTCTCTTCACAAGGCACAAAAAAGTCCTGATGTGTGTAGCGAGTTGAAAGGGTGGAAGTACTGTGGACAATACATAACAACACCAAGTAATTCAACCCAGTAAAATATCTCAATATACAATGTCAACCAAGGTCTGTGTAACAATCGCAAAATCCAACCCTAGAAAAATTGTCAAGGAGATAAAGAATGCGCTCACAGACTCTGACTATGTTGAGATCAGATTAGATTTTTTAAAACCAAACCAAATTCCTTTTTGTTTAACTCTATCAAAAAAATATCTTAATCGTTGCATATGTACAGTAAGACCAACAACGGAGGGAGGGAAATTTCAAGGAACGGAGCAAGAAAGAATTTCCATACTAAAGTTAGTTTCAGAATTTGAGCCCCATCTTTTAGATGTAGAATACAATACATTAAGAAAAAATAAAAGATTACAAAAATATCTCAAGAGTTCTGGAACTAACATACTTGTATCATGGCATGATTTTGTAAAAACTCCAAATGAGCAGACTCTCAAATTAACGCTTCAAAGAATGTCCAAGTTTTCCAATAACATCAAAATTGTTACTACTGCAAAGACAATAAGTGATACCATCAGAGTTCTTTCACTATACAAGAATCATGCAAAAAAGATCAATCTAGTATCCTTTGCCATGGGGGATTATGGCAGAATGTCAAGAATATTGTGTACAAAGCTTGGCAGTCCTTTCACATATGTTTCACTAGGAAAACCCATAGCACCAGGTCAATTCAGTCTCAAGGAAATGAAAAGCATACTGACTTTGGAAGATAAAAAACAATAACAAAATGACGTTTTATGATTTAATGATATAATTAATCAGTGTTTTTTTCCAATAATCTTCTAACAAAATCAAATTCAGCTTTTTTGATTTTTGAAGAATCTGAAACCTCATGGGCCATATCTACAAGTTCATTTTTGGTCAAATCAGTTATCACAATATCTTCTTTTTCAGATCGAAGTGAATAATCTATATCGTTTAAAACATCTGTATTTTCATCAAGTAATTTAGCACATTCATCAAGTATATCGATAAATTCTTCCATATCATCCATACTTTATCAAAACACATTACATTAATTAATTAATCTGTGTCCATAGGCATCAAGCTCAATGCCACCATTATTATAAAAGAAACAAGAAAATATGCTGATGAAGATCAGGTCGTCACAGAACAATACACCGCGAAATACAATAATTTTAGCTACAATTGTAACTATCCTATTAGGAATATTCAGACTAGTATTATTTTTAGTGCTTGTGTGGATTGCCGCTTTGATATTTATCATAGTGTATCAATACAAAGCATCCAAATCAAATGCTGGTAATTTTGTTTGTTTGGATTGTGCTACAATTCACCAGGATCTAGCTTGTCCAAAATGTGGTTCCAAACTTAAGAAAATATATTCAAAAGATAACAAGTACGGAATTTAACCAAAATAAACTAACAAAAGTCCCTAATCGCTTAAATCACGATTCGTCAAATAAAACATGATGACAAAAACCTATGCCGTGATAGGAGATCCCATTGATCATTCATTTTCTCCCGCACTTCACAATACCGCTTTTTTATTTTTAGGTCTTGATTGCACATATATCGCATATAGAATTCCAAAAGGAGAATTAGAGTTTGGGATCGAGGCATTAAAGAAAATTGGCATAGCAGGATTCAATGTCACAATACCCCACAAAGTTGACATGATGAAATTTCTTGACGAATTTGATACCGAATGTAAATTGGTAGGAGCTACAAATACAGTAGTCAATAATGCAGGATATTTCAAGGGATATAATACAGACGTGGAAGGATTCTTAGATCCAATAAAAAAGAGGAAAATTGATTCTAAAGATTCTGACATTTTACTAATTGGTGCTGGTGGAGCCGCAAGAGCTATAATAGTTGGATTCAGTAAGGAAAAAGTTCGTAAAATCACCATCACAAACAGGACTCGTGAAAGAGCAGATGAACTTATCAAATTTGCCCAAAATTTAGGTGTAGAATCAGATTATTTGGATCTTCAATCAGCCGGAGAGGCTGCTAACAAATACAAATTTGTAGTAAATGCAACATCAGTCGGACTAAAGGGAATTGGGTGTCCCATATCTACAAAAAATATCAGTCAAGATTCGATAGTCTATGACATTGTTTATGTGCCAGTTGAAACTCCTTTAATTGAACAGTCAAAAAATCAAGGTGCGACGATCATATATGGGTGGGAAATGCTTCTTGCTCAGGCAATGAAGTCATTTGAGATTTGGACTAATAGACCTGCACCATACGAAGCTATGAAATTAACCTTACTTGGTAGGTTCTAGAGATGCGCAAGGCAAAAGCAAACATGCATGGTGCAGTATCAATAGTAAATGCTATTGCCACAGGAAAAGGTTCTACCCTAGGAATATCATTAGGAATAGAGGCAGTTGTAGAAACTGAACCAGGTAGAGGAATAATATTTGAAAATAGAGAATCAAATCTTAGTTCCCGGCTCATACGAAAGGTAGTTGAAACATCAGTTCCAAAATTGGAACTTGAAAAAAATAAAATCATAATTTCCGTAAAATCTGAAATCCCTTCAGGATATGGACTCAAAAGCTCAAGTGCCATTTCGTCTGTAATATCACTTGCATGTTCAAAATTATTCAAACCAAAAGCAACTGATCTTGAAATTTTAAAAGATGGCGTATATGCATCCATAGAATCCAAAGTAAGCATAACGGGAGCTTTTGATGATGCATGTGCATGTTATTTCGGAGGATTTGTTGTAACAGATAATTCAAACATAAAAATAATAAAGTCAGAAAAAGCTCCAGAAGACTTGTCTGCAGTAATATTCATTCCAAAATCAAGAAGAAGAGGCAATGTAAAAAAATTAAAAATTTTAGATGGGGTTTTTTCACAAGCATGGGAACTTGCCAACAAATCTGACTATTGGAATGCCATGATACTTAACGGTCTTGCCACATCAGCAATACTAGGATCTGATCCAAAAATTATAACTGAACTCATTGATAGTGGAGCACTTGGTGCATCAGTGTCGGGAAACGGGCCTTCAATAGCCGCAGTGGTAAAAAACGACAAGATATCAAGTGTAAAGAAAGTATTCACATCTTTAGAAGGAGAAACCATAGTTTCTCCAATAAACAACAAGAAGGCAGAAGTTTATGAAATGTAGTGTTGACAAGTCATGTCTTTCTGGAGTCATAAGATGCCCTCCAAACAAGAGCTATTCTCATCGTGCTATTTTCCTTGCTGCACTTGCCAGTGGAAAGAGTACTTTACGAAATGTTTTACTCTCAAGAGACACTTTGGCAACAATTAATGCATGCAAGGTTTTTGGGGCAAAAATTGAAATCAACAATTCAACTGTCATAGTTGAAAGTAAGGGAGAGGTAATTCCACAGAGTCATGAAATAGATGCATCAAATTCAGGTACTACAATCAGAATTTCAACTGCAATTTCATCTCTTTCAGATAATATAATTACGCTCACAGGAGATTCAAGTCTGAAAAAGAGACCAATGCAGCCACTTCTTGATGCGCTAGAATTACTTGGAGTTCAGTGTACATCGACTGATGGTAAACCTCCAGTTACCGTGAAAGGAAAGGCGGTAGGTGGAACAACCCATATTTCTGGTTCAATTTCAAGCCAGTTTATTTCTGCACTTTTGATTGCAGGTCCAAAGATGAAAAATGGTCTTACACTAGAAATTGATGGAGAATTAGTATCAAAGCCATATCTTGATTCCACCATTGCTACAATGAAAAAATTCGGTGCCATCGTTAATGTAATTTTGCCATACAAAAAATACAATGTTGTAAATCAAGAATACAAATCGACTGATTTTGTAGTCCCTTCAGATTTCTCAAGTATGGCACTATTACTTTCTGCAGCAGTACTACTAGGAGAAAACATGTCAATTGAAGCATCTGTTGGAGATTTACCACAAGGTGATAGAGAAATAATATCATATTTAGAAAAATTAGGTGTCAAAATAAACATTGGTGAAAAAATAACAGTAATATCTCCAAAACTTCTCAATGGAGGAAGATTTGATCTTTCTAACAATCCTGATCTTCTTCCGCCAATGGCAATTCTAACTCTTAAGGCATCTAAACCAATTGAGATTTACAATGTAAAACATGCACGATTTAAAGAAACAGATAGAATTGCAATCTTAGCAAAAGAACTTACCAAGATTGGAGTCATAGTAACAGAAAAGGAGGATGGCCTAATTCTAGAAGCTCCAAAGATGCTAAAGAGTGCTGAGTTGGATTCTTCAGAGGATCATAGACTTTTCATGGCACTTTCTATTGCAGGCATGTTTGTTGGAAATTGCACTGTTACTGATCCCGATTCTGTAGATGTGTCTTATCCAACATTTGTAGAAGACATGAAGAAAATTGGTGCAAAAATAATAGTTTGAAAAAAGATGATTTTTCAAGGATTTTATCCAAAAAAGCCCCATTTCCTAGAAAGATTATAAACGCGTAAAAGAAAATTTTAGCATGTCTTCAAGTTCCATCGGACAACGTTTTGTTTTTACAAGTTTTGGTGAAAGTCATGGAAGATGCATAGGTGCAACAGTGGATGGGTGTCCAGCAGGATTAGATCTTGAAGAAAAAGACATTCAAAAAATGCTTGATTTGCGTAAACCTGGTCAGTCCATAATTACGACCCAAAGAAAAGAGGATGACAGGGTAGAGATTCTCTCAGGAGTATACAAAGGACATACAACGGGCGCACCAATTACAATGATAATTTGGAATAAAGATCAACATTCAAAAGATTACGACAATCTCGCTCTGAAACCAAGACCTGGGCATTCTGATTATCCAGCATATATCAAGTACAATGGATTTAATGACATTAGAGGAGGAGGTAGATTTTCAGGAAGATTAACAGCTACGTTTGTCATGGCAGGAGCCATTGCAAGAAAACTTCTTTTGAAAACTTTGGGAATTGAGACTTTTTCCTATACATGTCAAGTTGGAAATATAAAAATGAAAGAACATGCAACAACGAAAATGAAAAATTCCGTATACAGTAATGAAGTAAGATGCCCAGACTCAAAAATTGCAGATAAGATGCGTCAAGCGATTCTTTTGAGCTAGACGAAGTGGAGATTCAGTAGGCGGCGTTATTGAATCAATAACAATGAATTTGCCAGTAGGACTTGGAGAACCCATTTTTGGTTCACTAGAATCAGATTTGAGTAAAGCACTTTTTTCAATCCCTGCTGTAAAAGGAGTAGAATTTGGCTCCGGTTTTCAGGGGTCTACATTACACGGTTCAGAGAATAATGATGAATTTTTAATTAAAAATGGAAAAATCATAACAAAGACTAACAATGCAGGAGGAATACTAGGTGGCATTTCCACAGGAATGCCAATTGTATTAAGAGTGGCATTCAAGCCAGCGTCATCAATTTCAAAAAAGCAGCATACTGTTGATCTTAAAACAAAGAAACCAGCTTCTTTGATAGTTCAAGGAAGACATGATCCATGTGTGGTTCCTCGTGCACCGCCAGTAGTAGACTCTCTAGTATCAGTGGTACTTGCAGACCATGCAATTCGGGCAGGTTTTATTCCCTTGGTCATCAGATAAGAAATGTCAAACATTAACAACTTACGCGATAAAATAGACAAAATAACATTTGACATTCTAAAATTATTAAAGGAGCGAAATGACGTCGTAAAAGAAATCGGGAATTTAAAGAATAATCTAGGCATAGGGATTACAGATGAAGAACGAGAGAGTCAATTGCGTGCCAGAGTCTTGACATTATGTAAAGAGATAGGACTTGATGAAAAAACTGCCATGATAATGTTAAATTTCCTTTTAAATGAATCAGTAAAAATTCAATCTTCAAACAAGCAGACACACTTGTCAGTATTTTTAAAAGCAAAGAAAATGGAACAAGATGGAAAAAAAATAATACACATGGAAGTGGGCGAGCCAGACTTTTTGCCATCACCAATTGTCAAAAATGCACTTTCCGAAGTTTACGATAAAGGATATACAAAATATGGAGATTCAAAAGGAATGTCAGAATTTAGAGATGCACTTGCAAAGTATGTCACAGAAAAATTTGAATCAAAAACATCAGCACAGAATATTCTTGTTTCCCCCGGAGCACGATTTTCCATATTTCTTGCAATTTCTAGCCTATTAAATCCAGGAAATGAGATCATAATAATAGAACCAGCTTGGCCAGCATATCGCGACAATGCTCTCAACTCTGGAATAAAGATTAGAACCATTCATACTACACTGGAAGGCAAATGGGAGCCAAATATCAGAGACATAGAGAGTGCAATAAATCAAAATACAAAGATGATAGTTCTCAATTATCCAAACAATCCAACTGGTAAGATCCTCCCAATAAAATTACAAGATCAAATTATAGATGTGGCAATCAAGAACGATTTGTATGTGTTAAGTGATGAGATTTACTCCGCATATGCATACAAACCATGGAAGAGTATACTCACTTATGGATACAATAAAGCCATCATAACACAGTCATTTTCAAAATCACATGCCATGACAGGCTTTAGAATTGGATATGCTGTATCTAGTCCTGAAATTGTAGAAAAAATGTCAAAGATTCAGGCTCTTGCAATGACAAACGTATCGGAACCAATGCAATATGTTGCCATGAAAGCATTGGAGGCAGACACAACTGGCAATATTAGAACTATCAAAAATAGAGTCGAATCCATATCTAAAAAAGCAAAAACAATGCAATTAGACTTTGTAGAGCCAGATGGTGCCATGTACATATTTGCAAAGGTAAGACACGATAATTTTGATTCAGTTGATTTTACAAACAGACTTTTGGATGCAGGGGTAGCTATAGCGCCAGGAGAGGGGTTTGGTAACTATCAAGGATTTGTTAGGATATCAGCCTGCCAGCCAGAAGATACACTTAATCAGGGAATGCAAATAATAGAGGACAGGTTAAAGAGTAAACAATGAAGAAAAAGATTGCCATAATAGGAGCAGAAGGTCAAATGGGAAAATGGTTCTCAAGATATTTTCTTGAGAAAGATTACGACATAATAGGATATGATTCTGAAAAAGAAATTTTGAATAAATTAGTTACAAAGGCACAGTCACTTGTAGGGGCTATTCTAACTGCAGACTATGTTATTTTATGTATTCCAGTAAAGCGTACACCTGAGACGATAAGACTCATTGCAAAAGAGATGAAGCGTGACTCTTATTTGATAGATATCTCTTCTCTTAAAACAAAAACTGCTGCCGCACTTTCTAAGATACCAGATAAGGTAAACCCCATTTGCATTCATCCAATGTTTGGCCCTGGAACTAAAAAGCTAAAAGGACAGAACATAATATCCATTCCAATTCGAGATGCAAAAAAAGAAATGGCCGTAGTAAAATCGTTGTTTGAAGAAGCAAACTTTGTACAGATAGATGCAGCAGAGCATGATAAGAAAATTGCAATTGTGCTTGGAATGCCTCACTTGGTAAATTTGGCACTTGCCAACATATTTGCAAAGGAAGAGAATTTCTCCCTTGTTGAAAAAATGGCTGGAACTACTTTCAAGGCTCAAAAATATCTTACTACTGGCATAATGACAGAACCACAAGAACTTATTGAAACAATAATTTCAAACCCAGAGATTAGAAGATATGCGGAAGAATTTTGGAAAGATATAGGCAGGATGCTCATTTTAATTCAAGAGAACAAGACAGAGGAGATGATAAAATACATCTCAAGTGCAAAAGAAAGATTAGCTAAAAATATAGATTTTGATGAATCGTACAAGAAGCTTGTTACAATGGTAAACGCTGTAGAAAAATAATTGAAATCCACTAAAATTGTAACCTCCTTTTTGACTCAGGATGGTCAATATCTAATTCTAAAACGAAGTGACAAAGTAAGAACAATGAAAGATCTTTGGGCAGGCATAAGTGGAATTATAGAAGGTAGTGAGGATCCATTGTATAGGGCAAAAAAAGAGATTCTCGAAGAGACAAGCATTACAGAAAATCAAATTACCTTGGTTAGAGCAGCATCTCAAATGAGAATCGACTCGCCACAATATGCAAACCATGAATGGTTAATCTTTCCATTTTTATTTTCTGTAAAAGAACCTAAAATCAGACTGAATTGGGAAAATTCAGAATATCAGTGGATATTCCCATTAGAATTGAAAAAATTCCAAACAGTTCCAAGCCTTGAGAAAGTTCTATCCAGTCTGTTGTAATTTTTCTACTTCGGTTTTAGTAAATCTCTGTTGTGGGAGCATAATGTATACACATGCGCCACCGCACATTGTACATGGAACAGTATTTCCTTTTAGCTGACCAGTTCTTGCGTGAATACGTGCTGCTTCTTCCGGATCAATTGAGAGTGCAATCTGTTTCTCCCAGTTCAATGTTCTTCTTGCTTCAGTCATCTCCATATCCCATTTGATTGCCTTGTCTCTTAATTTGACAAGATCTCCAGCATGAGCTGCAATCCTATATGCAATTAGTCCAGCTTTTACTTCTTCAGCATTTGGCAATGCAAGATGTTCTGCAGGAGTTAGATAACATAGTAAATCAACACCTTCACTTGCAGAGATTGCAGCTCCTATCGCACTTGCAATATGATCATGCCCCGAAGCAATATCAGTTACAAGAGGTCCAAGAACATAATATGGAACCTCGCCAATTAGAGATTTTGCCAATCGAACATTGGCTGTAACTTCGTTGAGTGGTACATGTCCTGGTCCTTCAACCATGACCTGAACATCTTTTTCATGTGCAAGTTTTGTAAGTCGTGAAATATTGATCATTTCTTGTACTTGAAGTTCATCGTGAGAATCAAGAATAGAACCCGGGCGTAATGCATCTCCCAGACTGAAAGTAACATCATATTTTCTTGCAATCTCTATCAAATAATCAAAATGCTCAAAGTATGGATTCTCCTTATCATACTTTAACATCCATGCAGCGGTGATTGTGCCCCCTTTACTTACTATTCCGCCATGTCTTTTTACTGCAAGAATTCGTTTTGCTATATCTTTAGTTATACCCGAATGAATTGTGGTGTAATCGACACCGTCTTTTACATTATGCTCAAAGGCATTTAGAAAATCATCTTCTGTAATATCAAGCGGATTTTTGTGTTTTTCCACACCGTAATTGTATGCCTCATAAACAGGAACTGTTCCAAAAGCAATAGGTGCAACTTCAAGTAGCTTTCGTCTATACAACCCAACATCTCCTCCATCACTAAGATCCATTATTGTGTCAGCATGATATTTTATTGCAACCTGGGCTTTTTTGATCTCTTCATCAAGATTCTGATTTAACGTAGAATTTCCAATGTTTACATTTACCTTAGTCTTCATGCCTTTTCCTATTCCAACTACCCTAATCTTTTGGGGACGAGAATTATTGTGAGGAATTATGATAGAACCATTTGCAATTTTAGGAATAAGCCAGTCTAATGTCACATCTTCATCATGTGCAACTGCTTTCATTTCATCTGTGGCAACACCTCTTCGTGCTGCATTCATCTGTGTACTCAATTTACTATTTTTAGCCAGTAATTGGATTTAAACGTGAGTTTCTAAACCTAAGATCATGCATGTGTTATCAATTGCAGGTTCTGATCCTTCCTCAGGGGCAGGCATTCAAGGAGATATGAAGACATTTAGTTCATTTGGATTAGATGGCCTAAGTGTAGTTACAGCAATTACCAGTCAGAATACATCAAGGTTTTTTGATGTAGAACCAGTTTCACAATTACTCGTAAAAAGTCAGATAAGATCAATTCTTGAAGATTTTCACATAAATGCAATAAAGATAGGAATGGTATATGACAAGCAAACGGTAAGAGTAATACATTCAGAGCTTGAAAAAGTCAATATTCCCATAATTCTTGATCCCATATTCAAATCTACAACGGGCGGAATTCTACAAACTGAAAGCGCTTTTTCAGATTTCAAAAAGTTTCTAGTTCCTCTTTGTTATATTATTACTCCAAATATGATAGAAGCAGAAAAAATCTCAGGTGTCAAGATAAAATCTCTAAAAGATATGAAAAATGCGGCAAAAAAAATTCAGAAAATGGGGGCAAAAAATGTAATAATAAAAGGCGGACATTTTTTTAAAGGAGACAAGATTACGGACGTCTTATTAGAGGATAAATTCAGAATTTTTTCGCATACAAGATTAAAATTTGAAAGTCATGGAGGAGGTTGTACTTTTTCAGCCGCATTATGTGCAAACATTGCAAGAGGAAAAAAATTATCTGATGCAGTTGATTCCGCACGGCTTTTCACGATAGCGTCTATTAGAAAGGCTACAAAGACGGGAAGAGGTTTAGCAATTATCAAAGCATCAGATGGAGATCTGATTCAAATCCAGTTATCAAAAGCCATTTCAGAGTTTTGTGCAATAGATTCTGTTACAGAATACATTCCAGAATGTCAGACAAATTTTGTATATTCAACACAAAATGCAACAACCCTAAAGGATGTAATGGGTTTGGAAGGCAGAATTGTAAAAACTGGAAAGTCAGTTACAATAGCAGGCCATCTCAAATATGGAGGATCAAAGCATGTTGCATCAGCAGTATTAGAAATGACACGAAAGTTTCCACATACAAGATCTAGTTTGAACATAAAGTATGATGAAAAGATAATCAAAAAAGCAATCTCCAAAGGATTCAAAGTCTCATCTTATGACAGAAATAAAGAACCGCGTGAGATTAGAGAAAAGGAT
Source organism: uncultured Nitrososphaerota archaeon (assembly GCA_963713025.1). Classification (GTDB taxonomy): domain Archaea; phylum Thermoproteota; class Nitrososphaeria; order Nitrososphaerales; family Nitrosopumilaceae; genus Nitrosotalea. Next base: position 112,145 of record CAVQKA010000003.1, on the reverse strand, counting down.
GGCAATACTATGTCATGGGGAATCAAGGAAGCCATAACAAATTTGAAAACTTCTCCAGATATTGTATATCATAAAGGTGGTTTTGGAAAGGAAGCCATGATTCTAATTTTTGGGAAAAATCCAGACGATGTATTAAGAAAAATTTTAAAGATATCAAGATAGCATTCATTCATCCTTCAACATAAATACCAGAAATTTAGAATAAAATACATGAAAGCTGTCATTTTAGCAGGTGGTCTTGGTACAAGACTTCAGCCATATACCACATTCCTTCCAAAAGCGATGCTTCCACTTGGAGAAAAACCACTTTTAGAGCATCTAATTGAATGGGTAAAACAAGGCGGAGTCGATTCGTTTGTACTATGTGTCAGTTATCTAAGAAAAACCATTGAGGATTATTTTGAAGATGGAAGTAGGTTTGGTGTAAAAATTGAATATGCTGTTGCAAACAGACCTCTTGCAACTGCTGGTCAGCTGAAAAACTGCAGAAGACCTCATAGATGACACATTTGTTTGCCTTTATGGAGATTCAATATTTGATTTTAATTTAAAAAGCATGATATCAGATCATCATAGAAAAAAATCATTTGTAACCATGGGATTATTTGAATACAAAACAAAATTACAATACGGATTCATAGAGATGGACAAAACTAACAAAGTAAAAGCATGGCGTGAAAAACCAGAAGTTAAAGGAAATATCAATATTGGTTGCTATGTAATGGAGCCAGGAATATTCAAGTTCATACCTCCAAACAAACCATATGGTATGGATGATGTGATACGCAGTGCCATTACAAAGAAGAACAAGGTAAGCGGTTTTCTCATAAAGAAAGGATTTCTGGATATAGGAGACAAGACTTCTTACAGACGTGCATACCAGCAATACATTGCACGATTAGGTCAGATTTAGACCAAAATATGTCAACTATCAAGATACGCAAATTACAAAGAAGAGATTTTTACAATGGCTTTTTACTTTCGCTTGACTCGCTTAGGAAATCAAGCCACATCAAACCGAAAAAAGCAAGTACAATTTTTGACAAGATCTCAAAGAACCCAGATCATGTAATCTATGTTGCTATATACAATGGTCAAGTCATAGGTGCTACAACCCTTTTGATTGAACAAAAATTCATTCATGATGGAGGCAAAGTAGGTCACATAGAAGATGTGGTAGTAAGAAAAGAATACCAAGGAAAAGGAGTAGGTAAAAAAATAGTTAATGCGCTATTAAAATATGCAGAGAAGAAAGGCTGTTACAAAACAATTCTTGATTGTTCAGAAGATCTTATTCCATTCTATGAGAGCATTGGGTTTAAGCGACATTCAAATTCATTAAGATTCGATCATCGATCAAAGAAATAATCTCTTTTAGGCATAGGTTTCAATCTAAATAACAATGAACCTATGATTAGTACAGGAATTGAAGCTACTATGAATACAAAAGGTCCTATTGTAAGTTCTGGTACAAGATAGACATCCTGAATTTGTTTTATTAGCATAGTAACATAATACATTCCAATGATTGTAATTATTCCGCCACTTATGATAACAGAGCCAATAAATCTTGAACCATATCTTTTACCCATCATGTAAGATGAAGCAGATAAAATTACTGCAGGCGCAAAACCAATAGATATGAATTCTTTAATCTCAGCGGAAGGATCAATGTCATGTGATGGATGAGCAAGATATACAGAAATTGAAATCATCTGAGCTACAAACATAATATACAAACCAAGACTTGCAACAGATATCCATCTTTCAATTGCCATTACAACCTATCTCTTAGTTCAATAAATAAACCAAAGGATTGTCTAAACTATTCCAACAAGACCGGCAAGTTCTTTTCTACATGCAGAACCAAGTTCTTCTGCAGCTTTTTCAGGAGTTACTTTGTTAAGAAACACGCCATATCCCCTTTCAAGTCCAGACCAAGGATCAGCTTGTGGATACACTTCAATATGCCAATGAATTTGTCTATTGTTTTTCTTTTCAGGAGAAAGATGAAAGACCATGTTGTATGACAGACTTTTCATCGTATTTGCAAGCCCGCCTAAAGTTGCACGTAGAATCAATGACAAGTCATTTATCTCTTTTTGAGTTATTTTAGAAAAACTTGTAATATGTTTTTTAGGATAAATCCAAAATTCGTATGGATGAGATGGAGCCCACGGGCAGAACGCAACAAAACCTTCTGTCTGAAGTATTTGTCTAGGTCCTCCAGTTTCAGTGCCAACAGTCTGGCACATTGGACATATTCCTTTTTCATTTAGTATTTTGTGTGCAGCTTCGGCCTCTTGCTCTATAACAGGAGGAATTGTTGAAAAAGTTACAACGTTTAGATGCGCATGAGTGGTAGAGCCACCAGCTTCTTTTCCATGATTTACATATATGGAAACATATGTGACACCTCTTTGGGTGTATAACCATCTAAGCCTGTCTTGGATTACAACTAGTACATTAGACCATTGTTCGGTGGATATGCTTGCAAGAGAATCTTTGTGTTTTTCTGAAGCAACGACAATATAGTGATACCCATAAGCAGGTTCGCTGTAAAGCGGTCTATCACTATAAGAGTTCTCAGAGGTAGTTGTGACAACAGGATTTTTACTTTCAAAAACTCTTACTGACCAATTCTGTACATAGTTATCTTCTGTATCTTGAAGTCTTTGTAGCATTCCATCCTTTGCGACCAGAGAAAGCGTCGATGGGTTAGTCATAGATTCATTTCCAGGACAATAAGGACATTTCTTGGAATCATTTACAGAATTATTTTCTGGAGAAACAATGACAAATCTGTCAATAGAATAATCTTTCCTTAAATCCCCCATACTGCTAGATTTTGGATCTAGCAATTTAAAACCTTTGCAAAGATCGGAAATTACCTCCAATACGGCACAATTTTGACAACTAGAGGTCAAAAGAATCAGTTTATTAAAAAAAATTAAACTTAAATTGGAAGATCAGATCTCTGAAATTGTCAATGTCAACTGTATCATTAAAACGAGATCACGATTTAATCGAAAAAGTACTAAAGTCAATGTGGTCTACTATTCCACTCTTACAATCTGGCAAGACCATACCCGAACCAATTCTAAACCAAGTAATTGATTTTTCGATGAATTTCACAGATGTGTGTCATCATGGAAAAGAAGAAAATTCACTCTTTCCAGAACTTGAAAAAAAGGGAATGCCGCGAAATTCAGGTCCAATTGCAGTCATGCTCATGGAGCACGAGGTTACACGTAAACTAGGAGCAAGAATGGGAGAATCATCAAAAACATACCTGAAAAGCGGTGACGCGACCCAATTAATTACAGATATGCAAGAATACATCAATCATGTGGTACAACACGTATGGAAGGAAAACCACAGATTATTTGAGATGGCTGAGATGGCTTTAAGAAATGACGTGGAACATGTCAATAAGAGCTTGTTAGATGTAGAACAGACAAAACTCAAAGAAATAGGAAAGACAAGAGAACATTATGAGAAATTTGCAGATGAGTTTGCAAAACAGTTTCCATCAAGTGACTAGTCCATATTTTATCATATTACCAAAGCACTTTTCTAGTACACATTTGTGAGAAAAATATGAACAGTAAAACAATATTTTTTCAGTCAAGTGAGGACATGATTAAACCATGACTGCAAAGACAGGAGACAGGGTCAAGATAGAGTACACCGGGACTCTTGATGACGGAACAGTATTTGATAGCAATGTTGATCAGGGAAACCTATTAGAATTTGAAATCGGTGGAGGCCAAGTGATAAAGGGATTTGATGATGCAATACTTGGAATGAAAGAAGGTGAAGAGAAACAATTCAGTATTTCTCCAGCAGATGCATATGGAGAGCACGACCCAACCCTAATTCAAAAGGTACCAAGAGAGATATTTCCACCAGATGCGGAACTTATTCCAGGACTATTGTTTGAAGCAGGACTCCCTACAGGAGAAAAGGTGCCTGCAGTTATTACTGCGATAGAAGACAAAATAGTTTCAGTGGACTTGAATCATCCGCTTGCTGGAAAGAGATTGAATTTTAAGATAAAATTATCCTTAATTACATCATCTTAATTTTCTTCCAATCAAATTGCCAGAAATTTTTTCAAATTATTGTAGATAATCAATATTAAAAAATATCATTAATAGTAGAAATTTGTTTTAGAATTTAGATCGCTTAAAAAATCAAGGTTTATGTGTGATATAAAAAAACGAAGCTTGGGAGATTTAGAAAATGGGTAATTCTGATGTTCATATGATTTATGTTCTTCTTGACGGAGTAGGAGACTTGCCTCATCCAGATTTGAAGGGTTCAACTCCGTTAAGCTATGCAAAAACTCCCAATCTAGATAGACTTGCAAGAAATGGAACCATTGGAGAAGTAATTTCAGTTGGAAGAGGAATAGCCCCTCAATCAGACATTGCAGTTTTCAATATGCTAGGTTATAGATTTGAAAATACACAATATGTTGGAAGAGGAGTAATTGAGGCAATTGGAGTAGGCATTGATTTTAAAAATGGAGACCTTGCGCTACGTGGGAACTTTGCTACTGTAAACGATGAGAGAATTATTACAGATCGTAGAGCTGGAAGAAACATAGAGAAAGAAGACGCCACTGCAATTTCTCGTGAGATAGAACAAAAACTAAAGTTTTCAAATCCAAAAGCATCAGTTGTTGTAGCCCCAACAATTGGACATAGATTAATTGTTAGAATTAGATGCGATGGAGTATTTCTTACACCAGATATTAGTAATACAGATCCAGCTTATGCAAGAATAGATGGCATGGGAGTTGCCAAGGCAGTTGGGGATTACATGGAAGTAGAAAAATCATTACCCTTAAACGAGTCCGATGGTGCCAAGCTTTCTGCTCAACTTGTAAATGAATTTACAGACAAATCGCTTCAGATCATGAAAGATAGTCTTGTAAATAAAAACAGAAAAGAACAAGGCAAGAAGATGGTAAATTCGATCCTACTACGTGATGCTGGAAACAAATTCCCAGATGTCACTCCAATAAACAAGTTGCACGAGATGCAGTTTTCATGCATAGTAGACATGCCAGTAGAAATCGGCATTGCAAATGTTTTGAAGATGAAATCATTTAGTGCAGGAGGCCTTACAGATTATGAAGAAAAAGCACGTGTTGCGGCAAAAGCGATGCAGACTGAAAATGCAATTTATGTTCACATCAAGGGGCCAGACGAATTTGGTCATGATGGAGATGCAATTGGTAAGATGCAAAACATAGAAGAAATAGACAAAAGATTCTTTGGTACATTGCTAGATAATATAGACACATCAAAAGTTGCAGTTGTCATCTCAGGAGATCACTCCACGCCATGCATAAACAAAAGCCACAGTGATGATCCTGTCCCAGTTTTGATTTCAGGAGATTTTGTTAAAAAAGATGGAACTAGTAGGTTTACAGAAGAACAGGCAAAGAAAGGCAGGATTGGGCTCATCATGGGAGCAGATGTCATCAATACTGCAATAAAGGCAATTAAATCATAAATGGTCCTATGTTTTTAGACGAGATAATTTTTTCAGTAGTTTTTTTAAATTTGTCCATATCCATGTCATAATAGACTCCAGAGGAGCTAGAGAGTTTTTCCATGGCTCTTTTCATTATTGAAAGACAGATGTCATTTTCATTTTTTTGATAATGAACCAGTGCCGCTGCAACAAGAATAATTCCTTGAACGAGATCTTTTTCTCCTTCATGTGTTTTTTTCCAAACACCTTCAAGGACTTCATGGCATTCCCAATACTTTTCGTCGTTAAAGTAATGTTTTGCTCTTTTTAGTGCCTCTTCTTTTTCAATTTTTTCTTCTACAACATGCCTTGCATCATCAAGAGAACCAATGGACTGGAATTTTTTTACAACTTCATCGAGTTCTTCTTTTTTAACAGATACATCAAATTCTAAATATTTAGTTGAGACTCTCATATCCCTTACAATAACATCCATCTCAGAAGTTAATTGATCAGCTTTTGCAAGTAATGCTTTTGCATCAGTTGGAACATAACCTGAGTTTTTCAGGTGTACCATAAATCTGTCCACAGGCTTGAGACATCATGATTTCATAAATTTGTTGTCTAGAAGCCATTAAGATTTATATGAACTATTAAAAGGACTTGGATTACATGTCCATGATTGAAGTTACACGTGATGTAAAGAATCCCTTACTGTCAAGAAGAGAGATTACTTGTAATTTCAAAGGGCTTTCTGGTAGACTAAAGAAACTAGAAGCAGTAGATATGATTTCAAAAAAATTCAATCTAGAAGGAAAAATTGTAATACCAATACTTTTGAAAAATGAAACTGGAAGACCAGTAGTATCAGGAAGTTTCTATGTATATGAAGATGAAAAACTTGCTAAAGAACATCTCAAGGCAGCAGTTTTTGCAAGAATAGAAAAAGCAAAAGGTGCAGTTGCAAAACCAGAGGGTACTGAATCATCACCAGAACAAGCAGAGGCACCAAAGGAAGAGAGTAAGTAATGACAAGTAAAAAAGGCTCAAGCCCAGCAGTATACAAGTATTACAAGGTCTCGGGAGATAAAGTAGAAAGAACAAAGAGAGAATGTTCAAGATGCGGTAAAGGCGTATTCATGTCCAACCATAAAAACAGACGCAGTTGTGGCAAGTGTGGATTTACTGAATTCGTTCAATAATTAGTATAATTTCTTTTTTCTAAGACGGGATGCTTTTTGTTCTATTTGGTCTAACTTTTGTAAAAGATTTGGTTCAATTACAGTATTTGCAATCACTGTTGCAGGAATCTTGGCAATGTTGGTATCCATTGTAATGTTTATGGTAGGAAGTTTCTTTTCTATCCATAATTTTAGAACTTTATCCTCGAGTTTATAATCTCTGAATCCTTCTGGAAATTTTTTAGTTATATGAGACAGAAGTGTTTTGTCATCAAATACAGCCCTTGGTTCAAAAAGCCTAGTAGAATCAGAGTAACTGCTTTCAAAAAGATTTCCACTTATCTCATCAGATACAATATCCATCTTAGATATGCGTCTAATTAATTCTAAATAGTGAAGAAATTCATGTGCCAAGATAGCATGTATAGTACCTTTAAGGCCATATGCAACAAGTGGAGCAGTAATCTGTATTATGACATTTAATTTATCATTAGAGACAATAGGGATAGTCCTTGCAAACAATATACCATAATCAAAAGAACCAGATGAGGGATGAGATATTACTACAGACGGTTCTACATATGCAAGTGGAAAATTAATTCCGGATGCTTTTTCAATTCTCTGTATTCCAGATAATGTCACCTCAAATCTCTTAATGATTAACGAGTAAATTTTCTCTGGAATTAGCCCGTTTTTGTAAGATTCATGTACTCTAAGTAAAGGATCCAATCGAACAAGATTGAATTAGACTATAATAAAAGCTTGACATAAAATGACAAATTTCATTTAATCAAGGTCATTTATGTGATTGCCCTTGTTTTAATCACATAGAATTTTAATTGTTAAGTACGATGTTATGAAAATCAAATGTTGTGCATTTGCACGAGTTTTCAAGTAGCATGCTAATGTTTGGTTCTACATTATTACCAGTCACGAGTCTCTTGAGCGGTATTCCTCCATCCAATTCTACAAGAATGCTAAATGATCTAGAATCTATTTTTTTTATCTTAATATCATAGATTCTTTTTTGATTATTTTTCGAGGTATTTTCACTAATTGATATAGGCATGTCCTTTAGACTTTGTAATACATTCAATGCCTCAGGACCAAGATCTTTTTCTGTCGATATTTCTAACAAAACATCTGTCTTGAATTTTATTTGATCAGTAGGTATCTTTGAAACTGGCCTTAGATGTAAAATAGAGACACCGTCAAGTGAAATATTTTTTGGCATAATGATTTTTCTTTTATGAGGATTTATCAATTTGACAAAGAATGGTCTTCCGTTACCAAGAACAAGACTAGATTCATCCTCTCCTCCAATCCAGGTTATTTTGGCTTGTTGAGCACCAAATTTTTCAAATAAAAATTTAGCTATCTTACCTTCAACACTATTAAATTCAGTTATTCCATGAAAGCCACAGACAAAACATCCTTTTCCATCACATCTGTTGCAAGATTCTTGTTTTTGTGGAATGCCTCTAATATCTTTTGTATATCTACCTTGTAGTATCAATGCTTTGGGTTTTATTTCACATTCTTCTTTTTTGAAATCAATTGTGAAGACAATATCTGGATTTTGATAATCAACTTTAGTTCTTGTTTTTTTACCAAATTGTTTTCCTATCTCTCTGGTAATGTCACTTTTTATTCCAGCAATTCCACGAAGTTTAAACTTGGAACGCACAATATCGTCTCTATCCAAAATCGAAGGTTTGAGGATAGCACCTATGAGAAACGATGAAAACTCATATTCTTTTGAAATATCAAGCATCTTGTTTAAGAAAACACCAAGTTCTGGCATTAGATTTTTGCATAGATAACACGATTTTGGATTATTTTGTTTTATAATTTTCCTGATTTTTTTCCCAAGATTTCCATGAGAAATTAACCCTAGTCTACTTGCAAACATTCTTCCAAGACAATAATTACATAGGTGATACTCTCGCAGTATTTGCTTTGTTTCCTCAATTACTACATCCATCTTAGTTTTTTTCAACAACATACAAAGCAAATAAGAGGTGTTTTAATCGTAATTATACAATTTACCAAGGATATAGCCGTCTACAAGATTCTTTTTCTGAGACACTGATTGCTTTTGTAGGACATGTCTGTGCAGCATCAAGTATTTTTTCTGATTTTGCACCGCTTTCATTAATTACTTTAGATTTTGGATTTACTTTGACATTTTTCTCTACTCTAAATACAGAAGGTGCAATTGTCTCACAGCTGCAACATGCTATACATCTTCCAGGATCAACTTTTACAGATACAGAAATCTCTTGTTCTACATGTATTGGCTCAGTCTCAGATCTTGTTTCAGATCTTACTTTTTCATAATAATCCCAAAAAGTCTTTTCATAATGTGCCCAAAAATTTTGGTATTCGTCTTCTGCATATCTCGTATATCTAGTCCAGTCCTCTTCGGGATTTCTATCGGATTTTCTTGCACCCCATGAATTTGTATTAAAATCAGATTTTTTCTTTGAATCTGCATCATGTTTTTCAGAAGATTTTGTTCCTAGTTTATTTTTGTATTCTGCACGAAGTGTTTGATATGCTTCAACAACCATCTTGAATTTTGTACTTTCTTGGTCAAGAGTATTTTTATCTGGATGAAATTGTAAAGCTAGTTTCCTATAGGCTGATTTTACTTCCTTAATGGAAGCCCCTTCTTGGATACCCAGTGTTTGATAACACTGATAGCTGTTCAACAAGATGTTTAGGTTATATCACATATGATATTTAGGTGCAGCTTTGAAAATGTCTAGCCTAATCCCATTTTTCGAAGCATGCCCTGCATCTGTCTTCCTTTGGAAGCCTTCATCATGGTCTTTGAATTTTTGTATGCCTTGAGGAGTTCTTTTACCTCATGCTCTGGCCACCCAGAACCTCGCGCAATTCTTTTTACTCTAGAGGCATTTATCAAATCTGGATCTGATTTTTCATCCTTTGTCATAGACTGGATAATAAAACGCCATTTTTCCATGCGTTGTTCTTGTTGTTCTACTTGATCTTCTTTTACCATCCCAGAAAAACCAGGCATATTTTCTAGAATATTACGCAATCCTCCTGCCTTTGTTGCCTCTTCAATTTGAAAGTAGAAATCTTCCATATTCATTTTTCCATGTGAAATTCTCTTTAGCCTATCCTCATTACCTTCAGTCTCAAGTCTTTTTGCCATGTCAAGTAATGCTTGGATATCACCCATTCCAAGCATTCTTCCAACAAATCTTGTCGGTGAAAATTTTTCAAGATCATCGATTCGTTCACCAGTTCCAATGTACATTATTTGTGCTCCCGTTGCAGCAGCTGCTGCAAGTGCACCACCACCCTTTGCGCTACTATCCAATTTTGTTACTATAATTCCTCCTACTGGAACTGTCTTATGAAATGCTTCAGCTTGGTTGTAACATTGTTGCCCAATAGTTCCATCAATTATCAGCAATGCAAGATCAGGGTTTGCAATTTTACTAATTCGCGTCATTTCGTCAAGGAGATCTTTTTCTTCCTTGTGTCGTCCAGCTGTATCAATTAAAATAACATCAAAATTTTGTCCCTCAAAATGCTTAAGACCATTTTTTACAAGTTCTGGAGAATCTTTGTTTCCTTCATCGCCATACACTTCTACATTTGCCTTTTCACACATTGTCTTTAGTTGCGTAAGTGCGCCAGGCCTGTAAGTATCAGCACCTATTACTGCAACTCTATAGCCTTGTCTAGTCAAGAGCTTGGCAAGTTTTGAAGTTACTGTAGTTTTTCCACTACCCTGAATTCCAAGCATCAAAACTTTGTTTACTCTACCAGGTTGGAATACAAATTGCTCTTCAGTGCCTAATAATTTAGCAAGTTCTTCATACAGAATTTTGACAATGTGATCTTTTCTAGAAAGTCCTGGAGGAGGAGTCTCTTTGATAGACCTTTCTTCCAAATTTTTGGTAATTTGAAAAACTAGTTTTACATTTACGTCGGATTGTAATAGAGCCCTTTGGATATCCTTTGAAAGTTCCTTTATGAGTGCCTCATCAACTGCCGAAGAGTTTACAATTTTTTTTAATGCAGCCCTAAGACCTGTTTTTAGACCGTCTAACATTACTTTGCTAAGACAGCTTCGGTTATTTCAAATCTTCCTCTATAACCATCCCAGATCTTGTTTGCTTTGATTATTTGAATTGGTGAGAAAAACAAGGGACAATCTACAACAAATGTTTCAGCCTCACCTCCTTCAAATGTCAAATTAAAACCATGTTTTGCAGATAATACTTCTAGTTGTTTTACATCATCTCTAGTTACTTCACGCCCTAACCATGTTTGATCAAGTCCCGCTGAAGTCACACTTGTTATGATAAACTTGAATTTAGAATCTAACAGTTCATTCAAATAATTTTTTTGATCAATGTGCCATAATGGTGATAGTACTTTTAGATTTAGATTATTTGCAATTGTTTCAAAACAAGTTCTTTGGTATTCACTAAATAATCCTCCATGCACCATTCCATCTATTTTGAAATCCTTCTTTGCTTTTTCCAAAATGTTCTGTAATTGCTCAAGTTCGATTTTAGGATCAGTTGTATTTATCCTGCTGTGAATTAGAGGTATTTTCATTGCAGTTGCCTGTAGTGCAGTAGATGAAATGTTAGGATAGTGTAAAAGATAGCTTTCTTCAGATTGTGGAAATATGGAAACAAGACATTCTATGCTATGACCATCTTGTTTGGCCTTGTATATTGCATATGTACTATCCTTTCCCCCTGAAAAAAGAGATGCTAATTTCAATTTACAACCATGCCTTTTTCAGTCAATTAATTTTTTTCCAGTACTTTTACTTTCTTGAAGCAATCAGCACACAATGAAAGATGTCCCTTTAGCGTAGTCTCTACATTAGACGCAAGGCAAACATGACAGAGACCTTTCACAATATATCCATACTAGTTGTAGTGTTTAACTAATTCTAAAATTTGAAAAGCCTGGATGCTTCAATACTCATAATCTTCATCATACCATCAGTTGGCTTTTCTAGTCATCATCAGCATCCGAAGTTTAATTCTTGATTCTAACTATAATAGTTCTGTCCATGACTTTCCAGTATTCAACGTCTGAACCTTGGGCAACTTTGTCTTTAATTTCATCTTCAATAAGTTGTGCATCAAACACTTCAAAGGTTTCAGAATCCATTATCTGAGTACTAGTAGGTGTTTTTGAAATTATAGAACCTACTCTTTTATCGATAAGAGGAACTTGAACTTGAGCACTAACTGGCGAGACATGGGAGTATTTTTTCTTGTCAAATATTCCAACACCCACTATTCTTGCTTTTGCGGCACCGTGTTTACCTGGTTTACTGGTATCATATTCAACAATTCTACATGGCTCTTCATTTGGTCCACCTACTGGAAGTAGTATGTAAGAGCCAATTTTTAGCGCACCAAGCTCAGATGGCTTACTCATTACCAAAACAGAATTTGGAAGAGTATATAACTTTTCTATTACTAAGAGTTACAATTGATCTCTTGAAAAGAGATTATCAAGAAATCTATTTTATTTTCTCAATGACGGATAGATTAAGAAGAGTTGTCATGCCGATTCCTTTTCTTTGAACCTCTTTTCTTGTCTTCTCACAATATTTGTTATCAGCCTGATGTTTGCTGTCACTTGAAACCTCAAGAACTACCAAATTTTCCTCATATGGAAAAGTAAATTTTTGTGTTTGAGTAGTAGATAGTTTTAGAGTTCCCATCTCTGCCCTTCTTACCCTATTACGTTTAGCAACAATAAAGCCAAGGTCATCTAGATCTTCTTGAGAGTCACCATATTCTATATAATAGATAGATAATAAATTCAAATTTTGATCCTCCAATCTTTCAAAGAATTCATCAGTTTTTGTAAAAACAAATGTGGGAGTATCTTGATGACATTTTTCAACTTCATTCATAATTTGAAAACGATCTTTGAATCTTGCAAGAAGATACGTATTCGAACGTGATGGAAAATACGCCCTACCATCTTCTGAAAAAGTCGCTGTAACAAAATATACATCATCCACAAGATCTGATTTTTCAAATGTATTCTTTAGTGCAGTAAAGGCATCATTTTGTAAATATGGTATGCATACATATCCACTCTCAGATGTTTTTACCCCCGACACAGTATCGAGACAATTTATCCGGTTTATATGTAATATGATCAGATGAAAAAATTAGCATTAAGATTAGAATTTTTTGAAAAAAAATGTATTATCGATAGTTATTTAATACGAAAAAACTGCGTGAGAAACAGTCCCACGCTAGCTCAGCCTGGTAGAGCTTCCGGCTGTAGTGGTTGGCCATCGGCTAACTGTCATTCAGCCTATCAGGCTTACAGAAACCGGGTTGTCGCAGGTTCAAATCCTGCGCGTGGGACCATCATAAACTTCAAAAAGTCATCACTCAAATAGAAAACCATGTCAGATGATCAAAACTGGTCTACATTAGACGAGGTTGATCAGAAAATAATCAATATTCTTAACAAGAATGCAAGGACGCCATCAAAAGAAATTGCAAGTGAACTAAGAAATTTTGGTGTAGATGTATCAGACAGAACAATTCGAAAAAGAATTGAAAGACTAGAGAAGAATGGAATAATAAAAGGATACAAAGCAGTATTAAGTGGAATATCCTCAAATGATCAGTTTGAAGCATTATTTCTCAAACTCAAAATAACAAGATCAATGGATACCATAACAGAATCCATAAAAAATTACGTCAAGACTTTGCCAAATTATCTATTTGTTGCCACAGTAGATGGAGATTGGAACATGATTACAGTGCTTAGAGTTGAAGGTGCAGAAAAAACCCCATCAGCAAGAGTAGTTGAAAAATTCTCTGACCAGATAATAGATTACAAGATAAATGGAATTCAAATCAAAGATGTGAATCTGCTCAACATGTCAATGCTGTTACTTAATTGATTTCAGATAATTTTGCGGTATCCAGTGCATTTTTCAACTCGTTTATTGAAAAGGGTTTTTGAACAAATGCTGTTGAACCATAACCAATAGAACTTCGAACACGTGGTGTTGATTTTTCATCTGCAGTAATCAATATAATTGAAATATCTGGTTTTGATTTTAATAGGGTTTTTGCAATCACGTCTCCTTTTAGATCTGGCAATTCCATATCAAGCAGTACAATTGGATTTTGTTTGGATTTTATAAGTGATGAAACTAGATTAATAGCAGACTTGCCATTTGAAGCGGTTTGAATATCATCATACCCCAACTGTTGAAGAAAATTTTTGAGTCGTAATAAAATAGCAGGACTGTCATCAACAACAACAATTGGTCTTTTTTCCTCAATTATTTTTGGCGTATACTTTTGAGCATATTCAAATGCCTTCATTGCATCATCATAATTCCCAGTCCTTAGGAAGCATCTTGCGGCACACTGATATGCATAATTTGCATTATTAGGATCCTTTTTTGCAATCTTGATATAGAAATTAGCAGCTTCCAAAAGCTCTTCTTTTCTTTCCTTTCCTTGTTTTGATTTACATTCAGATGCCAGTATAAGATACAGTCCAGCTTTGTAGCTATTATTTTTCATCTCTTTTTGGGCAAGAGATGTAAACAAGTTGTGAGCTGCAGCATTCTGATCATTTTTAAGATAAGTACAAGCAAGATCAAATTTTTCCAAGTCTTTGTCCATTTCTAGAAACATACAAGATCGGCTTATAATATTTGGGATGTGCTAGAGGAAAACTCTTGACTTGAGTGAGGAAAAGAGTAGATAAAACACGTATTATAAACAAAAATTGTAGTAATATAGTGAGCAAAGAAAATCCAGGGATAGGCATTTCTCAGCCTCCAGTGAACATATTATTTGGTCCTCTAGATGTTTCAAAAAAGGATGTATGGAGTATAGATGTAACACGTATCCTAGGTATTTTGATCAAAATTCTTAGTCAGACAGATAAGAAAGATCTTAGAGTGGCAGGAATTGCCGCCTTGTCTTCAGCTATGATACACAGGATGAAGGTAGAAAGTATTTTTGCACTACAAAAGGCAGCCATGGAGAAAAAACCTCTTACCCAAAGAGAAGATGTCGACATTGAAATAATCAACATGCCATACAGACACGAGTCTACATATCCAGTAACACTAGATGAATTGTTATCAGTTCTTGAGAACCTCATTGGAACAATAGCAAACCCGCGTTCAAGTAGAAGACAACTTGAGTTTGAACCAGTCCAAGCACCCAACTTTGATGATTATTTTATCTCACTTGAGAAGATAATAGGACAATATGAAGAACTCATAATGAATAAGATCAAGGCTACAGGTTTTGGGTCTTTTAAGAGTATAGTATCAGAGCTTGAGCTCATTGATGTGATTCGCTGTTTCTTTGCCATTCTCTTTTTGGCAAGAGACATGAAAGTAGACCTTGAACAGACAGAAGACGACATAGTTGTATCTCTGATAAAATAGAAATTTACAAGTAGATCAATAGTCAGTAGGAATTTCATTTAAGTATGCTCCAACCTTAACTTGTTCCATATGGGGAAGATAGAAGACGATGATGCAATGGCAAGACTAGAGGCCTCACTATATTCAGCAGGAAGGCCCCTAACCATAGAGGAATTGATAAGAGCATCTGGAACAGAATCCCGAACCAAGACTTTGGCTTTGATGACAAATCTTGTCAAAAAGACAAAATCGGTATTTAGAGCAATAGAGGTAGCTAGTCTACCAGACGGTTCATACGTATTTCAGCTAAAACCAGAGTTTAACACAGTAATTCGAAAGTATGCATCAAAGCCACTTTTGCCTACTGCCACACTTAAGACATTATCATATATTGCATACATGCAACCTGTATCTTCAAAGAGACTAGTTGAAGTAAGAGGGTCTGGTGTTTACATGCATCTAAAACTATTACAACAGCTAGACTATATCGAACACCAAAATGTTGGAAGATTAAAGATTTACAATACAACAGAAAAATTCCAAAAATACTTTGGTATTCAAGGAGACAAGGATCTGCTTAAACAAAAACTCTTTACAAAAGTAAGAAATCCAAGTCAGGTCCCAGTTACTCAAGAATCCTTACCTGTTGAACCTTTGACTCCAAGTCAATAATTAAACCAGAAATAGAGTCGCATACTGTAAATGGTATAAATTAGAGTTACTTTATCGAATCAACATGAAGAAATCTGTGGAAAATCTTGCAACAAGTAAGATTACTGGCGGAAGAAGATATCCTCTTAGATCAAGACGAAAGTATGAAATCGACAGATATTCTGTAGAAGCAATTAAAGGAGAACAGGTAACCATATCACGAAAGACTCGGGGAGGAAATCAAAAAACGTCACTCAAGACCATAGATGTTGTAAATTTATCAGTTCCAGGTTCCAAGGTCAAGAAATTAAAAATTCTCAAGGTGTTAAAGAATTCATCAAACAAAGATTATGAAAGACGTGGAGTAATTTCAAAAGGAGCAATATTAGAAACAGAAGCAGGTCAGTGCAGAGTAATTTCAAGACCTGGTCAAGATGGCACAGTCAATGCAATCTTGATAAAGTGATGAGATGAAGGATTACGAACACGTCGTAGTCTGGCTGGATTATTTTAATAAAAATATTACAAAGAAAATGGGTAGACGGGTCTCCCGTGAAAAAAGTATCTTTGATCCATCACTAAATGAATTGATATCTGCTGCCAAGGCTGCAGGATTGGAACCAACAGAAACAAATGATCAAGTTAGATTTCCCAGAAGGCCATATGTCAGGTCGGGTTACATTACACTTGCCAAGGCCCAGCCAAAATCAAAAATAATTTCTTCAATTTCTGAAAAACTAGTTTCAAGAAGAGCAAAACAGACCAAGTAAATAGCGTTTATAGCTTGAAGCTAAAGTAATTTTGACAGAACTCTATTGATAACAGCATCTTGTTGAGATTATAATTGCAGGAGGTAGGCGAAGTATTGCATCTAGCGAGTAGCGGCAGAGTCATCATTAGACTCACAAAACATCTAAGAGATAACCAGATAATCGTAGACAATTCTGGAGTCAAAATCGCCAAAGTATCAGAAATGATAGGTCCTGTTGATGCACCATATGCGTCAGCAGTTCCGCTTACCAACAACATAAAAAAATTCATTGGAAAAAAAGTATTCGTCGTAGAAGAAACCCCTGTGATGAGACCCAAAAGATTCAAAGGAAATAGAAGAAGATGACCATGACAGAACTACAAACAAACTGCCCCGAATGTCGTTCAAATTTAATTGATGACATTCATAGTGGGGAGAAGATTTGTTCTGGCTGCGGATTGGTCGCAATGGAACAGATGCCAGATTACGGACAAGAATCAAGAGCAACAAATCCAGAAGACAAGATGAAGTTGACACGAGCGTCAGGACAGACAAGTTATGCACAACATGACTTGGGAATTAGAACAGAGATTGCCATGGGAACAAAAGACTTCAGTGGAAGAACAATATCAAGTGACATGGCAAATCAGATGTACAATCTAAGAAAATGGCAGACTAGAATCAGAGTTGCATCACCAGAAGAACGAAGACTTGCAAACATTTTAGCAAAGATAGGAGAGACATGTCATGCCCTGTCATTGCCAAGAAATGTAATCGAGTCAGCATCCATGATTTACAGAAACTTTCAGGGACAGGCAGACGCAAAAGGCAAATCAGTTGCATGTATGTCAGCGGCAACAATTTACATGGCATGCAAACAATGCGATGTTGTAAGATCCCTTGATGAAATCTGTGCTGCAACAGGAAGTTCAAAAGAAGAAAAGCTCAATGTCAAACTAACGGCAAAATATTATAGAACACTTGTGATGGAACTAGGTTCTAAAACAGCACCAACAGTAACTCTTGAAAAATACATATCAAAAATAGCAAATCTGGCAAAACTTGAAGTTCGTGTAGAAAGACTTGCTGCAGAAATTGCAGAAAAAACATCTGACCACAGTCTTGCTGACGGAAAAGCTCCAAACGGATTGGCTGCTGCCTATCTATACATAGCATCAACTCTACTTGGACAGAGCATCCTTCAAAGAGATGTCTCAAGTGTAGCAGGAATAACTGAGGTCACCATAAGAAACAGATGCAAGGAAATTCTAACAGCCTACAAGATCAGAGTTACATTACGACAATCATTAGTTAAGAACTAAACCCCTTTTTCTTATTTTTAATCTAGGCTATGTTATGCCCTATACCGTTAAGGCTACTTTAGTCACATAATTTTCATTTGTGCGATAAGAAATACACATAGTGTGTTGTTGCATCAATGTTTCCTTAGTACACATCTTGCATATTTTTTGAATTGTCTTTCTACAATGGTTACACCAAAGATGTTTAACAAGTTCCCCTCCACATCTTCTACAACTCTCGTCAGGCATTATACAACCACACTTGTGATAAGTAGATCTTTGCTTTTAGTAGAACGCAAATAGATTCAGTAGCTCACCATATGAATTAGATTTTATTTTATTATAAAGTTCAGTATGACAATGACCCAAAACATATGAAAAAATATAGTTTACACTGAAAAAACTAAAAATAAAAAGAAAAGAGTGGTTGTTCTTTATGGATATGCCCAGATCTGTTGACCGTTGTATTTTATTTCGGCAAGACCTGTGTAGTCCAAGTTTTGCAGATTACCAGGTAGTGGTGCATAACCTAGTTTTTGTGCATATTGTTGACCATCGCCTATCATATAGTAGAACAAGTGAACTAGATCATTTGCCTTTTGTTGACTCTCGCCCTTTACCTGTTCAAGATTTGGATTCACTAACAGATAGGTGAATGAGGCAATTGGATAGGTATTTGGACCTGGTTGATTAGCAATCGACACATGACTCCAAACTCCACTTGGGTCTGGTAGTGAAGATATTGCATTTGAGGCTGCTGCTTCAACATTGGTCACTACGCTCGGATCTACGAATGCAGTCCCGTCAGCGTTCTGAACATATGCAAATGGCATTGGGTGTTGACCCGAGCCTGTTGTACCTGCACCGTTGCCGGTTACTGACACCATTTTGTTGTGTGTTGCATAACCTAATTCAACATATCCCAAAGATTCAGGAACTTTCTTTACTATAGCAGCTACTCCAGCATTACCTGGTCCGCCCATTCCTGTTGGCCATGGAACAGATGTAGCATACCCGACCTTACTTGCCCAGTCAGAACTGACTTTGCTAAGATAATCGGTGAAGGCATATGTCGTTCCAGAACCATCGGATCTATGTACAAGAACAATTTTGTTTCTATCGTCCTTTAATGCTTGAGCAATAGATGGATCTGTTTGAAGACTTACTATAGCATCATCATGCCAGTAAATAATCTGACCCAGATAGATTTTAGCTATTACATCTCCTGTTAGCAAGAGTCCATTTTTCTGAACTCCCGGAAGATTGTAAGTCATAACTATTGCGCCCATTGATTCTGGAATAGTAAGAGTTCCTTTGGGAGCTTTCTTATAATCAGAAGATTGCAATGGTGCATCAGATGCTCCAAAATCTACTTTCTTTGCGACATACAGCTTAATACCAGCTCCACTACCTATTGACTGATAGTTCAATTTTATTCCAGAATATAATGTGCCGTATTCAACTCTCCATTTATCCATTAATGGATATATGAAAGTAGAGCCGGCTGCATTGTACTTGAAACTATCTCCATCAGCAGGGGGTGTAGGACCGGGATTTGTTGATTGTGCATGTGCACTAAGAACAGTTGTCGGTACTATTAGAATTAACATTAATGTCAATCCTAGTAAGATTTTCTTTGTCATTGAACTTGATCTTAAACATTCGATATTTACATAGGATCGACATAGATCATGTAACTATCTATGTACTACATGGACTTATGAAATTCACTTGTAAATTTACATAGGCTATAGAATTACCTTAGCGAGAGAGGAGAACATATTATTGCAAATTAATATCAGGTGATTTTTAAGTGCGATGTTAGAGTTTTCACTTGCAACCTAAACTAGTGTATTATCAATACTGGACAGGTAGTATTTTCCAAAACATGTCTACTAACACTTCCTAGAGCTTTGATTTTTTCAATGCCTTTGAGACCTTGGCGACCCATAACAATTAGATCAATACCATTTGTTTTTACAAAATCAAGTATTGCATCTACGGGTTTCGCTGAAATTACCTCATAATCTGCCTCGATTCCTTGTTTCCTACAATATTCAACAGTTTCTTGAAGTATATGTTCTGCCTTCTTTGCCGCAACATCAACATACTCATCAACGGCTTTATTCCAATCCACTCCCTGAACCATTCCAAAAAACATGCCTGGTGGTTCAAGTACTGGTGGATGTATTACCATAATAATACTAAACTCGGAACCAGAATCTTTTGCAATCTTGATTGCTTCATCGAGGGCTCTCTGGGCATATTTAGAACCATCAAATGGAACTAAAATGTGTGAGTAAATTTTTGTCATAAAGTATGTTGTATCATAATCTATTATAGTAGATGAAAAATATCACGTATGAGAACTATGAATTATATGAAAATATGAATTCAATACCAACTTATTCATAGAAACCATATATTGTGAAAAATCTATGTAGTTTAATCCATCCAGGTAGATTCAATTGGAGATTGACGTACAACATATTACATCTTGTCGTCACTTTCAACATCGGATTTGTCTATCTACCTTATTGTCTCAAGAACTGGCAATTAACCATAATTAAGTTAAAATATGAAATAGTAATTTTTTAAAAAAGAAAAAGAGTTTTAGAATTTTGTACTAAATCTTAGTCCAGTCTTTGCTGAAACTGCAATTATTGATACTATTGCAATTGCAAGTACTAGAGCTGCGATTGGTCCAAATTCTGGTACTGTCCCTCCAGTAAATGTCACTTCAGCAAGTCCATCCATACCTATTTTCTTAATTGAATCAGGCAATGGAACATACAACAGACCTGAAGCATATTGCTGACCATCACCAAGTATCCAAGTGAGGAAATTGACTACCTCTGTTGATTTATCTTGTGTTTCCCCATTTACCGTACTCATATCTTTGTATAACATGACATAAGTCAATGTGGATATCGGATACGAGTTACTTCCCGGTTGGTTAACAATAGATACCTTACTCCAATCGCCATCAGCTGTAGGCAAGTTGGAACTAGCTGCTGCCGCATCTGCTGAAACAGAATCAAGAGTGGGTTCTACAAAGGAATTTCCATCAGCATTTTGGACAAATGCATATGTCATTTTGTTTTGAAAAACATATGCAAGTTCTACATACCCTACAGCATACGGTGTAGTTCTTACTATGGTAGCTACACCTTCATTTCCATTTCCTCCAGTACCAACGGGCCAAGGTACTGTCTTTCCTTGACCTACTTTGGTCTGCCAGTCAGAACTGATTTTGGAAAGATAATCAGTAAATGCATATGTTGTTCCAGAACCATCTGATCTGTGAGCGACAACTATCTTTTGATCAGGTAGTGTTGCTCCCGGATTGAGGTTAGATATTGCAGGATCATTCCATGATGTTATGTTCCCCATAAAGATCTGTGCAATTACAGGACCTGTGAGTTTAAGACCCTTATCAATTCCAGGAAGATTATATGCAATTGTTATTCCTCCTATGGAATCTGGGAAGGTCAGTACTCCTGGTGCCTTTTGTTGATCAGCTGTCGATAGCGGCGCATCAGATGCTGCAAAATCTACACTCTTGGATTCTAAGAGTTTTATTCCAGCTCCACTTCCAATTGACTGATAGTTGAGTTGGATATTCTGGTGGATTTTGTTGTATTCAACTCTCCATGTATCCATTAGTGGAAACACGAAAGTGGAACCAGCTCCTGTGAGTGTATAACTTGTCTGTGCAAGTGCAGGTAACGACATTGCTGGTACTAACAGAACTAGCATAAATGCTAATCCTAGAATGACTTTGTTTGTCATGTAAATTATGAAAAAAATATCATATTTACCTTTGCCTACCATAGTTTTCATGCTAATATGAAATCTATATAGATTTGACAATATGGAGTAAGTTTCGTAAATTAACTTCTAATAGGTTCTCGTACCAGTGACAATATAGTTTACCGAATCACCGACGAATGCTGCGTGGTCTGCCATTCTTTCCATATACCTAAGAACCAAGGCATCTGCAAGGGCACATTTTACATTACCCAACATTATCAACATGGGCAAATGTTTGTTATAATATTTATCAACAAGATCTTCATCAGTTCGTAATTCGTGAGCTTTTTCAAGATCAAGGGTCGCAAAACATTCTACAGCAAGTTTAATCATCTGTTTTATCTCTCCAGATAAAGTATAGATAACTTCATTTTTACAAGCTGAGAGATCCCCAAAAGTTTCACGAACCATTGTTATATCATATGCATATCTGCTCAATCGTGTAAAACCATACGAAATCTCAAGCGAGGAACGAATAAGCCTAAAATCACTTGCCACAGGCTGATATCTAAGAATCATGTCAAATGTCAAATCACCAACTTTGTCATACAAATTCATCATTTCACTAGAGAGTTCATGAACTTGTTTTCTAGCATTTTGTCCGCCTAAGTAAGAGTCAATTGCAAGATTAGCAGATTGGATAGACAAGTCTGACATTTGTTTCATCATTTCAGATAAATTTTGCAAATGTGGATCTATAAGACGTGTCATTATCCAAAATGACCTTGAACATATTTCGCAGTCAACTCATTTCGTGGATTTTCAAATATTTGTTTTGTTTCTCCAAATTCAACCAAGTCTCCAAGATACATAAAACCAGTATAGTCAGAAACTCTGGTTGCTTGTTGCATATTGTGTGTCACAATAATTATCGTGTATTCTTTTTTTAGTTCTTGTATCATCTCTTCAATTTTCTGAGATGCAATAGGATCAAGAGCAGAAGTTGGTTCATCCATTAAAAGAACTTCAGGTTGAATAGCAAGCGCTCTAGCAATACACAAACGCTGTTGTTGTCCTCCAGAAAGACCCATTCCCGGTTTTTTCAGATCTCCCCTTACTTCCTCCCAAAGTGATGCCATCTTAAGACATCCTTCCACTACTTCATCAAGTATTTTTCTATCTTTGACTCCATTAAGTCTTAGGCCACATGCAACATTATCATAAATGGACATTGTAGGAAATGGATTTGGTTTTTGGAATACCATTCCAATTTTTCTTCGATTTATGATAGGATCTACTTTGTTAGAATAGAGATCCTCACCGTCAAGTAAAACTTTTCCTGTCAATGTTGCATTCTTTGTAAGCTCATGCATTCTGTTTAAACATCTAAGAAATGTTGTCTTTCCACATCCAGAAGGTCCTATGAGAGCTGTAACAGCTCTGTCACGAAACTTCATTGATATATTCTTTACAGTTACTATACCATCATAGCTTGCAGAAATATTTTCTGTAACAAGTTTGTATTTTACATCATCAACTGAAATTCCCTTTACAGGAGTTCTTGTAACTGTCTCCATCATGATACAGCTCTTTTCCTCTTGAACCTTAAAAATGTTTTTTCC
Source organism: uncultured Nitrososphaerota archaeon (assembly GCA_963713025.1). Classification (GTDB taxonomy): domain Archaea; phylum Thermoproteota; class Nitrososphaeria; order Nitrososphaerales; family Nitrosopumilaceae; genus Nitrosotalea. The sequence continues at coordinate 88,959 of CAVQKA010000003.1, read as the reverse complement.
TTATTTCTCAAAAAGATATACCTCACACCGATATTTATTGAAAGAACCATTATAATCAAGATAAATGCTGCCCCCCATCCTTGAGTCACAGCACTATCATATGGGAGTGATGAGAGTCGCCATATCCTAAGTGGCAGTGCGTCAACGGGAGAATTAAGATCAGATATGAATTGACTACTACCAAGAATTGTAAATATAAGAGGTGCTGTTTCACCAGATATTCTTGCAACTGCTAACAAAATTCCAGTTACAAGACCGTTCTTTGCACCACTGAGTACAATAGTAAAAACTACTCGATATCTTCTAATTCCTAAAGCATATCCAGCTTCTCTATATGTCACAGGTACTAGTTTGAGGGATTCTTCAGTTGTTCGCATTATGATTGGCAACATGATGATAGAGAGGGCAAATGAACCTGCCCAGACAGAAAAGTTTCCTACTGTTAAAACAATTAAAACAAATGCAAATACACCAATAACAATGGTTGGAAATTCTGCAAGCACATCGTTGAAAAATCTAACTGTTCTACCATATCTGTTATTACCATATTCAGAGAGAAAGATTCCACCCATTACACCAACCGGAACTCCAATAAGACTAGACAATCCAATTAGTACCAAAGTTCCTTGAATGGCAGGACCAATACCTCCAGGGTCATCACTTCCCACAGCTCCAGGTATTTCAGTGAGAAAATTCCATGATAGTGCAGCTGCTCCATTAGTAAAGCAATTGACCAATATGGCAACTAGTGGAACAATGGCAATTATCACACATGAAAAAACAATGCACTTAACAATTTTATCCACTACAAGTCTTCTACCAACATTATAACGAAAATGTTTTCTAAATTCAGCTCTTTGTTCTGGAGTTATCATGCCAATACTGCTCCCTCGTGTGACTTTACTACTCTAGCAACAAGAAGATGTGCAACTACATTAATGGCAAAAGCCATCATGAAAAGAATTAATCCAATGCCAATTAAAGCTGCCAAATGAAGACCTCCTTGAGATGCTTCAGCAAATTCATTTGCCATTATAGTAGCTAATGTTTGTCCAGGTTGAAACAGTGAGGTCGGAATTGCAGCTGCTCCAGTAGCATTTCCTATCAACATTGTAACTGCCATGGTTTCTCCCACAGCTCTTCCAAGACCCAATATTGTTGCACCGATTAATCCAGATTTTGAATATGGTAACACTGCAAGCCTGAAAGCTTCCCATTTTGTCACTCCAAGCATATATGCAGCTTCACGTTGACTATTTGGTACTGCCAACATTATTTCTTTTGAAATAGAAGCAATGGTTGGAATTATCATAATGGCTAAAACTATACTTGCTGTAAGAATATCTAGTCCAAAAGGAGTTCCTGCAAATATTATGCTTTGATCTCCAAAGAGATTATGAAGCGGTGTCTCTATCCAATCCTGAATATAGGCTCGGAATACGAGTAATCCCCATAATCCATACACCACACTTGGAATAGCTGCTAAAAGTTCTATGACCATGGCAAGAGGTGTTCTTAGTAGTTTAGGAGAAAGTTCAGAAAGAAACATACCAATTCCAAAGCTTAGGGGTACTGCTATCAGCATAGCAATTCCAGCGTTAACTAGAGTACCCATTATGTAAGGAAACGCGCCATAAGATTCTCTATTTTCAACAGAGTTCCAATCAGAGCCTGTAAGAAATGATATACCCTCTTGTTGCCAAACTTGTGCGGAACCGGTTACAAGATTAATTACAATCATTGCAATGATTACAAGAACATATGTGGCTGCAGCTAAAGCAACAATTTTAAAAATTTTATCCATATGAGGTGACCCTTTCTTCATGTTTATGGTCATCATTACGTATTTTGATGATATTGGATAAGATATGAGAGGATCGACCGTGATTTCTTAGATCTCATAGTTCAATATAGAACTATATAGTAATATATAGAAATAGAGGGCAACTGCTTTAATTATAGTAAATACAACATAATCATTGTCCGAAGTACTAAACGATAGAGAGGTTCGAAAATTACAACTCGTGGGTGGTTCAACATATGTTTTATCCCTCCCAAAAAAATGGGTTGACGAATTGAAACTAAAGACAGGCGATTCAGTATCAATAATTAAAAATGTTAACAAATCCCTTTCAATATTACCAACAGGCAATTCATCATCAAATCCAAAGCTTTCAAAATCAAAGACAGTGATTGTTCAAAAAGATAGTGTGGAGTCAGTTCAAAGAAAAGTCATTGCAATGTATTTGGCAGGCTATCAAATTATAGAAATTCATGCAAAAGGTGGAAGAATTCAACTAGAACACAAACAAGCAATTAGAGATCTTGTAAGAAAAAATATGATTGGAACCGAAATAGTAGAATCTACTCCAGAATCTCTTACAATCCAGGTTTTAACGAGTCTTCCAGAACTTTCAATAAGTGATGCCCTAAAGAGAATGTTTTTGCTCACATCTACTATGCACAGACAAGCAATTGATGCCTTAAAAGAAATGGATGTTGAATTGGGTGAAGAGATTACTCATTTAGATGATGAGGTAGATAGATTCAGCCTATACATACTTCGAAACCTAACACTTGCAGTAGAACATGAAAAGATACTTCGGGATATCGGACTCAAAAAACCATCAGATTGCATAAGTTACAGAATAGTTGTAAAGTCAATTGAAAGAATTGCAGATCATGCAGTATCAATTGCAGGAAGAATAAAATTTTTAAAAACAACTTTGGAACCTGCATTAATACAAAAGATAACTCGCTTAAGTGAAGAATCACTCAAAGTCTTTGAGGATTCTATTTTGGCATTAAATAAGAGAGATTATGCTCTTGCAGATAGCGTTGCAACTAATGCATGTAAAATAGCTGATAAAGAAAAAGAGTTTACAGATAGCCTCGAGGAATCAAAGAAATATTCTAGTGTAATCAAGTTTGTCTTGGAAGATATTCGTAGAACCGCTGAATATTCCAGCGACATTGCAGAAGCGGTAATTAATGAAACAGTTCAAGACGTAATTTCTGAAAACATTTCACCCTGATAGAACAATAAATCAACGATTTTATCTAAGAGGTAGTAAAAAGAAAGATACAAGTATCACATCATGAATAAAACGAAATCTCTAGATTTAGATAAGAAATTATTTCTCAAGAAATTCGAAAAAATTCAAGATGACTTTTGTAGTAAATTACAAGATTACATAAAAAATCCAAATGATGAAAATATCCATGACATACGAGTTGCAATTAGACGTTTAGAGTCAGCTCATATGATACTTCCAAAGAACATCAAAGAAAAAAACACAAATTATGTAAAACAAGCTAAAACACTTTTCAAATTGAATGCAAAGATTAGAGATTATGACATCATATGCGCAAAAATGGAATCTAGATATAAAGATCAAACATATGATCTAGTAAATAGCCTTAAGAATTCTAGAATTGAAAAACTTGACAGTGCAAATCAAATTGCATTAAAAACTCTACGTGAGTCCACCCCCAAAATTTCCAGTAACATGCTAAAAGAATCAAAGTTAAACAAAAGATATTTCAAAGTATTAGGCAAGATTGAGTTAGACATTCAAAAAAATACAATAATTACACTTGGTGATGAAAAAAGAATAGAAGAGCTGCACATGCTAAGAAAAGGTTTTAAAAAATTGCGTTATTCACTTGAATTAGCATCAAATAAAGGAAAAACGATTCAGATCCTCAAAAATTTAAAAAAAATCCAAGAGATGTTAGGCGATATTCATGATAGTGATATAATTATCGATCATCTTAGGAGTATTGAACAAAATTCAAAATATTTAGATATTATAGGATCTGAAATTTCCGAAAGAAGTAAAAAATACAATGCGTTTGTAGATGTCTTTAAGAAAAGAAGACCAAAGACAGGATATTTCTAGCTATAATTCAAGGATTGAACTTTGTGAACTTCCTTGGTAAGGGCGAGTTGAGAGAATAACTTTAACGTCAAATACAGTCTCGAACTTTTTCAAGGCATCTTTAAGTAAAAATTTCTGTGTGGATCGTGATTGAATAACAGTAATTTCTATTATTCTTGAACCGTGTGGTCTTAATTCAATCTTCGATTTGGTTCTTTCAAGAATCTTTCTCAGAGTAATCAATGCTGAGATTTTTTTCATAGATGTCTTATCCTGCTGTGACAAAATTGTGTTATATCTGGCAAATAACCAATCCGATGTTTTAGTATGTCGTGCATGAACTAAAGAAAGTCCCAAGACTAATTGATCATTATGATCTAGTGGAATGTCTTCATCCATGATTGAATAAAAAACACTTTGGGGACTGCTAAACGATGATTTCTCTGACATTATTTTTTCAGCAAAATCAAGTATCTTTCGTTCTCGTTTAGAGATTAATTTAATGGATAGAAGAGTATTAAGAAAAATTTCTTTGTCGGTACTTATAATTCGTTGATCCTCAATACCGATTGTTTTTCTAATTTGTTCAGCAGTAAGATATCCATCATGATATGCCTTAGGATCTTCTAAAAATATTGAAAGCGCACCCTCTCTTAGTCCATGATTACTCACATAAAGATCAGAGAAATCATATTTTTCCATCAATGTTTCAATCACATAAGAGCCCGCAATAATTGTCTCAGATCTACTAGAACCCAAGACAGAGATGGATGAAAGATCTTCAGATTTCATTTTTGATAATCCATTAATTGTAGAGTCAAGAGATTTACGACTAATTTTATAATTGTGAATTTTATCTAATGGATATAACGAAACTCTTTGCTCATATCTTGCTAAGGCACGTAATGCACCTCCAACTCCAACAAGTTTGGCATTTTTACTCATATCCAAGTCCTTTTTGCCTGGAAGAAGATTCCATATGTATCGTTTAAGGTCTTTGAGATTCTTTTCAGTAAATTTACCTTTTCTGCCATCAAATTGATGTGTCAATCGCAAAGCTCCAAGAGGCAACGAGATTACTTTTTTTATCTTGAATCGTTCTGCATAAACAATCTCCAAGCTACCACCACCAATGTCAAAAAACAATGAATCTGGAATGTGAAGTGATTTTATTGCACCCACGTAGGAGTATAATGCTTCTTCTCTTTCAGATAGAACTTTAAAATTAAATCCAGTTTCTTTGGAAATAGAATTTAGAAAATCTTCTTTATTTCGTGCCTCTCTTACTGCACTAGTTGCAATAGGCAATACAGATTTTATCGGATTTAATTGAATTATATCTCTAAAAACTTGAAGTGTGTCAATTGCTCGTGACATAGGTTTTTTCCCCAATTTGCCTTTTTCATCCAGTCCTTCTCCAAGTCTTACTTTAATTCCTTCTTGCTGATATACATCAAAGGAATCATCGTCTTTAACATTATAGATTACTAATTTAGCAGAGTTAAAACCAAGATCAATTACAGAAATCTTCAGATAATCAACAACTCCATGGTAGTACAAACATATTACTATTAATCTACTTCTGATTTACATTTTTTTACTAAATGAAAAACATAGGAAACGTAAACCTATGATATTTTCTTCAAAAGTTTCGGAGTAAGTAACCACCTTAGATCTCCCTTGAGTTTAGGAAGTATAGACAGTACTCGTATCCTAGCTAGTCCAGCTTTCTTCAGATTAATTCTACAATCAGATTGAGATATCGCTTGGCTTATCATTTCGCTCAGGTATGGTTCATGTCCCACTACAAGTACTACAGAATCTCGTTTCAACTTGGACAGGACAGAGTAAAATTCAAGTTTGTTACCTTCAGGTTTCAGGGAATCCAATTCTTCAATTTTACCGTTGTATTTGAGAGACTTTGCAATAATTTCAGCTGTATTTTTGGCTCGTAAGAGAGGGCTTGTAAGGACATAATCTAATTTTACTTCAAGTGATTTTAGGCCATTTGATAGTTCTGCAATCTCTTGTCGTCCTTCAGTAGTTAGGGTTCTCTTAAAATCCCCTGGTAATGGAGATCTTTTTCCTGCTTCACCATGACGTAATACTAACAAATCCATAGACAGGACATCAATTTTTCAAATATTTATGAGTTAAAGAAGGTTTAGCATGTGAGATATAACATAGGTTTCAAAATGATCCCATACCTAAAATTTGACAATGATTTCTTATTTTTCATAGTGTTACATTCACTATATAGATAACAGTCATTACTTGATGAAATTTTACAAAACATGTGACAGACATAATAATTACAGTAAAACCTAAAATTGACGTTAGACCACAAAGTATTTCAAGGTTATAAAAATGGAAAAGAGAGGAAAACTAATCATTGTTGAGGGCATAGATGGTTCAGGAAAATCAACCCAGCTTCACCTTCTAGAAAAATGGCTTGCATACAAAGGTGTCAATGTTTTCAAGTCAGAATGGAATTCATCTGAAATGGTAAAAGAGATTACATCAAAGGGAAAAAAGAAAGGATTACTGACTCCAACTACATTTAGTTTGTTGCATGCAACCGATTTTGCAGACAGATATGAAAGAAATATTTCACCGTTGCTAAGAGCTGGTTATTTTGTTTTAGCAGATAGATTCGTGTACACAGCATTTGCAAGAGACATAGTTAGAGGTTGTAATCCCGCATGGGTCAAGAAAGTTTATGATTTCGCAGTAAAACCAGATGTTGCATTTTATTTCAAAGTTCCAGTAGATATTGCAGTTGATAGAATTCTCATTGGTAGACCCAAGCTAAAATATTACGAGGCAGGAATGGATATGAATTTGAGTAATGATCCATATGAGAGCTATAGAATTTTCCAAGGAAGAATAATTGAGCAATATGACTCACTTGCAGAAAGTGAAGGATTTACCATAATTGATGGAACTCTAAACATTGAAGAACAGCAAAACATTGTGAGAAAAAAGATCATGCCACTTTTAGAAGATATGAAACCAGTAAGGTCAAGGACTAGGAAATAGAAAATGACGCGAGACAAATACAAAGATCTTGGAACCAGAACTGTAGAATTTTATGGTCATGGAATTAAGAATTTGCAAGATACTGAAATCAAGGGAAGATTAATTGTAATTGAAGGTCCTGACGCATCAGGTCGTAGTACACAGATCCAATCAATCACTACAAGATTGGAAGCAGATGGTCATGCAGTACTCAATACAGGTCTTAAAAGATCGGAACTTGTTGGCAAAGGCATATTGGAGGCAAAGGAAAATTTCAGCCTAGGGAAAAAAACTCTAGCTTTGTACTATGCCGCAGATTTTGCAGACCAATTTGAATACAAGATCATACCAGCATTGCAGGCAGGGTATATCGTACTGGCAGACAGATACATCTACACTCTCATAGCAAGAAATTTGGCAAGAGGATTAGACAGAACTTGGTGTCACAATTTATACGGATTTGCCATCAAGCCAGATATTGTATTTTATTTGGATGTTGAACCATCAGTCTTGATACACAGAGTTTTCCAAAAGAATTCCACATTAGACTATTACGAATCAGGTGCAGATATGGGATTATCAAATGACATGTACGAGTCATTTTTAATTTATCAAAAGAGAATATCACAAGAATTTCATGCAATGCAAAAAAGATATGGCCTAGTCCCTATCAACGGCAACAGATCGGTGCTAGAAATTCAAAATGACTTGCAGAAGAGAATAGATATTTTTCTTCGACGGGTAGGTCACAAATAAATAGAAAACTAGCTATATACAAGGACAAAAAAATTAATCAGATTGGCTCGTTAGAAGATTCCGTATTCTTCGTGTTCTCTTCAGTTTTCTGTAGAGTTTTGACAAACTGGACCTCTGTTAGAGTTGTGTACTCTGCTTTTCCTTTGGACATTGGAACTAGAAGTTTTTTCAACTTTTTAAGATACTCAGTTTTTTCATGTAATTTCTTGGCATTTTTATCTGTAAAGGACATTATGTGTACAAATGAGGAACTGTCATCATCATCCTGAAACACTTTGTACTCAATTGTTCCCGGTTCATTCTTTTTTACTTCTTCTATATACTCTGATAATGCATCTTTTGCTTTACCAAGTTTTTTCTTTTTGACTTTGTATTGTACAGTCATTGTGATTAATTCCAAAATAATTACCTAAAAAATAGATACACATAACCAAATAAAAACTTGATCGCAAACTTTACTGTACAATAGGGCATGATAAGGTAATTTGTGGAAATGATCTACATAATCTCTTAGTACTATATTGATATCATAGACAATAACATTCTATACGGCGTATCCTTTTCATCCACCAAATACATCACAATAGTATGACAACAAGTTATTTTGAGAGTCTGTTTGAGTTTGACGCACTTTGTAGTAGCATTGCAAAGATTGATGACAATATTGAGTTAGTTGCAGTCCTAAATAACAAAGGTAGAGCCATAGAAATGAATGCCAAAGAAAATGGCATTAACAGAGATCTTCCACCCCAGAAAAGAGAGATGTTATTCATGGAATATGTACTCAAATCTAATATGAATAAAGAACACAATCATGAATTTGGTAAAGTTTTTAGTTCTATTCTTGAAAGAGAGAAATTCACAGTTTTATCATTTGAGATATTAGAATACGTATTATTAGTAATAACAAAATCAATTACCAATCCAATAGATCTTAAGAATAGAATTTCAGAGACAATAATCAGTAGTAGAAGAGTAGAACTAGTACAATAACGATTACATATAACTAGATATTTTATTTTCAATCCAATTTTACATAATAAAACTTTAGATTTTTTTACATTTCTTTTGTATCGTGTTCTAGTTGAATACAAGTGAAAATCACATTTACATTAAAATTCATAGTTGATTGTAAAATAAAAAGAAGAGGAGGGAGTTAATATCCGTTCAAGTCCACCGTTGGACAAGATGCGAATGGGTCTACTTGACCAGTTGTAGGATCTATGCACACTTGTGGAGTATTACCATGATTGTCAAAGTCAAACATATTCTCTAATGAACCAGCCTTGTCATCAAATGATTTCTGGCCTAAAGTATTTGGAATACCACCTGTGTGCCAGTTGTCCTCAATGAATTTGAGTATTGATGATAGATCTGTTTCTGTGTGGGAGATGAAGTTTGATTTTGCATATGGTGATACCACTAGCAATGGTTGTCTTGGACCGTGACCACATCTGTCGTCTGCACCACCCAATTCGGTATGCTTGCCACCACATGTTGGGGCAAAGTCATTGAGTGGATCATTAGAGTGATTTACGATCGGAGGCATGACATGATCATACCAGCCATCAGAGTCATCATATAGGATGATCTCGGCTGTGCTTGACCAATATGGACTCTTCTGCAATGTATTTGTGACATTAGCTAAGAACACTTGCTCATCAAGTGGATCCGAGTTTCCCGGATGACCATCTTGAGCTCTAGGTGCCTTTAGGAATGTTACTGCTGGCATGTTGCCATTTTTCACTGATGCATAGAAGAGACTAAGGTCATACTGGTGATTTGCTTGACCATTGTTTCCTATCTCAGCAAGAGATGAGGGCGGCAAATGGTGTGGATTCGAGGTTGAGTTATAGTACTCAAATGGTTCGTGATGTGCACTATAAGCTGCAACTGCTGCATTGTCGGTTGCAGTTCTGTGAGTTGTTGCACCACAAACAGCCTTTCCACCGGTAGTTGCTGTTGGAGCAAATCCACCTTGGAACCAACCCCATGTGATACCTTTCTCATTGAGAAGATCTCCAATGTTCTTTCCACTCATTGCTATTGTAGTACCAGAATGGCAGTCATCATATGTTGGATCTGCATCAGAAATTGAAGCACCGCCACCTACAGCATCTTCAGTAGCACCAAATGTTTGACCTGAAACGAGGTTAAGTGCACCTGGTGTTGAAGGTCCAAACACTGTATCAAATGAGTTATCACCCATTGCAAAGTTTTGAGCAATATTCCATAATCCAGTAACAGTATTTCCATCATAATATCCCATCACAGTGCTTCCATCTGGATTGCAGTTTGTTCCAGTCTTACCTGTAAATTGGACAAACTTGTCTACCAGTCCTCCATCATATGCCTTTTGTTCATCAAGATAACCGTGATCAAAATCACAAGTTATTGCCTTAGATGTAGGCAGAAGGAATGGAGCAACCAAATTTGGATTGGCTGTAAGTAGATTAGGATGTGAAACGTAGTTGTTAGAAGATGGAGTGTTTGGTTTGGCGGTAAAACCTGCAGCATTAGGATACGTACCAAAGTAGTGATCATAAGATATGTTTTCTTGGAATATTACAACCACATGTTTGATTGGTGTTTTTGTATCATCTGCTGGCAGTGTTGGACCAATTGCCCAACCAGAGCTGCTCAAGACCATAGAAGTTATTAGAAGTCCTACGAGAGTTGTTGTTAGAATTTTTGTCATTGAGACAGAGATTATTCTTGTTACATTTGTCCATGACCCAAATAGATTTCAGTGTGCTACTTGGAAAACAATGATAAAATAAAAATTGAATTCATTTACTCGATCTTATTGATCGCCAGAGAGAATATGTAGCAAACAAGTGGACTATGTTATGATCGAATAAACTATAGGCAATATTTAGATAAAAACATGTAACTCTGTAGATTGGTCTACAGAGATTCCTTTACATGTCAAGGTTTTCTGGATTTTTGTAGACCCTCCCCGCAATTACTAGTTCTATCATTTTTATCTGACAAAAAATGAAGCGAGAATTGATAACAAGGCAAAAGTTCTCTTCAACGTTTCATAGAAAAGTCAAAGTAATTTATTTTATTTTTTTCCGATTAAATTGGTTACTATACGTAGATATATTATACTTGAAAAATAAGAAAATCACTATAAGTTGTAACTATTTTTTAATATTTTAATATCTTCTATAGATTATACAATAAACACATAGTGCTACATAGTTTTATAAAATTAGAAATAAAATTTAGCCAATTCTTTCCAAGAGTAATTTTTTATTTTCATAATACAATCTTGTAACAGAGTTTTTTTCAAGTGATTTTAGTAAATATAAAATTCCACCTCTTCTTATCTTTTTTATCTTTTTAATCTTGTATACTTTGGATTCATTATCTTCTACTATGCGGACTCTTTCGCCACTTTTGAATACAGACATCTCCTTTCATTTATAGAGTATATTGTACGATTGATAAGTACATTCTATAGTTTTTACAAACATCATATAGTAAACTGCTCATCGCATATTACAATAATTTTCTAATTACATATCAAAGTCTAAAATAAAAAGAAAAAGAGTTATTGGATTTCTGGTAACGAGTTAGTTCCCGTAAAGAATTCAATTGTTTGACCTGATGTATCTTGGAATTTTCCACTAAAATAGGTAAAACTCGAATCTCCATCAGCACATCCTAGATTACTTCCCCAGGAATATCCTCCAATACCTTTTAGCACAGTACCGTCATTTGCTGTTAATTCTACATCTCCAAGTTGTTCAAAATGAGTTCCAGAGGTACATGCGTCAGTTTGTGGTGTAGTGTCTATCTTGCTTGTTGGAACAAATTTAAGATTATATGATGTACTTCCGATAGTTAGAACCCCACTTTGTGAAGAAAGTATCATGGTCCCATCAGAATTTGTAATCAGATCTCCTTCCACATGAGCAGTAGATGTAGTACAACAGTTAGACAGTACAGTGAATCCATCAAGTTGTGCGTGTATTTGCTTTACCGTATCACCTAAGGCAGATACAGGTGTTATTGCATTTGTTGTCAGAATAGCAGCTATTGATAGAATAGTTACTATCAGAAACATATTGGTTTTCATTAAATCTCTATAATCGGTAGTGTATTTTTCCAAGATCCAAGTAAACCACGTAGTAATACATAACATATGAAAATATTTTGCATATTACGATATTTATGATGATGTCATAAAATAATAGAACTCGTGAAAAAATATTACATTTTACTTGATGATTTGAGCAGATTCTTTTTGTTTGATTATCTTCCCTAGTGTTATGGTATCAAGAGTTGAACGGATTTTCCCTTGTTTGATTTTATTGTTCCATTCTTTTACTTTGGTAAACTTGTCCCCATCACCAATTATTTTGGTAGCCAAGACAGGATTGTTTGGCCACCATGAAATCGCAGTCTGTATGACGTATTGTAAATCATTATCAGATATTATTGGCCAATGCTGGCTCAGTACATTTTCAAGAGGCAAGTCAAGAAGGCCCAGTCTTTTTTTGATCATAAATAAAATTTCAATAAACCTAGGAGGATCTTCAAGTGCAGATACAGATATTCTCACCATGCTTCCATCTTGAGCACTCTTGTCATTATCTACAAAAATCATCTTGACCAAACCCCGAGTACCTGAGATGGTCAGTTCGTCTTTTCCAGCCTCAATCTTGGCACCCATTTCTTTAACAATATCCAATAGCACTTGAAGTCGGTCCTTTTGTATCACCTCAAGCGATATAGGAATATCAGATTTTTTATCAGATAGTACAGTAATGATCTCAGAGGATTTTACCAAATCAATCTTGATGCATCCTAGTACTGTTTTTACCAACTCAAAATCATCATTTTCAAATATCAAAGTATCAGGAATTCTCTTGTCTACAGTTGCCAGTCTTCGTAATACATTGAAGATCTCATCAGGTACATTTGGTAACTGGCTTTGTTCAACAAATCCACGTTTCCCTTCCGCATCAGATTTCCAAATAGATGATATTGGTTCAGCAATTGTAGATACAATATTGTACACTGCACGTTTCTCCATTGGTGCAAGCATCGGAGTATTGTCATTTAGGTAAGTGCGAAAGTATGTAGTTCCTTCAAAACTTGAACATTTTAGCACGTTACCAAGATTTACTTTGGCATAGAATTTTTCTTTCTTTGTTTCAACTTTAAGTTGAATCCAGTCTCTTGATTTAGGATCAAATTCCTCCCATGATTCGGGACTAGGAAGTTCAACTTGTTTTTCTTCTCCTAGTTTTCTAATTTCTGGTTTGTAAAGCCTTGTTATGGTTTTAACATGATCTTCTAGTGTATGAACAGTTATTGCCATTCCCCATAATGAATCAAGAAATTCTTTACGTTTTTCAGAATCCATAACAAGTGTCCAACGTTTCTCAACGGACCTTGGTCTAATCTCAAGCCTATTGAGAACTTTATCCAGCCTTGATTTTTGAGAAAATTGCAGTGAGGTGATTTTTGTAAATTCATTCTTGTATGTTTCACATAGATTTGGTCTTCCTTTCTGAAAACAAACATCACAAAATTCAAGCGGTTCCAAATCAGTATCTCAAATAGTTATCATAATCGGGTATTATAATAGATATCAGGTATATCATTAGTCAAAAATAAATCCAAATGAAAATCGCTTTAACTAATTTAACTAAGAGCACCATACGATTTCACAGTAACGCATACCTTGTAAATCCTTGAATGTAATAATGATATCATAATGAGTGAAGCCGCAATGTCATTGGAAGGTGTAGCTGGAAAATATGCTGCAGAAGCAATAAAGCAAGACAACCAAGGCGCCAGAGGTATTGCAATAACTAATTATCAGAGGGCTATTGAGGCACTAGCAAGACTAATTCATCTGTTTCCAGATAATACTTTGAATGCGGTATATCAGCAACACTGTGAACAGTACCAAAAAAGAATAGGCGAATTACAAAACTCCTCTGACGATTCATCTTCCAATGAAAACTCTGGTAATAATGCACCATCCCAAGGTAACTCCAGTCAAACAGCTGCTAACACCAATATTGACAACATGATATTAAAAGAAAAACCAAATGTTAGTTGGAAGGAAGTAATTGGATTAGAGGATGTCAAGACAGCACTACGGGAAGCCATAGTATATCCTGCCAGAAAACCAGAACTTTTCACTCTAGGTTGGCCAAGAGGAATTCTCCTATATGGACCTCCAGGATGTGGAAAAACAATGCTTGCTGCAGCAACCGCAAGTGAGATTTCAGGTTATTTCATAAATGTAGATGCAGCTTCAATGATGAGTAAATGGCTAGGTGATGCTGAAAAAAATGTATCCAAACTATTTCATACAGCACGTGATTCTTCTAAAAAAGAGAACGTGCCAGTAATAATGTTAATTGATGAGGTAGATTCACTTCTTGGAAATTCACAGAATGAAAACGGTGGAGAAATCAGAGTAAAGAACCAGTTTCTCACAGAAATGGATGGAATTAACGATAAAGGAAAAAATCTTCAGACTTATGTTATTGCAGCTACTAACAAACCTTGGAAGTTGGATTGGGCATTTCTTAGGAGATTTTCAAAAAGAGTATACATTCCATTACCTGCATTAGAAGCAAGGGAAAGTCTCTTTTCCATATATCTAGCAAAACTAAAAAAAGATCCTTCAGTGAGTTCATTAGAACTTGCCCAATTAACAGATGGGTATAGTGCAAGCGATGTTAAGGACATTTGTCAATCCGCACAGCTATTTGTTATTGATGAATATTTCAGCATGGCAGATGCAAAGGGAGACAAGGATCTTTCACATGTCAAGCTGCGAGATTGTACGACAGATGATTTTAAGAAAATTATTAAAAAGAGAAAACCTAGTGTCAATCAAGGAATGATCCAAGAATATTCAAATTGGACTAAAGACTTTAGTGCACTATAAATTTATTTTACAAATTAATTTTAAAACTAGACTCTATTCTCTTCTTAATGCAACCATTGGAGAAAGTTTTGATGCCTTCCATGCAGGATACATTCCTGCCAAAACACTTAGTCCTAATGAAAGAAGCCAGACTTTAATCAAATCCGTTGGAACAAAGATCGGCGGTATGTGAACAGGTGGACCTCCTCCGGCAGGAGCAGTAGTTGTGAGTATACCCAGTATGATTCCTGCTACCATTCCAATTGCCATCCCAGATGATGCTCCAATAATACCAATCAGGGCAGCCTCTACTAGGAAAAGAGCAAGTATCTCAGCATTTTGAGCCCCTATTGCTTTCATGGTTCCAATCTCACGAATTCTTTCTGTCACAGAATTGTATAATGTAGTAACAATACCAACAGCACCTACAACAAGTGCAATAATTCCAACCATCAAAATAAATGCGGCATTTCCACTTGCAGCTTGCTGTCTTACTGCCATAAGAGCTTTAGGAGTTGTAGCACCAAGAGTTTTTCCAAATGTATCAGTTATCTCTTGTTGTACAGTATCAACATCATCAGGAGTAGTTGCGGCAATAATTACCTGATCATACTTGTTTTGCTTGTGAAGTAATTGACTACCTGCATCAAGATTTATGATGACTGAACGATCTATCCCAGTATTACCAGATGGTTTTAGTATTCCTGAGACTACAAAATTTTTCACTATTGTATGTGATCCACTTGAATCAGAGTAAGTTGCAGTTGTTTTGATTGTTTCCCCAAGTGTGACAAAAGCAGTATCAGCACCAGGCGGATTAACTATTGTATCTCCTACTAGTGCAGCCGACCGATCACCTGCGCGTATGGTGGAACCATCAATAAATTGGAGGTTGGGTAGTTCTACAGATAATTTTGATGGATCAATTGCAGTAATAGAAGCATGTTCAACATTTCCTTGGGAATTCATTTGTACTGAACCAGTATACTCTGGTATAACATCAGATACATTTGGAAGACTCTTGAGTTTTTGTATAATCACATCGTTGATTGTAATAGAATTACTTGTAGAAGTTGCATACGAACTAAGAGAGCGCTGCCCACTACCTACAAAAAGAACATTTGCTGCCAATGTGTTAAATTGTTGCTCAAGAAATGCCGCCTGACCGGCACTTAGACCATTTAATACTACAACAAGACTACTGCCAAGTACAACCATTAAAATTGTAAGCAACGTCCTGACTTTTCTATCAACTAGTGCCTCAAATGATAATAGAAAAAGATCTTTAGGATTCATTTTCTTTCTTTTTGGTATCATCAAATATTGATACTATATCAGTATCTCCTTGTGTTACCATCTTTAGTTTTTTCTTGGCTAATTTTTTCTTCCTAACAAAGAATGCAATCACTGCTGCTATTGCAACTATAATTCCAATAGTTACAGGCTCAGGTAGAGGTATCTGATTTAGTATTGGTATTTGACTAAGAATTGAATTAGAATGGGCAACTGTAGTAGTTGGACGAACTTTTGTAATAGCTACGGTTCCATTAACTATTACGGTATGAAAGATCTTCAGATCATCAGCATATACTACCTTGAATGCTACCTGATACATTCCAGATGGTAATGAGCTACTTGTTCTACCAAGCGGGACACTGATTGGAATTGGAGAATCAGGTGAAAGATCACCTATGAATTGTTGTGAGTTTATACCTCCGCCACCGCTTCCTCCTCCAGAGAATCCTGCACCACCGCTTCTACCGCCACCGCTTCCTCCTCCAGAGAATCCTGCACCACCGCTTCCTCCTCCAGAGAATCCTGCACCACCGCTTCCTCCTCCAGAGAATCCTGCACCACCGCTTCCTCCTCCAGAGAATCCTGCACCACCGCTTCCTCCTCCAGAGAATCCTGCACCACCGCTTCCTCCTTGTCCAGATGGAGTATGTGATTGAGATTGATTATTTGTTGAATTTGCAATTCTTGCAGCTCGCATTGCATCCAAAAGCGGTGACGGTGCAAGTTGAACTGTTGTAAATAATGCAGTTGTACTACCTTGATTGAGTAAATTACCAACTAGATTTGTAGTTCCACTGGTTGTGGTTGCAGTTAAGCCATACACCTGGAGCTTGATATCACCTACAACAAATGCACCAAGTGTTAGTGAATTTGTTTGAGATTGTCCTTTTGAGACATAAGTAGCAGTTAGCGTAAATGAAGTTGGAGTATTAATTAATGAGGTTGCTGCATATACCTTAGTTGCAAGGGTTTGTGTATCCCCTGGTTGTAAGTTTTGTATTGTCCAAGTAGAAGTTCCAACAATAGAGACAGAAGTTGATTGTGGCACCAGATTGATAATTACATTAGACATTGTATCATTGCTATTATTTGATACAGCAAAATCAAGATCAGCCAGATTTCCTGCAATGATTACAGGAGTTGATTGATTTCCAAGATATGATAAAGTAATAGATTGTGGAGGATTAGGGGCAATGACAAGACCAGTAATAATATCAGAGGTTAAAAGCTTGCCCCATGCATTTTGATAATTTACATTTAATTCTACCTGTTGAGTAGTTCCACTTGCACCAGGTCCAGGGTAAACAGTTGTACTTATTACAGCTTGTGAGTTTGCACGAATGGTTCCAATGTTAAAAGTACTTGGTCCAAGATTAACAATATTTGTGGTAGTTGAAGATAATGTAATAGAACCTCCACTAGAAGAACTTCCAGTGCCACCTTTAGATGTTCCAAGATTTGTTATTGTAGCAACAACTCCAGTTGCATCAGCAGAACCCTTATTTTTAATTATTATATGTATAGGAGTTTGAGTTTGGGGGGCAATTTGTGAATTGTCAAGTGTTGCATCCATTATTACTTTACCAGGAAGAACAAGAGGAACGTCAAGAAGTGCTGAAGTACATTGTTGTCCAACTACACCCACTTGAACATAATTTGCAACTAGAGTTGTGGCATGAGTACCTACTACCGCATTTGGTCCCACATTTACGTTAAAGTACAAAGTAAATGACCCTCCAACTGGTACCTGACCATAGTAATTTGCCACAGCAGGATTAATCGCAACCCGTCCTGCTTGATAGTGTTGTTGAAGTAATTGAGGATTTGCACTTTCTCCAGTAGGTGTAAATCCCGATGGAAGATTAAGATATGCAGTTACAGATTCTATTGGAAAGTTTGAATTTCTATTAGTCATGACCACTGCAAAAACTGAAGGTCCTTCTCCTGGACCTATTTCTTTTTTGACAGGATTACTAGTAACATCTGTAGATGTAGATGTTCCTTGATCTACCCAATACGAATCTACAACCACAGGACCTGCATATGTAGCATCAAGAATAGTTGTAAGAGGCGCAAAACAATCCTGTGTTTGTTGTACTGTCAATGAACCTCCTGTTGTTGTGGTAGTAGTGGTTACTTGACCAAACGCATTAAAAGATAAAATAGTAGGTGAAAAAAGCATCAGTATCAAAATTGGAATTACAACTTTTACTGCAAGTTTTCTTGAGAAAAACTTGGTAAAAGATCTAGTGGTAGACATCTTTCTCTATTCTCCCATCTCTTAGCAATATAGATCTATCACTTTTTTCAGCAAGTTCTGGATTGTGAGTAACCATGACTATAGTACGACCAAACTTGTGTGAAAGATTTTTCATCATAGCAAATACGTCATCACCAGTCTTTGTATCCAAGTTTCCAGTAGGCTCATCAGCTAAAATTATAGTAGGATTATTTATCAAGGAACGGGCTATTGCTACCCTTTGCTGTTGTCCACCACTAAGATTAATTGGTTTTTGGTTTTTCTTATCAGCTATACCAAGTACTTCTAAAATTTTCAAGGCGCGAATGTTTACAACATCATGTGACATGCCAGCAATAAGTCCCGGGAGTTTTACATTTTTTAGAACAGTGGTCCTATTGATAAGATTAAACGATTGAAAGATAAATCCAATTCTCTCATTTCTCATGGTAGCAATTTCAGAGTCATTCATAGAAAACATGTCTATTCCATCAATAGAGATTTTTCCGCTGCTTGGTCTATCAAGTGCACCAATCATATTAAGAACAGTGGATTTTCCGCTTCCAGATGGTCCTACAATTGATACAAATTCCCCTTTTTTTATTGTAAAACTTACTTTATCCAATGCAACTACTCTTCCTGCAGAGGTATCATAGATCTTGGAAAGATTCTCAACTTTTAGAGCATGAGAATCATCAGATCCTGTTTCAGTATTTTTTTTAGATACTAAATTTTGTTTGTTACTCATAAAGTCACCTTGAAATCTAATAATAGCATTTCTGTAATATTAACAGATTCACATCCAGTAAATATTTCCAGAGTACGTGCTAACATGATATTTTAGTTAAATTTTTTACATAAAACACTTCTCAAACCTTGTTCAAGAACATTGTTAGTGAAGATTCAAGAACATTTTCCTATAAAGACAATAACGATGTAAATCTAATAGGGTTTAAAACATTCTAGATGATAATATTTTGGGGGTCTTGCTCCAATTCGTAATACAGTATCTCCTTCCACAAATCCAAGAGTACATTTCCTACACTTGTTATTTCCAAGCGTATGAAGTCTTGCTACATCACGGGGTTCAAGTTTAATTTGCATTAACTTTATCCCCATTTCCAAAAAGATTATGCCATAAGAGAATTTCTCGATTACAATAGAATGGATTAGGAAGGAAATTTTTAAAAAACATATGTTAATTTCCTAAAATCATATTATTTTAGAGACCAAAATCCACAGATGCGTTGAAACTAAGTGTGAATTGTCATATTCTCTCATATAATTTCAAGCCTTTTTGAAAATTTTTGTTCCAAAAGTTGCATTATCAAAAATGGAACTTTCAAAAAATCCAAGTCTTTTTCAGCCGTTATACATAACATTTGAGTCTCTAATGGAAATATTATAGATATGGAATTTTGGCTATGTGAGATTGTGAAATTTACCGCTCCAAGTTGATCATCATGCACTCGACGCATTCGTACACCCAAAGCAGTTTCCATCAACAATATCTCTAAATCTTTAGGATCTACACTAGCTTTCAATCCATCTCGCTTATTTTCAGCAACAAGTTTTCCTTTGTCAGTGATAACTCCAGCGAATCTAATTTTAGGGTCTAAATTGATGATCTCAGTGCAAAAAGATTCAAGTCTTTCTTGCGAAAAATTGTTTTGACTATTTTGAACTGATAGCATATCAAATTTCATATATCTTTGAGAACAGTAATTTCAGATAAAACAGTTATCAAACTTTGTTCAGTAACATTGTTACTGAATACCAAATGTATCTAAAAATTCAACTTTTGATTCAAAAGAAACAATTACAAATAAAGCTTAATACTTGACTGATACCGCATCAAACTATAACTTGTCACACGAATATAGAGATAGAATTTACATCAGAAAGGATATCATTTTAAAATTAACAGAACATGGTGAACTCAACCAGACAGCACTTTTAAGCTATTGCGGCTTGAATCTAATGAAACACAAAGATATTCTTGAAAGCCTCGAGAAGAAAGGATTCATACAGAGGATCGAGCAGGCATGGGGAAATAAAAAGATAATAAAATACTCAGTAACTCAAAAGGGACGAGAGTTTTTCAAATTAATTTTAGAGCCATATGAGGACATGTTCCCTAGAAAGGAGAAACATCTTGAAGAACAAAGTTAGCGAAGCATTTTTAATGCAAATAGGAGAGATCTAGTAAATGTCAGAACCAGAAAATAATCCTCCTAAAAAAGAGAAGATGCCGGAGGATAAAGAGAATAATGGAAAACCTGACAGTATTTTAAAAATTTTAGATGAGCTTTTTGCTCATACTAACAGATCAAGAAGATTATTTCTTACTTTTATTGCAACTGCGTTATTTTTTGGACCTGCGGCCATAATATTGGGAGGAATTTTACTTGAACATCCTGATTACAGCATAAGACAGTTAGAGACACAACAAGGAGGTGGAAACGAATTTCGTCATCTTCCACCCGGAGCACATCTTCAGATAGTTGATCAAAATGGCACAGTCATAAGGGAATTACCTACTGGTCAAACACCAAACCGTATTCATACTACATCAATATTTTTAGGATTACGTGTATTCATCATAATCTCAATAATATTTGCAGTAATCCTATTACTTATTGCAATAAAGGAATACAAATTTTTCGTACATTGGAGCCAGCGATTTGCTAAATTCAAATCACTACAAGAAAAAGTTGACAAAGAATTAGGCGACGAATAGAGACCAAGAACTTTGTTAACTAATCCATAAATACTTGATGAAAAGTGTCTAGTATGTTGAAACCCGTCATACTTTTAGGATTTATAGCAATTATCTTTATCGCAGGTTCTATATTTGCAACTCAAGCTAGTGCACAATATCAGGGACAAGGCGGTCAAGGATATCAAGGACCACAAGGTACAAGCACTCCTGTAAGTGGTGCTTATACCAACTCTAACTTTGGAGTACAGATAACACTTCCAGATGGTTGGAGTGGTGTTGAGATAAAACAAACTTCTGGAAATACTAGAGTGATGATAGCACCAGGAGGATATCAAATGACACAAGGTGCACCACGTCCACCAATTACAATCAGTATGTCCATGATGCCAATTAGCTCAACAACAAATCCTCAATATACCATGAGAAATATGCAAGGATTCACGTGTACCAATTCCACATCAACTAATACTGTTAATGGCTTGAATCTTAACGTGTTAACAAGAGACTGTTCAGGAACTGATTCTAATGGAAATCCTGTTGAAATGAAATCCAAGAGTGAAACGATTCAAACAGACTCTGCAAAAATCATGGTCAGTTATAGAGCAAACTCTTCTTCTGGATATGATTCTCAAGTTGCAGCCTTTGATAGCATGGTTAATACCCTCCAAATTTCAAACCCAACACAAACACCTGCAGTACCAGAATTTCCAGTTTCCATAGTTGGATTAGTTGTAGCAATAATGGTAGGAGCAGTTGTCATACTTGGAAGAGCAAAGATTATTCCTAGCATCTAAGACTACAATTAGTCTAGGTTTACAAAAATACCAATTAAATACAATCAAACTTTATTAAAATGACTTGAGCTAGATCTTGACATTGGACAGTAGTCAGTGTTACGAATTACTTGGTGTGAGTGAAGATGCATCCATTAATGAAATAAAGAATGCATATCGCAAACTTGCTCTAGAATATCATCCCGACAAAAACATCTCTGCAAAAGATGGCATTAAATTCAAAATGATAGCAGAGGCATATCACACACTCCGTGTAAAAAATAGCGCATATGTCATGGCAGATCATGCATCAAAGTATTACACTGTAAACATGAATCATCAATATGAAAAAGATAGCCTTCTAGCTTGGCTGAATTTTCTTTACTATAAAATTGATTATAAATATATAAAATATGTAAGAATAATCTTTGTCTATTATCTCAAGTATGAACCAACCTTGTTTGAGTATAGCGACAGAATAGAGAAAAAAACATACATCTTGATCCATAAACTAATTGGAACATTACGAAAAGAATGTACAAGATCCATTTTTAGAATTATGACATTGTCTTCAAAATCATTCCGCATGCCATTAACTACAAAAGAGTTTAATTTTTCAGTGATATTATTTTCCCTTAAGAATCATTTGAAAATTAAAAAAACAATGTAAAACACCAATATCCAAGAATAGTATGCCACAGAAAAAACTTCCCTATAGACACTAAACACAAATCATTCAGATTACAAGGAGATGACATTTTTGAATCATTTACGTGTGATTTGATTATTCTAAATTCTTAGAATCAGTATTAGCGCTAGTGAATTTTTTGTTAGATTATATATCCAAAATCATCTTGAAAAGATAATGGCAATACTTGAGATCAAAGATCTTCACGTACAAAGAGACGGTAAAGAAATTCTCAAAGGTGTTAATCTCAAAACAGGTCCAGGCGAAGTTCATGCCATCATGGGTCCAAACGGTTCTGGCAAGAGTACTTTATCATATACAATTTTAGGTCATCCAAAGTATGAAGTTACAAAAGGAGATATTTTGTTAGATGGAGAAAGCATACTTGGTCTGTCCCCTGACGAAAGAGCAAAGAAAGGATTATTCTTAGCATTTCAATATCCAACTGAAGTTTCTGGTGTAGGTTATTCACATTTTCTAAGAACTGCATACAATGCATTAAGCAAGTCCCTTGCAGATGAAAAAAGAGAAGTCTTTCTTACAGTTAGAGAATTTCAAAACTATCTTAAGAAAAATCTTGATGAAGTAGGACTAAAACATGATTTCCTATCAAGATATCTCAATGAAGGATTTTCAGGCGGAGAGAAAAAAAGATCAGAGGTTTTACAGATGGCAGTATTACAACCAAGAATATCTATTCTAGATGAACCAGATTCAGGTTTAGATATTGATGCAGTACAGGCAGTGGCAAAGGCCATCAGTTCAGTTTCAAGAAAAGACGCCACAGTGATTGTCATCACTCATTATGCAAGGATTCTAAAATTCCTAGACAAGCTTGACTTTGTTCATGTAATGGCACAAGGAAAGATGATAAAAGAAGGTCCAAAGGAGCTTGCCGATGAATTAGAACAAAAAGGCTATGCGTGGCTTGGAATTCAAGAAACTACAGAATAAAGAATTTCTTATATTATTAGTCTAAAATTTCTTACATTGGTATACAAACCTAATTTTTTTAACACATACACATGCAGACAAGTAATCAATCCAAATCAAGCGAATTTTACACAAACTGTATGAGATATTTTGAAGCATTAAGAAAGACTGGAAAAGAGGATTTTGGTTTTGAAGATGAATTTTTCTATACCATGCCTGCCATGTCAGAGAAAATCGTAAGTGAGTAGTAAAAGCATTCAAAAATCAACACAGTTACGGTTTCAGTTATATATTCAGTAAAGTGATCTCTCGTTGCAGAGGTACCGAAGCCCGGTCAACCGAGAGGGACTCAAGATCTTCTATAAGATATCCCTTCCCTTAGGGGTTCGTGGGTTCAAATCCCACTCTCTGCATTTTTCTTTTCTTTTTCTCCCTTCTCTGTCTTTGTTTACGATTAGGTTCATCATATCCTCGATGGTTTTCACCCATGGCATAGCATACCAGTGTTTATTAGAAAATTTTTCCATATGATACCATGGAAAAGATACAGACAGGGGACAAAATACCAGGTCCAAAAGTTATGCGTATTATTGATACTATGAAAAAACATGCTTATGATTCAACATTCATGTATTCATTGGTTGTTTCACATGGACACAATTGTATCATCGAAGATGTTGATGGTAACAAGTATCTTGATTTTACATCCAACATAGGAGCTTGTCCTTTAGGATATTCACATCCAGACATCATAGAAATACTTGCGGCATATTCATCAAATGGTACATACAAGATTGCAGGTCAGGATTTTTACTGCCAAGAACATGCAGATCTTGCAGAAAATATTTCAACCATCTTGCCTGTAGGTTTTAAAACGTTTTTCATAAATAGCGGTGCAGAAGCTGTGGAAAATGCAATAAAAATTGCATACAGAAAGAATGGTCCACTTCCTGGAATTTCATGTACAGGTGCATTTCATGGCAGAACATTGGGCGCTCTTAGTTTTACATATAGCAGACCGGTACAGAAATATAATTTCCCAGAATTTCCTTCCAAAAGAATCAAGTTTTGTATTAAAGATGACGATGATGAAATTGATGCTGCAGAAAATCTATTAAAAGAAAATAAAATTGCATTCATTTTAACAGAAGTAATCCAAGGCGAGGGAGGGTATAATGTTGCAAGTAAAAAATTTATTTCAAATCTAAGAAAATTTGCAACTAAATATGGAGTCCCATTAATATTAGACGAAGTTCAATCGGGCATAGGCCATACCGGCAAGTGGTGGGCCTTTGAGCATTATGGAATCAAGCCTGATATCATGAGTACTGCAAAGGCATTACAGATAGGGGCTACAGCATATAACAAAAAGTTTGATCCAGGACAAAGATCAGTGCTATCAAGTACATGGGGAGGAGGAAATAGAATTGACATGGCAGTTGGCTCAAGAGTCATTGAAGTAATAAAACGTGACAAGTTGTTAGATAATGCAACAAAGATGGGAAACATTCTAAGAAAAGGTTTGACAGAGATTAGTGGGAAAAAAGGCATCATAGATGTAAGAGGATTAGGCCTCATGGTAGGAGTTGAATTTGATACAACGACACGTCGTGACAAAAAACTTACAGAATTATTCAAACATGGTTTGCTGACACTTGGAGCAGGTCAAAAATCAATGAGAATTATACCTCCACTAATAATTACAAAAGAGCAGATACACGAAGGTCTGGAGATTATGCATCAAGTGTTTATGAAAAACTAGTATGCATCATACTTGTTACCCATCTCAAGAGATGCAATTTTGAGTTTTAATACTTCATTTGCACCTTCATAGATTACAATTGCCCTAGAATCAAGAAAGTGTCTTGCTACCCTACTTGTTTTTTGATATCCATAAGAGCCAAAGATTTGAACCGCCCTATTTGCGCAGTCAAAAGCAGCGTTTGTGGTATGTAATTTAGCAATAGCAGCAAGTCTATCAGCCTTATTTCGTAGTGATGAATATTCCTTGTTTTCGCGGTCAAGTAGAGATAGCCAATTTGCATCATTTTCTTTGAGATTTTCTACATAATCATGAAGTTTTTGTCTTGCTACGCCTGCACGATATACTAGCCACCTAGAACTTTCTATGCTTACAATCATTGTGGCAAGATGTTCCTGTATTAGCTGTTTTTTTGCAAGAACCGAACCATGTTGTTCTCTTTTTTGTGAGTATTTTATTGACTCATCAAGGCAATCTTTCATTACTCCTACAGCACCAGCAGCTACACTTAATCTTCCATCAATTAATGCACTAAATGCAATGCTAAGACCATTCCCCATTTTTCCAAGAAGGTTTTGTTTTGGAACTATACAATTTTCAAATGTAATCTCGGCATTTTTCACAGTTAATAATCCCATCTTGTTATGCATCTCTTCTGCGTGAAATCCCTTTGAGTTTGTATCTACTATAAACGCAGAAATTTTTCCATTATCTCCACGTGCAAATGTAGTAATGACTTTGGCAAATGTTCCATTTCCTACCCAGTGTTTCACTCCATTTAGAACATAATTATCTCCACGTTCTTCAAATTTTGTAGAAGTCTTACCAGGATCACTACCTGCATCAGGTTCTGTTAGTGCAAAACCCATTATGCTATTACCACTAGTGGTGTTTGGAAGATATTTCTTTTTTTGTTCTTCATTTCCCCAGTTTTGTATCACCATTTGTCCAATTGATATATGTGCAGAGAAAAATGTACGAAGAGAATTTCCTTCCCTACCTATCCTTTCTATTGCAAACAAGTATGTCAAAATATCATATCCAAGACCTCCATATTTTTTTGATATAGGACATCCAAGCATTCCTATTTCGCCAAATTCAGGAATTACGCGATCATTTGATTTTTCTTCCAGGTAACATTTTGTTTCATGATCTCTAATAGATTTACAAACTCTATCTATTTTATCAAGAAAATTTTTCTGTTCTTTTGATACTTCAAAATTCATCTTGGAAATATTTGAGTATGACATATAGTCTATCCAGTTATCTCCAAAGATATTATTTCGTTTGAGTTTCTATACTTTTACTATTTGAATCTCTCTTACATTATGTTTTGAAAGGTCTTCATGTAAGGCAGCGTGGGTTTCATCAGTAAAAGTCAAATTACATCTATAACATTTCCACGCTTTGGTACTCATGGAAACCATACGTGAATTTAATTAATAAATATATTGGAATATTGGCATATTTTTAGCATTACAGGATTAGAGGATCTAATAACTTGAAATATTTTTCATGTTCAACAATATTTCTTGAATTTTTTAAGCACTAATCAGAAAGGCGTTTTCATTAACTTCAATTTATAAAAATGGAACTATCTCCAATGACCAATGAAATTAGAAAGATTAAGAGAATATGTAAAAAAAGAATTAGAAAATGATACTTCACATGATTTTGAGCATATTACCAGAGTACTCAAAAATGCATTAATTATTGCGCGTAAAGAAAAATCAGACATCAGGTTAATTACGGCCTCTGTACTCTTGCACGATATTGTCTCTTATCCAAAGTCTGATCCTCGTTCAAAAAATTCTTCGTTTGAGAGTGCAGAAAAATCAAAAAAGATTTTAAAAAAATATGATTTTACCCAAGATGAAATTAAAATTATATCGGACGCCATTAGAGATCATAGTTTTTCAAGAGGAGTTGTCCCTCAAACATTGGAAGGAAAAATACTACAAGATGCAGATAGATTAGACGCATTAGGTTCCATAGGAATAGCTAGAACGTTTGCAGTGGCAGGTGCAGAGAATAGACCATTTTACAATAACCATGATCCATTTTGTAAAAAGCGTTCTCCAGATGACAAGAATTGGACATTAGATCATTTTTACAAGAAACTTTTACTTTTAGAAAAAACTATGAATACAAATACTGGAAAAATAATAGCCAAAAAAAGAATTAAAATAATGAAAAATTTTCTAGATGAGTTAAAAAAAGAAATCTAACCATAGTCGACATATCTTTTGTATCTCTTTTCAATTTCAGGGTTATTACCAGTTAAAATTTTTCTAATTTCATCATCATGTTTTTCTTTGATATATCCAATAATTTCTTTGAAATTTTCTTCTTCTGGAAATGCATTTGTAAGTGGAATTAACATCTTGAAATATTCAGCTACTTTTTCTCTAAATTCTTCTATCGTAGGTCTTCTTTTTTTATTCATTCTAAACCAAATAGATGCCCAACTTGCACCTACTACATGTGGCAATAGATCATATGCTCGTGTTATCTCAAATGACTGGTCTTCTCTCATCTCTGATTGAGTGCTTTTGCTGCATCCTTTGAGAAATATGTTACTATCATATCTGCACCAGCGCGCTTTATTGCAGTAAGAATTTCAAGTGTCACCTCTGTCTCATCAATATATCCTGCCATAGCTGCTGCTTTTACCAGTGCATATTCTCCAGAGACACTGTATGCGGCTATCGGTACATTGAATTTTTGCCTAGTCATTAAAATCAAGTCAAGATATGCAAGTGCAGGTTTTATCATAACAATATCTACTCCCTCTTGGATGTCAGTCTCAACTTCGCGCATAGCTTCTTTTGGATTAGTATATGGCAATTGATAGCTCTTTCTATCTCCAAACTGTGGTGCAGAATGTGCCATGTCTTTGAAAGGAGAATACAATGAAGAACGATGTTTTGCAGAGTGTGACATTATTGCAACATCATGAAAACCTGCATCATCTAGACCCTGCCTAATTGCTTTTACTTGACCATCCATCATGGCTGAAGGAGATACAACATCTACTCCAGCTTGAGCTTGACTTACTGCAATTTTTGCCAATGTTTCAAGACTAGAATCATTATCTATCTTATCTCCCTTAACAAGACCACAATGACCAGAACTAGTATACTGACAAAGACAAACATCTGCCATTATTGCAATATTATTTCCAAGATTTTTTCTAATTTCAGAAATTGTTTTTTGTACAATACCATTTGGAGTAAAAGCTGATGTACCATGATCGTCTTTCATAGTAGGTATTCCAAACACCATTACTGCTGGAATTTTTAATTCTGCTATAGAATTTACTTCGCTTGTTACATCAGATAATGCAAGTCTCTCCATACCAGGCATTGAACTTCCAGGAATTTTCGATTTAAGATCTTCCTGAACAAAAATTGGGCATATTAGATCCTTTGGTGAAAGTCTTACTTCTTCTAAAAGCTCCCTAATCTTACCAGTTTTTCTAAGACGTCGGAGTCTCAAATTAGGAAAAGACATTAAGACAAAATACCTTTTTTAGCAATATAATTTGTTACTCTTTAGTCTTATAATCAAAGAGTTTTGTGACAGTTTTTAGAATTTCAGAATCACCTTGTTCGGAGGCTTTTCTTAGATTATTCATAGGAATTGACATGATATCTTCAACTATTGCCTGAGTAAGCTGGTCAATAATTCGTATTTTTTGTTCATCTTTTTCACCTAACATTTGAAGAGCCTTCTTTAGTTCTTTGAGTCTAGCTTGGTCTATCTCCTTGAATACATTTGTGACGATGGGTTCTACTTCAAGTCTCTTCATTGCTGCTTCTACTACAGGGAGTTCTTCATTAATAATTTGTTCTGCTGAAGATACAACCCCCATTCTAGTCTGCAAATTCTTGTCTACCATCTGTGCAATCTGGTCCATATTCATAACTTTGATTTTATCAATAGTTCCAACTTTATCATCTACAGTTCTAGGATTAGAAAGATCCATTATTAGCATACCATCCTTTCCAGATTCCATTGCTTCCTTAACTCTGTCATATGTAACAAGAAAATATGGTGCAACAGTAGCCACAAAAAGCACATCGATTGATTTGAAATTAGATATAGCTTCATCAAACGGTATAGGTATTCCACCTGCAGTTTCAGCAAAAGCCTTTGAGCGTTCGTATGTTCTACTAGTAACTAGAAAATCAATTTCTCGTTTTTTTAGTGATTTTGCAACCAAACTTGCGGCTTCTCCAGTTCCAATTAACAAAATATGTTTTGATTTTAAATCATCAACATTTTCTTCTGCAAGATTTACCGCCATTGAACCAACTGAAATACTACCTTTTCCAATCCCAGTTGCCTGGCGTACACGAGAACCAATTCTAATTGCCTTGTCAAACAAAGTATTGAGATTATCTCCAGATGCCTTGAGTCCGCGAGCGGTACTGATAGAATCTTTTACTTGACCAAGTATTTGTTCTTCTCCTATTACAAGAGAATCAAGTCCCGAAGTAAGCTTGAGTAAATGAGTATAAGCATCAGTTCCTTTGCTTATCTCAAGATTATCCTTAAACGCATGCTCTTCTAGTCCTGCAACAGATGCCCAAGTCTTTTTTATTTTTTCAAGATCTGTAACACTAGTACAACCAAATAGTTCAACCCTGTTACAAGTTTGCAATATAACACATTCTTGCAATCCAGAATGTTTTAAAAATGATTTGTATGCAGAATCAACATCTCTAAAAGTAAATCTTTCAAGCATATGAATAGGAGATTTTCTAAAAGTAACTCTAGCGTTGATTACATCACTTGTCAGATTAATTCACCTAGCATTTCCATAACCCGCTTCTGTGCTTTTTTTAGATTTCCGTCTCGTATTAATTGTTTAACATGATTGTCATTCATAACACCGTATAGGAACTTCCTCCTTTCTGGAAAGGTGTCGATCTTGGCTTTGGCTGCTTTTCGGGCAAAATCCTGTAATTTAATATGAAAAATGTCTTCTTTTTTAATTAGTTTTTTAAAGACTTGCTCGGCTTGTATTTTTAATTTCCTTGCCATGGCAGGACTTCGACCTCCTGTCGATATTGCTATTTGTACAGTATCATCAATGTTAATTACAGATCCAAATGCAAAATCACTTACTTCGGGATCATCGGAAGCATATGCGTAACAATGCATTGCATTAGCTTGTTCAACAATTTTACGATTAAGTTCTCGATTGTTTGTAGTAGCTAACACCATAAATGGTTTGTATTTTTTTAAGAAATTTGCACTATCAAGTTTCATTTGCTTAAAAGATATTTTCTTTTGTTTGACATAGTTTTGAATTTGCCTGTTAGTTGAATCACTGATAAGAAGAATTTTACAATCTTGTGTCAATAGAGTGTTTACTTTTTTTAGACCTTCGTTTCCCCCACCTACAATAATTACCAAATCTCCCTTAAGATTTAGATCAACTATCAATCAATCACGCTGACTGTTGGATGATATTTATAGATTCTATGGAAATATAGGCAACATTTTTAATTGTAAGACCAGATTTTGCATTCATTATGGACAATCTGGACAAAGAGATACTAAATGAGATCCAGTGGACGTTTCCTTTAACACCAAAACCATATTCTGAGATGGCAAAGAAATTCGGATTATCAGATCAAGAAATGATGCAGAGGCTTCGCGTTCTCAAAGAGGCAGGAATAATCAGACAGATCAGTGCAATATTTGATACAAGAAAATTAGGATACAAGAGTGCGCTAGTTGCAATGGCTATAGAGCCAGAAAAATTAGATTATGTTGCAAATCAAGTAAACAGACATCCGGGCGTATCTCACAATTATGAGAGAAATCACGAGTACAATCTTTGGTTCACTCTAGCAGTTCCTCCAGGGTCTGATCTAAAAACAGAGATAGATAAATTCTCAAAGTTACCTGGAATTAAAAAAACACGGCTACTTCCTACCATAAAACTATTCAAAATTGGAGTAAAGCTTGAAATGGTTGATGAGAAGAAATCAGATGTAAAACCATCTGAAGAAAAGAAGAAAATCATAGAAACAAAATTTATTGCAACTGAAGAAGAAAAAAACCACATACGCGAATTGCAAAAAGATCTAGAGATAATTGAAAGACCGTTTTTAAAATCTGCTCAAAAACTTGGAATAACTGAAGAACAGCTTCTTGAAAAGGTAAAACAATATGAAGAAATTGGAGTTATGCGAAGATTTGCAGCAATTTTACGACACAGAGAAGTAGGATTTACTGCAAATGGCATGATAGTTTGGAAAGTTCCAGATGAAAGAATCGAGGAAGTCGGCGAAAAGCTTGGTTCATTTCCTCAGATAAGTCATTGTTATCAAAGACCTGTATATCCAGACTGGCCATACAGTGTATTTTCAATGGTGCACTGTAAATCAATTGCAGATGCAGAAGAGATGGCAAAACAAATTCAGAAACAGGTAGATGTTAACGATTACAAGATCCTTTTTAGCTCAAGAGAATTCAAGAAAACAAGAGTAGAATACTTTGTTGAACATGAATTTAACATAGAAGACCCAATTACAGTATAAGATGCCTATAGAGTAAATTTTCAGGATATCTCAATTACAGTTTCAGGAGAAGAGTTCAATGAAACTTTAATAGAATTTATCTTACTTTGATACATAAAGAATTTTTTACCAGAGGAATTAGTGTCCCCTGAAACACGGACAAGTCCTGAGTTGTGTAGTCTACGAACCCATCTATACACCTGAGTTAGAGGGATTCCAGATGTTGTACTAATCTCCCATGCGGATTTTGGTGAATCAGTAGTAGTTCGAAGTATTTGCATGGCTTGGTCATTAGATATTATCTTTAAAATATTATCTGCGCTTTTCCCTTCTAAAATTCTACCTTGCTGAAGTACCTGCACGTATAGATGAACAGACTACAAAAATATAATATGCTTGATTAGATTGCACTCGGTTGCAAGCATTTGCAATCATCTACTCAGTAAATTTGAATGACATCATGCCAACATTATAGTCAAAATCAACCTTTTTTCCTAAAACTTCTCTAAAAATTAATTCAAGTACAGTAGTATGGTATAATGACCAGTTTTCACCAAGATCATGTTTTATGATAAACGTATGAATATTATTTTTTATGTTGTGGTTTATCTCAATTGAAGATGCCCGCATTCTTGCCTCAAACCAAGAGATGAATGAATCAAGATTGATATCACCTTGCATGAACAAAGCAGTATCTCTAACAACATTTTTGCCAATACGATTAGCCATATCCATTACTTGATCTTTAGTCATCTTTCCAAAGAGTTCAACAATGATTGGTTTTGCAATTGGAACCATACCGACCTTTGCTTCAAACATATCCCACTCTACGTACCTTTTGAAAATGTGATTGACAAATGTATTGAGACTAGTTTCTCGGTGTTCTGATTCAGAACGAAGTTTACTTAGGACGTCTTCATCAATTCTAAATGTCATAGTTGATGTCTTCTTTGTACTAAGAACCATTACTTTGACTTGTTTTCTTTGGATATAATTTGTTTTATTTCTCTAGAATTTTAGAATATAGATACTTTAGGCAGTTTGAGCTGATGCTTTCAACTCATAGGAAGGCCATTGATTGAATAGTCCAATTACCTCATTCTTGTCATCATTGCTTAGGTATTTTCCATCAGACATGGCAGAGAACATCTCGATTTCTTCCTCGCTTACCACAGTGGGAAGTACTGATGAGACAGATCTTTGAGAGAGAATGAATTTAATTGCAAGTTCAGTAATGTTCCATCCGTTTCTTTTTGCAATAGGGGTTAACTGATCTACTTTCTTTAGAGCTTCTTTTACCCAGTCTCCAGTTCGTACTGAACGATGATCCTTTTCGCTAATTTTTGTGTCTGCATTTACTTTTCCTGTCAATATTCCAGATGCATCAGGGACTCGAACTAGAATTCCCACGTTATGTTTCTCTGCTTCATCAATCAGAATATTTCCAGGATTTTGTTCAAGTATGTTGTACACAGTTTGTACTGCAGTAGCATTAGTAACCTTCATTGATTCAAGACCTTCTTGTGTCCACCCTATAGCAGGACCCAATGCAATCTGGTAACTTTTTATTATACCTTCCTTGATCTTTTTGTCTAAAAAATCAAAGATTTTCTTATCTTTTATGGTATGGATCTTTGGATTATGCAAACCATATACATCGACATAATCTGTTTGCAGTCTTTCAAGACTTTTCTTAAGAGCAAAATCTGTAAATTCTGTTGTAAATTTTTGTGGGAGTTCCTTGTGACCTATCTGTTCAGTAGAGTAAATATCATAACCATATTTTGTTGACAATACTATTTCATTTCTCATTCCAGAAAATACTTCACCTATCAGCTTTTCACTTTTTCCTCTTCCGTAGATATCACCTGTTTCAAAATAATTAATACCTAAATCAAATGCCCGTTTCAGCATTTTTTTAGCTTCGTCATCCTCTATTTTTTTACCCCACCAATCAAGACCAAGAGTCCAGGCTCCAAATCCTATTTCTGATACTTCGATTCCACTTTTACCCAGTTTTCTATATTTCAATTTATAATCCTCCTAAACTCAGATATTTTTTGTTGGAGATCTGATTCATTTAAAACAGCTTTTCCAGACTCTATATTGACATTTAATTCTATCCAAGATTTGCATCCATGATATTCTGGAAGAATAGGAATCTCAATTGGAGAAATCTTGTAAACCTTCAAGAAAATTGCAATCATGGGCTTCTGTGGCATCCAGTTCATCCTCTCTATCATATACGAATCACTCCAGATATGAAATTGTGATAAATCCTCAATTTTTTGCATTGAAGAAACATCATGCTCGGCAAGTACTTCGGCATATGAGGTGATTCTGTTAAATCCCTCAGGGGGTTTTTGTTCTCTCACATCTGCAAGATATCTATAAAATTGAGATTTTAGGGAAGCATTATCTTGGTGTTCATATGTTGGAAAGAGCGCAAATTTCTTGTCTTCAATTTTAAAACCAGATGCAGTTTCAAGTATTCCTCCTTTTCGTAGAAGAACTGTTTGATCCCCATTTTCAAGTGCAGTTACAACAGTTGCCCATTCTTTTAGCGCTTTCATCATCCAAGGCTCCGAATCAAAGGAACAATGTCTTTTTTGATGCATACTAGCATCGGAGTATCTACTGCAACATATCCACTGACACGGGTTTCCCTGAGATCCATTATAAGATCTTGAAATTTATCCAGAGCATCGGTTTCAAAAGCAAGCATAAAGTCTTCATCATGAATTCCAAATGAGTAAGTGGTGTTTAATTGCACTTCAGGATATTTGTGTCCAACCTGAATATGTTCAAGCATCATCTCTTTTCGTTTTTCAGCCGGTAAAAGATACCACTCTCGTGTTTTTATAAAAGGATATACAATAACATATTTTTTCTGGGCTTCTCCTCCAAGCCAACCACGTGGTGGTGGGTTATTTGCGTAAATTGATGGTCT
Source organism: uncultured Nitrososphaerota archaeon (assembly GCA_963713025.1). Classification (GTDB taxonomy): domain Archaea; phylum Thermoproteota; class Nitrososphaeria; order Nitrososphaerales; family Nitrosopumilaceae; genus Nitrosotalea. The sequence continues at coordinate 54,501 of CAVQKA010000003.1, read as the reverse complement.
TGTGTTTGACAAATAAACATGTGTTGGAATAATATATTTTCCAAATACTGTAAGATATATTTTCGACATGACCTCTTGAATTTTTTCAACTGACTCGGATGCAAACCATAACATAAATTCCGCATCGTCTCTTAATCCAAGTGTAGAATATGTCCTATACATAATCTGTGAATTTTTAAGAACTATTTCTACTTCTTTTGCAGACTCTTCTTTTGCAAGATCAGCCATCCAACGCCATTTTGGGTCTACTTTGAAGAATGAGAAGTTGAAAAATGTTCTAGGCTGTTCGCTCATAATGAATTAGTCAAGTATCACCTTATTTAAAATCTAATCAAGTTAACCACGTTTGGTAAAACAAAATCTGTGACAAGTTACATCTTGTAATGATTATCTCAAATCAGGGGACTTGTGATTACAGGTCATGAAGCGAAATGCCAAATTCGTAATAGGAGTTGCTTCCATTTTTGGTGCATTTACAATTGTGATGATTGTTTTGGGTCTACAGTCAAACTCCTAAAAATATAACTTGCAATAGAATCCATAGAACAGACCAAACCTGAAATATTATAAAAATATTAAAACTTGAAACTAGATCGGATCCATTAAATGATCCAACTATTAATCCACAAACATGGTAATAATTAGACATCAGCCAATAAATGAAATTATCATACATGAGCTTGTCAAAGTCAACAGCATCGAAGATTTTCTCAATATCAAAACTAATAATATTCCCCTAGGCAATTCTGCACCTCCCGCACGATGGGCAGATGGAATATTATATGAGCCACAAGGTTTTCCTCCCACACCTGAAATTATCAAGGATCAGATGGAAGGAAAGATCCACTTTGCAGCAATAGAATACACAGAGATGCCACAATACAAGCAATATCTGAAAAATAGTACAAATAATGTTCTTTTACCGATAATTGACATGTCACACAACGCTGCAACTAAACAAATTGCGCTCTGGTTGAAAGGTCAGATAATTTCCAAGTGAATTTAAAAATTCATTACAATTTCATAAGAGAATATAGTATTATTGGCAAGACTTCTGCTGAACAATCTGGAATTAGATTTGGGGGTAGGACAAAACAAGATAGAAACTTTAATCAAGTTAGCAGCAAAAAACACTTAAATTTTATACAAAAATTAGATCAGATAGTGTCCACATCAAGCTATTTGCCATAAAGCAAATGTTCTGTAGTTAAGGGATCTTGACACTAGTTTTAATTATAATTTTAACAGATTGTTGTCTTTATCAATTAACTTGATGTGATGTTGAGAAAAAATGAAAGTGAAAAAGAAAACAAGGAAAGTGAGGATAGTAAAGTCGTATAGTGTCAACTATACTTTCATTGAGGATGTTACTCATCAAATAAGTGATAAACAAAAAGAAAATGATGTTAAGAAGCAAACAAAGTTCGTTAGACATACATCAAAAGACTCCAAGACCACAAAAACTCATTACAAATCAAATAGCAGTAGTCCAAAGTCACAGCAGAATCATTCTCCTGTTTACGAATAGATTTCAAACCCCGATTTTACACACTAAGAATTTCAAATCGTCAACCTCCGATAACTTAACACAGAGAATTTCTAACTGTCAACCTCCGACAACTTACCAGATGTTTTCATCAAAACACTTATTATTTGAAGGCAGAAAAATTTCTTAAATGCCAAATATAGACCAACTGAGCAGACCACAAAATAAGCTTGAACCAGTTGAAGGAGTAATTGAAAGCATTAGTGAGCCAAGAACTGTCAACCTCAAGACAGGAGGACAAGCTCAAGTCGCTGATGCAATGTTAAAAGATGAAACAGGACAGATCAAGCTTAGTCTATGGGATGCCCAGATAAAGATGGTAAAACAAGGCTCCAAGGTCAGAATTGAAAACGGATACATTTCTACATTCAGAGGCGAAAACGCACTCAATGTAGGAAAATATGGAAAACTAGTAGTACTAGAATTCTAGATATATCTGCTAGACTGATTCTTCCCCTTTCTCCAGTCCATTACGCTAAGTACTATCCCAGCTATTACTACAACAATTCCAATAATTAATAGAAATCCTGCTTCTGCCAATGGAATTATATTTTTTACAAATGGTGAATTAGGATCAGTTAATGCTTTTGATTTTTCAGGGTTTTCTGTAAATAGCATTACTACGGTTATTGATCCCTTACCTTTATTTTCAATATTAAAATTGTATGTATCAGCTTTTGATACATCAAACGATTTTATGAAAATTGGGTCACTTTCATCAAATGAACCAAATTTATCTCCAAAGATATTTGATATTGATATTCCCACAGCATCATCAGGATTATAATCTACTATGTGAATCCCCCACATCAGAGGAACTCCAGCTGTAGTGACAGTATGTGAGAACGTATACACATTACCTGCATCAATTGTTACTTTATCAGACACATTATCAAACAGACTTTCTGGTGATGGAAAGAAATCACCATTAGTACCTTGCTCTTGTGGCATAATAGAATATGCTATGGATGCAGCTAAAACAATCATGATTGTTCCAGCAATAAGAATTATAGGACCACGTTTTTTCATTTCAATTAATACGCCTCAATTTTTTTCCAAGTGTTAAAATTGATAAGTACATATTGATACAGAAAAATTAATTCAATATTAATTAAGCGTACAATTACTACTTTCTTCTAGATTTAATTTTTCTTTTTGATGCTTTTTTTGTACGAGATTTTGTTTTGTTTTTTGTTATTTTCTTTTTAGCAGGTTTTCTATTTGCTTTTCCTTTTCTCTTTCTTTTCTGAGCTGCAATTGCTGCCATTCTCTTTCTTTTCTGAGCTGCAATTGCTGCCATTCTCTTTCTTTTCTGAGCTGCAATTGCTGCCATTCTCTTTCTTTTCTGAGCTGCAATTATCGCTAACTTCTTTTGAACTATTGACAATGCCTTACTTACTTGGATTTCAATCTTTTGTAGAGACTCAAATTTTGGTCTCAGGGCAGCCTCTTCTTTTGTACCAACCTTTAGTTGTTCAACTAATGCAGGCTTGGCATGAATCTGTTTCTTTAGTTGATCTTCTAGTTTTGTTTTCTCCTTCTCAGAAGATCCTATTTCCTGTTCTAGTCTTATCTGGTTAGATGCCCTTTCCTTTAATTCTGCATGTAATTCTGCTATTTTTTCATCAACATACTTTAGTCTTTGAACAGCATTGGTCTTTTCTTCAGGAGAACCATATTCACTTTGTTGTTTTGCCTCATCCTTTACATTTTCTTCATGTTTTAGTCTCTCCTCAGCCGCAATCTTTAGTCTCTCAATGCTTGCTTTTTGTGAAAGATGTTGGTTAAGAACTTGAACGACATGATCTTTTGCCCTGGTTAAATCCTCTTTTTTCTTTTCAAGTGCAACAAGCCCAGATGATGATCTTCTCTTTTTAGAAATAGCCGCTTTTAGTTTATTTTCAACCTGTTTTCGTAATTTAGATACCTCTGCTTTTTTTGTACCGTAGGACTTTGAGAGTGCTTCAAGTGACGCCATATGCGATAATGAGCTGTTGTAATCGATTAAGTTTGTGTTATGATCAGTATTTGACATACGAGTTAAAATTTTTAACATGTTTTTGATCCATTTACCAAAAAATTAAGGCATAACAAGTGTCACCAAGTAGATTTTATTTGCCAAATACGTATTGAAAGCATGGAATTTCACCCATCGCAGTTACCAATAGCTCATTCTTTTACGATCGATGATGAACAAAAATCTGCAGACATAGCAGCACAGATGATAAGAATGGGGTTTTCGATGCAAAAAGGCGCGTTCAAAATAATCATGACAAAGGAACAAAAAGTTGCAAAGAAGATCGGTTTTACAATTATGAATGAATTAAATTTTGGATTAAGAAAAGCAAAACAAGAACGCGATGTTAGATATTGGATATACAGCCATGATAAAGATCATTATGCAATGGTTTTGATAAGCTCCAAAGTTATGCAAGAATTAGGTTTTTGATTTATCAAAGATAAGTTCGATCTTTAATTTCTTGGATACGATAATGGCAATCAATATACCAAAAATTACACCGGATATTACAGTTGATGGATATTCTTGCAACAAGTATAATCTACTAATTGAGACAACTGCCGGATAGATCCACAAAAGGTAGCATCCACGAGGAAAGCGCCTAGACAAGGCATATCCAATAATAAATGCAAATATCGTAGTTCTCACAGTAGCCCCTGCTGGAAATGTTCCATCAATTTGACATGGCACACCAACATCTGCACCTGATTTAATTGGCAGTTGAGCCCCCAAGTACTCTAGCGTTGGTTTTTCATATCCAGTATAACATCGCATGTAAGCAACAACCATGCTACCTACCAATAATGAAAGAAGCAATACAAGACCAAGTCGCCTTGTTCTCTTCATTATAAACAAGATAATACTTACAAAAATTGGATACAGTACCCAACCCAGTTCTGTAAATACACCCATAGTGAGATCTATTGTTTTATTACCGACTAGTTTTGAAACATAACTTTCAAAGCCACTATCATAAACTAATACTATTTTTGCAATGGCAAGATAAAGCAGAATTAAAAAAGATACTAATAGTAAGAGAAATGTTCTACTTCTTATATCAAAGATCCAATTCTGCAGAAAAATCTCCTCCCAAGTAGAACATATGTACTAAGATCGGATATCCAACCATATTAAAATCAAAGTACTCAGTTATGAAGAGATTTTCTTTGATCGTTTTTTGACTAAAAGATTTTAACCACATCTCAAGATAGGATCGACATTGAAGATCCTAACAATAGATGACTTTGATACCAAAGGAAAAACTGTTTTTCTTAGAGTAGACATGAATTGTCCCATTGATCCTGTAACCATGAACATAATTGAAACAAGCAGAATTAGAGAATCAACAGAATCACTCAAAGATCTGGAAGGTGCCAAGGTTGTCATTGGATCACATCAAGGAAGAGTGGGAAACAAAGATTACACTGGAATGGAAAAACATGCAAAAGTATTAGAACAGATTCTAGGACGCAAAATAAAATACATTGAAGATGTAATTGGTTCTGAAGCACAGAGAGAGATTAAAAATATGAAAGATGGGGATATTATACTGCTTGATAATTTAAGATTGTGTGCAGAAGAAAATTATGAGTTTGCAGCTTCTGAGGCATCAAAAACAATAATGGTACAAAGATTATCAAAATTATTTGATATTTGTGTATTAGATTCATTTCCAAGTTCGCACAGGTCACATCCATCAATAATTGGCTTTGCACATGTACTTCCTTCTTGTGCAGGTAGATTGGTAGAGCGAGAAGTAAGGAAGTTAGATGAAATTATGACTGTTGCCAAGGGGCCTCATGTAGTTGTGCTTGGAGGATCCAAGGTAGTGGATAGATTAGAGGCAATAAAAGAATTAATTCAAAATGGAAGAGCTGATCAAGTTCTTCTTACAGGCGTAATTGCCAATGTATTTCTAAGAGCACAAGGAAGAATCAAGTTCCCACTTGGAATTAAAAGAGAAGAAGAAGTCGTTTCAAAAGCACATGCGTTGATTGGTGAATATCCAGAAGTGTTTTCATTTCCTGTAGATATTGCTGTAGAAAGAAATGGAAAAAGAGTAGAGATGGATGTTCGTGAACTAACAAAAGGTGATCAAATATTGGACTTGGGACCAAAATCAGTCGATTATTATCTAAAATCAATTCAAGGTGCAGGAACCGTCTTTATGAGTGGTCCTGCCGGATTTTTTGAAAACGAGAATTTCAAATTTGGTACAGAGTCTTTACTCAAAGGAGTAGCAAATTCATTTGCAACTACAATTGTAAGTGGCGGTCATCTTACTGCAGCACTAAAGAGATATGGTCTTGCTGAGAAAATAAATCATATTAGTACTGCAGGGGGAGCTTTGGTACTATACTTAACAGGCGTAAAGCTTCCAATGATCCAAGCATTAGAAGAAGCAGCCACTAGATATCGTTCTAAATAGGAGCTTTACACTCAGAGTTGGGACAAACTCGGGGTTCCATTTTTCCCAAGTAAATTTCTTGGTTGCATGAATTACATTTTATTTTTTCTACCGTATCAAAGAGCTTGTAATGATTAGTAGTAAAGTTCTGGGCAATCTGCCGGATCAAACCACCATCACGCAATTGGTTAAAGTATTGTTCCACATCATCAATTGTAAGAGAAGGATCTAATCCATCATTTCTAAGTAATTCAAATATTTCATCGTTTGTAAATCTATGATTAGTATCATTGAACTTTTCAAAAATGATTTTTCTTATCCGGAGCGGTAGCGCCACGCTCTGTGTAGCCAATTTAGTAAAGACCTGATGCTTGTTCTTTAATTTGATCTGCTGATGCAGTATCTTTTAGCTTGTCAACAATATAGGAATAAAGTCCAGATTTTAGAACCTTTAATGACAATAAAGCGCATTTTATTCTAGCAGGTCCAAGATCATGAAGTCCTAAATTATCAAGGATGTCTTCTTTTGTAAGTTTTTTTACATAATCAAAATCCTTGCCCATGATTAGCTCTGTAAGCATGGATGCACTTGCCTGGCTGATGGCACAGCCTTTTCCGGTGAATTTTACGTCTGTAACTTTATCGTCTTTTATGTTAAGGTGCATTTCTAGTTCATCTCCACAAAGAGGGTTACTGTCCCGTTGAGCAATATCTGGATCTGGTATCTTACCATAATTACGTGGGTTTCTATAATAATCAAGTATTATTTCGCGGTAAATATCAGCACTACTCATAATCTAAACAATTCCTTTGCTCTGTTGAGAGATTTAATAAAAACATCCACCTCTTCTTTCGTATTATAGATATAAAAGCTTGCGCGAGATGTTGCAGATACATCTAATCTTTCCATCAAGACCTGTGCACAGTGATGACCGGAACGTATTGCAATTCCATCTTCATCAATAATAGTAGCAAGATCATGTGGATGTATATCTCCCAAGTTAAAAGAAATAACACCTCCTCGTTTTGTTATGTCTTTTGGACCATATAGCATGATTCCTTTCATTTGAGAAAGTTGATCCAATGCATATTTTGTCAATTCCATTTCATGTTCACGTACCTTGTCCATACCTATTCTATCAAGATAATCTATTGCTGCAGCAAATCCAATTACATCTGCAATGTTAGGAGTTCCTGCTTCAAATTTGTATGGAAGATCATTCCATGTTGTCTCATACTTGTGAACCTCGCGTATCATATCTCCTCCACCGTTAAATGGTGCCATCTCTTGAAGCAATTCTTTTCTTGCCCAAAGAATTCCTACTCCAGTAGGACCAAGCATTTTATGTGCAGAAAAAGCAAAAAAGTCACAACCAAGTTTTTGTAGATCAACTTTAAGATGTGGAACAGATTGTGCTCCGTCAATTAATACGCGCACGCCATATTTTTTGCACCTACTTACAATCTCTTCAGAGTTTGTTATTGTTCCTAGTACATTAGACATTTGACTAAATGTTACGATTTTTACCTTTCCTGTTTGGAGATATTTATCCAGATGATCAAGAATTAGTTCCCCATTGTCATCGACTCCGATGTATTCCAGTTTTGCGCCTTTTTCTTTTGCCAAAAGTTGCCATGGAACTATATTACTGTGATGCTCATATTCTGTTGTTACAATAATGTCATCCTTGTTAACATTCTGACGCCCCCATGCATAAGCAACAAGATTAATTGCTTCAGTGGTTCCTCTTACAAAGATAATCTCTTCACGATTTTTTGCATTGATGAATTTTGCAACCTTGTCTCTTGTTGCCTCATATGCAAGTGTTGCTTCCTCAGCAAGTTCATGAACTGCTCTGTGTATATTGGAATTGTAAGTCAGGTAATAGTTACTGATGGCATTAATTACTTGAATAGGTTTCTGAGTAGTGGCTGCATTATCAAGATAAACAAGTGGCTTATCCTTGTGTACTTTTCTTTTTAGAATTGGAAAATCATTTCTAATATTTTCAATATTTATGAAACTCGTTTGCAAATTAATTAACCTCTATGTAGATCTCATTTTGTTCTATTTTAACATTGTAGATTTTTAGTGGTATTTCAGCAGGAAGATTTTCTGGCATACCGGTCTTTAGATTAAAAGTTGAGAGATGTAAAGGACATGTCACTCCCTCTTCTGTGAGTATGCCAGTCGAAAGGTCAGCATCTGCATGTGTGCATATTCTGTCAGAGGCGTATATCTTTCCGTCTAGATTTGCAAGTAAGATCTTCTTGTCGTTATGATCAAAATCAATCATTTCGCCTTTTTTTCAGCTGACTTAGTTTGCAAACATTTACCCAATTAGACAAAATCTCACCTGTATTTGTAATGACTCTCAAACGTATCAGTTTCACGATATCTTGTTTCTTCAACTTCAAGCATAGCTTTGAGTTGTTCATCTGTTTTGATAGTCAAATTGCGTCCTGCCCATTTGGAATCTATAAGATAACTTATCCATGCACGAACCTGATATGACATCTTTCTTGAAAGAGGTTCAAGAAATCCTTCTACAATTATTTTCTGAGCATCAGATTTGCTCAAGCATCTTGTAGCAAGATAGAAGATCTGTTCTTCATCCATTTGTGCTACTGATGCAGAGTGTGTTGCCTTGACATCATTTGTAAATATTTCAAGTCCTGGTATTGAATCTGATTTTGCTCCCTTGTCCAACAAGATAGAGTGTCCTGAAAGATATGATTCTGCATGATGTGCATCTTTTTCAATTCGTATCATTCCCTTAAAGAGAGATTTTGCTGTATCTTTAAGAACAGATTTTTCTAAAACTCTACCGATAGTAGATGGTGCATTATGAATTAAATTTGAAGCAAGATCGTAGGATTGGTTCTTGTTTCCAAAAACCACTTCAGTGTCTTGTGCAATTGCCCCAGGACCATTAAGAAAATTATCTACTTTATATCTTGAAAGATGCGAGCCAAACAATCCAAGATACCAATTCATTCTTCCGTCACGCTCTATTCTTGCTACCCTTGATGAAAAATTAACAGCTGTCTCATCCATTGCTTGGAGTGTTACCAAGTCAAATTGACTGTTAGGGCTTATTGATATATCTAGTAATTCAAGATATGCCTGTTGTTTTGAGGCTTGTGGAGCATAGATTTCTTGAACGATTGAGGCCTTGCTATTCTCATCTGCCACTATAACATTGCGAGAGATAGTCGAAGTTTGGTCTAAAGAAAGTGAAGATACTACATGAATTGTTGTTTCCAGAATGAGATTTTTTGGAATATAGATAAAAATTCCAGAATTAAAAAAAGCATTGTTTAATGCAATGTATTTGTCCCTCTTTGAATCAGTCTGTTCAAATGATTTTTTTATCTTGTCGCCATGATTTTTTATTGCATCTTGAATTGAACATATCACAAGACCCTTATCTTTTAATTCAGATGGAATACTAATTTTATGGATATTTGTTCCAATCTGAACTATACTTGGATTTTCACCAATTTCTAATAACCTATCTTTTACAAAATCTGGAATAGTACTATCTGAGCTTAGAGAAAACGTTATTTGTTCTGGATCCATCTTGTTTGCATCACTGTACTTGTTGTAAAGAGGCGAGACTTCTTGCGGTAGTTGTTGAAACATTGCAAAAGCACTCTTTCGGTATTCCTTAAGCCATACCGGATCATTGTTTGATTCAGAAATTTCTTCTATTTGACTAGAGCCAAGTTTAGAGAGAACAAAAGATGACATTTTACATCACAAATTGACACAATCGGCACTAGCCGACTGAGCCATCCATTTCCATTTTAATTAGTCTGTTGAGCTCTACTGCATATTCCATTGGAAGCTCTTTGGTAAATGGTTCAATGAATCCGTTTACAATAAGTGTAAGTGCTTCTTCCTCAGTAAATCCCCTTGTCATAAGGTAAAAGATCTGTTCATCACCAATCTTACCCACAGTTGCTTCATGAGTTACTGTTGCGTCTTCCTGATTAATTTCCATGTATGGATAAGTATCAGTCTTTGATATGTCATCCAATAACAAGGCATCACATCTAACGGAGGCTTTAACGTTTGTTGCACCCTTTGCTACATGTAAGAGACCTCGATATGTAGTTCTTCCATTATTTTTGCTAACTGATTTGGATGTCGTTCTAGAGGTTGTATTTGGAGCAAGATGTACCATTTTTGCACCAGTATCTTGATGTTGATTTTTGCCAGCAAATGCAATAGAAAGTGTTTCTCCATGTGCACGTGGACCTAGCAAATAAATTCCAGGATATTTCATTGTTAATTTACTTCCAATATTTCCATCAATCCATTCTACACGTGCACCTTCGTATGCATAGGCTCTCTTTGTAACAAGATTGTAAACGTCATTACTCCAATTCTGAATTGTGGTGTACCTTAATTTTGCACCCTTCATTGCAATCAATTCTACAACTGCAGAGTGTAGAGACTCTGATGAATATACCGGAGCTGTACAACCTTCAATATAATGTACCTCTGCACCCTCATCTGCAATGATAAGAGTTCTCTCAAATTGACCGATGTTTTCTTTATTGATTCTAAAGTATGCTTGTAATGGTAGATCTACTTTGACTCCTTTTGGAACATAGATAAAAGAACCTCCACTCCACACAGCACTGTTGAGTGCTGCAAACTTGTTATCTTCTGGCGGTATTACTTTACCAAAATATTTTTTGAAGACTTCGGGATGCTCTTTTAATGCAGTATCAGTATCTAGGAATAGTACACCTTGTTTTGTAAGATCTTCTCGAAGGTGATGATAAACAACTTCTGATTCGTATTGAGCACCTACACCTGCTAGAAATTTCTTTTCGGCTTCTGGAATTCCTAATTTGTCAAATGTTGCTTTTACTTCAGCTGGAACATTATCCCAATCCTTTTCTGTTTTTTCAGAAGCTTTTGCATAATAATAGATATTGTTAAAATCAATTTGGCCAAGAGATCCTCCCCAATTCGGCATTGGTTTTTTCATAAAGATATCATATGAACGGAGTCTAAAGTCAAGCATCCATTGTGGTTCACCCTTCATTCTGCTAATTTCTTCGACGACTTCTTTTGATAGACCCTTTTTACTGGTATAGACATACATTTCAGTAGAATCCTTGAAATCATATTTACTGTAGTCCATGTTTAGATTCTCAGAAGTCATAGTGTACATAACCCCGTTATATTATAAAAAAGTTACACCACGCTTCATACTCGTATAGCGGAGTAGGCTAAGCTAAACATTATCAAGACAAACAAAATAAAAAAGATTAGGGCCAGCTAAGGAACTCATTCTAAGAACATAGAATAAGAAATTGTAAATTAGATATTATAAAAAATAAAAAACTATTTTTTGTATAATCTAGACCATTTTGTATCAACGGTTATGGATCTAACTCCAAACTTTTTCTTGGAAAGTCCATTTTTTATTTAGTAAGAAATTTCCTACTGATGCAATAGCTACTGCCAAGAATAAGGCTATAGAATAATTCAAGTGTTTCAATTCAACTAGACCATACACCATTAACAATTGAAAGACTGCACCAATACCACTAAAGCCAAGGAACAGTCCATACTGTAGAAGTGTTCGTTTTGGATCAAAGTTTCTATCTTCGAATGTCCAGATCTTGTTGAGTATAAAATTAGAACTCATTGAGAAAACAATTCCTATCATTGTTGCATAGATGTACCAAAGATTAGATAGTACAGCTCCGAACAAAAAAGATACAAAATAGTTTACCAATAATCCAGAAGCGCCAACAGTATAGAACCTTCCAGCCTTTGAGAGAAAATGAACTGAGGTACGCTTCTCATTTGATCTAACAGATTTACCATATCGATAAAGCTTCCATATGGATTGTAGGTAACCAACCCCAACTGAGAAATCAAGTTTACTTGAACCAGTGGTACGATTAATGAAAGCATATGGAATTTCCTTGACTTTTGCACCCCTTGCTTTTACAAGAATCTCAAGTAGTATTTTATATCCAATTGCATCAAACTTGATGTTATTTACAATGTGGCGCTTGAATGCAAAAAATCCAGACATTGGATCTTTAATTTTTATGCCAAGTCCATGTTGAGCAATTTTAGTCAGCTCCTTTACTAATCAATTTTCTTTTGAATGGCCAACCCGAGACAGAACCACCTTTTACATATCTAGATGCCACTACTATGTCACAATCAGAATTTTGCAATTCTTCTATCATTTGAGGTATAGTTTGTGGCGGATGAGATAGATCACTATCCATTACAACCACTGCATCGCCTTTGGCATGTTCTATACCAGTTACAATGGCAGAACTTAGTCCCCTCTTGTTCTCACGACGTATTATCTGAATAGAATAATCATGATTTTTGGAGTTTTTTGCGTATTCTTCAACAGTCTCGCTTGTACCATCAGGAGAATTGTCATCTACCACTATTATTTCGGCATTCATTTCGCGAGTAAGTGCTAAACGCAACGAATCGAGTATTTTTACAATATTTTTTGATTCATTATATGTAGGAATAACGATGGATAGAGATCTTGCTCTACTAGTAAGTACTTCCTTCTGAATTACACTCAAGTTTCTTTCTGTCATTTTATGTCCATTTGACCGTTATTAAAATTGTCCACCTAACAAAAGTAATTCTTGATTGATTCTACTGCTCCAGATACTGTATGTACATCTGCAGTAATGGGTTTTACTTCAAATTTCTTGAGCTCATCTGCAGTAAATGGACCTATTGCTATAACAGATGTTTTTCCCAAGTGATTTTTTAGAGTTTTTTCATCATAATCAGATAACATAATATCAAAAAATGCTCTAACTGATGATGCACTGGTAAAAATAATCCCATCAATTTTATTTTGTGAAAAAAGTTCTTTGAATTCTTCCCAATAAGATAAGGCACTAGAAGATTTCACATCATAAAGATATACTTCCTTTACATGAAGTCCAATTTTTTCAAGTAGTTGGGCAAGAAATGGAGTGGAAGCACCACTTCTTGGAATAATTGCTTTTTTTCCTTCAGCATTAAGAGTGGTGAAGACTTCTCCCACTCCAACGGATGAAAATCTATCTGGTACATGTGATACTCTGATTCCTTCTAATTCTAATGCGGATTTTGTTTTTGGTCCTACTGCAATTACCATTGTATTTGCAACTGCAAGCTGAAGTTTTTCATATTTTGAAATTTTCTTTGCAGTATCAAACAAAAGTTTTACTGCCTTTGAACTCATAAATACAGAGTAATCTGGATCATCTGTTCTAATGGCATCAAGAAATTCATCTACCATGCCATCTCCTTTGCTTACCAACTCTATTGTTGGCAACGATATTGCTTTTGCTTTTGCATCAGATATTAATCGTATAAATTCCTCGGAATCCTCTTTTGATCTGGTAATAGCAATAACTTTTCCTTGTATCATTATCTCCACCCTATTTTATCAGAGAGATTTACTACCTTGCCTACTATAATTATAGTCGGAGGTTTGATTTTTGCATCTTTTACTTTTTTTGAGATATTTGATAAAGTGCCTTTTATCAATCGGTGTTCGTCAGTTGTTCCATTTTGTATTACAGCCACAGGTGTGTTCTTGTCAAGACCCCCGCTAACCAATTTCTGTGATATTATCTCAAGTCTTGATAGACCCATCATGATCACTATAGTATCAACTGCTTTTGCAAGTTTTTTCCAGTCAACAACGCCTTGTGTTTTCTTGGCATCCTCATGACCGGTAACAAATACTACAGAAGATGCATAATCTCTGTGTGTAAGGGGTATTCCAGAGTATTCCGCAGAACCAATACCAGAAGTTATTCCAGGAATTATCTCATATTTGACTTTATGTTCTCTTAGGAATTCTGCCTCTTCCCCACCTCTTCCAAAGATGAAAGGATCTCCTCCTTTCAATCTTACAACGTTTTTATTTTTTTTAGCAAGTTTTACCATAAGATCATTTGTAGCATCTTGATGTTTGTAATCATCACCGACATCTCTTCCGACATACATTTTTTCTGCTTTTTTTGGAATCATAGCAACAATTTTTTTGCTAACTAGTCTATCATATAGAACCACATCTGAAGATTTAATCGCTTCAACAGCTTTTAGAGTGATGAGTTCAGGATCACCGGGGCCAGCACCAACAATGAAAACTTTTCCTGTCATTTATTATTCCATTCCTCTACTTTTTCTCTCCAATTTTTTGCAATATCAGAAATTCCTTTTTTAGCAAGCTCTGATGCAACTTGTCTACCAAGATCATTTGCATGATTTATCTCTGAATCTTTTTCCACCATAATAGATTTGCTTCCATCTACAGAATAGACTATTACTTTTAATCTTAACCGATCATTATCCTTATGAGCAAATGCTCCAACTGGAAATCTACATCCAGAATCTACGAACATTGAAAGCGATCTTTCTGCATCTATTGCATGCCTTGTCTCAGGATCTTCAATCTGTTGTAATAATTCAATTAAATCCACATTATCTTTTCTTGAGACAATACCAAGTGCGCCTTGTCCCGGAGAGGGAGGAAATGTGTCCATAGAAAGTCTTTGAAATTTAACATCTAGGCCCAATCTTGTGATTCCAGCCTGGGCTAAGACTACACCATCAAATTCGCCATCACGTACTTTTTTTATTCTTGTTTCAATATTCCCACGAATTGGTTTTACTACAACATCAGGCCTAATTCTGATAATTTGGACTGCTCGTCTCAAGCTACTTGTGCCAATAATTGCCCCCTTTTTTATTGTGTCCAACATACTTCCATCGTTTGCTATAAAGACATCATTTGCAGATTCTCTTTTTGGGACACATGCCAATACCAAATCTTCTGGTAGTTCAGCAGGAACGTCTTTTAGACTATGCACTGCAAAGTCAACTTTCTTTTCTGCAACCGCTCTATCGATTTCTTTTTCAAATATTCCTTTTTGATTTATGGTAAAAAGAGGTCGCGCATCAGTATCACCTTGTGTCTTGATTGTAACTATCTCAAATTCTGTTTGAGGAGATTTATTTTTCATCTCAGATACTACCCAGTTTGTCTGAGTAAGCGAAAGTAAACTACCCCTGGTACCAATCAGATACTTCATCATTTCACCGCTTTTAGTGCTTTTTCATAAGCAGAAATTGTTTTTCGTATATCATCTTTAGAGTGTTCATATGATAGAAAAACTGTTTCAAATTGAGACGGCGCAATAAAAACTCCATTTTTAAGCAAGACTTCAAACAATTTTTTGAATTTTATCATATCTGCTTTTTTTGCAGAAGAATAATCTACAACGGGAACATCGGTAAAAAATATCTGAAACATAGATGAAATTGAATTAATTTCATGCGGAATTTTCATATCGGACGCTAAATCATGGATTGCAGAAACTAGTTTTGTACAATTCTTTTCAAGTTTAGGATATAGTTTGGACTGGAGTTTATTCATAGTTTTTACAGAAGAAATTCCAGCAGAAACCGATACCGGATTTCCTGCATAAGTACTAGCTTGATAGACTTTGCCTTCAGGAGATAGCATATCCATAATTTCACGTTTTCCTCCTACTGCTGCAATTGGAAAACCATTTCCTAATGCCTTTCCAAGTGTAGTAATATCAGGTTTTATTGTAAAATATTTCTGGGCGCCACCTGTAGACATTCTAAATCCTGTAACCACTTCGTCAAAAATTAATACTATATCATTTTCAGATGTAATCTTTCGTACATCATTTAGAAAATTCTTTTCTGGTAACACAAGACCCATGTTTGCAAGAACTGGCTCTATAATTACAGCAGCCACATCCTTTTCTTTTTCTAGCAATGATTGTAGTTCTTGATAATTGTTATACTGTACTACAAGTGTATTTTTAGAAACTTCTTCCAAGTTTCCTTCTGAGACCGATATTCCAATATGTGCGGCACCTGAGCCAGCTTTTACCAAGACATAATCATGTGCGCCATGATAGCACCCTTCGAATTTTATTATTTTTTTCTTTTTTGTAAATCCCCTTGCCAATCTTATTGCCGTCATAGTAGCCTCACTACCAGTATTAACCAAACGTATTTTTTCCATAGATGGAAAGTTCCCAGATATCAATTCAGAAAGTTCTACCTCAATTTCTGTGGGTGCGCAGTAAAGAGTACCCTTTTCAAGTTGTTTTTTAACATCAGAAATGATTTCTTTTCTCCCATGCCCTAGGAGTAATGCGCCATATGCATTACAGTAATCAATGTAATTTTTTCCGTCTTCATCCCACATCATACTACCTTTAGCTTTTTTAACAAAGAACGGATATGGATCATAATATCGTACAGGACTGTTTATACCAGATGGAATAATTTTTTTGGCACGTGCAAATAGATTCTTGGAACTTGCCATTTACCTAGAAGGAGAATGAATGTAATTATAATCTATATGAAAAATAACGTTTACTGAAAAATTAGTGAAGTTGAGACTGACAATTTACAACAGTGTCCTTTGAAGGATTGCCAAGATAACATGTATTCTGTCCACTTCCGCCTTGAATTATGTTACTTCCTGTACCTACAAAGACCTGCATGTTTCCAGCTCCTCCTTTAATGATATTGTCACCATTGCCTGCATAAATTGTGTTGGTACCATTTCCACCATATATGATATTGTCACCATCACCCGCAATTACACAGTCTCCAGCAGAACCTTCATGAATTACATCATTGCCTCCTAGACCAATTATCAAGTTAGGTACCATTGAACCTGTTAGAGTATCGCTTGAATTTGTTCCCATTACTAAGTTATAATCAGATGATGGTTTTCCACATGCAAGTACTGTAACAGTTTGATCTAATGTGTTTTCATTTCCAAACTTGTCAGTTGCAACCCACTGGATTACTGTTTTACCGATATGAAATAGTCCAGTAGAATTATTAGTTATCTTTGGAGATGTATCTATAATTCCTGTACCATTAGCATCTCCTATAATCAATGGTGTTTCAAACGCTGTTGCATCAGTTACTATATTCTTAGGAATTGTTAATTGTGGTGGCAATTTATCAATAACTTGAACCATCTGTGTTGCATTTGCAGTATTTCCTGCCTCATCTTTTGCAGTCCACGCTACAGTAGTATTTCCAAATTGGAATAATGCTGGAGCATTATTTGTATATTGTTGATACCTTTACATTATCACTAGTTGTAGCATTTCCAATATTTACACTAGTTCCAGTTGAACTTGTGGCGTTTACTATTACATCATGCGGAGCAATTATCTTTGGCGAATTGTATCAACTACATCAATTACTTGAGTAGCATTTGCCTTGTTACCTGATGCATCAGTTGCTATCCATAGTATTGTAGTCTTTACCTAGTGGGAATGTCTTTGATGCGTTGTTGGTAATGGTAACTGGCTGAATGTCAGTTGCAGTTGCATTGCCTATTGGCACTGTGTTATCATTTAATGAAGTGGCTTCGAATGTTATGTTAGATGGAACTGTAAGTTTTGGAGGAGTGGTGTTTTCCACATCAACTATCTGAGTAGAATTTGCCTTGTTACCTGCTTCGTCAGTTGCTGTCCATAAGATAGTAGTCTTACCTAGATGAGAATGCTAATGGAGCATTATTTGTAATTGTAACTGGTTCTATATCCGATTACCATTGGCTTTACCAATGATATTGTATTATTGTTAAGGGAAGTAGCTTCAAATGTTATGTTAGATGGTACTGTCAGTTTTGGAGGAATAGTATGAATTACATCTATTATTTGAGTAGCATTTGCCGTGTTACCTGATGCATCAGTTGCTACCCACAGTATTGTAGTCTTTCCTAGTGGGAATGTCTTTGATGCGTTGTTGGTAATGGTAACTGGCTGAATGTCAGTTGCAGTTGCATTGCCTATTGGTACTGTATTATCATTTAATGAAGTGGCTTCAAATGTTATGTTAGATGGTACTGTAAGTTTTGGAGGAGTGGTGTTTTCCACATCAACTATCTGAGTTGAATTTGCCTTGTTACCTGCTTCATCAGTTGCTGTCCATAAGATAGTAGTCTTACCTATAGAGAATGTCTCTGATGCGTTGTTGGTAATTGATATCACCTTGACATTATCTGATGCTGTTGCATTACCTATTGGTACAACGTTATTAGAAATGAATTTTGCTACCATATGAACATCAGAAGGCGCAATTATCTTTGGCGAGGTTGTATCAACTACATCAATTACTTGAGTAGCATTTGCCTTGTTACCTGATGCATCAGTTGCTACCCACAATATTGTAGTCTTTCCTAGTGGGAATGTCTTTGATGCGTTGTTGGTAATGGTAACTGGCTGAATGTCAGTTGCAGTTGCATTGCCTATTGGTACTGTATTATCATTTAATGAAGTGGCTTCAAATGTTATGTTAGATGGTACTGTAAGTTTTGGAGGAGTGGTGTTTCTTACCAAAACAGTTTGAGTGGCATTTGATGTGTTACCAGATGTATCTTTAGCAATCCATGTTATGGTGGTTAATCCAATTTGGAATTGTTTTGGAGCATCATTTGTGACAGATACTTGTTCAATGTCAACAACTGTCGGTGTTCCTAATGGAACAGTATTGTTGTTAAGAGAAGTGGCCTCAAAGGTAATACCTGCTGGAACTACTAATCTTGGTGGAATAGTATGAACTACATTTACATTTGAGTTGCATTTGCCGTGTTACCTGATGCATCAGTTGCTACCCATAATATTGTAGTCTTTCCTAGTGGGAATGTCTTTGATGCGTTGTTGGTAATGGTAACTGGCTGAATGTCAGTTGCAGTTGCATTGCCTATTGGTACTGTATTATCATTTAATGAAGTGGCTTCAAATGTTATGTTAGATGGAACTGTAAGTTTTGGAGGAATAGTATGAACTACATCTATTATCTGGGTTGCATTTGCCGTGTTACCTGATGCATCAGTTGCTACCCACAGTACAACATTTTTCCCTAATGTGAATTCCTTTGGTGCATTATTTGTAACTATAACTGGTTGAATATCAGTAGCATTTGCATTGCCTATTGATATTGTATTATTGTTAAGCGAAGTAGCTTCAAATGTTATGTTAGATGGTACTGTAAGTTTTGGAGGAGTGGTGTTTTCCACATCAACTATTTGAGTTGCATTTGCCTTGTTACCTGCTTCGTCAGTTGCTACCCACAATATTGTAGTCTTTCCTAGTGGGAATGTCTTTGATGCGTTGTTGGTAATTGATATCACCTTGACATTATCAGTAGCAGTTGCATTTCCTAATGAAACTGTATTATCATCAAGTGATGATGCTTGTACTGTCACATCTGCAGGTGGGATGATTTTTGGAGCAGTAGTATCTTGAACTAGTCACAGATTGAGTTGCATTTGCCGTGTTACCTGATGCATCAGTTGCTACCCATAATATTGTAGTCTTTCCTAGTGGGAATGTCTTTGATGCGTTGTTGGTAAATGTAACTGGTTGGAGATCAACTGCAGTAGGATTGTTTAATTGGACTGTATTGCTATCTAGTGATGTTGCTTCTACTGTTATGCTAACCGGTTTTGAAATACTTGGTGGAGTAGTATTAACTACATCTATCATTTGAGTAGCATTTGCCGTGTTACCTGATGCATCTGTTGCTACCCACAATATTGCAGTCTTTCCTAGTGGGAATGTCTTTGATGCGTTGTTGGTAATGGTAACTGGCTGAATGTCAGTTGCAGTTGCATTGCCTATTGGTACTGTATTATCATTTAATGAAGTGGCTTCAAATGTTATGTTAGATGGTACTGTAAGTTTTGGAGGAGTAGTATGAACTACATCTATTATCTGGGTTGCATTTGCAGAATTTCCTGATCGTCAGTTGCGGTCCATAAGATAGTAGTCTTACCTAGAGAAAATACAGATGGAGCATTATTTGTAACTGATTTTATAAGTCCATTATCGGTAACTGTTGCATTTCCTAATGGTACAACATTTTGATTAAGGGAAGTAGCCTCAAATGTAACTATAGGCGGTGGAGAAATTTTTGGAGGGGTGGTATCTACAATATTTACAACTTGTGTTGCTGTTGCAGTATTTCCAGATTGATCAGTAGCAGTCCAAGTTAACATGGTCTTGCCTAGTGGAAATACAGATGGAGCATTATTTGTAACAGATGTTAGAAGTCCGTTATCTGTAACTGTTGCATTTCCAAGATTTACGACATTAGAAATTGAACTAGTTGCTTCTTGTGTAATATCTGATGGTGCATGAATTACAGGAGGAGTTGTGTCTTGTACTGTCACAACTTGTGTTGCAGTTGCAGCATTCCCAGATGTATCTATTGCCTTCCAAGTTACAGTAGTCTTTCCAATTGGAAAGTATGGAGGAGCGTCATTTGTAACAGACTCTACACCTACTGCATCGTTGACAGATGGCAATCCAAGATCATATAGAATTATGATCAGAGGATGTTGCTTCAATGGTTACAGGTGGAGGTGCTGTTAGTACAGGTGGCGTAGTATCTTGCACTGTGATTTTCTGAACTGCTTTTGCAGCATTTCCGGCATTATCTATTGCTGTCCATGTGATCATGGTTATTCCTAGTGGGAATTTTGATGGTGCATTACTAGTAAGAGAAGATATGCCACTAGCATCTGTTGCAGTAGCTTGACCGATTGATACTGGTGTCAAAATTCCAGTTGCTTCAACTGTCATGTCTGAAGGAGAGGTAATAGAAGGAGGAGTGTGATCATTAGGGAATTGATTTTTAGTTGCATTAGTCTGAGTAGAATTTTGTGCGACTGTTACTTGTGGTGTTGGATTAGTTGTTTGCGGTGGGGTTACAGGAGCAGGTGGTGTTTGAGTAAATTTTTCAATTCGGTTATTGTTAGAATCTACAACAAAGACATTTCCATTCGAGTCTACAGCAGTGCCTAGAGGATTATCAAAAAAGTCAGCACCCGTGCCTTGGCTTCCCCAAGTTGTAACAGGAGTTCCTGTAGTATCTAATTCTACAATTCTATTATTTCCATTGTCTGCCACAAAGATATTTCCAGACTTGTCTACTGATATGCCAAAGGGATGTTGTAGTGTAGCTCCTGTTGAAACACTAAAAGTGTTTAAAAATACACCGTCTCCAGTAAATTTTTCTATTTTGTTTCCTCCTGAATCAGTTACATAGATATTTCCTTGTGAATCTGTAGCAACATCAGTTGCAGAAAGAAATTGACCGTCATCAAGTCCGCTTTGCCCAATATTTAGTAAAAAGTTTCCACTACTATCAAATTTTTCAATCCTGTTGTTTCCTGTATCTGCAACGTACACATTTCCAGTTGAATCAACAGCTATTCCTTTTGGAAGTAAAAGTGTGCCGTTGTTAGTTCCTTTTCCTCCCCAGGATGTTATAAATTTGCCAGTGAGATCAAATTTTTGTACATTATCATTATTATTATCAACAACATAGATGAATCCATTAGCAATTGCAATTCCTACTGGAGAATGAAATTGACCGTTAGCACTACCCTTTCCTCCAAAAGCAGAAAGAAAATTTCCGTTGGAATCAAATTTTTCTACTCTAGTATTTCCAAGATCAGTGACATAGACATTACCTGAAGGATCAATTGCTACTCCTTGTGGAAATGCAAATTGACCATTAGTCGTGAGTCCGTATGAACCCCATTGTGCAGAAAAAGAAGGAGGACTAGGAGTAGCCCAAGAATAACCAATAAACATACTTGACAGTACAAGTACCATAGTCCCAATCAATACTGGGTAAATCTTCAACACATACCAGATTGTAAGAAACTAAAAAGATCTCCTTAGTTAGCAATTGTTACAATTTTGGTCAATTCTGGTAAATTAGAAAGGCTTGTTGACTTCTCTTGTGAACACATAGCTTGCAATAGCGACCATAACTACAACAAATCCGCATATTACCGATATCTCAATTGCTACAGACAATATTTGAGCAGTTCCAGTCATCATCTGCCTAATTAACAGTACAGAATAGGTCACAGGATTGAGTCTGGCAACAAATGCAAGCCATGATGGCAAGAGTTCTAAAGGAAAGAGAGCCGGACTTAGCATGAATAGAGGCATTCCCAAAAAGTTGATGAGGCCCCAAAAAGTTTCTTGTGATTTTGATGTAGCAGCTACAATTACAGATATTCCAGAAAAGCCAAGCGAGAAGGTAATTACAGTCAACAATATTGGAAACACCATAAGCAGGTTTGACATATGAACTCCTAATGCAAGTGCAATTCCTAAAATCAAACTTGACTGTAATGCAGATATCAGTGATATTGCAAGCATTTTACCCAATGCAATAGATGATCTAGAAACTGGAGAAACAAGAGCTTTATTCATAAAACCATATCTTCTATCCCACAAAGTATTGACTCCACCAAAAATACTTGTGAATATTGCAGTAAGCATTATCACACCAGGTGCCATGAATTCTATGTAAGAGCCATGAAAACCCACTGACTGAATTAATGGCCTAGTACTTGCAAATGTGTTACCCATAACTATAATCCATATAGCAGGTTGAATGAGTCGTATCAGTATTCCACTTCGTGATTTCTTGTATCTTTTCATTTCTCTCCAGAAAATTGTATACGTATCTGAAAATATTGTCATGTAACTCTAAGTCTCCTTAATCTTTCACGCATTTTTTTTCTGTCATACTTGCCTTCATCTTCTCTTAGCTCCCGACCAGTGTGTGATAAAAATACATCATCAAGAGTGGGTTTGGTAAGAGAAATGGTTTCTATCTTAACTTTAAGATCATTTGCGTGTTGAAAAATTTGTGGAGTTAGTTGATCTCCACTAGTTGTAAAAACCGTCACTACAAGTCCATTTGTTGATACATCTTTTACCAAAGAAGTTTTTCGTATTTCTGAAACTAATTCTTCTAGTTTTGATTCTGAATCAATTTCAAAAATAACTATTTCATTACCTAGAGAACTTTTCAATTCTTTTGGAGAACCTGTAACCTTGATTTTTCCATTATCTATTATTGAGATATTATTACAGAGTTTATCGGCCTCTTCCATATAGTGAGTAGTAAGAAAAATGGACATTCCAAATTCATTATGAATTTTTTTTATATATTCCCAGATTTTGTACCTAGTTTGAATATCAAGCCCAAGAGTTGGTTCATCTAGGAATAAAACTTTAGGCATGTTCAGCAATCCTCCTCCGATGTCAAGCCTTTTTCTCATGCCTCCAGAATATGTTACGGCTGCCTCATCTTGCCTATCTGCCAGTTCGATTATCTCAAGTATTTCATCTATTCTCTTTGTTCTGATATCTTTTGGGATATGATTCAGTCTTGCTTGCAACTCAAGATTTTCTCTACCTGTAAGATACTCGTCAACTGTAGAATCCTGTTGTACATATCCAATGTTTTGTCGAACATTCTTTGCTTGAGTAGTTACATCAAATCCTGCAACAAACGCTTTGCCTGAAGTTGGTTTTAACAATGTAGTTAGAATCATTATAGTGGTACTCTTACCTGCACCATTAGGCCCCAAGAAACCAAAGATCTCTCCATTTTCTAGCTTGATTGAAATTTCATCAACTGCCTTCAGGCCACTAGAATAAACTTTAGAAAGTTTGTCAGTCTCTACAGCATACACGTAGAACAGAAAATTAATCTATTATAAAATTCTATTATGAAAAATAAAGATTTCTACGTCTAAACAAAGATGAGTAAATTTTTAACAGTCCTAATTTAGAAAATATTTTGCGCTAAGACTAGATATTTTTTGATTGTGATTTTAGTAGTAATAGCAATTGTAAGTGCATACACGTCATCAAGTGACATAACTTTGAGTCCTCCAAGGTCTTTCAGCAGATATTGGTCCAAATCAGCAATTCACTGCAGCTCAATCATGGACGCCAAAAGAATCTGGAACATATAACGTACAAACAATTCTACTAAATTGGCATATTATATCAAGCCCATTAACAGATACAATCAACACTCAGATTACTGTAAAATAAAAAAGAGAAAAAAGATTTATGGAGTTTTATATTCGTCTTTTGTTTGTCTGAGAATTACCTTTTCACCAACACCCCAGATTTCTGAAGTGCGAAAGATTCTCGAGCCAATAAGACCGTCAGATACCTCGATAGATTCTAACTCGTTGGTTTCAGCATTCATGTGGAGTCTTTTGATTTTACCAATCTTACGTCCATCTATGTCTACCACTTGAGAGTCAACTCTTATCGGAGCAGATGATAGCAGTACTGATTCTTCAGTGAATCTGTCAATGTAGTCACGTGATAGAAAGTGATCTTTGTGTAATCCCTTGTGTACGGTTATTCCCACAACTTCTAGTGTGTCAGAATTGATATGGATGTGCTTTACTTTACCATATTCTATTCCTTCTCTATCAATGACCTTTTTTCCTTTAAAGTCATCTGCAGATATTTGCTTTCGGTCCAATTCGATTCTTGTAGCCATGCGTTGGACTTGTCAAGTCAGTTTATTGAAGGAGGTATCAGGGTTTTCAATCTAATCGGTTAAATTCTTTAAAACAAGATACATTTCGTGGAGATTCAGGAAGGAACATTCAAAGCAATACTGACTACCACAGGTAGAAAGTCAGGTAAAGAGCATTCGGTTGAGATTAGGACCGTATTTTACAAAGGGAAATTCTATTTTTCCCGAAGAAATCCAAATAGTGACTGGTTAAAAAATGCACTTCACAATCCAGATGTAAAGATAGTATACCAAGGAAAATTCATTTTAGGGGTAGCATCATTGGTTAATGATCAAGAAGTATGCAATAAAATATCTCAGATGAAATACGCAGATAAACGATCCGAGGAAGTTAGAATAGTTTTACAGGTTATCCCATATGAATAATTGTTGTCATGCCACGTCGTTCATGTTCTTGATCATCCCTTGTTTCAGTTACAATAACTGTGAAAGATACAACATCTCTCGGTTTGCATTTAGAAGCATCCATTTTCAAGTGTAGATTTAAAAGTTCAAAATCTTCATCAGAAATATTTGATTCATCAATGACAACAGGACTTGTAGAACTTAACAGGAATCGTTTGTCCTTTTGATGCCATCCTAGTTTTACCTTATACCCTTCTCTTCCAATTGCTTTTACAGTAATGTCAACCATTCCAGGTTTTGCAAGTGTATAACCTGACATATTATTAACAAAAACTCCAATTTGGAAAGGATATCCGGCAGTATTTTCTGCCATTTTTTGTATCCCGTCATTCATGACAACATCAACTCCTTTTATTGTAGTTGCAATCTTTGCAATCCATTCATTTGTTCGTTCTACAATTGCATGTATTTGTCCACGTCTTTTCTTGTCTTCTTCTTCAGGTAGTTTGTAATAATCAACCCATGCAAGATAATCACTACATATGTCTTTGATAAATTGCATACATGTTACCTTGTAATCCTCAACACTTGATGCTCTTTCCGAACCTTCATCATGTGGCACACCATCCTTATCTAATGGAAGCATGAATTGTCTCAAAATATCTTGTAATTAAGTGAAACCTAATGCATATATGAGAAAATTCTTCATTAAAATTATGAGTTTTACTCAGATATCATCTAGACTTCAAAAAGAGTTAAAATCAAATAATCCACAGATTCGTTTTCTTTTAAAAAAGAGTCCAGGTCTTGCATTTACTACCATCAATGAGATTGCAGATAATATTGGAAAAAAATACAATGTCAAGGTCTCGTTAAATTTTCCTGAAAGGGGAAAGATTGAGGACTATGAAGCATATGGAACAGAAAATATCGGATTGGTATTTGAAAGAGACAACAAATCATTTACAATTCCAAGAGAGTTGATAAAATCAAAAGCATCTGAAATTTTAGGTAGTGTCAACATACAAGATGCATACATGTATGAGGGAAAGGAGGGAGTCAGAGTAATGAATGACAATTACAGATTAGACATATTACCTGCATCTTTACACTTGTGGGGCAAGATCAGTGACGAGATTAGAAAATTCTGTGACTGGTTACTTGAAATTTGTTATGGAGTTAAACCAGGTGTAGAAGGCGCATTTAACGAGGCTAACTCAAAAGTGTATTGAAGATTACCATCAGGATCATAAATTTCAGCTTTTACAGGTATTGGTAAATTATCAACTATCCATATTTTGTTTATGTGCGCTCCAATTCTGTATGACAACAGATATGCATTTGCTGAACCAAATTCAAATGACATTTTTCCAGAATCTGTTACTTTGAGTTTCTCATGATTTGCACCGATGTAGAGATCTCCCCATTCAGCATCTTTTGCTAGATATTTTTCATCTGTTGCATAATCTCTCATTGAAAATAAAGTTTGATCAAGAATATCAAAATATGGTTTGGCATCAGAAGACACATCGACAAAATCATAAACGAGTCCTATTGGAACAGTCTGACTTATTTTCTTACTACTATCACTGGGATTTATTGTAACTAACAACGATTGATTTCCTTCTTGGATTGGAAGGAATTTTAGATCACTTGTAAAATTTGTGTTATTTAGAGAAACCTGATAAATCATTTCAGGATTATATTCCGAACCTTTACCCATGTGCCATTGACTTGCTTGAACAGGTGCCAAGAAAATAGGTTTCACATTGGAAAGAAATGGCCATGCAAGTCCAGCAGCTGCCACTATTATAATGACCGCAAAAATAGCTATTACTCTTATGTTAGGCATGTTTGTATCAATTAATTTTCTTATAGTCTAATATTTGATAGACTTGGATGCATTCTAACAAATAAAATTGTCAATCCAACTACAATTGCCATTATCATAAGAGAACCCAATGGAAATTCTGGAATGGCATTATTCGTGGTACTATTGGTCATTGTAGAATTACTCATAGAAGTGCTATTGGTCATAGCCATAGAAGTGCTATTGGTCATAGCCATAGAAGTGCTATTGGTCATAGCCATAGAAGTGCTATTGGTCATAGTGATATAGAATTACTCATAGAAGGTGTTGTTGTCGTACTTGTAGATGGTGGACCAAATGATTCTTGTGTTTTTATATCAAATTGTACATTACCTGCAGAAGTAACATCCGGAGTAGAACCTTCAGCACCAGTTCCAAGAGCTGCTATTAGAACGTGTGTTAATGGCGTGCTTCCGGTCAAGACAAATGTATTATCATCATCTCCAACGGGAGCAAAGAGATATTGTCTTCCCAGAGTTTGTGCAAGAGAAGATATTTTCACTCCGTTATTATCTACTGTGAATATATCATATTGAACATTACTGACTTTTTGTGTTTGGTCATAGGACTGCTCAAAAGATAATCTCATCTCTATTGGACAACCATTATGAGGATTAGATGGACTATATCTGTAATCTATAACCATTGCGTTTGAGTCTGTTGTTGCAGTGGCATGAACAGAGTCATATTGCATATCTGGCGTTGCACAACCTGCATTTACTCCAGCAGTTGTAGTAGAAGATACTTGCAAAAAGCTAGGCTCTGTTTGACTATTCCCATATTGTAATAATTCCAGAGTATAATCTGGTGGCGGAGTTCCTGTTGTTACATCTACATATACGATAGCTTTTACAGGAAATGGAAGTGAGGAATCAATCCAAATTTTATTATCAACATCTTTGTGCCAACCAACAACCCACGTATCAAAAGTACCAGCTCCTACTGTGACACTTTCATGATCTATAGGACCAACAGATTGTCCACCAACAGAACCTGTTCGACCCCATGCTGGAACATCAAAAGATTTTGGCGATTCGCTTGTTGCAAAAGCATCTAACCATGATACTGTACTTCTGTAAACTGCAGTATAATCTGAAATATTAGGATCAAAAGTTTCTGGGTCAGGAGTTATTTTTCCAATTGTCATAATTCCTTTTTGTACAATTGCACCATCAACTGTAACAAATTCTAAATTCCAACCACTTCCATCACTTGTCTGATTTTTAACCCAAAAACTCATCTGAAGTGGAGCACAATTATGCCAGTCAGTAAAACAGACATTATAACTAAAGTAATCACCTTGTTTGAGTCCCTTTCCAGGATACCAAGAATCAGTAAATTTGGTAGCTTGCACAGACTGGAAAGCAACAGGCATGATTAGTAAAAATGTAAAAATTGCAAATACTGCATACTTTTGCATATATTTGCATACAAAATAATGTTCTAGTTAAATCTTTCAAATAAGCAAATATAGTGGAGCCATATTATTCCGAATATGTGCGAATGTGAAAAAGTCCACATGTATGAAGTCGACTTTAGACTTGATGGAATGGTTGTAGTTCCAACACACAAAAATTGTGGGGATGCGCTTAATGAAAAACAAGTAGACAAGTTTCAAAAGGAACTGGTTAAAACATGGGGCATAAAAGATGAAAATGAAAAGTAATGCTTAGGCATTTAAAAAAATAAAATAAAAAAAGGTTCTAAAACCTATTAGAATGAAGATACGTGCTCTTTGCAAACTGATGCTTTGCAAGTACAATTAGCTTCACAAAGACATGAGCCTTGCATTTCACAATCACATTCTGCATTATTTTCTTTGGATGATTCGCATCCGCATGCTGCATCGGTCATACATTGGAGTTCTCCTACAGGGTTTTAAAAGTTATCGAAAAATCCCTAGTATTGTTCCCTAGTTTATAACTGATTTTTCAGATCTCCAAGTATTTCGTTTGTGGACTGGAGTAAAGTTGTCGCCTGATTATCAATTTCCATAAGATCATGCTCTAAATCAAGTCCAATTTTTAAGACATGTATAAATTCTGGATTTTTATGAATTTGATTTTTAACTCTAAGCAGATTGAGTCTATTTACATATCCCAGATAAAAGTAACAATCTGAAAGAAGTGAATTTTCTACAAGATATTCATACTTTTTTGTTATGATATCCGAATTTCCATTATTTTCCACCATATTAGAAAACCCAACAGTGGATTTGACCATCCTTGAGAGGAGGGATGTGGATGATCTTTCAATACCAAGAATCTGATGTATGATAGAAAATTTTTGGTTTACTTTATCCTTTTTCATGTTTCTAATCACTTCAAGCATATGAGTTGGACTTGGTCTCTTCATATTAAGACAAAAAATAGCATCTGCCAAAGAATATGATGCACATTTTATCCACGCTGCTGCAAAAGGATCATTGGTTTTTACTGAATCTCTTGCTTTGTTAGCAAGAATTCCAGCATCTACAAGACAGACTTCTAGCATGAGAAGTTGCAATCTGTTCTTTCTTTTCATTTATTTTTGACAATAACATTCTGAGCTTCCATTGTTCATCATTTATGATAGTCAAATTCTGGAGTTGATGCAACGTACTACCAGTGGTATCATTAAAAGAACAATGATGTATCTTGACAAAGTCATTTTCAATACGGTGAACTGATTCTCCAGATTTTTCATCCATCACAGTTATGTTATACTCACAACATTGAAAATGAGTTCCATTACTTCTACAGCCTCCCAATCCAACAGGGAAATCAGATATTGATAACAGAGTAGGAATTTGTTTTATATCCATAAAGAACCAGTCTAAGATTTTGCTATAAAGTATCAAAGCTGTTAAAATTTACAAATCCATTCAAAGGCAAAACGTTCCTTTAAATTGCTATTCTTTATGGCTTAGCTGAGCTCCTGTGGTGTAGTCCGGCTAAGCATACTGCCCTCTCAAGGCAGTGATCCCGGGTTCAAATCCCGGCGGGAGCATCTTTCATATATTTTTTAAAAAATCTTGTAATTAAAATTTAGAATTTGTTTGTGACAATCTAAAGATTTTATCAAGATATGGTAATTGTAGTACTAAGTACACCAGTTAATGGAATAGCAGATGACAAGCTATCCCAGACAAACACTTGAACGGTATATTGACCAGAATTTTTTGGAATCCACACTTGTGATGCATTAAAGGATTGATTTGGAAGCATTGATGCAGAAGTGCTTTGGAAATATTCTGTTTCATCATTACTGCCCAGAATCTGTACCATATATGCAAATTTTTGATTAGATTGACCATGGTTTGTAAGTGTAGATTCAACACCAATCTCCTGACCAACTTGAAAACTAGAAATTGCATGCCCAAACGGGTCAACCATAGTAGGCGGAGTCACTGTTATACCACCATCAGATGCCAAAGCAGATTGTGACAATCCAAATAAGAGAACAGTTCCAAGTAAAAATAAACTAGTCTTCAACAATTTGAGAACTCGCTATGGATATAAAACAATTACTTATGATTCACAAGTAAGAAAAATCAACATTATCTCGATAATGTGCTATCTGATAATCAAGCAGTGATTCGTTTCACTACAATTTCATGTCCTTCATAAATGTGCGAGGCGTGATTTGCCTTTATTATCTCATTTATTTTTTGTTCTGAAAAATATTTTTCATTATATCGACCTAAACTTTTTTTACAATTAAAACAGTAAATCTCCTTAAACTCCACACGTAAAAAATAGTTTTATCGTATTTAAGATTCTATATTTGAGAATCCAGTTGATCTTTATTTTGATAGAATTGAATTTTAGACACTTTATAATAAATTACCTCGCCTCTTCTTTCAATTACTGCAAGTACTGGTTCCTTGCCCATTGTGGTAATGTCTTCTATTTGTTTTTGGAGTAATCCAATCTTTTCCCTCTTACCTTCTGTTAATCCAAATACGACATATTTCGCACCTTTTTCTCCAAATTGACCCCTTTCATAAACCCGAAAATCAGAACCAAATCCAAATCCATCTTTTGCAATATATCCTCTAGTTCTAAGATCTCTGTATATCAGAAATTTTGTGAAAGAATCAGGATCAAGTTTGATGCATTCTGCCATCAAAGTATCAAAGTCTATCTGATGAGTTCCTCTGAAAAGTTTGAGTTTATCAACATAAAGCAAGTATAGAGATTCAAATGGTTTAAGGAAAAATTTCTTCTTAATTACCTCCCCAAATCCTTTGAGCTCTAAGACATGTTGCATATCTTTGTCAGATACAAGAACATGATCTTTTACTAAAACTCCTTCTACTTTAGACTCTAACTCTGACATTGAAATTCAATAAACTATTATCAATATAACATATCTTGGAAGCACAAATATGATCTCACGGTTAAAATATAGGACTTCAAACAAAAATTGTGTTTAGCATGCATGGAGCAAACTATCGAGTTGGAAATGGTCAACCATATACAAGAAAGAAGTACATCAAGGGTAAACCTCAGATAAAAATTGCAAAGTTCTATGGAGGAAAAAAAGACGGAGATTACGATTATTGTGTACAGCTTTGTTCTCAACAAAAAATGCAGATACGACACATGGCAATTGAATCTGCCAGATTATCTGCAAACAAGGCAATTGAAACAGTTACTGGAGAAACAGGATATTATTCAACATTAAGAGTATATCCACATATTTTGTTAAGAGAGAATAAAATGATTGCAACCGCAGGTGCAGACAGATTATCAGAAGGAATGCGAGGAGCATTTGGTAAAGCTGTGAGTTTAGCAGCACGCATAGAAATAGGTCAGGTAATAATGGAAGCACATGTGAAAAAAGAACATCTTGAAGCAGCCAAGAAAGCGCTACATGGTTCAGCTGTAAAGCTTCCATGCACTCCAATGATCAAAGTAATTCCGTTAAAACCAGTCTCAGCTTAATTTCAAAGAATCAAGAATCTCTCTTTGCTTCTTGTTTAAAATATCAAGAAATTGATCAAACTCATCACTTGTAGGATTTCGTTTTAGAATTCTTCTACATTGATAATAAAATGAATTGTATAATCTGCCTATTACTATGCCATAACCAAATGAGTCATCATGAGTCTTCAATTCGTTTAGCGATTGTACAATTTTGAAAATTTCATCTGATTTGTCTGCAACCTCATTTATTTTTTGATTTAATTTTATTTCGATTTGTTTGTCCATGACATATCTTTACAACATCATGTTAAAAAATGGTATTCTAAACAGTACCCTTTAATAGACTAATAATTTCTAAATCGGTTAAGCGGTTGTAGTATAGCTTGGTTATTATGCGGGATTGCCAATTCTGCGACCCGGGTCCAAATCCCGGCAACCGCATTTCAAATCGGGTCCAAGATTCGCCTTTTTTACTCAATTTTCTTTCAAAATGGAGTCAAAAAAATGAAGCTATCGCTCAAAAAATCACCCTACAAGGATCTTCTAAAAAATAACCAGTTCAAGCTTTGGGTAGAGAATCTTGAAAGAGGAAGTGTGATAACAGCTGCAGAATACTTTAGACGAATAGGGCACATATGCAAGACATTTGATACAACCACGCAAAAGCTTGCAAGATTAAATGACAAAGCTGCTGGCAACTTTCTGCTCCAAGTCATATCACATTTTGAAAACAAGAAAAGTGCTGGCACCAACATCAAGGGATATGTCAGAGCACTGAAGAGTTGGTGGAGTTTCAACGAGATTGAAGTAAGGAAAAAAATCAGGATAAGCGGCTCCAATGATTATTCGAAATACGAGAATGAGCGAGTCCCAACTCCATCAGAACTCCAAAAAGTTCTCGATGTTGCAAACATTAGGGCAAAAATAGCATTAACTCTTGTCGGATTTTGTGGATTCAGGATTGAGGTTTTAGGCAATTATCTTGGACAAGACGGCCTCAAGGTAGCAGACTTGCCAGAACTTGCCATAGAAAATGGTATAGTTGAATTCAAGAAAATTCCCACAATTGTAACAGTAAGAAAATGCTTGTCCAAAGCAGGACATCAATTTACATCATTTCTTCCTGAACAAGCATGTGAATATCTCAAGCAATATTTGGAATTAAGAATCAGAAATGGCGAGATGATAACTCTAGCATCTCCAATCATAACTGCTCTTGCCTACAACCCATGCAAGGTAGGTCAGCACATAGTATCAAACAATGTGGGAGATTTGATGAGAAAAGCGATGAGAGCAGCAGGCTTTCAGTGGAGACCGTATATCCTTAGAAGATATTTTGACACTAGGTTAATGGTTGCCGAAAGCGAGGGACTTGTAATAAGAGATTGGCGTGTTTTTTGGATGGGCCACAAGGGAGACATTGAGCATGTCTATACTGTAAACAAAGGGCTCCCTGAAGATATCATTGAAAAGATGCGCCAGGCATATGCAAGAGGATCTAATCATTTGGTTACTACAGGAAAAGAGGAAACAAGCCAGGACAAGATACTTGAAACTTTCAACCTCCAGTTTTTGACCATTGCAGGTCATACAAAGGACGAGATTGACAAGTTGGGAAACCTCTCAAAACTTGGTGTAGAACAGATGCAGCAACTAATCAAAAAGAAATCCATGGAGACGCTTGGATTGAACGGGAATAGTCAGAAGGTAGTCAGCGTAACAGAATGCAAGGAGTGGATAATGAAAGGATGGGAGTTTGTATCTACATTGCCTGATAATGAAGTCATAATCAGGTTGCCTGTTTTGAACTAGATAATTTGGAGTAGGTGTCAATCTTACGGACCTGTTCCTTTTTCTAAAATCTATTTCTTTACTGCTTTTCTGAGTCTATCCTTTTCAAGTCATCAATACATTCTAGCTTTGATGGTAAATTTTATTGTAATTTCATTTTTCGTCAAGTTTCTTGGTTTTAGTCCTTTTCTTTGTCCGCAAAGTATGATATAGTTGAAGTATTGCACTATCCACAACATCTCTTATCAATTTTGAGGTTTCTTTAGCTTCCAGTACATAATCCTGATGACTCTCCAAAGCATACCAGTGATCAGTTAATTTTTTAGCCTTCTTTCTAAATCCAAAAAAGTATAGTAAACTTAGCTTTATCGCTGGGAGTAAATTGTATCTTGCAGCTTTTATGAAAAATTCTCTTTCATCAGTAGCACTATGTTCACGTAACCATTCGGATATTTCTTTAATCAAGTTGTTTGTATAGTCTTGATCATTTTGTCTATCGTCAGCTACCCTAATCAAAAATCTAACTGAATCAATAGGAATTGCAAGATAGTGTTTGTTTCCATATAGATATATGAAAGTAGACATTAATGCAGTTCTTTTGTTACCATCAGTAAAGATATGCCATCTTATCAGACCTTCCATCAATACAGACTGCCTTTAGATAAATATCAGGATAGAGATTATCAGATCCAAAGAGAGATTGATTTTGTTTCTGAATCAGAGCACTAATCAGACCTTCTTTTTCTATACCTTTCAGCATATTTGGAAATCTATTTTCCAATTGTGTATGGATTGATCTAATGATATCTTCTGTAATGTCCTGAATCAACGTTTGTCTAGGCTTTTAAAAATGATTTTGTGGTCTTTTAGAGTCATCTCTACAAGTGCTTCCAATTCTTCTTTTTGCATAGTCTTTTTTGTTTCTTGCATGATATTCCCCTCTAATTCCTAACTGTGATTTAATTAATCCGTTTAGAAGTTAAAAGGCTTTGTTATAACTGATAAAAATAAGTGGTTCGTAAACCAATTTAAAATCATCATGGAAATGGATAACTGCAATCATACAATGAAATCCTGACAAAAATCACTTGTGCTCTAATTCTTGATAAAGCAGTTTAAGAAAAATTTCCAGTTTTGCAATTCCTTCTTTACCTAATAACTTGTCAGATTCTGAGAGTATCAGTATCCTCAGTACGCTGTTGGCGGGCAGCAATTTCCTGGCCAAATCCTTCAGATCTACAAGACTCAGTCTCCCTTCAACCTTCTCCGATAGATCTTTTGGTACTGCGATCATTTCGCTCATGACATATGATTTCCATTTTCATTTTAAACAGTTGTACAAGAATGGCATCAAACATGATTATACCAAACAGGTAGGATCAGACTGAGGATCACAACAACAATTATTGATTACAACATAGCTGAATTTCAATCATATCCATTAAATCAAAAACCATTTCTAGTGATTGCGTGCCCACCTGTAAAGAATGCAATATTGTTTTTTATTCACAAGAAGGGTTTCAAGTACACGTTGAGAAAGTCCACGGCAAACCCAATTCATTGGATTCATTTGCTCAACAACAGAAAGACAAAGTCGTACTCTAGTTGTCTATAGATGTCATCGTGGCTTTTTTCTTGTCATTACCTTGCCGTTTTTGATATGAACATAATTCCCTCGATTTTCAAGCATAGTTTTTGCGAGAAGTCCATTTTCTGGATCTAATACCAGGTCCTTTAATCCTCGATCGCTGAGTTTTGAAAAATCAAACCCTACTGGTTTCTTGTCGTTTGTATCTGGTAATACAGCCGTGTCATTTTTCTTCTCTGCTTCCAAATTATGCGAATTGGAGTTTTCAGTAAGTTTCTTGCCCTCCTCTGTAGGTATGAAATATTCCTCTCTTTTGGTCTGGGTGATGTTTTTTCCTCCTTCCAAGGCAAATTTTGTATTTCTAGTCTCAATATAGCCACGTTCTGCCACACCCTTTTGCTCAAGTTTCCACAAAATCCCCATGACATCATATGCAGAAAGTTCTGCCTTGTAGGCAACAGACTGAGCCGTACCACCGCCTTTTAGTATGTTGTACACCTCAAGTTCCTCCCTAGTTAGATGAGTTACAGAATTGTTCTGTATGTTGCCAAGTCGCTCTACTGCATCAGGTGGGATTAGTATAATATGGTAAAACTGTTTTGCAATATTATTTTTGTTCATTGCATCTACAACATACTGTTTGTGTTTGTCTGAAAAAACTATAAACCATACATCGTATCCGAGTTCAAAGTTTTTCCTGAAATTTTCAACAACCTGAGATTCATGTTTTGTTGGGTCTGTCTCTACTTCTACTGCAATTATTTTTTCAGACCAATACAGAGGATCATATGTTATATCTTTTGAATCATCACGTCTTTGTGGCTCAAATATCAACAAGTCTGGTCTTTGTTCTCCCTTGTCACCAAGATCTGGAATACAAAACTTGAATGTCTTTTGCTGCATGTTCATTATCAGAAATATTGTAGTCTGGTGCAGTGGAGACCCTGCACGTCTTCCCATCATGGCTTGTGAGAAAAAACTATTGTATGCAAGGCCTGACAAAACATAACGAGTGACAAGTTTGTCATCGCCATCGTTAAATGTTATATTTTTACGCTCTACCAGATGTAATTGATTAACTAGGATATCATCGAGTTTTGAAAAAACATCTCGCTTGTTTACTGGAAACATTTTGTAAACAAACTCGTAGATCTCATCTTTTGTCATATCACGATTTTCATTATACAGTAAGAGCAGGATTGTTGCCTCAAGTGGTGTCACTTGTGGGGAATAATGTTTTGACTTTGTTGGCATGACATATCTTTCAAGCGATGTTTGTTCGCCATACTTTTCCACGCTATATCTTGCCAATTCTTTCCAATCTTTTTTCCTATCAACTATTGGAACTGCGATAAGTAATCCTGTATGCGGAGGATTCCCCTGGGAATAAAAAGCAAATCTTCCTTGTGTCATCGATGTGAGTTGCTCAACTGGTACAGGCATTACAGTCTTGAACATGTTTGCAGTCTCCATATCCACTTTGAAGCAAACTAGTGTGCGAACTAGAGCAGATATCTCCTTTGCAAACTCCCTTGGGAATGTATTGATGGTCTGGGTTGCAATTGTCACCTTCATGTTTGCCTTTCTCATGGTGTTTAGCAGTTCCCTGAGCGCAAATGGGGCAAAAAGATGTGCCTCGTCGATATACATGAAAAATGGTTTTGCGGAAAGATCAGGTCTTCCAAATCTCTTTCTGGCTTCAACATAGACCATGTTGATTAGAATGGTCCCAAGAAATGATATCACATCATCAGAGCCTCCACTTGATAAATCTACTATTACCCACTTGTCTGATTCCATTATATCTCCAAAGTCAATTGTTGATTTTGCAGTATCAAGTATTGCTGCAACTTGGGGGGTTGACAAGATCTTGTCAAGTTTGTTGTACGCTGAACGTCCTGCATCTTTTTGATACTGCTGGGGAAACAAGACATTCCAGAAATGTCTGACATCTCTGTTTGCAACTTTGTTCATAAAAATAGAACGCATTCTATCATCTGTAATTATTTTTACCAGGTCTCTAAGTGTCGAGTCTTCTATCTCGACTAACGCATTTGCACCATTTCTTAGCAAGGCCTCAAGTTGTGGACCCCATGAATCACGATATATGTTTCGTAATGCATTTACAAGATTCATGGCAACAACATATCTGTCGCCTCCACTCTTTACCTCAAGTGGATTTATTTTTACAATTTTTCCCCACAAGCGCACCGTATCCAAACTGATGTAGATTACGCGGTCCTTTTTTGATTCTGGAATCATTCTTAGAACATCTTGTGCCAAAGTTCCATGCGGGTCAACAAGCATGAACCCTTGATCTCTGTTTATGTTCTGGTTTATCATTATAGTATCCACAATACTTTTTCCTGAACCCACCTCGCCAAAGATTCCCATGTGTATCTGCTCATTTCGCGGTATTCCTGCCGTCATGCCATTGTCATTAAACCCTAGAACAGTTATGTCAGACTTGCCAGAACTCACAATTTGTAGAAATATTTTATTTTAAAAGCCGGGGATGAATTTGGTTTTCATTTTCTAATCTACCTTTATCGTAAGATATCGTGAATATGATTCTCCATTATCTTGGTATAACAATACATCTATCTTGTATGTACCACTTGTAAATGGATACGCAAAAACAGTCAATTGAACAGTATCTCTAACGGCAGTATCATTCTCAGAGATTGCTGGAAGGTTAATCTCATTTTTGCTCAACATGGCAAATATTCCAAATGGAATGTTACCATTGCCAGTAGTAATAAAATTAGATTCTTTATTTGGCACTGTCAGACCCAATTTAACATGCAATGGCTTGTCTTGTGAAGCGTAAATTTGTACAGGAATGGTCTGAATTTGGAGTGGTTTGAGCGTGATTTGGCTTGTCATGTTGGCATAGTAACCTATTGTAACATTTTGTGGCAATACGGGGGATTTTACAGACAAGACCTCTTGAGGATGCTCTTGTAGAATGATCATGATGAAAACTAATACTATCCCAAAAATCAAAATAGCAAGAATTGTTGAAAGCCGTAAAATTTTCATTCTTCACACGTACTGGATAGATATGGTTTAAAAAAGTGGTGTAGATTTCTTCAGGGCTTATTGTTTTTTAGTCAACTGCAATCCAGTGGTCTAAACACAATCGATCTAAATCAAGTAAAATGCAGATATCTAATGCCAGCCTCGTTGCTTTAGTATGAAATAGGCATCTAGTTTAACACATGCATTTGTTGAAAAATCCGGTTTTGCAACTGGATTATATTCTGGTTGTCTGCACTGACCGTTAAATTTCATAGCCTTGCTGAAGTTTTCTAAGACAATGAAAGAATGACTTCTTACAGAATGAAAATTGCTTGAATTAGATGCCATACCATCTGAGATTTCGAAAATGCCTGTCTTGTCAGGAATGTAAGAAAATGTAAAATTTTTCGGACTCTCCTTTCCAGTAAAGTTTTCTGATTCTGTTATTTGGTTATTCCCCTCAATAATGTTGTAAAAGACATGTCCGTCAAAGTTGGTATCATTGATTTTAGCAGTGAAGGTGATGTTTACTTTTTCATGCACTTTTAGTGCCAATAGTTGAGTTCCATTTGTAGAATAAAAAATAGATTCTGTCACGCCGGGAAAATGGTCAGCAAACACATCTGGCATTAGCCCAGTAGATATGCCAATTATCAGAATTGCAATTATTGAAAGGTATAGAGTTTTCAAAATATAATATCATTCAACGTTCAAACTATAAAAAACTGGCGTAGATTCATACCATAAGATTCTTCTAAACTCAAGCACATATTCCCGAACAAATGTTTTTTAGTCAACTGCAATCCAGTGGTCTAAACACTAATCGTAGTTAGGTTATTCACATAGAAACTAGTAAGTTTTCATTTTCTCTTCCTCGAAAATAATAACACGCCTACTGAAATTCCAGTAGTTATTGGTATTCCCACCTCTGCCAAAATGATGGCATCGCTTATGTCTTTAGCTTGTTTTTCTTCTTCTGCATGTTTTTCTTTTTGTGTAGAATATGCATCTAATTCTTGTTGCAGTGGTGATTCTATATGAGTTAATGTAGATTGGCTATCAACATCGTGATTCAATTCAATTTTGTATATTCCAGATGTGAAATTCAAGAAATCATAAGGATATGGAATTTTCATCACATAAAATACAGTTCTGGAATCGCTTGATAATACCAGATCATTTATTCCCATGGAAACAGTATCGATATTGGTTGTTTTGTTACTGTTGACATCCAGTAAATTCACGTATGTCCTACTCTTTAATGGGCCATTACTATAGTATCCTGCGTTTGTTGGAATAGAATACAACAACATCTTATCATCCTGACTCCATCTTGGATGACCACCAGCAAATGTGTCTATGATTTTTCCCTCATTCACATCGAGAATTTGTGTTTCTTGATATAGTAGAATAGAATACCACAATGCAATTTTTGTTCCATCATGATTTGCTTTGATAGATGAAATATGTGATGAATTCAGGGATCTGTCTGGTGGCGTGATTGGTTTTATATATAATAATTTTTCTGTACCGTTCCGATAAATCGATATGGTATCGTTTTGCTCATTATTTTGTGCTAACACAATAGAACCATCTGGCATCCAATCTGCACTAACAACATTTGTCAGATTATTGCATTGTAAACGCTGACTCTGTAGGTTTATTATGTAAAAAGTTGTATGAGATTGATTTCCGTCACAACTACCACCCACAAACAATAATTTCTTATCATCTGAACTAAACCTAGGTTCTCCAATAAATGACTCGTAAAACCCACTACTCAAAGAACCGTTAAAACCTATGAATTTGCTTGTATCGTTTTTCAAATAATGCAACCATAACTGAGATGTCCAATTCCCAAACTTTGGATTTTTTAGTATGGTTGGATAAACAAACATATCATCATTATGACTGAACGCAACTGAACCTCCGTCATATCCATCAAATTCAGAAGTAAAATTCAGTATTAAAGTTGCATTTTTCTGGTCGATTGGAATACTCTGGGCTTGAATTGGATGCAAGAATATAATCAATAAGAATGATATCGAAATTGTCAGTATTGAAAGATGTAGAGTTTTCATTTTCTAATTCTTGTAAACCAAAACAGAAGTGCAGATATAATTACAAATATTGGAATTCCAATTTCAAGCATGATAAGAGCTTGACTTTGTTGATCTTGATTTCTTTGTTTCAGTACCGCATTATCAACTTGTATCTGAGATTGGTTTAGTTGAGATTGCAATGATTGTGAGTTAATTTCTGAGGCTCCATTAAAAAAATATACATGGTTCAAATCTTGCAATGAACCTGTTCCAACCGCAACATAATCACCACTTGATGATATTGCTACAGAAGATGGGGTATTTGCATCATAGTACCACAAAAGATTTCCACCCTTATCAAAAAACTTGACAGTATGTCCAGAATAAGCCCATTCACCATGTACTGTGTAGGTATTATTTTGTGAATATTTTTCCAGATTGGAAGGACCCGTATGATTCCATACTATGTTACCATTGGAATGATTCGGTAAAACTTGCCCATGCTCGTCAAAATAAAGAATTTTGTCATCCGTGTCAGCACCTATAAGAGAACCATCTAGAGACATGACAATAGACATTACAGGAGAGACTCCGAAATCATAACTCCAAAGAAGCGTACCATTATTATTAAAATAGTAAATCTGCCCATTTTCATAACTCTGAGCTGCCCCATAAATTCCCCCTCCTCCACCTACAAGCTGATATCCGCCAACCAGAACACGTGAGCCGTCTGCTGACATGGCAACACAGCAAATGTCTCTATCAAAAGTATGACTCCAGAGAAGGGTATCATTTTTAGCAAGAAAATAGATGGTTCCATGTTCGGTGCCAGATTTTGTTCCTGCAACAACAAGGGTACCGTCTTTTGACATGTCAACTGAGGTAACCTGTCCATCAACGGGATAATTCCAGATAGGGTATTGAGGAGCAGGGGTAATTTTTGATGTTGTTTCAGTATAATTTTCTGCCATCCCATATCCTCTAGAGTTTTGGATAACACCACCATGAGTTGGTACATCATATTTCACATCAACACCCTGAGGTTTGTATGACACAGGATTGATTAGTACAGTAACATCTCGATCCTTTCCTGAAGAATCAGTTACAACGAATAGCACCAGAACGGTTTTGAATGTAACATCACATTTTACTTGATCGTTTGCCCATTCTTGTGATACCGCCCTAAAGATGTACTGGTCATTTTTGACTTCAGACTTGAACGCATCATAGTTGACAGCTTCTGTTTTAGCTCGCTCTTCATCAAATGATGCATATTTTGTCTTTATGTTTTGAATTATGTTATCAGTACATGTAGAATTTGTAGGTGATACTCCGTTTTGTATTTGTGTATTATTTGATTGTGCAAATACAATACCAGTTCCCGCAACAAAGAGAATCATAATAATTGAAAGGTGTAGAGTTTTCATTTCTTATTTTTCACAATCAGTAACTGTAAGAATGATCATCTGTCCCCCAGCACAGAAACCCGGAGGAAGAGTCACCCAGTAAATGCCTGGTAATGCATCTTTGGATGCAGAAAATGTCATGGTAACAAGTGCGGAACCGTTATCTCCAATCGTCTCTGATTTTGGCTCAACCAAAACATCCACACCGGGATGATTATTCATTCCTGCATCATGCATGAATACAGCATCGTTTGTGATGTTGATTTGATTGGAATATGTAGTGTTCCCAAAATTATGAACCATATTTACGGAGATTAGAAACTCGATAGTACCATTATGCCCGGGTTCTAGTACATAATTTAGTGTTCCAGGATAAGATGCATAGTTGTAAATGCCATAAAATCCAGTGGCATCGAGAATTTTCTCAGAGGCTCCAAAATTCATAACAGGACACAGTGAGTCTCCACGAGGTCCCGCTATTGCATACTGATGAGGTATCTTAGATACACATGGTGGAACAACCTTTGTTATCCTGTTTACCGTCTCATTATTTTCAGTCAACATTTGATTGGTGCTTACGAGTAGCTTGATTTTGTCATGATATATCGTAAGACCTGCCTGTGGCATCGTATGATTCCCAAGAACTGTAATAGAGTTTACAGCTAAATGAGGACCATACTGTGTTGGAATTTGAATTCCTCCCACCATAATACTTGAACCATCTGGACTTGACATAGTTCCGCCATAGATCTCTTCAAAACCATCTTGGAACTTTACATCAAGATTTACAAAAGCACCACCTGGCGTAATCAGGGTACCTTCAGGAAAAGAAAATGTAACATTATGAAATTGCATGGATGTACCTTTCAATTTGTAAATGTCATTGTCTAGTGTAGTTTGATAAAAAGTCTGGTTGTCAATTGATACTAGACCGTCTTTGTCTATGCCGTCATACGAATAATCATACAATGAAACTTTGGGATTTAGATTGGAACTATCATAGTAATGGACTTGTTTCAAGTTGTAAGTTTTGGCTGCAAATGGGGTGAAGTTACTGGATTCATATGGTAAGACAATGACTTTTCCTCTCTGCCAAGGATGTGGCTCTCCATGATATCCAAATGTTCCAGGTTCTGCAAATGTAAATTGGTACGAACCACCTGGTCTTAACACGTCACTACCAAATGATTTCCCGTCTTGCTGCAATGGCATGTCTGGAGCAAAGCTATGTGCTGTCTTTGCTTGGTTTACCCAAGTTACAGTGTTATTGATTCCAAGTACAACTGTTGCTACATCTGGGCTGTATGTCTTGTTTGAAGATGGGTTTTCAGAACCTGGCGGTATCAGTATTGTGGTATTGGTTGTTTCACTTGCATTAATTCCATAGAGAAATCCCCTTGATGCAAGTTTTGAAATTGTTCCAGCCTTGAGACACGTAGGCTCTAGGTTGTGAGATTTAATTGCAAGATAGAGTCCTTCGTTACAAACAATATCGTTTGTACTTACTCCTGATTTGAATTGTTTCAATGGAGCATTTGCTATGTGATAAGTCTTGACACCTGTCAGATCAAATCCAGCTTGCTGTGCAAACGACGAATTAGAATTGCCAATAACAATTAGGGCCATTCCGATTCCAACAATTATTGCAATGTATAGAGTTTTCATTTTAATCAGCATTTGTTATTTCCTACCGTTCCAAAATCAGGATCCACGTGAAAGTCATTCAGGTCCACGCTTGCGGCAGCC
Source organism: uncultured Nitrososphaerota archaeon (assembly GCA_963713025.1). Lineage (GTDB taxonomy): Archaea > Thermoproteota > Nitrososphaeria > Nitrososphaerales > Nitrosopumilaceae > Nitrosotalea. The sequence continues at coordinate 11,349 of CAVQKA010000003.1, read as the reverse complement.
TGCCAGCCACAGTTACCGTTTGTGTATTCTATGTGAGGGATGACAAAATCAACATGTTCAAACCAATGGTCATCATGAACCCCCATATCCATACTCTCGAATTGTATATCTTGGTATTTTTTTAATCCAGTAGCCTGTAATGCCCTCTCGATTACTTGCTGCTTTTGTTCTTCTGTTAGAAAGTTATCCGGAGTTTGCAAAATGTAATTGTATTTGCCAGAACATCCATAGGTGCTATGACATTCTACTCTCTTGTACACAGGCAATGGAGGTGTAATAGGTCCATTTGCAGTGTAGTTTTGAGGATGATTGCATGTTACAAACAAGTCAGTTCCTGGATTTGACAACATTGGATTTGTGCAAAAGGTGTAGATTCTCTGCATCTCATAATCTGTGGCATTTAGTTGTACTGGGCTTGACACGATAGGATTTGAAATCATATAGATTCCAAATACAATTAGAGGTATCATTATTGAGCAGATTATTATTGTAAGATGTAGAGTTTTCATTTTCTATCAACTCATTTTTTTAATACATTCAGAAAGAATGCTCCAACATTACTGTCAATGTTTGGTTCGTTAATTCCAGACAGGTCTTGATCTATAGATATCCAATATTTTCCTGATGGCGTATAACTTGTCGAATTCAAGACCACATCAAAACTAACTGTATTGTTTACCAATACCGAATCATTATTGTCTACAGGTGATATGTGATAAGAAATACCGCATGGCATACGCTGAAGATTCAATTTCATGTGTCCTACCTCCCAGTATTTGAAAAATGGCTTGACAGTAATATGAAACTGGGCAGAATTACCCTGCGTCATATTGATTTGATCTGAAGGATAGACTCCCGTATCATACTGGGTAGGAGCAAGTGGAACTGCATAAAAGTTGAGATAGGAGATTGCAGATGCATTTGCAGGATTGTGATTACTGTCACCAAAGTACCGTGTTTGAAAGTTTAACTCCATTGAAGACATTCCAAGAGACTTTGATTTGTTTATCTGATCTATCAATTTGCTGTCATTCCAGTTGTTGAATTGGAAGCATCCGTTTGGATAAGTTTGAGTTGTTCCCATGGTTGCTCCGTTTACTGTTATGGTTATGTTACCATTCTGTATCGATTCTGCACTGGAATATAGACTGCCAGTAAGGAAATGATCTGCCAAAGAGCTAGGAGTATACGAGCTGAAAACTTTGATGTTCATGTATGTAAGTTTGGGATTGTTTGTCTCAAGAGCCCATCCACGTTCAACAAGTTTTTGTGCTGTGTCAGGTTTTACACACGCTGGAAGATTATCGTGTGAAATCACCAAATCCAAGCTACCCTCACATCTTGTCTTGGAGGGCTCAATTCCCTCCCTGAATTGTTCTAACGGAGACACGTAAACAGGTTTGAAGTAAAGATCCTGATGTAACGGTCCGGAAACGAGACTCCAGTACTTGGCATCGGAGTCTCTAGGCAGAGTAAAGTTTGCATAAAAGGTGCCATTTTTTAACACTTGAGAATCTTCTGAACTTACCATCACTTTGTGATCCTTTTCCAGTCCGATAGTTACACTTGTGACATTCATGTTATCCTGGCCATGGATAAAGACGGAATCTCCAGGGAAATAGATCTCCTTGTCTGGGCTTAGGAATACTAGTGCTATAGCTGCAGTCTTTTGTGCAAAAACAAAATTTATTCCAGAAAATACTAGAAACACAATTACAATTATTGCAAGATGCAGAGTTTTCATTTAACAATAAATCCTTTTTCAGTACTGCTACTATAGAGAGAAACTTTCACGGTGTAATTTCCAGTCTTGTTTATCATAATTGGACCACCATATCCAGAATTTAGATCAAAGTTTTGATTAACATATGGTAGAGGACTAAATGGTGCAGAAACACACATGCTGTTCACATCTTGACTTTTCCATACTATATTCTGATTTGAATCAAGGACTAACACATGAGGATAATCACAATAATGCAATAGTCCTTGAAAGTCAATCATAAAATCAATTTTTTCTCCTACACCATAGATTTCTTTTAGTCCATCTATGGCCAATCTGGTAAGTGCCCAACCCTGTTCAGTAAGTTTTGATGCAGTATCTGGTTTAACACATGCTGGAGAATTATCTTCTGCCTTGATGATTAGTTGTAAACCATCATTGCATTTCACATCACTTGCTGGAGATCCCGACTTGAATTGTTTTAGAGGGAGGTCTATCTTCAGTATGGTACCACCGGATGTACCTGGTCCGCCACCGGTAGCATAATTACAGTTATGTGATTCCATGGTAGGATATGTTGCTTGAATTACTTTCATTGTTGTCCTATCTATCATCACCATTGCACTCCAATCGTTATTGTTATCACATGGTATGAGAGAACTACTAGAAGACGCCTTTAGATAGATAATCGCATATTGATAATTACCAGGTTGATTTTTTGCTGTCATAAATCCCATAGAGTCAAATTGCCAGTCATTGGACCATTTTTGCAAACCAGGTATGGCTAGTGCTACATCAATAATTGCCTGATTCCCAGAAGGGGATAATGTTGGCGGTCTAATTTTTCCATATATTGTAAAGGAGAAAGGTTCTGACACAATTTCATTGCTGTTTGATTGAATAGTTTGGTTCCATATTTTATATGGAAATTTTAGGGTTGCATTTACAGTTCCATTCTGTGCTGCCCTGTAAACAAGATCTAAATTTGGACTAGTTGCTGTGGTTTTTTCACCAGGATTTAGTTTTTGTTCAAGTATATTCAATTTGCAAATTGGGTGAGTTTCATTAACCAAAACATGGTTATCAAAAGTTACCGAAAAGGGAGCTTCGCAAGATCCATAATCAACAAATATGGGTTTTGATGAGTTGTTAACCAGAGTCGCACTGATTTTAAATGTATAATCAACTATTATTGAAGATGGTAGAGTTTGAATATTTTCAATCTTTACGCCATTTGTATCATCTGCCTGAATTGGTTTTAGATACATCGATGTAGAAAGGATCAGAATTGCAATTATAGTATAATGCAGAGTTTTCATTTTGTACACGTACTGGACTATCATCGTTTAAAAAAGTGGTGTAGATTTCTCTAGAATTCATAATTAGTCAAACACTAGGTATCAGATTTTTTCTTCACGGGTAATTTTGGAATAAATTTTTCCAGTTTATCATTTATCTCCCTTGCATACCAAGAGATGGTACTACGCTTTTTCATTGCAAATATTCCTGTGATTGGCCCAGCTATTACTAGCATCAGATACGTGTAATCAGGCCTGTAAATTGCAGTCGCAAATACGTTGTCTTTTGCTGTAAAACTAACGTTGTTTGTCTTGGAATCAAATGGTAAATTGCTGCCTTCCCAATGATCAAAAACCTGTCTTACAAGGAATGAGGCTTGCCATTTCTCCGGAGCATTTAGCGTAACAGTACTTCCATATGAGTAAAATCCTCCGCCTATCGCATCTGTTGCATTTACACTTAGGACCAAGTCATATGTTGCAATTATGTTCGAGTCATCTTCTAGGTATGTTTGTACTTTATTTATCACATAACTCTGGTCGCCAACATCTATCTTATCCAACACATAGTTTTTGTTTTGTAAAATCACTTTTGGCGGCAATTCCATATCTGTATTGCCAGCATTTACTGTTGTAGTAAATGGCGTGTTTTGTGAAATGGAATAATTGTTGACAGTAAACGTTGGACTGATGTGCAACTGTGTTCCATCATTTCCTTTTGCAATCATTGTTATGTCAATTATTTTCTTTGAAACAAGATGTAATGTTTCCGATATTGGTCGAAATCCATCCTTGTGTGCAAATACAGTCACATCAAAATTCTGTTCTCTTGATGGCGTAATAGAATATTCCCCGTCTCCTTTTTTAATAACAGGAAAAATTGATTGCACTTCGTATATCACATTACTAATATCTGATTTTATATTGAAAATATTGTCCTTTCCTACTTTGAAGATTGTCGAGTTTGCATCTGTGTTTACATTCATGTCATTGTAAAACGAATTGATTGATTGAGTGATCGCTCCATCTTCTGAGAGTACTGCTACTGTTACCCTTCCTTCCTGATTTACTGACATGTATCTACCAGAAGGATCAAAGTTTACTCCTGTTATTGTTGATACATCACTTGGTACAATTCTTTCTAACGGTATGCCAAATGCATCTGTTTTGTATGCTACATATGGGAATTTTTCTCCTACGTGTACCTTTGGCGGTAATTCAAACTCTATGTTTGTTGCAACATCCAGAGGAACAATTGAAATTGCCGAAGATGGAATTCCTTGAATTGAAGCTACTAGTTCTGATTTTTTAGTGATTGTCCCACTGAGTATCATGTTGGTTGATGTAAAATCTAGTGTCTTTGGCATATTCTGGACTGTACTTTTTATGTCTACTTTTGGTGGTTCTGCAAAAATATTTGACGGTTCCACCATCGCACCGGTACTGTCTGCGATGTACATTATGCCAAGATCTTGATTGATTCCCGCATTGATTGGAAGCGGAGTTATCTTGATGCTGTACGAGTCATCATATCTAGGCAGGACACTAAAATTTGCAACGCCTGGTATCTCTCCCGGGCCTGATGCAGTCATGGTAAAGTTTCCGGTTCCACCCCCCTGAATGGCAAATTCTACAGCTTGTGCGACTCCTGTTTCCTCGTTACTTCCAGGTATGCGAGTGGGTATCATGTTGATTTGTTTGTCATAATTTGTATCTGGTCCATTTGATGACAACTGGACCGTGCTGCTGTCTGCAACGAGTGGAATGATTGTACTGGTACCTGATTGGTTTATCTGACGATATAGTCCAACTATGCCATATCCCGAGTCATCAAATGTAGTTGGGTATGTCCAAATTTTCACCATGTTTGGCTTGCATGGCACAAATACACTACAATAACTTGTGATGTTTTGCCCTGTTACCTGTTCGTTCCTTGATGGTCCAACTATGAGATTAGCACTTGCTGAACCAAATCCATCCACACTTGCAGAAATTACTGTACTTCCAACATTTCGTGTATACACAAAACCTTTTGCAACTCCATCCCTTATTGTAGTAGAATAAAGTATGTCGTTAAAATGTGTGACATCATAATTATTTCCAAACCTTGCAACATTTGTATCACTTGATGTAAGTGATGCATGAATTGTATATGGGGGTTTGAATGGTAATCCATTTTTTTCTAACCATATGTAATAATATGAAAGTGAATTTGGTAATGCGGTATCTGGAGCTATAGCTGAGCTTGATTGTTACATTGTCACTAATTTTTGTAACATTTGCAGTTGCAACACCCAAGCTATCTGATGATACTGAGATAATACCACTGCCTTTTGTAAATAATGGCAGTGTTGTGTAATACTGTCCCTTTGGTATGATTACAGTTTGCGGCGCGGTTATCATGGACGATGTTGTGACAGTTATTTCAGTATCTGCATCAACTGGCACTGGTAATCCAAATTTGTCTTCTGAAAAAACATATGATTGCATATCTTGTGCTTTGGTTGTAGATGTTGGAATTATCATTTGTAATTGGAATGGTTGTGAATTTGAAGTGTAAACTAGGGTTGCACTTTGAGCCAAGTTCCCATTTAATGCACCAAATACCGTAGCATTTCCATCTTTGAGTGTCTTGATTGCAAATATTCCATGATTTTCTGACGGAGGTATCGTTATTGAGAGCGGTACCTGTAATGTCGATTTATCACTTGAAGACAAGTAAAAAATACTTGGCTGGTTTTCTGGCTTGTCTAAAAGTACCATTCCTTCATAATCCTGACCGCTGATCATTTTGCTTGGAATCCATATCGTAAAACTATTCGCATCTTGCTGTGATGACAAATTGGAATTGGTATCATTTAGGATCGAGCCAAGCTGCCCAAACACTTGAAGTGGAGATATGATGATCAAAATAAAAAGCAAAAAGAATAATTTTTTCACAATATTTCAAAAGTATTATCAATTTAAGTCAGGTTTTGCTTTGCCTAACTTGCACCAGTCAGTATGGATCCACTGGAAAGATTTACAGTAGCTGTTCCCACGCTCAATTGATTTGAAGTTGTAAATACTCCATACGATGAGGCTGGCACTGATATTGCATTTCCATCCGCTTCAACACTTGCTCTGAGATAAAATTCTATCAAATCTCCTGCATGTGCAGATACTTGGACAAGTTGTGTGACAGTATTTGTGGAATAATGCATAGCCACTGCTGATGACTGTGAAAAAGAATATGCACTAATTGAAGATGACTGCGATATAATTGGATTAGAATTTGAATACACGATTTGTGAGTTTACCATTTGTCCATTTACATATGTGTCAACATAGAGTGAAAGGGGACCACTTGTTGCACCTGTTGCTGAAACAGATCCTGGTTGACATCCGTTAAACTGAGGACAGGTGCTTTGAACATACAGACCAGTCATGTAATCATATACCATGTAGATCATCGTGGGAGGACTGCTTACATAATTGTAAGCAGAATTTGCGGTAAAGGATACATCTGCTGATATTGTTGCAGAAACCAATGCGTATATTGTTCCGTCCAATTGTGCAATTACAACTCCTTCCCCTCCGGTGTTTGCCCGTACTGATGCCCCAGTGCCATCGGTCTTGTATTGAGATGCAGTTCCCGTACCAGGTGATATCACTGAAATTCCTAATGAGGGAGGTATACTAGTAAGAGGTATTTTTGCACTAGTTCCATTCATACTAAATGTTATTGTCTTTAGTCCTGGAACGATTGGGACCATCATGCTTGAACCCGATGTGTAAATTTTTGACAGATAGGATAATTGCATAGGTGCAATTCCATCTACTGATACATTTTGAATATTTTCAGTTGATGACATTGGTATCATCACATATGCAAATGGAGTGTAAATTTGAGGTGTACCACTAGCAATGTTGAACACTTTATTATTTACAGAGTCATAAACTGCAGTTCCAATGTTACCGACGTATGTTGGTGAGTTTGGATATATGTCAAGTTCACCACTTAGGGATTGTCCGCCAGTAACCATTTGTGCCGCAGAAAGTTTCAAAGATCCATCAGAACCTGTAATACCTTGTAGTCCAATAATTCCATTTTCTAATATTTGATATGGTATATTTGCAGGTAGGCCTGTTACTTGCAAAAATAATTGGGTCGTAGGATCATATGCACTTGCTTTTATCGTGGTACCTCCAGATGTAGGTTCAACTATAAACCAATACGGTATTGGAGCAAAGTTGACTTGGGATGTAAAGTCTGAAGTGTATGATTGGAGTGTACTTGGTACAAGTGGTGATTTATCATAGAGAGTAATGTATGGTACAAACGCACTACCATAACGGGAATATGAGCATCCTCCTTTCCCACATGATGATGAACTGCCAGATGGATAGTAATTGGTAGCATATCCATCAGTAGTGGTATAACTTACAGAAGTTACATGATAGAAATTTCCAGATGCGTATCCATTTACTGTTGCTACACCGGTTCCTGCATCAGAACTACAAGACCAAGACCATGCAGTATATGCACTCATGGTACAGTAAGAATAACTCCAAGTGTATGTTGCGTATGCATTGGCTGACGAACTGACATATTTGTTGATAGGAACTGTTACGGTACCTCCACTAACTGTTCCGCTTGATATTGTGGGAGACATTATTGTATATCCATGTGTGCCACCATCATACGCTGAAATTGTGACAGATGGATCTACCAGGGTTCCAAAAACTACAAGACCGCCGCCAGTTATACCTGTACCTTCAACTATTGAAGATCCTGCACCATTAGCTTGTACTGCTATTGTACTGCCAGCACCGGTAAATGTTATTCCACTAGAAGATGTCGTAGCAGAACCTGAGCCTGCAAGAACACTAGTAGTAATAGGTGCAAGTGTGTTTGACTGTGGAGTAGAATTTTGTATCAATACGCCGCCGCTGTAAATGTATTGACCGTTCATTTTTGGCACAACTAGTTTTACAACATTATCACTGTTCTGAAAACCTGCTGCAAATGTACCGGATGTAATTTTATTGTAAGGTATCAAGGCGTATGGTTGGCCAACGACGTTATCTATTCCAGATATGACAGTTCCTTGTGGATGTATTGTGACGATTCTTGCCACAATGCCATTTCCATTACTGGTGGCATTCCCACTCCCATTACTGTTTGCAGTTGAATTTGCTGTTGCAGATACAGTAAAGATATTTCCATTGTCGGTAACAATTTGAATCTGAGTTGCAAAAGCATCATTGACAACAAGTGTCAACATACAAAGTACAACTATGATTGATATTGTTTTTTGCACAGATTAAAGAAAAAAGATATTTTTTAAACAGTTATACAGTCATTTCAGGTACTGTGATGGTATCACACCGCTAAGATCAAGACTAGAATTTGTAAATGCTGAAATCCTGGCAGTGTATGGAATTCTAGTGATTAGATTTCCGCTATCGTCTACAATTCTTAGGTATTTTATATTTACAGGAGTATTTTCTGGATTCTTGAAAGAAAATGTCTTACCATTGTGTGTTGCTTGTATCGTTTCTTTTTCTTTATTGGAATGTATCACGTTTATTGCGTTATCCTTTTGTGTAATTGCTACATTTTGGCTTTCTGTTAGCATTATCAGTCCTATTCCAACAACTACTAGAAGTGTTATGGCTATTGCAAGTGGAAGCATCACGGTATATCATACAATATCATTTAAGGTGTTGATCAACTCCTTTTATTTTTCATAATGGTATAATTGTATGATAGGTCTTGCAAAAGGGCAACAAATTCTTGACAAGATAAAAGTACAGAGCAAGATGGGTCTTGGAACACTATATCTACTTGATACTGGGATTGCAGTAGAAGTATCTGGTAATGGATTGTGCCTAGAACTTTCATATGATGAAATACTTTCAAATGCAGCAAAAAAAGACAGCCTTGTGATTTCCTGGACTGAGGGAGTGGCTACATATGATATGAAATTTAATATCAAAAATGCGGCCGAGGTAGCACAAAAAATAAATCAATATAAAAAATAATTTCTTGAATATGTCTTACCCTGTTGAATTTAGAGTAAGATTCCCACCCAGTCCCTTGAATGCCTTGAGTATCTGGCCTTCTGTGGTAGAGTTAATTTCATTTGTATAATTTTGATCCAGATTTCCAGTATTGTTTTGCAGTGTATTTTGTGTAAAGTTGTTTTCAATGTTTGATGGAATAGTCTGGTTTGAGTAAGTATTGTTGGTATCATTTGGTAATGGCAGTGTCTGGGATTGCTTTGAAAGTGGGATGACTGGCTGTTGAGGTTCAGAATTGTTGCTGCAGGCTTGCAAAGCAGTAGTGTTTTTTGCTACATTGGATATACTCAACAGTTTTACTTGATAGAGAGCTGGCGCATCAGATGTTTACAGTCTTTGAATCATAAAGTGTACTCTCTATTGGGAATGGAATGTCCTCTTTGATGTAAAATGTATTGTCTTTTACTACTTCAAACCCAATTTGGTATGCAGATGTAATGGTATTTCCCATGGGTATAGTAGTAAATCTATTTACCGTGAACTGTGGAACTGGTGATACATATTCATCTACCAGTCCCCATGATGTTCCTATCTTGAGCAATTGAGGTTTGTGCATGTTTGCATATTTTTGTAGATAAAATATAGTATGTGAAAGTGATGTGGCATAATTCATGCTAGTGCCATCAGTTGTAATTGTTGCAAAATCCGAAGATATGTGCAAAATGGAAAACCATTGATTGTGAGAATCATCAGGAGTAAAAATTGCTTGAACTATCCAAGTCTGTCCAGTTGGTTCTTGCAAGAGTCCAATAAAGTCAAGTTCTGCCTGATAACACGGAGTTGCATAATTTAGAGTAGGCTTTATGGAATAATCACATATGTGGTATGTGTAATTTTGCTGCGGCAATATACCCTTTCCAATATACCATGATGGGTATTCCTTTTGTTTCTCAATGACAAGACGTTCCAAACTGTTGTCAAATCCTATTGCATGTACTGTAACAAAGAAAAATGAGACTATTATAATTACTGCAACTGCCAAAATAATCTTTAACATGCCTTTTCAAATAGTAATTGTTTAAAAACAGAAAATCTTGCTTTAAATTTTATATTTTTCTAAAATATAATGGCATCAAAAATACAAGAGGAGTTTGTTTGGCTTGAGACTCAAGCCTCAACAGAGATTCAAAGATGATCAAGAAAATCAAGTCCTGAAAATAATCCAATATGCTACAGAATTTGCATTCTTTGTCTTCCGGAACAAGTCTGAAATGAGGTTGATAGTCAGAACCACAAATAAGGATAGAAATCTCTTTGGAACAATTGATGGCCTTACAGTAGAACGTATAGACCCAGCCACACTTTGAACGAATGGTTACAAAATATCTTGCGTTAAAAAATCACTTTATGGTTCCTCTTGTAGACCTTGCCAAAATAGTAAAAAGTGATGTCTATTCTAAATTCTGGCAGGAATCATCTAGGTGTATGATGGCCTGCTTTGTTCAGGACCAGACTAGAAAAATCTCAAACGCAATACACGGTAAAGTGACCTCACTTGAGAGCAGAATGTCAAAGAAAAATGCCATATTTTCAAGTAAGAGAAAGGCAGATCTTGCAGGGGCAAAAAGCAAACTTGATGGACATAATCTGTATAATTGTTTTATCATATTTGGAGTAGAGACAACTCTACATGAATTCTCAGAGTTAGATATAGAAAAAAGAGACCGTGTGAATCAAGAAAAAATTCTTTTTGAAAATCGTATCGCTAATCTAAAAAAAGACCTTAACGATGAACAATTCGAAAATGAATACGAGAAACAAAACAAGATTCATCATGACAATGTCAAAAAAATAAAAGATGCTTTCAAATTGGAGGTGGAAAGATCAAGGGCAGATATTGTCCAGTCAACCAAGACATTAGATGATATGATCAACACTGTTCTTCTCAACAGTTTTTCTCATAGAATTACATCTCGTAAAATCAAATTCATACATGGAAAAAAGACTTTCAAGCAAAAACTTGCAGAATTGTTTTCTGTCAAATCAATTGATCCTTATACTTTCATACCTCAAAAATTACATTCAAAAAGTCTTGCCTTATCGGATGTAGAGCTTGCATTCTTTTTATCATTTCCACAAGAAAAAGATATTCAGACAATCAACTTTGGCGTTGGTGTAACACCTACTTTTGTACACAGTCCTGCTCAAGATGTGTCATTGACAGATATTACTATACAGTGTGATCCGCATCAAGTATCATCTGAGGACCAAGACAGACTAAGTCGTTCAATATGTGACAGCCTCAAAGTTCGTTGTGCAAGA
>CAVQKA010000002.1:0-171039 GCA_963713025.1 uncultured Nitrososphaerota archaeon | reverse complement strand
GAATGAAATCTTAACTTGCTTAAACAAACCTGAAGACTTCATCCTTGCAATAGTTTTGATTGAAGATGGAAAAGGTCGAGACCACGATATATTTTCAATCCATTTGAAAAGGAGCCAGAATTTGCTGAAACTGGCGGAGAAAACTATGATTTTACAAAAATTATTAGGAGTATCAGTGGATCCACAATGGAGCATAATCTCCATACAAAAGGAAGAAACTCATAGAAGTTGCTTTGCCTTTGATTGCAATAAATACTGAATCAGCAAGAGAGAAGTCAATACGTCATGGTCATCCATCAACACTCCATTTATGGTGGGCAAGACATCCATTGACTGCCTGTAGAGCAATCTTATTTGCAAGTTTGGTGGACGTGTGATTCCAGGAAATACTCTTCCTGAAAAACAAGCGAAAAAAGAACGAGAGCGACTTTTTAAGATAATTGAAAAGCTCATTCTCTGGGAAAATAGTCAAATGAACAAATTTTGAAAGTCACCTCAGGATGAAATTAAAAAATCAGTTGGAGATGATATGCCATCTATTCTAGATCCATTTTGTGGAGGTGGTTCAATACCTTTAGAGGCGCAGAGGCTAGATTTACGGTATTGCAGTGAAATTGAATCCAGTTGCTGTTTTAATTACAAAATCTATGATAGAAATTCCACCTAAATTTTCTGGAAAGCCCCCAGTAAATCCAAACTCCTATTCTAAAAATCTTAAAACGCAAAATAAGAAGCTGAAGGACTTGCAGATGATGTAGAATATTATGGAAATTGGATTTCAGAAGAGGCAGAGAAACGTATAGGGCATTATTATCCTAAAATGAACAGTCATAAAGTCATAGCATGGATCTGGGCAAGGATGGTAAAATGTCCTAACCCTGCATGTGGTGCAGAATTTCCACTGACCTTCGTTCATTCAATTCTGGAAAAAGAAAAAGCCAAACAACATGTTTGGGTGGAGACCAATAATTGATCAAAAGAAAAAGACAATTCAGTTTACTGTTAAATCCGGAAGTGGTAAAATTCCTGCAGGTACGGTTAATAAAAAAGGTGCAACATGTCTTGTATGCAATGTCCCAGTTTTTCATTAGTCATGTAAGAGCAAAGGAAAAACTAAGCAGAGACTGAGCAAAAGATTGATGGCAATCGTCAGCTGATGGTGGGATTAGACGAACCTTTCTACCACCTACTGACGAGCAAGAAAAAATAGCAAATGAGGCAAAGCCACTATGGACACCAGAGACTGAATTACCAGAACATGCGTTAGGATTTCGAGTTCAACTATATGGAATGACAAAACACAAACATTTGTTCACACAAAGACAACTTTTAGCACTTACAACTTTTAGTGATCTGGTCTTAGAAGCGCATAAAAAAATTCATAATGATGCTTTGAAAGTAGGATTTCAAGATGACAATATTATGTTGGAGGAAGGTGGTACAGGAGCAAGAGCATATGCAGATGCAGTATCGACATATTTGGCACTTGCAGTAGATCGAGGGGCAAATTATTGGTCGACATTAACTCCTTGGGGTGGTTCACACATAGTTGGCACATTTGGAAGACAAACTTTACAGATGGTGTGGGATTTTGCAGAAGCAAATCCATTTGGCGATCGTACTGGAAATTGGTTAGGCGCCATCGAATGGATATCACTTTGTTTGAAAAAATCAATTCCAGCTAAAGGAGTGGGAAAAGCAATGCAACTAGATGCAACAAAATCTTTGGTCCCAGGGATTACTCCAATGATATGTTTTGATCCACCGTATTATGATAATATTGGTTATTCCGATTTATCAGATTATTTTTACACATGGCTTAGACACTCTCTAGGGAAAATTTATCCAAATCTATTTAGTACTATGTTAACACCAAAATCCAGTGAATTAATAGCCTCACCTTTTCGTTTTGATGGGGACAAGAAAAAAGCAGAAGAACATTTCTTGAATGGTCTCAGTGACGCATTCAAACTAATCAAAAAGAACTCGAGACCTGATTTCCCTGTTACCATATTTATGCATTTAAACAAGAAGAAAGAGACTCTGATGAATCAGGCGAGTCTACGTTTGTGTCTACGGGGTGGGAAACAATGTTAGAATTTGATTTCAGCAGGATTCAAATTGATGGCACTTGGCCATGCGCTCTGAAAGAAGACATAGGATGGAAAGTATCTGTAATTTACTTCATCATCATAGTCTTGGTATGTATACACACCAGTAGATGCTTTCTTTCTATACTCGACGGTGAATTTATTCTTTACTAAGAAATGAATTACCCTCAGCAATATCAGCACTTCAGCATGGTAGTGTTGCTCCGAGTAAGACTTGGCCCATCTTCAATTGGACCTGGATTGCAGTATCTCTCAAGATACTCTAAAATTTTAGGGCGGATGGAACTGAAATAGAGTAAGAACGACTCTTAAAATATTAACCAGAATTGGATTCATTTCTAAATGCTAAGAAAATCTGAATTAGATGAAGAAACTCGTTTTTGTGATATCATGGTTTAACAATATGGTACTGATGAATGGCCATTGAGAAGCTGATATTCTCGCTAAGGCAAAAAATTCATCTCTTCAATCATTGACACGTATGTGGGTCTTATCAAATCTTGGAAGTGGCCAATTATTTGACTTTTCTTGAAAAAGAATACTCGGAATAGCTAAACTTATCGAAATAAAAATTAGAAGTTTGTGGGCAGTGTACTCAGATGATTATGAGCTAGAAACAGAAGGAGAAGAAGGAATAGACTAAATTGATTAAAAAACTCGGTGCGTAGAACAAAGCGAGCGACTGAAGGAATCTATCTTACATGTTGTGATCCTATTTCCATATAAAAAAATGGGCAGACCAACTTTACTACAATAGTCTTGTATCTTCATGGTCTATGATACAAGAAAAAAGTGGTCTAGTTCAATCCCACTGGGGCAAACGAGGTTATAGAATTTGAATGAAAATCTAACTTAGAAACCATGGAAGAATAATTATCCCTCATCCAGATGTTTGCTACTGGTAAATATAACAAGCAGAATTTGCTCAGATTTATTGAATAATTGATCGTAAAGCGGAGCATCCGATATCAAGATCGAAAAGAATTTTTAAGAGAACATATTTGACTTATGGAATTACCTTCTTCTTATTACATCTCTGAAAAATAAGCTGGAAAAGGAGGAGATCCAGTAATTCAATCTGAAAACATCTTTTGGTGGAGGCAAAACCCATACAATGCTTGCACTTTATCATCCTTTAGTGGCGAAATTGTTGCTGAAAGATATACCTGATTTTGATAAAAAATACATTCAAAGATCGAATTCCAAAAGATCAGTTGCCTACTTGTAGGTACAGCAATAAGTGCAACTACTCCAAAAAGATTCCATGATGTAAAGAGCGCGTACTCTCTGGGGACACATGGCACACAATTAGGTAAAGAAAAAGCCTTTAACATATTAAAAAAACGATGAAATTGAGGTATAATCTCACCAGGAGCTGATACTCTTGTGGAAGATTTGAACAATTCGGAACTGTATAATTTTAATGATTGATGAACTTGTTGCTTATGCAAGAACATTTATGGAAAAGAAGGTGCTGCATGTTCCTTTGATTCATTAATGTAACTTTTTTGCATATTCTCGGAACTGCCGGCGTTCAAAAAACACTCTAGGTGTACATCACTGAGCTGTTTCACATATAAATTGGTGGCAGGCTTGAAAAGTAGCCTTCACTAGACAGAATAAAATATTTTTGGGAGTCTCAAACAGTTTGGAAACCAGTAGAACCAGTGGAACTTTTGAAATATAAGAAGAAATTATTCACCCCATAAGTGATGAAAAAGCACGTATGATGTTATCAGTGTATTTAGTAAATTGTATTCTCTAATATACAGATTTTCCTTCAGAATGTAAAGAATCTGAATTATTTAATAAGATGAAAACATCATATCCTATTTATCCTGAAATTTTTGACCTTTGTATTATATTGTTTCTATAGAAATTTCCAGAAAACTCGTGGTGTTCTTAGACTAATGGCTGCGACTATTTCCGAGTTATGATAAGAGGCGATAAATCACTAATGCTAATGCCAGGTTCAATTGCAATAGATGCGAAACCTAGATACGTATATGAATTGACCATATCTTTCTGAAAGTTGGAATGCTGTAGTTGATAACGATGTTGATGGTGAAGTTCGGAACCCAGAGAATAGACGAGGACAATCCTAGATTAAGGAATATATGGCAGCCAGAAAAGTTTTTAGAACTATTTGTCTTGGAAGTGCTCCGTCATAGACGCATAAAAAATTCGTGGTGTTGAAGATGTCCGTGTTCAGATTAGGGTTGCTCAACCGGGTGAACAAATTGCACTTTTTAATGATGCATTGGGTAACTAATTAGATAACTCACTCATCTTTACTTTGGTACAAAAGATATCTGGTTTGATACACAGCCTCACTTGCGAAGGACAGTTGAGGACAGAGCAAGTAGGTTAGAATATCAAGAAGATTATGATGAAATCGAGAACAATAAGAAACAAGAAGAAGAAGGAAATTTTCATGCAGTTCATGTTTGTCCATCAAGCATGGATGTTCCTGATGAACCAAGGTTAGGCTAATCTTCTTTCACTAAAGGCGGCTCATAAGATCAACTAAAATCAAGACACCTGCATTAAAAATTATCTAAAGAATTTCTAGAAAAGAGGAGATGTTCATAGGAAATATCGTAATATGTTAATCTTTGTTGCTCCTGATGCTCATCTATCGAAAGAAATTTAGAGGAGGAAACAAGACGATATCTTGCATGGAAATCGGTCAGAAAGACAGGATATCTTTTAAAATCTAAGAAGGTGATTAACGTGATCAGGCTGCGGAAAATATTAAACTAAGTAATGAGATTGTGAACGTTCGATTAGTCAAAACATTTGTTGGTTATGACTCCATTCCTCAAGGAGTTGGTGGCATTATCTGGGAATAATATGGAAGAGCCATCCAATGACGTGATGTAGCTTATCGTTGTAAAGGCATCTAAGAAATTAAGAACATCAGAATTATTAGTGACTAAAATGGTCTCCACCTTACTAAAATTGAATTAGATAAGTGGTTATGGAGAGAATAAAGACTACATAACCTTGAAAAAATTATGGGAATATCTTTCAACATATCCATATCTTACTGTTATTAAAGATGTGGATCTTAATTGATTATATTAAAGAAGGTGTTAAAAGCAAAGACTTCTTTGGTTATGCTGCTAGTGTTGATGATAAAGGAAATTTCCAAGGACTGAGTATTTGGAACTACTGGATCTGTCTGACATGGATGGAATATCTATAATTATAAAACCAAAATCGCAAACAAGCAACTACAAGTAAAACAATCTAGTGAAATAAAACATTCCACTATTCCACGAACTATTTCATCTATTGAAGAACATACACCAAATAGGAATATTTGCACGTACAAACTTTATGGCACAATAGAACTTGACTGGGCAAATCTGAGTACCGATGCTTGGAAAGTAAAAGTAGCAGAAGAGATAGTTCAACATTTAAAGGCATTAGTTGATTCAAAAATTGAAATAAATCTAGAAATTCATGCAGAAATACCTGATGGCATTCCTGAAGATGTGGTAAGAACAGTGGCTGAAAATTGTAAAACTCTAAAATTCAAACATTTTGCTTTTGAAGAAAGTTAAATTTAAAAAATTGAACCTACGATGATTTAAGATATTTCTTGGAACATTTCCTTCAATTCTATTTTCCCGAGAAATACCACAAATATTGAGCGATTTTTTATGAGAATGTTTAGAGGTCACAGTCTGTAGAATCGAGCTACTAACTTGGGATAATTTCAGACCCATGTCACATCTGCCTCGGAGTAATTCCTATACCTTTAGAATAATTTATGAAACAAATGGCATATCCTTTAAAACATTAATTTTATAGGAATTATCACTTTCCTTTTTTTAGTATAAATCGAAGAAGATATTCAATTACAGGATAAGTGAAGTGAAATCCTAGTCGTGCATCATCAAGATCAACTCGATTATCTTTAGTAGTCTCAGTATGAGATCTTTCAGAGAGAAAAGTCCAAACGTAACCAAAAAAAGCAGTGCTGCTTTCGGAAAGACCGTTTGTCTCAAGAATCTTTTTTGGAATTTTCGGATCAGGTGTTTTCCCTTCAGGGAAAGAAATAGAGTTATCGAATAGTCGCGCCACATCTATCATGTGAATTAACGCAGTCCTCAGATCACGACAACAATCATTTGTTTTTCCTTCATCAAAAGCCTTTTCTGCATTTATTAATTCGAGCCATGTACCATCCCATTTACGACTCTTTAGTTGCTTTTCGACGAAGGACCGACTAAATGTTGGAATACCCATCCTTTCTTGATTAAAACTAATCAAAAGATTCCAGTGTGAGACTAGACACTAATCGTGAAACATTGGATGTAGTCTTTCTGCCGAATTGTTCCAAGATGCTTTCATCAACTAATTTATCCGAAAATTGCATAAATATAGAATTAAGTGTAGTTTCTACAAAATTCACTATAGTAGGATAATCTGTTTGCTTAGAAAATTTTCTATTATTCCACAATGTCCATGCATAATAAATGGCGTCTGAGGGCGGATATTCATTTTTTCTCATTGGTCCATTGCAACACTAGTAACATACTCCAGAATAGAGACATCATTTATTGAATCAAACAACATTGAAGTAAACACTAAATTTTTAGAATCGTTAAAGGTGAAAGATAATTTTATTTCTTCTTTTATTGTATTAGAGATCTCTTCCCAAAATTCTAATTTATCCATCAAATTAGATACTGAAAAGAGAATTACGGTTGAAAAGTTAAAATCACTGAAAAATTTGTTGTTAACAACATATCTTGATAAGAACGTATTCAAATCTACTGGATCTGATTTTTGTAACCTATTTGCGTCATACAATGCCTTGTATGCCATTAATGATGAGGTAATTTCTCTATCTGCAAATCGAGTCACGTCTTTTTTTATAATGATCTTATCTATCCAAGTATTCATCCAGTCTACTAGATTATCTATTACTGTGTCATACCGATTTTCTTAGTAAAAGTAAAGGTAAAGAGAACAGCCTAATGGATCTTTTTCATAATTGTGTTGGATATCATTTATAGAATGTGAGAGAATTGTTGTTCGAGATGTTGTAAGTCAACCATTTTACTAGCATAATAAACCATGTCTTCTATTTAGGATTGTATTGATTGATGGATCAAGAATTGAATTCCATTTGCTCGCTTATTGCTGACGTTAGTTCTGCAATCTCTCTTGAAAATTGTAGTGTTACTGGTTCTCGTACGAGTGGTGTAGCAGTAGCCCAATCAAGTTTAGTCAATGAGTAAACTTGTTCAGCGATCTCATCTATATTAAAAAAATCTGGAGCATTTGATGAGAAAAAATATGCAATAGACTTTGGAGTTCCCATTCTCTACCGCTAGTGAAGTTTCCCCAGTTGTAGACAACAATACTTGATTGTTCCAAAGATATGCATATATCCGCGTCTGAAACTACCGTCACTAGTAGTCTTATCATACAATCTAAACGGATGATGATCGTTTATTGAAACAAATGAAATATTGCAATCTCCAGAACGTTTTGAATTACATCAATTGCTGCCTTTTTTTCTGCCTTTCCAAATTTCTTGTAATAATGGATTGAATATTCTTTGGATTATAGTATTTTTTTCATGTTCTGAATTTTTGAATTGCATGGGTTACAATTTCCTTGACTCTTATGTTCTGCCTTTTCAAAGTTCTTGGTAAGCCTTCAAAAACATCCACTTGCCATTTTATCCAATACATTGCATATCCTATGCATCTGTTCCTCCACCTTTACTCTCTTTTATTGACAAGCGTTCAAAACAGCGATGTCTATTATGATTCAGCCTTTACATCGCACTTCTAAGAACCCGAAGGAATACCGCCTGCCTTTGTGAAGTATCAGCTATCTGCATAGATTCAGATATGACCATTTAGAGATTAAGAAATGTGGAATCGGTAACCATTTGACTGCAGACTCCTTTGGAAGCAATATTCCTTTTGTTCTATAGTATGGTGTTTGGCAAAATATTTACTAGTTTTTGGTATGTAACCAGAACTACATCAATGTCCTTGTGTTGATATATATCCCTACACATAATTTCCACTGCTTCATAATCTTGTACATTCATAAAGTATTCACAATTCTTTGTCCTATAATCTCCAAGACTACAATGAAAAAATTTTGGCATTCCACTAGGAAGTATTGAAACACCGTTTTGAAAATTTTCAATAAAGAAATTGCTTTTTCTTATCTTCAGATTTTGTAGCCAAATACCAAATAAAACTTTGATACTGTTTTATTCTTTTTCATAACGGCCCAGAAATGAGGTAATCCCCAATACACTTGAGAATTTACTCACAAGCATCAAATCTATCGAACAATAGATATTTGGGCTCATTTTCAATTTTTTTACCTAAAAGAAAATATGACAATAACTACACCTTTATGACTGCAGGAGATTCTTTAATTCACCTCAAAGTCACCGAATTTAAAAGGAAAATATCCTTAGAAATTTCCTTCAATATTTTATAATCGTCTTTCAAATCTGTCTTTAATGCATAGGACTATCCAAGAATGTCAATTTTCTCTTTAATTTTTCTATATCATGATTACGACTTAGATATTTCAAAAATAGTTGTAAGACTTTAGGTCTAGAATCGGGTTTTGTGATATTCTGGGACTGGTCTTTTCTCCGTAATCGTTGATCACTTAACAAGTGATCTGATTCCCTCTTTTGTATGCCATATTCAGATACGCTCTATCTACCTCCCCTTCTTCTTAATAATATTCACATGGAAATCTTTCATATATTTGTAGAGGGACGCCTTCACATAATCCTGTATGCTTGCAGAAGACGTCATAATGACTTTTGGATTCTATACAAAGGAAGAATGAATCTAGTTTGATTATTCTAAATTCGAAACCATCAAAGATTCTAAATATGTCAGTATCGTCATGTTTTAGCTCATTTGCGATTTTGTATGCTCTGTAGCCACGCTTGAATAGATATTGATTCTTTTCAAGTGTAAGGGAAAATTGTTTCAACACAATATCTTTTAGTAATTCGTCATTGGGTTGCGTTTCTGCTGTAGAACCACTGGGATAGGGCGAATAAAAACTTCCGCGATAATACACTGAATCATTCGTTCTATCCTGTTCGCTAATCTTGTCAAGTCCTTCCCTGTTTAACTATCAAGGGGAAAAAGTTACTATATGAATTATAAATATCTGGACTTGACACATTAAATCTACTGCATTCAGTTAAATTAAGTAAGCGTTGGAGCCACGTGTAAACGTTTTATCAATTCTACTTAAAATCGATTTACTACATCTCAATGAAGGTTTGAGCTGGTAAGACTCACAACTACAATGTGATTGTTTTGAACTCCTAAGATTTAGGCATTAATCTTAATTCGCGGTACCGTCACATCCTCCTCTGGGAGATTAAATCCCCTAGTCCTAGCATTTATTCTAGGATACTGATCGTAAATTTTTCCTCTAATAACACGTCCACCTGCCTTTGGCCTGATACCACCCCATTGTTTAAAGAATATTTTCACATTTTGCTTCTTGCATTGTTTTATTATTTCAAGTATCCATTCCTCCTTTACAGGCCTAAAGTTGTAACCACTTTCACCGCCTATGATTGCCCAGTCAATTCCCTTGAGATTGACTTTTCCAACTGGACCAACAAGAGGCTCAAAACTTATGAAGCGCACATCACACTTGACTTTTCTTAGTTCATCTATTCGCCAAGTATTATCTTGATTTTCTACACTAACACCCATCCAGATGTGATTGGGTATTTTGAATCCATAGTAATTATTGAACAATTCAGAGAATTTGGCCATTTTTTCTGGTCGTTTAGTAAGAACTTGGTATGTGTGCCAGTAAGCTTTGAGCATAGTGTGAAAACATCCTGCAACAAATTCCATCTGACTTTTTTCATGAAACAAGTCAGACATGCTATTTACAAAGATTTTCTTTGACTTTTTCCACTGCAGTGGAAGTTCTAAATCATCATAGTGTGCTGTAAATTCAAATTCATTTTTGTATTTTTTTATACCCATTGCTTTAAGGCGTTTTGAAAGAGTGGCAGCATAACAATTCTTGCAACCAGCAGATATCTTGGTACAACCGGTAGTTGGATTCCAAGTAGCCTCTGTCCATTCAATAGCAGATCCAATCGCCATGCGAATACTTGGTGTATATCATCTTTAAATTTTTAATGTATTAACAGTGGTTTGCTAACAAAAGCTCAATTTGTGGCATATTACAACATTACAAGTCAGGAAAAAAGTCTCCCCGCTTACGAATAAAAATACACCAGAACTAGATTATGACGCACGTTATGATTTGTTGGAAATTATCAGGATTACAAAAATCAGTTCCTAAATAGAAACATTATCTATTATCCTGAAATTAGTTCACCCCCTAACTAAGAGACTAGGATCATGATGGGTATGGAGCAGAGACATCAGATAACAAAATAACGCTGATAGCAGATAATGTGAAAACATTGTTGCAATATGCAATACTGATAATATTCTGAATTTATGGAAAAAATCAAGGCATTTAGAATCTTGGGACATCAATTACAGCAGATAACTTGATGTTTTAAGAAATACCGAGAGGATCGACCTTATATCATACCTTGGTTATACCATAGTATGACAAAGCAGAAACGTGCCATCTCCATATCCAGCGAATTAGATGGTGCAATAGGCTTACTTGCTATGAAACATGAGATGAATTATTCCGAGTTTATAGAGACTAGATTAAGAGAGATCCCAGAGATGACAAATGAGATCAAGAGACTGCGAGCATTACCAAAAGATCCTCCTGCAATGATCAAAGGGGACATCAAAGGGTTTCTAAAAAAATCACCACACGACATGAAAAGTAAAAAACCAAACAAAATAGCAGCTTAGAGATATTTTATCATCTTTATCAAGGTGCCATAGACAGGATCTTCTACTGTTTCACAGGTCAATTCATATTTATGATTCTGATAGTAGGATATTCTATTTTGAACTGAATAAAGCACAATCTTATCATAGTTTAATCTTTTAGACAAGTCCTCGGTCAATAACAACAATGCCGCACCCCCTTTGATATCGGTTTGAAATGCCCTATTTGCTTCCACTAATTCCATCTCAAAGTGTGCGCCATGGTCCCACAGGACAACAAATGCCAAAATCTCTTCATTGAATTCATACACTATGACATATCTACATCCAGTATTTTCTGACAATATATTAGCCAGGTTTACATTATTGATTGGAGTAAGTTCATTTACAAATGTTTTTGCTGCATCAGTTGAATCTATGAATCGAAATGGAGGCTCTAGCGTTATGTTTTTTCTTGTCAAGACGACCTCTCTTTGGCTTTTGTAATCATATAGTTTTCTTTATTATCCTTACAATTTCATCTCCATTTGTTTATCCTAAACCAATAAAATTAATCACACCAAAAAGTTTATCACTTTGAATCACTAATATGACTGTAAAAATGAAAATGACCCATCAACATCGAATTTTTAACATGGACTTGGACCCGTTCGGAACTGCAAACCGGCAACCGCATACTAATCTTGGACCCGTTCGAATCCAAAATCTCTCTATCTAATTTCAACCGCATTTCATCTCGGGTCTAAATCCTTTCTTTTTTATTCAACTTACTCTCATTGAATCAAAAACTGCTCAGTAGTATCTCAGATATTCGAAATATTTTCTAATCTCACTACCATTACACATTCATGAAAAGCGAGGTATACATTTCAGTTGACATTGAAGCATCAGGACCAATCCCCGGAGAATACAGTATGCTGTCCCTTGGAGCTTGTGTGGTTTATGACACATCTCAGACATTCTACAAAGAATTCAAGCCAATCACCGACAATTTTCTTCCTAAAGCAATAGAAGTTTGTGGATTGTCTTTGGAGAAGATGAGAGAATCAGGGGTAGAGCCACAGGTTGGAATGCTCGAATTCAAGAACTGGATAGATACTGTTTCCAAGGATAAGTGTCCTGTATTTACTGGCTTTAATGCTACCTTTGACTGGATGTTTGTAGCATACTATTTTCATAGATTTCTAAGGCATAATCCCTTTAGAATAAGCGGTTTGGATATCAAGGCGTATTATATGGGAAAATTTGGAACAAGTTGGGGCAATACTGCAAAACGCAGAATGAGCCCAAGATTTCTTTCGAACAAAAGGCACACCCATAATGCTTTGGATGATGCCATCGAGCAAGCTGAAATCTTTTGCAAGATACTGGAATACAAACCGTAATCAATTTCTAAACAATACGTGTGGCATCATCTGAAGCTTTTTCATAAAACCTATGCAGCTATGCAAGGAGGAATTATCAGATATATTGTATGTATCTATCATACTCAATTTTTAAATGATTGGTAGAACAATCAGCAATTGACTCAGAAATGAGTTAATGTATGGAAGAATAAGCGTCAAGAGCTATAGGTGCCAAAGACCGTTTGTACCTGTGACATTGCGAATTAGACGCTACAAAAAACGCGGGCACACCCATGATCTAATCATGGCTGTGAACACAAAAGGTGAGAAAGTGGAACGCTGTAGGATCTGCAAGTATCACACCAAGAGTACTTTTTCTCATTGTTTTCTGAACTTAGTGAACAAAAATTGTTATCGGTCGGGTTTACTGCCAGAATAAAGAACAAAAAGTAGGTTTTGGCTAGTGCTCCACGTATATCGGTTTCTTTTATATAGTTGTCTTGGAACCCAAAATAGATCTTGCATGGTACACTAGTCACATCGGACCCAATCTACATATAAAAAGGGAATTGAACCATTTGACGGATTCCCATGTACTAATAGCAATATGCTTATTCAAATACTAATGTCCTAAATATAGGACATATGTCTTATATATAGGATAAATGTCCTAAATATAGGACATTATGCTATTGCATCGATACCTAGAAGAAGTACTCGGAAACAAGATATCCATTACCTTGTTACGCACTATGATAAATTACAAGGGCAAGATCTTCACCGTTAGAGGATTGGCAGAGCAAGCCAAAGTTACGCCAAATGAAGCTGCGCTCACGATTCACGACCTTGAAAGACTTGGCATCGTAAAAATTCAACCAGTGGGAAGAGCCTATCAATTAGATCTAAACAAGAAAAGCTACATTCTAAATAAAATAATAGAACCAATAATCGAGTCAGAAAAAAATACTTTAACTGAGATACTCGGCCTCCTAAAGAAACACCTTGATACAAAGAAAATTATCACTGCAGTAATTTTTGGAAGTGTTGTAAAGGGACAAGAAAAGATAGATAGTGATATAGACCTTTTAGTAGTCTCAAATGATCGTGAACATGCTATTGCACAGATATCTGAAGCAACTGAACAAATATTCTCAATATTTCATGGTAGTATATCTCCAATAATATTTGCCGAAAAAGAATTCAAGACTAAACAAAAAGAATCCCTGATACGGTCAATCATTGATAATCACATTCTAATATGCGGAAAAAGCATAGAAATTTCATAAATGGCAAGATCCGTAGATCCAACAAAAGCACCAAACTATATCATTAAAGCTGAAGAATTATTGAAAACAGCTAATGACTCATTAAAAAGTAAGAGGTATAATAGTGCAGTAACAAACGCGGTTCACAGTTCTATAAACGCACTTGATGCATTGACGACTTCATTTAAAGGCAAACGTGGATCAGATGATCATACTGAAGTACTCTCACTTGTTCAAGGAATACTCCCACCTTCTCAATATGAGGAGATTAGAAAACAGTTTGCATCTCTAATAAGCAAGAAGAATGCCTCTGAGTATCAACCTGACTTGATGAATGAAGGAGACGCTAGCGAGGCAATAAAATTGGCAGAACGAATACTCTCTAAAGTTAAGGCTAAACTGAACCCGCAAGCGTAATTTATCTAATAAAAAGTAATGGTACTAACCATTTGAAACTCCCCTCAAGGTTAATTTTTCTCTCTGATAGTCAAAATAATAACTTGCATATGATACATAATTGTTACATCTAATATCTATTTGAAGCATTTATCATGAGAGGAGAAATCAGTTATCCGCAAGGGATTAGGTATTGCTCTCAATGTTCTGCACTGTTGTATTTTTCCAACATATGTTGTACAAATACAACAGATACCTTTTGTCTTGAGAAGGTTCTGTCAACTTGATAGCACCTACCTTGATTTTTTCAGTGTCAACTATCGGCTCATGGCTTGCTTTCCGATTAGTCGGTGCGTCTTATTGCCATCTCGTTATTTTCATAAACAGCGTAATACACAAGATGCACGTCAAGACAGATATGGTTGCCTGACTTTCTTACTATGGAATCCTGTGTGTGGCCGAAGATCTGCCTTATGCCAAGTATGTCCTCAAACTCGTCATAATCACACCAGAGAATCCCAGCGTACTTGTCCGATCCACCCCTTGCCTCGGTGCAGTGGAAAAAAGGATGGTATCTGCCCGAGTGGATGGACTTTGTGGCCTCCAACTCCTCCTCTTTCATAAATGTCCTGATGTCTCTGCCTGAAGAATAGTGGTCAAAGAACTGTCTGCTTACTCCTGCATGCGTGCACAGCCAGTCACCCACCCAGATGTGGAATATCATCCTGTTCCAATCCTCTTTTGCAAGTACCCTGCCTATTGCCCACATCTTGAAGTTGTTAAATCCAGAGCAGGGAAAGACGCCATTGCTCATATAGCTCAGATCGTGGTTTCCTATCAGGTGTACCCTTTCTGGCTTTTGCAGTGAAGACCTCAGCCACATACTGTCTCGTGTGCAAACTCTATTCCTTCGCCGTAGCTATCAAAGTAATCGCCAAGAAATACTGTCCTGTCTGGATTTTCCTTCTGTATTACGTGCTCGGCCTCTGCTGTCTTGTTGTGCATGTCCGGTATGATCAGGGTTTTCATAAAACAACAGCAAGTACAGACCTGCCTAATTTTATCTCATATTTCACTCAGGCGCAGTATCCGGTCACTCAATCTACATTAAATAATGCTGATGAGTAATTTGATCATGAAGTGTGCCAATAACCTTCAGAGACTAACCGTAACCGTCTTACCAAAAGTTTATCACTTTGAATCACTAATATGACCGTAAAATGAAAACGGCCCATCAACATCGAATTTTTGGCATGGACTTGGACCCGTTCGGGGCTGTACACCGGCAACCGCATTTACTTATGCAAACCTTTTCTGATTATGTCCAATACATTTTCAGCTCTTTCTGGTCTGGGTAGTTGTATCATAAACACATTAGAATTGCCATACTGTGAATCAGGAGAAGAGAGAGTAAGCATTGCAGTTTCTGCTAAAGCTTCAAAGAATTCAACATTTTCATTTGCATATATTAAAAATTTTTCTTCCATTCCTCCTTGTGAAAACTGCAATGTTACTTTAACAAAAACATGGCCAAGCCCATCTTGAAGTATGTTTAGATTAGTCTCAACAGAGACTGGTTTTCCAGCAATAGTCTTCATTACATTATCAAATTTTTTTTCGTCAAGAACAATACAAGGTACTTTCTTTCCTTCAAAATCGAAGAGAGAAACCTCCTTGTGTCTTTCTGAAAGAAATTTCTCTAGTTCTTCATTAGCCATAAAATAAATGGAATGATGACTTTTTAAAAAGATATTCTGTAAACTTGATTATATGATGCTCAGAGTTTTTGCCAAAAACTCTATTCTTTCATTGTCTTCTTCAGAGATTTTCTTGCCACCATATTTGTTATTGAAATATATCAGATCTACCATCTTGGATTTATCGATGTTTACTACTGTGGCATTATAGGGAGTTTGAATTTTTTTGTTTGTAAGTATGACTAGTTTGTCAACGATTGCGGATTTTGATATGTCAGATATTTGTTCAAGATCAGGAATGCCCAATTCATTAGCAATTATGGCCAATCCAATCTTTGAACCAAAGTTATCCTGATACACAGCATCAAGAAGCAAGTTTTGTTTTTCTAGTTTTTGTATTGTACCCATTTCCTGTGCAAAAATAGTTAGACTCTTGACTGCTTTTTTAATTTCCTTTTCGTTATCCATGTCATTTCTTCTTATTGTCAAGAAATCAGATATTGGAATATTCATTATACTTCCTCTCACTCTAAGCCCGGGATATGATTGTCTAATTGCTTCATCAATCACATTTTCATCTATTTTTTTAGAATTCGATTGCATTGCCTTCTCCATTGCCTGATATAAGATATTGATAACAGAACGAACATTTCTAAATTCACTAAATTCATCATATAGTACTTGGATTTTGTTTTCTAGCTCATGTTGTTCTTCAGATCCAAATTGATGATCTTTATCGCAATGTTTTATGTACTCTGTCACAATTTCGGCAAGTTCATCTTTAGAGTTGGAACCTGCTAAATCAATTTTATAATTTGCTTTTTCCAATCTATCAAATACAGAGGGATTAGCATTTTGTATCTCTAAATATCCTGATGGTGTTGATATCAATAATAACACAGAAGCAGGAAGATGTGCATTTATCACACCTTTAATGAATTCAGTCGAGTCTTTATTTCCATCAAGTTCATCTATTTCATAGATAAGAATTTTTTCCAAGAATCTATGAGTCAGACGAGATATCGATGATAGCATTCCAATTAATGTTTCCAAGTTTTTGACTTCGTCAAAAGAATTAGAAATTACATTTCGAATTAAAATAGCTTCATGGTATTCAAATTTGCGAATTAGGAACTTGGTTAGATTTTCTACAGATATTGATTGCTTTCCAGTGATTATGTCCTCTGTTTTTTCTTTTATAGTCATTCCGGTGAGCTTGTTTACAAAAGTATAATCAAGTGCCTTTTTGGCAGAGTTATCTCCTTGTTCTGCATTTTCTTTCAGATAATTCAAGAATTTTGTTCTTAATTGCACAAAAAATTCATTGTCAAATCCTTTTAGTATTGCATCATAAATTCCAGAGATACTCTTTGGTGAAATCGTAGACAAATCAACATATGAGCATTCAGTATTGTATCGTCCTTTGAGACTCTTCACATGTAAAGCCAAATGAGTTTTTCCAGAACCTACATCTTGTACAACAGTAATTACTCGAAAATCTCCATTTTCAGCAGTTCTACCTTCTACTTTTCTATTTAGTTCTTTTATACATTCAAGCACTGCAACTTTTGCTTCTTTATGTCTTCTACCTCCAAGTATTTTTGCATCTTTTTCTGTAGGGGTTGGACTACTTGGGTAGGGATTTTGTTGTAGATGATAAGGATACATCAAATATTCCTCACATAACCATGAACAAGTCCACGCATTACAATTCCCTCTTGGCCACCGGAAGAAATTTCATATTTATCCTTATGATTTTCGATTAAATTTGATGCCATTTGATAGAACTTATCCTTGGAAAGGTTTTGGGTTTCACAGACTTTCTCTCGTATTTTAGTAAATGGAACCCAGCCTATCGAAGTGGAAGATTCATTTAATGAACTATTAAACATGCCCTCAAAATCTTCATTTCTAGATACGCCTTCTTGCGTTGAATACTTTTCTAATTCTTCTTCTAGAGTTTCTGCATGTGCTTTTACTTTTGCAAGAGACTGACTTACATTCACTAACATGTTAAGCATTAATTTGAATTTTGGATCATTTTGTGTTATATGTTGAATGTAATTCTCTTTGGTCCAGATAAAATACGCTACACCTTTTTTTTCAATAAATATTTGTTCTTTTACCTTTAATTCTTCAAGTATATTCTCACAGTCTTTTCCAAATGTCTTTTTTAGGTCAGTTTTTTTTATTCCAGCAATCCCTGAAGATTCAATTGTTCCCAGCATCTCCTCTAGCATAGACATGACTCCATGAAATTTTATTTAATAGCCAATGTGATAGAGGGTAACAATTTGGTGAAGATTTGTTACCTCATACATAAAGACATGAAACCACCTGAAAGAACCATTTTTCAAAGCAAAGATCGGTCACAATATATGGCATAATGAGACAGAACATGTTGCAGAATGATGATTAGGTATGCTGATTTATGATGAATTATACCTGGGGTATCTGACTGCTTTAGAAATATGAGACATGAAACCGACAAAGATTAAATCCAAAAGATGTTAAACCAATTACATATTGAATTCGTCAAGTGACCCATGGAAGGATAAACTAACTTCTGAACAATATGACATTTGTAGAAGGAAGGGAACAGAGCCTCCATTTACAGGAATATATCACGATTGTAAGGAAAAAGGCACATACAAGTGCATATGCTGCGGAACGGAACTGTTCAGTTCTGAGACAAAATTTGATTCAGGAACAGGTTGGCCAAGCTTTTGGGAATCAGTTTCAGACAATGTAAAGATGGAGAAAGATGCAAGTTATGGGATGTTAAGAGTAGAAGTCTTGTGTAAGAAGTGTGGTGCACATCTTGGTCATGTCTTTGACGATGGTCCAAATCCCACTGGTTTACGATATTGCATAAATTCTGCTTCTCTGCGACTAGAAAAATAAACAGGTAATAGCAAAGTTACCCTATTATTAATAGTACCGTATAGTACCGTAATACATGTTAAATTGTGAGTTTTGTCCAAAGCAATTCTTCGAAACTGCAAATGGTTTAGTAGCAAAGACTTTCCATGAGAGTCTTCATGATCCAGATTTAGTAAACAACTAAACCTGGAAATCCTTTTTTGTACCATACAAAATCAACCCTAACTTTTTTATCGGTTGTTATTACTCTAATTAAAAGTGGCTAAATTAAAACGAGTAGAATCAAAACCTAGATCTAAAGATCCTACACATGATGTTATCAAAAAAATGTCTTCGATCTCAGATGCTACCAAGACATTAGCTACTGAAGTAAAAACAATGTCAAAAATATTTGTAGAGAATCAGAAGATATTGATTTCTCTAAAGGATATGATATCATCAGTAAACTCATCACTTGATCAGATTCAGAAAAATTCAAGACAGATAAACATAATCGAAGAAGACACGCAGCGTCTATTTTCTGGAATGAGTCAAGTTAAGGCACATTCCAATCTAATAGATAAGATCAACAGTCAAATAAATAGACTTCAGGATCATGTAGAAAAAATTCGTGATAAACAAGAATCAATGCCAGATACCAACAAGATAATGCAAAGTGTTGCTGACAGTATGGATTCCATTAGAAATAACACTAAAATGATAATGCATGTTTCAGAAAAAACTGAAAAAATACGTGAAGAGATCAAAAATGCAACAGGTGATAAAGAGTATTTATCCAATCTAAGTAAAGAAATAGAAGAATTAAGAAAAAGTGCAAATGAAATGTCATCCAAGACCGAATCATTATCTAATTTGCATCAAGAAATTGAAGAGGTAAGACTGAATACAAAAGAGATCTCCTCAAAAACTGAAAAAATGTCAGGACTTGAGGATAGCATATCGAATCTAAAAGGCGAAATAAGTACAATCATTTCCAAAACAGATTCAATTTCAAGTCTGAATGCTCAGATAAGAAATATCGGAATAGAGATCGATTCAATGGTTAAAAAAACAGATTCATTATATGTTTTGAGTGATGATATCAGGAACATAAATTCTGAATTTGTCAACTTTAGAGAAAATGTGCTAGGCAAGAATAGAGATCTTGATGGAAAGATATCAGATTTTGCAGAATTGTTAAACAGAAATTCAGCATCTATCTCCGAGTTTAATAAGAAAACCTATGAGATTTCCCAACAGTTACAAGATATCAGTCATGTAACTCATAAGACATCTCAGAATACATCACATGAAGTCATGGGATTGCTTCGCTTATCAGAATTCCAATCAAATATCAGAATGCGTTCTGAATCAAAATATGGTACATTAGAAGATATTGAGAAAATGACAAGTCAGACTAAAGAGATGATAAATCTGTTTGATCGTATATCTATTGAGGTAGAGACAAAGATGCCATTACCCCTAGAAGTAAAACAATGGAGCATATCAAAGATCTTGGATTGTTCAGATAGGTGGGAGATAAGATTTACAGATGTATTCAGACTTTTGATCACAGAACTTGGTTTAGACATTGTAAAAGAGGCAATTAGAATAGAACAAGTTCGTGACCTTTTTGGAATACGTGCAGTTGATGAAATAAGACGTGAATTAAATATTCCCTAAACTAGTCTGTCATTTCAAAAGATTGGAGTTTTTCCTTTTTCTTCTTAAGAAGAGCAAAGATTCCAATAATTACTGCAACCCATATGCTACCAAATAGCATGTTTGAAACACTGACATACATGTATGGTGTCGCATCAAGTAAATTAAATACAATTGTAGTTGCTTGGGCATGAATGTTAAGCATCCCAGTATGAAATGCAGCGGTATCAGGTGAAGTAGTAGAGATCTTATCAAGTGTAGATAACATTGTGGTAAGGTCTTTTTGCATCAATCCAAAATTAGTTTCATCTGTTGGA
Organism: uncultured Nitrososphaerota archaeon; assembly: GCA_963713025.1. Lineage (GTDB taxonomy): Archaea > Thermoproteota > Nitrososphaeria > Nitrososphaerales > Nitrosopumilaceae > Nitrosotalea. Next base: position 150,519 of record CAVQKA010000002.1, on the reverse strand, counting down.
AATATCCAAACAGGGTTACCAGATTTTGGCAGTAGTTGTTGTACCATCAGTATATCATCATGAATCACTTGTGGATCAGAAGTAGCTTGAATTCTAGATAAAATTCCTCGTGATTGATCAAGAGGATAAATTGTGCTGCCATATTCCTCAAAAGCCATAACCACACCTACTACAATTAATCCAAGTATACCAGCCAATGCAACTTTATAGTAATTATTTGCCATTTTCTCTGCCTTTGTTTCGATTCTACTTCTCGATTTGCCTTTTTTAAATGTTGAATGAGATATGCTAAGATATGCAATGTAAAGAAATCCAATAACCTGAATGCCTATTATTGGAACAAATACAGGATTATTAGAAAATATTGCAACAAAAATGCCTACTATACCATATACTCCAAAAAATATCTCAAGAAGCGTGGTTTTAGTAAAAGGAAGAGCATAGGCCTTATCTCTCCAATCATCATCATTTTTTATTATTCCAAATTTAGGAGTACGTAAAAATTCATTTTTCTTTCCAAAGAATGCATCAAAGACTGCTACAGTATTGTTAACTGACATACCTGCAGAATAGATTATCAAATACAAATAGGAAAGCGCCTTTGATTTCCATTTCTTGTGATACATCCCTTGAATTACCATGATATATGCAATAGGCCCCATAGCCAGGTATGCAATTATTGTCAATACTGGTAATCCACTTATCACATAGAGATTTATTTTTGAAGCTAAAAGTATAGGTAAAATTAAAAATTGTGCAAGTACTAGTGGATGTACAATATGTCTTGTAAGTTGAACAAAAGCTTGAATTTTTGTATCAACAGGTATTCTCTTAATTGTAACATCTCCAAGTAATTTGATAGCGCATTGAATAGAACCTTTAGCCCAGCGAAATTGTTGTCTTTTTGCAGAATTCATTTGTACTGGAAGTTCTGCTTCTACTACAATATCAGGAACAAAGATACATTTCCAACCCTTCATCTGAGCTCTATAACTAAGATCTAAATCTTCAACTAATGTGGCAGTATGCCAACCACCTGAATCCTCAATACATTGCTTTCTCCATATACCTGCAGTTCCATTAAAACTCATAAAGAGATGAGAATTGCTTTTTGCTTTTTGTTCTATTAAAAAGTGAAAATCAAGACTGAGAGCTTGTGCTTTTGTGAGTGGTGAGTATTTTTCATTAACATGACCCCATCTACATTGAACTAATCCAATATCCGGTTTACAGAAATACGACATTGCTTTTTTTAGAAACCATGTAGGAGGTATAAAATCAGCATCAAATATGGCAATGAAATCACCTTTTGCAGATTTCATTGCGTTTCGAAGTGCACCTGCCTTGTAGCCTTTTCTATCTGACCTTTGAATATGTTGTATATCAAATCCCTTCTTTTGATAGTCTAAAACTAGATTCTCAAGAATATCTTGTGTATCATCAGTTGAATCATCAAGTACTTGAATGGAGAGTTTATCCTTTGGATAATCCAGTGCACAGACTGCATGTATCAATCTAGCAGCAACATACTTTTCATTATATATTGGAAGTTGAAGAGTGACAGTTGGAATTTCTTTTAATTCAATAGAATCATTCTTTTTTTGATGTCTTGAAATTACCACTAAATAATAAAAGTTGCAAGTATAGAGTGTGATAATCATTGCAATTGCAATGAAAACATTCCAGAGAAACTGTGTTAAGGTATTAGGAAGAGCATGTGTTAACATTTAGAGTTTTTCAACTTTACAGTCTTTATAGCCGTACCGCTAAAAATTTCGCTATCCTTTCTTGGATATTTTTATTGCTTGAACGGGACATACGTTTTCACAAGCTAGGCAAAATATGCAATCGGGTTCTCGTGCCATCAATGGTTTTTTATCAGAAGCCGGATTTCCTGCAAATTCAGCCCATTCGTAAACTTTCACAGGACATGCATCAATGCATGCGCCGTCTCCTACACAAACATCATAATCAACTGATACGAATTCTCCCCAGATTCCCAGTATTTCATTGCCTTTTCTTTGTCCAAATACTTTTATCTTGTGATTAGATGGAGCAGTAAAAGTCTCAACTACCTTGAGCTTTGATTTAAAGTCCACATCTATTGGACCAGGCTTTGCTCCCGAGGGGGTCTCAAGTTCTGCTTCTTGTACAACTTGTTGTCCCGGCTGAGGAGCCGCAGGCTTTGGTTTTGGTTTGGCATTTGGAACAATCTGAGCTAGCGGTGTGAGTTCTTCTAATTCTTTTAATGCTTGTTCTGGTGTTAATTGTTTCATTTTTACTCCATGTTCTATCATTTTATCAGCAAGTACACTATTTCTCAAAATTGTATCAATTACCATTTTTGCATTTGCATCTGCTTTTCGTCTATAATCTTTAACCCAAAGTCCATCCCCATATTTTTCAACTGGATAAATTTGATAAATCATGTCTACAACTTCTCCAGTCACTATCTCAACTTGCACTTCAAGATTAATTTCCTTGTATCCACTATCATCCGGATCTGGTAAATTTTCTTCTTTCCAACGATATGTAGCATAAACTCTGTCAGCAAATTTATCCATTTCAAAAATTTTCTTAAATCCACTAACTATAGAATCAATTTCATAATTATCTTCAAGTTTTATTGGAAGACGGTAAAGACCTAGTTTGTAACTGTGTAAAGGATATACTCCTCTTTTAGAGGTGGCTGATTGAACTGTATACACTTTATCCTGCAGTAGGAGGGACATCTGATTAGTATATGGAAAAAGAGTTTAAAAATGCTTCCTAATAATCAGGACAAGTCTCTTCTCGGATCTTTCGATATCTCTGTTCCATCTCAGTTGCGCGTTCAAGTACTTTATCAAATTCATACTCATTTTTTGGAAAGTACCAACGAATTCCTACTTTATGACCAATTCCATCCATATCATAGATCATTCCTTTGTCAGAATTTACACCATACTTCTCATCAATCGATCTTTCTTGTACTGTAAGACCACGTTTAGTTTTATCCTCCATTATAATATCAGATGCACCATCAAGAATTGCATAGAATATGCCTTTTTTTAGAATAGGTGTCTCTTTACCTGTTTCGTTATTTTTCGATTGGATTTCCAATCATATTACCCCATTCAGTCCATGAACCGTCATAATTTCTAACCTGTGGATATCCCAGTAGATATTTCAGTACAAACCAAGTATGCGAAGATCTCTCACCAATTCTACAATAACATATTACATCTTTATCAGGTGTAACACCTTTTGTTTCATAAATTTTCTTAAGATCCTCAACTGATTTGAAAGTACCATCAGTATCATTCACAGCAGTTGCCCAAGGAATATTATTTGCGTTTGGAATATGTCCTCCTCTCTGAGCATGCTCCATCGGATATTCTGCCGGAGCAGTTACCTCTCCTGAAAATTCTTTTGGAGAACGTACATCTACTAGAACGGTATCACTCTTATCAAGAGCTCTTCTCACATCAAACAGATATGCTCGTAGTCCTTCATTTGGTGGTTGTGCAACATAAGTAGTTCGTGGTATTTGTAGTTCATCTTTTGTGTAAGATCTATTTTCAATCTCCCACTTTTTCCTTCCACCATTCATTATCACAACTTTTTCATGTCCATAATATTTAAAAATCCAAAATACAAAAGCGGCAAACCAATTGTTAAAGTCACCATACAAAATAACTTCAGATTGTGCAGTTATTCCATTTCTTGATAAAAGATCTTCAAATTGAGATTTGCTTATGATGTCACGTGTAATAGGATCATTAATGTCTCGCTTCCACCAGATCAAACTGGCTCCTTGTAGATGTCCTTGTCGATAAGCATTTTCAGGATCATAATCAACTTCTATTACTTTGAATGATTTGTTGTTAAGATTTTTTGCGACTGTTTCTGTATCTACTAAAACTTGGTGTGCATAATTCATTTTAATCGCTATTATAATGAACTCACATGGTTCTTAATATTTTATACTCATCAGATGCTTTTTAAGTGAAATTAGAATAGTAATTTTAATTGGAACTTCATAATGTTGCATTAGTTAGTAAGGTCGGTTCAAAAGAATCAGAGGATGCGGTAAAGAAGGTAGCCAAGAAACTACTTGCAAAAAAAGTTAAGGTATACACCGTATCTCCAGTTGAAGTAGATGGCGCAAAAAAAGTCAATGACTTGGAGGATCTCAAGACAACAAAACTAGATTTAACGATTACATTAGGAGGTGATGGAACTACGCTTCGAACTTTTAGATATTTAGAAAATGAAGTTCCAAATCTTGCAATAAATGTAGGAGGAAATAGAGGAATATTATCAGAGATTACATTGCCCCAAATTGATACTGCTATTGAACAAATTATTTCTGATAAGGTTTTCTATGATAAAAGAATCAGAGTAGTGGCATCTTGCGGAGGACAAGACTTTCCACCAGCATTAAATGAAATCTATATCAACAGAGTGAATTTGACAAAGACCTCACTGTTTGAAATTAAATTTCAAAGTGATACAGTAACACAAAAAATGGATGGTGTGATTGTAGCAACTCCAAGTGGTTCAACAGGTCATTCCTATTCTCTTGGAGGACCCATACTTCATGAGAGTCTAAATGTACTAATCATAACACCCGTTGCCCCTGTTAACAAATTGCCATCAATTGTTGTACCTGATGAAAAAGTTGAGATCATAAGCAATCATGATTCAAATATTATAATGGATGCGCAGGTTATCAAAACTGCAAGATTTGATGAAGTGATAACAATCAAAAAATACAAAAAGCAAGCTGTGTTTGTAAGACTAAAGAAACAAGGTTTGAGACAAATGAGTAAGCTTGGCTTCTAGAGTTTTAGATGCCACATCATTTTATGCTGGAATACCATTTTCTTCACAAGAGCAGAGTTTTACAACTCCATTAGTTTTTGAAGAAATTAAACATATTAAGAAAAGTCATGATGCAGTGCAAGTTCTAATTGATTTAGACAGACTAAGAATTATTGAACCAGAACAAGAAAATACTAATTTTGTCTTAGAAAAAGCAAAGAATACAGGTGACTTGTCTGAGTTATCAAAGGAAGATGTATCAGTACTTGCATTATGTGTTCAATTAAAAGGTGAATTGGTAACAGATGACTATACAGTATCAAATGTTGCCAAACATTTGAATTTAAAAGTCATTCCTATAATGACCAAGGGAATATCCAAGATATTAGATAGTGCATACATTTGTCCTGCTTGTAACAAGATCTATGAAAAAATCTCAAATTGTCCCATATGTGGAAGTAAGTTAAAGAAAAAATCAGGCCAAAGGAAGTCTTCTTCCAACCCAATCAGCAAAAGACCCATCGTATAACTTTACATTATCATATCCAGCCATTTTTAATTGAGCAAATACATTTGCAGCTCTGTGCCCTAGAGCACAGTAACATACTAATTCTTTATCTTTGGGTATCTGTTGTTCAGTAAAAATTTGCAAAAGTTCATCTTTTTCTTTAAAAAGAGACCCGCCCGCACCCACACCTTCAGTAAAGGGAAAGAGTATTGCATTAAGAATTCTTCCCGCCATAAATTCTTGAGGAGATCTAGTATCAATTATTACAGCACTGTCAATTTTTTTATGAAGATCTTCCGCTTCGATTCTTATTGAAGAATTTATTTTTGGAATAAATTTGGTTGGGATTGATTTCGGAATTTCCTTAGTAATTGGAAGTTCTTTTTTCTGCCAAGTTCTTATTCCGATGTCAAGAATTTTTGTTTTCTCATGCCCAAAATATAGTAGAGTCCAAGCTATTCTAGCAGCTGAGGGATCCAAATAATCACCGTATATTACAACAGTTTTAGATTCATCAATTCCAAGTGAACCAAATAGAGTGGTAGCCTGTTCATTTTCAATTACAAGATTAGCTCCGTATTGATTAGTTTTTACAACTTTTTCAACCCCAAGAGGTTGAGAATTTGGAATATGAGCATAAGAATATGTGACACTGCCACGAGAATCCAATATTACTAGATCTGCATCATTGTAATGTTCAGCCAACCACTGATGTGAAACTATCAACATCTGATTAGAACCAGAGCGGCATATTTGAACAACATGTCATACATCATGCAATGTCTTTTGATCAGTTTTTTTTGTATTTTTACTTTCGGCATCAAGTATTTTTCTTATTTTTTGAGCACGTGTTTCTCCCATTCCATTTATTTTAGATAATTCTATCGATGAGGCATTCAATGAACTACTTGGTGAACCAAATTTTTCCAACATTCGGGACGCAAGTTTTTCCCCAACACCTGGAAGACTACATAAGATAGACAATTGTTGTTGTTGCAAATCACCAGACTTTCTAATTTTTTTAAGGAAAGGTCCTTTTATCGTTCCTTGTCTTGCACACATCGATATTAACAACTTGGCAGTATGTGATGCATTGGGAGTAGGAATTACAGGTATTTTGAAATCTAATACTACTGAAGACATTGCCCCATAAAATACGAGTGGGTTTTCTGTAATTTTATCAATTTCATCAACATTTCCTTCTATAATTATACTAGGATGTTCAAAGTGTTCTTTTAGCCTGTTACATTGATCAAATAAACGCCCATCAAACACCGATGAGATGAAATCGCTGACACTTTTTCTTTCTACAACTGTCTCAGATGCAACAATATAATCACCCACAGGTAGATTCATCATTTCAACTTTAACTCCTATTTGTTTTAGTAGATCAGGGATTCCACTTTTTCGCTCTCTTTCGTCAATTATCATTCGAAGATCTTCAATTTTCATTAACCGTTAAGTTTCTGTAAATATTTTATTTAGGAGTATCTGTCTTTGTTTGTCCTTGCTGTGGAGGACCTCTTAGCATTTCTCGGATTTTAGTCTCAGCCTCTTTTAGATTTTCTTTTACTCTTACTTCTTGTTTTGTTAATACTGTAAGTCGGGTATTTGCAAGTTCTTTCTTTTCTTGTAATTCTGAAATTAAACTAGTTTTATTAGATTTCACAAGAATTGATCCTGCAGTTTTGTAAACAACATCATCATCATTTGCCTTTAATAGTAACTCAAGTGCTCTTTCAGTCTCAAGATGTTCAGATTCAAGATGCTGTTTCTGAAGCATTATTGATTGAAGATTTTGTTGTAATTGTTGTAATCTACCTACTTGCTCTTGTAACCAAGGAGGAATTTGTTGTTCACCAGTAGACATGAATGTTTGACCTGTTGTTTTGTTTATATCTTTACCGATTCGATGGAATCATTACTTGCCTGAACAAGTCTCAAAGTAGAATTCAGATTAGCTCGTAGATGAGAAATTTCTTGCGCGTCAATCATAATTGAAATTTTATCATCAAGTGAGAAACTTGTGTGAGTTGGATTTTCATCATAGAATTTATTATCAGTGTCAATAGAATGAAAAATTGCTTTTGTTCTTTTGCCAGCAGAAATTTCTATCTTAGCTTTATAGTTTGACATCATATGCCAGACCTGCTACTTTGAAATTACATTTTTTGCAGACCCAGATTCCTACTGCTTGTCTTCCAAATTTTTCAGAACCACATTCTGGACATTTTCTTTGTGCCTTTAGTTGTCGATGTACTGATGTATATTTTTTTCTTGGTTTAAGGCCATATTTTTGACCCAATCCTTTGAGTGAAGCACTTTTACCTTTTACCATATTACATCAACTGCTCAAGTTGCTTCCTTATTTTCCTTCCTACAGAGAGGGCGGTTTCAGAACATTGGATAAGTTGTTCGGCAGTAAATCCATCACTTCCACCCTTTTGTACTGCACAAATGTTACCATCAGAATTTGTAGTAATTGTAATTCTTGCATCCATACAAGATTCTTCATCCTTTGTTGGATCAACGATAACATAATCACCAATTCTTGCCATAGTTACTGACACTGGCAATGTCTTAATCGGAGGTTTTGATGTTACACCTTCCACAAGTACTGGAGCTTCGTCCTTAATCTCATATTTAGGAACAGTACAAGAGAGAATACCAGCAACAGATGCATAAGAGCAAGCATCGAATAGGTTTCCACCAGAATCAATCACACTACTATCAATGAACATGCCAATAACAGATTTATTTTCAATTAGAACGAGTTTGTGTAAATCAATCATTTCAGTTTCGCGTATTCCCCTGTCAACAACTCTTGCAAGTTCGATAACTTCTTCATTTGGTGGCCCAGGTTCTACATTTGGATCTGCTAATGGTAAAATTTCTGCAGTACAGATAAGAATTCCTTTATCACCAAGATCTGGAAATGGTTTGTCTGGTTGAATTTTTACGCCAGTTATTACTTCGGTATTTCCTAGTTTCACTCTAGCAGAACCATTTGCTTTAGGAATTACTCCGGTCTCAATTGTTAATGGTCGTTGTTCATCAAGAGATCTTCCATCGATTCTTTTTCCCGTCTTTAGAAGATCAAGAATTTTATCTCGTTTCAGTTGATCTAATATTTGAGAATTCAATTTTATTGCTCACCAGTTTGGAAGTATTTTTCCATTAATGCTTTTCTTTGGACTTCATAAACACGTCTACAGCCTATCAGTGCAGTTTGCATACATGTCTTGAATTCTTCAGGTTTTAACATACCGTCAAGTTGTAAAAGTGTAATTTTTCCTACATTTGGCATCAAGGCAACTGGCATGTCTGCCTGTCCTTCTTGATCTTCTTCATTATTGACATCTAGAACAATTCTATCTGCAACTTTACCTGCTGCACAAGCAGATACCAAATCGCGCATTGGAATACCTGCATCTGCAAGAGCTACAGCTGCAGCATCAAGTGCAGCACATCTAGAACCACCATCTGCTTGAAGTACTTCAATGAATACATCAATCACAGTACGTGGATAATCTTTTAGAATCACAGCTGGTTGCAATGCCTCTTTGATAACCTTAGAAATTTCAATTTCTCTTCTAGATGGAGCAGGGTTCTTTCGTTCAGTGACAGAAAATGGAGACATGTGATATCTACAACGTAAAATTCCAGAGTCTTGATTAGCCATATGTTTTGGGTGAACGTCTCTTGGACCAAAAACACCAGCTAAAATTTTGTTCTTTCCAAATTCAATATATGCAGAACCGTCTGCATTCTTTAATACACCAACTTTAATTGAGATATCTCTAAGCTCGTCTAGTTTTCTCCCGTCACATCTAATTCCATCTTCAGTCATTAATTGTGTCATTATTTTCACCATCTGTTACCCCAAGCATAGATTTGACTCTTTCAGTCAAGTTTGGCGTATGCGCCAGGGCATCGATCATTTTCACTGCTTCTACTGCCTTTAATAATCCCTCTGAATCTTCACATGAAATTACTATCCATCCGTTTTGACCTATTGTTATAATTGCTTTAGTAGCCATCTCAATTGTTTGAATCATTGAACCACGTTTACCAATTAATCTAGGAACTTTACTTGGAGAAATCTCAACTAGTTCGCCTGAATCAATCTTACCAAGATCTCTATCCTGAACTGTCAAAAGTGGATCTCTAGATCTGTCAAAATTGGCAATTCTAGTTGCGACCAAATCTCCAATATCCAATCTTTGTTTAAGTTCATCTTTAGTGGGGGAATAATCTCTACCAAAAACATCTTGCGCTGGCAAAAATCCTACAAAACATGAATTAATATCAAATTCCCAAGACAGTGGAGAAGTTCCAATTACTTTACCAATAACCAAATCATTTGTCTTTGGCATATATCCACCAGTAAGAGGAATTACTTTAACTGAATTTTCAAAAATTTCAGAAATTCCAACACATGTTGAAATCATTTTGTCGCCATCTTGATACACATTTTGTTCTGGTCGTAGAGGACCAGATGCTATAACATCACCAGGAATAACATATCTTCTTTTTACGTCCATCATTTTGCAACCTCAATAGATGCAGTGCCTTTTGTTACAGATCCTAATCTGTCCATTACATTTGCCCTTGCCGCCGCCGGTATATCTAGTATTACTTTAAGTCCACCGTTTGATTGCCATTCTTCTTTTTTTAAAGTTCCAAATGACTTTAAAACAGAATAAGATTGTGCTGCAAATTGAGCAGGTACTAAAATTTCAAGAAGCATATTTTCAGACTTTAGCGGAATTATAGATCGGAGTTGTTCTATTATTTCTTTAATCTGCTCATCAGTATTTCTAAAAGGATCAACTGATACCCTTGCGTCATCCATAACTTGTTCTATTCGAAGTGGAGGATGTGGAAGATGTGATCTTGGATCAACGTAGCTTTTAGCAATAAAGTCAACTATCTGTTTACGTTTCTCAGATACCATCTTTCTTCGCTGATCAGTAGTAAGATTTAGTTCTCCTTTCTCAAGCATCATAGTAGCAATTGCATTTGAATCAGTGGTTTTGAATGCCTTCATAAGTTTCTCCGTAGATGCCCTTGTTCCTTTGTTGGAATCAGTGTAAATCTCATCAGATATCAGTACTCCGGAAATATCTTTACGTTTACCTATCTTGAATTCCAAAGCAGGATCTGGTTTTACCAATATTTCGAACTTTTCCCCTTCTACTGAGAACCTCACGACTGTCACTTTGGTATCCATATTGGAGGTTACTCACACTCGGTATTTATCTATAAAGAAAAACTCGCTAGATTTTTATTTGGAATTTTAGTCCCTTTTCGTAAGATTTGACTTCTTTTGAGATTGTTGAGGAAAGTGGTAACAATATGGTTGTAAAATTGAAGGGTATACCCATTCAATACGCTAATGCATTAAGACGAATTTGCTTATCAGGAATTCCTACATTTGCCGTTGATGATGTTGTAATTATCGAAAATTCATCAGTTTTACCTGATGAAGGAGTAGCTCATAGACTTGCAATGATGCCATTAAAAACAGATCTTGAGAGATTCATAGAACCATCTGCTTGTGATTGCCATAGTGAGCTTGGCTGTAGCCGATGCAGAGTCTTACTAATGCTTGATTCTGGTAGCGCAGATACAACTCGTACAATTACATCTGCAGAAATTAGTTCAGAAGACGAAGTTGTAAAGCCTGTTAGCCCCAACATTCCAATCGTTGCACTAACTCCAAGTCAGAAATTAAAGGTAGAAGCCTATGCAAGATTAGGCAGAGGCAGCGATCATGCCAAATGGAATTCCGCTACAGTATCAGCCCTTACATCTACAAACAATCCCGATGAACATATTTTATCTATAGAGACTACAGGTAGTTTATCTCCAAAAGAGGTTCTAAGGGCAGCTATTGAAGAGCTTGAAAAAAGATTAGGCGATTTCCAGAAGAACGTCGCTGCGCTTGGTTGAAGCATATATTATATTTGGGTAAAAGTGGGCATTATTACACATGACTAATCAGGTTGTTATTCAAATGGTCAAGACCTTACGTGGTGCATCAAAGAAGAATAATGCACCAATATGGGAAAAACTGGCAGAACTTGCCTTAAAACCAACTAGAGCCAAGAGAACACTCAACTTGGGTCAGATAGACAAATTTGCATCAGACAATGATGTAATAATAGTTCCAGGCAAAGTATTGGGAACAGGAAATCTTTCACATAAAATAACAATATGTTCATTTTCAATATCATCCGCTGGTGCAAAAAAGATTATCGAGTCAGGTGGAAAGATATTAGACATCGCTCAGATTATCAAGAATCATCCAACAGGAAAAGGAGTGAAAATAATTGGTTAAACAAATTACCGAAGTAAAATCAACAGATAAGAATACAGCTTCACAGACAATCATAGTAGATGGAACAAATTTAATTGCAGGTAGACTTTGTTCGCATGTTGCCAAACTTCTCATAAAAGGAAATAGAGTATCAATTGTAAATTCAGAAAACATCATGATTTCAGGAGATAGAAAAGCAATCATAGAAGAATATAGAAAGTTTTTGGAAGTAGCAAGTATCAATAATCCTAAATTTGGTCCATTTCACCCTCGTAGACCAGATACCATCATAAGCAGAATGGTACGAGGAATGTTACCAAAGAATAAACCATCAGGTAAGACATCTTTGAAAAGATTAAGAGCTTATCTTGGAGTACCAAATGAATTAAGATCAAAGAAGACAACACAATTTGACGATGCAAAGATTAGAAGACCTTCTCCATATTATACAACTTTGGGAGAATTAGGTAAAATGGTTGGGTGGCACGAATAATGGTAAAGTTAGAAAGCTATTACGCATCTAGAAAGACTGCACGAGCACATGCATTTATCACAAAAGGAGTAGGTCGTGTAAGAATTAACAATGTTCCAGTAGAAATGGTTCAGCAAGAAGTAGCACGTGAAATTATGTTAGGACCTTTAGAAGTTGCAGGAGATCTTAGAAACAAAATAGATGTTTCAGTCAAAGTCAAAGGTGGTGGTTTTGTTGGACAGTCATATGCAAGTGCTGTAGCAATTTCAAGAGCCATGACAGGATGGACAAAGTCCAGAAAAGAACCAAAGGATCACCCACTTACAAGAACCGTAAGAGAAGATCTTAGAAAACGATTAACGGAATTCGACAAACATTTGCTAAGCGGCGATGATAGACGAAAGGAACCAAAGAAGTTTGGTGGCCCTGGCGCTAGAAGAAGAAAACAGAAGTCATACAGATAGTCTTGAAGGCTGTAATTCTGGCAGGGGGCCGTGGAACACGCGGAAGACCATTTACAGACTATATTCCAAAAGCAATGATTCCCGTTCAGGGAAGACCTCTCATTTATCATGTTGTCAAATATCTTTCCAAGTTTGACATTATTGATAGTGTAATTATATTAGGAGATTTTTCAGGAATTGGAAAACAGATAGAGAAATATTTTGAAAACCACATTTCAGTTAAAAAACCAATAAAGTTCATTCAAGATTCACAGAGCGGCACAGGAGGAGATCTCATTCATCTCAGGACAATACTTGGAAATAATAAAGAATTTGTTTTATGGTTTGTTGACAACCTATGTCCAATTGACATTAACAAGATGCATCATTTTCACAAGGATTCCAAGACTACAGCTACAATAGCTGTGAGAAGATTTAGAAAAGAAGAGACAGGATTTGCAATAGTAAATGAAGGAATTATTGAGGAGTTTAAAGAAAAACCTACAATTGCATTACAGATGGCAGAATGTCTAGGAATTTACATCATCAATTCTGAAATAATTAATCAAATTAAAATTAAAAAACAAAAGAAAAAGGATTTGAATCTCTCTTATGATATTTTGCAGCCATTATCAAGAAAAAGAAAGATTGCAGCGTATGACATAGGAAAAACTCAGTGGTTGGACATAGATTCACCAACACGTGTTGACAGAAACAAAGAATTGGTAGATTCCATTATAAAGAAATTTGGTACTTAGATCTTGTGAGAACGTTCGTATTTTGTAATCTGATCTTCATGTTGTAAAGTCATTGCAATGTCATCTAATCCTTCAAGTAGAATCTTTTTCCAATGAGGTTCAATGGAAAACGATATAGGTATATTATCTACCATGATTGCTTGATTTTCTAAATCTACTTCAACTTCGGATTTTATTGAAAATAATTTCTGTAATACATCTTCTGAGACTCTAATTGGTAAAATTCCATTTTTGAAGCAATTATTATAAAAAATATCCGCAAAAGACGTAGAGATTATTACCTTAAATCCATAATCATCTAGTCCCCATACTGCATGTTCTCTACTAGAACCACAGCCAAAATTATCTCTTGCAAGTAAAATTTTGGAATTTTTGTATCTAGGATCATTTAAGACAAAATCTTTTCTTTGGGAACCATCTTTTTCAAATCTCCAGTCATAAAATAGGTATTGACCAAAACCAGTTCTTTGAATTAGTTTTAGGAATTGTTTTGGGACTATTTGATCAGTATCAACATTGACCTTGTCAAGCGGTGTGGTTATACTTTTTATTTTTTTGAATGGTTCCATTCTAGTTCAGATCCAATTCTCTTACATCCACAAAATGACCATTAATTGCGGCGGCGGCGGCCATTACAGGACTTACAAGATGTGTTCTTCCACCCGAACCTTGCCTTCCTTCAAAGTTTCTGTTAGAAGTACTTGCACATCTCTCACCTGCTGCCAAAATATCAGGATTCATACCAAGACACATGCTGCATCCAGATTCTCTCCATTCAAATCCTGCATCTTTGAATATTTTATCAAGGCCCATCTCCTCTGCATTTTTCTTTACAAGTTGCGACCCAGGTACTACCATGGCTCTTACTTTTGGTGAGACTTTTTTTCCTTTTACAACTTTTGATGCTTCTATCAAATCTCCTAATCTTGCATTAGTACATGATCCAATAAACACTCTATCAATCATAATATCCATAATTGGAGTCCCAGGTTTAAGATCCATATACTGGAGTGCTTTTGTTGCACCCTTGACTTCTTCTGGATTTCCTTTACCATATTCCTCAGGAAATGGAACTTGTGCAGTAACATCATCTGTCATGGCAGGATTAGTCCCCCAGCTAACCTGAGGTGCAATGTTTTCTGCACTAAGTGTAAACGATTTATCAAATTTTGCGCCGCTGTCTGTTTTTAGATTATCATGCCAATCATTAACAAGTTCATCATAATTGGCAGGAGTATATTTTCGCCCTTTGAGGTACTGGTATGTTTTTTCATCAGGTGCAATCAATCCAGCTCGCGCGCCTGCCTCAATGGACATGTTACATATTGTCATTCTCTGTTCCATTGTCAATTCAGATATGGTATCACCACGATACTCTATTACGGTTCCAGTTCCTCCTGCAGTTCCAATTTTTCTTATAATTGATAGGATTATGTCTTTTGCAGTTACAGCATGTGGATTCTTTCGTTTACCTTGAATTTTGATTTCAAAGGTTTTTGGTTTTTCCATCATAATACATTGAGTTGCCAAGACATGTTCAACATCACTTGTTCCAATTCCAAATGCGAGAGAGCCAAAAGCACCATGTGTTGAAGTATGACTATCACCACAAACAATTGTTGTTCCTGGAAGTGTAATTCCTAGTTCCGGACCTATTACGTGTACTATACCTTGATTGGGACTATCGATATCAAAGAGTGTAATTCCGAATTCTTTACAATTTCTTTCTAGTGCTTTAATTTGCATAGATGATGTTTGATCTAAAATGGGTAATGATCGGTCACTTGTTGGTACGTTATGATCCATTGTTGCAAATGTAAGATCAGGTCGTCTTACTTTTCTAGAGTTGAGACGTAAACCATCAAAGGCTTGAGGAGATGTAACTTCATGAACAAGATGTCTATCTACGTAAAGCAGGGAACGACCATTTTCATCTACTACAATATGCGAATCCCATATTTTTTCAAATAATGTTTTTGACATTCAGGTTATATCAATCAGAACCGGAGATATAATGGTAAAGATTTGAGTTAAGGCTTGTAATTGAATAGTCCGCCAGCTTCTATTATTTTGCTTATCAATTCCGGGAAAGGCTTCATTTTGTATACTTTATTTTTGGTCAAGTTTTTAATTTCATTTTTAGAGATATCTACTTCAAGTGAATCTGTATCAGAAATATCATGATATGCACTTTCATCTATTTCAATTGGAAGTAGGAAAGCTCCGTCTACTGCATTCCTATAAAATATTCTTGCAAAAGACAAGGCCAAGACTGCCTTTATTCCACAATAAGAAAGAGCTATTGGAGCATGTTCTCTAGATGAACCGCAACCAAAGTTTTTTCCTGCAACAATAAAATCACCAGGTTTTACACGTTTATGAAAATCCTTGTCTAGTCCTTCCATTGCGTGTTTTGCAAGCTCTGCATAATCATGAATCTTAAGATAAGGACCTGGAATTATTACATCGGTATCAATGTTATCTCGTTCATATTTTATCACAGAACCTTTCATTTCAAATCCCTCGGATCAGTAATCTTTCCTGTCACAGCAGATGCAGCTGCAACAAGTGGTGATGCAAGATATGTCTGAGATTCCACATGTCCCATTCTCCCTGGAAAGTTTCTGTTTGTAGTACTGATACAAATTTCATCTTTTGCCAGTACCCCCATATGAGCACCACAGCAAGCACCACAGGTAGGAGGCCCTACAACTACTCCAGCATCTAAGAAAATTTTCAAAAGTCCTTCTTCCATAGCTTTTCTAAATATCGATATTGCTGCAGGTAAAACTTCGGTTCGGATCTTTACAGTTCTTCCTTTGAGAATTTTTGCAGCGGCTTGTAAATCTTCTAGCTTTGCGCCAGTACATGAGCCGATGTATGCTTTATCAAGCTCAATTGAGGAGAGGTCGCGTGCAACTGCAATATTTTCAGGAGAGAACGGTTTTGATACAGTTGGTTCTATTTCAGATCCTTCATACTCGTATATTTTTTCGTATTGAGCATCTGCATCACTGTGAACTTCATCATATTTTGTAGCTCCTCTTGCTGCAAGATAATCGCGCAATTTTTGATCTGGTTCCACTATACCACTCTTGGCACCTGCTTCAGTTGTCATGTTTGTAAGGGTTAATCTTCCCTCAACTGACATTTCTGAAATGCCTGTGCCTCCAAACTGCATTGTCTTGTATGCTGCTCCATCATTTCCAATATCACCAATTATTTTTAGAATCAAATCTTTTGCCATCACATGATCTGGAAGTTTTCCATTTCACTTAAAATATAATGTCTCAGGTACCTTGAACCAAATTTTACCATTTAACAAAACATATGCAACATCAGTATGTCCAAGACCTGCTGCAAAAGCTCCAAGAGCCCCGGTGGTATTTGTGTGCGAGTCTCCTCCAACATACACTTCTCCTGGAAGCACCATTGCTTCCTCATGAGACAAGGTGTGACATATGCCATATTGACCCATTCCATATTTGAAATGCCTCTTAATTCCAAATTGTTTTGTAAAGTTTGTTAGCGATACAATATTTTGTGCGGATATCTTATCGGCTGCAGGAACAAAGTGGTCTTCGGCAACCCACACTCTTTCTGGATCCCATATTTTATCAATTATCATTCCTTTCTTTCTTAATTTTTCAAAAACTGCTATTACTCCAGGTCCAGATACATCGTGCATCATCACTTTATCAACATTGACAAAAACCACATCTCCAGGAGAAACCTTTGATTTTCCAGAAGCACGGGCTAGGATCTTTTCAGTAATATTCAATATGTAAAAATCAACTCGTAAGAAATTAAAATGTTTGCAGAACCCTAAATAGTAATTATTATTTAAAACCAGACATGCCTCTAACAGTTTTACCTATAAAGTCTACATTAAAAAAAGAACAATTTGATCTATTTGAAAGTCTTGTAATAGATCTGAATAATGCTAGCATAGTTCCCGTAAATGGTGATGTGTTAGTTATCTCAAGTAAGTATGTCGCAAATTCACAGGGCAGAGTTTTAGAGTATGATAAAATTGCACCTTCACTTGACGCAGAAGAAATTGGCAAGAGATTTCACATCAAATCCAAGATAGCAGAAATAATTCTAAGAGAATCAGATACAATATTTGGTGGAATTCCAGGATTTATCATTACATCTTCAGATAACATCATGGCTCCAAATGCGGGAATAGACAAATCAAATACGCAAAGTGGAACTGTTGTTTTGTATCCAAATGAACCATATCTTGTAGCAGAACATCTACGAAGAAAATTTTTGTTAAAACATAATGTACATGTTGGAATAATCATAATAGATAGCAGACTAATGCCAGGAAGAGTAGGAACTGTAGGGGTTGCAATATCTTGTTCTGGTATCGAGCCAACCTCAGATCTTCGAGGAGAAAAGGATCTGCATGGAAATTCTCTCAAAGTAACTTTTCAAGCCATAGCAGATGATCTTGCATCTATTGCGAATCTAAAGATGGGTGAAGGTTCAGATGCAATCCCATGTGTAGTAATTAGAGATTCAGATGCAAGACTCACTGATAGAAAGATAAGAGAAAGTGACATGGCCATATCCTATGAACAATGTGTCTATGTTCGTGGACTAGGAACCAGAATTTAAGACAACTATAGTTTTAATATAACTAAAATGGACGCAGAGTTATGGTAGAGTTTCTTACTAGGTATCCCAAAACCATGTATTTTGTAGATGGTAACACAAGCAAGATCAAGGTTGACACAAAGGGAGTAGAGCAGCTCACTATAGTTGTAAAGAAAAGTGTCGAGGAATTACTAAAGATATTTTCTCATGAGGGTTTCACTCATGTGAAATTTGAACACAAACAAGAAGCACAGATTGGTAGCGGTTTGTCTCTTAAGTTAAAAAAACCATGGGAGATGCATGTAAGACTATTAGAAATGAAAAAAGGCTTTGTTGCAATTCAAGCAGAAGTAGAAGTATCGCGTGATTACCTGCAGCATCTTTTTTGTCAGAGAACTCCAGTATTTTATGAGGTAGAAGCATTACTAAAAAAACATCAAATTGAATATAAAATCTGGAACGAACGAATAAGAAAATATGTCAACACAGTCATTGATAACTATAAAGTTAAACTTGCCACTCCAAGTTTTCCAGTATTGGCATGGAAACCCATGGTATATGTGATTTCAACAATAGGCATATTGTATTTGTTTAAGTATATTATGACGGTTTAGAACCTTTAATTAGAAATTTTTACCATAATTTGTAAATGAATACAACCAAACTTCCACTCTCCCTAAGATTTTATGGTATTTCTCCATGGGAGCTTGAAGTTTTCTACACTCTATTACATAACATGTTCAATGTTAGTGAAGATCCCAGTGCTGACCAAGACGAAGATTTTACAACCATGATGAACATCACATTTCCATTAGAATTCAATGAAGCATTTTTCAAATGGTTTGGAACTCCACGATGGGACAAAGTCAAGGGAATAATAAAAGAAATGAAGCGAAGAAGAGGAGGCGGGAATAGTTTACGTGTATACATAAAATTCACAGGAAAACCAGATATTATTTTTACAATAGATCTTGATGATAGACATTCTTTTGATACTGCTATCGACAAGATTGATTTTGTTCTAGAATTGCTGCCATATCATCTTGATCCTAAAAAATTACCCAAAGAAATCACCGAAGTCTCATACGAATTTGATTACATCACTGGAAAATGGATTGTTAGAGCAGGTGAGTCAGAGGAACAAATGTACCAATTTTCAGAAAATGAATGGAAGATTACTTAATCTCTTTTTCAAGAGGTTCCAACATAGAATGAAGTTCGCGGTATTTTTTTTCAATAAAATCTAGCGATTCTTCTAATTTCTTTGATTTTCCATACTTGTATCGGATAAGTTCTCTATGTCTCCAAAAATTTTTACCCTCACCTATTGAGACAGTACTGAAATAATCAGGACCTTTGAGTTTATCAGGAATTTTTATACTATATGGAAAAAGAAATTCTGCCATAAACCATTCATCACCATCAGGATAATCAGAACCGGTATCTATGTCAAAGAAGAGATGCAGTAGATTAGTTTGCATCAGTCCATCATCTCTAATTGTAGGATGTTTTACATTTGATTTTTTAAAATCAAGTTTTACCAAGTTTGGTTCAAAATATCCATCAATTATAGATTTTCGAAATATTTTGTTTACTTCTTCCAGATTCAAAGTAGAATTACTCTTTTTACGAAGATGCTAATAACTTATTTCATTATTAGAGATACTACCAGTGTTTCCAAAAGATTCCAAAAGTTAGATTTCTAGCTTGTCAAGCATTTTAGATATATCAGATATGGACTTGCCTCCGGCAGAAATTTCTTGATATGCAGGAGGATTTTCAAGATAGTTTGGAATTCGTTCTAACATTCTTTGATCGTATGATTGAGATATATCATTTTGATAAAATATCCCTGTTGGGATCTTTGAATCCCATTCGTTTGATTTTATCAAGGCTTGAGTTAGTTTCTCATTTTCTTCTTCTGGCGAGTCTATATGTACAACTGGATCATATCCCACATCTTCAAGCTTGTATATCCTAGGTCTTGGTCTATTCGTCATTTCATCAATGTTATCCATTCCCGAGAACCAATCTCTTGTATTGATATCATTGTAAGTAGGACATGGTTGTAAAACATCAAGAAATGAGAGACCTCTGTGTTTTATTGCTGCAATAATCAAGTCCTTGAGCTGTCTAACATCATACGCATAACCTCTTGCAACAAATGTAAATCCACTTGCAATAGCTAATGCAATAGGATTTACGGATTGATTTACATTAGGTTCTGGAAGAGATTTGGTTTTTAATCCAAGTTTTAGTGTAGGTGACGCTTGTCCTTTTGTTAGACCGTACACCCCATTATTAAAAATAAGATAAGTCATATCCACATTTCTTCTACCAGCTGCAACAAAATGTCCTGCTCCAATTCCTAATCCATCACCGTCTCCACCTACTGCTACTACAGTCATCTCAGGATTTGCAAGTTTTGCACCCTGTGAAAATGGAAGTACTCTACCATGCAAAGTGTGAACACCATACACATTAAGATAATGAGATGTTTTTCCAGAACAGCCAACTCCAGAAAATATTGCAGCTTTATGTCTTGGAATTTCCATCTCGGCCATAGCCATTTGAATTGCACTAACAATTCCAAAATCTCCACATCCAGGACACCAGTCATTGTGTACTTCTGTCTTGTAATCAGCTACATTAGACACCATATTTTAGCACCTGTTTTTTCTCCGCTTTGTTGTCGACAATTTTTTTGATAGAATCAAAGAGTTCATCACATGTCATTGGTCTTCCTGTGTATTTTAATATGTAATAGTCAACTTTTCTGTCCAGATATTCATTAAGTAATGAGCCCATTTGGCCATATTGATTTGCTTCAATATCAATTATTTTTTTAACTCCTGAAAGCAAGGACTGGATGTATTTTGTTGGAAATGGATGAAGCATCTTGATTTGAATAAACCCGACCTTATATCCCGCTTTATTGAGCATTTCAATAGCATCAAGAATAGGTCCTTTTGTTGAACCCCAGCTAAGAATGCAATAGTCTGACACTCCATAGTTTATCGCCTGATCTTCTTTAGAAATTTGTTCTAGCGCAAGTTCCATTTTATGCTCACGTTTATCCATTTTATAGATGCGATTTTCTGGGTCTTCTGATATGTGACCAGATTCATCACTTTCATCTCCAGTATTCCAAAATATTCCATTTTCAAGTCCAAGTCTTGATCTTGGAGATATGCCGTCTGGTGATGGTGTAAATCTTTTATAACCCGGCTCGTCAATTTTTTGAAGAAGTTTTCCACGTTCTATTGTAATTTTAGTTGGATCAAATCTTTTTACGGTGGAAACTGTACTTGCAATAAATTTGTCCATCATGTGAATTACAGGAATTTGATAAATGTCGGCAAAGTTGAAACATTTTGCTGTATCATAAAATCCCTCCTCAGTATCACCTGACGCATATACAATCCTAGGAAAGTCACCATGTCCAGCATGAATTGCAAATTGTAAATCATCTTGTCCATGTCTTGTAGGAAGACCTGTTGATGGACCACTTCTTTGATACAAAGTTAATACAAGTGGAACTTCATTTATCCCAGCCCAACCAAGAGCTTCTGCCATAAGAGAGAAACCTGGGCCTGATGTACTTGTCGAAGATCTTGCTCCTGTCAAGGATGCACCAATTACCATGCCAATCGCAGATATCTCATCTTCTGTTTGTACAACCAGAGTAGAACCAGGTCTGTTGTTTTCAACCTCAATAATTTCATTTGATTCCAAAAATACACTTTCGTCTGATGCTGGAGTAATTGGATAGTATGATTGGAACCTACAACCACATGCTATTTTTCCAAGACTAGTAGATTGAAAACCTTGGGCTAGCATGATATGATCTTCTTTTGGAATTGGTGACAGTTGATGTTTGAATTTAGAATATTTTACTGTAGAAAAATTGTAAGCATAATTTGCTGCAGTTTTATTCATCTCTGCAATCTCTGCCTTTCTTGAAAATATCGAACCAACTGATTTCAGCAATGTTTCAGGCGGGAGTCCTAATAACCCAATAGATATAGAAACAGCAAGGACGTTTTGCATACGAAACATTCCACGTAATTTTGGATTATGGGTCTCATCTGATAAATTACCCAGAATTTCTTTAAATGAGACGGGATAGAGTGTAACGCCTCTTTCCTTGGCTGCGTCAAGTGCTCCTTGTATGGTAAATGGTTTATTTTTGGATGAAAGGTATGTCTCAAGACGTTTCTTGAATTGTGCATCAAGCGTATGAACTTCATCTGTTTTTATTGCAGATAAATCAGATTCAAACACTATCGCACCATCATCAAATACCGCATCTGCATGTCGAAATAATGTTTCAGCGTCAAAGCCCACTAGCATAGTAATTCCACTAACATTTGATCTTACTATTTTATCAGAAACTCGTACTCCAAAGTAACTGTGTTCACCTTTGATATTTGAATAAAATTCTCTTTTACCAAATACTTTCAGACCACAACCTGCACATGCACCAGCAAAAATATTTGCGGCAGTTTCAACACCTCCTCCTTGAGGACCGCCAATAACCCAAGTTAGATCAATAGAGGACATGATGCATCTAGACGCTCATCAAATATTAATAATTCTATGATTTTTTTGAAAAGATAGTATCTAACCGCCAGTTGCAGCATCAAATAAGGCACATTCACATTTATCACGTTCACCACAAAATGGACAAACACATACACATTTTTCTAAAGGATTTCTACATTGTACACAAATGGCAAACTCATCTTTGTGTTTCAATCAGATATCATTACTTTGATTAATTATAAATGAGTTGTTGTAAAGGCACAAAATGAATTCATTATATGGATTTTTACTCAGAGATAGTTAATTTTTCACCATGATACGCTTAAAATTGTCATTTACTCATGAAAAATAGTTGAAAATATTACTCACACGACGGCTTCATGATTTTGCTGTAAAGGAACTCAAAAAGAGATATGATGTAGAAATCCATACGGGAATAATTCCAATGCCAAAGAAATTACTGATGTCAAAAATAAAGGATAAAGATGGCTTAATCTGTTACCCATACGATTCCATAGATGCTGACGTAATTAATGCTGGAACTAAACTTAAGGCAATTTCTACATATAGCGTTGGTTATGATCACATAGACATCAAGACTGCTACAAGTAAAGGCATTACAGTAGGTTATACGCCAGAAGTATTGACTCGAGCTACTGCAGATATGACTATGGCATTGATGTTATCGCTTTTCAGGAGAATATCTGAGGGTAACCAGATAATTCACAATGATAAATGGAATACAATATTTGGTCCCTATGATTTTCTTGGAACAGATCTATATCAAAAAACTCTAGGCATATTTGGAATGGGAAGGATAGGAAAAGCAGTGGCAAAAAGAGCTGGAGGTTTTGAGATGAAGGTAATTTATCATAACAGAACTAGATTGCCAATCAAGGAGGAAAAAAAATTAGGAGTAAAATACGTATCACTGGATAATCTCTTTAGAACAAGTGATGTCGTAAGTATTCATTCTCCACATACACCTCAAACACATGAAATTGTGAATTTAGAATTATTAAAGAAAATGAAAAGAACTTCATTTTTGATTAATACTGCGCGTGGCAAAATAATTAATGAAAAAGATCTTGCCGTTGCATTACAAAGAAAAATAATTGCAGGAGCTGGTCTTGATGTATTTCAAAAGGAACCAATCAATTCCAAACACCTGATTGTAAAAACAAATAATTCCATACTAACACCTCATAGTGGAAGTGCGACGATTGAAACTAGAAAAGAAATGGCAGAGATTGCTATAAAGAATCTAGTACTTTCACTTACTGGAAAAAAACCAATTTACCAAATTAAATTATAGAATAACTAATTTCAAACTAAAGCTCGATTAGATCATTTGGATCTATTTTGATACAACTAGTGCCTACAGGTTTTAGGCCAGTGAAATTTATAGTTCCTTGTGGAACTTTACCTTCTTTTTGGAGAAACTCTAATTTTTCTGTAAATGCATTTTTGTGTCCATCACATGCAACACCAACCATGTATTCCCCATCTTTAGACTGGATAGAAATTACAAATTCAGGCGGCATTGGACAATCCTTACCCATTTTTCTAATAGAACAATGTTCTGGAAACACAGATTCATTTTTTATTTTCAGAATATTAATCTTGATTGAAGTTACTTTCACTGTATTTAGATAATAGTTTCAAAATCCCAAATAGAATCAGTCTTTCTGAGATTATATGGTAATAGTCCTTTTTCTTGCATGGATTTTACTATAAATGCAGAATATGCAGGAGCTCCGGTTGCACCAGGAGAGTTGTAGTTTAGAATATGATATGAGTTTGGACCTGAAAGTTCTAGCACGTCTGGCAAGAAGTTTCCATCAGGAGTTATGATAGGAGTTCTAATTCCAGCTGTGCCTCGTTCTGAAAAGAACTCGGGTTTTATCTTTGGCATAAATTCCTGTATGCGCTCAATCATGACAGTTTTCGACAAGGAACTCAGCCATTCCTTTGCAACCAAATTCATAAAATCTGCATTAAGAAGTAATTTTCTTGTACTTCCTGTTACTACCTCTGTGAGTTTAGAAATCAATGTTTCAACATCTCCTACATAGCCAGAATAAGTTTCAGGGCTTGGTACAGGAACTGCATTTGGTCCAACCTCACTTTTTCCATCAGATCTGATAATCCAATGGGGATCAAGAAAAGGAAAATCAGGATATTTTGGAACAGAGTAAACATTGGTCTTGACTAGATTAGAATATTGTTCACTTGCAATCCAGTATTCCCCTCTAAAATGAAGACTGGAATAATCATTTGCCAATCCAAACTTTTTTGCAATATCAAGTGAATAACCACCAGCGCAGTTTACTATAATCTTTGAGCTGATTTTTTCCTTGTTTTGAAATGCAAGTGTCGTGGAATCATCTAGATCTTCAATTGACTCTAGTTTTTTATTTAACAAAAATTTAGTTCCATTTCTTTGTGATTCTTCTTTTAGTTTTCTTGTAAACTCTCCATAATCAACCACTGCGTCAGTTTTACAATGAATTGCAGAGTGGCACCAGATGTTTGGCTCTCTTTGGGTGACTTCATTACTATTTAGTAGTTCAATATCTTTCTCTGACATGCCATTTTTTTGACCCCAATCCATATACTTTTCAAGAATTTTGTGTTGGTTCTCATCAAGTGCAACTTCCATGGTACCAACCATATTCCACGGTAATCCCTTTTTTTGGGCAAATGTCTTCCACATTTCATGAGAAAGAAATGCAGCTCTTGCAATTTTTCCTTTATTATTAGGATTAAGATAGAATGGAGAATGAACTACTCCCGTATTACGGCTGCTAGTATGCATTCCAACCTCAGATTCTTTCTCAATTACTACAACTTTTGCAGCATACAAATTTGAAATCCAATATGAGATTGAAGTTCCAAGTAAACCTCCCCCAATTATTGCAACGTCGTATTTTTCCAATGAATGTGAAAATACCATAGTGAGATTAATGGATTTGTAAAAGGCGCCGGGAGAGAGATTTGAACTCTCGAACCCTTGCGAGTACGCGCTTTATGGTTTTCTAATTTCCAGGCGCGCGCCCTACCAGGCTAGGCGACCCCGGCATTCATCTCGCCAATTCAATTTCGTTGTAAAACCGACTATATATTACTGTAAGAGATGATTATTTCACAAACTTTTTTCTGTAAATAATAGCAATTATTGCATACCCTATGAATAGAGCAGTCCATTATAGCCATGGATTATCAAGATAATCAGATACTATTGCAAGTGCTAATGCTCTTGCGGGATTCATAGAAGATCCTGAAATAAATGCAAAAAAATAAAGAAATGTCAGTCAATGAACTAGTTTTGAAATTAAAAAATATCAACCTCTAGTATTACATCATCTAAAATCATTAAAACGATGTAAAATTATAAGATCCAAAGAAAATGGAAAATCCACAATGTATTTCATTCCCAATAAAGAAATTTCAACTTGATAAAGGAAATAGTAAAAGCTGGTGACAAGATAGCAAAAAAATGCGAAGATCCAGTGTGTAGATGTTAAAATTATTCTAATACAAAATAGTTTTCTATCTGTCTACAAATTATTTTAATAGATTTATTGTAACAGATTTTTGTAATGATGGTTCTACACCTTCTATTGTACTTGACACTATCTTGTATCTTCCCTGATATGCTTTTCCACCATCAGATTTTGTTTGATTCCAGACAAATGTTTTTTCCTCTTTTGGATTTAGTTTAGAGAGTACCTGTGTAGATAAGGGAGAATACACTAGAATTCCATCAAGCCTGGTTATCTTTAATCCATAAGAAGTATCAGAAAATGCAAGAGGTGTAGTTCCTGAATTTATTATTCTTATGTAAACAGGTTCTCCTAGATGATAATTAATTTTATCAGGAATTAAAGTAAGAGATGGACCGTTCTCATATACAAGAGTTGGAACTTGATTTGCAATTTGAGAGAGATAATATCCCAAAAAGCCAGCTGATACTAGTCCTACTATGAAGAATATTGCTGCTCCTTTTGGTATCACTTGAAAAATTTAATTTGATTCCTTTTTAATTGTTAACTACTGGCTTTGATCTCCAACTTTTTGGATATGTGTTTGGAGCCATTATAATTCTCTTAATCTTAAAGGCAAATCCCTTTGTATTTTCGACAATCTCATCTTCATTCAGAGTTGCTTCTGCAAGTGCTACAACCTCTCCTTTTTGCGTGTATATTGCAACAAAATCTCCACGCTTAAGCCCAGGAGATATTTCTAGAATGCCAGGAATTGCAAGTTGAGCACCATGACAAAGAGCATCTACGGCAGAATCTCGAATTACAACTGATTTTATCTCACTTAGAGTAAATTCTATTGGCATCATTATTCTTCTTAGTTTTTTGTCATCCCCATTTTCTTTCCACAAAGCATAAGCATCTACAAGATCGTGTATTTTTACTAAATTAGAATCCTCATTGAAGTGCCCTACTCTAGTTCTTCGTCAGCTCAATCATTGTTGCGCCCTCACCTAGAATTTCTCCCATATCATAGAAAATTTTTCTAACATAAGTTCCAGCTTCACATAAAATTCGTAATAGTAGTAATCTTTCCTTTTGCTCTATGACTTCAATTTCATATACATGTCTAATTCTAGTTTGTCTGGATACAGCAGATCTTTGTGGTGGTTTTTGGAAAATCTTTCCAGTAAGTTGTTTGAGCACATCAGCCAATTTTTCTTTTGGAGGAAGAGTATGTAGCCTTCCAAGTGCATGATATTCTTTTGGACCAAGTAATAAAACTATGAGAGCTTTTGTTGCTTCGCCTAATCCTATTGGTAAAAGTCCAGATACTTGAGGATCAAGTGTTCCACTATGACCTGCTTTTGGAACATGTAATATTTTCTTCACCCATGCTACAGTCTCATGACTTGTAGGACCGTTTGGTTTGTCTAACAAAATAAAACCATAGTTAAGAAGCTGTTCAATTGATCTTTGGTCATAATATGTACCATGGGCATCATTTGTGATGTCCTGGTCTATTACCCTAAGATTTTGTAATTGTTTGAGTGTCATAGTAGTATTTCACTGCATTTTTTGCCTGTTCAAGAACTTGTTGAGGTCCAAGATCATCAGTGTTAATTATTTTATTAAAGACTGAAAAATCTTCTCCAAAATTAAAACCATAAAGTTTTTTGTATAATGTTTTATTTTCATCATATCTCTTTTTTACAATTCCAAGTGCATTTTGTAATGAAATACTATCACGCATTGTCATTCTTTTAGCACTATTTTCGTGAGAGCCTGCAAGCCAAATTTTAATTCCATCTTTAACCAACCAGGGTAACGTGTAGCTTGTTATGATTACATCTTCAGTTAGAAATATTTTTTTTAATTTTTCATCGACTTCTTTATCAAATTCAGGATTACCTTTTCGAATATTAAGAAAATTCATTCCCTCTTCAGTATCCCAAAAATCATCATTGTCTGTTTCAAATCCTTGATCCTTGGCCATTTCTTTTAGTACATCTCCACCACTTAGATATTTCAAGCCAAATTCTTCTCCTAATCCTTTTGCTATTGTTGTCTTTCCTATGGCTGGCGGACCAGAAATTATTACTGAACGAAGCAATTTAGCTTGTATCCATTGTAGTTTTTGTAACTCTCATTATGATACCACTGAATGAGGCAGATGATAGAAAATACCATGCCCAGAAATACATTTCATTTACGTGATGACATATGTTGGGATTACCAGGAATTTGAGATGCTGCTACTTTTGCAGCAGTACAGGTTAATTCAAAAAATCCTCCAGGTATGATGTTTAACGATATTGGTGAAATAGCTACAGTATAGGAAAAGAGTGGTGGAAGGACAAAATAGAAGACAAGAATCAATGGAAGAAAAGTAATCATCATTGGTCTCATATTCATTTGCATGACTTCCATATTCATCTTATTCATGTATGCAGATTTCTTGTTAAGCTCATCCTGTTTTTCTTGATCTTTTGCTTTGAATGCAGCCATTCTTTCCTTTTGCCAAGCTCTCGTTTCTTTTAGTAATCTTTTCAACTTGTCTTGGTCAACCATCTTTCGTTTTATTATTGCATTAAGCAAGTTAAGACCAATGGAGATGCACATAATTCCTAAAGCAGCTGGGATCATTCCCTTTACTATTGGATTTGCGCTTCCCATAGGACCTCGGTTTAGACCAGGTATCTGAAGTACCACCGTATTTAGGAAATCAAAAAATATGCTATGTTCCATTGTTAAACCCCATTGCACTTAGGATACCTCTAGCCGCTTCATCAACCTTACCTTCTGTATTAAGAACCATCTTAATTGGTGAGCCACAAAGTATTGAACAAGTAGACAACATTGCACTGGTGACATCAAGTTCTTTTTTTATTGCATCAATTGATACAATATCTCTAGTTCTAGTAGTATCGGTCATTCTACGATTATAGATCTCTTCAGGTCTTGCAGATATCATTATAAAACTATCAGGATTGAGTATCTCTAAAACATTCTGTGGAAGTCCTGGATAGAACCCTTCCTGTGTAGAAATGAACGCATGAGTATCCACAATTACTACATCATCAGTGATCGAAGCTATTGTTCTTGCAGCCATAGATTGTAATTCTCGTTGTTCTTTAACTGAAAGTTTTCTTAGATCATCTCTATTCTTTACTCCCTTCTTTCTCAGCTTCATCAAACATTACAGTTCCAAAAATTGAGACACTTACTTTGACATTTTTCTCTTTTAATAATTCCACAACGCGTGATACAACAGTTGTTTTTCCAACTCCGGGAATTCCTACAATGATTATTCGATTACTTTCTGCCAAGTAATGCACCCAATGAAGGCATTACTTCTTCGACTCTTTCTCGAACAAGTAAATTGTAATAGTTAATAAGAATATCAACTGTCAACAACATTCCTGTCCCTGAACCAAATGTTCCTAGAACATCTGAAGTACCAGCTAACAATCCAAGTATGATAGAACCAATTATAGTAACAGATGGAATATATTTTTGAAGTAGATTTTCTACTGGTTGATTTGAACGTCGGAAACCTGGAATTTGTACTTCGGCATCAAGTAAGTTTTTGGCTGCACTCTTTGCAGAAAGACCACCAAGCTCAATCCACAACCTACCAAATAGAACTACAATGCCCACCATGAATAGAATATACAAAACAGCTCTCATTGGATCTAATGCAACAATATCCAAACCACGTGGTGCTGTAACATAGTACAGTATGCCACCTGTTGGAGTAGATGGAGATGTAGGATCAAACATTCCCAAGAAATTCAGGAATGGGTTAGCATTTCGCGGATTAAAGTTGGCCCACATAATTTGCCCCATAAACACTGCGTTAGCAGTTAGAGCAGAAGCCAAAATTACTGGAATGTTTGATACATACATTAACTTGATTGGATATACAGCTGAAAATCCTCTATATTTTGTAGATACAATAGGTATTTCCACCTTGATTCCCTGAGTATATACAAGAATCAACAAGACTCCAGCTGTAATCAACAAACCAAATATACCAGGCAATTGGTTTGACCGGAAGAATAGATTAGAAAAATCATGACTAATTGCACCATGAATAATATTTGCAAATACACCTACTGGACCTCCATCTCCTGCAGGAACTGGACTGAACATACTCCAAATCACTTGCTGAGCTACACCTGCAGCGATAAACAGACTAATTCCACTTCCAAGTCCCCATCCCTTTTGTACTAATTCATCTAACAACATAATTATCACAGATGCGCCGATTAACTGTCCTATCAGAATGAATATAACTTCATGGTTAGGCATCCTAGGTCCATAAACTGCCATGCCATACAGTGATGATTCTGCAATGATTACTATGTAAGTAACAATCTTGGTAGCTGTTTGATAGAGTTCTCTATCTTCAGGTTTCTTAAAGTCAAGATGGAATATCTCAGAACCTTTTAGAAGTTGCATCAAGAGTCCAGCAGTGACAATAGGTCCGATTCCAAGTTCTATCAGGGTACCTTGCTGTGAAGCAAAAATTACTCTAGCAAATGCAAGAAAGTCAAAGGATGGTGTTGATGCTCCGTAAAGAGGAGTCTGTCCCATTATCATGTAAATGAATAATGCAATTCCACACCACATCAAACGTACTTGTAACGGAATTTTCTTTTTTGGTTTTGGTACTTGTGGAATGTAAACTTCAGCTTTTGAGATAATAGTTTTTAAAAAACCGCCAGAGGCTTTACCTTCTTCAGCTGTCACGCTACTGCTTGCACCTCTCCACCAGATTGTTTGACTTTTTCTTCGGCAGAAGCAGAGAATTTTTCCACCTTAACAACATAAGCATTCTTAGTCTGTCCTCCTCCTAACAGCTTATCATAGCCTAGTTCAGTAAGGTCTATCAGTTTCTTTCCGCCTTCCTGTTTTCCAAATTTTATAAAGATATCATCTAGATCTCTTACACTAGCCCATTTACGAACTAGATTTGGATGTGGTGGATGAGTAGAATCATGACCAAAATGTTTTGGATCAGTCATTAACATTCGTATGAAATGATGTTTGTGCAAACCTGATTGCCCAAGTCCTCCCTTATGACCACTGGCTCTGTGTTGACCAATCTGCCCCCAGCCACAGTGTCTGCTTCCTCTGTATTTTCTTGTCTTTCTCAATCTTGTTGGCATTTTACATCATTAACCTCACTTGTGCTAAGAGTTCTTTGTGACTACCAAGGATTCCTCCTTCTCCATACATCTTCTTGGTATTTCGTTTAAATCCGTGTTTTGGGGGAGATAAAGCAAACCATGGTTTGAGTGGTTTTAATTTAGACAGAGTAGCAGTTCCCTCGGCAAGCGATTTTGCAAGTTCATCAGTATTTTTGAATCCCAATTTTGTCATGTCCTCTGGAGTAATTTTTCTATAACCTTCTTTACGTGCTTTTTTCTCCAATCAGCTCTTTGGTTGTTTGTATATCTATTTCTTGCCATGAGACGTAATGTTTAATCTTATCAAGCATACCTTTTGTATTGTCTTTTTCAGGAATTATTGTGGCACGGAATCTTTTGTCCAAGTGAAGAAGATCCATTGTTGTGTCAGCCCAATATGGGACGTTAACAGTTCCTTTCATTCTGACTATTAAGAAAGCTTTACCCATATCTTCATTCAACCCTGACTAAATGTTTGTCTCAAACAATCCAAAACAGCTCTTGATGTAGATGTCATGGTGTTTGTTGACCCTGTACTTTTTGTCCATGCATCCTTCAAACCTGCTAATTTCAAAAGATT
Source organism: uncultured Nitrososphaerota archaeon (assembly GCA_963713025.1). Lineage (GTDB taxonomy): Archaea > Thermoproteota > Nitrososphaeria > Nitrososphaerales > Nitrosopumilaceae > Nitrosotalea. The sequence goes on along the minus strand of CAVQKA010000002.1, from coordinate 118,801 downwards.
TCTAATATTTCCACCTGCTACAAGTCCAAGACCTCTTGGTCCTGGAATAACTTCGACTGTTACACTTCCACCTCTACCTCTTATTTTGAATGGAACTGAATGTGGTTGTTCACATCTACACTCCCAACTTCCACATCCAAGTTTTACTGGACTGACATTAAGATAAGCTTGATTTGTTGCTTTTTCAATTGCAATTCTCATTTGTTTTGATTTTCCTTGACCTATTCCTAGCCAACCATTTTCATCACCTGCTGCAACAAGTGCTTTAAATCTTGTATATTCACCGTTGGTTGTTTGCTTTTGAACAATTCCAACATCAATTACTTCTGTTTTAATTCCTGGTAATAATTTTTTAATGATTCCAGCTTCTTGAATCCTATAACCATTTTCATAAATTTCTTTCATCGTTGTAATCTTTTCAGTAGCAACTAGTGTTCCCAGTTTTGTTCTTGGAACCCACACTTGTTCTGGTTCTCTTCTTGGTGGTCTTGATCTTTGTTCTGTTCTACTCATTTGGATTTAACCTCACTATCAATTGCAGATCTTACTTTATTGATTTCATTTGCAACTTTAAGATGCTTACCACTAATCCTTTCTTCAGATGGAAAAGTTTCTGCGTCTGCGGGTACATCTAGTCCAGCATCTATTATTCCTTTCAATGCAGCTGCAATTCTTTGTGTATATTTTCTAGTACCAGTATAAAGTACTGCACTCTTGACTCCACTTGCAAGTGCTTTCTTGCCTGCCAAATAACCAGTAAGATACGCTGCTGGGATACTCTTTCTCGAACCTTTCCACCCTTTATTGATAAGTGATCTGGAATGGGCAGATGAAAGGACCTTATCACCAGCCATTTCTGGTTTATGAATTTGTACCAGCGTATTTTCATTTGATATCTGAACTGTGATAAAGTCTCGTCTACCCATCAAGAGATGTCTTCTCTTTTTGTAGTTGGTCTTCTCGTCCCGAGATCTACGTAATATTTGTGAATATGCCATATGTACTAATCCTATTTACAAAAAATTTTGGTGAAGCTCTTATAAACGTTAGACTTGGAGTAGAAAAGCCATTAGTGCCTTTTGTGCATGAAGTCTATTTTCTGCTTCATCCCATATTACAGATTGCGGACCATCAAGAACATCGCTTGTAACCTCTTGTCCCCTTTTTGCCGGAAGACAATGCAGAAAAATTGCATCATGATTTGCTTTTTTCATTAAATTTGCAGTTACTTGAAAGCGGGGAAGGAAATCTTTTGCTCTATCTGTTGCTTGATGATGAATTGAAACAAAGGTATCAGTTACCACAACATCTGCATCCTTTACCGCTAATTCTGGATTGCGGAGTAACTGAATATCAATAAAATTTTTTGAATCTTTTATTACATCTTGATTTGGTTCATAACCTTTGGGAGTTGCAATGTTAATATCAATAGATACCTTGGCACACCCATAAATCATGGAATTGCAAACATTATTTCCATCTCCAATCCACGCAATTTTTAATCCGCCAAGTTTTTTCTTTTTCTCTTTAATAGTCATAAGATCTGCCAATATTTGACATGGATGAAATGAATCAGATAGTCCATTTATTACAGGTACAGTTGCATTTTTAGATAGTATTTCTACTTCATCATGTAAATACACTCTAGCCATTATCAAATCAACATAGCGTGAAAGTGTCTTAGCTGTATCTTCTATTGTCTCACCTCTTTTCAGTTGAAGATCATCTGCAGATAGATTGAGAGCATGTCCTCCCATCTGAAACATTCCAGTTTCAAAGCTGACTCTTGTACGAGTAGATGGTTTCTGAAAAATCATAGCAAGTGTTTTATTTTTTAGCAATGGTTTGGAAATTCCTTTTTTAAGATCTTTCTTTAGATTGATGGCATTTTCTATTATTTCCAATAATTCATGTTTACTAAGCTCATTTAATGTAAGCAGATCTTTTGTTTTTCCTTTCATTTCTTCACCCATCCAAATAACGAACGCTTCTTCTTAGGCTTTTCATCTTCTATTTCTGTAATCTCTTCTTTTGAAGTTTTTAACTCATCTTGTTGTTCTTGTTTTTTTGGTCGACCTTCAGAAATCCATTTTTTAATATTTGATGCAAGTTTTCTTGCTTGTTCATCATTTTCAGGAGGATGTACATCAAAGAGATCAGAATACTTTTCAATATCTTTTGTTGAAATTCCTGCAAAAGGATCTTCTTCTACAATTTGTTTTTCCTGTTTCTTATCAACAATGATTTCTGGTTTTAGTTCAACCTTAGGTTCTGGTTTTAGTTCAACCTTAGGTTCTGGTTTTAGTTCAACCTTAGGTTCTGGTTTTAGTTCAACCTTAGGTTCTGGTTTTAGTTCAACCTTAGGTTCTGGTTTTAGTTCAACCTTAGGTTCTGGTTTTAGTTCAACCTTAGACTGTTGAACTTTTTTCTGGACACTTTCAACAATTTCTGCAGGACCAAAAAGAGTTTCTAAAAATACATCTTTATCAAAAGATTTCAGATCTTTATACTCTTGTCCTATACCTAGGTAAAGAATTGGACTTGATGTTACTTTAACAATGGATATGGCAGCTCCGCCACGTGTATCTGCATCACTTTTTGTAAGTATAGCTCCATCAAATTTTGTATAATTATGAAATTCTCTTGCTTGACTCACAGTGTCATTTCCAGCCAGTGAATCACCAACAAATAATTTAAGATCTGGATTTACAACTTTGTTAATTTTAGATATTTGATCCATCAAATTTTTACTAGTTTGCATTCTCCCAGCTGTATCAATTAGTATACAATCTATTTTATGAGATTTAGAATAAAGCACCGCGTCTCTAGCCACTGCAGCTGGATCTGAGCCATAGTTTTGAGAGATAACTTTTATGTTCAATCTTTTGCCATGTTCTCCTATCTGTTCAATTGCACCTGCTCTGAAAGTATCAGCAGCAGCAATTACAACTGAATATTTATTCTCTTTTAGAAGATTTGCAATCTTTGCTATAGTAGTGGTTTTACCAGTTCCGTTTATTCCCATAAATGAGATAATATATGGCTCTCCCTTGTCCTTCTTTTTTTGAATGTTAGATAAAATATCAACAGTACCTGCTACATCAAACATATTTGAAATGCTTTTTCGAAGATCTTGTTTTACAACTTCAGCAATTTTGTCCTTGTTAACCGTAGCTCCGATTAACTGCTTTTTCAAGTCATCTTTTAGTGCATCAATAACTTCTGTCGCAACATCAGATTCCAACAATGCAACTTCGAGTTCAAATAGAACTTCATCAATATCTTTTTCCTTTAATTCCTTATCCCCAAAACTTTTAACTGCTACAGAAAATGCGTTTCTTAGTTTTTCAAACATAATGTACTGCCTTACTGCTGAGGACTATGATTTGATTGTATAAGTTTGTTCATTTCATGTTGTCCCTGTTCAAGTTTCATGGAAACTTCTTGTCTTTGCGATGCTAATTGTTGTAGCACCATTTCAAGTTCCTTAATTCTAGATTCCATGTAGTTTATTGCAGATTCTTTATTTTGTTCCAATGAAGCACCTGCACCTATATTTACAATCATTTTTTGATCAGAACTTATTTTTGCTTTTACATATACTCCTAGGCCAATAGGTACAAGAGTTTCATATTCTGAATTATCTGCTAGTACTTTCATTGATTCAACGGCATTTGTTGCCTCTTGTAAAAGTCTCATCACTGTTTCTTCTCGTTGTAACAAATCATTTAGGTAAGATTCTAGAGATTGCATCTGTTGCATTAAGGCTTGAGCATGTTCTTCACTCATTTGCAAAAAATTCTCCTAATGACTATAAATTCATTCTGAAAACATAGAATAAAACAAAAAGAAGAAGGAATTATGCTTTTATTTTTGAGAGTCTTGAATCTACTTCGTCCCAGTTTATTATATTCCACCAAGCATTTACATAATCTGCGCGTCGATTTTGGTATTTCAGATAATATGCATGTTCCCAAACATCTAATCCCATTAGTGGGATCAAACCTTTGGTACGTGGACTGGTCTGATTTGGCATTGTAGTAAACTCGACTTTCTTTGTCTGGGGATTATAGGCTAACCAACCCCAACCGCTTCCTTGAATAGCAATTGTATCCTTTACGAATTTTTCTTTGAAACTATCAAAGTTTCCAAACACGGAATTGATAGATTCTTCCAAGCTACCGCCTGGTTTTCCACCACCGCTTGGTTTCATATTATTCCAGAATAGAGCATGGTTTTCATAACCTCCTCCATGAAAATTCACTGCGCCTCTAACATTTTCTGGAACTTGATCCAAATTTGAAAGTAATTTGGACAGTTCCATATTTTGCAATTCAGTGCTCAGATTTGCCAACGCATTATTCAAGCCATCAGTATATGCTTGATGATGTTTGGTGTGATGAATTTCCATTGTTCTGGCATCAATGTGGGGTTCCAAAGAATCGTATGAGTATGGTACTTTTGGAAGTTCATATTTTGCCATGAAGGATCTAAGTTTTTCTTGCCATTTATGGCTTTGGTTGCAAATGCATTTTATCTGGTCTTAATGCAGATACCACGTGATAGAGAAATCGTTAATTTTTTCTCTTGTTTTTGTGTTATGCATTTCATATTTCATTTCATACTCTATTGAAGATAAACAAAGTCTTCTTTCAAAGAGCATCCAGTTGGTGGGAGTTCAAATCCCAAGAGAATATGGATTTACAGGTCAAGGAGTAAAGGTAGGTATCATAGATACTGGAATTGATTTTAATCATCCAGATTTACACGGTTATGGTCCTTTAGGAAGAGTTGTAGGAGGTTACAATTACGTTAACACGAATGATGTTCCACTAGATACTAATGGTCACGGTACTGAGGTAGCTGGCATAATTGGTGCCGATGGAAATTTTTCAGGAATGGCTCCAAAATCCCAGTTATTCTCATACAAAGTATCATCTACAGGAGAAGCTGTTTCTTCAGAGGATATCATTCAAGCTATTTCCCAGGCCATCGATGACAAGATGAATGTAATTAACATAAGTCTTGGAGTAAACAGAACTAATGATGGATTAGAAAATGCGGTAGATGAGGCAGTAAAAAAAGGAATTGTGGTAGTGACTGCAGCTGGAAATAATGGACCAGATAATGAAACAATTGGGAGTCCTGGAAGGGATGTCAATGTGATAACAGTTGGCGCTTCATATAACAACATAACATCAAGTCTTGTATCAACTTTTGAGATTGAAAATAAAAAATATGATGCCATACCAATGCTTGGTGTTAATGCTTTACAAAATCCTATTGAAGGTAAGATAATTTACGGCGGATATGGAAGAGTAAAAGATCTTGAAAATATCAATGTCAAAGGAGCGATATTACTTGAGCAAAGAGGTAGCGATACAAAAGGTGAAAAAGTATTTTTTTCAGAAAAAGAGAAAAATGCTGCAGATCATGGTGCAATAGGACTTGTAGTATTTAATAATAAAAATGGAATTTTTTTCGGAGAGCTAATCGGACCTAATTCTACAAAAGATTATCAGCCAAGAATCCCAGTAATTTCCATATCTGGTGAAGATGGACTCAAATTAAAATCAACATTAAGTGATAATACCATAGGCCACTTCAACATATTTTATCACCCAGATTTTGTAGCACCATTTAGTTCGCGTGGACCAGTTTCAATTTTCTATGTAAAACCTGATCTTGTAGCACCAGGAGTTTTTGTAAATACTACAACACTTGGAGGAAAATATAACATAACAAGTGGAACAAGCATAGCAGCACCTCATGTTACAGGTGCTGTTGCTATATTACTACAAAAATATCCTAACTTAGATCCATTATCTATTGCATCACTCATAACAACAACAACCGATCCTGTTACAGACGCTTATGGTAATATACTTCCAATCGATGTGGCCGGTAGTGGAAGATTAAATGTCACAAGAGCAGAATCTGCAAATCTGATAATTATTCCTCATGAGGTAGTCTTCAATTTATCATTTGATCACCCTAATGAAACTAAAACATTGAATTTACGTTCAATTAATGATTCATTCATTCCAAAACTAAAAGTTAAATTTTCATCTAGTGAATCAAGTCTTTCCTTCAATTATTTTATAGTCAATAATACAATAACTACTCAAATTACATACAATACAAAAAAGATAGGAGATTATGAGGGATTCATAACAATTGATGATTCAAAAACTTTGTATCGAATTCCTGTTTTCATTCATTTAACAAAGGGAACATTAAACGCAAATCAAAATAATGGACTGATTAATTTTTCAATAGATTATCCTGAAAAATGGTCTTATGCAAAGATTTCCTTGACTAAATCAGATTCACATGACGTAAAAACAACTGCAATTACTCCAAATAATAATAGAACTTTAACTGTTCATAGCGCTGGAGAATATTGGATTCAAGCAGATATCAAAATAGGAAATAAAACTGATCATGCATATCAAACATTGATGGTAAATCAGGTTACAGAAAATATTGATTTTGAAGATATTCTACACATTCACATTAAACAAGTAATTATCATTTCCTCAATTCTAGCTATTGCAGTTATAGTAGGATCAGTAGTAAGACGCAGATAGAATTAGGTATGTGGTCCAGCATCTTGTATTTCTGAAGAAACATTACCAAATTTTTTGAAGTTATCTACAAACATTTGGGCTAATTTTTTTGCGGATACATCGTAAGCATCTTTATCAGACCAAGTATTTCTTGGATTCAACACATCAGATGGAACGTCTGGACATGTAGTTGGAATATCCAAATTGAAGACAGAATCGTGTCTGTAATTTACCTTATCCAACTCTCCTGATAGTGCAGCAGTAACCATACTTCGAGTATAATGTATATTCATTCTCTTTCCGATTCCATATGGTCCACCAGACCAACCTGTGTTTATCAGATAAACTACTGTCTTGTGTTTTGTAATTTTTTCGCCTAATAATTTTGCATAAACTGATGCATGTCTAGACATAAAAGGAGCACCAAAGCATTCGGAAAAGGTCGCTTTTGGTTCAGTAATTCCTCTTTCAGTACCTGCAAGTTTACTAGTATATCCAGACATAAAATGATACATCGCTCCTTCTTTTGTCAGTTTAGCTATAGGAGGCAATACGCCAAATGCATCAGCAGTGAGAAATACAATGACTTTGGGATTACCACCAAGACTTGGGATGACTGCACCTGGAATGTAATCAAGAGGGTATGCAGCTCTCGTATTTTCAGTAATACTTCCATCATTGAAATTGGGCATCATGGTATTTTTGTCAATTACAACATTTTCTAAAACTGCACCAGATCTTATTGCATCCCAGATTTGTGGTTCTGCTTCTTTGTTTAGGTTTATACATTTTGCATAGCATCCACCTTCAAAATTAAAAACTCCTTTATCTGACCAACCATGTTCATCATCACCTATTAGATTACGATTCGAATCAGCAGACAGCGTAGTTTTTCCAGTACCTGAAAGACCAAAGAATAAAGCTGTGTCACCATTCTTGCCAATGTTAGCAGAGCAATGCATTGGAAATACACCTCGTGATGGTAAAATGTAATTCATTACTGAAAACATAGCCTTCTTTATTTCTCCAGCATACGATGTCACTCCAATTAAAACAACTTTTTTTGTATAATTAAGAAGAATAAATGCATCATTTTTAGTACCATCTATTTCAGGCATTGCCTTGAAATCATTTAATGCGATAACTGTATACTCTGGTTTATGTGATTCAAGCTCTGAAACTGTTGGTCTAATGAATAGTTGTCGTACAAAAAGACTCTGCCAAGGATGATCAGTTATTATTCTAATTGCCAACCTATGTTCTGGATCTGCTCCTACAAATCCATCAAAGATAAAAATTTCTTTGCTATCGATGTCTGTTTTTATCTTTTCAAATATTTTATCAAATTTATCTTCAGGAAATGGGTGATTAATTTTTCCCCAATCAACAGTATTGTGAGTTTGTTCATCATCTACTATAAAACGATCATCGGGAGATCTTCCTGTGTATTTGCCAGTTTTTACTGCAATAGCACCATTTGCGGTGAGGATCCCCTCATTCTTTTCTTCAATTAAATCGATTAAGGTCTTGACTGGCAAATTTCGTTGTATCTTCGAAGGCCTAATTCCCATTTGCTCCAATTGAGATACAACATGACGCGTGATCGTAGGTTCCAAATCCTCTATCATCGGGTAAGACGATTCCTTATGAAATTCCTTATTATCTCTTCGGATCATAAATGATGAAACAAGAAACGTATTTATTGTAAAATTTAGTCAGAGTCGTGTACATGCCGATCAATAAAGAAGCTCTTGAACTTAGAAAGAAGGTAGCTGAGCATAGACCAGCCTTTGTCAGACAAGAGAGCTGGAGATATTCAAAACTTGCAGGTACATGGAGAAAACCAAAAGGCATGGATAACCATCAAAGAAAACAGAAGAAAGGATGGCCAGCTTTAGTCCGAGTAGGATATGGCGGACCAAAAATAGCAAAAGGATTACACCCTTCAGGATTTACTGATAATTTAGTTTACAACTTAAAAGACTTGGAAAAGCTTGATCCAAAGAAAGATGGAATCAGATTTGCTCATGGAGTTGGAAAAAAGAAAAGAACTGAAATAATAACAAAAGCAATAGAGAAAAACTTCAAAGTATTCAACGCAAGGGTGTCAGCGAGTGGTAGTAAATCTTAAATCAAAAAGGCTACTAGTCTCCAGAATTCTTGGAGTAGGAGCTGGTAGAGTACGATTTGATCCAGAATATCTAGATGATGTTACAGATGCAATTACTCGTGACAACATTAGAAGTTTGATAACTGCAGGAACAATCCAAATAAAACCAATCGTTGGAACTTCAAAAGGAAGGGCACATTTCAAGAAATCTCAAAGACGTAAACGTGGAACTAAACAAGGTTCCAAGAAGGGAAGAAAAGGAACAAGAGTAGGAAAGAAAGAAGTGTATGTAAAGAGAATAAGAGCAATGAGACACCAATTGAAAGTTTCAAAATCAAGAAAAGAGATTACAAATCCAAGCTATTGGAAATTATACAAACAAGTTGGTGGAAATCAGGTAAGAAATTTGGCTCACCTTCGTAGCCTAATAGAAGAAGTTCGTACCAAGAAATAGATTTAAAATCTATAAATTTTATTTGTGTCTAAAATTTTTCCGTTCTTTATTTTAATTCCTTCCTTGGATAACATGTTAGTCTTAATTTTCTCACCCCAAGCATAACCACCAATTTTACCATTAGACAAAATTACTCTATGACATGGGATAATAACAGGAAAGGGATTTTTGTTCATTATTTTTCCAATAGCTCGTTGTCCATTTTTTAGACCCACGGCTTTTGCAAGTTCAGAATAAGTTGTTACTTTTCCTTTTGGTACTTGCAAAAGTTTTTTATATATTTCATGTTCAAGATTCAAATCTTTACCATCTCCAAATCAGTTGAATTTATCATTTCAATAATTTTTTGTTTATTTTTTCCAAGTCCACTCCAGTCCACTAGTGCAAATTTAGCTTCATTATTTCTGGCTATAATGTGATCAAATAGAATTTGATCAAGTTCATCTAAACCATGTTTTGGAATAACAGTTCCCAGTGCAAGACTACCTTCGAGTAATTCCTTATTGAATTTATTAGGATAATGTGTACCTCCAAAACATATAGCCACGTCGTATTTCTTTTGGGGTTTAGACATCTCTTGCAGAACAATTTTTGCGACACTTTCGCATAATTTTTTATCAGTCCATTCTTTTTCAGTGGTACCTATTTCAATGAATAAAGTAGGCTTATTCAAGGCAGTAGGTCCATGATGGGTTGCCTCTATCGTTATATCAAATTTTGAAAAACTATCTCTTTCTTCCCACAATCGTTTCATGTATGATTTTTGTAGGTGTGGATGAGGAATTGCTACCTGCCGTGGAAATCCACCAAACATTGCATCTCCAAAATTTCCTGTACTATGACATGTCAAAGCAAGTGTTCCACTCTCAGATGCATGTTTAGATAAAAACACATAACCATCATAATGATGTTTTTCTTCAAGCCAATCAGCAGATATTGCTGGAGTTGGTATGATAACAAGATCAAAATCAATTCCACGATAAATCTCATCTTCTTTTTTCATTTGTTTTGAAATAAATGATGTCATGTTAGAACCAGCAGGATCAGATTCGTATGCTATGAGTAATTGCATAAAATAAGAATTATAAGGACACTTTATTAACGTCCTCCAATGGTAAAGATAAACCCAAAACAGATGCTTAAGGACATGGTCAATACCATGAAACTTGCTAAAAAATCTGATAAAGAGGATTACATGGAACACTTAAGATTAGTAGTTCTGGGCATGGCTACTCTTGGTGCAATTGGGTTCATTATTCAATTCACATTTGCCGTTATTAATTTAGGACATAGATAGAATGACACAAGAAACAAAATCACACTTTTTTGCAGTTAGAACCACAGGCGGTCAAGAGAAAGTTGTAATGGGTTTACTAGAAAATAGAATCAAACTAAAAAAACTCAATATACAATCAGTTCTTCTTCTTGAAAATCTCAAAGGATATGTTGTAGTGGAAGCAATAGATGCCAACGCAGCATTCGATGCATTACAGGGAATCAGACACATTAGAGGTCAGTTAAGAGGAGAATTAACATTCAAGGACATAGAAGGATATTTGGTAAAGAAATCTACAGTTTCAGAATTAGTCGTAGATCAAGTTGTTGAGATCATAGGTGGTCCTTTCAAAGGTATGAAAGCTACAGTTACAAGAGTAGATCAGGACAAAGAAGAGGCTACTGTAATTTTACTTGATGCGCCATATCAATTACCAGTTACTGTTGATGCAAATTATCTTAAACCATCAACTCATTAGCAAGGATTAAATTTACAGTTAAGAGGGAAGAAAAATATCATGGCAGATATGCAAAGTGTTTCTGCACTTGTCACAGGAGGCCAAGCTAGTGCTGGTCCTCCATTAGGTCCAACATTGGGACCATTGGGTGTTAACATTTTACAAATAGTCACTGCAATAAATGAGAAAACTAAAGATTTTGAGGGAATGAAAGTACCAGTTATAGTCAATGTAGATAAGAAAACAAAGACATGGACAGTGGAAGTAGGAATTCCTTCTGCGGCCGCTTTAATTTTAAAAGAGGCTGGAATTCAAAAAGGCTCAGGAACATCTGGTGCAACTTGGGTTGGAGAAATATCGCCTGATTCTGTAGTCAAAGTTGCAAAATTAAAAATAGATTCATCTTATGCACTAAATATCAAATCTGCAGCAAAAGAAATAATCGGAACTTGCTTAGCACTTGGAGTAAAAATAGACGGTAAAAATCCTAAAGAGGCAACTGCTGAATTAGAAGCAGGTAAGTGGGACGATAGATTCAAGTAAATTATTCAATTACAGAATAAATCGGATCTTTATCAGTTCTTTGCAATTCAACAAAAGTTTCAGTATTTAGTATTCCTTCTATCTTACCTATCTTTTCTATAGCCACCGTATGTAATTCTTCAAGGTTCTGTGCCCTTAGAGTTAATAGAATATCAAAGCGTCCAGTTACTTCAGATATTGCTACAATTTCAGGAGTTTTTAACAATGCCTTATGGATTTGATCCTTTAACTTTGGATCTCTGTTAATGCCCATAGTAGCTCTTACTCCAATACCAATCAGAGACTCGTCAACAACAATAGTAAATTTCTTGATTAATTTTTTTTTAACAAGTCTCTTTATTCTGCTATATAGAACTGAAGTATTTACTCCAAGTTTTTTTGAAAGATTAGGAACTGAAGCATTACCGTCTCGACTGAGTTCAGTAATTATTTTCATATCTAAATCATCGAATTTGTGCAACTTTGCGACTTGTTTTTATTAGTATTTAATAAATGTAAGTTCCTTTTGCCAAATGTATTCTTATTTCAAGATAAGTTCAACAACATGAAAATTTTACAATGTTGGCGATTCGCGAATGATTTTGTCGCTAAAGGATTTTAAATAGGCAAATCAGAAAGATTTTCGTAATGATTACAGAGTCCCAGATATCTCAGATGATAACAGAGGCTAAAAAGAGTACAAAGGCAAGAAAATTCAAGCAATCTGTAGAGCTAATCATGACTTTCAAGGATGTAGATGTAAAGAAAGGATTTGCAATAACTGAGACAGTTCAATTACCAAAAAAGATGAATCAGTCAGCAAAAATTTGTGTGATTGCTTCTGGAGATCTTGGTGTAAAAGCAAAAAGCGCTAATGCAGATATGGTAATAGATAGTGCACAGATAACACAAATGGGTACAAACAAGAGAGAGTCACGCAAATTAATCAATGGTTATGATTTTTTCCTTGCAGATACTTCTGTTATGGCAAATGTAGGTAAGACGTTAGGTCAATTCATGGGTCCTAGAGGTAAGATGCCTACACCACTTCCATTCAATGCTCCAATTGATTCCATATTGGAAAGATTCAGAACTTCAATCAAAGTGAAATTGAAAAACTCTCTTTCTTTAGCGTGCAAGATAGGTGATGAAACAATGTCCGACGAGGATTTACTTGCAAATGCTAATGCTGTAATTAGCACGATAGAAAAGAAATTACCAAGTGGAGATAAAAATATCAAGAGAATAATGATTAAGACAAGTATGGGAAAAATAATAAAACCAGTACAGCAACCAGGAACGAAGTAATATGCATCAGAATAGAACAAAATATCCTCAAAAGAAAATGCAGATGTATCAGCAGCTTCAAGAATTACCAAACAAATACAAAGTTGTAGCGCTAGTAAGAATGGAAAAAGTGAGATCTTCACAATTATTACCATTAAGAAAAAAATTCAAGGGTGAAGTAGAGATAGTAAGCATTAAAGACAAAGTTGCACAAAAATCACTTTCAACATTAAAGATTCCAGGAATTGAAAAACTTGCAGAAAAGTTAGTTGGACAATGTGTGCTGATGTTTACAAATATGAGTCCAATAAGACTGAATATTTTACTAGGTAAAAATAAAATAATGATGGCTGCTAGAGGCGGAGATAAGGCAAGTATCGATGTTGTCATTAAAGCAGGTAACACAGGAATTACTCCGGGACCAATTCTTACAGATTTCAAAGAGGCAGGGGTTTCAACAAAAATTGATCAAGGAACAGTTTGGATAACTAAGGATTCAGTGGCAGCAAAGAAAGGAGACATCATATCTGCAAAATTGGCCACCTTACTTAGCAAGCTTGATGTCAAGGCAGTAGAAGCAGGAATAGTTCTAAATTCCGCCTTGGAAGAGAAGGTAGTTTACAATCAAGATGAATTAACAGTAGACTTGGAGAAATATAGAGCAGCTTTTGCTCAGGCTCATCAAGAAGCATTGTCATTATCCATAGAGATAGGATATGTGACCAAAGAGAACGTCAACATCATACTTTCAAGAGCTGCCCAGCAAGCAAGATCACTTGCAGTAGAAGCAGGATTCCTTACTGATGACACTAAGGAAGCAACTATCCAGAGAGCTCATGGACAAGCCAAATCACTATCTGGAAAGCTAAAGAACTACACTTCACAATAATTTAGAAAATCATCCACGCACTTTGGGCAAATTCCAATTGTATTTCATTGCAATAAGCCTTAGCATGGTAGTGATTACAATTGAGCCGATTGTTACCACTTCAATTTGAAATTTAATGAGCAAAAGAATGTAAAAAACAACAACGCCTAGAAAACTTGCTGATGCATAAAGCTCTTTGACAAAAACCATAGGTATTTCATTTACAAACATATCTCGTAAGATTCCTCCTCCCACAGCTGTCACCATCCCTGCCATAGCCATAGCAAGAAAATTCATTCCAAATATCTGATATGCAAATGTTGCACCAATAGCAGTAAAGACTCCCAATCCAAGAGCATCGAATTTTAGAAATAAATTCCAGTGTTTTTGGATTTTAGGATAGAGGAAGAATATGACAACACCTGTTGTTGTTGTAATAATAACATAATTTGGATCAGAGATCGAATGAGGAGGGAAATGACCAAGAATGATATCGCGTATAGTTCCTCCTGCAACGCCAGTTATTGTTGCAAGAATTATAATTCCTACAATGTCTGCCTTGTGTTCTATTGCTTTGAATGCACCCGTTACAGCAAAAGCCATTGTTCCAAACAAATCTAATATCAAGACAATAATTTGAATTGGAGACGACAGTTCAGTCAAATAATAAATTAACCAAGACTATAGTAAATAATGTTTTTAAGAAATTACAAAAAGGGGATAAAATAACAGTTTTAACCAAATAGTGCCGAAAGACCTTCCATAGCCTGTTCTTCGGTCTTTGCAGATGGTAGTTCAGCTTCCTTCTTTCCTTCTGATGCGCCTCCACCTGATGGTGCGGCTGGTGCAGCAACTGCTACTGGGGCAGCTTTGATTGCTTCCTCAATGTTCACATCTGCAAGTGCAGCTACAAGTGCTTTTACTTGTGCCTCATTTACTTCAGCACCAGAAGCCTTTACAACATTAGCGATATTTGCTTCGTTGATTTCCTTCTTTTGTTTGTGCAAAAGCAATGCAGCGTATACGTATTCCATTGTAAACAAATTTTGCAAGAGGCATAATATAAAACTATGGAGCGAAAAGAAAAAATAAATTAAAAATGCCTTTTCTAGTTTAAGATCTTAAGACCTCTACAGATTGAATACATGTATTTCTTCAATTCTTTATCATAAAGTGTATCCATTCTTTGTTTTAGAAGTCGCTTTGCCAGATCCCTTTCTTGACCATCAGGCAAGGAGAGTACATTGTTAATCAATTCAGGAATTGATTCTCTAACCCACCCAGAAATAATATTATGAATATTTTTGTGAATTTTGAAAACGTCGTTAGCATTAACGTCAAACACTCCAGTAAAATTATTGTATTCAACTCTATAGATCAAGGCAAAGATACACTCCTTAGGAGTAGGATTTTTTAGAATCTCAACTGATTGAGGACCAGCTTTTCCTTGTGTCACTTTGTTCTTCAAACCCACAGGATTTATCACAATTCCATTAACACCAATGTTAGTGTTTTCTACTCCTGTTACAATGCCTACAATGATATCTCTATACTCACCATTGGGTTGAGATGCAAAGGCAAAGTCTCCTTCTTTCCAGCCCTTCTTTTGGAACATGTGAAACTTTTCTAATAAATCATATTTAATGTGTTGCTTCAGAATGCTTAATATCAGTCAGAAGAAAAAATTGTGAAATGGACAAAGATCAGATCCTTTCAAAGTTTTCCACTGATCCTGAAAGATACTATAAAGTTTCATTATTTGAAAATGAAGGTTTTAGAAGAAAATCATGCAGTAAATGTAAAAGATATTTTTGGACTCTAGATGATAGTATGAATTTATGTCCTGATCATATAGAAAATAGTTATTCGTTTATTGGAGATCCTCCTACAAATAAGAGATTTGATTATACACAAGCATGGAAAGAAGTAGAATCTTTTTTTGTACAAAATAATCATAAATCAGTTGGAAGATATCCAGTAGTTTGTAGATGGCGTGACGACCTTTATTTTACGATTGCATCAATTGTAGATTTTCAGAGAGTTATGGGATCCAAAGTCGTCTTTGAATTTCCTGCCAATCCACTAATTGTACCTCAGACTTGTCTTAGATTCAAAGATATTGAGAATGTAGGAGTAACTGGAAGACATTTTTCTAGTTTTTGTATGATAGGACAACATAGCATACCAAATTCACAAGGATATTGGAAGGATAGATGTGTAGAACTTGATTTTAAACTTCTCACTGATAGATTAGGAATTAACAAAAAGGAAATAGTATTTGTTGAAGATGTATGGGCAGGAGGAGGATCTTTTGGGTCATCATTAGAATATTTTGTCAGAGGTTTAGAACTTGGCAACGCTGTATTTACGGAATTTCAAGGAGATTTGAACAATTATTCCGTTTTAGATCAAAAGATCATTGACATGGGTGCAGGCCTCGAAAGATTTGCATGGATAACAATGGGAACTCCAACTGCATATGATTGCTGCTTTGGACCCATAACAAATCACATGATACAAAAAATAGGTATCAATATAGATTCAAGCATAGTTTCAAAATATTTTATGGCAGTTGCAAAAGCTCTATCAGAATCAGATGATATCTCAATAGTAAGAAAAACCGCTGCAAAAATCTCAGGTTTAGATGAAACAAGACAAGATAAGATAATTTCACCACTTGAAGGCGTATACATGATAGCAGATCATTTGAGAACTCTCATTTTTGCAATTTCTGACGGTGCATTACCAAGCAATGTCGGAGGCGGCTATAACTTGAGAATGATTCTAAGGAGAACACTTGCTACAATAGATAGATTTGGGTGGAATTTTGATCTCAATGACTTGATTGATCTACACATAGATTATCTAAAATCAACTTATCCTGAGCTTGAACAAACTCGTAATGATGTGAAAATAATAATCGAAGTAGAAAAGAGTCGCTACAACGAGTCTAGAATCAGAATGAAAAACATGGCAACAACTCTCAAGACACAGAATAAGAAATTAACAGTAGATGATCTCATTCGTTTGTATGAATCAGATGGTATAACTCCTGATTTCCTTAAGGAATATCAGATAATTCCTGAAATTCCTTCAACATTCTATGAAAGGTTAACAGATTTGCACCAATCTGAGAAAAGCGAAAAAAAGCAAGAATTGAATTTGGAAGGAATACCCGATACAGAATTACTATATTACAAAAATGATCCTCATGAATTTGAGGCTAAAGTTCTTCGAGTGATAGATAACAAATTTGTCATTCTAGATAAAACATCATTTTATGCAAGAGGAGGCGGTCAAGAGCCAGATCATGGAAAAATTTCTGAATTAGATGTTATAGATGTTACAAAACACGGTAACGTTGTATTACATGAGATAAAAGATTCAACACCAAAAGAAGGTACAATTGTAAAATGTAAAATCGATTCTAATAGAAGATTTGGAATAACACGCAATCATACAAGTACTCATGTACTAAATGCATCTTCGAGAAATATATTGGGCTCATGGATCTGGCAGCATTCTGCATTCAAAGATGTAGACTATGCAAGACTTGACATCACACACCATTCAAACCTCACAGAAGAAGAAATAATGAAGATAGAGGATCTTGCAAATACCACAATAAGAAAAAATATTCCAATATTAATCAATCAGTTTGAAAGAGGAGAAGCTGAACAAGAGTATGGTTTTAGGATTTATCAGGGGGGAGTAGTTCCAGTAAAACAAGTTAGAATTGTCAACATAGAAGGATTTGACGTGGAGGCTTGTGGTGGAACTCACGTTCAAAAAACAGGCGAATTAGGATTAATAAAAATTACAAAGGCAGAAAGAATCCAAGATGGAGTAGTAAGACTTGAATTTGTTTCTGGCGAAGGTGCGCTAAAATATACTCAAACTCAAGATAGAAAGATTTCACATATAGTAAAATCACTTGGCTCAAGCAAAGAAAAGATGTTAGAATCATTTGAACATGTTATGAAGGATTCTGATGATGCAAAAAGAAAATTAAAGCAATTAATGAAAAGAACTTCAGAGTCATCTGCAAAAGAGGCTATTACCCAAGCAAAGAATATCG
The DNA here is from genome assembly GCA_963713025.1 of uncultured Nitrososphaerota archaeon. GTDB lineage: Archaea > Thermoproteota > Nitrososphaeria > Nitrososphaerales > Nitrosopumilaceae > Nitrosotalea. Next base: position 101,180 of record CAVQKA010000002.1, on the reverse strand, counting down.
GACAGGTTAAACTTTACAGCACAGTTGAAGAGGAACTTGATGAGGAATTTCACATATCTACAGGAGAGATGGCAACAAAGATTGAAAAATCCTTGATTTATTGTGCACTGATAATAAAAAATGAAACAATCAAGATAATTGCATTTTGCGGTTCAGAAGCTATTTCGACCAAGAAAGCAGGAGATCTAGTAAAAGAGGTATCCAAAGTACTAGGCGGTTCAGGAGGTGGAAGAGATACATTTGGTCAGGGAGGAGGAAAAGATTTATCAAAAATAAAAGACGCTCTTCTAACTATAGAGAAGTCAGTTATTGGAGAAAGATAGTAAATGGACTGGACTTCACTTGAAGAAAAATGGAGACATAGATGGGAAACTGAAAAATATTTTGAGAGTGATCCTAATAATGAAAAAAAATTCTTTGTAACTGTAGCGTATCCATATCCCAATTCTCCACAACATGTTGGACATGGAAGAACATACACACTGGCAGATGTTCATGCAAGATTTATGCGCATGATGGGCTACAACGTACTATTTCCAATGGGATTTCACTACACTGGAACTCCAATTCTTGGCATGGCTAGAAGAGTTCAAGACAATGACATAAAATTATTAGAAACATTTCGTAATACATACAAAGTTCCAGATGACAAGATAAGAGAATTTACAGAGCCAATAAAAATTGCAGATTATTTCCACCAAGAAATAAAGGCAGGAATGAAAGAGATGGGTTATTCAATAGATTGGAGAAGAGAATTTACTACAATAGATCCTGTATATAGCAAGTTTATCGAATGGCAATTTGGAAAATTAAAAGAGAAGAATCTAATAATTCAAGGCACTCATCCGGTAGGCTGGTGTCCAAAGGATCAGAATCCTGTCTCCCAACATGATACTCAGGGAGATGTAGAGCCAAGTTTTACAGAATATACAATTATCAAATTCAAATATGAAAAATATATCATTCCTACTGCAACACTACGACCTGAGACTATTTTTGGAGTAACAAACATCTGGATAAATCCCGAATTTGTTTATGAAATTATAAAAGTTGATGATGAAGAATGGATAGTAACCAGCGAATGTGCAAGAAAGTTAGAATTTCACAATAAAACAATAACAAGGTTAGATAAAATACTAGGCAAAGAATTGATAGGTAAAAAAGTTCAAGTTCCTGAAAGAAATGATCAAGTCCTAATTCTACCTGCAAGTTTTGTAAAAAGCGAGAATGGAACTGGCATAGTAATGTCAGTTCCTGCGCATGCTCCTTTTGATTATCAAGCTTTAGAAGATCTAAAAAAAGAAATTACAAAATATCCCAGTCTTTCTAAGATTCAGAATATTAATGCAATACCAATAATTGCAACTGAAGGCTATGGAGAAATTCCTGCTCATGACATAATAATTAGACTTCAAATTGAAAATCAGAACAGCCCCAAGTTAGAAGAAGCTACCAAAGAAATATACTCCAAGGAATTTTACAGTGGAAAATTAAAACAAAATACTGGAAAATTTGCAAACAAGACAGTCTCAGAGGCAAAAGAAGAAGTAAAAAAATGGATGCTACAAACCGGAAATGCTGATATATTATACGAACTAAATGAGACACCCATAAAATGCAGATGTGGTGCAGAATGTGTAGTAAAAATACTCAACAATCAATGGTTTCTCAACTATTCAGATCCAGAATGGAAGATGAAAGTACATTCATGGATAAATGAGATGAAGATTCTACCAGAAGAAATTAGAAATGAATTCAATAATGTAGTAGATTGGCTTCGAGAGAGAGCATGTGCAAGACAACATGGATTAGGAACAAAATTACCATGGGATAAAAACTGGATTATAGAAAGCTTATCAGATTCAGTAATTTACATGGCATATTACACAATTGCAAAATATGTCAACAATAAAGAAATTACATCAGAAAACACATCAGATATTTTTTTCGATTATATATTTTTGGACAAAGGAACTTCAGAAGTTGTCGCATCTCAATGTAAAATAACGCCCAATTTGCTGGAGAAGATAAAAAAAGAATTCCAATATTTTTATCCAGTTAATGCAAGACATTCAGGAAGAGATCTAGTACCAAATCACCTAACATTTTTCATTTTTAATCACATAGCGATATTTCCAAAAGAATACTGGCCTGAAGAAATCGTAGTTAACGGTTCAGTACTTATGGATGGCAAAAAGATGTCAAAGTCTGAAGGAAACATAATTCCTCTCAGAGATGCCATTAGAATTCATGGTGCGGATTCCATAAGACTTGCAATTTTAATTTCAGCTGAATTATTACAAGATGCAGATTTCAACCAAGAAGCAGTCAAGGGAATAAAGAACAAGTTAGAGAACATGTTAGAGGAGTGTTCAAAATACAAATCTGCTCAAAATGCTAAAATTGAACAGGAAGATAGATGGATAGAAAGTAAGATTGAACAATTGATTTTTGCAACAACTTCGTCAATACAAAAAATGCGATTAAGAGAAGCACTACATTTCATACTTTATGAATTTGAGTCAGATCTTCAGTGGTATATGAAACGAGTTACAGCAAAAAAACGAGAAGATGTCTCAGGAATTTTACATAAAATATTTTCCACAAGAGTGGCAATGATGTCACCTTTTGCACCATATATCTCAGAAGAGATGTGGAGTAGATTAGGAAATCAAGGAACCGTATCAAAATCTTCCTGGCCAGCACATAATGCTGATAATATTGATTTTGAATCAATTCAATCCGAAAATCTGCTAAAAAATACAATGGATGATATAAAAAATATAATCAAGGTTACAAAGATAATTCCTAAGAAAATAACAATTTACACACCAGCAACATGGAAAGTAAAGGCCTATCAGAAAATTCTATCTAAAGTGGTTGGAGGCGAGGTAAATATTGGAACTTTAATAAAATCACTCATTGTAGACAAAGAAACAGAGGAAATAAAGAAGGATCCAGATTTTGTTAAAAAGACAGTTAATGATATTTTATCAGAATCACAAGAAGAAAGAGAATCAAAAAATAGAATTGGTCTAATCAATGAAAAGAAAATTCTTTCTGAGTTGAATTCACTTGTACAGTCAGAATTTGGAATTACATCTCAAGTATTTGCTGAATCAGATCAAGACAAATATGATCCAAAAAATAAATCAAGAACAGCAAGACCATACAAACCAGCCATCTTAATAGAATAGTAATTGCCGCATGTTTTTATTAGGTAATTTGTGGTATTAGATCGTTTGAAGATTGCAGTAGTTGGAATAGGAGTTGCAGGAGCATATCTCCTTGCGAGATTAAAGAATCAACACGAAGTAGTAGGTTTTGAAAGATCTACACTTGAGAATCACGATTCCATATGCGCATGGGGCACATCAAAAGCACCAATGCAAGAGTTTTCTCAAAAGGTGGGACTTGATTTTAATGATTATGTAATTCATGATGGAAAACAAATGTATGTTGACATGGGTTTGGAACGATTCCAGATTAAGCTCAAAGGACTTTGTACATATAACAAGATTGGATTGATAAAAGACATGGCAAAAGGATGCAAGATTCATTATGGATCTGCTCCAAAATTACCAGATCTAGAATCAGAATTTGATATGATTGTGGATTCCACGGGTTTTCATCGTTCGTATTTACCAAGACTTGAGAAAGATTTCCATCTGCCAACTTTTCAATACAAAGTACAATATGAAGACAAGGTACCATTTGATGATTTTTATCTCAAGCCATTTTCTTCTATCAGCGGATATTTTTGGTATTTCCCACTAGGTGATAAACTTGCACATATTGGTGCTGGAGATAAAAATAGAAATCACATTGTAGAAACTAATGCATTCTTAAAAAAATATGGAGGTAAAGTGCTAAAGACTGTTGGAAGACCAATACGTCTTGCTACTCCCAATCTGTGCGAGCCATTCTATAGTGGAAAGGTAATAGGAGTTGGAGAATCGATAGGAACTGTTTATCCATTGCTTGGTGAAGGAATAATTCCAAGTATGACATGCGGAGATATTTTTGTTGAAACATTAGGAAATAATGAAAGATATAGACAAATGGTACTTGAAAAATTTGCCATTTATTCGAAGGTATTATCATTTGTACGAAACAAAATGGAAAGCAAGTTTGGAATAATGAAGAATTTTGTAGACATGTTATCTATTTACAGATACATGAAGAAAAATGAAAACCGATTTGGAATGGAGATCAAGATGACAGACATGATGAAAGTGGCAAAGGCTTAGAATTACATGCTTACATAACCGAAATTTTCTCTTGTTGTTCTGTTTGAATTCATAGTATAATCATAGATCATTTTTGAATATTCAAGTAAAACTTCTTTCATGTCATCAGGTGATTTTGCAAAATAAAATCCTGGGCAATCTCCAGTAAATTGAAATGTAGCATGTACTCTAGCCATTCCTTTTTCATTTTCAAGCCATGATGAGAACGGATAGAGATAACACACTCCTGGTCTAGATGGGTGAAGCCCACAATAGCCTTTCTCATCAAGAAATCGACATTTGATATAAGTTCCATCTTCGGATTCTTTTTCATCTTCTTTACGTTTTAGATTAATCATTGTCATCACCACTGAATTTCCTTCAGGTCCCTTTTCTTCCCAAGTAGAGATATTGGTCTCTTTTTTTATAAAATCAGAGACTTTGTTATATTTTAGATTCTTGCTTATTGTTATCAGATCATTACTTGTAAGAGGAAGTCTTCCTTGTCTGTTACAGCAGTTATGACAATCAGGCCAATAGCATTTCCACAATACATATCCATTTTCATCTCTAAGATATGGAATATGAAAAACTACATCGTTTACTTTAATTGGAAAGTCGACAACATCTGTTTTTTTCCCCAGAATAAAATCCAAAATAATAGGTTCAATCTTCCAGTTTTTTGATAATTCCTCTAATGCTTCTTCTATCTTTGATACCATCAACTAATAAATGGAGATCAGAACTTTTTGAACGTTATCAATGTTAGAAGAGAAAGGAAAGTATGCATCTGCCACTCAAAATCGAAGGTTTGTGTGGGAAAAAGTCATGTGGCCACTAATTTTAGAATTAAACACAATCAGCTTTACCACACAGCAGTACAAGAAAAAACGTGATCAAGTATGCAAGGAATTAAACATTCCATCATCTCGAATTGCAGGAGGTTTTGTTTCACTTTTATTAAAAGGAATTTTATACAAAGAAAACAAAATTTACTCCATTCATTATAGATTAATTCCTTACATGAGACTTGGTGCAAATTGTGATTATGCTACCGCAGTCCGTGAGGCAAGTACAAAATAATATATTCTCAAGAAATACCAGTCGTCTCGGTAGCCCGATAGTCTAGCGGTCAAACAATTTTGGATCAGGGATCTCAGGCTCTGGATCTTACGAGAGGACACCTGGGGACGGCAGTTCGAATCTGCCTCGGGCTATCTATTATTTTTAAAAATGCCTTTTATCTGGAGGCCATTGCAATTCTTTCTAATTCATTCTTCTTCTTAACAGAAGGAGCATTCATGTCATTTGCAGAAGCAAGTATTAGATGCTCTGCCAGATTTTCTTCTACTGCTTTTGGATTAGAAAATGATGCATCTCTAACACCTTCTGCTATGAATCTTAATGCGAGATCAACTCTTCTTAGTGGAGCAACATCTACTGAAACATGGTAAACAGTTCCACCATAAACTATTCTAGTTGTATCTTCATTTGGTGCAGAATGTTCTACTGCTCTTATCAAGACTTCAACTGGATTTTTTCCAGTTTTAAGATGTATAATATCAAATGCTGCTTTTACGGTATTGATTGCACGAATTTTCTTTCCTCCCATCCTACCAGTGTTTTTTGCATATTTTTTTCCAAAGTGAGATAGTTTGTTAATTAGTCGTTCAGTAATGTTAACTTCGGATTTATTGAATCGTTTAAGTGCGGATCTACCAAAAGTTAGCGGCATTATTCCTTGTTTAAGAGATATTACATTTTTCAAACCTGGATCTTTTACATCGATATTAGAAATATCCCATTTTCTAAAAAGTAAAAGATTCTGTGTTTCTGTCATATTTTATCTCCTAGGTTTCTCTTTCTTTCCGTAAACAAGTTCTTTAAGTGAGGTTCCATTCACTTTAAAGACTTTCCATCTCACACCAGGAATATCACCAAGTGCTCCTCCCATTGATGCGCCCATGCCTTCTACATGTACTTCGTCATGTTCATCAACAAAATTAAGTGCACCGTCTCTTGGAAGGAAAGCAGTTACTGTCTTACCGTTCTTTATGAGTTGTACTCTAACACATTTTCTTACAGCAGAGTTGGGCTGCTTTGCTTCAATTCCAACTTTTTCTAAAACTATACCACGAGCTTGTGGTGCACCTCCAAGTGGACTGGCCTTTTTGTCAAGACCTAATTCTCTTCTCTTGTAAGTACCTATAGACCATTTTTGACGTTTTCTTTTATCCTTTAGAACTCTTCCTGCAAATAGACCTAGTGGTGATTTTGCCATACCATTTACTCCATTATTTTCTCCGGACTTTGTATAAGAACACTAGAAATTTGGAAGTATCTCTTGGCTAATAGTCTTGCTTTTTCTGCATTACGACCTTCTCTACCAACTACAATTCCCTTCTTCTTTGCATCAACTAAAACAATTGCTTGAAGTGAACCATCCAATCTCTTGTTTATTTTTACTTCAGAAACTAACTTTGGATTTAGCATGTTCTTAAGAAATTCACCAGGGTCTTCAGAGTATTCTACAAGTTCAACATTTCTTTTGACTACATTTTGTAGATTCTTTATTGTAGAACCACCTTTACCAATAGCTAATCCCATCTTACCTTGATTTACTACAAATATGACTCGATCTTGTTTTTCATCTTCAATACAATCTCTAGCAGTAGCTCCAGTCACATTCTGAAAAAGTGACATTAATTTTATTTGATCTGTTGTTAACTTGATTGTTTCCGTCATACCTTTTTTAAACTCGATCTCTTTGTGGGACATTTAAATCTTGATAGAAAGCATGGGAGTAAAATGACATTAGATTATTTCGTCTCTATTTCAAGTTCTTTTGTGATTGCTTTTAGATTAGTATCGCTCAAAGTCTTAAGCGATAGCGCAGAAATTCTGAATTGTGTTCCACATAGTCTACCAAGTTCAACTGAGGATCCATTATAATTCAAAGTCGGAACTTTTGCACCTTTTGCTACTTCTTGGATTTTTTCAAGTATTTCTTCTGAAACTGAATGCGATAAGACAATTAGCTTTGAATTTTTAATTGTGCTGATTGCTTCTTTAGTACCAAAAGAGCATTTACCATCCTCAATTGCGTCTTTGATTACTTTTTCTAATAGTTTAACCATCTTCAACCACCTTCATGTAAAGATCAACTGTTCCTGTACCTATCGGAATATTTGCTCCCACTATAACGTTTTCTGTAACTCCTTTGAGTTCTTCAACTTCTCCTGCCAGTGCAGCTTCAGCAATTGTTGGAACTGTAATTTCAAATGCAGCTCTTGCAAGTACACTTGTCTTTGTTCCAGCAATTCCATGTCTTCCAATTTGTTGGAGATATCCTCTAGAACACATTAGATCAGATACTAACATAAGATATCTTACATCAACTTCTAGACCTTGATCAGATAGGGTTGAATTTAGTTCATTTATCAATGAATTTCGTGCAGCCTCTATACCCAAGCTACCTGCTATTTCAAAGATATTGTTAGTTCTGATATTTTTCTTATCTATTCCATCTATTTCCCAAACTTTTGCTATGTTAGAGCCAGAAGTTTGTATGACCCATTCTTCTCCTTGTTGTACGATTGTTACTCGTTCTACATCAGTAACACCTTTAACCGTAGTCGAAAGTATTTTGTTTCTCATTGCAAGAACAGTTTGAGTATCAGATTCTTCTGGTAGTGTCAAGGTGATAGAATTTCCACTTGGTTCAATTTCGAATTTTTTCTTGGAAGATTGTAATGCGTCTACTACATTCTCAATTGTACATGCTCTTTCTCTTAGTTTATCCTGATTAAGATTAAGTTTAATCTTTGTAGAATAATCAGTTTCAGTACTAGTAATCAATGCACTAATTTTTGTATGTAAAATTTCTCTAGCTACTTTGATTGCTTTTTCTTTTGATTTTTTGTAATTTTCTTCTAGGTAGATATCCATTGTTGGTGTTACTGGTTTCTTTCTTGCATCTACAAGTTCAATCAATCTTGGAAGTCCTAGGGTTACGTTTCTTTCTCTAATACCTGCAAAGTGGAATGTTCTAAGTGTCATCTGAGTACCTGGTTCACCTATCGATTGGGCTGTAACTACACCAACTGCTTGACCAGGTTCAACCTTTGCATTATCATAAAGTTCTAATGCTTTTTTACAGACTTTATCAACACCATCTCTACTAAGTTTTGATTCAAGTAAAGATTCGAGTACAGTCTTGGATAAACGTGGATTGAATGTCTTTGCATATTTTTTAACTAGTTCTGTAATTTCTTCCTTGGTAGATTTCTTTCCGGAATCAATGATGCTCTCAGATTCTATCAATCTAGCAATTCTAAATGCCTCACCATGATCACTTTTTGCTACGTCTATTCCATCTTCACCATAGAGGAATTGTATTATGTGACCATGAGGATCTCGTACTGTTCCATCATATTCTAGCTTGAGATGCTCAAGTGCGTTGATGAGTCTTCTTTGCATGTAACCACTTTGTTGTGTTCTAACTGCAGTATCGACAAGTCCTTCTCTACCACCCATAGCATGGAAGAAGAATTCCAGAGTAGACAATCCCTCTCTATAATTGGATTTTACAAATCCCTTACCGTCTGGATTAGCATCATGTTCTTTGAAATGTGGTAATGCTCTGTTACTGTAACCTTTGAGGATTCTTCTACCTCTAATGGATTGTTGGCCTAACGCACCTGCCATTTGACCTATGTTTAATGAAGAACCTCTAGCACCAGTTGTTGCCATTATTCTTCCAGCATTAGTTTCATCAAATGATTTGTCTGCAGAATTTCCAGCTTTGTCTCTTGCTTTTGAAAGTTCATTTACGATTTGAGCTTCTAATGCTTCTTCAGCAGATAGACCTCTACTGAGTTGAAGTGTACCCTTCTTTGCTTGAGATATGAAATCATAGACTTTGTCATATGATTCCTGAATATTTTCAAGAATTCCATCTTTTGTCTTTGTTGCAAGTTCAAGATCTGCATAACCATAACTAAATCCATATCCAGTGATGAATTGTTTTAACATTATTAAGATAGAGTTAAGGAAATTCTTTGCTTCTTCATATCCATAGTCTTTTGTAATTCTATGTAGAACACTGTCTGGTTCTTCTGCACCTATTGATGCTTTGTCAATTACACCACTTACAAGTTGACCATTTTTAATTACAACATCTTTTACTGGACCCTTTGTTCCCTTGGACCATTTTGATGTGATAACATAATTGAAGTCCTTTGGTAAGAAAAGTGAGAAGAGTTGTTTACCGCTATAAAGTGAACCACCTTTTGTTTTAACTGCTGGATTGGGGAATGTTCCAGTATAACCACCCAACATTGCAAGATTTGCAAATTCTTGTGGTGTTAAAGTAGTATCATCCTTTGTAAGCAAGTATGCACCAGTAATGAAATCACGTAATGCTCCAATTATAGGACCTCCATATCTTGGAGAAATTAATTGGTCTTGTACACGCATTAAGAGTATAGCTTCTGCTCTTGCTTCCTCACTCTGAGGTACATGAAGATTCATCTCATCACCATCAAAGTCGGCGTTGTAAGGAGGACAAACTGATGGATGTAGTCTAAAGGTCTTTCCAGGTAATACTCTAACATAATGACCCATGATTGACATTTGGTGCAATGATGGTTGTCTGTTAAACATTACAATATCACCATCAGATAGGTGTCTTTCTACAAGATATCCGATTTCAATATTATTTGCAATTGTTTCTCTATCCTCAACGAAATCAAGTCTAATTTTTACACCATCAGGTCTTACAATATAGTTAGCACCGGGAAACTTGCTTGGTCCATTTATCACAAGTTTTTTCAGTCTTTCAATGTTCCATTCAGTAACAACTTCTGGAATTGTCAGTTTAGTTGCAACTGCCTCTGGAACTCCTACTTCAGATATTTCCAGGTTTGGATCAGGTGAGATAACAGTTCTACTTGAAAAGTCAACTCTTTTTCCAGATAACGAACCTCTGAATCTTCCTTCTTTTCCTTTTAATCTTTGAGTGAGAGTTTTAAGAGGTCTTCCTGATCTATGATGGGCTTGTGGAATTCCTGATACTTCATTGTCAAAGTAAGTTGTAACATGATATTGTAAAAGATCAACCAAATCTTGTACGATAAGCGGAGGTGTTCCAGCTTCCTTACTTTCTTTTAGTCTCTGATTAACTCTGATGATATCTACAAGTTTGTGAGTTAAATCGTCTTCAGATCTTATTCCTGTTTCTAGAATAATTGACGGTCTTACTGTAACTGGAGGAACTGGAAGAACTTGTAAAATAAACCATTCTGGTCTTGCAGTAGTAGGATCGTATCCTAACAATTTAAGATCTTCATCAATCATGTGCGAGAATCTTTCTCTAATTGTAATTGGGAGTAATCTGTTCTCACCAAGCTCAGTTCTTTCTATGAAGATGGTTGGTTTTGTAAATATCATTTCATACTGCGACTTACCACAATGAGGACATGTTTTTTCTTTCTTGGCCCTTTCAATTATTTCAGTTGGAATATGTTTTATTGAGATTACAGTATACGCTGCTTCCTTTTTCATAATTTGGTGATACTCCTCTAATTCCTCTTGAGGAAGTTTTAGTCTGGCACATGATCTACATGTTGTGATTAAAAGTTTGTAGATATTATCAATAAACGCAATGTGTAAAACAGGTTCTGCAAGCTCAATGTGTCCAAAGTGACCTGGGCATCTAGCAGCTGTATTACCGCATGTGAGACATTTCTGACCCGGTTCAAGTGTACCTAGTCTTCCATCCATCAAACCTCCTTGGACTGACATTCCATCTTCGTCATAAGTCTCAGGTGCAGTAATTTCTGCAACGGAATATTTTCTAATCTCAGTTGGAGACCATACAGAGAACTTTATTCCATCAATTACTTTTATTGTCTCAAGTGCCATTATACTCTCTCCTTTATCAAAAGTCTTGGTGCTACATCAAGACTCATCATTTCTTGTAAAAGCAGTTTAAATGCATATGCAACAGAGATAGATGTAACTTTAGCTTTATCTCCACAGACTCTACAAACAAATCTTCTTTGTTTAATGTCATAATAAGAAACTAATCCACATCTTTCACATATGTAGATATCAGCTTTATCAGATTCATCAAGTAATCTATCTTTTAACATCATAGATGCACCATATGCAATAAGACAGTCTCGCTCCATTTCACCAAATCTCAAACCACCACCTCTTGCACGTCCTTCAGTTGGTTGTTTTGTTAACATTTGCACTTGGCCTCTTGCTCTAGCATGAATTTTGTCTGCTACCATGTGATGAAGTTTTTGATAATATACAACACCAATAAAAACATCTACTGCAAATGGTTTTCCTGTTCTTCCATCATACATTACTTCTTTTCCAGAATACTTGAATCCATTTTGTTCTAAAACTCCTTTTACATCTTCAAGTTTTTCTCCAACAAAAGCAGAACCATCCATTTTACTTCCACGTAATGCCGCAGCTTTTCCTGTTACAGATTCTAGGAACATTCCAACTGTCATTCTAGATGGGAATGCATGCGGATTAATCATAACATCTGGAACAACACCATCTGCAGTATATGGAAGATCTTCATGATTGACAAGTAATCCAACAACTCCCTTTTGACCATGTCTTGAAGCAAATTTGTCACCGATTTCTGGAATTCGGAGATCTCTTACTCTAATTTTATACATTCTTCCTCCATCATGTGATTGAGTCATGACAACAGTATCAACTACTCCATTTTCAGATGGTCTTACTCCAATTGATGTATCTCTTCTATAAGGTCCCTTTACTTCAAACTCTCTATATTCTTCCATGAATCTAGGAGGACTTGTTTTTCCAATTAGTATATCTCCACCTTGTACTGTTGATTCGGTTGCAATTACACCGTCTTCTTCTAATAATCTATATGCCTTGTCTCCTCTAAATCCACGAATATTTCCTTCTGCAGTTGGAATCTCAAAATTATCTCTCATTCCACCAGGATATTGTTTTGCCTCAGCTTCATAGATTCTGTAGAAGAATGTTCTACCTAGTCCTCTATCAATTGAAGATTTGCTCAAGACAATAGCATCTTCAATGTTATAACCGTCAAATGGTAATACTGCAACAACACAATTTTGACCAGCAGGTCTATCCTCAAGTCCTAGAAGACCCATGGCTTTTGTGTTAACGATTGGAGTTTGTGGATAAAGCATAAGATGCTGTCGAACATATGTACTTGCATTCATTAGAGGAGTTGAGAAACCAAGGCTTTGTTTTGCCATTGCTGACTCGTATGTATTTCTTGGAGATTGATTATGTTCAGGATATGGAATTATTGATGCGCCTGCACCCAAAATTGCTGAAGGAAATACTTCCATATGAGTATGTTTTTTGATATCAGTTTCATCAATTGCAATGTAAGAGTTTTCTTCTTCATTGGCATCTACTAATTCAATTATTCCCATATGCAACAAATCTGTCCATGAAAGGAATTTCTTGCTAACTTTATCGATTAATTCTTGTGTTAAGAGAACTTTATTATCTTTAATTACAATTAGAGGACGAAGTACTCTTCCAGCATTACAGTTAACATAGAGTCTTTTAGTTGATCCTTCAAAACTAGATTGATACAAGAAAATTCCAACGTGTGGATGAATCTTGAAATTTCTTCGGAGATCTCGTAACGAGTCAACAAGTTTCTGTCCATCTTTAAAGTATCCAATTAATCTCCCATCAACAAAAACTCTAGTTCCTTCTTTTTTCAATTCGTCTTTTGCATCAGAGACATATGTTACACCCAAGTCGTAGAGTTTTTCAATTATATCCTCGGATGGAACATTAACAGAAATTATTGCAGATAAAGCCAAGTTCTTTACTAGTCCACAATTTGAACCCTCAGGAGTTTCACTTGGGCATATTCTGCCAAAGTGTGTAGCATGAAGATCTCTTGCTTCAAAGTTAGGCTGACTTCTACTCAAAGGCGATTGAATTCTTCTAAGATGACTAATAGTTGAGAGATAGTTAGTTCTATCAAGAAGTTGAGTTACACCAACTCTGCCTCTTCCCCAATTTCCAGTTGCAATTGCATTATTCATTTTATCAGTAACAATTCCAGGTCTAACAGCAGCTGCTACTGCATTGATGCCTCTTTTCTGACCGGATCTTTCTAGTTGATATTTCATATCACGGACTAAGTTTCTAAAAGCTGTTCTGAAAAGATCAGCAAGCATTTGACCTGCAAATTTTATTACTTTATTTCCATAATGATCTTTATCATCAGGGGAAATCCACCCTAACTTTAATTCAATTAATTTGCATGTAGCCTCACCAAGAAAGAGTGCTTTTTCTTTTCTATTATCAGGATGCTTACCAAGATGTGGAAGAAGTCCCCAATCAAGTAATGTCTCAGCTCTCTTGATCTGGAATTCTTCAAGCATACCAGGTGCGATTCTCTTACTAATGTAGACTATAGCATCTTTTGCAGTTGGTACATCGCCTGATTTTTCAAACGAGCCCTCAAGTTCATCTTGAATATCATCTACCAGAGATACAGAGGCTGCAATTTCCCTATCAGATTCAAGACCTAGTGCTCGCATTAAAGTAACTACAGGAATATCAACAGGAGAACCAGGAATCTTTGCAACAATTAGACCATCATTTTTCATAATCAATTCCAATTTTGCGCGATAACCAACTATAGAAGAATAAACTTTTGCCTTGAAAACAGTATTACCGCCAACAGTCTCTTTGTCTACAATAATTTTATTGTAAGAAAGATCTTCTAGTCCTACGATAACTCTCTCTGAACCATTTATGATAAAGTAACCACCAGGATCGTTTGGATCTTCACCGTGTTCTACAAGTTTTTGTTCAGAAAGATTATGCAATATACAAGCATTAGATCTTACCATCACTGGCATGTCTCCGATGTGAATGTATCTTGATTCAAGAATTTTTCCATCTTCTACAACACTTGCTTCAAGCATTATAGGTGAAGCATATGTGACATTCCTTAATCGAGCTTCCATTGGTGCAATATGAGTAATTGATCCATCCAATTCCATCATACGCGGTTGTTGAAGTTTTACTTTGCCAAGCTGAATTTTATAAGGATATTCTGCACTTTCAATTTCAATATGTCCGACTTCATCAATAATACTTTGAAGTCCTCTTTCAAGAAATTCATCATATGAGTTAAGATGTTGTCTTGCAATTCCTTCTCTCTTTAGAATATCTTGAACAATGGGCCATCGTTTATTTGAAATATTTACCATTATTCTTCCACCACGTACCTATAGTATACACTCTCACCAGCAGTAGGACTCTTTCGTGTAATCTTTATCATATCGCCTGGCTTTACTCCCAAACCCCGGATTGCTGGATCACTTACGTAAATGAGCGGCATTTCAGTAGGCTTGGTATGATATTTTTCAAGAACTTTCATTGCTTCATCTTTGTTGATTATCTCATGTTTTGGAACATAGATATGATCTGGAATGAGTATTTTTTCTTTTTTACTTATCATGTTTAAAATCTCCTTTCAACATTAGCTGTAAACGCATAACTAATCCACAAACTAAGGTGAATCCACCGAGAGGTTAATATATATCTAATCTGATGCGTGTCAAATTTAGTACCTTTTGTCAATAATTTTTTCCGCAACTTTAAATAGCAAAAAAAATCATTTCCAAACAAGATGAGTACTCGCTTTAAAGGATTTGCACTACTTGCGATTCTGCTTTGCGCCATGGGAGTAATGCCTGTTTTTGCTTCCCCATATGCAGTTCAGAATCCATTAGGCGTAAATTCTACAAATGCTACATCATCTGGAAATCTGGTAAATACTGCACCAACAGGTTCAATCAGCGTAACAACTGACAAGGCTTCATACAATGATGGTGATACAATTACAGTATCAGGAAGTACAATGAACTACATTTCTGGTCAACCAGTAACTCTTATCATCAAAAATCCGATAGGAAATATTGTAAGATTAGGCCAAGTCGATTTGGGATCCGATAGAACTTATTCGACGTCGTTTAAGGCCACAGGCGCCCTTTGGACAGCAGCAGGTGCATACACAGTGATGGTACAGTTTGGCAGCAATGCTAATACAGCTCAAACAACCTTCCAATTCTCAGGTTCTGCAGGAACTACACAGGCTGGAAATACAATTCCAGTTGATGGAACATCACTTTCTGTACAATACAGTATAACCAACGGCAAAGTCCTTGACATAAAGGCTGACGTACAGTCAAAGTCACTTATTGTATCAATACAAAGTACTGGAGATGGAGTATTAACTATAACACTCCCAAGACAACTTATTGATTCACAAACAAGTGCTGGTCAAGATGACAAATGGTATGTATTAAACGATGGTCAAGAAAATACTGATTTCCAGGAGACAAGCACAACAACAACCGCTAGAACTCTATCAATTCCATTCACAAATGGAACTTCAGAGATAGAGATAATCGGTACACAGATAATTCCAGAGTTTGGACCAATCGCAGCTCTAGTATTTGCAATTGCAATCATATCAATAATTGCAGTTTCAGCAAAGACTGGACTAAGATTTATGCCAAAATACTAGAACTCTCTACTTTTTCATTTTTTAAGGCTCTGTTACCTTAACGGGTTATTTTTCTCCATTTTACCCATCGGGACATGGAATTGGAAATTTAAGATAAGAGAGTCAAAACCTCATGTCCAGACTGGTAACACGGAGAATTATGTACCAAGAAGGTAACAGAGCCTTTTTTAAATATACATAAATATCCATTCTGCTTAATCGCAAATAAGATGAGTACTCATAAAGAATATGCGTTGATCGCAATTCTTGCTACAGTAGCTATAGTAGGTGTAGTACCTGCCTTTGCAACAACCAACCCATACCTAGCGTGTCCTGATTGTGGTGACACCAACAACATTCAACAGATACCACAAGTTGCAATAACAGTGACAACTGACAAACCAGCTTACGATCACAATTCAAAAATTATGATCACTGGACATATTGTAAATCCATATCCGGGACAAGATGTTGCTTTGGAGATAACCAGTCCATCTGGCAACGTAGTAACAGCAGCTCAAGTAGCCCTTGATAATAACGGTGACTTTACTTCAACAGTAAGTACCGCTGGCAACTTATGGCTTGAGAATGGACAATACACAATAAGAGCACAGCAAGGAGACGAACAAGCAAGAGTTAATTCAGCTGTATTCAAACTCGTAGGTGAAGTAACACCATCAGCACCAGCAATTCCAGAGTTTGGACCAATCGCAGCTCTAGTGTTTGCAATTGCAATTGTATCAATAATTGCAGTTTCAGCAAAGACTGGACTAAGATTTATGCCAAAATACTAGAACCTCTACTTTTTCATTTTTTAAGAAATTTTACTACATGTGAACATCAACAAAATCAGTTATCATAATTTAAAAATATCAAAACTAACAACCATAATTCAAATAAAATTCTACAGTTTGCAGAATTATAAAACATGACAAATGTGGTTTCACGCATAAGACATCATTCAAGAATGAATGAAACCCTTATTCAGAAAATAGAGCATATTGTAAAAAGAGATGACAAATGAAATCGTTGATCAAATCAATTCCAAGACATATGTTATAGATTAAGTCACAATTACGACCAAACATGTTTTAGAGTTTGAGATTACCACAGAAACAAATTACAAGAAAAGTACATAAAAATTATTTTTTATAGATCGCAAAGATCAAGAGAATTGTGAAAAGGTTCATTTGAAAAGATAAATTTGCATATCTTAAATCGGCAAACTTAATTCATGTCAGATCGACAAGATAAATAAATCTCGGCTAGATACAGAATTTTTTTTAAATATACATAAATAGTCATGCTTCTTAATCGCAAATAAGATGAGTACTCATAAAGAATATGCGTTGATCGCAATTCTTGCTACAGTAGACTGTAATAGGCATTTTACCTGCCTTTGCGCAGTCAGCAGGTTCAATGCAATACAGCCCTGGTACTGGGTCTCAACAAATCCTGCCAATAACAGTGTCAACCGACAAAAATACTTACGACAAACAATCAACAGTAATTGTCACAGGACATGTCCAAAATGCAATAGCCGGACAGGCTATCACAATGAAAGTTTCTGATCCAGCAGGAAATATTGTAGAAGTAAATCAGATAACAGTGAGCAGTAGTGGTGATTTTCAAACTAAAATCAACACTTCAAGTCCATTATGGACTTTAGGTGGAACATATACTATTTATGTTCAAGCCGGAGCTCAACAAGGATTACTTTCAACAACAACACAGTTTACACTTCCTGGCGGCGGACAGACAACTAACACTTGCACATCACAGCAGCTTTCAGTTACAGTAGGTGCCGAGTTTTACTGTATAGATTACAGTATTAGTGGAGGATCTGTTTCTGGAACAACATTGGATATTGCATCCAAGACCCTCGCTGTTTCAATACAAGCAGATAATGATGGTCAGATCACTCTTAATATTCCAAGATCAGTGCTTGATGCAAAAAGTGGTACAACCGACAGCGTCTTTGCAGTCCTAATCAACGGTGAACAGGTAACAGAGTTTACAGAATCACCCACTACAGACACAAGGAATATCGTAATTCCATTCCAAGCAGGATCTGATAAGATTGAGATAATCGGTACACAGATAGTTCCAGAGTTTGGACCAATCGCAGCTCTAGTGTTTGCAATTGCAATTGTATCAATAATTGCAGTTTCAGCAAAGACTGGACTAAGATTTATGCCAAAATACTAGAACCTCTACTTTTTCATTTTTTATCATCACATAGTAAAGGAAATATACAACCGAAAGACAAGTCCGATATGCGTTATTTATCGATTTTCACAATATTGTTTTTCCTAAGTTCCGCGCTATCAGTTCCCATTCTAGCACAATCATCTCCTACTTTGGCACCAGCTTCCCCCACAGCACCACTCATCACAATGAATACTGACAAATCATCATATATCCTAGGTGATACAATTGTGATCTCAGGATCTGTACAATCAGTAGTTTTTGGAACCCCATTAACCATCCAAATATTGGATCCAACCAACAGTCTTGTTCAAGTGGCACAGATTGATGTATCACAGGATGGTAAGTATACTGATACAATAAAGGCAGTTGGAGCTTTATGGAAAGCAAATGGTGTATACACAGTCAAAGTTCAATATGGTCCTTCGAATGTATCCGCACAGGCTACTTTTATCTTCCAAAGTTCAGTCACCCCCACAAGCAACGTATTTCCGCTCAAAGATCCCAATAGTCAACAAACTTTCAACGTAAATTACACCATTAGTGGAGGTACTGTCAAAACCATGACAATAGATGCTCAAAGCTTGTCCGTTATTGTCTCAGTAAATTCTACAAATGATGGAACCATAACAGTACAACTACCAAGAACTTTGATCGACGCAAAGACAAATACAGGTCAAGATGACGCATTTATAATACTCATAGATGGCGCAGAAGTAAAACCCCAAAGTGAATCTTCAGATAATAATTTTAGAAATCTAACGATTCAGTTCCTACAAGGAGATCAAGATATAGAAATAATCGGTACACAAATAATTCCAGAATTTGGACCAATCGCAGCTCTAGTATTTGCAATTGCAATTGTATCAATAATTGCAGTTTCAGCAAAGACTGGACTAAGATTTATGCCAAAATTCTAGAACTACAAGTCAAATTTTCTTTTATCAATACATAAATACTCAAGATCCTTGAGTATTTTAGCAGGCATGAGAAGACAAAATATCTTTATTGCAGCATTATTAATTATAACAGTATTTCTGGCACCAATTGGTTTGCCAGTTTTTGGACAGACTAGTAATTCAACACTAACAGCACCACCACCAACTGCTTTTGGACAGAATGTTACAGTACCTAATCCATCTTTGAGTGATAATGAGTCGGCATACCAATACTTGCAACAAGAAGCAAGTAATACTGGAACTGGAGTAATTAAAACTACCTTACTACCTATTTCTGTACAGACGGATTTACCAAAATACAATCAAGGAGACAAAATCATCATGTCTGGTCAAATTAGAGATACACAGAATGGAACCGATGTAACAGTCAGAGTTATGAATCCATTAAAGAACATGGTAAGAGTAGATCAGATACAACCTGCAGCAGATGGTACTTATACCAAATCATTTCTAGCAACTGGACCACTTTGGACTAGTGCAGGTAATTATACCATAATTGTACAATATGGTCCATACACAAATGCAACTGACACATTCTATTTCAGCGGAGGAACTGGTTCATCTACAATAACACAGTCAATTACTGGAACATATCCATTACAATCAGGAAGTCAGATTTACAACGTACCATATGAAATCAAAGGAGCAACTGTTACAAGCATGAGTATTCTATCAGCCACATATACACTTCAAATCAATCTAAGTCCTGCCACATCAGACGGCTCTATCACAGTTACTTTACCACGTGTGTTAATAGATGCAAAGACACTACCTCCACCAAATCCTGATGCCAATTTAACAAAAGGAACAGCTGCAGTAAGTACAGCTACATTACCAGATACCAATTTCATAATAACAGTAGGTGGTAAAGCACTTACACAGTTCACTGAGACCAAAGGTCAAACTAGTAGAATAATTAGCATCCCATTCAATGCAGGAGATACAACAATTGACATTGTTGGAACAGTGATAGTTCCAGAGTTTGGACCAATCGCAGCTCTAGTATTTGCAATTGCAATTGTATCAATAATTGCAGTTTCAGCAAAGACTGGACTAAGATTTATGCCAAAATACTAGAACAGAATTAATTTATTTTTAAAATTTTTCACATCTGCATATTCTTTTTTACACACATACAATATGAAAAAAGATCAATCAGACAATCATAGATTATTATACAACAATAAACAAGTATACATAATGGATTTTGAATTCGAAGAGTTTGATTCTCCGGAGGACATATTTATTGCAATGTCTACCATGGCACCACCAATGAAAAATGTGTTACCAATAAACTCATACAAAGGATATATTTTTTCCATAATACCTTTAACTCCGACTTCAGGAAATTCCTATTTGATGATATATTCAAAAGGAAAACTGGATGGAAAACTATTAGAGTTTGATATGAATTTGAAAAAATTCAAAAGTGTAGAAACCGCAGAAAGATCAGATAAGATTTACTTTGTTGTTTTAACTCCCAAATCAAACACTATCGCTGATGCTGCAATCAGAGCATTAGAGAAAAAATCTACCTAGTGTAAGAAGGGGCATTTACAGATCTGCTTCTAGTGTATTTTTCCATTATATCTTCTGGAAGTTTACCGTTGAATAGATCTTTAGACAAGCCTCTAAGATATCTCATTATTGCCCAAGTTCCGGCTTTTATCATACCATACATAACAAGTTTCATGGGTGGACCAAATGTCTTATTTCTAATAATTATAGGAATAATATCATTAATGACTCTAAGATTATGTTCCCATGATCTCCAAAATAGTGTAAACTGTGCCTCATTGAGATTACCAAAATGCATCGAGTTCTTTTCATTAAAGTCCTGATACAACAATGGTGCAACTAGACCACGCATTCTAGTTTTCCTAAAGTCTTCAATCAAATCTATTGTATATTGAGTCTCATCTGGTGTCTCATCAGGCCAACCAATTATGATAGTAGCTGCTGGGAACCAATGGTTCTCATTTAGTATCCTTGCTCCTTCTCTTACAACCCAACCCCATTCATCAGTTGAAAACGGCTTTGTCTTGACCCCTAGATGTTTCTTGACCATTCTAGGTGCCACGGTTTCAATTCCAAGATTTGTGGCAAGCCATTTTTCATCACTCATGCCATTTACTTCAGACATATCATGTAGTAATTTTGGATCAGCGCATACTGCAGAGAATGTCATATGAGTAGTTCCAACAAATCTTGCACCCAAAGATTTCAAACCTTTCCACAACTCCATAATTGCATCATAGTTTGGTTGGAAGTTTTTGTTATCACATCCATAAAGAAGCATTTCATCTGAATGCAACCAAATAGAATCAAAACCATAATCAAGATTCAATCTTGCCTCTTGTTGCAATCTTTCTAATGGTAAGTCTTTTTTTGATCTTTTATTGACATCACAAAAATCACATCCTCGTCCACATCCTCGCATTGCCTCAATTAGCGAATTAACAGTGGGTCCCTGAATCATGGGTATATTTTGAATATTTTTAACAAAGCAATGCATCAATTCTGGAGCATCGCCTTTTTCAAGATCATGGAAAAGATCCAAGGCCAATTCGTCAGCTTCACCTACAACAACTGTATCAATACCATGAATTTTCATTCTATCAGTTTTTGCAAGTTCCCATGCACCGTTACCACCGACTACAACATGAAAGTTATACTTCTTTTTTCAGCTGAATTATCTTAGCACACATTCTCTTAAATTTCATGGCAACATAGGAGAGTTTTTCAGGTGACATTGTCGTTGTGACCGGAGCCATGCCAAGAGGATCCATTACATTTATTCCAACTACTTTAGTATCAGGTCCAACACATTTTTCTAAATAATCAGGATTTGCGATAAACACCTCATCACGTTTGTAACCTTGTAACAGTGCAGATTCTACTCTTCTCAAACCTACTTGCGCAACCTTTGCTTCACCAGTAACTTGATCAGTTTCAACAGGAGGACAAAACACCTTATCAAAAACCCATTCTGGAACTACTTCATAAGGACCACATGCAATAAAGCCATACAAGAAATTACCTCGATAATTAGTCATAAGGCTACGATCCGCAGTTAGAACTATTCTCCTTCCTGCCATTCTCCTTTCTTCGAGTTCTTTCTATGATATAAATCGTTTACCTTATCACATCATGAAAACTATTTACTTTTGACATATAAACAGGCATTTCCAATCTAATGACAATGACTGGGGTAGAACCAAGACATGTTGAAGCACATCAAAAAGAGAGTAGTTCGATAAGAGATTTCGTATTTGGTTTTGGTGACGGGATAAACACTTCATTAGGACTTGTTGCAGGAGTTGGGGGAGCAGCAATGTCTTCCAACATAATCATACTTGCAGCCATGGTTGCCATGTTTACAGGTGCTAAAGCAATGGCAGTCCAGAATTATCTTGCTGTAAAATCACAAAGACAGATTCTAGACTCTGAGATTCAACGAGAAAAGTGGGAGATGGACAATGTCCCAGAAGCAGAAAGAAGAGAGATAGAAGACATTTACAAAGCAAAAGGATTCACAGGTCAGGAATTAGAGAAAATTGTAAGCAAGATTACATCAGACAAGAAAGTTTGGTTAGATACAATGCTTACAGAAGAACTTAAATTAAATTTGGAAATAGTTGGTAGTCCTCTAAAGAGTGCTTTTCGTATGTTTGGTGCATTTCTTGTTGGAGGCATACTACCAATTATTCCTTATTTCTTTTTGAGCGGATACATTCCGCTCTTTGTGGCAATTGGAGTAAGTCTTTCTGCATCTTTTATCATTGGTGCAATCAAATCAAAGATTGCCAACATCAGTATGCTGCGAGGCGGATTAGAGATGGCAGGACTAGGTACTGGTATTGCTCTTATAGGATATGGAATAGGTTCAGAATTAGGAAGTCTTGGAATTATTAAGCCCTGATTTTTTTTCGCACACTTCTATTTGCCACATTAGCTGCAAATGCTCCTGCACCTATACCATTGTCAATATTAACAACAGAAAGTCCCAAAGTACAGCTTTGTAGCATAGATGCCAATGCTGCAACTCCTTTTTGTCCATAACCATATCCAACTGAGGATGGCACTCCAACTACAGGTATATCCACTAACGATGAAATTATTGATGCAAGTGCTCCTTCCATTCCAGCAACTACTATAATTGCATCCACATCATTGTGTATCATTTTTTTAACTATAGGAAAAAGCCTGTGAATTCCAGCTATGCCCACATCATAACTACAAATACATTGACAACCCATGGCTTCACACATTAGTCTTGCTTCTTCTGCCACCCCAACATCGGAAGTACCGGCAGTCAATATTCCAACTTTTCCTCCGGTAGAGGATAACTTTTTGTAGAAAAGGATGGTAGTGGTATTTTTCCCCGTCTGTATTTCCAATTTGTTCCTTTTAGAAAAAGTCAGCATTTGCTTGTAGTGAGCTTTGTTTATTCTTGAAACTAGAACCGAGTCTGCTTTAGAGGTAGTTGCAAGAATTATTTTCTTAAGATCCAAAAATTCTTTTTTTTCAGCAAATATTACCTCTGGTATTCCTCGTCGTAACTTTCTACTCATATCTATCTTGGCAAAATCTTCTATTTTTTCTATAGAGTATAAAGAAAGCAGTTTCTTGGCCTTAGGTACACTAATCTTTCCCATATCAAGCGATTCTAGTATTTCAGTAAGATCCAACACCATTTGTAATTATAATGCAGTTAAAAAATTTAGTTAGAGTTCAAGATTTGAGATGGCACCTTTGACGCTCTCTACTCCCTTTTTGAACCACTCTTTTTCATTTGAATCCAGATCCAATTCTATTATTTTCTCCACACCATTTCTACCTATTACTGCTGGAACACCTATAGTAACATCAGAGTAACCGTATTCTCCATCAAGATATGTTGCAACAGGAATAACCTGTCGGGTATTGTTTAACACTGCCTCTATAATTGTGGATATTGCATTCCCTGGGGCATGAACTGTTGCGCCCTTTAATTCAATTACTTTTGCTGCAACCTGTCTTGTTCCTTGTACAATTTCTTCAATTTTTTCTTTTGATAAAATTGAAGAGAGTGGAATTCCAGATACAGTAGAGAATCTTGGAAGTGGCAACATGTTTTCACCATGTTCACCCACTACAAGTGCACGTATAGAATTTCTCGAGTAACCAGTAGATTCATGAATAAATTGTGTAAAGCGTGACAAGTCAAGCATGCCCCCCATTCCAAATACTCTATTTCTTTGAAATCCTGAGACTTTGTAAGTAAGATATGCCATTGGATCTAATGGATTAGTTACTGGAATTATCATTGCGTCTTTAGCATATTTTTGGATATTTTCTACAACGCCTTTTACAATTGACGCATTTATTTTCAGGAGATCCATTCTTGTCATTCCAGGTTTTCTGCCAGAACCAGCAACAACAACTACAATATCAGAGCCTTTCATTTCAGAATAATCATTAGAACCTCTAACGTTTACATCAATCCCTTTTTCTGCCAACATATGATTTATGTCCATAGCCTCTCCTTGTGGAAGACCTTGAACTACATCCAATAGCAGTATTTCGTCTGTAACTTTTTTAAGAGCTGTAAATAATGCAGCTGCCCCACCCACTTTTCCAGAGCCAATGATCGTAATCATAAAATGCCCTCCATGTAATCTCTAATTAAACTTGACTGTCTTTTATCAAAATTAATGATGCAGTATTTCTTCAACCAAGTTCTGCCAAATTACAATTTATATGCATTCTAGTATGTTTAGAAAATCATGGTACTTGTAATTGACGCACAAATTGCCGGAATCTCTGGAGATATGTTACTTTCTTCTTTAGTAAATATTGGTGCAAGCAAGTCCAAAGTTATAGACGGAATATATTCAGTTGAAGATCATCTCAAAGGTTCCAAGATTACAAAATTAGATTTTGACAAGGTTACAAAACATGGGATAGAGGCAACACGTCTTGTTTTAGAGGCAAGTGAGAATCATCACGAACGAAAAGGAATGGAGATTCAAGAATGCATATTATCAACATCAGATAAGATAGGGTTATCTGAGACAGCCAAAGTTTTTGCAAAGGAAAGCATTAGATCATTACTTCATGCAGAATCAAAGATACATGGGGAGTCATTAGAATCAGTACATTTTCACGAAGCATCAAGTATTGATACTGCTGCAGACATCATTGGTTGTGCTATTGCATTAGATGATCTAAAATTATTTTCAGACCAGATTATTTCAACACCGGTGGCAGTTGGTGGTGGTACTCTAACTTTCTCTCATGGAATAACATCTAATCCTGCAAGTGCCATACTTGAGATATTTCGTGATTCGGATATAGTAATTTGCGGAGGACAAGTCAAAGAGGAACTTACCACACCTACAGGTGCAAGTCTACTTGTAAGTTTGGCAGATAAATATTTAGAATTTTATCCAACAATGAAAATTAAATCAATAGGATATGGTGCTGGAAACAAGGATTTTGACGGGTTCTCTAATGTTTTGAAAATTGTCAAAGGAGAATCAACAAGTGAATTTCAGTTAGACACAGTACAAATTCTTGAAACAAACCTTGACGATGTTTCTGGTGAAACAATTGGGTATATGATTGATAAGATGATTGCAAATGGTGCAAAAGATGTTACTGTAACAGGAGCTATAACGAAGAAGGGGAGACCAACTAATCTTGTTTCCATAATATGCGATCCATCTGTTACAAATAATTTGATCAGTATGCTTGTTTCAGAGACTGGCACTTTAGGGGTACGAGTAAGATCCTCTAGTAGATACATCGTTCCAAGGATAATTGTCACAGTGCCTATTCTCTTACAAGAAAAGAACTTCACTGTAAGATGTAAGATTGTAAAACATGAGGAGACAATAAAGCATTTCAAGGTAGAATCCAACGATATCAAATCAATCTCAGAATCATTATCATTACCATTTAAAACGGCATCAGATTTGATATCAGATGAAGTTAAACGGAGACTAAACATAAAATGAAACAATTAGAAGAACTAGTAAATTGGTTTCACGGAAAAGAAAAAGTTCTGGTAGCTCTTTCGGGCGGTGTAGATAGTGCTCTGGTGGCATATGCTGCCCAAAAAGCTATAGGAAAACAGGCTATTGCAGCAACAGCTGACTACAAGACACTCTCTCAGGAAGAGTTAGAATCTTCAAAGAAAGTTTGTCAAGAGATAGGAATAAGACAAATAATTATCGAATACAATGAACTTGATAATCCAAATTTTGTAAAGAATGATCAAAGTAGATGTTTTCACTGCAGAACTGAGTTATCAGAGCATCTTCTTAGACTATCAAGAATAGAAAATATTAGTCTAATTGTTGATGGAACTAATCTAGATGATCTTACAGAATATAGACCAGGAATCATAGCCTTAAAAGAAAATGGGATTCAAAGTCCACTAGTAGAAAGTGGATTTAAAAAATCAGATGTTAGAAGAGTAGCAGAAGAGATAGGACTCTCAATTCATGACAAGCCATCCAATTCCTGTTTGGCATCTCGTATTCCATGGGGAAATGCTGTTACAGCTGAAAAGCTTGCAAGAATTGAGAAGAGTGAGATTATGGTAAAACAACTTTTTGGTGTACGACAAGTAAGAGTTCGCGACTTTGGAAATAGTGCCAATATAGAAGTGGATAAAAATGAGATTGTTTTCCTCAGTGACGAAAAAAAGATGTCAGTACTAAAGGAATACATGAGTCAATTTGGATTTAATACAATTTTAGTTGATCCAAGTGGCTATAGATCGGGTAAACTCAACGTGATAACAGATTGATTTACTTAGATAATGCTGCGTCTACACCAGTTCATGAAAAGGTCATTGAAGAGATGTTACCTTATTTTAGAGAACAGTTTGGAAATCCTTCTTCAATACATAGACATGGTAGGCTTGCAAATACCGCAATTCAAAATGCAAGGAAGAGAATTGCATCACTAATCAATGCAGATAGTAATGAAATCCTCATAACTTCTGGAGGAACAGAGTCAAATAATACTGCAATTTATGGAATAGTACCACAAAGCAAAGGGAAACACATCATAACGTCATCTATTGAACATGATGCAATTCTTGAACCCTGTAGGCGTCTTGAAAAAGAAGGATACAAGATATCTTTTCTTCCGGTAGATCAATATGGCCTTGTAAATCCAGATGAACTCAAAAAAGAGATCTCAAATGATACTTGTCTGATTACAATAATGTATGCCAATAATGAAGTTGGTACAATACAGCCCATAAAGGAGATAGCTCAGATTGCAAGAGAGAGAAACATTATTTTTCATACAGATGCAGTTCAAGCAGTAGGAAAGACACCCATAGATGTCAAGGAGCTTGGAATTGATTTACTTTCAATATCATCTCACAAAATAAATGGTCCAAAAGGTGTCGGTGCCTTGTATATTAGAAATAATATCAAAATATCACCCCTAATTTTAGGAGGAGGTCAAGAAAGAGGATTACGTTCAGGTACAGAAAACGTAGCTAGCATTGTGGGATTTGGAACGGCTTGTAAATTAGCAAAAGAAAATGTAAGTGAAAATATGGATCATTTCAAAAAATTAACTACCAGATTGATCTCACGAGTTTTATCTGAAATACCATTTACTACATTCAACGGACATCCAGATATGAGAATTCCAAATAACACTCATTTTACTTTTCTAGGCGTAAGCGGGGAGGATCTAATAATAAAATTAGACGAAAATAAAATATCTGCATCTACTGGATCTGCTTGTTCTGTAAAGATCCAAAAAGCATCACATGTGTTAAAAGCAATGGGTTTTTCACATGAGCAGATCACCGGATCTTTGCGTCTTACAGTAGGAATTACAAATACAGAACAAGAAATTGATGAAACCGTAGATGTATTAAAAAAAGTTGTGCAGGAATTACGTGTGGTGTCACCATACAAAAGTAAATACAATTTTTAAAAATTCAAAATTTCCATCATGGAATAACTTGAATTTTGTATTGATTATTATCTATGAGGGGTACTAGAGTATCCATTCCATCCCAGACATATACTTCAGCAGTATAGATTCCAGGTAATGCAGGGGTCCATTGAATTGCTTCATTTGTAGTTGATAGATTTACAAGATTATCTTCAGACCATTTTAGGAAAACTACTTTATTGTCACTATCTTTTATCTGAACAATGTAAGAAATTTTCTGATAGTTTGAGAATAATTTGTTTGAAATCATACTTTGAAAATTAATTGTTTGTCCAACATGTGGATTTTGAAGTAACGGTCTTCCTGATTTGTCACTGATTTGAGTTGACTTTGAAATTGTATTGTATTGTATCTGGGTTGTTGTAGGTTGTGGTACGGGTGGAGTGACAGGTGTAGCACCAACGGTAGATTCTATTATGACTGATCTACCAAATTCATCTTGAAAATCATGATATCTTGCCTGAACAGTGCCTCCTACAGAAGAAATTAAAGAAGTTCCGTCCTCGCTGCATATCTGTGCAGGCATTCCAAAACTACCCTTGAATATTCCAGTACCAGGTCCTGTTTCAGTCAGTGAAAAACCGGTAGCACCAAGTCCCCCATATGTGACTCCATTTATGGTACAATGTTGAAATCTATATCCCTTGATCCAAACTTCCAAGAGTATGTTTCCACTACTATCTCCAACAGTATCATCTGCTGCTGAGTTAGGATCATTTACAACGGGATAAGTTACAATAGTATTAGAATCAGTAACAAGATCAGGATCAATGAGAGTAACTGTAACAACCGAACCAATTCTATAAGTTGGTGAGTCTAGTGTTACTATACCAGTATGTGTAGGAAGACTATTCTGAGATGTAGCAGGGGCAGATGTTCCTCCTCCTTGAGTACTAATAATTGAAAAGTGTATTGCATTAGCGTCTGTAAGGTCATTATTTACAAGAAATTTAATATTACTTCCAAAAGTACTAAGACCCTTAATTAAATTAGGATCAAATTGATTTAATTGATTTGCTACCGCATATTCCATTGTTCCAGAAAATACACCAGAATCGGCAGATGTTTCTTGTAGTTCTGCTCGGTAGATACCATTATTTTCTTGTTGACCATTTTTAGTTCCAAAGGAAAAAATATCAAAAACTATTGGTTGAGTATCACTTGGATTTGAAAAGCCACCCGAAGTATTGAAATTAATTTCTAAATATACTGGAAGACCTGATGACATTGATTCAATAGATGCCACTGTAGCATCACTTATCTGAACTAAGCCGTTACCAGAAACAATTGTTCCTGGTGCCAAAATTTGAATTGGTGAACTCCCAACAGAGCCAAAGTATAATGTCATACTAGCACTAGAAAATGATGTTATGCCAAGTTGTTGCTGAAAAGATCTTAGGTCATAGTTAATCCAGTTAGTTCCACCCGAATTTGATTGACTTGTATCTATGAGTAAGTTCTTGAGAGATTGGGCTGAAATTCCAAGATTAATTGTGATTTTTTGGAAATTAGACATAGATTGACCTCTAGTATCCACAATCAATCTCAAGGAATTACTATCAAATACAGCAGATGGAACTACAAGAGTACTTGAAGAATTATAGAATGTAACACCTGATGAGCTACTCAATGTAATTGGACTTCCAATCTCCAAGGTTGGGATTTTTGCAGAACTTCTAAAAACATCTAATTGATCAATCTGATTTGAATTAAGATTTTGAGAATTATCTTCTAGAGTGATTGTTTCTCTTTGACCTGGGTTAAATTGACTCTGACCACTGCCAAGAGTAAGGGTTGCAGTAGAAGTACCAGAAACAATAGAAGCACTTTGAAGATTATAAGTAATTGATCCAGAGTGACCCCTGGGAGCATCCGATAATGTTCCTATAGTAGAAACACTCGCAAAGGAACTTGAAAAAATTCCAGTATGCGGTCCTGTTTCTACAAAAGTTACCAATTTGTTGTACATGCCATTAAGTGATGAGCTTGTTTGAACAGAGTTAGTTTTCAGATTAACAACATCAGAGGTATCCATAGTCAGCTGACCATTATCCTTGTATCCCATACTGCTTAGATATGGCAATAGATTTACCAATCCAGATCCACTTGCACTCCTACCAGATTCAGAAAAGGCTTGATAAAATGTTGCCTGAGGCGAACCAACATTGAATGTCCACGAGTTTATAGATGTTGGATCTATGCTTAATTCAATATCATTGATTGTTGCAAATACATCTGAACCAGTGGGATATGCATCCTTGTCAAGTTTTAATGAAATATTTGGAATGTCTGAATAAGTAAGGTCTACACTTTGAGTACCTGTTGAACCATCATATTCTATGTTAACATCATTACTTAAAGTAAAAAGTTGAATAAAAGGCCAAACATTTGGATTAATTCCTATCTGACCCACTGGAACTTTGGGATTTGTATTCAGAGATGGAGGATTTCGTATAACATTATTTTGACTTGATGGAGTTGTTGCATTACCAGTGCATGAATTAAAGCCAGCAGTTCCCTGTGTAGTACCAGACAGGCCTGCAGAATCAGGAATTGCTACTCCATCAGTCTGTGAAATATCTACTCCTAGAACCGAAGGAGCCGTAGATCTAGAACAAAACACACCAAAGTCAGTACTTTGACCCGGAGATCCTGAAAGAGCTGCTTGATCAGCTTGTTGTGCAGATTCAGCATTTGCAAAAAAGCCATACCAATTACCATCGGTACTCTGAACCATTCGAAGACGACTTCCACCTACAGAAACATTTGGTTCACCCAATACTTGATCTAATTGACTATTAGATTCCGTCACCATTACTTCAACTACCATAGGTCCAGAAAAATAATTATTGAAAAGACTATTTTCTGCAGAGACAAAAAGATTAGGGTGATCAGAGTAAGCTTTTGCATTAGGTAGAATCATTGGTGGGATTACCATTGAAAGAACTAGTAGAATTACCAGAATTTTATACAACTTCCTAATATGAGAAAGATGTTCAAGATAATGTTATCGAATAATTCATACCATTCACGATATATGAATTAACATATTCGTATCAAGTTTTAACTAAGGCCAGAATTCAGATGCATCATGGTAAAGCCCATACCAATCATAATAATAAGTGGAATACTTGTACTAGTTGGTTTTGTCATAACAGTATATCAATCTCAAATAATTTCTGAAAATCTGGTTAATGAACAAAAGACATTGAGTGTTGGAACTCAGATGAGCATTACAAAAGGGATGGACTTGAATAACAATCGAAAAGGAGTATACGGTATTCAGGTAACTGATTTAAAAAATGATGACAATGTCAAAGCAATTGTAATTGATCCTAATGGAAATGCAATAATAACCAGATCTGTAACAATAAGTCCAATTCAGGAAATTTTTAAGATTTCTACTTCTGGAAATTACACATTACAAATAGAAAATCAAGGACAGAGAGAAATTCAGGTTCTAGGATTTATAGGATATTATCCAGAAGGTATAGAATCAGATGATACATCAGGTTTCATTGTACCTATTGTACTTATCATAGGGCTTTCCGGACTTGCAGTTGGTATGATGTATCTTATTAAAAATCGTGCCAAATCTCAATCTTAGTTCAAAAATTGATCCAGTTCTGTTAGTCCATCAACTACATTTTTAAAATTATCATCACTTTCCATTATTTTATTAAGTTTGTTCAAATCAACTCGGAAAATTTCATTTCCATTGTTTTGTTCCACTAGAACAAAATGATTTTCTATTACATATGAGAGACGTTCTTTTATCTGATTTGATGATAATTGTAACTTATCTGTCAGATATACAATATTCTTTTCTCCACTTTCAAGCTCTGCAAGAATAGATGACACTTCTGGATCTACCAAAATTTCCATCATTTTCTGCCTATCAAAACTTTCAACCAAATTTACCAATTGTTCCTAGAACTCAGTATTTTTTTCTTGTTAGAAATAAAATCACTTATTAAAACCCTATCAATTTTTTCAGGATTTATGTAATATGCTCTACCCCTAAGATGTTTCTCAAGACTTTCAACATAACTTAACAATTCTTCTTCTTCACTGACCATAATTGTATCAATTTCAATACCTTCTTTTCTACATTTTTTTGCCTCGTGTAATGTTTTTGATTCTACTGCAGGATCAACTTGTCTATATCGATAACACAGATAGACCATTTCGTTATGTATATCCAGTTTAGTATCCCGCTCATTTTTTATTTTAGAGAGCGTTGTCTCATCAGGTCTATAAAAGTGGGAATATGGTTTGTCTGAAAGTATGGCATTTTTTTGAGATTCATCATCTACAAAACAGGCACTTGGTTGGCCATCAGTTATCAATACAATTCTTTTATTTTGTGAACCATCTTTCTTTAGAATCTTTAATGATAGTCTAAGTGCAGCTTGATAATTCGTATAATGAAGAAAGTTATCATTAGCATCATAAGTTTTCAGATAGGGTATATCGTGAGGATTGATTTGTGATGCAAGTGAACCAAAACCAACAATGTAAATGGAATCATTAGGAAAGAATTTTTTATTTAATACATATAGTGCCCATAGTGCCTTTTTTGCTGCCTCAATTCTAGTTCCTTCACCAGAACTTAAAGAATATTTCATTGTAGAACTAAGATCAATACAGTAAACCACTGCAACTTTTACATCTTCTTTTGTCTCAAACTTTTCAAAATCATTAAATTCTATTTCAAGAGGAAATTTTATTGATTCATTTTTACTTTTTTTTCGTTGGATTAAATTCAGTATTGTCTTTGGTACATCCAAATGCTTAAGGTCATCTCCAACTTCAAGTTTTTTTGTTGTATCAAGTATGATGTCACCTAATCCAATATTCTTAGTTTCGTGAAATCCATAGCCGTCTTCATTAATTGCTTTTATTGCATCCTCAAGTATTTTTTGCCCAATTTCAAAAAAAGTCTTTTTTGTTAACCATTTATTGTCATCTTTAAGATATCCAAGTTTTTGTAAATATTTTGTCATAGGTTCAGTATTACCATATACTTCTTTTTCTTGTTGTTCTTCAGTTTGTACTGGATTCTTGGTTGTTCCTTGAAGCTTGTTCTCCAAAATATTCTCCAGATCTTTCATGGATGGTGTTTTTTCTTTCAATATTTGACTTGCAATTGTTTTAAGAGCTTTCTTTATAGATTCATTAGATATTTCAGGTGAGGTGCTTTCAGATTCATTATTTTCACTTTGAAAATAAACAAAGTTCTTAGTATTAGATTGCAACGTACTTACCCTCTTTCTTATCTAGAATTTTGGGCTCTATCCAGCAAAGACCTTCAAGTACTAATTCTACAACACCAGCTTCGAGCTCATTTTGGGCATCACCTGAAACAATTAGAGAATTAGGAGATATCTCATACTTTTTAGTTTCTTTTACAAAATCTTCTTGATTAGTAGTAACTTTTTGGTATACGCCGTTAACTAAAGTTAGGAGTGAATTAAAATTCTTTAATTGATTATCATAGGATGTTTGAGAACTATTTGTTCCAAGTATTGCTTGTGACACTTGGAATGATTTACCTAGAAATTCTTTTTTTATTGAGTCAAAAATGCTTGAATCTACACCCTCCAGATATTCTAATGATGTTTCCTTCATAGCATTTGAGATTAGAGTTTTTAGAACTTTTGAACGATTTTCGGTTATATCATCAAGTTCAGCAAGTTCAAACTTTACTGATTGAGCAATTGAAAATATGTCAGACGGTCTTGGAACTGCTAGGATATCATGAGATATAGATCTAGTTCTTTCTGCTTCGCCAACAAGTAATTCTAGACTATGTACCCCCATTCTGACACTAACACCTTTGTCTTGATTAATTTCATTACTAGAACGAGCTGCTTGAACTATTCTTGTCAAGATTTTCAACAAAAATACAGGTATGAGTGATCTCGGGATTTTTGCTTCTTGTATAATTATCAGCATTTCATCACCAATTGATCTTGGATAATGAGTCTGAATGTGACTTTTTAGTCTATCATAAAGTGGCTCGATTATTTTTCCAGAATGAGTGTAATCTATAGGATTTGCAGTTGCAAAAAATACTGTTTTTGGTTCAAAAATAACAGGATATGAACCAGTAGTGAATCTTCCTTCTTGCAGTACAGACAAGAGCGCTACTTGTTTTCTTGTATCAAGAACTGGTAATTCATCAATACAAAATAATCCATGTTTTGCCTGCATTAATTGACCGGGAGAATAAGATTCAATTTCATACATTTCTGTACCTTTCTTTGTTATCTTTATTGCATCTATTTGACCAACCAAATCTTTTACAGAAATATCTGGAGTTGCTAACACATACTTGAATCTGTGTCTACCATCAACCCACTCGATTGGAGTATCAAGTTTATTGTTTCGAATTTTTTCTATGCTATCACTATCAACATAAAATTTTGGAATTGACATGTAATTTTCTTTGTCTTCCAATAATGATATCAATTCACTTGGCGGAAGATCCATTGGACAATCATTTGTTATACTACCTCGAATTAGTGGCATTGGTGAAAGTAGAGTTTCTGCAATGGTTTGTGCTATCCTAGTCTTTGCCTGTCCTATCTGACCTATCAAAATCATATCATGACATGACAGTATAGCCCTATCCAAAGCAGGAATAACATCATCATCAAAACCAATTATTCCAGGATACATTGCACCCTTTGATTTTATTTTTGAAATTAAATTTCTGCGAAGCTGTTCCTTCGCACCAACGATTTTATAATTAATTTCTAGAAGATCTCTTAATGTTTTAATTTGTTTATAGTCTTCTGGAACACCAGCCAAGATTTCGGCATATTTTGGTTCTGAGTCATAACTTCTATTAACAAGATTTTCAAGTTCCTGAGTCAATGTAGTAAATACTCTCTAAATCTGATTTAAACTATTATTATTTTAGTATGGTTTTTATCGGGGAGACAGGGGATTTTTTAATACTTGTCTTCACAGGAATTCAGACACATCGTAAGAATTGCGGGTAAGGATGTCCCCGGTGCCAAAAAGACCATCATAGGAGTTGGTCAAGTAAAAGGCATAGGATTCAATTTTGCAAGAGCACTTTTACAAGTTTTGAAAATTAATCCAGATAGTAACGTGGGTTTTCTCACAGAATCACAAGTAGAACAGATAGAAAACGCTATGAGAAATCCTGCATCGGTCAATATACCATCATGGTTTCTAAATAGACGAAAAGATATGGATTCGGGAAATGACTTTCATCTAATTACTTCTGATGTAGATTTTAATATAAGAAATGACATTGAGCGAGAAAAAGGCATGAATAGTTGGAGAGGTTTTCGTCATACATATGGATTAAAAGTTCGTGGACAAAGTACACGCACCACTGGCAGAAAAGGTGGTGCAGTTGGAGTAAAGAAAGGTGGTAAAGTTTTACCAGCTGGTTCTCCAGGTGCTCCAGCTGCTGAAGGTGCAGCTCCGGCAGCAGCTCCAAAAGCTGGTGCAGCTCCGGCAGCAGCTCCAAAAGCTGGTGCAGCTCCGGCAGCAGCTCCAAAAGCTGGTGCAGCTCCGGCAGCAAAACCAGCTGCGGAAAAGAAGAAGTAGGTGAATTAGATGGGAGATCATCCAAAGAATTCGCGCAAAATGTGGAGAAAACCAAAACGTCCTCTCAACTACGATTTACTAAATGAAGAATTACATGTTTTAGGTACTTTTGGGCTTAAGAATAAAAGAGAATTATGGAAAGCACATACTGAACTGTCAAGAATAAGAAATCAAGCAAGATCACTTTTAGCATTAACCCAAGATATTAGAGTTACAAAAGAACCAATACTTATGAAATCACTTGCAAGAGTTGGACTAGTAAAAGAAAATGCGACATTAGATGATGTACTTAATCTAAAAGTAGCCGACTTTTTATCTAGACGATTACAAACATTCATTCAGAAAAAAGAATCAATCAAGAGTCCATACTTAGCAAGACAGATAGTTGTTCACGGTCATGTAATGATTGGAGATAGAGTAGTTACTGTTCCTTCATATACTGTAAAAGTCGAAGAAGAGGACCAAATTCACTTGTCACCAGAATTAGACCTTAACAAGGCAAAACAACAACTTGTTCAAGAGATAAAACCTGAACAACCAGTACAAGAAGAAAAAACTGAACAACCAGCCGAGTAAAATACACGCAATCATTATTTATCAAGAAAACATATTAAAAATCATCATGTGTTCGATAATAGGATACCTTGGTATCAGTCCTGCAGCTCCAATAATAGTCAAGGGACTAAAAAGAATGGAATATCGTGGATATGACAGTGTTGGAGTTGCGACTTTTTCAGAACATCAGATTAATGTGAGAAAAGGTGTAGGCAAGGTCTTAGAGGTAAATAAAACAGTCAAGCTCGATGAACTTACTGGTACTACAGGAATAGGCCATACACGATGGGCTACCCATGGAATGGTGACTGACACAAATGCACATCCTCACCCATCAAGTTCTGGAGAAATTGCTATTGTTCATAATGGAATAATTGAGAATCATGAAGAATTAAAAAAAGAGCTTCAAGCACGAGGTTATACCTTTAGAAGTCAGACAGATAGCGAAGTTATTGCAAATCTTCTTCAATATAATTATGATAAGACAAAAGAAATTAAAAAATCCGTAGTAGATACGGTGGCTGAACTAAAAGGAAATTATGCTTTTGTGGCAGTTTTCCAAGATGGTACATTAGCTGCAGCTAGACTTCATGAGCCACTCATAATTGGAATTGGGAAAGAAGGATATTTCATTTCAAGTGATGTATTAGGATTTGTAGAATATACTGACGAAGTAATTTATCCAGATAACAAAGAATTTGCGATTATTGATGCGGTAGGATTAAAGATATTTGATTTTGATGCAAACCCAGTCCAACATCAAATAACCAAAGTATCAAAGGAATTTGCGGATGCATACAAGGGACAATATGCACATTACACTCTAAAAGAGATTTCAGAACAGCCTATAACAATATTGAATGCAGGAAACAATACTAAAATTGAGATCGATTTCAGCTTCTGATTTAGTAAAGCATGCAAGAAACTTGTACATCACTGGAAGTGGAACAAGTTATAATGCAGCATTAATAGCAAAATTTCTCTTTTCAAAATATGCAAAGATAAAGATCGAACCATTAATTTCTAGTGAGGCGCAGTTTTCCCCTGACATATTTGAAGAGAAATCAATTCTAATTGCAATATCTCAGAGTGGAGAAAGTGCAGATGTGTTAGAAGCTGTAAACATTGCAAAAAAGACAGGTTCCAAAATCATATCAATTGTTAATATGATGACATCTTCATTGGTCCATCAGTCATCAATTTCAATCGGACTTAACTGTGGTCCAGAGATAGGAGTTGCGGCGACTAAAAGTTTCACTTCACAACTTGTGATTCTATACAAAATGGTCGATAAAATATGTGATGGATGTTTAGAACTAGATCTCACAAAAGTATCAGAAGCAATCAAAAAGGTTCTATCTAATGATTCTAAAATTATAGATGTTGCAAGAAAACTAAAAGATGTTTCAGATATTTACGTATTGGGAAGAGGAATTCATTATCCAATTGCTTCTGAAGGATCATTGAAGCTAAAGGAGCTCACATACATCCATGCAGAAGGACTTCCCGGAGGAGAATTAAAACACGGTCCACTAGCATTAATGGATTCAAATTCTTATGTTTTAATCATAAATCCAAATGATTCTACATACAATGATACCTTAACATCAGCTAGAGAAATTAAAGCTCGAGGAGCCAAGATAATAGGAATTTCTGATAAACCAAGTGATGTGTATGATTATTGGATAGATATTCCAAGTATTACAGAGTCATTATATCCACTTGTAGAGATAGTACCAATACAGCTTCTCGCATATTATGCAGCACTTGAAAAAGATACAGATCCTGACTATCCAAGAAACTTGGCAAAATCAGTGACAGTTAAATAATTTTTGCATATTCCTTTTCAGTCAAATCCAAAAGACTTTTGGCATCAATTCCAGTTTTCAACATGCATGCAATAGATGCGCCTCCTGCACCAGCACCTTCTTTGACAAATCCTTCTGCATATGATCGTAATCCAGGAATCTGGGATTCTCCAAGTTTGAGTTTTGCAATCAATATAGGAATATCAAGGATCTGAGAAATAGTCTCGATTAAATTTGCTGACTTGTCCTCTGTTATATAAGAAGTAGTTCCAAGTGCAGTATTCTTTCCTTCAAATCCCATACTTTTTGCAAAAGCTAGAACTGCTGCCATTTGTGTACCTCCAGCTAATAACACTCGAGATAATTCAGAAGCTGTACTAAGAATACCTGCAACTGTTGGTATCATAGGATCACCTAGCTGTGAAATAATTTCAAATGGATCCTTTGATTGTAATCTGTCTAATGCAGTTTTTACTGTTTGAATCTTAAGTCCTACAGGATTTTCCGGCATGCTGCTACTAACAAGTCCTTTAATTCCCAATCCTTCAAGAACTCCAAGTGCAGTTGTTGTTCCACCTGGTATACTTTCACCAATAACAAGACAATCAGTTGAAGCTCCTAGGAATCTTCCAATTATTCTACCATATTCTACAGCTTTTCCAACTTCTTCCATACTTAATCCAGGTTCTTTAGAGATATTTTTTCCATAATCTAGATTCATATCAATAAAAGGAAGTTTTGGGGATATCTTGCTGCCTGCGTTTATAATAATACTTGAGATGCTTGCTGCTTCTAATGCAGTTTTTGTTAATAATGCAGGAGTTGGTTTTCCATCAGGAGTCATAGGAATTACAGAGATGCTTTTGCAATGCCCATAATGGATAAATTCAGCATCAGCTGGTCCAGTGAATTTTATCAGATCAGGATGTTCACCAGCTATAGTTATTCCAGGTATTTCTGATGTTGCAGTATAAGAAATAACCAGAGAGAAAATGAATTTTTTTTGTTCAGTTTGTTTTATGAATTCTAAACCTTTTTGCTTGTTTCCAAATATCTCAATGTCTTGCAATGATTAATCACTGCCCATAAAATTCACAAATTCTTCTTCAGTCATAGGTTGTAATACAAAGTTAGTTTTCTTTTCTTTACCTATAGTTGAATTTGGAGAACTACCATAGTTATGCCCAGGATACAACACAAGATTTTCATCTAGTTTGCAAATTATATCAAATAGACTATGATATAGCTCTTTTGCACTTCCTCCTGGTAAATCAACTCTTCCACAATTTCCTACAAAAAGTGCATCTCCTGAAAAGATTTTTCCATCCCCAACAAGACAAATACTGTCTTTTGAATGCCCAGGAGTATGCACAACAGTGAGTTCAGAATTCCCAAACTTTATTTTTTCACCATCTGATAATCGAATATCATTTTTCAGAGTAGAAGATTCATGTTGTAAGATTTTAGATTTAGTATGTTTTACTATTGCATCATTTCCAATAGTATGATCAAAATGATGATGTGTATTAATCACATATTTGGCTTTTAGCGTATTTCTTTCCAGAGTTTCAATTACCAAGTCTAAATCCCATGAAGGATCAATGATAACTGCATCTTTTGTCTCCTCATCTTCAAGAACATAAGTAAAGTTTTGCATATTCCCTACTTCGAGTTGATGAACTTTCATAGCACACCAATCTCGGCTTCTGGGGGTATTCCTATTTTCTCGACAAATATTTTACCACACATATCTAGATTTTTCAGCATTCCAATTTTCATTTTATGATAAGTTATAGTAACATCAGCTTTTACACATTTGTCATTTACCAATCCTGTATCTGGATCAAGACCTGATGGTATATCAACAGCAAATTTGAAAGCATCTGATTGATTTATGAGGTTTATTGCTGATGAATAAGGTTCTCTGATACTTCCAGATATCCCAGTTCCTAGTATTCCATCTATAATTATCTCAGCATCATTTACAAGTCCTGTTGTATCTGATGCAAGTACAAGATTTATTGAATTCATTTTTTCTAAAATTTTCCAGTTTGATTTAGCTTCTTCTGTTTTTATTTTATCAGGATGTCCAAGAAGTATTACTTTAGATTGACATCCAAATCCAGCCAAGTGTCGTGCCACAACAAAAGCATCACCACCATTATTTCCCAATCCTGCAAAAACTGTTACCTTTTTTGATGTTAAATCAGAATAGCGCTCAACAATGTATCTTGCAGTAATAGCGCCCGCATTTTCCATCATGAGTTTTCTAAAAAAACCCATTTGATGCCCATTCTCTTCAATTTGCATCATTTGTTTTACCGTGATTTCCATAATAATACAGAATTTTATGTCAAATATGGGCTTTACCAATGCAGTATTCACGTACGAGATTCGCCATATTCTGATATATCTCAAAATTGCTATGACTATGTTCATAGACATTTAGTAAATCAAATAAGAATTTCTTAAACGATAATTACATTTGAAAATAGAAATTCAATATTTCATTGTACGTGTAACAAAATAATATATGTAAAAAGTTATTTTGTTGTTCACAAATTACATTTCTACTATCACATTTGATAAGATTTTTTTACTAATTCAATTTGATATTATTTTTGAATTTTTAATGCGGGAGAAGGGATTTGAACCCTCGAAATCCTAAGATACTAGCCCCTCAAGCTAGCGCCTTTGACCAGGCTGGGCGACTCCCGCACATTTGGTTTTACCCATGTATGGTTTTTATAAGCCTTGATTACTTTTTGTGTCTGTGCTGATTCCTGTTAGATGTTTTAGTTGTGGAAATTTGATTGCTGACAAGTTTAAAGAATATCAAAGTCGTGTAAAAAGTGGAGAAGATCCAAAAAAGGTTTTGGATTCTTTTGGTTTCAAAAGATATTGTTGCAGAGCCATGATATTGACATCAGTTGAAACAATACACCAAGTCATTCCATTTTACGAAGCAATTAAGAGAAGAGAACAAGAAGTTAGAGCAGAATTAGAATAGAATGCCTCTGATTACTTCAATCAAAGGTAGAGTACTTTACAACAGCAGAGGTAGTAAAACCATAGAAGTTGACATAATATCAGATAAAAAACATCTAGGACGAGTGTGTGCTCCATCCGGGGCTAGTGTTGGTAAATATGAAGCACGGAGTTTTCCTCAAGATAAACCAGAAAAAAGTTTAGAGATTTTAAAAAAAAATGTTAAGAAATTTATTGGTCTTGAATCATCAAACTTAAAATTAATTCACGAGACTTTAAGAGAGATTGATCCTACTCCAAATTATTCCAAAGTTGGAGGTTCTCTGGCGTTTGCATTAACTATTGCCTCAGTTGAATCTGCTGCAAAGTCATTAGAGATTCCAATGTTCAAGTTATTAGCAAAAGGTCCAACTTTTAGATTCCCGTTTCCTCTTGGAAATATAATAGGAGGAGGAGCACATGCAGGACCTGGTACTCCAGACATTCAAGAAATTCTAGTTTGTGCAACAGGTTCCAAAACTATTCGAGATGCCATAGAAGTTAACTTGGCAGTACACAAAGAAGTAGGAAAAATTTTAGTGAAAAAAGATCCAAATTTCACAAATGGAAGGGGGGATGAAGGTGGATGGGCACCCAAATTAAAAAATGAACAAGCATTAGAAATAGCTGCGAAGGCTTGTGAACAGCTTGGTTTTACATTAGGAAAAGAAGTCTCATTAGGAGTAGATTTTGCTTCATCCACCCAGTGGAATGAAAAGAAAAAAAAATATGTATACAATAGAGCAGGTTTTGAAAACACTCCCCAAAAACAGATTGATTTTGCTTCAGACATCATAAAAAAATACAAACTTGTTTATGCGGAAGATGCAGTTCATGAAGAAGCCTTTGAAGACATGTCTATCCTGACCAAAAAATTCCCAAGCGTATTGATAACTGGAGATGACCTCTTAGTAACAAATACAAAGATTCTCAAAAAAGCAGTAAAAATAAGAGCATGTAGTGGTGCAATATTAAAAGTAAATCAAGCAGGGAGCCTCTATGATGCCTTGGAGTTTGCAAAAGAGGCAAATAATAACAATGTAAAACTAATCACATCCCATCGATCTGGAGAATCAATTGATTCTCACATATCACATATTGGATTAGCAACCAAATCAAAGATGCTCAAGGTTGGCATATTAGGAGGAGAGAGGATAGCCAAACTTAACGAATTAGTACGACTTTCAGAGTATGATTTAATACGTGGAATGGCCGAGATTTAGAAACACGCAATGAGTAAACAGGAAGACTTTGAACATATGGAGAAATACGTATTATCTACTGGGATAAGAGTTGGAACTCAAGTAAAAACAAAGTTCATGAATTCATTTGTTACCAAGGCAACAAATGAAGGACTTTACATAATTGACAGTAAGAAAACACTGTCAAGAATCCAGACCGCAGCCAAATTTATCAATAGAGCGGATATTACAAAGGTCCTAGTTTGCTCTGGAAGAGAATATGCTAGCACCCCAGTTGAGAAATTCTGTGAGATAACTGGTGCAACACCTATGCTTGGAAGATTTATGCCAGGAACTCTTACAAATCCATCATTACCATACTACAGAGAACCAGAATTAGTATTCATCTCAGATCCTCAAGTAGATGAACAAGCAATTGTTGAAGCTACTAATGCCGGAATTCCGGTCATAGGAATTTCAAATACAGACAATGTTACTTCGAAAATTGACTTGGTAATTCCAGCAAATAATAGAGGAAGAAAATCCCTAGCTGCAACTTATTGGTTACTAGCAAGAGAGATCCTCATGCAGAAAGGTAAACTAAAGAATGTAGAATCTATGAAATATCAAATAGATGATTTTGAAACAAAGATAACAGAAGAAGAATTAGAAGAAGAAGCAGCAGAAAGAATGCCACCTTCAAGAATGAGATCACAGAGGCAATAACACAATGCAGGTGAGGACACCAGCTGTTGCTGGAATGTTCTATCCAAAATCAAGTCAAGAATTAAAATCAAGTATAAGAAATTGTTTTTTACATAAATACGGTCCTGGCAAATTACCTCCTTCCCTAGAAGATAAAAAAATCATCGGTGTGATATGCCCTCATGCTGGATACGAGTATTCTGGACCAATAGCTGCAAATTCATACTATGTAATATCATCACAAAGACCGGAACTTGTTATAATGAGTGGCCCAAATCACTGGGGAATAGGACAAGATATTGCTACAACAAAAGGAGTATGGCAAACTCCACTAGGAGATGTTGAAATAGATTCCGAATATGCAACTGAAATCACCAAGATTTGTAACTTGATAGCGATAGATTCTTTTTCTCATACAAGAGATCACTGTTTAGAAGTACAACTTCCATTTCTTCAAGAGATATTTTCTCACAAATTCAAGATCTTGCCCTTGATTTTAATAGACCAAAGTTACAATGTCACAAGAGAAATTGGTAAAGCCATAGCAAATATTGCAAAAATTAAGAAGACTATGATAATCGGTTCTTCAGATTTTACTCATTACGAATCAAATGATTTTGCTCATGCCCAGGATAAATCCTTGATAGAGACAATAGTTAGTCTAGATGTGAATAAATTTTACAATATTTTACAAGAAAAACAAATTAGTGCGTGTGGATATGGAGCGATTGCATCTACGATGATAGCCTGTAAGGAATTGGGAGCATCAAGAGGAATTTTGAACAAATATGCTACCAGTGGCGACATAACAGGAGATAAAAATTCAGTAGTTGGATATGCATCGATAGTGTTTGTATGAAGTCAATTGCATCAGCTCCAGGAAAAATTATACTTTTTGGAGAACATTTTGTAGTATATGGCATCAGAGCAATACTATGTTCCATAGATAAGAGAATAACTGCTACTTCACAATTCTTGGATGAAAATATAGTCAGAGTAAGATCTTCACTAGGAGTATCAGAGATAGAATTAGACTCGTTAAATAATTTAGAAAACATACAGCAAAAATTTATGAGACCATTTTTTTACATAGTAAAGAAATCTTTTGAAGAGAATTCCATAGTGAAAGGCATTGAGATAGTTTTAGAATCAGAGATACCTGCCGGAGTAGGATTGGGTTCCTCATCTGCTGCATGTGTTGCAGTTACAGCTTCAGTTAATGGATTATTTAACAAACTATCAAAAGATGAGATAGTAAAAAGAGCAATACAAGCAGAACGTATTATATTTGAACAAAATTCAGGAGCAGATTCATCAGTTTCCACATTTGGCGGATTAATGTCATATGATCTAAAGAATGGATTTCAAAATATCCCATCAAGAAATGATTTGAGTTTCGTAATATCCAATTCTGCTCAGATTCATAATACTCAAGATATAGTAAGACAAGTTAGAAATTTTAAAGAAAAAAACGAAGATATATTCAAGAGATCATGTGAACAAGAAATTGAGATAGTTAACAATGCGATAACTGCCTTAAAAGAAAATAACTTGAATAAACTGGGTTCGTTAATGGTTAAAAATCAAGAATTGTTAAAACAGATAGGAGTTTCAACAGGAAAAATTGATCTTCTAGTAAAAGAGGCAACACGGACTGCCTATGGGGCAAAGATAACAGGAGCTGGTGGAGGTGGATGTATTATTTCTCTTGTTGATGATTCAAACAGAAAAGATACTCTAGAGAATTTAGGAAGAATTTCAGATTGTTTTTTAGCAAAAATAGATTTTGAGGGATTAAAGTATAAATAAAATACCAAATTTATTTCTAATAACAAATTTTTAGATAATCACAAGACAA
Organism: uncultured Nitrososphaerota archaeon; assembly: GCA_963713025.1. Lineage (GTDB taxonomy): Archaea > Thermoproteota > Nitrososphaeria > Nitrososphaerales > Nitrosopumilaceae > Nitrosotalea. Next base: position 56,515 of record CAVQKA010000002.1, on the reverse strand, counting down.
GAATTGTTTGGAAAAGAAAATCGATGTTATGTATTAAGCAGAAAATTTCTCAATCATCGTGAATTCAGTGAGATACTTTTTAAAACCGTTCATTGCAATGATAAAAATCATGATCTTGATGAAACTTGGAGGTTCAATAATTACTAATAAAGAAAAGCCATTGACTCCAAATAGAAATACAATAAAAAAGATTGCTTCAAGTCTCAAAAATGCAGATGAGCCCATTATTATCATACATGGCGGAGGTTCTTTTGGTCATTATTGGTCAGTAAAGTATGACATGCATACAAAACCGCAAAGATATAGCATCAAAGGAGTTGCTACTGTCAAAAATTCAATGGTAGAATTAAACAGTATTGTGTTGGAATCATTTCTAGAATCAGGTCTAAAACCATATTGTTTGCCCCCCAGTGATTTCATGATAGGAGATAAGCCCATGAATAAGAAGGTTGAAGAAATTTCCAAGATTGCAAAAACAGGATTAATCCCTATTTCTTATGGAGATGCCATGTGGTTTGGAAAAAATAAATTTTACATCTTATCTGGAGATAAAATAATGGGAATTCTTGCCAAATTGTTACGTCCTCGTCTTGCAATTTTTGTTACAAATGTAGATGGCGTATATTCAGATATGAAGAGTAAGAGGCTCTTGAGTGAGATTACTAAAGAAATCCCAATCACCTCAGAAGTAACAATGGATGTCACGGGAGGAATGACTCGTAAGATAAAAGAAGCTTTTAGCATATCAAAGGGTGGAACAGATGTTTTCTTTGTAAATGGAAAAATTCCAAAAAGAATAACAAATGCAATAAATGGGAAGAGTTTTGAGGGAACAATATTCAGAGGATAACTTATGGAATATCTAATTCTTGTAGATACTAACGATAATCAAATAGGAATTGAAGAAAAAGTAAAATGTCATTTACCAAACGGAAAACTTCACAGAGCTTTTACAATATTTTTATTCAATAAAGAAGGAAAGCTATTGCTTACACAGCGAAGTAAGGACAAGATGTTATGGCCTGGAGATTGGGATGGTACCGTAGCTAGTCATCCAAGGCAGTCAGAGAATTACATTTCATCTGCAGAAAGAAGATTACCTGAGGAATTGGGAGTTACATGCAAATTAGACTATTTACACAAATTTGAGTATCATGTACCTTACAAAGATATTGGATCAGAAAACGAAGTTTGTGGTACTTTAATTGGAATATTAGATGATACATCCAAAATAAAGCTTGTAGAAGGAGAAATTTCAGATTTTAAGTGGGTTACACTTGAAGAACTATTATCAGAAATAAAGAATTCACCTCATATTTTTTGCCCATGGTTGCTAGTCGCATTATATTTCATACCAGAATCAAATCAAAATATCAATGACAGACACAAAGAAATTCTTAGGATGTGGAATAGGAATGATCTTAAGAGTAAACTTGAAGAATCATTAAAGTATCATTTTCCAGATCACAAATGGGAGTAAAAAAAGAATGAAACTAGAAACACTTGCAAAAACAGCATCCACGATAGACTCATTTCTCTCATCAAGATTATCTGGAGAACCTATGGAGTTGTATCAGGCAGCGAGTTATTTGATTGATCATGGTGGAAAAAGATTAAGACCTTACATGGTAATGAAAAGCTGTCAACTTTTAGGAGGGACTACAAAACAGGCAATACCCGCTGCCGCTGCAATTGAAATGATACATAATTTCACATTGGTTCATGATGATATCATGGATAATGATGAAGTAAGACATGGTGTGCCCACAGTTCATATGAAATTTGGAATTCCAATTGGGATTCTTGCAGGCGATTTATTATTTTCAAGGGCGTTTGAGATAATTTCAAAACCATATCTGCACAAGTCAAAAGAAATAGGCATGAATCTTGTTACAACATTAGCAAAGGCATGTACCGATGTATGTGAGGGGCAGGCACTTGACATCAGCATGGCAAAATCAAATAAAATTCCAACTGAAAGTCAGTACATTAAGATGATTGAGAAGAAAACATCATCGTTATTTGTAGCATCATGTGCAATGGGAGCAATAGTTGCAAACAAAAATTTTTCTGACGTAGTAAGACTAGCCACATTTGGAAAAAACCTAGGAATTGCCTTTCAGATAATTGATGATCTAATTGGAGTTGTAGGTGATCCCAAAATTACAAAAAAACCGGTGGGAAATGATATCAGGGAAGGGAAAAAATCACTCCCAATTTTAATGGCGATTCAAAAAGCAAGCAATCAAGAAAAGAAGTCAATATTAAATGCATTTGGGAATTCATCCGTTTCAAAAAGCGAAGTAGAAATAGCTATCTCTACAATTTCTGCTCTTGGCATAGAAAAAACAATAAAACAAAAGGCAACATATCATTCCAACATAGCCAAGAGATCCATATCAGCATATGGCGGACCTGCAAAAAAAGAATTACTCTCTTTGCTTGATTTTGTTGTAGAAAGGAGTCTTTAATTGGATGATGAATTAAAAAGAGTAATTCGTGGAATTGCTCTTCTTAACGCATCTGAACATGGCGGAAAAACAAGAAATGATTCAATCATTTCTAAGGTAATTGGTACTAAACCAGAACTTCGTTCGAGAATCAAAGATATTATTCCACTTATCTCACAAGAAGTAATTGAAGTTAACAAATTATCAGTAGAATCCCAAAAAGCGGAACTTGCAAGCAAATATCCAGAATTACTTATTGTAAAACCAAAACAGGATAGAGTAGGTCTACCTCTGCTTGAAGGGGCTGAACAAGGAAATGTAATCACCCGTTTTCCTCCAGAACCTAATGGTTATCCCCACATTGGACATGCAAAGGCATCCATAATTGATGAAGAATATGCAAAAATGTATGGCGGTAAACTCATCTTAAGATTTGATGATACAAACCCAGAGAAGGAACGTCTAGAATACTATGCGGCAATCAAGGTGGGTCTTGATTGGCTTGGTGTAAAATATGATATTGTAAAAAATACATCTGATGACATGGAAATAATTTACAAAAAAGCTAGAGAAATCATTGATTCCGGTCACGCATATGTTTGTACATGTAATAAAGAAACAATTAGCAAGAACAGAAGAGAGATGTTAGCTTGTAAGTGCAGAGCAGGAGATCTTGATCAAAACATCTCACGTTGGAATAAAATGTTTGATAAATTCAAACCTGGAGAAGCCATTGTGAGATTTCGCGGAGATATGAATTCAGAAAATACGGTTATGCGAGATCCAACTTTATTAAGAATAATAGATGAATCACACCCAATTCACAAAGATAAATACAGAGTTTGGCCAAATTATGATTTTGCAGTTTCTATCGAAGACAGTATTGATGGAATTACTCATGCGTTTAGAACTAAAGAATACGAATTACGAACTGAACTGTATTACAAACTTTTAGACGTACTTGGAATGCGAAAACCAAAGATGATGGAATTTTCAAGGTTAGAGTTCGAAGGAATGCCCGTATCCAAAAGAGTTCTAAAACCTCTTGTAGAAGAGGGAAAAGTATCGGGATTTGATGATCCTAGACTCCCAACTCTTGAGGGATTACGTAGAAGAGGGATAGTTCCAGAGGCAATAAGGAAATTCATTATTTCTTTGGGCTTTACTAAATCAGATACTTTACCACCATTTGAAACACTTGAATCATTTAATCGAAAAATAATAGACCCAACAAGTGTAAGATTATTCATTGTTTTTGAACCAGTAAAATTAACAGTAATTAATAACAGTCTTACAGAAATTGAAATTACTAATCATCCACAAAATGAAATGGGTAAAAGGAAAATCAAGATAGATGGAAATTTTTTCATATCTGGAAATGACGCAAATACATTGAAAGTTGGTGACGAAGTAAGATTGTTAGAATTATACAATATAAAAATTACAAAAGTAGGTTTAGAAATAGAAGGAGAAATTACTAGCAGTAACTATAAATCAAATATTCCAAAAATTCAATGGATTTCAAGAAATAATCCAGTTAATATCGAAGTCTTGATACCAAATATACTCTTCATAAATGACCAATTTAATGAAAATAGTCTAGAAGTCAAACAAGGTATTACCGAACAATACTACTTAGAGTTAAATGTGGGAGCAGAAATTCAATTCATGAGATTCGGATATTGCAGAAAAGATTCTGCGAATCAGGCGATATACACTCACAAGTGAAGAAAATGAAGATTGCAAGATTACTTAGACAAAACACTGAAACATATGCCATTGTTAATGGCGAAAAAGTTTTGACAAGAGAAAGCATAACATCACAAACTGGAATTCCCATACCGCAAAGTATCAAAGATTTTTTATTTGATGGATGGTATGATGAAATTAAGACCAATGCAAAAAATCTAAATTATAATGAAAATTTATCTGATTTCAAATTTCTTCCACCCATTCCAAATCCATCTAAAATAATTTGTTTAGCATTTAATTACAAAGATCATGCAAAAGAACAGAATTTGATTCCACCAGATGAGCCAGCCATAGTTATCAAACCAAGAACAACACTCAATGGTGCTACATCAGACATAGTTTGCCCCTCATTTGTCTCAAAGCTTGATTATGAAATCGAGCTTGCGGTGATAATTGGTAAGGATTGTAAGAATATATCTGAAAAAGAGGCAAAGGAAGCTGTTTTTGGGTATATGGTTCTAAACGATGCTTCAGCACGCGATATACAAGCAAAAGATAAACAATTTACCAGAGCAAAGGGTTTTGATACTTTTGCACCTTGTGGTCCTTGGATAACTACTGCAGATGAAATACCTGATCCTCAAAATCTCAAAATGATGACCAAAGTAAATGGAGATATCAGACAAAATTCTTCAACATCAAATATGCACCTAAAGGTCTATTCCATTGTATCATTGCTAAGCAAGGCAATGACTTTGGAAAAAGGTGATATCATATCTACCGGTACTCCTGCAGGAGTTATGCTCAACAAGCCAGATGCAATCTTTTTGAAGAATGGTGATAAGATAGAGATGGAAATAGAAAATCTTGGCAAACTACAAAATACTATAAAATTTGTGTAATTTGAGATTCTGAAGTTCTAGAACTGACACTAAAATTATTAAGAGTTCAAGGATTTTTATGAATCATGGGAAAGATAATTGTGGGTAAGGTAAGCGATTTCATTCCAGGTAAAATGCACAAGGTAACAATAGATGGTAAAGACGTACTTGTTGTAAATATTGATGGAACGTTTTATGCAATTAATGACACATGTACACATTCAGGTGCAAGTCTTTCAGAAGGAAGTTTGGATGGAATAGTTGTAACATGTGGATGGCATGGAGCAAAATTTGATTGTAAGACAGGAAAACTTCATTCTTTTCCTGTCAAGATAAAAGACTTGAATTCGTATAAAGTAGTAGTAGAATCAGAAAATATCTTTGTAGAAGTATAATGCAAACTTTATAAAATAAGCACATTTAGCATAGCTTGGATGTTACAATGGTCGAAAAAAAGGATCCAAATATTGACACTTTAAACACGGCCATTACTACTTTAGTTGAAATTGCAGCAAATCCTTCAACACCAAGAAACATCAAGAAGGATTTAACAGATCTAATTGCAGAATTAAAAAAGCAAAATTCTCCCGTGTCGGTTAGAGCAGCAAATGCCATTAGTGCTCTTGATGACATATCGCAAGACCCTAACATGCCATCCTATGTCAGAGTTACGTTGTGGCAAGCAGTTTCTGCTCTAGAAAGAATAAGAGAATAAATTTAGTCCAGATTATCGTCATTTAATGAAAATTGAAGATTACATATCGACACTTCCAAGTTCTATAATCAGTGGTGATGAGGTAGAATTATCAGACAATACGTTAAGAGAAATCTTTCGATTTGCAGGACTAACTGAAAATGATGTGTTTTATCATCTAGGATGTGGAAGTGGTAAAAGTATCACAATATCTTTAGAAGAATTCAAGGTAAAGAAAGCAATTGGTATTGACAATAATAAAGACAAGATAATACAAGCACAGAAACTTCTTGAAGAAAAGCATATTTCAAATGGCTCATTTAGATATCAAGATGTTACAGTTTCAGATATCACTGATGCTACTGTGATACTTTTTTGGTTTTCAGATGAAAACGTTATTGAAAAAATGATCTCAAAATTTGAAAATCTCAAACCCGGTTGTAAAATAATTACCATATGGGGACCTCTTACAGGATTCATTCCAAATAAAGTAGATTTTCCATACATACTAAATGTCACACCATTTAAAAAAGCAGAATCTCTCCGAGAACAAATGCTTTCAGTGTTTAATACTGACTGTATTGATTTTGCTGTTGCATGGGAATTTGCAGATAGATATTCAAAAGCTATCGGTTCAAAGAATTCTGAAAATGACAGATTTCTAACCATACTCCAGACTATTGTAATATGGATAAATGCAAAGAATCTAGGCATTGCTTGTGGGGACGACATTCCAGACCCTGTAAAGAGCTACATTGGAATTCTCAAGACTTATTTTAATATAGAAGTAGAGCACTTGCTTGACCACTAGACTGAATTCTTAGTCATGTTTTTATTTGGAAATCTCATTTAAGAAGACATGATGCAAGAAAGAATCAACATCAATGTATCTGCCACAGATTATGAAAATACCAGTAAAGCAATCATTTCAACACTTAGCAATGCAGAGAAGATGGTTCATGGTGAAAACGACTTCATAGTAACAGATTCAGAATTTGCTTTTGGATGGCATTTTTACGTGGTTTGTGTTAATAGATCACTTGTAAAGCGGTTGTCTGATCAATTAGGACCAGATTTCGAAAAAATAAAGGGAAAAGGTTTAGATCACAAGTTTTTGACTTGGTTGAATGACAAGGTTAGTCAAAAGAACTTGAAGGTAAAACTAGCCATCAAAGAAGAGATGGAATCAAGTAAATTTGGCATATTTTAAAAATATCAATACGAAGAAACAATAAATAAAAAAAGGCCCTTGAGGGAAATTCTCATGATCCGCTGAGACCCCATGAATGAGGTTCATGAAAAAGTAATGTAGGTTGTGACTTTAAAAGATTTCCAAGTTGGTTTTGAGTTCATATAAGATGGAGTTCATAAAAACAATTGTAGTGAGCACCCATGCAAGAGTAAATTGTTAATGTCATGTTTGACTGAGGTTTAAGTTTGCCTTTCACAGAAACAGTATTTTCAGAACTTGGGATCACTCAAATTTCATATATTGTAGTTGCTTCGCCCAAGTTGATATATTTACCAGTGTCAGTGTATGAAACACTGGTCACATAACCAGTATTTCTTGTGGCATTTGTTCGATTATTCACAGTGTTGATTGTGTGGGTTTTTGCAGTGCGGCACCATATAGAAGTCCCACCACAACAAGAAGTGAACTTGTGTCTCTCTCGTAGCCAAGCTGCCTTGTTGCTTCCATAATTATAGATACAAAGGCCTTGAGTTGTTCGTACTATACTCGCAATAGATGGAATGTTGGTAGTCATAATAGGCCATCCGGATTTCACTGATTGTCATATGATATTGAATTGACCAGGTTGACTATGATCATCAGTCTTATTGTTTCACGTTAAAGTCTACAGCAGTAACGATTATCTTAACCCATGACTCTGAAATGAGATTCGGTGGTTTTATTATCAAGTGATGCAATTATTGTGTAATCACCTATTTTGTTAATGACGGGGTAACCATTTGCACCTTGTACCACATAACTGAAAGTAGAATTTGTGAGAGCAGGACTTTCGGTATGCGCCAGACTGTTAGACCAGATCTGAGTTCCATTTGTATCCAAAATTCTTACATCGGGATAATCACCGTTGTTCCAATAGCCCGCATAATCAATTATTGCATTAATGGGTTGGTTGATTTCATAGGTTTGGTTTAAGCCAGTTATTGTTATTACATCAATATGAGGTGCTTCTGGGCTTTGGCTTATCTCGTTGCTAGTCGCACGAATACTCGTTATGTCCAATTCTACCCATATTCCAATTAATGATAAGGTGATACCAATTCCAATAATTGTTGCAATATATTTTATTTTCATTTTATAGTTGCAGTAGTTAGCAGTGTAAAATTATTTGTAAATTTTAGTGCTTGATGATAAAATTGCATAGTGTACTTTAACAATTTATAATAAAAAAGGATTGTGCAACAAAGTTTCATTTTAAACACATTGAGCATACTTAATTTTTTTATAAAATATTATTCTAGTATTTGATTACATTATAATAAATCATTTTATAGAATAGTGTGGTATAGAACATATTTTTGTTAATGTAACAATTAGACATATTCATACAATATTATAATTAAAAAAAAGAGGAAGTGTTTAGCACGCAGCTGGTTGATTGGACAAACTTGACCAAGATGCAGTGCCGCCACTAGTTAAACTTCCTGTGATCACACTTGACTTGGAATCTACAAAGCCACAAGTCCTGTCTACATTATGCGATGTTGACAAGTTATGAGCATGATTTCCTGAATCATATTCCTGTGCACCTGTTACTGATACACCAGATATGTAGGGAGACCAGTTGCTAGAAGCTATGGTCACAGCGCTCTCAAAAAAGACTGAATTGTTTTCAACTCCATTTAAAGGCGGTGATGTATCCCATTGCGCAGTTGAACATGGTATGTTTGTAGTTTCGTAGAAATTATTGGTTCCATTGTATGCAATGATTGTGTAGACAGAGGGACTAACGAGGCAGTCGATTTCGCCTGTTTCTATTGTTGTTGTACCCTGTTTCCACAAAAGACCGGTCCAATAATTATTTTCGGTGCCGTGTACAGACTCATCTACGTATATCATTGTATTACTTGCTCCTGACGGACAGCCAATACAAGTAATACTTCCTTGTGTTACCTGCCAGCCTGCTTGCTCTATACACTGTGAATTCGAACAGCCAGTACCATGAGGGAAATACGCATTAACGAGTTGTTCTATATACTGATTATTCAGGTGTGTGTAGATCGAGTTACTGACAGTAGGGAGATTAATTTTTGCATAGATTCCGAACCATTGAGTTGTACTATTGACATCATTTTGTGTAGCTGATTGTCCAAGTATGTGGATCCGATGATTTCTTTGCTGAAGTATGTTGACAAACATGTGATTCCATCGTTGGATAGTTTGCATATAGAACTTTCTTGGTTGCATTATCTATTTCGATCCATGCCCACCAATCTGCATTACATGCAAAAGGTGCACTTTTAGAAGGTGCTTTTAGAACAACAACTTCTTGTTGTACTTTCTCTGGTGAGTTATTCGAGTTAATCAATCCCATACTTGAAAATTGCCAATCCTGTGACCAATTTTTCAATTCAGGAATAGATAATGCAGCATTGATCGCGCCTTGTTTGTCTACAGATGAAAGTATTGGTACAGTAGGAGGAGTGTGACTCGATGGTACTGCATTTACATTAGAAGGTGTAAATGGAGATACAATTGCCAGGCTTAACATTATTGTTGTCAAGATTATCATCACAGTTTTTGTTTTTACTTGATTGTTTTTCATTTTACTTCTCCTTTATGCTTTTTGTGTGTATAAAGTGGACTAGTCTTTATACCGCACGATCTATTGTCCATACCGTATGTTTCACACGGCATATCGCGGTTATGGTAAAGCATGTACGGTACTCTGTAAAGATCATTAATAAGATGGTAGGATTAAAGTGGTGACAAGTGATTCATTGTGAGCACAAGTGAGCACAAATATTTTTATGAAACAATTAAACTGCAAGAGAAAATGTCACTGTTCTTGGGCTAGACTGGATCTTTACTGGTGCGTTTATTGTTGATTCCACAAATGACATGATAAACTCTTTTGTAAATACAGAATATTTTTCATTGACATCATGTGGAATTGAAAAGTGATGTGTTCCATCATGATTTTTGTGTTCATAGTCATAAAATCTACCACCCCACAGATCAAGAAACTTCAATACTGTATCTTGGTTTACATCATGGTACAGCATTCCAACATAGTCTACGGCATTACTGGATCCAAGTTTTGTGGCAAGTTTAATCAGCTGCTTGTCATTTGCAATATCAAAAACTCCTCTGAGGGCATCTTTGCACGTTAGTGCAGATCCAATCTTTTCAAAATTTTTCTTTACCACATGTTCCCTTGCAACTTGGTTTAGCATGTTATTCATGGAGACATTTTTTTGTTCTGCCTCACCTGCTAGGAATCGGTACATCTCTGTGTCTAACCTGCAAGAATAATGAATTGATTTGGAATCCCCATCCATCATGTCATTCATCTCATTTTTAATCATAGTACCAATTTATTCCCATATAATTACTGTATTTCCTAGTAATAGTTACTCGTATAAAATAATTGCGTATAATAGCAACTTTTAGTACTTTTTTCCAACACGATGCTAGCGATAATTTATCAGCACACCAGAATAAAAAAGATCATGCCAAAACAGGGCCTCAGAACGTTTACCATACACGAAGATGTTGCAAAAAGACTGATCAAGATTGCAAAAGAGTACAAGAATATAGATTATTCAATCGGGATATCAGAGTGTGTCGAATTATTGTTGGATTTACGTGATAAATCACTAGAGCATGGTATTAGATTCCAGCCGCTTGCATACAATGACGATCACGTCATACTTATGGATTACAAGCTGAAAAAATCTGTCAAGGTATACTATAAAAAAGGTAAAGTAGAATGTTCACTCCATAAAAATGACGAATGTAGTCATGCGGGATTTGCTTATTCCCTTGGAACGGTACAAGGAATCATATCGTTTTGAGTTTATGTGTCAAAACTTGATACCAATTAAAGACTTGATAAATTGTGAAGGCGCAGAGTTTGTAAGACTCATTGGTTTTGTACGTGTTTTGGATCTAATACTATTACCTTTCTGCCAACAGAATAATCATTCACCACATTTAGGACAGTGAAAACTATTCCATCCTATCTGATCAAGAACAATCTCTTCATCTGAATGGTTTCCACAGGTTAACCGTTGTTCCATGAAAAAGATGTATATTCATCTTTCTTAAAAGATTGATGTATCTTTGTTCTAGTTTTTAGAAATCAGTTTACTAGTTGATGATTAGAACCATTTTATACAATAATTTATTTATTGTAATGCTTTTGTCCAACCACGTTCAATCAAAATATTTGATGTATCAGGTTTTACACATGCAGGTGAGCCATCTTCTGCTTTGAAAATTAATTCGAGATTTTGTTTACAAACAACATTCTTTGTTTCAATACCTGATTTGAGTTGTTGCAAAGGAGACTTTATTGTTGACATAGTATTGTTCAAAGAGTTTACTTTGATTTTCTGACTTCCTTGTGCAACACCATGTGTTGCATTAATTGTCCACACCCCAGAAACCGCATTTATTGGAATCTTTAGAGCATCTGATGAAAACTGGCCCATATTATCTGAATTTACTTGGATTGAACTTACAGTTTTATTGTTAGGATCTACAAGTGAAATCTGGATGATTCCATTGGGACCATCGGTACCAAGTATTGCAATAGAATCGCCTGGCGCATATGTGCTGTTCATGACGTTAAACACTACAATCGGACCTGATAAAGGCACTTGGCTTACTCTAAAGTTGGTAGATGCTTTACTTGTAGAAGTGTTTGCAATAGCTGAATATAGACCAGGTTTGTATGACGATATGTCCAATGTATAATTTGTAACACCGCTTGATGGGAGTTCGAGACTATGTGAAAATACCATATTTTTCGATTGATTGTAGATTTGAAGATATTCAGGTGAATTTGGCATTCCTGTTATAGTAATAACAGGCCTGTCTGAATTTTGATAAACCAAATGATCTGATCTAATTGAAGTCAATATTGCATTCATCCCAATACATTGCTGTACCCCATTTACTGTAGTACATTGGGCATAAACATGGCTTGTAAGAAATAACATGAACATGGATGTAATAATTATTGTGACATGTAAAATTTTCATTACTGATATGCATTGGATCGGTATAATTAAAAACTTAACTTATCTTTGTTACATTTCATCTGAAGGTTATGAATCAAAACTTTTTTGGTGCAAAAAAGGACGGTTGTAATACAATAAGAATCAGATTGTACTACAAGAAATAACGGTTAATCTCATGATACCTTAAATCATTACAATAAAAATAAAAAAAAGGAAAGATGTTCTAGGACACTGTTACATATCCGCTGCCAGCAGTTGAACTGAAGCAGCTGACCAGAATAGCTTGCTGAATATGTTGGAGTTGATGACACCCCACTTATATCGACCAACCCATTTGTAAAGTCGACATTCCCCATACCGCTAAAGTCACTACAAGTTGTATCATAGTACTCTAATTCTAGTTGTATTGGAGTGAGAGTGCTTCCATAAGATCCGTTGGGATCATCGAATGTATATGTCTCTGTTATGGAGGTGCATCCACTTCCAGAGCTTTGGCGTATTTCTCCAAATATGTCATTTGTAGATACTACACTTTGGTCATATAAGACCGTACAACCAGGTGTTGCATATGCATTGGTCCACTTATCATCTATTTTGGTTCCAGCAGAATTAAAACCAACAAATTCCATACCCCAGCCATTGGGATAATCTAATGCCAAGTCTTCTTGTAAGAAGTAATTAGTGTTGGTATATGCTCCTTGCCAGACCGTTGTGCTAAGCTGTGCCGATGTAGCCGTTACTTCATTGGGCACATTTGAATTTGCCGAACTGCCATCAATACTCAAATGAGTATACGTCCCTCCAGCCAGGCTTGAGGCAAAGGCTCCAGGCATTACCTGTGTTGTGGATATCATAAGTGCCATTCCTAATATGCCAAGTAGAGGTTTGAACTTCATTTGTCTTATCCTTCTACTAGGAGATTAAAGCCAGCTCCGAAAGTCATGCGCTCTTGACCTGACAGGTGTGTTGCGTCAATCGACATAGGATACAATCCAGGTGTAGCTGTATTGTCAACTCGAATTACTACGGGCATATGCGAAACCGGTGTTGTCGCACTATTGACAGGCAACTTTAGTGTTATGCCAGGTGGTAGGATTCCAGTTGGGCTCTGGTAGTATGCCTTTAATGAGATAGGATATGTCTGATTTGACACTATGTCTACAAAAATTACAGCACTGTGTCCTTTTGCTATGGTGTATGATGGATATTTTGCACTTCCATTAAGTAGCGTCACAAATGGGGGCTTACCAAGATAAGACGTTGGAATACCAGGAGTTGTAGATGCTTGAGCGCTTGTATGACTTTCCAAATAAGATTCATAAAATACGCTCAAACCAGCAATAGATAATGCAATAGTCATCATCACAGCTAGCATCGATTTTGCTTTTTTTTCATGTATTTTCATTTTATCATTTTCTCCTTTTGCTTTTTGTGTGTATAAAGTGGTCTACTCTTCATACCACACGATAGTTTGGCCATGCCATGTGTTTCACATGACATATCGCGGTTATGGTAAAGCATGTACGGTACTCTGTATAGATGATTAATAAAATAGTAGGATTAAAGTGGAGACAAGTGATTCATTGTGAGCACAAGTGAGCACAAATACTTTTATTGTATTATTAAACCGCAAGAAAAAATATTATTGTTTTGTATTCCACCAATATTTTGTGTCGTATAATGTCATTACAGAAAATATACGATTATCTTATCTAGTTTGACTTGAGATATATAGTACACATTGTCTTACGATCAAGAAGGTCCGAGAAGATACGTTACACTGTCTGATGATGTTGCCAAGTTGTTAGAAGAGGAGGCAGAAGAAAGTGGCATTTCACCAGACAAGCTCTTGGAGGACATAATAACAAGAGCAGCAACGTTTGACATTCCCCTGTCAAAAATTAACATGGTAGAGTCCCCACTACCAGAATTTTTTAGCATCCTAAAGTGTCTCTCAGAGCAAGACATCAAAGAGATAGCAAGAAACGAGGCAGAAAGAAACTTTGATGATATACTGTCCCTGCTTTCCGGGAATAACAACGACTTTAATTCCGTAATAGAGAAATTCTATGAAAGGTTTAGCAAGTATTCAGGATGGTTTACCTTCAGGTATATAGTTACAGGAAGAAAGGAGCTCAGGCTATCATTCCAACATACCTATGGAATAAAGTGGTCTATGTTTCTATCAGAGTACAACAGGGTTGTCTTGGATAGGTTCTGCAGTAAATCAAGATTACAGGTTCTAGACAATGAGGTCATCTTTGATATTGTTCTAAATCAGGATTGATGCTGCAAGTGGATACACAAAATCATTTTACACAACTGCTAGTCCCCTCAGGTTTCATATCGATTTGAGATAACATGAAAACCAATAGATTCCTACAAAATTTGACTCTGGAGGCTTTAATTTCCTCAAGACATACAGTCAGGGATAAAAATTTAATCAAGGTTCTGAGTCAGAAAAGGTAAGTAATATGCCCAGTCTTGTAGTTGCAGTTTCAATAGAGTTGATGTTAAAAATTAACAACCTGCTTATCCGTTCACTGCCTGTTACCAATACAAGCGTCAGCGTCAATGAATTGAGTCAAACATCAGGCAATCTGGAGCTAACACTGTGCAGAAATGAAGCAGAATCATTTGCAACGCTATATGTGAGTGTAGACGAGGTGGACTCGTCTGCCACCATCGTCTTTAGGATAGTAGCAGAACTTGAGGTCAGTGATGTCTTTGACGAATCAAAATTGAAGCACCTTGACATAGAGTATATGATGCAAAGATATGCCAACCTCAAACCGATCATAACTGAGAGCATTACACACAAGTATGATGATATGGATGACAAGAATGGAAGAAGAGCAAGCAGGTCGCTTAGAATAACATTCGAGGTTTTTGACAAATATTTTGAGCACGACGGGGAAACGGGTTTTTATTATAATGTAGACGAGATTGCCGCTCAATCAGTGCAGTACGTAAAGGCACTGTATGACATTCACAAAACTATATTCTCTAGATGAGGTGATACAATCATGTGGCAAATGTATAATCTGTCTAGTTGCTACAAAAATAGAATTGGAGAGGGATGACAACAATACTAGAACTACAGAAAGAAAGTAAATGAAGGTAGATGTAGTAAAGGAATCAAGTTGAGAAAACAAAATGATTACAATGTATAAATAATGAGAATCAAATGTAAAAAAAATCCAATAGAATAGCAATCTAAAAACTATAGGGTTTTCAAGGAACAGGAAATCAGACAGAGAGTCAGGATACTGAAACGGTACAAAGAAAACAAAATAAAAAAATAATAATACGTATAATATGGCGGAAAGTATCTTTTTAGTCAAAAACAAGGAAATTTTTAGGCATAGCTTGTTCATTGATGTCAAATTTCCTTACTGTTTTTGCACGTTTCTTTGTGCAGTCAGTTCCAAAACCTAGTACAGTGACATAGTGCAAGTCAGGAAAACTATATAGTTTTCAATTCCAAAACCCTATAGTTTTTCTGGTTTTAATTTTTCATGGTTTCATATTGTTACATACCATGATACAGAAAATTTTTGAAAGAATCGTAATGAAGATGGGCCGTGAGCCTGAACACTCGTTGACAGTTACAATACCCAAAAAAATCTGTAAATCTTTACAGATAGAAAAAGGTACAAGACTTTATTTCAAGCTTGAAGAGAACAGGTTTGTTGTATCAAAAGACATCAAGTCTCTTGATGGTATGACAAGCAATGACAATCATACCATTACAGCAATTGAATCCACAAAACCAACAAAAGAAAACGGTAACAAAAAGGAAGAGGTCATTGCAAACGGTGTGTCTCTTGCTGAACTCCAGTACTAGATGATATAATCTGACCAAGCTTGTAGAGTCCTATTGCGTTAGAGTATACAGGATCTTTTACTATTCTAAGACTGTCCGATATCTTTCCCTGTAAGGACTCGCACAGTCCAGCTACAAGAACTCCTCCACCTGACACATAGATCTCGTATTGCTTGTTTAGTCTGGTCTTAAAAGATGCCAGTTTGTTTGCAAGAATACTAGTTAATGCATCTATCTTCTTTTTGTCAATGATATTTTTTTCATATTCAATGTAGACAAGGTCATCACTATCATACAGATAGTCACAAGCCTGAGAAATTGATACTCCGGTAACTGGCTTGAGATTCTCAAAGAGCACAAGCTCTGTGGTTCCCTGCCCAATTGATAACACCATACCAGTTCTTGCATCTTCGGCAAGTAAGGTACCAATCGATTGTGGTATCACAAGCACTTTACTTGGCTTCAAGGCTCGCTCTACAAGCTTCTCAAGCTGCTGTTTCTGTAATGCCGCACCATATGGAAGGCCCATCACAACCAAAAGTGAGTCAATGTCTCTCTCGCATCCAAGCTCCCTTACTGCCTCCCTGATTATAGCTACAAAGGCCCTCTCCTCTGCTATTTTTCCTTCAAGTACTGCCCTTACAAGTATAGTATCAGGATAGATTGACATCTTTTTTGCTTCATATCCTACAGCTTCTACTACTCCTTCCTTTGGATCCTCCCACCTGGTTAGTCTCCTTGATGCATAAATTGATGGAAACGACCTTCGTAGGTGGGATGAGACACACTTGACAAAGCCCGTTCCTGCATCTATTGCTATTACGTTATTGTTGATTTCACATGCCATCATATCTCAATAGAATAGTACAAAATTAAAAAAAATCAATCATCGGGATTGTCAAGCTTGTCCTCATTGGATGAATCGGGATTGTCTAGTCTATTCTCCAAATATGAATCTGGATCATCGAGCATGTTCTCATAGTATGAATCATAATCGTATCCGTATTTCCTGCCACGCTTGACAAAATCTTTCCTGTAACTCCATGTTGTTCTGTCGCCGTATCTTTTTTGCAGGAACTGGCGTCTCTTTTTCTTTCTCTCTCTTTCCCTCTCTGCTCTAATCTTTACAAAATCACCGTACGATACCGCAACAAGGTTCATCTGCAACAGACTGTTCCAGACTAGCCTGTGTATGTGCTTTCTTTCATAGTTTATCCTGTCCATGATAACATCATAGTTGAAAGATCTGTTGCGTGTATTCCAGTATGCATCACTCTCTTGCCTTGCAAGCTCTTCCTTTTTCTTTGCAAGTCTTATTTTGTAGATCTCTTTCATGTCCTGGTATCTTTGAAATTTTATGACACAGACCTGTGGTTGTTTCTTGTTTGTTACAAAGTCATTATTTTTGTATATGGTACCATGCACAAACTCGTCTAGCTGATAATCAAACCCGATCACAAGCTCTGTCAGCTGCACCCCATCCATACCTGTTGCATACATTCCTTGGTATCAGCACATATCTGCTGGACCTGCCGCTTTTCTGTATTGTTGTTGTAACTATTTTATCATGTACCGAGTTTGGCGGCAGCTCGTTGCTCCATAGGCTCAACAGAAAGCATTGTGACCCTTCTGTAACATCATAGAAATAACGAAACCTTGAAAAATTTGCAAGTCTATTTTCTATTTCTTTATTTTGAGATTCAATCTTTCTCTGTAGCTTTTTTGGTAAAGATACGATAAACGAGCTCTTGTCCAATTTCTTTTTTGTCTTTTTTATCTTCCTGATAAAGTACATAATATCCTTGATCTAAAAACAGATTGTAAGAAATTAAAAGAGAAAACGATTGTAAGATTCTAACATCGGCGCCCGTTTTGAAAACAAAGGTAACAGTAACTTGTCTAGGTAACAACAGAGAAGAAATTATCTGCATCCAAAAAATTGGTATCAATACTTTCATGTCTCTGAAAACCGCATCTTTGTTCTGGTTCCAGATTGATCTTTGACAACCATCCCTACTTTTATATCCTACCAGAGTCATACTAGAGTATGGAAAAAATAAGTATCTCCATCTCGCCTGAGCTGCATTCTGCACTGATACGGGCCTCACTTGATAACGGTACAAGCGTATCAAGACAGATAGAGACATACCTCAAGGAGCATCCTGTAATAATCAAGTATGTCAATGAGATAAGGACCGAGCCTGATGCAGGAGTCTATGCAGTAAACCCCAAGCGTCTCAAAGACTCTAAGAAGAGTCTAGCCGTTTCTTCATAGGTGTTAGATCTCCCCAAGTAACATCACTATATGGTTTGCCATAAATCTTGTATCCTCTGCCAGAATAATACTTGACAATGTGTTCCATGGCTTCAAGGTGTACTTGCTTTTTTTCATAGTGTGAAGCTATCAGTTTTTCAACAAGTAACACAAGGTCGCCTGCAGATCCGTGGTAAGAATGAAGTTTGTTTCTCACCAGCATCTCAAGCATCACATGATCTTCATGTATAGTCACATGAGCAACCGCAGCTATCTTTTCTTCAACCTCTCTCATTATCACAAGAGAGTGGGATTCAAGACTCCATTGGTAATAATCTAGAAGTGTATACATGTCCATCTCTGGAACAAAAGACCTGAGATCTTTTGTTGTGTCGGCATATTCAATGTACCTGAATCCATATGGAAGTTCAGGCAGATCTGGCATGCCCGACTCCCGAGATTGCATAACATAGTTTTGAATTTTCCATCATGCCAGTCTATTTTTTAATCCAGTACCGTTTCAGTGACATACTTACCCTCGAATATCGATGCAATATTGTAAATAGATCTTCCCTGCTGCAGAGACTTTTCACCTTCTCTGACGCATAGGCATCATAACTTTTCACATAGTTGAATTTGTGGTAGTTACAGACGGGTTCAGTGTGATCTGCCCACATGGCAGCTATTACCAGCTCGTCTCTTAGATGTGTATCAACCGAATTCATGTAGATCTTTTTTATGTTTCCAAGTATTGCCCGTATCTTTTTGTCAACATATAACAGATCTATTATTCCTTTGAACATCGATATGTATGGAGCTGAGCTTTGCAGTACACTCTCAGGAAAGCGGTATGTGTTATAGACGATAAAGTCAATACGCCTTGATTCTTGTTCCTCATAGTCTTTCATGTATTGCTCAACATAGTCATTGCCCTTCTTTGTGGTCCTGTAGGTTCCTCGCGCTGTTTTTTCTAGCAAGCCTTTTTCCATCAGGCGTCTGATTGCGGTGCCTGTTGCTCCCTCCTTCCACCCAAGACTGCGCGAGATCATGTCCTGTTTTCTTCCATTATGGCACTCGATTAGGATCTGTACGGCCTTCTCCACAAATATCCTACAATATACATGTATATTAATTCTTATATAGAATATACATGTATATGACATTACGAAAAGTATGGCATTCCCTAATTCTGATACCATCTGCCCAGGCTGCTGCATTGATAGGCTGATAGAGGATCCTATAAACAGGGAACGGATCTGCAAGGGATGCGGCCTTGTCTTGCCCCTGACAGGGTCAGAGCCAGTCTATTCAAGTAAGAATAAATCACTGAATATCGATGCATGTAGGCTAGGCTCTGACAGAAGGTTTGCCCTCAAAGATTACGCAGGAAACTGGATACCAAGCAGGGTCAGGTCAGACCTCATGGTTGCCTCAAAGTATGACAGGGAACAGCGCAAACGTGAACAAGCCGCCGTATCACGCATGTCCGAGCTTTATGATACCATGGTATCTCCCATGTATGACGACGGTCTGAAGAAGGTGGATCTTGAGATTATCAAGCAGCGCGCCAAGAACATGGTAGAGGCAACAGGAGAGAGGCAGTCAGAACTTGATTTGATGAGGATAATCCGTAAGTTTCTTCGCGTCAAGCTTGGAAAGAATCCTGAGCTAAAAGAGCATTTCAAGCTTGGTCTGGTGCGTATCAAGATACGGTACCAAAGAGAACAGCCGCGAAACATCTCAGGGCGCGGCAATCAGATAGGTAAGAACAGAAAGGAGGGAAGGATCGAGTACTGTAACCTGTGTGGTATCGAGATACCAAATTACAAAGTAAGAAAGCATCACGCGGAAAATCATCTGAACGTTGCATACCATCAATATATCGACAAGAAGAACCAGTATGTGAGACGATCTGCGAGATTGGAAGGTGTCAGTATTGATTGCTCTGCTGCAAAAGAGAAATCAGTGAGTAAAAATAAAGAGAGAGGCCAGTGCACCAACTGTAATGTAAGTGATGCAATAATCCAGAGATATTCGCAAGTTGAGATTACAAAAAAAGGAAGAATCGACATTGTATCACGCATGGTAGCAAGACACAAAGACGAGACAGGAAGATGGAAGTCGTGCATCTTGCAGCAGAGAAAGATAGGCAAGAAATAAGATGATTTTTGTGATTTGGTACAAAATGCTTTTTTAATTTTGGGCTTTTGTGATTTTTTTAATTGAGAAATTAAACGTTGGAAGTAAATATTGTTTTGCATATGATACAATGATAGTCACAAAAAACAAAATTAAAAACATGATTTCATGTAGAACACAAAATTGTTCTTATGGCATCATAGAAAAATCTCTTTTAATTTTGTTGTACTGTAATATAGTATATGAGTGAAGAAACAATAACAATTCCAAAACAAGTTTTGCTCAAGCTGGCTGAAAATAACAAAATAATTTCAGACAAGCTTGAAAAGATTTCAGAGAGGCTAAAACCAAAAAACAGGAGAGCTTTCTTTAGTTTTTTTGTTGGTTGCTGATAAATTCCTGTATCATTTTCTGTTGCTGTAATATCATATCACGTAATTCCTCGATCTCTTTTCTTGTTTTCTTGTCATTCTTGTGTGAATAACTCTCTCTGGCTTGCCCAAATTTGAGTGCAGTAGATATATCCAGGAAAGAACCACATGCAGAACAACGTATAGCAGTAGGATCTTCGACTCTGTTACATGCGATACATTTTTTCACATGTATTTTTTCATCGTCATTATTTTTCTCAGGCTTTAGACCTCTGTCAATCATAACAGCATCAATAACATCAGATTGGATTATACTTGAATAGGTCCTAACAGTCTCTAACCTCTTATGACCTGATATTTTTTGGACTATAGGTAGAGGTGTTCGTGATAAAAGTAAGTTAGTGATTCTAGAATGCCTTAACTTGTAGAGATTTTTTCGGGGTAGACTTGCTTTGTCACAAGCTTTACGGATTAATTCAACTGCATAATTGTAAGAAATTCTATTATCTTTTGCATGTTTGGAGTAAAATAGATAGCTTTCCGGATTTGTCTTCAACGGATGATTTGCAATAAAATCTGCTAATTTTCTGAATGAAATAATCAGGGGTATTTTTCTTGCTGAACTTTTACCTGATTTTACTATGATGTATGCAATATTGTTTTTTTGATCGAATTCGATATCTTTTAACTTGAGGAGTATCAACTCTGCCACTCTAAGACCTGCCTCATAGCCCACAATGATAAAGAGATAATCACGATCATAACTAATCGAGACATCTGGTATGATAGATAAAATCTTCAAAATTTCAGGTTCAGAAAATCCTTTCCGGTTTTCAAGTATAGAATCATCATTCTTCCTTCGATACTTTTTGGGATGTAACCATGCTACTTCAGGACTATAATCTTCATCATTTTTCTTTTCTACTATTATTTCCTGTTTTGCATAACTAACAAATCGTTTCAAAACAAATACGAACCTCTCTCTAGTTTCAGATTTCCAATCTTTCTTTTGAAACTCTCGTATTACTGATTCAACATCAGACTTTATCCAATTTTTGACTTCAATGTCATCCTTAATTCTGAGAATTGAGAGTACATGAAATGCAATTGATGCAACTCTAATTGGAGATAGCCCCATGAGGAGCATTTTATCTAAGAACTCTATTGCACACTTTCCATTGTTAAAAGGTTCAAGATTTTTCTTTCGTGCTTCTATTCTCCCTACAGAGTTATAGATATCATTTTCCATGTTATCTAATACCCTCCTTGAAAATTAAAAGTGGAAAGAAAATTCCCATTTTTCGTGAATGGGGAATCAACAGAACAAAAAAAGGCCCTTGAGGGGAATCGAACCCCTGTCCGGGGATCCACAGTCCCCTATACTGGCCACTGTACTACAAGGGCCACATAAGGCAAATCGTTTTTAATCCAGTATTAATCTTAACTCAACCACATAGATACCAATTTTTATAAGAATTCTAGTTTGTTCTATAGTCAGAGATATTTTATGGATTAATTATTCCTCTGCCGATTATTTTTCCTTCTTTTAGCATTGTTAATGCTTCTGTTGCTTGGTTAAGTTTGAACTTATTTGAGATCATGGGTTTTATGATTCCTCTACGAGTAAGAGAAATTAATTCAATCATATCAGTCATAGATCCTGTGTATGAACCCATTAACTTGTATGCTCTAGTAGGCATTGTTACAAGATTTAATTGCAAAGAACCTCCAAATAGACCTACAAGAACAACACGTGCTCTGCGTCTTAGTATTTGCATATCGGTTTCTACTGATTTTGTGGCATTGACAAAATCAATTACAGCATCAGCACCCAAGTTACCGGTTAATTCCATGATGGCTTTTACAGGATCTTCTTTAGAGGAATTAATAGTAATGTCTGCACCGCTTTGTTTTGCTACTTTTAATTTATCATCATTAACATCTAATGAAATTATTCTTGCACCGCTAATTGCTTTAGCCAACTGAATCCCCATCAGTCCAAGTCCTCCAGCACCCACAATTACTACATTATCAGCTGGATTTAATTTTGCAGTTTTTATTGCGCCATAAGCGGTAAGAGCAGAACAAGACAAAGGCGCACAGGTATCAGTGTCCATATCATTAATTCTTGCCAAATATTTGTAACTTGGAACAAGAACATATTCTGCATAACCACCGTCATTATAAACACCTAAAGATCTTGGCTTGTCACAAAGATTTTCTTCTCCAACCCTACAGGCAGGGCACAAACCTTCACCGATCCAAGGAAATACTAGAACTTTCTCATTCTTTACAAATCCTTCTACATCCTCACCCATACTCTCTACTACTCCTGCTACTTCATGTCCTGGAGTTAATGGATATTTTACACCTCTATCTGTGGTTTTCATGAATGAACCTGCAGGTCCTTCATATCCACCATCCCAGAGATGAATATCACTATGACACACACCAGCAGATTCTACTTTAATGAGAACTTGGGAACCCCTGGGTTTTGGAGTTTCAAGAGATTGAATTTCAAGGGCTTCCTTTACTCGTACTATTCTAGCAGCATTCATGTTGATATGTACCAAGATGTCATATAAGATAGTTTTGTGAATAATGCCGTATCTTCAAATTATTTCAAAAAAATGTGGTTATGGTATTTTTGATTACAAAATGTACTATATTGATCGCTTCCTGATAATCAGGCGTAAGTTTATTAGAAACAAAAAAAACATCCGCATTCATGAAGTCGAAAGGCTGGTTTATTGCCATGGGAATTACTACAGTAGTTATCTTTGTAAGCATGTTATACCTTGGTAAAATATGGTGTGTCCCAATGGAAAATGCTCCATGTGTATCATTCTTGAAATAGATTAGCCTAGATTTAATTAAAACCGACTCAAAAAGTAAGTTATGAGTTGCTCTGGAGAAACAGTAGAAGTTTCAAATGATTTTATCCAGATTAAGCCGATGATTCTTAATCAGCTGAAAGAAAGCAAAGTATGGAGTTTCAGATCATGGAACTGTAGAACTTTGTCATTGGACAAAAAAATCATTTAAAGATGATGGTCAGTGTTACAAACACAAGTTCTATGGGATTTCAACTCATAGATGTATGGAATTTTCTCCAGCTGGAATGTTTTGTGAAAATCGATGTGTTTACTGCTGGAGACCAATGGAGTTTTACAGTTCTTTAGAGATGCCAACGGATAAAGTTGCACCTCCTGAGATTATCATATCTAATCTGATGGAAGAGAGAAAGAAATTGATCATGGGTCATTATGGTGATCCTAAAAGCAATAAGGAAAAGTTAGACGAGTCGCTTCTTCCTAGCCACTATGCCATTTCACTATCAGGAGAGCCTACCATGTATCCGCAATTACCTGAACTTATAAAGTATCTAAAGAAACTTCCTGCTACAAAATCAATATTTCTTGTAACAAATGGCCAAGAACCTAAAATGTTGCAAAGACTCGCAGATGAAGATGCATTACCGACACAGTTGTATCTTTCAACAAATGCTCCAAATGTAGAAATATTTGATCTTGTAAATAGACCAAAATACAAAGATGCGTGGAAGAGATGGAATACCAGTCTTGAATTACTTGCAGATCTGGATACTAGAACCGTATTACGATTTACTTTAATTAAGGATTATAACGCTGATGAAAAATTAATTCCAGAATATTCCCAATTGATAAATCGCGCTAATGTACATTTCATAGAATTAAAGTCATACATGCATGTTGGAAGATCAAGAAATAGATTAGAATATACAAACTCTCCAGACATGTCGGAAATAAGACATTTTTCAAATAATCTTATGAGACAGAGCGGAATGTATTCAATCATGGATGAAAGCGAGATGTCAAGAATTGTTGTTTTACAGAATCAGAAAAGATTCATTGATCGTATTATTCCCTCTTATTTAGATACCAATTAGCAAATTTTTTCAGTGCCATATATCTATGTGATATTTCATTTTTATCCACAAGTTGAGAATATGTTTGGTTTTTTCCATGAGGAATAAAGATAGGATCAAAACCCCATCTCAAACCATGTTCTTTTTGTGATATCATTCCTTTCACATCAGCACTAAACAAATGTACGTTGCCTTTTTTTTCACAATATGCAATAATTGATCTAAATGATGCACTCCGAGATTTTGACAGCAAGTGCAAGATTCCTTTGTTTCCAATAGTATTAAACACAAATGAGGAATATGGACCAGGAAAACCATTTAGCGATTTTATAAAAAGACCGGCATCTTCGACAATTACAGGTTTTAAACATATAGAAAATGCCTCCATTGCCTTATGTCTTGCAATTTTTTCCAGGTCATCTGCTTGAATTTCTTGAAGAGTAGTTTTTAGAAATTTTATTTTTAATCCAAATTTAGATGCAATATTTTTAATCTCCTTGAATTTATTTTGATTTGAACTTGCAAAAAATACACTAGACGACATTTGCATATCTACCTCTTTTTTCAATCACCAAAACTTGATTAATTATTTTTTCCACAATATTTTTTCCCAATATTTTACGATATCCTTGTATGAATGAATTCCAAGCATCGTCTACAATTTGTGCATGTGCACTATTGAGAACTTCCTTGAACAAACGAAGATCAATGGCATAGTCATCAATTTTATCGGTTTTTTGTGATAGTCCAAAATCAATTATCACCAAGCCTTTTGGAACGAGGATAAAATTAGATGTCGTCAAATCCCCATGCATAACTGCGTTCTTATGTAGAATTCCCACAATTTTTCCTATTTCTTTACATGATTTTACGATTTGTTTTAAAGGAAGATCTCGAATTAATTTACCTATAATTAATTGAAGATATATTTCACATTTTTTCTCATCTACAAAATAAACAAGAGGCGTAGTAATTCCAAAAGATTTAGCTTCTGAGATCATTTTTGCCTCATGTATAGTTCTAAGTGTTCGTATCCTAGTGTCAAGAGAATCAACTCGATAATCTTTCTTTTTTCTAATTTTTAAAATAGATTTTTGACCATTCCAAGATGTCATATAGATATCAGCCTCTGCACCTTTTTTGAGCAGTTTCAATGAAAACTAATACAGTCTAACATAATTTAAGTCACAATCATTTCATTTCACAAAATAGTTTATTGAAATGAGATTTATCATTTGTTAAATATACAATTATAACATCCAAAACGAAAAGAAGGTACATGGAAGGAGATGAGAAGAGAATAACACAAGAGGATTGTTCTGAAGATTCTCTAGGTGCTGGAATTCTGACATTAACTACCAAGAGAATTGCATTTGATAAGACAGAGGGAAGAATTATTGATTTTTCAAAGAAATTTGGAAAGACAATTCTTGAAGCAAGACTTGATCAGATAACAGAAGTTGCAAAAGAAGGCAGATTGATAACAAAAGTAAGAATAAAAATAAAAACAGATGAAGGTGAAAAAACCTACAAGTTTGGTGTATACAATACAGGAAAGTGGGAAAAAGAAGTGAAGGAAGCTATCTCCAAATATTCATCCTAGTAAAGAACCTCAACACTATCCAATCTCCATGATTGTTTTACAAAAGTATCTTCTAGATTCGTTCCCATCTTCTTTGATGACTCTAATAACCCAATCCAAGATATTTGAGAACCGCAGTCTCCTGCGTATTCTTTTGGTGCTACAAAAAATTTGCAGTTGTGTCTTTTACATATATTTGAAAGTATACTAGACAATCTCTTGTTTGCTGCAACTCCTCCAACAACTAAAAATTCTTTTTTTCCAGTGAACGCGAGGGCTCTCTCTGTTGCTTCCCCAATCATAGAAAATGCAGTTTCTTGTAGTGAAAAACATGTGGTTTCCATTCCCTTTTGCATTATTCTTTTTGTTGCAGACAAGAGACCCGAAAATGATACATCATTTCCCTTTACAACATAAGGCAGTGGAATATACTCTTTTGATTTTTCAGCAAGTTCTTCCATTTTTGGTCCACAGGGGGATGCAAATCCAGCATATCGCCCAATCTGATCTAGTAATTGTCCTAAAGTGATATCTAGAGTTTCACCAAAGACTCTCCATTTCTTTGAAAGAAATGCCAAGATCATTGTATGGCCTCCTGAGACAAGTAAAACTAAAGGATCTTTTGCACCAGTCAACATTTTTCCAAGTTCTATATGACCTAGAGCATGATTTACAGGATAAATCGGAATGTCGTAGTATGAAGACAAAGATCTTGCCACCACTGCACCAATTCTTAAACATGGTCCAAGACCTGGACCTGCAGCATAGGATACAATATCAAGATCAGAAATTTTTACATTAGCTTTTCTAAGACATTCTGAAAGAACTTCGGGAGAATTTTCTGCATGATGTCGTGATGCTTCACGAGGATGAATCCCTTCTCCTTCTGGAGGTCGGTATATCTTTCGTATATCAGAGAGAATCTTTCCTTGTTTTCCCTTTTTTTCTATTACTGCACATGAAAATGTATGAGCAGTACTTTCTATTCCAAGACTGAGCATTTTATCCCCTACTTAGAGTTGATACGATCTTTAAAACATCTCCATTTTTGAGTTGATGTTCTGCTCCTACTCTTTGTTTTGTTTTTGCATCTATAGCAAAAAGAAAACCATTTGCGAGATCCTGATGTATTGACTTTGCCAAATCTCGTGCAGTAGAGCCTGGTCGTAAGAGTTTCGCATCAGGTAGAACTTCCCCATTTTTATTAGATAGTTTTGTTTCATCTTCTACTGGAAATACTGTAATTAATTTTAAAAGTTCAAAGCATGCAGAATCAAGGGTTTGTTGAACTCCAGTTCCACCCAATTTAGATACAACTTTTTCTGCAAGTTCTAGTGCATTTTTCTGTTGAGGATTTAAATTAATTCCATCTTTTATTTTGAAAGATTTCTCACCTGGCAGATATTCTATAATTCCACCCTTTGCCGCCTTTCTTAAAAGGAGTTCAGTTTCTGCACTACATGCAATAGTTGGATGTGTTTTTTTTAATTCATCCAAGATATTTAGATCATGACAAAGATCAGATTTATTTGCAGAAATTATGATAGGTTTTGTTCGTTTTCTTAAAGTTTTAATAAATAAAACAAGTTCATCCTCACTCCACTCATGAGGTTTCTTTGAATGCAAATTCAAGGTATGCAATACAGTCTCTACGTCATACTCATCGATTCCAAGTCCACTAAATCTTTGTGCTATTGCTTGAATTACTTTACCGCTCTTGCTTTCCAGTTCTCTAGTGAGCTTTTGCCATTCTCTTTGAAGTATTTGTTTCATCCATTGATCAAATTCTTCTTCAACAAAATTAACATCTTCAAGTGGGTTATGAGTTCCTACTGGTACAGATTGACCTTGTATATCCGTAGAACCTGATGCATCCACTACATGAATTAATACTTCGGACGTTCTTGCATCATCCAAAAATTTGTTTCCAAGACCTTTTCCTTCATGAGCTCCAGGAACTAGACCTGCTACATCTACCAACTTTATTGCAATAAATCGAATTCCATTAAAACATAATGGGTGATTATGATTTATAGCAAAATGTTTGCATGCACAGTTAGTTTTCACATAAGCAATTCCTACATTTGGTTCAATAGTTGTAAAGGGATAATTACCGATCTGAGCGGTAGTCTGAGTAGCAGCTGAAAAGAATGTTGATTTTCCAACATTAGTCTTACCCAGTAGGCCAATTTGCATGAGAATTAATTAAAGATATGCTCTTATTAGTATTCCAAAAGTGTTTAATTTCATTCCATTATATGATATTTATTGAAAATTATAACAGGTAATCCTGGAACGGGTAAGCACACAATAGCAAAATTGATTTCAAAAAAGCTTAACCTTGAGATAATTGATATCAACAAGATTGCAATAAGCAAGAAAATATTCAAGAGAAATAAGGAAACTCTGGATGTTGATGTTGACAAATTAAAAAAAATAATAAATAAAATGAATCCTGACTCTATACTTGTAGGACATCTTGCTCCTTATGTAATATCGCCAAAGAATGTAGAAATGGCTGTTGTCTTAAGAAAAAGCCCATACAAATTGCAATCAACATACAAGAAAAGAAAATACACTAGAAAAAAATCCCTTGAGAACATAGGCAGTGAAATATTAGGTATTGTATATCATGATGCAGTTCAAGAGTTTAGTAGAAAGAAGACCTTCCAGATAGATACCAGTAACAAATCAATTTCTATAACAGTAAAGAAGGTAGAATCAATTTTCAAGGGAGACAAAATAGAAGATAATGTGGATTGGCTACAACTAGTTCTCAAGAAAGGAGACATACAGAAATTCTTTCCATACTAGGTTCAAATTACGCCATATTAGATTAAAATTAAAAATGTTTGAGATAAAAAAATCAGATCTTGCAGGAAGAATTGGAATACTTCATACAAATCATGGAAAAGTTGAGACTCCTGCATATGTTCCTGTAATTCACCCAGTTAAACAAAAAATTCCTGCTAAAAAATTAAGAGAAATGGGATTTGATCTAGTCATAACAAACGCATACATCACATTAAAGAGATATGGTGATGAAGCAATAAA
The DNA here is from genome assembly GCA_963713025.1 of uncultured Nitrososphaerota archaeon. Taxonomy (GTDB): domain Archaea; phylum Thermoproteota; class Nitrososphaeria; order Nitrososphaerales; family Nitrosopumilaceae; genus Nitrosotalea. The sequence continues at coordinate 27,449 of CAVQKA010000002.1, read as the reverse complement.
ACAAGGAATTCACAAGATAATTGATTACGATGGTGCTATCATGACAGATTCTGGCGGATATCAAGTCTTAGAATATGGAGATATTGATGTAGATTACAAAAAAATTGCTGCTTTTGAAAAAGGAATAGGAACTGATATTGCGATTCCTTTGGATAGACCTACAGGACTTGGACTTTCAAAAAAGAAGGCAATAGAATACGTGCAACACACACTTAGAGTTTCAAAAGAGACTCTTGATACTAGAGATGATAATGGTCAGATATGGGTAGGACCAATACAAGGAAGTGAACATTCAGATCTAGTCAAAAAATCAACAAGAGCACTTGTTGATACAGGTTTTCAGATGTTGGCTTTGGGAAGTCCTGTTGAATTCATGGAATCTTATGAGTATAGATTACTTGCCAAAATGATAATAACTGCAAAAAAAGAGATTCCAGATTCTATTCCACTTCATCTATTTGGAGCAGGACATCCACTTACCATACCTCTTGCAGTGGCACTTGGTTGTGATACCTTTGATTCAGCATCTTACATGCTATATGCAAAACATGATAGATATATCATGGAAGATGGTACTGCGCATCTCTCTGAAGTGGCATATTTTTCCTGTAATTGTGAAATATGTACTAGATTCAAGCCAAAAGAGATGCTATCTCTAGATAAAGAGGATAGAACTAACAAGATAGCTCTTCACAATCTATTTGCCATAAAGGCTGAAGTAGATAGAGTCAAAGAGGCCATTCATGAGGGTCGATTATGGGAATACACCATAAGAAAAGCAAGAGCTCATCCCAAGTTGTTTGAAACAATATCTACTTTTACCAATAATACAGCATTCTTTGTTGAAACCACCCCACGATACAAAGAAAACGCAGTCTTTCTTTTTTCAAAAGAAGATCAATTCAGACCGGAGATTTTCAGATTTCATTCAATTGTACGTAAATTCAAAACAAAAAAGAAGACACTAGTAATAATACCAGACGGTACCATAAGACCATTTTACACCTCAGCAGAGTATAACAACCTAAAAAAGAAATTTTCTTCCAAATTAGACGATATACAATTTTGTCAATACAATCCTTATCTTGGAATAATCCCATTGGAACTATCAGATATTTACCCTGCTGCGCATTATGTAATATCAAATACAGACTTTAATCAAAATGAATTTCCCGAATTCACCAAGACTTGGAGCATATTTCTTAAAAATAATAAATTCAAGAAAATTTATGCCACAAATGATGAATTCTTAAAATTCCAGTCCAAAGGCCTAAAACCAAAAATCAAATTTATCAATATTAAAAAATAATAAAAAAGAGAATGAATCCGCTTAAAGTGCGGCGTCTTCTGCCCAGCCTTTTACGAATATACCGTTCTTGTGTAGAGGTACTGGTTGTCCTGGAGTGTAAGTCATTGGTCTCATCCAGAAGATTGCTTTTGTTGGGCAAACTCCAATGCATGCTCCGTCTGAGATGCATCTTTCTGGATAAAATACAAATGCTTTACCTCTCTTCCAACCATCTACGGGTTTTACACGAAGAACGTCTGGACCAAGAGAAGTACAGATCTCTACACATAGTGCACAGCCTATACATCTCTGTTCATCAACGTCTGGAAGAATTGCGATTGGCATTCTGTTTTTGATCTTTCATCGTTTGCTATTTAAATGATCTGCAAAATCCATAACGGAGTTATAGAATATTTTCAAGTTTTTAAAATAAAAGAAAAACAAAAAGAAAGTATAAATGATATTTTTACTTCTTTATTTGGCGCATTGCTTCAATCTGGCCTGATGTTACCCAGTCAAGCAATTCCGCTGATGAAGGATTTAGATCTCCTTTCTGATTCATCATATTGTGAACCCAAATCCAGTTTATTTGATTCAATAATGGTTTGTTTCCCTCATCGCCTCTGCGAACTTTTTCTCGGAGGTCTTTTGGGATTGTACTCCACCATTGTTCAAAAGTTCTACCCATAATCGGATCATTTTTTTTGATCTAATTAAGTCTTTTGTAAATCGTCTAAGAAATATAATAAACCAGGTCCGATCTGAGTGCTAAAGATTTAAAAGTCCTTTGAAAAAGTTTTGATTCTTGCAAGTAAGAGTTTTAGGTGCAGCCAAAGAGGTTGGCAGATCGGCGTTTCAAGTAAATTGTAACGGAGTTAGTTTCCTGTTAGATTATGGAGTAGAATTAAGAAAAGAATCACTATATCCAATAGCCGTAAATCCACATGAGATAAACGCGGCCATTATTACTCATGCTCATCTTGACCACTCAGGCAACATGCCTGCATTATTTGCAAATGGTAGTACTGATGTTTATGCTACCCCTCCAACGTTTGACCTTTCAAGATTGTTAATTGAAGATATGCTTAGAATTCAAAAAACCCAGCTACCATATGATTTTGCTAGTGTTTCAAAGATGATGATGCATTCAAAGGAGATAAAATATAGAGAAAAAATTGAACGTGGAAATGCTTCTTTTCAGCTCCTCGAATCAGGTCATGTTCTAGGAGGGGCATCAGTTTTAGTTGAATCTGATAACAAGAGATTGTTTTACACTGCAGACATTAACCCAAGAGGATCAAGAATGTTAAGAGAGGCAGATCTTGATTTTGGCGAGGTTGATTTAGTGATTACTGAAAGTACATATTCTCAGACAAACCAAATGCCACGAAATGAGTCAGAAGAAAAATTCATGGAATTTGCATATGAGGTGTTGGATAGAAAAGGTTCTCTATTCGTACCTGCCTTTTCAGTGGAAAGATCTCAAGAAATTGCATGCGTCTTAAAGAATGCCGGATTCAAACATAAAGTGGTAATGGATGGCATGGCTGTAAAAGTAAATGAAATAATGTTGAATTATCCAGAATATCTAAGGGATCCAAAAGTTTTTGCAGATTCTGTTCACCAAGCAGTTTGGATCAAAGGAGAAAAAGAAAGAAAGAATGCATTAGATGAACCAGCTGTCATAATTTCACCTGCAGGTATGTTAGTAGGTGGTTCTGCAGTATTTTATTTACAGAATTTAGCATTAGATAAGAGAAACGGTATTGCACTAGTTTCATATCAAGGAGAAGGAACACCGGGAAGAAAACTTTTAGAAACAGGACGAGTCGGTGTTAGAGGAAAGGAATTCAAGTGTGAAGCAGAAGTAAGACAGTTTGAATTTTCAGGACATGCAGACAGAGATTCCCTTTTTGAAATGATGAGGAAGATCAAGGGTAATCCCAAAGTTCTCACTGTTCATGGAGACATGGACTCTTGTACAAAGTTTGCAGATGAGATACATGAAAAATTTGGATTAGATGCACATGCACCAGATGCAGGCGAAATAATAACCATATAACAATGCAGAAGATACATGCAATAGACATAGAAACCACAATTAATAGTGGACAGGTTTTTCTCTGGAATAAAATCAAAGGCCAGTGGGTAGGAATAGACGGTCAAGACATCTTAATTCTGAATCAATCACCTTTTAGTGCTAAATCATTGTCTAATAATACAGACACATTTCTCAGATCAAGTGACAATCTACAAAAAATATTGTTAAACATTAGCAAGGACAAGATAGTTCGAAATGCGGTAAAGCAATCCCCAGGTTTGAGATTGATAAGACAAGATCCGTTTCAATGTTACATATCTTTTATTTGTTCATCCAATTCCTCCATACAAAACATCAAATCAATGCTAGAGAATTTATGCAAAAAATTTGGTACCAGACAAGAATTTAATGGATATGAATTATCTACATTTCCAAAACCTAAGGTACTTGCAAATGCATCTATGAAGGATCTTGCAGATTGCAAACTTGGATTTAGAGCAAAGTATGTCAAAGAAGCATCACAGGCAGTAAATTCTGGGAAGATTGATTTTGAATGGTTAAAGAAAACAGATTATCAGACTTCTGTAGAATCATTAAAAAAAATTCGTGGGATAGGCAACAAAGTAGCAGATTGCATAGCATTATTTTCTCTTGATAAAATGGAAGCATTTCCAATTGATAGATGGACACAAAGAATTTTGTTAAAATATTATAAGAAATTTTTTAACAATGTAACAGAAAAACCAGTAACAGAAAAAAAATATAAAAAACTTCATGAAGAAATTGTAGAATACTTTGGTCCTTATGCAGGTTATGCACAACAATTTCTTTTCAAAATGGAAAGAGACCTTAATGAAAAAAAATGGTTGTAAAAACCCTTAATATGGCTACTAATTGCCCGATATTTGGGCCTGTAGCTCAGCTTGGATAGAGTGCTGGACTTCTAATCCAGTGGTCAAGGGATCGAAGCCCTTCGGGCCCGTTTTCTAGATAATTTGAGAAATATCATGGATATCATATTTCTAACAATTTAATATCTTCATTTGAAGATCAATAACGTATGAAAGAAATTGAATTAAAATTAGAAAATCTTACTTTCAAACCTAGTGAGATAATTAAAGGAAGAATTCAAGTAAATTATTCTGGCAGATTTGATGGAGTTGTAGTAAATGCTCAAATTCTGGGTTCTAATCAACTCATAGTCTATAGATCTTACAATAACAAGTCCATATCGCAGAATCTGTCTAGATTATTTATCAACAAAAATGACATGCCACAAAATTTAGTTGAATTTACAGCTTCAATAGAATTTGAACCTAAAGAGATTCATGAGATAAAATTCAGGGCGTCAATAATTCAGGAACACAAAGAGATTGAAAGCGATGTTGTTTTTGGAAAATTAATGCCCTGATTTCTCTATATGTATTGCAAGAGTCTTAGGATGTTAGAGCACCATGTACTATTGTGATAGTTCCCTTCATCCATGGATGAGGTTCACAGTGATATGATATCACAGCTTCTTGTGTAAAGACAAATTGGTATGTAGCACCAGGTTTGATTACTCCAGGAGATCCAAAGTCTCCATTATAACCATCCTTGAATGGCTTATCAGGAGTAACAGTATGAGCGGCTTCGCTAGTATTCTTCCAGATTACATTGTTGTTTACTCCAAGTTGAGCCGTAATTGTCTTTGGAGTAAAGTTTTGATCTTGTGATGGATTTTCTGAACCAGGTACAATAATTATTGTAGTCGTATCACTAGGATGGAGAACTTTTTCTGGAATTATTGGCTTTGCGTTAAACTCTGGTATATAGTAAAGTTGGTAATATGAAACTCCAAGTGCAGCTCCGATGATAACTGCGATCAATCCTATTCCATACGCATGACTGGAGGATGGAAGACTCAACTATTTTTTGATCTTGTTTTTAGACTTATAAAGCTATACAAAAATAATTGAATTATTATCAGATAGGAATTATTTTCTAAGGTTTGTAGTTATTGAATTAGAACAACATTTGGGACTATTGAGATAGACTTCCAGAGGGCTCTTTACCATCAAGGGCTTTAGGAGATTCTGTTGGTGGAGGAACCGGTTCCTTCTTTGCTTCATTTAATCCATGTCGATAAAGATGGAATAGTCCAGCAAACACCATAAGAATCAGTCCTGTTAGAAATAGAGCAAAGTTCTTCATTCCAGCCAGTGCTGCGTTATATGCTGCAATGTTAAGATACACTTGGAATGCAAGCAGTCCTACAATTAACCAGTTAATCCATTTACCTGAGAGATTAATTGGAGATGATCTATGTGGAGCTTTGGAAGCTGCCAATTTTGCTTTTCTTTCTGATTCTTTTGCTAGCAATATCATCATGTACGAGAATCCAAATCCTATAGGAACTAACAACAACATTACCAAATAGAAGAAGATCGGATCGATTACAAGTCTTGCAACAAGCGGTTTTGTAATATCAGGGGTAATGTAAAAGCCCCAATATGTTGTCACCATGACTTGAGTAATGCCAGTAATACCAAATGCAGTAACTATCGGTCTATCTTTCCAAGAGAATTTTTTGTATCTATCTATGAATGGAGTCATAGCTATCGCTACAATAAATACACCAGGCCATAGAACGCCTGTTACGAATTTGTCATACTGTGTTCTCAGGAATGCATAGATTCCTGTAAGATACCATTCAGGTACAGTAATTCCTGGAGGTACTGTAGGTTCAAACTTGGAACCAAGATCAACTGGGAAAACTCCACCTGTTAGAAATATTGCACCAGAGATTGCCATCACCATTGGTACGTCAAAGACTAGAAATCTTGGCATGTGAACTGCCATTAATCCTAGCATTACTATAGGTAAGAGAAATACATGCATTGTATAGAATCTAAGAATGAAATCGGCAAAGCCTGAACCAAACATTGCATCACGAATTGTAGGTCCAACAACTGGCATTGAATTTGTAAGAGACGCAGCTATACTGATTGCAAGTTCGGCACGTTCACTAAATATAATATCATAGCCAGTAAATGCTTCCAAGATAGTTACAGTGCCAAGTACCACACCAGTAACCCAGATAATTTCATTTCGTATTTTGTATCGACCACTAAAGTATTGGTAATACATGTGAAGTACTGCAAGTAAAACCATTGCATTTGAAGCGTGATAGTGAATGTTTCGTATCATAAATCCATACGGAACTGTATCATTGATTTTTTGAACACTGTCCCATGCTCTATCTAATATCGGTTCATAATAGAACATCAATAGCGCACCAGAAATTCCAAGAATTACAAATATGACAAATGTAAGCATTCCTAAGAATCCAAATGGACTTACAAATCTTGCTGGGAAAGAAAACTTAGTTCCGATAAATACTGTTCTTTCCAGTCCGTCCCATATCCAGTAGAAAAAATCTACTAGACCGTTTCTACGTTTTAAGGAAACGACCATACCCCACTATTCCATTTTCGTTTACAGACCACACAGCTGGTTTAATCCACAAATTGCCATCATTATCAGCTTCAAAATAAAGAGTTGCCAATACATTTGATGGAGAAGCTTGAAGTGAAGCTGGTCCTGCAAATGCTTTTCCATTTAATGGATTATACATGCTTCCATGACATGGACATTCCCCTCTTTTTCTACCTTCTTGTGGCCAGTATTTCCATAAACACCATAAATGTAAACAAACCATACTATATGCCCTAAATGCAGTAACATCGTCTTTATTGCCACCAAGTTCATCAGGCAATCTAATAAACTGCCATTTTTTAAAGGCCTCTTGATCTAAAACAGTATCCCCGGTTTTTGGATATGTGATTACCTCAGAATGATTTTTAGGAAAAGTCTTGACGTTTGCCTGTGTTCCATCTGGCAGTATAACTTGAGCCCTTTCCAAAGATGCGTTTGATGGGTTTGGCATGAATTTGCCCCATGGTACAAATGGAGTAAAGGTTAAAGCAACACCTGCTGCGCCTAATAATTTAAGAAAATCACGTCGTGACAGAGCATCCCTAGTAGAATTTTGCTCAGACATTCAAAGCTCCGTTTCAGAAAAATTGCATATAAACCTTGTCTAACTTCTTTTCAAAATTTTCAATTTTTTTAAAGTAAAAACTGTAATTGTTGATGCTATTGCAATTCCTATTATAATTTCAATCAAGGTTGTATAATTCTGATCGCTTTGATGTTGGGGTGGTAACGATGACACACCAAGACTAGAATTATCTACAGTTAACACAATATTGGCAGTTTTTATATTTCCTGCCCGGTCTTTTGCCATAGCTTCAATAGTATAATTTCCATTGGTAAGAGATGTGGTATCAAATTGAATACTTTTAACATCATGAAAAATCTGTTTAGGAGTTTTTATGGTCAACCAATCTTTTTGTGCAAGATTTAATTCATTTACGTCTAAATTAATATTGATCACTCCAGAGACTACAGAGAAATTCTTTGGCGATTGTAATATAATTTCGGGAGGAGTATTATCCACTACAAATTTGAATTCTTTGGACACGCTATGTCCAACAGTATCTGTTATTACAAATTTAAGATCATGTTCCCCTTCTGAAAGATTTCGCATGTCTGTTGTAAGTTTATTTTGATCAATTGTCTGTGCTGTTTCATTATCAAGATAATATGTTTCATCCTCGATGCTCTCACCGATTATTTTTGGATTGATTGTATAGTTAGCATTTATGAAAAGCGGAATGTCTAGAATCAATTGAGGTGGTGATTCTATGGGCAAGAGTGTAGAAAATTTAGTAGTAATCGTTACAGGTTCTGCAATTGAACTTCCACCAAACAATGGTGCGTGTATCAATAATGAATAAACTCCAGTTTGGTTTAAAGACGCAAGTAAAACTGTAGATGTTGCATCAGTATTTTTTACTGGATAAAATCCTCCACCCTCACTAAAATTAGGGCTTGGCCCTAACCAATCTCCAGTAGGCCATCCTTGAAACTGTCCAAGCACACCAGGCGGACTATTTGTTTGAATAATTCTTCCTTGAGGATCTATTAAAAATACTGACAGATTTGTATTAGGATCTTTCCAAGAAAGAGTCATTGCGACTGAATTAATTGTCTTGTCAGTTACATCAAAATAATATTGTCGCCAATCTCCAGCGTTGTATCTATTTGCCATGTCAAATCCCCCTCCAATGTAGCCATTTCCATATAGCGCATCACCATTTTGTCCCTGCAATACAGTAGGTAGATCTTTTGGTTGTAGTTTTTTCATTACAGCATATGATACTGGGACATTGACTGAATTCAAATCATCTTTAAAATTGATAAAAGCTTGATACAGTCCAGGAGTTTCATCCGAAGGAACAATTAGAGTAGCTATCACCTTAGCTGTCCCATAAGGTTTGATCTGGATACTTTTTGAATCTAACCATATATCATTCCAGGGTATTTTTTTGAAATAGCTTGCAGCCAAGGTAAAGTCAGATGATGTTGAGTTTTTCTTTGTATCTCCAGTCCAATACGAGTATCGAGTAGGCACAGGATAAACTCCAACTAACGGAATGTGTTTTATCTTTGCTGCAGGTTCAGAGACTCTAAGTTCTTGGACAGTTCCCCATGCACCCCCTCTATTAATCAAGGAGAGATCTTGAGAGGAAGGCATGGAACTATCATTTTTCTTGTTCCAGTCATACAGATACAAGGATGAAATCTTCATGTCATCAGCATATGTTTTTGCAGATGAATTCATAAATTGTGAAAATGGAGATATCAAATCAAGGATCAATAGAGATGCATCATCTGGAATAGGATTTGTTTCTTCAAAAAAAGATGCAAGACTGGTATGATTTTTTATTTCTTGTAAGGGAATGTAATTAGGTCTATACACTCCTGATGTTTTTATGAGAGAATCTTGTAATCGTACTTGGGTTGTTCCATTATAAGTCTCAAGTTTTTCCAATCCAAGTTTTTGTGGTTGAATATCTACCTCTAGAGTATGATTTGTTGGATTTACTATTGTAAAAGTAGTTGATGTTCTATCTCCTGGAAATAATCTACCTCCAAACCAAGATGTTTCTGGCAATGATGAATTCGTAAGTTGGATTTTCTTCAAACCTACGGAGGATGAATTCATTGTTCGCAAAGCAGGTTCCAAGATTTTCTTTGTGTTATGATATGATGCATCATTGTAGACTTCAAAGACATCATTGTTTCCAAGTACAAAATCAATCGCTCTAGTGATATTTACCAATCCAGAACCTTGTGAAAAAGGATCATTACCCAAATCAGTTGCAGTTGACATGAGAATATTTTTTATCGTAAAAGAATTGTATGGTATATTGTGATCTTTTAGACTTTGCATCAGAACAGCTGCAGAACCTGCTACAAGTGGTGCTGCTAAACTAGTTCCACCAAACAGACTATATTTTCCAGTACTGTTTTTACTAATTTGTGAAACAGATGTAGGAGTATAGCTATATTCTCCTATTGCCATCAGATCTGGTTTAGGATCACCAATTAGAGAGGGACCTTTACTTGAAAATCCAGATATCTCACCATAATGAGAAGTATCGTTACCAAATCTTGGTTGATTCTTGAATGGACCATATCCAACAAAAACATTGTCAGTCACCGCCCCTACAGTTATACCAAATGGTGCAGCATCTGGGGTTCCCATGGTTCCATAACCTGGTCCTGCATTTCCAGCACTACTAACTATCAATATTCCAGGATAATTTACATCAAAAGAATGAGGAACTGCAAGTGCACCAAGTAAAAGTGATTGTACATCAAGTCCAGGTACTGATTGAAGTGCAGGAAAAGTCGATATCCCCCAACTATTTGATAAGATATCCACTCTAGGATTCCCTGTGTATTTCCATTGGTTTTTTTCTTGATCAAATCCTGCTGCCCAGAGCCAACCATAAATTGCATCACCTAACCAAAGTGCCTTGATTGGAACTATTTTTGCACCAGGAGCAACTCCCCTTATGTGATATTTTGTAGAAGATGCATACACATCATAACTTTCTTTTCCAACAGACACAATAGAACTGGCTGTTCCTGTTCCATGACCTCCATAATCATACATTATTCCAAAGAAATTTCCGTGAGGATCAAGTGGAGGAAGAAGCGTACCATTTATCGCACCTAAATTTTTATTGATTAATGATGATTTTGCAATTACTCCATACACATCCAATACATGTGCGCCAACCGTTCCTGCACTATAGTCTGGTTTGCCATCATGGTGTGAATCATACACAAGAAATTCGTTTCCGTCCCCTATGGTAGTGGACTTTTCATCAGTAAAATCAAAATCATATTTTGGCAAAATAGGACTGTCGAATTTTACAAAATCTTTCCAGGAATCTGACATGTCTGCAATTACAGTATCATACAAACCTGGAATGTTTGAATCAACTACAAGAACTGGAACTGTTTGTAGTCTAAATAATTGGCCAAAAGATATACTCTCATAAATCATACCAAAATGGTACACTCCACTTTTGGAAACAATAAAGTGCTTTGGATCTTTTCCAATTTTATAGTCATTAGAGACAGTTCCATTCAAGACAGGATTTCCCCCTTTTGGATATAGGGAATTATAGACTTGGATGTATGTTCCCTTACCTTTTTGGTTCAAGTCAAGAAATACCCCTTTTGAGGTAACATAAACAGAAGATGTTACATTTTTTGGAATAGATTTGGTATAATTTTGTATTATTCCTTTACTGTTAATATTTGCAAGAAAAGTTGCGTTTGTTAGTACAATTCCTTGACCATCTGCATCAATCATTACCGGAATGTTGTTCTTATCACGAGCTATCGAGTCCTTAACATCAGGATTTGAAAAATCAGTTCCAGTATCTACTATTCCTATATTGACACCATTTCCGTCATACCCATAATTGTTAAACACTTTGTCAGAGCCCAGAATTTGATCAACTCTTGAGACTTCAGTTATTGGAAGATCAGATTTTAGAGAGTCAAATTCTAATGGCAAATCCTCAATAACATTATATCCATTTAATTTTAAATTTGAAACTTCATCCTGATTAAAAAATCCCATTGCAAAAGATCCATGATTCATGTCTACACCATAAGTCACATGGTTTGCGCGTGATACTATATCGGTAACAGAACCAGAGCCAAAAACAATGTATCTTTTAATTTGATTCTGATATACAGATGATTGAAAGTTAATCAGATCTGAGACTTGACTTATGTTAACATTGGTTGGAATTTTTGGAAGATCTACATCGTATGAACCAATTGCTGATTTGGGGAAGAGAGAAAATAGTAAAATGCAAATTAAAAAAAATCCTATTTTTGAAATTACATTTTTATTCTTTAGCATAGAATCTAACGTCGCCTAGCAATAATTGTTATTTGTAGTGCGATAATAATTGCAATAAGAGCTACAACAGGAAGGAATAATGAATTAAATTGTCCAGATGCTTCTTCGATATTTTTAACAGAATCAGACATTGATGATACGCTTTTGTTTATGTTCTGGTTTGCCTGAGATATAGATTGTTGACTAGAATCTAAGACATTGCCAAATCCTTGGATCTCAGTTTTTAGTTTATCAAGTTCTTGTGAAGTTGAATCAAGAACAGAATTTAATTTCAATATTTGATTAGAAATTCCCTCTATGTTTTGCTTAAGAACTTGTGTGGCAGAAGAGCCATGAGAGATAGTTCCCTGATCAAAGTATACTATATGAAAAACATATGTTCCTTCTTGAGTTGGGGTATAATCTGCATAGTAAAGACCCTGGTGAAGAGTCTTTAGAGAACTTGCAAGACTTTCTACATCGCCAGATGGAAGATGGACGTGTGAGGTACCCAGTATTTTAAATGGGTCACCTGCAACCAACAATCCATCACTTGTAACTTGAACAAAAACTCGAAATGTTTGGTTAACTGCTGCAGTCTGAGGAGTAAATACTATAACACTTACAACTCTTTGAATAGGAATTTTTTCTAATGTTGTTGATGGGGCAAATTTAACATCGATTTTTTGAGATTGTCCTTGTTCCTTTGAAGCAATTGCCTCAACAGTATAAGTTCCATATGCATATGTTGTTGTAGCATTTGGCCATCTGATTAGAATATGATTAAAGTCTCCACTGGAATCAGCAGTGATCTGATCAAATTGTGATATGGTGCCGTCAGGTGCAAAAAGTCTTATAATAATTGGTTCATTTGGTAGACCGGTTCCATAAACTAGAAGCGGTTGGCCCGAAGAGTAAACTTCTCTATCAGTAGACACTTGTAAAGCATAGGCATAGGATAAGAAATTTCCTAGAACTACAAAAACTATGAAGAGAGTTATTATCAGTCTCAATCTATAGATAATTTCGTTAACCCATAGATATTGGTTCTGCTATTGTAATTCAGACTAGATTAAAACAGAATTTAGGAAATGCGTTATGGTCAAATTTTATTCCTGTTGGTATCTTTCTGAATTCATAGAATTTATTGCAACCATTGAAAAGATTGATTGCTCATTTTTTAATATTGTCAAAGAAGCATTTCTTATAATCATTTCATATAATGATTCAGGCCTAGGTTGAAGAACAGTTGAAATTATTGACTTGATAGGATCCATATGTGTAACAAGTAAAACGGTTTCTTCATTATGTTTTTTTGAACAATGATCAATCATATCCAAAATTCTTTTTTTTACACTTGAAAATGTCTCTATGCCATTATTTTCAACCACGGGATGACCTTGATAGAACTTTAAGAAAACATTTCCGTGTTTTTCAAACATTTCATCATAATGCATTCCAGTAAATGTGCCCATATCTATTTCCGTCAATCTGTCATCCACATCACATCTCAAATTTACCTTGTTTGCAACTATTCTGGCAGTGTGTTCTGCTCTTTCAACAGGACTACAATATATCTTGGAGATATTGAGTGGTTTAAGAAAATCTCCTATTTTTTCAGCCTGTTGAATGCCTAATTCTGTAAGTGGAAATCCTTTTGTACGTCCAGCTAGAATTCTCTCAACATTATTTTTGGCCTGACCATGTCTTAGAAAAAGAAATAATGTCAATAACGATTGCATTTATTGAATAAAGATAATAATAACATTACCTGTTCAAAATTTCATGAAGATTGGAATTATTGGTGGAACTGGGGGAATGGGAAAAGGTTTTGCTTTAAGATGGTGTGAAAATCATGACATCATAATAGGTTCTAGAGAGTCTGCCAAGGCAGAAGAAGCTGCTAAAGAATATTCAGATCTTGCGCAAAAAGAATATAGTTCTTTCAAAGGTAAGATTTCTGGAAAAGACAACACTACAGTTGCAAAAGAAAGTGACGTTCTAGTTTTATCAATCCCATATGAAAATATTGATGCAATATGTTCTCAACTTTTACCAAATGTGAGCGATTCTTGTACGGTAATATCTCCAATAGTTCCCTTGACAAAGACTGATGCGGGTTTTGAATTCATTTCTTTTAAAGACAAGAAACCATCAGCATTTGAATTGGTTCAAAAACATATGAAAAACAAATCAAAGTTAGTATCAGCATTTCATACCATATCAGAAAAAAAACTAATTGATCCTAAACTCTTACTAGATTCTGACATTTTTGTCTGTGGAGACTCTGATGATTCAATTAATGTAGTACGTCAGTTAATAACAGAGATAAAAAATCTCAGACCCATAATATTAGGACCTGGTTCATTGTCATATCTGGCAGAAGTTGCAACCCCTATTCTTCTTAATGCAATGATAAAGAACAAGATGAAGAATCCCGGCATAAAGATAATCTAGTTACTATTTTACAAATATTATCATGGGTAAAGTTAGAAGAAAGAATTGGTTTACCGCAATGGGCATACTGTTCCTTGTAGTAGGTGTCATTCCAATAGTGAGAGATTTGTTTATTTGGGGACCAGACTTTACTTCTGACTTTTTTACATCCTCAGACATAACAAGTGAAAAGATATCAATAGGAATATTTGGAATTGCAGGATTTCTCATTATCTTAGGATTAAGAGGGGAAAATTATGAAGAATAGAGAGTTTCTCAAATCACAAAAGATTCTACGTCTTGCCACAATAGATTCCTCAGGAAATCCTCACATTGTCCCTGTCTGGTACATGTATGATAAAGAAAAATTCTATGTAGGAACCAATACAAAGACAAGAAAAGCAAAAAACATCAAAAAAAATTCAAGGGTTTCATTTTGTATTGACGTTGGAATAAGATCACCAGATATTGTTGGAATGATGGGAATTGGAAGAGCTAGATTAATTTTGAAAAAAGAAAGGGTGGAATTATTAGCAAAAAAAATTCTACTTCGTTATTTTAAGAGTCTGAAAAATCAATCGGCTCAGCAACTCTTACACCAAACTGATTGTATCATTGAAATCATTCCCAAAAAGATTACAAATTGGAAATACTAGGCAACAAACTTTTCGATTTTGTTCAATGCTTCTTCTAAAAGTGGGATTTCAGGTAAGAAAACCATTCTAAAGTGACCTGTACCATATTGAGTTCCAAATCCAGAACCGTGAACAGTCAGAATGCCAGTTGTCTTCAACAATTGTATTACAAATTCTTTATCAGAACTATACTTGTTATCTTCAATCTTTGGAAATGCGTAAAACGCACCTTTTGGATTTGAGCAACTAATACCATGCATGGCATTTAATCTCTTGATAGTATAGTCTCGTCTTTTTTTCAGTTCAGAGACAAATTTTGTTACATAATCTTGTGGTCCTTTTAGTGATTCTAGTGCAGCATATTGTACTGGTAGGTTGGTAGCAATTCTTACCCTAGATAATTTTGGTACGTTCTCTCGTAATAGTTCTAGTTTTTTTGATTGATTAAATGTGATGTATCCTATTCTCCAGCCAGACATCAAGTGAACTTTGGAAAATCCATTTAACAGTATTACAGGAGAATCGCCACTAACTTTTCCTATACCTGTGAATTTTTCGTCAAAGACTATTTGATCATATATCTCGTCACAGATAATGTACAGATCATGTTCATTAGCCAAGTCAACCAAATCTTTTAGAGATTTCTCACTAAATACAACGCCAGTAGGATTATTGGGGCTGATAAGACATATTGCAACAGTTTTAGATGTAATTTTTGATCTAATATCATCTAGATCTGGAGTAGAGTTGTGTAGATCTACCAAGAATTCTATTGGTTTTCCTCCAAATAATCTCACATATGATGCATATGGAGGATAGTATGGACCAGGAATTAGCACCTCATCGCCTTGTTCCACAATTGATGCCATGATCATCTCAAGGCCTTCAGATACTCCGTTTGTTACTAGTACATCATCTTCTAAAACTCTAAGACCTTTGGCCTTCTCTTTTGTTGCTATTGCTTCACGTAATTCTGGCAAACCTTCTGAAGACGCATAATAATTTTGACCTTCTTTAACAGCTTTGATTAATGCTTCTTTTACTCTATCAGGAGGTTGAAATCCATACTGAAGAGGGTCACCTATGTTAAGATAGGTAATTTTCTTGCCTTCCTTTTGTAGTTTCCTGGCTTCTAGTGCAATATCCCGTATTGCATATTCTACTCCTGCTACTCTTTGTGATATCTTCAATTACCTAGACAGATATTTAGCCCCGTTAAATTCTTACTTGATCGGACCCGTTGCATAGCCCGGATAGTGCGGATGGCTTCGGACCATCAGGTCGTGGGTTCGAATCCCACCGGGCCCTCGATATTATAAATAGATAGACTATATCATACATCATAATCATGAGATTAAAAATTTCTTTATTTTATATTGGAATAATATCAATCATAATAGGTTCCATCTGGGCAGGAATTTTACTAAATGAGGCCAACAAAAGTACAAGCAATTTTCAATTAGATAATTCAGAGGTTAATAGTTTAACAATGAAAGTCATGGGAAATGGAATTGGGTATTATTTAATATCTTCAGAAAGTTACCAAAATAATATTCTTGCAAAGGTGATAGATTCACATGGAAATTTTCTAGATATTAGAAAGATAACTAACAAAGTAACTGTGGATTACTTTCGTTTTGAGCACAATGATCAGGTAACATTGGAATTAACCAATCTTTCTGACAAACCTGTACAATTATCCACCACTCTAGGAGATACAAGAGTTTCAGAAATAATGATACCTGCAATACTGATATTTGCAGGAGCTTTGATTCTGGTATTTTCAGGATTTAAAAAACTAAGAAACTACATTACAGAGCATCCAGATGAAAACAATTCATAAACTGGTATACATAGCATTGTTGCACCAACTAATAATGCAAGATTGAAACCTATCCAAGTTGTAGAGAATAAAACATTTACAATTGCAAAAGGAACAATTTTTTTCGTTTTATTATAACTAAATTTTGAAAGTGTTAGGAAACCACCAATTGAGGTTAAAAGCAATCCAGATTCTATTGTAAGATGTGAAGATGTGACTAGCCCGTCAATGCCATATATTTCATGAAAATTGTAATCAACATAGCCTCCACCAAGTTGCATTATCGAACCAATTAGTAGCATGGTTATCCCTACAATGATTTTCTTGTTTTTTAGAGAAATCATAGTTCCAAATGCAGCAGAAAGTGCTACTACAGTCACTCCAGAATAGACAGAAACATGTTGAATGGTCCAAAAGTGATCAGGAACCTTGAGAGCATGAGATGCTGAGTCCCATATTCCTCCCAACAACACTGTAAAAGTACCTAAAACAGCCATAATTGAAATTACAAGTAAAATTTCATTTTGTTTTGATAGAAACGAGTCAGAGATTATCTGCGATATAGTCATACTCAAACTCCAATGATCTTGCTATATAGAATTTTGTTATAGAATTTTTAGTGTTTGTGTATATTGATTTTATGTTCACAAATCATAAATTTCACTTGAAAGTTTAGGAAATGACTATTATACTTGTCAGAAGAAGAAATTGTATGAGTCCTGGCATAGGATTGATGAAACGTAGACTTCCAACAGAAAAGGAAGCAATACCAGTAGCAGTATCTGGAATTGTTCAGAAGTATGGTGTCAAGTCAGATGATATCAAGACACTTGAAACAAAATTTGATATTGACAGTGGAGATTGGTATGTGGCTTTGGGATTTGGAGAAAAAAGAGCGATTGTAAAAATGGATTCTGTTCAAGGAACAATAACTAGAGATTAAAGAAATTTAGTTTATTTCTTGAATTGTACGTTAGATACTTCAGGCTCTTTTATTATAATTAATCCACCATCTCGTAGTTGTTGAATTAATTGCAATACCTCTTTTTCCATTTGTCCTCTTTGCAAACCAAGTTGTTGTGAAAACGCATCAACCAATTCAGTTATCTTTCGTTGTCCATTACATAATTTCCAAAATTCTACAATTGCTTGGTTAACCATAAATCCTTGTTGGTTTTCATTCATCAAGACAAGTGAGCCATCCTCTTGTTTAACTAGAGAGCCTATACCTTGAGGCATGGCAATTTCATAGTTTATTGGGGCTATTGTTTTTTGTTTGCCATAATTTATCATCTTTTTACCTTCCTCAGACATTTTCTCTGGGGTCCATGCAGGCTCCCATACAATCTCAACATCAACTCCAGTTACGCCTGGAACTTTGGTGACATATCTTTTAACATCACTAACCAACGTGGCGTGTAATGGACATCCTCGAGTAGTCATTGTCATTTTGATATCTATTTTGTTATCCTCTTTTACAGTTACACCATAAATCAGTCCCATGTCAACTACACTGATTGGAATTTCAGGATCCATGCATTGTTTTAACGACTCTAGTACTTGTTGAGAGGTAACAGTCATGAATTGACTTGTTTCTACAATAGAATAAATACTTTACAACTTTGATTCAAATAATTTTCGTATGGATTCTACAAATGGCGGCTTGGCAACTCCTACTTCAGTGATAATTCCAGTTATCAGTTCAGGAGGAGTCATATCAAAGGCTGGATTAATTACATTGATGCCATCGGGAGCAGTTTTATTTCCTGCAACTCCTGTAACCTCGCTTGCTTTTCTTTGTTCAATTATGATATCATCTGGTTTACTATTTAGATCAAATGTAGAAAGTGGGGCTGCTACATAAAATGGAATATTGTGTTGTTTTGCCATTGTAGCAACTTGATAAGTGCCAATTTTATTATACACATGACCAGTACTCAATACTCTGTCTGCACCTACTACAACTTTATTCACTAGTCCCTTTGACATTGCATAACCTACAGCAGTATCAGGAATCAGGCTAACATCGATATTGTCATGTTTTAATTCAAAAGCAGTAAGACGCGATCCTTGCATTACAGGTCTTGTTTCAGTAGCTATAACCTTGATGCTCTTTCCACTATCTTTAGTTGCACGAATAACACCCAATGCAGTACCATATCCAACAGTGGCAAGTGCTCCTGCATTACAATGAGTCATTATAGTATCATTATTTGCAAACAATTCAGAGCCAAATTTTCCCATTCTCATATTGATTTCTACATCCTCAACTGCCATCTTCTGGGCAGTGTCAACAACCATTTTTTTAATTTCATTAACATCATTTCCTTTACTTGCTACTTGCATTATTTTTTCTAGTCCCCATGCAAGATTAACTGCTGTAGGACGTGTCTCAAAGAGTATTTTTCTCAGCTTTTTCTAGATCTTCAAGTAATTTTTCCTTGGTCTTTGCCTTGCTTTGAAGTGATGCAAGAGCCAAACCAAAAGCTCCAGCAACACCAATAGCTGGTGCTCCCCGTATTACAAGATCCTTTATGGCTTGTGCCACCTTTCTATAATCCTTGAATTTTACATATTCAAGTTTGTTAGGAAGTTTTGTTTGATCTATCATTATTACAGTATTGTTCTTCCATTCAACAGTTCGTAAACTAGAATGAATCTTGGTTTGTTCCTTCAACACTAGTTCTCAAATTATGGCTTTTTTATAATCTTTGCAATGTCATACCATTAAACATTATATTGCAATCGATATCCAAGTCAATAGTTGCTAAATCTTGCTACCTTGAAGAAATATGATGTTTCTGGCATGTACAAGGTCTATGATCAATGGCCCAGTATTGCAAGAGAATCATATTCATCCTCTCAAGATGTTGTAGATTTTGATAAAATAGATCACATTGTATTTGCAGGCATGGGTGGCTCGGGAACAATAGGAGATATTCTATCATCCATTCTTTCAAAGACAAATATTCATGTCGCAGTAGTAAAAGGATATCATCTTCCAAATACTGTAGATTCAAAAACACTTGTTGTTACCACAAGCATATCTGGAAATACTGCAGAGACTTTGTCTGTTCTTGATGCTGCAAGAAAAACAAAGTGCAAGTTAATTGCATTTTCTTCAGGAAGTAAGATGGAGAATTATTGTCAAAAACACAAGATTGAACATAGAATTGTTCCTAAAGATTCATTCTCCCAGAGCATCTTTTCCAGGATTTTTGTATACCATTTTAAAAGTACTTGGACCTGTATTACCATTAAAAGAAAAAGATATTTTTGATTCCATAAAAGAACTTGAAAAAACTGGCAAAATTATTTCATCAGAAATCTTAGATAAAAACAATCCATCTTTGAAATTAGCAGAATGGATTTCAGGAATTCCAGTTATCTATTATCCTTTTGGCCTTCAAGCTGCTGCAGTAAGATTCAAGAACTCACTTCAGGAAAATGCAAAAAGACATGCCATGATAGAAGATATCATAGAAGCAGGTCATAATGATATAGTATCATGGGAAAAAAAAGATAAGGTTCAACCAATTCTGCTTGAAGGAGCAGATGATTATATCAAAACCAAACAGAGATGGAAAATTATTAAAAAATATTTTCAGATAAACAAGATTGACTATAGAGAAATACACTCTGTAAAAGGTTCCATAATTTCCAAGTTGATTAATTTGATCTATATTCTTGATTATTCTTCGATATACCTTGCTGCCTTGTCAAAGATAGATCCATCACCTACCAAGTCTATTGATTTTATCAAAAAATTATCATAGATATAATGAATTCATCTTTAGATGAAATTAGAATAGTTCAGTATTAATTAAAAATATATGTACAGTAAATTTTTTTAATATTTTTTTCCATTGGCTTTGCGTTTTCTTTACAATTTTTGCATAATCTAGAATTGATCTCTTTTATCAAATCAAGTGTATGATTTTGTATTAGATCTAAGATTTGGAATTACACAATGGCCGCCAATAAATCCAGGAAACATCTTTGGTCTGTTTCCTAGGAATTTGTGAATTTCATCTGAAAATGACCACATTTCATCATAATTTACTTTGTTTTGTGATTGCAATCATGTTACTAAGTTGGGCATAATTTATCAGCCATCCATAGTATGAAGTATCAACTACTATCTTTGCAAGCTCAAGTGTTATAGGAGATGACATTTGTTTTGTTTTTACTCCTGATTTTTTCATAATTTAGCATATTTAGAAGATGCCCATTCTTTTTTTGGAGCATTAGATCCAATGGCATAAAACTTGGTATATCGCTTTAGATCATTTAACATTCTTTTATGAACACCTCTAGTAGCACTGTAAATTACTTCCACATTTTTTCATAATTGTGGAATATGTGGAAGATGCCCAATTTGCTCTAGGTGCATTACTTTCAACGGCAAAAAATTTTATGTATCTTTTCAAGTCATATAGCATTCTCTTGTGCACACCTCTTGTGGCACTATAAATAACAGGAATATTCAATTTTGATTGTAATGTAGATGTAGTATTAGGACTCACTGTACTATGAACCACAATACATTCTGGTTTGAATTTGTAATAAAGAGAAATTACATTTGCGAGAAAATTTTTTGTAAAAGGAATACATACATGAAGGAATGATGTTTGCACATCTTGATATTTCTCAAATTTTTGTTGATTCATTAATTTGGGATTAATATCATACCCTATGGCAGGAACTACTTTTGAGATTAACTGCAATATGGGTGAACCTATCTCACCTAATCCAACTACAGTATTTTTTTTAATCAAACTAGAAAATCCTAGTCTTTACTCCTAAATTAATCGTTAGTTTTACTTTATTTCGCATTTAGTGGATATACTCCTCAATCAGAAATACGGATATATCAGATAGAAATTTTAAGTGATAGGAATGTCAGATAATCAAAATTTCAGACTAGATGATCCTAATCATACATTTGTGATTGCAGAAGCTGGTTCCAATTGGAAATGTGGAACCTATGAAGAAGATTTGAAACAGGCAAAACAGCTAATCAATGTAGCCGCAAAAGCAGGTGCAGATGCAGTAAAATTTCAAACATACAAGCCTGAGACAATCTATGTTTCAGATGCTGGTAAAAGCGATTATCTTTCAGAATACGGGTATAAAGAAGACATTAACAATATTTTTGAACATTTGTCTATGCCATATGAGATGATTCCAGAACTTACCAAGCATGCAAAAGAAGAGAAAATAATTTTCATGTCTACTCCGTTTTCAATTTCTGATGCAAAAGAAGTGGATCCATATGTTCCAATTCATAAAGTTGCATCGTTTGAAATAAATCATGTAAGACTAGTTGAATTTTTAGCTTCAACAAAGAAGCCCATTTTGATCTCTACAGGAGCCAGTACTTATGATGAGATAGACTTTGTAGTAGATCTTGTAAGAAGAAAAGAAAACAAAAATCTCGTTCTGTTGCAATGTACATCAAAGTATCCCTGTCCACTAGAAGCACTAAATTTGTCAGTCATTCCAGAAATGAGATCCAGGTATAAAATACCAATCGGTTTTTCTGATCATAGTACAGATCCAATAATTGCTCCGATTTTAGCAGTAGGGTTTGGTGCTACAGTCATAGAAAAACATTTTACTCTAGATCGAAATCTTCCTGGTCCTGATCACCCTTTTGCCCTAATTCCCACTGAATTAGAAAACATGATCAAGGCAATAAGAAATGCAGAAAAGGCAAAAGGCAGTCAAAAAAAAGAAATTGTAGAAGAGGAGAAAGAATTAAGACGATTTGCAACTAGGTCTATTCAAGCGATCAAGGACATTGTAAAAGGAGAAATTTTACAAGAAGGAGTCAATTTTGAAATTCTCAGACCTGGCAATAGAAGTAGGGGAACAGAGCCTAGGTTTCTTGACAATATAAATGGAAAAAGAGTGTAAAAGACATCAAGAAAGGCGATGGCATTACAGAGTATCAGTAATAATTCAATAATTTCTATGAAAATCTGTTAACTAATTTTATGATTTTATCCACATCAGATTCATCCAAATTGGAATGAATTGGGATAGAGACTATCTTTTTGCTAGCCTCTTCAGTAACTGGAAGTTTGGCATTATCTTTGTAGAATGTCATTGTATGTATTGGTCTATAATGAATGCCAGTTTCAATATTATTATCCTGCATTTTTCTCATAAAACTTTCTCTGTGCTTAACCTGTATCCAATACAAATGATACGAACAATCCTTATCAAATGGCATCTTTATTTCAGTGTCAATTTCTTTTGAATACCTTTTTGCAATTTTGACCTTTTTAGAATTCATTTTATCTAACCTTTTTAATTGCTCAATACCTATTGCAGCAGAAAATTCATTCATATAATAATTCCAGCCAAGAATCTGTAACATCATACTTTACACCTTTTCTATCGGATATACCACACCATCTTCTAGAACGAAGAATTTTATCAAATCTAGAACTATTTTTTCCGTTTAATGTAATAGCCTCCCACCAGTAGGCATTGCCAAATTTTTTACAGGGTGGAAACTAAAACATACTGCGGTACTGTGGCTACCAATTTTTCTATTTTTATACGAGGCTCCTGCAGCATGCGCTGCATCTTCTATCAATGTAATATCACATTGATTACATAATTTATGCAACTCATCAAGTTTAGATGGCATTCCACCAAAATGAACTGGTAAAATTAATGCAGTATTTTTTGTAATAGATTTTCTTACCATTTCAGGATCAAGACACAAAGTATTCGGATCTACATCAACAAAAACTGGTTTTGCCTTATTATACAAGACAGCATGAGCTGTAGAGACAAACGAAAGAGAAGGAAGAATTACTTCTTTATTTTCCATATCCAACAATGACAAAGCAAGATGTAATGCAGCAGTTCCATTGCTTAATGCAACACAATAATCAGAACCAACATACTTGTTGAATTTATTTTCAAATTCTAAGACTTTTCCTGTTCCTGCTCCAGATGCCCAGAATTTACTTTCAAGTATATTTTTACATCACTAATACTTCATCTTTTTGAACATCTGGATCAAATCACTTAATTTTTTTATTCATCGCAATCAATCTTGTGGGTTGAATTCATATGTATATTGTATCAAATGAAAGCCATTATTTTTGAAGAATTGAATGGATTTAGCATTCTTTGGATTTATGTTTGCCAAATATCTAGGCCGTGGATTATTTTTCATTAGTTCCTCTAAAACCAAATGTCCTATTCCCTTTCCTTGCATTCCTTTCTTGAGAAATATTCCTATTTCATCTTGTTTGGACAGATACGCAGAACCCACTTTTTTGTCATTATAGTATACAACATACCATTTTGAATAGGGCTTGGACAGTACAAATTGAATATGCTGTTTGTAAGTTGGCATTTTTCTATGAGAAATATTTACAATCGGAATTCGTTCTTTAAGAATCGAATAAAGAAAACGATGATCCGTTTTTGTTACTTTTTTTAATTGGATAGGTACGATGTCTTGCAATATGATTTATGTTCAAGAGGTCTCATTTTAAAATGTCTATTATAATTAAAATTTGAATATCAATTTCTTCATATTTTATCACATATTAGATGAAAAATTACTGTTCCATTCACTAATCATGAGAGTATAATCTAATTTTCAAATCAAGTTAATTTTTTCTGGACGTGATTAAAGAAAAAGAATAAAGTAGAAGGAGAAGGAGAAGAAAATGTGCCTGAATATACATTGCGAGAAATGTTAACTGATAATCAGCAGTTTGTGTATAAATTAATTGAAGACAATTTAAGACCAGAACTTACTGTGACAGTTCTTAAATTGAAGCCCCTAAATGAATTTTTTAAGGCATATTTTGAAAATGAACTCAAGACTTACATCATTTTAGTTAGCAAAGAACGTGCAGGATTTGTTCACATAACAAAAAGTGGTGAAATAGGATATTATTTAACCTGAAGAATATCGAAATAAAGGAATCGCATCAGATGCAGTAATAGAAATGTTAAAACTTCATCCTAAAGAGAGATATTTTGCAACAGTAAATATCAATAATACTAGGTCAAATAACCTTGTAAAAAAATTGGGATTTGAGCCAAAAGGAATCATATACGAAAAGAAAAATCTTGATAAAAAATAGATTATTTGTGTACAAAGTTTTTGAAATATTGTAACATCTTTAGATTTAGTTTAATTATTCAATAATCATACTGGAAATTTGAGAACAGGTTTCATTACATTACCTTTTAAGAATTTAGAAGGATCAGGAGAATTCATTGCTTTTTGTAACATTTCCCCGGCTTGTGAAAAGACTTCAATTGTTTTTGATGTATCATCCACATTATGACTGTATGAGTGTAAAATTGCACCTGGACCGAACAGAATGCCTTTTTCTATACACTCTTGATACAGTATGCTTTTCAAAAGTAATGAATCATTACCAGATTCATCTTTTACAGATTGTAACAAGCGATAAGGATAACCTCGAATTTCAATAGGCAGATCCATTTGCTGGATAGTTTTTTGTAGTCCCTGTTGTAAATCAGTTCCACGCTTCCACAAATGGTTTACCACCTCTTTTTGTTTCATTTCCAAAATTGTGAGCTTCAGCAGCAGCAAGAGAAACAATTTCACCTGCATAAGTAGTAGAATAAAAAATCTCATCAAATATTTTCATATATTCTTTCTTTCCAGCAACAGCACCAAGAGGCATTCCATTTGCTAAAGCTTTTCCAAAACAGGATATATCAGGAGAAATGTTAAAAAATTTCTGTGCTCCTCCTAAAGAGATTCTAAATCCAGTCACAACTTCATCAAAGATTAGAATGGCCCCATTTTCATGTGTGATATTTTTAATTTCATTTAAGAAATTTTCAATGGGAGCATCATATACAACTGGTTCTATGCATACAGCGGCAATTTCTCCCCTGTTATTATCAAAAATTTCCTGAAGACTCTTGATGTTATTATATTGAAAAACTTTGATTAAATCCCTGTTAAATTTTGGAACACCTTTGTTACGAGAAGTTGCCGTGATGAACCAATCATGCCATACTCCTCCACCACCACAATATGCTATTTTATCTCTACCAGTAATTGCTCTTGCAGCACGTACTGCAGCGGTGACTGCATCAGAGCCAGTCTTTGTAAATTTAGCCATTTCAGCAGAAGGAATAACACTACAAAGTAACTCTGCAACATCAACTTCTTTGTAATGAGGCATTGAAAATGTTATACCATCCTTCAATGAATTTACAATGGCATCATTTACAACTGAATAATTATAACCCAAAATTATTGGTCCAAGAGAAAGAACATAATCAACATACTCATTTCCATCAACATCGAAAACATGAGAATCCCTTACCTGATTTCATATATGCAGGGTATGCTCCTTCTACATAGCTGTAAGGAGCCTTGCTAAAAGTATGTGCAAGACCTGGAATCAAATCAAGAGCCCTTTTTTTATATTCTTCAGATTTAGATAGTTTTAGCATTTACCTTTGTAACAATGGTTTCAATTTATTGTTTATGAATTTTCAATTTAATTTAATACTCGTTTTGCACATAGTATAATTCATGAATTAGTAATTTTTAATAAAATTCTTCAGGAATGGTAAAGTAGCCCTTTCAATAAATCAATTGCAAATGCCCAAAATACTTGGAGTTATTCAACTGAGATTTGGATCATCAAGATTACAAGGTAAGATAATGTTGCCAATACTTGAACGGCCCATAATTTGGCACATCTACAATAGATTAAAGGGTTGTAAGAAAATAAATCAGATTTGTATTGCAACGTCTACAAATCCTTTAGATGATATAATTGAAACATTTGCACTAAAAGAAAAAGTTGACATTTTTAGAGGGTCAGAAGAGAGAATCGTAGATAGACTTCTAGGCGCAGCACGAAAATTTAACGCAGATGCGATTGTTCGGATAACTGGTGACTGCCCACTAGTTGATCCCTTTGTTGTAGATCAAGTGATACAAACTTTCTTGGATAAACCAAATATGGACTTTGCAAGTAATACCATTGAAAGAACATTTCCAGATGGGCTAAATGTAGAAATAATTTCCCGTGATTTTTTAGAGAAATTATCTTTCCAATTAGGTGATTCCCAAGAATGGTTTGCCATTCATATGATTAAAAATCATGAACTTCTCAATTGTAGTAATTACAAAAATACTACCAATTTGTCCAAACTTCGTTGGACTGTAGATTATGAAGAAGATTATGAATTTGTCAAAGCTGTGTATCAAGAGAGTTTCAAAGAAGATCAGATCTTCCACATGGAAAAATTATTCACTATTAGACGCAAACCCGAAATATCAATGATAAATAACATATACCCATCTGATACGTCTACAAAATCATATTTGCAACAACAAAAAGATAAGCAAAAAGGAGTTTAGATTTTTTACCCATGATGATTTAAAGTAGAGGTTTTATTATAGATGAAATAGGAATGTTGACATGGTGTTAAGAGCTGCTGTTGTTGGATGTGGAAGAATTGGATGTGGTTTTGATGATGATCCACTTAGAAAGACAATTAGTACACATGCAAGTGCATACAATCATCACTCCAAGACGAAATTAGATGCATTATGTGATATAGATGTTGAAAAATTAAAGAAATATGGAGAAAAATATTCTGTGGATAATTTATTTACTAACATCGATGAACTCTTGGAAAAATCAAAACCAGATTTAATTTCAGTATGCACACAAGTTCATCAGCATGAAGAAATTACAATCAAGGCAGCAAAAGCAGGAGTAAAGGGAATTTTTTGTGAAAAACCTATTGCACATAGTATTGCGGCAGCTAAAAACATGATAGACATTTGTGAGAAAAATGGAGTAACATTAATGATTGATCAATCAAAGAAGATTTGATCCACTTTTTAGAACAATCAAAACTTCTAT
>CAVQKA010000001.1:0-568430 GCA_963713025.1 uncultured Nitrososphaerota archaeon | reverse complement strand
ATTCTGTCTCAATCCATATACATTAAAATATCTTAATGCTATCACAGGGACTCCTTTTTTACTAAATTTTTCACATAGTGTTTCAGCAGCTGCTTTGGTTTTTCCATATGGATTAAGGGGGTGTTTTTTAGTATTTTCCTTGATTGGAATTTTTTTTGGATTACCATAAACACTTGCACTGCTTGCAAATACAACTTTAAATCCAAAATCTTTCGCAAGTTGAAGTATATTTTCAGTTCCTTTTACATTTACTATCATGATATTCTTTTTGTTTTCTAAATGAATCATTAACAGATGTAAGACCTGCATGATGAAATACACCATCACATTTTCAAAATCTTTTTTAAATTTTCATAATCTAATATATCTATATTTTGAAAATTCAATTTTTTTTTGTATCTCACTTAGATTATTCAACTTTCCATGTCTAGATTATCTATTACTGTAACTGTGTGATTTTGTTTACTAAATATTCTGCAAGATGACTTCCAATAAATCCAGCACCTCCAGTTACGACTAAATTCATATCATTAAGCCATTGCTATTACCTTTAAATTTTTTAATTTGTAAAAATTTCACCCATATCATATTGAAATTCTTTACAAAATTAGAATTTAATCATGTTTTTTGTTCAAGAACATCAGTGTACAATTTCAGATACATTTTACCAACAACCTTCCAATCATATTTTTGTACTGTTTTAAATGCATTCATCTGCCAATTCTTTTCTTTTTTTATCATCTGACATTAATTCAAGAATTGCTTCCAGCAATCCTTGAGGATCATTGGGTTTTACCAAATATGCATTTTCCATATGACGTAATGCATCCTTACTTCCACCTGCAATTGTAGAAATAAGAGGTACTTTGCAGGCCATTGCCTCTAATCTAGTATAGCTTAGTCCTCCTTCCATTATAGAAGGCTGTATAACAATATCAGATCCACGCATGATTTCAATTGTTTTTTGTTTTTCTTGATATCCAAGAAAATGTAGATTTTTCTTGTTCTCACATGCTTTTTTTACAATCTCTTCTTCAGGACCACTTCCTAAGAGTAAGAGATGAATATCTTCAGGGAGTTTTTCAGCCATTTTGAGTATGTCCATGATACCCTTTTCTCTTGACATTCTTGCAGCATAGACTATCTGTTTTTCATACCTTCTGTCAATACCAGTTGGCAGAGAAGAAATATCCATGGCATTTGGAAGATAGTGTACCGTATATCCCATTTTTGTATAATGATCATACAATTCATGTGATGATACTGTTATTGCATCAGCCCAACTTAGATGCATATTTTTCAAAACCTTTTGCCACTTCACCTACTGTATTTCCATGTAACAGTTCTACTTGTTCATGATGTACCCCATGCAAAGAAAGAATTTTTTTTGCATGTTACGCCTTTTAGTGCAAGAGCAGCAGGAGGATTCTGTGCATGTACAATATCATAATCTTTCTTAAGACGAGTCTTCAAAAAAGAAGATATCATAAAACTAGGATTTTTTAATTTTCTAATTGGAATTGTAAATGTATTTTCAGATGAGATAATATCAACTTGATCTCCATTTTGTTTCAAGAAATTTACCAGTCCTTGAACATGTCTTGCCACTCCCCCTATTCCCTTGATATGTTGGAGAAACAATCAGTATTTTCAATATACGGAAAATCTACCTCTACTTGTATTAAGTTCTTAGATAGAAAATTAAGAATTAGTTTTTCTTTACGACAAAGCTTGTGATGCTTCATGCATCATCTGGCTCTTTGCACAACCAGCTGCAAGCTCGTCACCTGAACCTCTTCTCATTATTCCTCTATAGAGACCATCTTCAAGTTTTACACCAACTCTCTGTTCCCATTCTTCTACTGAGATGGAATATTTCTTTTGGATTCTGTCTCTATACCATTCTGGAATTACGTTAAAGGCACAGAATGGAACAACTCTCAAGTCTGGTGTAAGATAGTGAATATCACATCTCTGGAGTCTTTCTAAATCTTCATTGTATTTGTCCTGGAAGTGCATCATGCCTAAGAACAAACCTTTGACATGCCATGAACCTACAGAATTAAATGATCTCTTCATCAATATACTACCAAACATCTTTGCCAAGTCAAGGCCTGCTGGTTGTTTCTTTTTATCAATAAAGCTTGATAGTTTTCTTACTACTTCTAACATGGTAAAGTACTTGTTCTTTCCAGACTTGATCTCTTCTGCCTTGTCTTCAAAGAGTTCTAACATTCCTTGAATGTCTGCAAATCTTGTTAGTGGAACAAATTTCTTGGTCTCTGCATCTTCAAAGATGTATGTTCCTGCACCACATGCAAAGTGGATTGAGAGTTCATACTTTGGTTTGCTAGAGAATGCTTCAATTACGTTTGTTAGTGGCATGCAACTTGGAACTGGGAACCAGTCATCTACTGTTACCTCACCTTTTGTCTGTTCTTCAATTCTTTGTATACAATCTGGTATTGTGATTCTGTATTTTTCACGCTCTTTCTTGCCCATTCTTCCTGTTAGTGATACTGGTTGGAAGTTTACTGCGTGAACAACATCCATGTTCTTTTGAGCATATCGTATAATTGGACCTAATTCATGATCATTAATTGATTTGATAACAGTTGGAACAAATACTACAGTAGTTCCTGTCTTTCTAGCACTTTCTAGTGCATATGGAATCTCCCAGTGATTCTTTGGATTTGTTCTTGGTGTTACACCATCAAAGCTTAGATACAAATTATTGACACCTGCAAGTCTGACCTCTCTCATTGCTTCTGGGTCTAGCGCAAATCTGATTCCGTTTGTATTCATCTGAATATGATCAACACCTTCTTCTTTCATTATTTTGATAACATCAACAATATCTTCTCTTAACATCGGCTCACCACCAGTAATCTGCATTGAGTTTCCTGGAATTGGTCTTTCTGCTCTTAGTGTCTTCATCATTGCTCTGACTTGGTCTTGTGATGGTTCATACATGTATGCACCCTCAAGTCCTTTCTTTACATAGAAAAAGCAGTACCAACATGTCAAGTCACATCTGTTTGTAACTATCATGTTTGCAAGTCCACTATGAGACAAGTGATTAGAACATAGACCACAGTTGTTAGGACATGAACATTTGTCTATCATTACATTTGGAGCATGTGCACCTTTTCCATCCATCCAATAGGTACTGAATTTTTTATACATGTCATAAGAGCCAAAATAGAGTTCTTCACATTCTCCGTGTGTTGGACAAGTCTTTGTCATGAAGACCTTGCCATCTCTCTCAAAGACCTCTGCATCAAGAATCATGTTACATTCAGGACAGATACTCTGAGTAAATCTTATAGTAGATTTCTTTCCAAAAGTAGGAGTCTTCTGATTAGATATCTGAATTAGTGCCATTCCTTATACGCATATCTTAGGGGATAGTATTTAATCAATTTCCTACAAGACACCAGATGAATAGGTAGATCCTCTTCATGGAAAACTTTGATTCTAGACATATATACCAAAAGAGCCTCGATCATATTGAATGAGTCTTTCTGACAAGGCAAGAAAATCATTAGAAAAGATCGGTCTTACAAGTTATGAAATAAAGACGTATTCTTCACTTTTAAAAACAGGTCCTATCACTGCATCAGATCTAAGTCAGAAATCAGGTGTACCATACTCAAAAATTTATGAAGTTCTTGGTACTCTTGAGGAAAAAGGATGGATAGGATCAGATGATTCAAGACCTACTCAGTATTTTGCAAAATCACCTGCTACTGCAATCCAGACATCAAAGCAACAATTTGAGACTGAATTTAGAAACAATGAAAATATTGTACTCAAGGAACTAATTCCACTTTATGAACAGAGTGGAATTAGTGAGAGACCCGACATTTGGATAATTTCTGGTGTGATCAACATCACTACAAAGATCCTTGAGATGGTGGATTCTTGTAGAAATGAAGTTCTTATTGCCATACCAAAAGTTGCAGAGGAATTAGCAAAGGAAGCTTTACCAAAACTTCGACTACTACATGACAGAGGTGTAGATATTACAATTCTAGTCTCAGAAGATGTTAACAATGATACACTCAAGTCTCTAGCAAGACTAGCTAAAGTCAAAGTAAAGAAAGGCCTCTTTGGAGGAGGAATCATATCCGATAAAAGATACGTCGTATTGCTTTTGGGTGAAGAATTAGGCACTACGGGTACAAAAGAGGCAGTTGCAATATGGGCAGACCATTCAGGTTTAGCAGGATTTGCTCGGGAATATTTTGAATATTTACTTAAAGAATCAAAAGACGTAAAATCAAGTAGGTAAAATACAGTCTCATGAAAGATCAAGAAGTACTCTTTGTTGGAACTGCAGAAGCAGAACATGTTGAGATGTATCTTAAAGCAATATGGCATATCAAGGAAGCAGGTAATCCTGTCAAAATAAGCACAATTGCCAAGATGCTAAACGTAAGACAGCCAAGTGTTGTCCAGATGTTAAAAAAATTAAATGAATCAAAACTTGTCAATTATAACAAAAGTGGAGTTTCGCTTACTAAGAATGGCGAAGATATTGGGTCTAACATGATGCGAAATAGCAGATTGCTAGAAGTTTTGATGGATAGTGCACTCAAAGTAGATATCGATGAGGAAATGGTTTGCGGCATTGAACATCATATGAATGCACAATTTACAGATGCGTTATGTACAATGCTCAAGCATCCAAGAAAATGTCCACATGATCATGATATTCCACGTGGAAATTGTTGTAAAAACTAATTGAAATAAGTTATATCAGAGATACAAAGTGTAAAAGTAAATGACTTGTTTTTGTGGCTGTGAAACTTTTGTTAAAGACAGTAACGGATTCAAAGTAGGTTGTGTAAAGTGCAATCACGGTGCTCAAAATCATGAAGAGAGTTTCAAGTTAAAGCCATTAGAAGAAGGAGCTCAAAAGCGTGGCTCTTTATCTTAATTATTCACCAATCACTTTAACAAGAACTCGTTTTGGTCTTTTACCATCAAATTCTCCATAAAATATTTGCTCCCAAGGACCAAAATCTAGTTGGCCTTTGGTAATAGCTACTACTACTTCTCTTCCCATGACTTGTCTTTTTAGATGAGCATCAGCATTGTCTTCTCCTGTTTTATTATGTTCATATTTTGATATTGGTTCATGTGGAGCAATTTTTTCTAGCCATTCTTCATAATCGTGGTGTAATCCACTCTCGTTATCATTAATGAATACACTTGCAGTAATGTGCATAGCATTAACTAAGCACAGACCTTCTTTGATACCACTTTTTTGAATTATTTTTCTTACCTCAGGTGTGATATTTACAAATCCTCTCCTTGATGGAATATTATATGTAAGATATTCAGTATGCGATTTCATATAATTACTAGAATCAAATACTGATAAAAATCCAGTGCAGGCTCAGAACTCAAGATCCTTCTCATCAAATCAAATGGATATGGTCATCAACGCCTGCAATCAACGATTTTGTTTGTTCCTACTTGAGTCTTTCAAGAAGCTTGATAAAAGGCGGGGCATTGGTTACACAAATGGTAACAATTGATGCAACGTGTTCCCTTGAAAGTTTTAGGAAGTTTGTAATCCTAAGTACTTGTAACTCATTTATTCCTGAAAGTTACATGGAAGATTACGAAGTGTTCCCAGAGCGTGAAACCTCTCCAGGATTAATTTACGTAGAGGCTGCAGACAAGGTTACTCTAAAAAAGATTCGTGACATGACTTTTGTAAATGCAAAAGAAGTACTAGGCATAATTTATTCATCAAAAAGCGGCAATACGAATCTAAAATGGAGACAGATAAGGAGAAACACTGGCAAAGTAATGGGTGACGCTTCAACCAATACGCTTGTTAACTTGACTGAATCTGGAGTCATAACACAAGAATGGGTCCAGAATTACCTTAGAAAGAAGGCAGAAGAAAAGAAAGAAGTTAAGACTGACGAGTTAACAAACTAGATTACTTTTCTTTTTTATTATAGTTCCACAGAGGTATTAGATTGATTATTAAAAAAATAGACGATAATGCTGTTGCACTAATCCCAGAGGAATCAGATGATCTCTTTACATTAAGACGTGTCATAGGTAAGGGAGATAGAATAGTAGGAGATACATCAAGAGCTGTAAAACTAGAAAAGGATTTTTCAAGACCAGACAAAGGAGAGAGGATTAAAATTCGCATAGCACTGGATGTTGAGAAAATTTCCATAGATGAGGTAGTAGACAGATTAAGAGTTCAGGGCACTATAATGGAATCAGATAATCCATCAGTAAGTAAAGGATCTCATCATTCTTTGACATTAAAAATTGGTGATGCAATTACTCTAATTAAAAAAAGTTGGAGTGAAATTGAGAAAAAATTAATCTTTGAAAAAAAAGAACTTGGTGCTTTTCTTCTTGTTGCAATAGATACAACTGATTGCGGCTTGGGAAGACTAAGTGGTACACATCTCAAACTTTTACCAAATATGTATTCAGGTGCAAGTGGAAAGAGATACAAATCTAAATTTAACATCCAAGATTTTTTCAAAGATGTTCAAAGTGCAATTTCAACTTTGATAAGAGATGGAGATAGCATAGTAATATTTGGACCAGGAGAGACAAAGAAAAGATTAGCAAATTTTCTAGCAGAAGTTCCATCCATTAAAGGACATAAGATCCAAGTAGTCGATGCAATAGATTCATCTGGTGAAGATGGAATTTACACTTTTATCAAATCCGATATTATGAAACAGACTCTAGACACCAGTAAGATTGCAAAGGTTTCTGCCATACTAGATGAGATTATGCTGCGAGCCAATAAGAAAAGTACCAAGTTTACCATGGGATTTGATGAGACCTCAAAGGCAAATGATCTAGGCGCTGTAGAATCACTAGTATTTTCAGATAGAATATTTGAAAAACAAGATGAGGATAAAATAATTGAATTTCTCAACCAAGTAGAATCCAAAGGTGTTGAAGTTTATGCAGTGGATTCTACCACAGATGTAGGGCTTAGAGTCTCATCTCTTGGAGGAGTTATTTCTCTTCTTAGGTTTTCTCCCCAAAGTTGACTCTTCAAGCCATTTCATATACGGCAAATTAACATTATCCATTTTGAGTTCTACTATTTCTGGGACTACATATGGATGAGTTTTTGCTATTGTCTCCTTGAGTTTTTGTTTTGAGGTAGTAGTAGTTTTAAAAAGTGCTAGAAATTCCTTAGTATCATGAATCTTATTTTTCCAAGTATATACAGAGTTAATTTTAGTATAGTTAACACAAGCTGCTAATTTTTTTTCCACTACAATATGAGCTACTCTAGAAATTGATTTTTTGTCAGGATATGTCGAAACTATCACAATTCCCATAGCAACTGATAAATTTGCCCTGACTAAAAAGAGTATCAATTAATTTGGCTTTTGAGTTTTTGACGCACAATTCTATCATCTATGTTTTGATTGCATGGGTTGCAGTATTTGTAATTGCAAAAGGCTTGAAACTTGACAAGCATGGCTTTGAAATAAAACCATATAGTTTGACCTACAAGAATCCAAATGTCCAGTCAATACTCACAAGAATTCTAAATAGAACCCAGCGTGCAACCAAAGTTTTTGCCAACATGAGTGTAGTTTTGGGTTTTGTAATGATGGGAGCTGCATTTTGGTATCTTGCGTCCAATTTGTCAAACTTTTTTGTAAAGCCGGAATCATTTGCAGCAATGACTGTATTGATACCAGGTGTTACAATTCAATCAAGTGCAAATATTGCGTATTTCCTTCTTTCAGTACCAATTGTACTAGTAATTCATGAAGGTGCCCATGGAATTGTTGCCACATTAGAGAAAATAAAAATCAAGACAGGAGGATTTGCAATATTCATTGCGTTATTTGCAGGATTTGTGGAACCAGATGAGGAAGAATTTGCCAAATCAAAAAAAATCTCACGTCTTAGGGTAATAGGAGCAGGAGCAACATCAAACGTTCTATTTTCATTTATCATTGCAGGACTTTTGATATTCAATCCATCATTTGCCCTAATCATGCCAGATCCCATTAGAAATATGATGTATCACGAACCTCTTGGAGTACCAATAGTTTCAGTTACAGAAGGTTCAGGTGCTGAAAAGGCAGGATTGCTCAAAGACGATATCATTACTGCGATTAATGGAAATCAAATTTCTCTTCCTCAGGATTTTGCAAAAATTAAATTAAAACCTGGAGATACTGCCACTGTTTCTGTTATAAGAGGTGCAAATACATTACAAATTCCTGTTTTGGTAACAGCTTCTAAGGATGATCCAACAAAAGGCATGCTTGGAATTCTAAGAGCTTCATTGCCATCATACCAACCCGTAGTTCCATATTATATTCACTGGAGTCCGGAAGTTTTCATGTTCTTACTGTGGCTTTGGATGCTATCATTTTTCATTGGAATATTCAACATGTTACCATTACCAATCTTAGACGGAGGTAAATTCATTCATAGTATAATTGAAAAGAAAGTATCAGAAAAAGTATTGAAAGGTAGCCATGATGTCGCTGTATGGTGTCACATTCATTTTATTTGGCTTGAATATAGCTCTATCAGCAGTAAAATCAGGCTTCATAACCATTTAATACGATTAGTCAACATATGGTTAAATTTGGGAGTTAGTTAATCGCGCCATGAACTGTGATCGTTGTGAGAATACAGTTGTATACTCTAGAAAATATTCAGGTGAGAATCTATGTTCAGATTGCTTTTCAAACTCAATTGTTCATAAAACTACCAAGACAATCTCAAAGTATAACATGATAGAATCTGGAGATATAGTGGGAGTTGCAGTATCCGGAGGAAAAGACTCTCTTTCTTTGTTGCAAGTATTGAAAAAAATTTCCCTAGATCATAACTTTAAGATAAAAGCCATAACAGTTGATGAGGGAATTCCAGGATATAGAGACGAGGCTCTTAAAATTGTAAAGGAGTTTTGTGAAAAATTAGATGTTGAACACAAAGTATACCCATATAGTTCTCTTTTTGGTACAACTTTAGAACAAACTCTTGAACATAGAGATAATGAGAAAGTTTCATCGTGTTCCATATGTGGAATACTAAGAAGAAGAGCAATAGATTATGGTGCTGCTGATCTTGGAGTAGATGTGATAGCAACTGGTCACAACTTGGATGATATGCTACAAACTTTTATTATAAATATTATTTCAGGAGATACAAAAAAAATCGGTTGGATGGATCCAGATACTTCTAAAAACAAAATACGAAAGATAAAGCCATTCTGTGAGATTTATGAAAATGAGATTGTTTTTTATGCATTTACAAATGAAATTCCGTTTCAATCAGAAGAATGCCCACACATGAATGAAGGAATTCGAACAGAAATTCGTAATTTTCTTAATTCTTTAGAAAAGACTCGTAGTGGTATCAAAAATAACATGTATAGATCAATTTTAAAGATCTCTACTACAATCAAAGATTCCAACAGTTCAGAATGGAAAATTTGCTCAAAATGTGGAAATGAATGTACAGGAGAGATATGTTCAGTATGCAGTACGTTAACCAATCTCCGATTGAATTAACCCTAATGCACATAAAGAACTTGTAATTACAATAAATTTGGTAGTAGGTAGGGTTGGGGCGCTAGCCGTGCCCTGTCTCTGAAACCGGCTATATGCAGAGACCAGTAACCGCTGGATAAATCTCTAGATAGACGGTACTCGCTTGACTTGCGGATATGAAATCACGCCGAAGCGGGTGGATATAAGACAGAGGTTGTCCGAAGGGATAGACTCTCAAGTTTGAACTGCCGAAAGGGATGAGGTCCGGGAGGGAGCAATCCTAAGGTAGAACATCCACGCTGCTTCGTCTACGTGGCGGATCTTGCTTGACTTGAGATGAGACCGTTTGTCTAGACTGGAACTAGCGGGTCTACTACCTTAATATTCTTAAATCAGGCTAGAAAAAACATGGAAGGATTAATCTCTGGAAAGAAAAGGACTTATGAAGAATTTAGAAAAATTATACCTTCTAACATAGCACCATTATTTGATGATCTTCGTAGTTATTGTTTCACACTTGGAAAAAACATAGTGGAAGACATACGTATGCATAGAATTGTATTTTCAAAATCAATGTCATTTAGAAACTTTGCGGATATTGAACCTCAGCGGGATTTAATAATATTAAAAATTAAAAGAGATAGAAAAGAGCCTGAAAAAGAAATACAAATAAAATTAAACGATAATCTTGATGAAATTAAGAAACTTCTTTTGGATGCATATACTAATATTCATTAATAGCGAATCTCAAATTCCGAGAATTCACCAACATAATTTTCTTCTGAAATTTTCAGTTCGTCTACAACTGCGCCAGCAGGACCAAAATGAGCCCATTCTATTACTGCATCTACGTTTGAATTATTTCCTTCCAATATAGATTCTACTTGATTATCTGGAAGATTTTGAACCCATCCTAAAACATTATTTTTTTCAGCAGTCTCCATCATTGTTTGACGAAAA
The DNA here is from genome assembly GCA_963713025.1 of uncultured Nitrososphaerota archaeon. Classification (GTDB taxonomy): domain Archaea; phylum Thermoproteota; class Nitrososphaeria; order Nitrososphaerales; family Nitrosopumilaceae; genus Nitrosotalea. The sequence continues at coordinate 557,937 of CAVQKA010000001.1, read as the reverse complement.
TAGACACCTTGGACTCGACCTTTTATCAAAAGATGAACTCTTTTTGAATTCATGATATTCTTTTTAAAAAACTATTATTTAGTCTTAGATTATGCTCTCTCTTTCATTCTAGAACGTCCAGTCTTTCTAGCTGCGATGCTACCGACTTTACGTCCAGGTGGAGCGTTACGTGAAACTGTAGAACTTCGTCCAACGTGCTGATGTCTTCCACCACCGTGTGGGTGAACATATACTGCTTGAGCAACACCTCTAACTATCGGATATTTATGGCCCTTTGAACGCTTTCGTCTCCAAGCAGGACCAGCTCTCATAAATGGTCTATCACCAACACCTCCTCCAGCAAGAACTCCTATCATAGCACGATTCTTTGGATTGAGAGTAGTGAATTTTCCAGACGGTAGTTTTATGGTTACACCTTCAGCACTATGTGAAAAGACTGTTGCATATGTTCCAGCAGACTTTACTATAGCTCCTCCATCACCAAAATGTTTCTCAACATTACACACTATGGTACCATCAGGTATGTTTTGGATACTAATTACATTACCTGGTAAAACACCTGCCTTTAAACCAAAGAATAATTTTGAACCGATTTTAGTACCAAGAACTGATGGAATGAAAGATTGTAATCCACTTTCAAATAAGATTTTAGCAAGAGGAGCATCTCTACCCGATTCATGAACAATATCTATGACCTTTGCCTCATGTTGTTCAGCCAATTCAAATCTAGGATATTTGGCTGGAAGTAACTTACCAGTAGAAGCTGCACGGAACTGCATTCCTCCTCTACCTCGTCTTCTTACTAGTGGTCGCTTACCCAATGTAGCGTTTTTGCTTTATTGTGTAAATTTTAATCTTCTGATCCTTTGTTGTGGATCAAAGACGACAAAGGTATAAAAATTAGTTTGAGGGTGCTAAAACTGTGAGCCAAAACACACTCTCCCTTAAGGTACTTGAGGCTTATACTCGTGATGTAGGAAGAGGAGTTGCACGTATTGATTATGATTCTATGGATTCACTTGGAGCTTCTACAGGTGATGTTATTGAGATCAAAGGAAAAAGAAGGACTGTTGCCAAGTGTTTACCACTATATCCTTCTGATGAAGGTAAGGGAATTATCAGAGTTGATGGTCTAGTACGAAATAATGCAGGTATTGCAATCGGTGACACTGTTGCTGTCAAAAAGATTAAGGCAGTAGCTGCTGAAAAAATTGTTGTTGCACCATTAGAAGCAATTCCTCCTATTGATGAAAGATATCTTGCCGATGCATTAGAAAGTGTTCCTTTGATAAAAGGAGATAATGTAATGGTACCGTATTTTGGTGGAAGGCTAACTTTTCAAGTAATAGGTGTTACACCTGCAGCTGATGCAGTACTTGTCACACAAAAAACAGTATTTCACATTGCAGAAAAAGGAGAGACTCTACGCGGAGTACCACAGGTAACCTATGAGGACATAGGAGGACTAACTGATGAAATTAAGAAAGTTCGTGAGATGATAGAGCTTCCTCTAAGACATCCAGAGATTTTTGAAAAACTTGGAATTGAAGCTCCAAAAGGAGTTTTGTTGTACGGACCTCCAGGAACTGGAAAAACATTGTTAGCAAAAGCAGTTGCAAATGAAAGTAATGCACATTTCATTAGCATATCAGGACCAGAGATAATGAGTAAATTTTATGGTGAAAGTGAAGCTAGGTTAAGAGAAATTTTCAAAGAAGCAAAAGAGAAATCTCCATCCATTATATTTATTGACGAAATTGATTCAATAGCTCCAAAGAGAGAGGAAGTAACAGGAGAAGTAGAAAGAAGAGTAGTTTCTCAGTTACTTTCTTTAATGGACGGTCTTGAAGCTAGAGGTAAAGTAATTGTAATAGCTGCTACCAACAGACCAAACGCAATTGATCCAGCACTTAGAAGACCAGGTAGATTTGATAGAGAAATTGAGATCAAGGTACCTGACAAGAAGGGTAGAAAAGACATCCTGATGATTCATACAAGAAACATGCCTCTTAGTGACGATGTAAATTTGGATAAAGTTGCCTCAATAAGTCATGGCTACGTTGGAGCTGATTTAGAATACCTATGTAAAGAAGCTGCAATGAAATGCCTCAGAAGATTACTTCCAGAACTAAACATGGAAGATGAGAAACTTCCACCAGAGACGCTTGACAAACTCATAGTGACTGGTGAAGATTTCCAAAATGCAATAAGAGAAGTTACTCCATCTGGAATGCGTGAAGTATTCATTGAAAATCCTGATGTAAGTTGGGATGAAGTTGGTGGACTAGAAACTGTAAAACGTGAACTTCAAGAAGCAGTAGAATGGCCAATGAAATACCCTACTCTATACACCAAGTTAGGACACAGAATGCCAAGAGGAATACTATTACACGGTCCTAGTGGTACAGGTAAAACTCTACTTGCAAAGGCAGTTGCTACTGAAAGTGAAGCCAACTTTATTTCTGTAAGAGGACCAGAATTATTATCAAAATGGGTAGGAGAATCAGAACGCGGAGTAAGAGAAATATTCAGAAGAGCCAGACAAGCATCTCCCTGTGTCATATTTTTTGATGAGATTGACTCTATTGCCCCCATACGTGGAGTAGGAGGAGAAACTGCAGTTACAGAACGAGTAGTAAGTCAGCTTTTGACAGAATTAGATGGGATAGAGAGCTTACATGGTGTTGTGGTACTTGCTGCAACTAATAGAGCTGATATGATAGATACTGCATTACTAAGACCTGGCAGATTTGATAAAATAATTCTTGTTCCATTACCAGACAAAGAAGGAAGAAAGAAGATTTTAGAGATTAACACAAAGGAGATTCCTGTCATAAGAGAAGCTATGACAAACGGTATGAAAAATCCAGATTATGTAGACATAGATAAGATTGCAGAGGCCACAGACGGAATGAGTGGAGCAGATGTTGCATCCATAGCAAACACTGCAGTCTCTCTTGTCATACATGAGTTTCTTGACAAATATCCTGATCAAAAAGAAGCAGAGAAGCAAGCAACAGAGGCGAAGGTTACCATGAGACATTTTGAAGAGGCTGTAAGAAAGGTAAAGACCCAAAAAGAGCTAAAGATAGGCGAAAAGATAGCAGTTCCTTACTATAGGTAATTTTAATAAAATAACTTTTCCATTGCCTAGTGAATGTCTCATTTTGGATACAAAGGGAAAGGACTTGAATTTCTCACAAATAACAAGATAGAGGTGGGTAGTCAAGTAAAGATCCATGCAGATTCGATTTACACGGGAGTTGTAATGCCAAGATATGAACACAGTGATGATCACCATATTGTTTTGAAACTAAAAAGCGGATACAATATAGGTTTAGAGATTGATAAAATAAAAAAAATAGAATTAGAATCTCCACCTACAACAAAAAAAGAAACCAGTCATAATTCACAACCAAATCCAAAACTTCCAAAGATTCTATTATTATCTACAGGTGGAACAATTGCAAGCAGGATAGATTATAGAACAGGAGCAGTTACTCCTGCACTTTCTGCAGCAGAACTTAATGCAAGTGTTCCTGAACTTGCAACCATTGCCAATATAGATACCGAGGTAATTTTTTCAGAATATTCTGAGAATTTACTTCCAGAACACTGGATAAAGATTGCAGAGAGATTAGATTCGTATTCTAATTCAGAGTATGATGGAATCATACTAGCTCATGGTACAGATACTATGCAATACACTGCATCTGCATTAGCATTCTCTTTGGCAGGATTTCCAAAGCCAGTTGCTTTGGTAGGTTCTCAGAGATCATCAGATAGACCATCTTCAGATGCAGCATTGAATTTAATTGCAGCAACCAAATTTTTGATAGAGATTAATTCACCCGGAATTTTTGTTGTAATGCACAATAATTCAAGTGATGATGAAATTGCCTGCAACTGGGCAACACGAGTAAGAAAAAATCATACTAGCAGAAGAGACGCTTTCAAGACTATAGGAGGATCTCCTGCATACATAGTAAAGGGAAATAATATTGAAAAAAACAAATTATTCAATCTTCCAAAGAGAGAATATTCTCCAAAAATCAAATTTGACAATCGTGTTTTATTACTAAAATATTATCCAGGGCTTGATCCTGAGATTATGAATTATGCAGTAAATTCTGGATACAAAGGGGTGATTATTGAAGGAACTGGACTTGGCCATGTTGGTAAGACAATGTATGGAGTAATAGAAAAAGCAAAGAAAAATGGATTGTTTATTGGAATGACATCTCAGTGCATTGATGGAATGGTAAGAATGACTGTATATGACAGTGGTAGAGACCTCTTGAATCTAGGAGTCATACCACTTGGAAATATGATACCGGAGACGGCTCTTGTAAAAACAATGTGGGCATTAGCTAATTCTAAAGATTCTGATGATATAACAAAAATAATGAAAGAAAACATTGCTTTAGAATTTTCAGACTAAGCTTTAAAACAAGTACAGGAATAAAATTACAAGTGTCTGAAATTCAAATTGATAAAATAGGACTGCTAGTAGGATTAGAGATTCATCAGCAACTTGCAACAGGTGGCAAGTTATTTTGCAAGTGTAAACCTATAGAATCAGATGAGTATTCAATTAATTTTACACGCAAATTAAGAATTACAAGTAGTGAATTAGGAGAGTTTGATCCTAGTGCTCTTTTTGAGAAGAGTAAGGAAAAAACAATCTCATATTTTGGCAATCCAGAAAGTTGTTGTTTAGTAGAACAAGATGATGAACCTCCACATGATCTTGATAACATTGCAAAAGAGACTGTTTTGATCATATCATCTGCATTGAAATCTAATATTTTCAATGAAATTTATGTAATGAGAAAGCTTGTAATTGATGGTTCTAACACTTCAGGTTTTCAGAGAACTATGCTAGTATCTTCGGGTGGAATTCTAGAAGTAAATGGCAAAAAGATAGGTGTTCAAAGTATTTGTCTTGAAGAAGACGCTGCAAAACTACTCAAGGATACAGGAGATACTAGAGAATATAGTTTGGATAGACTTGGCATACCACTTGTAGAAATAGCATTAGATCCAGTTGCTGGTACTCCTGAAGAGATCAAAAATATTGCCCTAACTTTGGGCAGAATGTTACGTTCAACAAAAAGAGTAGGAAGAGGTCTTGGATCAATCAGACAAGATGTCAATGTATCAATTGAGGGAGGAGGGGCAGTAATAGAAGTAAAAGGAGTACAAAAGCTAGACCAGCTAGAAAAAGTCATAGAATACGAGGCAAAAAGACAGCATGGTTTGAAAATTATAGCAGAGAAATTAAGAACTATGAAGACAGAAAGGATAGAAAAAATTCATGATGTAAAAGACGTCTCAGATATTTTTAGAAATTGTAAATCAAAAATCATTCAGAAATCTCTTGTAGAAGGTTCCTCCATGAAAGCAATGAAAGTTAAAGGATTTGTGGGAATGTTTGGATGGGAACCATATCCTGGAATTAGACTAGGAAAACAATTAGGTGAATTGGTAAGATTCTTTGGATTAGGAGGACTTTTTCATTCGGATGAACTTCCAAATTATGGTATTGAAGAATTAGAGATCAAAGAGGTAAGAAATATACTAGATGTAGGTGCTAACGATGCTTTTATCATATTAGCCGGAAATGAGAAAAAACTGGACATAGTAATAGAATCCCTCATAAAAAGAATCGAAGCTGCAAAAAATGGAATACCTGCAGAGACAAGAGCTGCTACAATTACAGGTGAGACGGTATTTCTGCGACCAAGACCTGGATCTTCAAGAATGTATCCGGAGACGGATATACCACCAATCATAGTTAATAATTCCGAGATAGAAGAAGCAAAAAGCAAGATTCCAAAATCATGGGAGGAGAATCTTTTAGCATTACAAAAACAATATGATTTGAATCAACAGCTTTCATCTCAGGTATTTGATTCAGAATATCTAGATATCTTTGAAACAATATGTAAAGATAAGAGAGTATCTCCAAATTTTGTCGCCTCTACTCTTTGTGGGACCATTACAAATCTTGAACGACGAGGAATGGATTCCGGATTACTAAAGACCGCAGATATTTTACAAGCATTTAGTCTAGTAACAGAGGAAAAGATAGCAAAAGAATCACTTGAGATAATATTTGAAAGTCTCATGAGTGGAAAGTCAAAAACAATTTCAGATGCAATCAAATCCAATGCATTGGATACAATTGAGGATTCTAAACTGCATCAAATACTAGATGAATTGGTAGGATCTAATCTTAAGATTATTGAAGAACAGGGGTTAAGATCAATGGGTCCTCTTATGGGCCTAGCAATGAAAACATTGCGCGGAAAAATTGATGGTCAGAAATTAAATCAACTTTTAGAAGACAAGATAAAGACAAAGATAAATAAAAAATAAGGTGCGGGAGGTGGGATTTGAACCCACGAACTCCTAAAAGATAAGGTTCTGAGCCTTACGCCGTTGACCAGGCTAGGCGACCCCCGCAATAACGTGAGATTGAAAATCCTACAATAAGTGTCTTTATTGTATTTACTAATTTCGTTTTAGAATCATTTACTTTCATTAATCATATTATCGATTACAGGTACAGCACTTTGTAATTCATGAATTCTTGTTGCCCGTTTATCTTCAAAGAACAAATTCCAAGGTTGTGAGTAAAGTATCACAGATTTTCCTTTTTCCAGCATGCTTTTTGCATTAAGAGGAGAATCATCAATAAATACATCATAATCTAGTTTTGATTTTTCAACCCCTTCTAGAACTCCAACATAATTATTGAAATCAACATTATGAAGTTTCAACCAGTTTTTTACATCATCATGTGTAGAATCGTCTCGTGCAGTAACAATATCAACAGTACCAATGTGTGATAGTTGCTTTGTTGCAGAAGAAATATTATTTTCAGTGGGAGGAATAGTCTCCCATGATTTCCAACAAATTGAAAGTTCATTGTAAAAATCAAATTTATTAATATTATGATTTTTCCAAAAATCCCATTCAGATATCTGTGATTTTGATATGGTTGGTCTTATTTTATTATTATATGATAGCCAAGATTCTATCACATCTGCCAAAACTCCATCAACGTCAAGAGCTATTTTCAATTTTAATCATTCCTGTTAAAATTATCTCTGAGTTCTTCTAGGAGTTTACGTTGGTGTTTGTCTATCTTAGATGGTATATCTACAACAATTCTAACATATTCATCACCTCTGCCTCGTCCACTTTGACGAGGAAGTCCTTTTCCTCTAAGTTTAACAATTGTATTTGGTTGACTACCTGATTCCACATCAAGTTTTTCTACACCTTCCAGTGTTTCTACCATAATTGTTTTCCCTAATGTTGCATCAATCATGGAAATGTGTGCATCATAGAAAATATCAGCACCATCTCTTTTGAATCTCTCATGAGGTTTTACTCTTATTCTAACTATTAGATCACCACTAATACCATTTAGAATTGATTCTCCTTCACCTTGGATTCGATATTCCCCATCTTCAACTCCAGGAGGAATTTCAAATGGGAATTTCCTTGTTGTTTTTTGTTTTCCTGTTCCCTTACATTTTGAACACGGTCTTTCTATAATTTTACCTTGGCCTCTACAAGTATTGCATGGTTGTACAGTTACAAACGTAGAAAATCCACTACTGCGTGATGTTCTAGTTTGACCATGACCATTACATACAGTACATGTTCTCATAGAAGTTCCTGGAGTACAACCTGAGCCTTTACAGTCATCACAATTTACCAATCTAGGCAGATCAATTTCTTCATGTTTTCCCTTGAGAGCTTCTTCTAATGTTAATTCTGTTTCATACATTAGATCAGAGCCTCTAGCTCTTCCCGAACCTCCAAAATCGAATCCTCCAAATCTAAATCCCCCGCCCCTACCAAAAATTGATTCAAAAATAGAATCAAATCCACCAGCACCGCCAAAAATGTCTTCAAAGTTGGCTCGTGAACCTTGGAATATATCATCAGTACTATATTTCCCATCAACGCCGGCATGACCATAAGTATCATAGAGTTTACGCTTCTCCTGATCAGATAATACTGCATATGCTTCTGAGATTTCTTTGAAATGTTCTGTTGCATCAGGAGATTTATTTTTATCAGGATGGAATTTGAGAGCAAGTTTTCTATATTGTGATTTTATCTCATCTGGTGGGGAATTCTTTGAAACTCCAAGGACCTCATAATAATCACGTTTAGCGCTCATGATAATTCAACTAGATTATTCCCTTGTATAAAGATCAGTTTGGCGATTTGCCTGTATCCTGTCCGGTTTCACCAGGTCCACTTTGTGTAGTTGCTTCTGGTCCACTTTGTCCCGCTGCTCCAGGTGGAGGTGTAGCATTTTTGTAAAGTTCTGTACTGATATCATTTATTATTTTTGTTAATGCGTCAAGTTTTGGTTTTATCTCTTCAACACTTTTTTCAAGAACATCTTTTAGATCTTTTATTGCATTACTTACCTGAACACCCTGTTCTTGTGATATCTTGTCTTTCTGTTGGCTGATTAAACTTTCAGCTGCATAGATAGATTGCTGCGCTTCATTTTTGATTAATACTTCTTCCTTTTTCTTTTTGTCTTGCTCTGCAAAAAGTTCAGCATCTTTTGTCATCTTTTCTATGTCTTCTTTGGCAAGTTTTGTACTTGCAGAAATAGTTATTTTTGCCTCTTTTTGTGTTGCTAGATCTTTTGCTGCAACATTGAGTATACCGTTTGCATCTATGTCAAATTTGACTTCGATTTGTGGGATTCCTCGTGGTGCAGGAAGAATTCCTGAGAGATTAAAGCTCCCAAGTGATACATTGTCTGCAGCCATTGGTCTTTCTCCTTGTACAACGTGAATAGTTACTGCAGTTTGATTATCAGCCGCAGTTGTGAAGACCTTACTCTTAGATGTTGGAATAGTTGTGTTTCTATCGATTATAGGTTCTCTTAATCCTCCAAGTACTTCTAAACCAAGTGTAAGAGGAGTTACATCTAGGAGTACAATATCACTAGTAACTTCACCTGCAATAATTCCTGCTTGAACAGCTGCACCTAATGCAACTGCCTCCATTGGATCTATTCCTGCCTCAGCTTCTTTTCCCATTAGAGTGGCCACAAATTTTTTGACCAATGGAATTCTAGTAGGACCGCCAACCAAGATAATTTTACTAACATCTGCTGGAGAAAGTTTTGCATCTTCCATGGCTTTTGTAACTGAAGGTCTACATCTTTCTACAATTGGATTTATGAGTTCCTCAAACTTTGCTCTAGTTATTTTTAATTCAAGATTTTTTGGACCAGAAGATTGATCATATGAAATAAACGGGAGATTGATATCGGTTTCAAATATAGAAGAAAGTTCAATCTTTGCTTTTTCGGCAGCTTCACGTACTCTTACCATAGCTGCACCATCTTTGGAAATATCTATTCCCGAAGTTTTTCTAAAGCTATCAACGATATAATCAATCATAACTTTATCCATATCAGTTCCCCCAAGCTGTGTATCTCCCGAAGTACTCATGACTTCAAAGACACCTCCACCCATTTCCATTATGGTTACATCAAGTGTACCTCCTCCTAAATCAAACACCATAATTTTCATGTCTTGCTTTAATTTATCAAGACCAAATGCAAGTGCGGCAGCAGTAGGTTCATTTATGATTCTTACAACGTCAAGACCTGCAATCTGACCAGCATCTTTGGTTGCCTGTCTTTGATTATCGTTAAAATATGCAGGAACTGTAATTACTGCTTTTTCGACTTTCTCGCCAATAAATGCCTCAGCATCTCTCTTTATTTTTTGTAGAATAAAAGCAGAGATTTGTTGGGGTTTGTACTCTTTATCGTAAATTTTAAAAAAGTGATCTGTTCCCATCTTTCTTTTTGCTGCAACAACTGTACCTTCTGGATTTGTTACTGCCTGTCTTCTTGCTGGTTCTCCTACAATGAGTTGACCATCTTTTGTTAATCCTACAACAGAAGGAAAGGCCTTTCCTCCAACTGTAGTTCCTTCAGATGCTGGAATTAGGGCAGGTTTTCCACCCATCATTACAGCAGCGGCGGAATTACTTGTTCCCAAATCAATACCAATAATTTTAGCCATGTATATTCATCTCCTAGATTTTTCTCTTAGATATTTCCACTAAACTTGGTCTAATAACTCTGTCCTTCAAAATATATCCTTTACGGAATTCTGCAATAATGGCATTATCATCTAATGTTTCATCTTCCTTGACAGATATAACTTCATGTAATCGGGGGTCAAAAATCTCGCCTACTGCCTCAATTGGTTTTACTCCAAATTCTGCTAGAAATGTATCCATATTTTTTAAAATGGCATCTAAACCTTCAGTGTTTTTATTTTGTTTTGAAAGAACATCTTTTGCACGAACAAAATCATCATATACTCCAAGAAATTTAAGAATAATTCCATCAGTAATTGAATTGACACGATTTTGAATATCAACCTCTGATCTTTTCTTTAGATTTTCAAAATCAGCAAGCAAATATTGGATTTTTTTTTCATAAGAAGAAACTTTTTCTTTTTCATTCTCCAATTGAGTTTTTAATGTATCCACAAGTTCTTGCTTAGATTCCATTTCATCATTTAGATCATCATGATGTTCTGGAGTCTCTTCTATCTCATTTTGAGGCATATCATTTGTGTCAGACAATTCTAATATTATTTTTTAATTCATTACCCTTATTATAATATCTCACAAAGAGGATTTGTTTTAATTACTATCACATCAGAGTCTTTTCCATTTTTCGTTATTTTATCATAATCAAATTTCGAACACGCTACAATAATAGTTGTCTTGTCACTATGGAAAATATCTAATTCAGGTCCTTGATGTATCTCAACATCACCAATATAATCACGTAGACTTTGTAACAAGAGAATTCAGCATATCTACTTTATCTCCACGCATTTCATAGGAATCTTGAGTCCATACCAAAACTACTTTTGTTCTACTTGCTTTTAGTTCATTTTTCTTCAAAGTAGAACGAATTTCATCAATTAACCTCTTGACATAACCTTCTATTCCCTTTATACTTCCATTTACCAAGTACATCATGGTACCAGCCCCTTCTACAGATGTTCCAAGTGATCTCAAATCATACAAACCATTAGTCATATCATCAAGAAAGAGATTGTTATATTCAGTCAAAACTAGATCTTTTCTTGTTTGTTCATCTTGCGCAAATTTGGAAACTTCTAGAACACTTGATAGACTTGCAAATTGAGTGAGAATTTTAATTGCATGTAATATTTCCGCCGAGGATATAGATACAAATTTTTTCCCTTTCTTGTCAGACTCTAATAATTTTGCTAGCTTTTCATCGTCTTTGGCATTAAATGACCCAATAATTTCTGGAAAATTATTTTTTGAAAGAGGATAATAAAAGTAAGATATTCCCTTTCCCATCTCAAGACCTGAAACATGTTCAAGAAGAGAGATAGTTTCATTATTTCCTCCTATTCCAGTTGGAAGATTGTAAATTACAGAGCCGCCTTTTTTTATTGATGAAGTAGCATCTTTGAATTTTGAGTGAATTTCCATCTTTGCTTCTTGACCTGTCTTTCTTATACGTGGAGCAAAGAAAAGATATTCAGAGTGAGATATTGCAACATCTATTGGTTCAACACCTAAAAGTGGTTCGTCTTCTTTTAATGATGTAACATTAGGATAGGTCTTTGCAATCTCTGCCTTGAGAGAAATTGCCATATGTGCAGATTCATCAACTATAAAGACATCAGCTCCTTTGATTGCCATTTGACATGCAATCGAATATCCTTCAGTACTTAAGCCATAAACAACAATTTTTGTCGCAACCAATTCATCCAGACTAGGAGTACGGGCTAAGAAAAACTTTTTCCACCCTCAAATTATATCAAAAATGTTTGAAAATTTGGTTTGATATTCTGACGCCTAAACAGTTGCTTTTCTTTGCTCCAATGGTAAGCAAATTGAGTAAAAATCACAAAATACTCTGTACATCTAGAAATTATCGTGAAGTTGTTGAGTTAGCTAAGATAAAGAGGATAAATCTTCGATTAATTGGAAAACATGGTGGTTCTACCAAAGAAGGTAAACTCCATTCAAGCATACAAAGAATGAATCAACTCTTAGATTTGATAGCAAAGTTTTCTCCTGATTTGACGGTTAGTTTCTGTTCTCCTGAAGCTGCGAGAGTTTCCTATGGAATAGGAATCAAGCACATTGCATTTTCAGATTCTCCTCATGCAGAGGCTGTAATGAGACTCTCAGTCCCATTCATACAGAAACTTCTCATTCCTTGGGTTATACCCAAAAATGAATTTGTAAAATACGGAATTTCAAAAAAAAATATCATTCATTACAAGGCTATTGATGCTGCTGTAATAGTTAAAGAAAAATCAAGAATTAAAAAATTAAATGTTGATCGAACCAAAAGGACGATTGTAATTAGACCTGAAGAATCAGAAGCTGCATATATTCTGGGAAAGACAGAAAGCGATAACATAATTCATGAGATTAGTAAAGAATTCGAATCTCACAATATCATAGTTTTGGCTAGATACATTTCACAAAAAAATAGACTCAAAGAGAAATTTGGTAATAAAGTGATAATCATGGATAAAGTTGTAGATGGTAAATCACTTCTTAACATTACAGATATTTTTATTGGTTCTGGTGGTACAATGACTGCAGAATCTGCTTTGATGGGAGTTCCAACTATATCATATGATGCAGCACCAAATTATATTGAAAAATATCTTGTTCGCATAGGATTGGTAAAGAGAGAGACCAATCCAAGAAAAATCTCTACATTAATAAAAAAAATGTTGAATGATGGAAAAACAAATAGAGAAAAGGCAAAAATAATTTTATCTTCAATGGAAGATCCTTATTTGAGATTAGCTCAAGTTATAAAGACAATATAGATTTCAGAAAAAAGTTCTATGCATTAACTAGTTTCTTATATAGTACAATAGCTGAATCCTCATCTTTCTCACCTACAATTACAGCTGATCCACGTTTCAAGAAACTCACATAGACATCATTAGAAGAAATTGATAATCCAAGTTCGCCTTGATTTTGTACTTTGAAGCCTTTCTCCGATGCAATATTAGTTATTTTTGGAACATCAATCTCAATCATCTTTGTGGGAGTGATAGAAAAGGTGCGTTTCCCCCTATTTCGTCCACATAATTCTTCGACGATGAGTTCCTGTGTTGGCAATTCTTCATGTTTACCTGAACCGCATTCTGGACATTCATCTACTTTATTAAAAACAGTAGTATTGAAATCCAAATTATCAAGATCAATGTAGAGTAATTTATTTGCCAATGTTGGAGTTCGTCCTATCATAATTTTGACTGCCTCTGCAACCTCAATTCCTCCAACAATAGAAAGTATTGATGGATGAACTCCCTCCGTACTGCATGTAGGCATGGAATTTTCATCTAAGGATGGAAATATGCAATGATAGCATGCTGTTTTATGCGGCAAGATAGTAAATACTTGACCTGAAACTCCTACTGCAGCTCCTGTTACAAATGGAATATTTTTTTTGATACAGGCTTTGTTAAGAGAATATCTTGCATTGACACTGTCAAGCGCATCAATTACAACATCACATCCTTCTACTACATCTAATGCAGTATAGTCATTTACAGAAACAGGTAATGCCTCAATTATGACATCAGAGTTCATTTTTTTTAGTTTCTTTGCGGCTACTTCAACTTTGACTTGTCCTATATCTGATTCATCAAACATTGTTTGTCTATGTAGATTGGATAACTCGATCACATCTCTATCAACAATTCGTATTGTACCTATTCCCATAGCAACCAGCCGTGTCACTATAGGATTACCTAGTCCGCCAACTCCAACAACACATGCTTTTGCTTTTTTTAGTTTGAGTTGACCTTCATAACCAATTTCTTCTAGCATTACTTGTCTAGAATATTTTTCTAGATCTCTACTTGATAGTTCTGAACCTCCTGCTACTGCAGGTAAAACATAAATCTCATCTCCATCTTTTAGCGATGTCTCCATACCTCCTGAAAATCGCATATTTTTTCCGTTGATGTATATGTTGATAAGTGATCTAGGAGTACCATCTGGATTAAGAACTCGTCTTTTGAATTCATCTCCTAGCTGTTCTGAGATTTTAGCAAATGCTTCCAAAAGAGTAGAAGCCACTAGATCTACTTTCTTTTCTCCTCCACCTTTATTCAATACTGAAGGAATTGTAAATTTGATATTTGCCATCTATCTCACCAATGCCGAAATTTTACCAATATCAGCCTGCATTACTTGAGGCTTTGTGAGTACTTCCATCATAACTTCTGTTGTTTTCAGTCCATTACCAGTCACATAACATACAGTACAATCATTCTTGTCAATTTTTCCTTCATCAACCATTTTTTTCAATACTGCTATAGAGACACCGCCAGCAGGCTCTGTAAATATCCCCTCAGTTCGGGCCAGCAGTAGTATAGCATCCAATATCTCTTTGTTGTTTGATTCCTCAGCAAAACCATTGTATTGTTTTAGTCGTCTCAATACGTACTGTCCATCACCTGGATCACCTATTGCTAAACTTTTTGCTATAGTATCTGGATTTTCAACTGGAGTTACTTCAGAAAGTTTTTTCTTGAAAGCATCAACAATAGGAGCACAACCATGTGGCTGGGCTGCAATCATATGCATATCAGATACTCGATTTATTAATGAAATATTTTCTAGTTCTTCAAAGCCTTTACAGATAGCGTTTAACATGGCACCGCTACCAACCGGTACAATAAGTTGATCAGGTACTTGCCAGTCAAGTTGTTCTGCCACCTCATAAGCTAGTGTCTTTGAACCTTCTACGTAATACGAACGCATGTTTATGTTTACGATTCCTATACCTTTGCTGTCACCTATCTGAGCAGCAATTCTATTTGCATCATCATATGTTCCATCAACAGATATGAAATTAGCACCATAAGAAAGTGCTTGGGTTATCTTTGCATGCTCAATATCACTAGGTGCAAATATGTAACAAGGAAAATCACCTTTTGCTGCGTGGGCGGCTGTTGCAGATGCAAGATTTCCTGTTGATGCACAACCTACTGCAGAAAGACCAAATTCTTTTGCTTTGGATACTGCTACTCCTGCAGGTCTGTCTTTAAATGAAAATGTAGGATTTACTGAATCATTTTTTATATAGAGATTATTCAGACCAAGTGATTTACCCAATTTTTCTGCCTTGATTAACGGAGTCATTCCAGCTCCAATACTTACAATATTGAATTTAGATTCAATGGGTAAAAGTTCATGATATCTCCAGTATGTATGTTCACGATTTGAAAAAGTGGTTTTATTTACAGATGGAAAATCATAGCATACGTCTAGAGGACCAAAACATTCCTCACAAATGTACTTGAATGTAGGTGCATATTCTTTCTTACATTCTCTGCATTGTAGAAATTTTATTTTTCCCAAGATAATTCTAACTTTATAAAATACTACATAAAAAATCCTAATATTAGTTTAAGTGACACTTAATTTATAAAATATCAATATTAAGTGAAAATTAACACAAAATAAAGCATAATTTTAAAAAAGATCGATTAAAGAAAGAGGCCGTAACTTGAAAATTTTATAAATTCAGAGATTTAATGAATTTTTTACAAGTAGAAGAAATATTAATGATAACATTAGAACGTAACTCGAAAATTGAAAATAAAACAAAGATCAAAAAAGAAAAAACGCTTAGGAAAAATTGGATTATCAATAATAATTATAATAACAGGCATAGTTGCAGCTGGAGTTTATTCCTATTATCAACAAAAGGAATCAGAAGATCGTCAGTGGAAGTGGATTACTTCTGGACCATTTTCAATTAATAAAAATCAATACAAACTTGGAGAAAATGTTTTCATATCTGTTAGTGATTTAAAACCAACTGATGTAGGAGAAATGGATATTGTTGATCCTAAAGGAGATACTTATAATGCAATACCATTTAATGGAACAATGAAAAATAACTTTACCCAGTTTTTTGAACCTAATACACAAAGAAGACTTGCACTATGTAATGATACATCTCTTGTTGGTCATTGGAATATTATCCTCAGAGGCACTTCTTACAAATCCATACCATTTGAAATTATAAATGAGTATATTCCTGGAATGTCAAACTATAGTGAAGGTTTGGATACGGTACCTAAGGGATTAGATCCATGTTAAAGAATTATTTTTCCAAAACATTGTGAAAACAAACTTTTTCTCCAGTATGACATGCAGGTCCACTTGGTTCTACTAGATATATAATTGCGTCCGAATCACAATCTACCAAAATTTCCTTGATTTTTTGCACATTCCCTGATTCTTCTCCTTTCATCCACAACTTGTTTCTCGATCTGCTCCAGAACCACGAGTTTCCAGTCTTTTGAGTAAGTTCAAGAGATTCCTTATTTGCATATGCAAGTGTTAAAATTTCTCTAGAATGTACATCCTGAACAATTACCGGTACAAGACCATCACTTTTTGCAAAATCAATATCATTTATTTTTTTATTCACAATAACACCTTTACTTTGTGCCCTATTTTTCTGTTATAGTCTAACAGGAACCCCATTTTCCTTAAGATATTCTTTTACCCTATCTACAGAGTGAGTCTTGTAATGAAATATTGATGCTGCCAACGCAGCGTCTACGTTAGTTTGCAAGAACACATCAAGCATATGTTTTGGTTTACCACATCCCCCAGATGCAATAACAGGAATGTTTACTGCATTAACAATTTCACGGATAAGTTGTACATCATATCCTTCTTTTGTGCCATCCATGTCTATACTAGTTAGTAGAATTTCACCTGCACCACGTCTCTCAACTTCCTTTGCCCACTCTATTGCATCTAAATTTGTAGGAGTTTTACCACCATAAATGAAGACTTCAAACCAAAACTTTTTGGAGTCTGATGTGAAGATGTTCCTGCCTTCCTTAATCTCATAATTACGCCTAACATCCATTGCAATGACTATGCATTGTTTACCAAAAATCTCCATTAGTTTTGTAATTATTTCTGGATTTTTTACAGCTCCTGTGTTAATAGCAACCTTGTCTGCACCACTAAGAAGAATATCTCTTGCATCCTGCAAGGTCTTTACACCACCACCCACAGTAAACGGAATATCAATAACTTGAGCTACTTTTTTTACTAGACTCTTGATTGTTTCTCTTTGTTGTTCAGAAGCTGTAATATCAAGAAAAACTAACTCATCTGCTCCCTCTTGACTATATTTTTCTGCAAGCAAAACAGGATCACCTGCATCTTTAATTGATGTAAAATGCATTCCCTTGACTACTCTTCCTTTATCAACATCAAGACAAGGAATTACTCTCTTGGTCAAAGTCATGCTAGCGTCTTAACCTCCTCTATGGATATTTTTCCATCATATAATGCCTTACCAAGAATCACTCCATAGGCACCACATTTTTTCACATTTACAATATCTTCCAAATTTGAGATTCCTCCACTTGCAATAATATTTACATCATGCATGTTACATGCTTTTTGTAAAGAAGTAAGATCCGGACCATGAAGAGTTCCATCTCTTTCTACTGTAGTTATAAGAAAATTAGAATATCCAAGTCTAGCAAAATTTTCAATTCCTTCAATAAGTTGAATTCCAGTGCTTTCGGTCCATCCACTTATCACAATCTTACCTTCCAGCTGATCTGCAGATATTACAATTCTTTGTTTTCCAAATTTCTTTGAAACTTCTTCCATAATTTCTTTATTTTTAAAAGCCACAGTTCCAAGAACTACTTGGGATGAAAATTGAAGTGCGTTTTCTATTATTTCCTTTGTACGAAGTCCCCCAGCTGATTCAACTGGTATAGAAACAGACTCGGTGATTTTTTTAATTGTTTGAAGATTAGAGCCTATTCCAAGGGTGGCGTCCAGATCTACCACATGAAGCATATCTGCGCCTGCTTTCTCCCATTTTTTTGCCATCCCAATAGGATCGGAACTGTATACAGTTTTGTTATTTGGATCTCCTTTTACTAGACGAACTACTTTATTATCCATAATATCAATAGCAGGAATTATTTTCACTTTTTACACACTCGTAAAAAGTTTTTAATCATTACAGAGCCAACTTTGCCTGACTTTTCAGGATGAAATTGAGTTCCAAATAATGTTTGATCTTCAATTACAGCTGGAACATTTATTCCATAATCAGAGTCAGCCTTTGATGATATCTTCATTTTTTGGTTTGACTCTGTATGAATGAACAAAGTAAACCCAAGAACCTTCCTTTACTCCTTCTAACAGTATAGAAGACTGTTTTATTTGAAGATCATTCCAGCCCATGTGTGGAATCTTGAATTTATTTGGAAGAATTATTACTTCACCTTCTAAAACTCCAAGCCCTCCTAATTTTCCTTCTTCGCTTTTCTCAAAAAACATTTCCATTCCTAAGCATATACCTAACACTGGAATCTTATTTTTTACTAAATCTTGAAATGCAGTTTTTGAAGCATGTAGACTTTTTATTGCAGGATCAAAATTTCCTACCCCGGGCAAAAGTAATCCAGAGTAATTTTTTATTTTTTCCAGATTGGTTATAATATCTACCTCTGCTTCATTTTTCTCTAATGATGATTTAAGACTGAATATGTTTCCTGCACCATAATCAAATATTGCAACCTTTACCATCACATAGCACCTTTTGTACTTGGTATTCCTTTTTGTTTTTTATCATAATCTGCTGCGATTCTCCAAGCTACTGCAAATGACTTTATTGCAGCTTCAATTTTGTGATGATCGTTTTCACCATACTTTACAGACACATGCATACAGATGTTCAGATTCTGT
The DNA here is from genome assembly GCA_963713025.1 of uncultured Nitrososphaerota archaeon. GTDB lineage: Archaea > Thermoproteota > Nitrososphaeria > Nitrososphaerales > Nitrosopumilaceae > Nitrosotalea. The sequence continues at coordinate 539,091 of CAVQKA010000001.1, read as the reverse complement.
GCTAATGATCTGAAGAAGTGTTCCAGATCCTCCTTTGAGATTCCTTCTATCTGATTTCTTTCAATAGACAAGTCTATTTTTTGATATTGTCTTTTAATTAGATCTAGTGAGGTCTCTGCAAGAGATTCATCCATTGGTACTGAAGAGTGACCAAATCTTACAATTCCCACTCTACTACCAAGAGATTGATCCATTGCATTTCCAAGAGTTATTGCAATATCTTCGATTAGGTGATGATCAATCCCATCGATTGACTTTGCATTCAATTTGAGGTTAAGCATTGCATGTTTTGATAAAGATGTGATCAGGTGATCGAGAAATGGTAAACCTGTTTTTATGGAAATTTTCCCACTCCCGTCCAGATTCACCTCAACGAATACTTCGGTTTCCTTTGTCTTCCTATTGATTTGAGCTGTTCTAGATTTCATTAAAATCACTGAGTAGAGAAGTGGTTTATGCCCTAACTAGATTTAATGTCTTCGGAATTTGATCTACAGATTTGACTATAATATCGGCATTGTTGTTCTCAAATAGAGATCTTTTTGCATCCGGATCCTTGCTAGTGCCATATACCCCACAGAATATTGTTGATATTCCAGACTCGTTAGCCTTACGTGCCATGATATAGTCTTCCATCGAGTCACCCACATATAGTGAGTTATTTCCATTCATACCCTTTATTACAGATATAAGAGATTGTGGATTTGGTTTTGCCATTTCACGTGGCTCATCCTCTAAGAATCTAGAATTACTCAAATCAAATTCATTGAACAGTTGTTTAAGAGAATGTTTTGCTGATAGAAAACCTCGACCTGTCACAATGGCAATTTTTTTGTCAAATCTTTCATGTAGGCTTTTTATGAGTTCTTTATTCAAAAGTACTATATCATTTTCAATTAATCCCAAACCATCAAAAAATTGTGGTTTTCTCTTGTAAAGTTGTGTATATAGTTCAGAACCGTAAAACATCTCATCAAATATAGAGGAAAGAGGATTTTGGAATTTTTTACTTGGATATGCTAGTTTTTTTCTAATATCAAGAACATCAACATTAATAGAATCTAGATATTTTTCAACCGATTTTATTCCAGTTTGATCTGCATTTTGGATTACTTTGATTACAAATTTCGAAAACGGTTCATTTTTTTTCTTTGCTGCCATAACAGCAAGTATCAATGCATATGCCACATCAATCTCGTCATTAAAACCACCACTAGTCTTCAAACCTTCTATCATACTTGTTGTTACTAATCCAGATTCATTGAGTTGAGCCATTTCCTTTATAATAAAATCTACAGTTTTTTTTATAGCCAAATCATAAGAATTAGACACATCTATTAGAACTCCATCACAGTCAAACACTATAGAATCTAATTGCTTTATCTTCTCGATTTTTGTCGAATCTATAATAATTCCATTTTGTATTTCATTTAAAGTCAATTCAATAAATCCCGTATGGCTGTAAGAAATTTAGAATTCATATCTTGTGAACCTACAGTAACTCTTAGACATCCTTCATGCTTTCCAATTTTACCAAGATTTTTTATTGAAATACCTTGTTCAATTAGGGCTTTGTGAATTCTTTGACCAGAACCTCCAGCTGCGAAAAGAACAAAATTAGCTTTTGAATCAAATACATTAAATATTTTCATCTGTCTAAGATTAGTGATAATTCGTAGACGTTCTTTCTTAACAAGATCTGCAACATCTGTAAAATATTTGGATTGTCTCAATGCCACTATACCAATCTCTATTGCCAGTGTGTTTAATGGATAAGGATATTGGATTACCCTAGTAAACGTATCAATTATTTTGGAATTAGCCACTAAATATCCTACTCGCAATCCAGCTAATCCAAACGATTTGGACAAGGTTCGTAATACAATAAGATTATTGATTTTTTTGGTTAGTTCTATAACAGAATAATCAGAAAATTCCACATATGCCTCATCTATTATGACAAGACCTTTGAATTCCCGAATCAATTTTTCAAGATCTTTTCTCTGAAATTGAAATCCAGTTGGATTATTTGGCATGTCAAGATAAAGAATATCAGCTTTTTTTGAGTTTAACAAAAATTTTTCAAGATCAAGAGTCATATTTTTATCAAATGGAACCTTTATTGTTGAAATAGAATACAGATTACATCGTTCTTCAAAGAATCCAAAGGTTGGATCAGATGTTAGAATTTTTGTTTCTTTAGAAGCAAATGTATTCAAAATAAGATCAATTATTTGATCAGATCCATTTCCAACACCAATCATTTCTCTTGGCATTCCGATATATTTTGAAATAGATTGAGCTAATCTTTCTATTCCACCTAACGGATATTCTCTTACATCTGCGTTATCTTTCACTTCATTCATTATTTTCTGAAGAAATTCTTGCGATACCACATAATTTTCGTTTGAATCAAGTTTTATCACATTAGAATACTTTTCAGGTTTCTTGTAACCTGTAAGTCTAGAATATTTTTCTAATTCTTTTTCAAACCAATCTTTTCTCATGATAATCTTCCCCTTACTGCCTCGTAGTGATTTGGTAATCCTTCTGCATCAGTCAAGGCTTTCATATATTTTGAAATTTTTTCTAGGCCAAGTTTAGAGGATTCTATTTGAGTATGTATCTTCATGAAATCCAATACGTTTAGTGAGCCCCTAGTTCTTCCAAATCTATTGGTTGGAAGTATATGATTTGAACCTAAAAGATAATCACTAGCTGAAGAAGGAGTATTTTTCCCAATTAATATCAACCCTGCTGATTTTATTTTCTTTGCTAATTTTTGTTGCGTCTTTGCGATTATTTCAAGGTGTTCAGGTGCAAGTTTGTTTGTAAAATCAATCATTTGTTGTTCTGTATTACAAATAGCTATGAATCCATTTTTTTGCAGACTTTCTTTTACGATAGATGCTCTCTTGATTGTTCTAATTTTTTGTTGTAATGATTGTAGTACCAAGTTTTTCAATTTCAAGGAATTTGTAATTAGACAGCACATTGTATCTGGACTATGCTCTGCTTGAGATATCATATCAAGTGCTATGAGTTCAGCATTAGCAGTAGCATCTGCAACAATGGCAAGTTCGGTAGGGCCTGCAATCATATCAATTGAGACTATTTCACTTAGTAATGACTTTGCAAGGGTAACAAATGCTCCTCCCGGGCCAACTATCTTGTCAACTTGAGGAATTGATTCAGTACCATATGCTAAAGCTGTGATGGCCTGAGCACCTCCTGTCTTATAGAATTCATCCACACCACAAATATCAGCTGCTACAAGTGTTAATGGATCTATTTTCCCTTTCTCGTTTGGAGGAGATACGGCAATTATTTTGGCAACACCTGCAACCTTTGCTGGAATTACTGACATGACAACAGTGCTTGGGTATCTTGCCTTTCCTCCTGGAATATAGCAACCCACTGAATCAATGGGTAAGAATGATTTTTTTATTATCACACCATCAATTGCCGTTGTTATATTTTCAAATTTTTTGCGTATAGCATTTTCAGATTTTTCTAATCTCATTTTGGCAATTTTAATACCAGCGATTTGTTCTTTTCTCACCTCAGAGTATGCAGATTTAATTTCCTGCTTGGTAACTTTTAGAGAATTTATTTTTATTCCACTGAATTTTGTTTCGTATTCTTTAAGGGCTTTATCTTTTCGTTTTCGGACATCAGAGATAATGGATAATACTTTTTGCTTTACATCGTTATTTGTTTTGGGTCTAACTGATTCTATGATAGAATCTATGTCTTGAACATTTATAATTCGCATCAACTTTCCTCATCACGTTTTATCTCCTCAAGTGCCAGTATCTGTTTTGGTTCATGCACTACTAAACCTTGAGCAATCTTTCGTAATTTTGGAATCATTTTGTGGAACTCTGATTTTGGAATTACAGTATTGATACCATACCATCCTTTTTCACTCAAAGGACTTATGGTAGGACGCTTTAGAGATGGCAAATCATGTAATAATTTGTTGAGGTGTTCTTCTTTTACATTTAAGAATAGATGAAGGTGTTTTTTTCCTTCAACTGCGCCTCTTAACATAGTTACAATATCATAAATTTTTTCTCTTTTTGATTTATCTTTGAGTGACGTTTTATTTGCAATCAAAACAGCGGCCGATTCCATCACGGTATCAATTATTTTTAATTGGTTTTGTGTTAGAGTCGTACCAGTCTCTGTCACATCTACAATTGCATCTACATCCTCAGGAGGTTTTGCTTCTGTTGCTCCAAATGAAAGAAATATCTGAACATTCTTGTTTGAACCTTGACTTAACCATGGAGTTACAATCACTGGGTGTTTTGAACCATAAAGTTTCTTGTAGCTTTTACATTGCATAATGAATTTAGCTGTAGTATTAAGATACTCTGAAGAAATTCGTAGTGTTTTTTTCTTCTTTGCATAAGACAAGATCATTTCATCTAGTGATTTGAAATTATAAGAATCAGGTATCGCAAGTACAAGTTTTATTTTACCATATTCTAAATCTAAAAGTATTTCAACATCTGAATTTGTTTCCTTGACCCAGTCTCTTCCTGTAATACCTACATCATACAAACCAGCAAATACTAGATTAGGAATTTCCTGAGGACGCAACATCTTGACTGAAATTTGTGGGTCATCTAATATTACACGATAAGTTCTTTCTCGTCTAACTACTCTGGTCCATGATCTTTCAAGTATCTTAAAGGTCGCTTCTTCTATACTTCCTTTGGGGACTGCAAATTTTACCAACGCCAATGTAGTCCTACCAAACTTCTTTGGATATATATTTAGTCGCCTAGAGATTACCCAAAATTTCCTTTGCCCTAGTTACTGAGACATTTCCTTCTCTAGTCATTTGAGATATTACCTTAGACATCTTTTCTTGTGGAACTCCTGCGCTTGTGGCTATATTTCGTGCATGAAGTTTCATGTGTCCTTTTTGTATCCCTTCAGAAGCCAGTGCTCTTATGGCACTAAAATTCTGTGCAAGTCCAGCAGCTCCTATTATACAAGCTAATTCTTTAGCTGATTTTACACCCAAAATTTTCATACAGATTTTTATCATAGGATGAATGTTGATTATTCCACCTACAGTTCCTACTGACATTGGCATTTCAATTTCCCCAAGTAGGTTTCCTTTCTTATCTTTCTTCCATTTGGTAAGTGAAGTATATTTTCCAGATTTTGATGCATATGCATGTGCAGCAGCTTCTATTGCTCTTGTATCTTGTCCAGTAGAATTTGCAACTGCTATAACTCCATTCATTATTCCCTTGTTATGAGTTACAGCTCGATAAGGATCATTTGCTGCAAATTCATAAGCCCAAATAATATTATCAACTATTTTTTCACCACCTAGTTCATCTTTATCAAAAATAGCTTTGCCTCTCACCAATCTTTTTGTAGAATAGTTCGACAATATTTTTAGAATTACTTTTCCACCAGTAATTTTTTCAATCAATGGTGCAACTGCTTCACACATGGTATTTGTAACATTAGCACCCATTGCGTCTCCTACATCAATCAAAATTTCTATAACAAGCATCAGACCTGATTCGGTTCTAACTTTTTTACAAGAGATTTCTTTTGCACCTTTACCCATTTTTGAAAGAGTTTTACTTTTGGAATTTGCAAGAGAAAGAATTTCATCTGACGCTTTAATTACTTTTGAAATGGCTAGTTTTACATCAACATCGACAACTTGAATTTGCCCTATACTGTATGATTCATCAGCTTCCATTACAAAGCCTCCATGTTTTCTTGCAATCTTGGCTGCTTTTGATGCAGCAGCAATTACAGATGGTTCTTCTATTACCATTGGAATGAGATAATCATTTCCGTTTATTTTGAAATTGGTAGCTATTCCAAGAGGATAAGATACAGTCCCAATGGCATTTTCAACCATGTTGTTTGCTTGATCAAAATTAATACCTCCTTCATTCTGTAGAATTTTGATATCTTCTCCTGAAAGATTTGAGAATGATTTCAATAAGTGTAGTCTTTCTTTCCTTGTCTTTTCATGGAATTTTGGAATAGATGAATCTGTCAATTTATTTTATAACCCTCAATAGTTTATCATCATTTTTGTCAGGAAATCCCTCTCCACCCGTATTTCCAGTTAGAATATACAAATAATCATCAGGTCCTACTCCAACCTCTCGAATTCTTCCCAATCCATCCAAGATGATTTTTTGAGATGTTATGTTACCATTTTGAAGAGGTAGTTGGTATAGCATGTTACCACGGAGTGTAGCAAGTATAAGACTATTTTTGAGATCAAGTTTTCCTTGACCATAATATGTTACTCCTGCTGGCTCTATACTAATATTATAACATCTAAGTGCGTCCTGATATTCCTTTGAACCCGAACACTCTTGACTTGGCCAACCATAGTTTTTACCTTTCTCTATAATGTTTATTTCATCATTTTTTGTTGGTCCTTCTTCAGTCTCGTAAAGATTTCCTTGATCATCCCACGCCAAGCCCTGAGGATTCCTGTGACCCAAAGAGTACACTGGTGAATTTGGATATGGGTTATCATTAGGAATAGAACCATCATCATTTAATCGTAATATTTTTCCAGCTAGTGAGGTTAAATCTTGGGCAGAGTTTTCATCTGTAGCATCACCTGTTCCTATGTAGAGTTTTTTATCAGGACCAAATTTTATTACACCGCCATCATCAAATTCAGCACCCGGAATTTTATCCAATATTACTTTTGCATCTACAATTTTATCATTGGATTCCGTAATTTCCAATACTTTATTCCACAATTTATCGCCCTCTTTGTATGTATAATAAACATACAGCAAATGATTTTTTACAAAATCAGGATGTGTTGTTATTCCAAGAAGACCTGCATCTGTTATATCAGCTACATGAAAATCTGCTACTGAGTCATTGACAAGCGTACCATTGTCAATAACTCTTAATTTTCCAACTTTCTCAGTAAAGAAAATTTTCCCATCACCAAATGCCAATGCCCAAGGTTTTTGCAAATTAGTTGCAATAACTTGTACTGCATCAGTTCCAGTAGAGCTGGAATTTGGTTTTGGAATTACAATAGAACCTGATGGTGATGTGATAATCAAAATTGAAGCTGCAATTGCAGCAATTATTGCCAATATTCTAGTTTTTTTATCCACAGGACTGAGACTTTAGAAATCCTATTAATTATTTCTAAATTCTTTTAAAGAGTATATATCACCCTTGAGGCATTTCTTCACTTAGCGGGGTGGGGAAGTCAGACTAAAGGGGCTAAGTCATCCCGGCGGGCTCATAATCAATACTGATGAGATACCCGCAGTCCAGTAGTTCAAATCTACTCCCCGCTATCTTCAAAACATTTTAAGTTGTTTTAGAAAACCATTTTTTCGAATCATTAAATTCAATTTTACTGTTAAATTTACCAATTCTTTGGATTGGACGCGTCAAATGCCTATGTGCGGATGAAATTGGTAGATAAAATTGCTTCTTAATTTGTCGTGGAATCTCTTGTTCAACTTTTGCCATACTAGTATTTCCACATTTAGAGCATTGAAAACCCTGATTTCTTCCCTTTGATTTCATATGTTTTTTGCATTTCATACAAAAAGGATTTACTAAGACAATATTTTTTTTGAGATCAAGTATTTCAAGAAATTCTACATTTAGAACTTGTTCATGTTTTTTTGAAGATTTTCGTATTCCACCTCCGATTTTTACCAAATCTCCTTTCATTAATTTCTCTCCAACAGTAGTAAGTTTAGTTGGTTTGTATAAAGCACATTTCACTGTAACTCCATTTTTATATATAGAAAAGAACACATGTCCACCCAAAATAGTATGTGGTTTTTCTGATATTTTTCCAACTACATATCCAGAAGAAAATGGTTTTAGGTTTTGAATATCAAGCTCATTTTGCAAGTGATCACCCGTACCCTGATTTGAGCGGAATACCATATATCCATAGAATTTCTCTTTGGATTGTACAAGTGATGCTCCTTGGATTACAGCATCAGGATCTTCTCCACGCACACCAAAGAATACAGGATCAGGACCATGTGGTGCAATTAAAATTCTATTCTTTGATTCGTCAAAGCTGTTAAATGTTCTAGGAAATGTGAGTTGCTGCATTTTTTCTACACTATCTTTGGAAATTTCTCTTTTTTTCCGAAGATTTACTTTATTTCTATATGAGATTAACTCAAATGTGTAATCTCGAAAGTCATATCCTATAGCACCTATTGCACCGATAAGTCCTTGACCATTACCAAGATGATAAGATTCAAGTTTGTTATTTTGTATGAATTTCTTTGCTTCATTTCGACTTATTAGACGATCTAGTGCCATTTTTCCAAATTTAGCGAAATTTTCTGGTAGATCTTTGTGTTCATAAAAAACTAGCCCAGGATTTGCACCGTCATTTACTGCAGAATATTTTTTAATGTATTTTACAATGTTTTTTTTTATCAATTGAGGCTTTTTGGTCTCAATCTTTAATGCAACAGCTCCGTTTCCTCTAGTTTTCCATGGCACATTTGGATTAAAACGAATCAAGTATGGATAATCAACAAACTTTACTTTCTCTTTTTTTAGATATTCTACTATTTTATAGGCAAGAAAAGTAGTACACATTCCTTTTCTTGAGTCAGTATCATCAAAACCAATATGAAGAATGGATGTCTCTTTCATTCGATTACAGTCATAGTAAGTGTGGAACGTACATTTTTGAGTTGCCTTATGTTATTTGAGATGGTCCTTTTCAGAGTCTCATTATCTGGTGCTTCCACTTTTACCACCAAGTCATATGCACCATACAGAACATAGACGTATTTTACGCTCTCCATGTTTTTTAGCTGGTTTAAGAGATCATTTTCTGCTCCTAATTCAGTATTTATCAGTACAAAAGCAATTGGCATTCATTTGGTCTTCAAAATGTACAATATTAAATATTGTGGCAGTTTCGTTTGATTTAAATTAAAAAAACAATTTCCGATAACGATTGATAGTAATAGATGAGAAAAAGATTTTCGAAGAGATAGAAAAAAGAAAACCAGTCTCAGTTGCCTTGAATGGTCCAGATGGAATAATACCGAAAATTCAAGAAACGGCATCAAGGATTATGAACAGATTTGGAATTCCAGCATATGTTATGGCAGATAGCTGTTTTGGTACATGTGATCTCAATTCAAATGGTGCGAAAGTATTAGGAGCAGAAATTCTGTTTCACATAGGACATACCATTAATTCAATGAGCTTTGGCGATGGCATAGTTCTCATAGATGCTTTTGATGACATATCATTTGAAAACATAGCAAAAAAATGTGTGGATGAAATTAAAGAGAAAAGAGTTTCGCTTGTAACAGATAGTCAACATTTGCATGAAATTAGCAAGGTAAAGAAAATACTTGAAGAAGGAGGGATTACAGTAAAAATTGGAAAAGGTAAAGGTCAGCTAAATGATGGACAGGTATTCGGTTGTGAATTTTATCCGGTTACAGAAACTAAAGATATTGTAGAAGCAAATGTATTCTTGGGGCAAAGTAATTTTCATGCTGCTGGAATTGCACTATCTACTAACTTACCAACTTACATACTTGATCCATACTTTAATGAGATTAGGGAAATTACAGAATTTGCAAAAACAATTCAGAAAAAAGCAATACTTACCATCTACAAAGCAGCCGAAGCTGAAACATTTGGAATAATTGTTGGACTAAAAGAAGGTCAGTTTTCTAAAATAACTGCTCTCAAGTTCAAAAAGGAGTTGGAAGGTATAGGAAAGAAAGTACAACTATTTGCCATAACAGAAATTTCTGATGACAAATTACGTAATCTCAAAGGAATTGATGCATTCATCCAGGTTGCATGTCCAAGAATATCAACAGATAATCATTTTCACAAGCCAGTCTTGTCTACTCCTCAGGCAAATGCTTTACTAAAAATATTAAAAAAAGAAGGCATCGAGGGATTTCTTCAGATTCCTCACTGGCTATAAACAATTATAATCATCAAATTTCAAATTAAGGCATTGTCCCAGAAACCAACCCTTCCAGGAGATAAAATTGCAATAATTGAAGAATTTGAAACTGGTGAAAATACCTTTGATGATGGTCAATCAATAAGATCATTGGTAGTAGGTACTTCTGAATTTGATAAAATTAATCGAATAGCTAAAATCAATGAAATGAGAAAACCGGCAGTTGCAAAAGTTTCGGATGTAATTACAGGTAATATTTCAGCACTAATGAATAATATGTTTGCAATAAACATATTATACATAAATGGAAAACCCACACATTCAGGTCTAGAATGTATCTGTCAGGCAAAAGGAGCAAAGAAGAGGATCCTTGTAAGAGTTGGGGATATTGTAAGTGCAAAAATAATCAGTCATCTAAATGGAGTTGTACATGCAACAATTAGCGAACCTGAACTAGGAGTTTTATTTACACAATGTAACAAGTGTGGAGCAAAAGTGATATCGATGGGAAGCAGTATAAAATGCGTTGATTGTGGATACATTGAAGAAAGAAAATTATCAACTAGGTTTGGAAACAGCGATTTTATAAAATTCAATTCTAACTAAGAATATGTTAAAAGTGGCATTCCAAGGTGAACCTGGAGCTTACAGTCAAGCAGCCGCAGTAAGTTTTTTCAAAGAACCAATTGAGACAGTACCTCATCCTACATTTTATGAAGCATTAGATTCGACCGAAAATGGAAGATCTGATTACGCCATACTTCCTATAGAAAATTCACTTGAGGGAAGTGTGGGCGAAAGTTATGATTTACTGCTTACTACCAAACTTAGAGCAGTAGGTGAAACATATCACAGGATATCGCATTGTCTCATAGGTTTACAAAATCTGGAAAAAATTGATACCGTGTATTCTCATCCACAGGCACTTGGTCAGTGTAGAAAATTCATTCAAAGCAACCATTTGAAACCAATACCAACTTATGATACTGCAGGTAGCGTAAAAATTCTCTTGGAACTAAACAAGGAAAACATTGCATGCATTGCTAGTAGAAAGGCTGCTGAGATATACAATGTTCCCATAATTAAAGAAGGAATTGAGGATAACCCAAATAATTATACGAGGTTTTTGATCTTGGCAAATAATAAAAAAGAAAAAACATCTAAAGACAAGACATCTATAATTTTTGCAATAAAACACATTCCTGGTGCATTATTCAACATTCTTGAAAAATTTAATGCAAATAAAATCAATCTAACAAAAATTGAATCACGTCCTACAAAGAATACGCCTTGGGAATACAATTTTTACGTAGATTTTGAGGGACACCAAGATGATAGTAATATTCTAGATACTATTGAGAAAATACGACCAAATACAACATTTCTTAAGATACTTGGCTCATATCCAAGAGCTGAATTAATCTAGAATCCCTTTGGTCTTCTAATTGAAAATGCCGCACTAATTCCAATTATAAGAACTCCTGAAGATATAACAATAAGATGAGATGTGAATATCAATGGATTTGTCACGGCTTGTAATTTTCCAATTACATGCAGCCCAGAGCCTCCAGTATTTGTTATATTTATGAAATGTTTTCCATTGTGAAGACTATACCAATCAAAGGAAACATTCTTTGTAAAATCACGATCAACTTGCAATCCTTCTTTTGGTGATTTTAGTGTTACATGAAATGAGTTTCCTGTAACATTAAGAAATTCATGATAATGCTGTAGTGCATCAAATGAAAAGATATCGCTTTTGCCAATATCTACAATATCATTAACATCTTGTGAATTAGTCATTATACCTTGAATTAGAAAAAAGGTACCCAGATACAACAGCTACTGAACCTATTGCAATTCCAAATATACTTCGTTTTGAAAGCATTATGAAAAAACTAGTTTTTAATTATATTTAAAGTAAATTACATTAACTCTACATCATGTGGTTGACTTTCTGCATATCCAGCTCTTGACATTTTTATAAATTCAGCATTTTGTTGCATTTGAGGAATGGTATTTGCACCGCAATAACTTAAACCAGAACGAATTCCTCCTGTTAGTTGTTTTATGATATCTGTTACACTTCCCTTGTATGGAACCATTGCCTCAACACCTTCTGCAACATAATCATTAAGATCTTCTACCATAGAAGCATTACTAGTTTCCTTGCTCTTTCTTCCAAGAGCTGCATAAAATGATGCCATTCCTCTGTAAATTTTGTATCGTTTACCATTTTTTGTCAAAAATGAACCAGGACTTTCATCTGTTCCTCCTAGCATGCTTCCAACCATTACAGTAGATGCTCCAGCAGCAAGTGCTTTTGTAGCATCACCTGATGTTCTTACACCCCCATCAGATATTATTGGAATATCATATTTTTTGCCAACTTGTGCACAATCCATTACAGCTGTGAGTTGAGGTACTCCAGATCCAGTGATTACTCTAGTGATACATATGGAACCAGAACCTACTCCTACCTTTACTGCGTCTACGCCAGCTTTGATAAGATCCTCTGTACCTTGAGCAGTTGCAACATTTCCTGCTATTAATTCACAATTTGGAAAAGCTTTCTTTATCAATCGAACTGTGTTAATTGCATTTTCACTATGTCCATGTGCAATATCTACCACTATGACATCAGCACCTGCATCTAGTAATGCCTCTGTTCTTTCCATGAAATCTCCCTTTACGCCCACTGCAGCACCAACCAATGGTCTTCCTTTTCGGTCTTTTGATGCATTTGGATAATTACCAGCATTAATGATATCTTTACTAGTGATTAGTCCTTTGACATGTCCACGTTCATCTAAAAGAGGTAATTTTTCAATGCAATTTTTTCTTAGTATTTCTTTGGCTTCAACTATGGCTATTCCAGATTTTGCTGTAATAACATCACTTGTCATAACCTCGTCAACTTTTTTATTTTCATCTTTTGTCTCAAGCATGACAATATCTCTTCTTGTCAATATTCCAACAAGTTGACCTTGATTATCGGTCACAAGCAATCCAGAAGCTCCTTTTTCACGCATAGATTCTATAGCTTCATGTACTGTTTGTTTGGGATCTATAGTATATGGATTTTCTATTATTATACTGCCTGAACGTTTTGTTTTGAGTACTTCATTTACTTGTTCTGAAATAGTAAGAAATCTATGTATAATTCCAATTCCTCCTTCTCTTGCTATTGCTACTGCCATAGCAGATTCAGTCACTGTATCCATATTTGCGCTGATTACAGGTATGTTAAGAGAAATATTTTTTGAAAGTTTTGTTTGCAGATTTGTTTGAGACCTAGTAACTATATCTGATCGTTTAGGAACAAGGAGTACATCATCAAATGTTAGTCCTTCCCTTATTTCCAATGAAACCTTCTTGATTAGAATGAAAATCTGTTATAAGCCTTTCTTGAGATTTTTTAATCCATTCATGATCTTGATGGCATCGCTTGTAGCTTTAACATTATGTGTTCGTAATATATCAGCACCGTTTAGAGCAGCAAAAGTTTCTGCTGCAATAGAACCATAGATCCGCTTTTCAGGATCTGGTTCATTTAATATTTTTCCTATGAATGACTTTCGTGAAATTGAAATAAGAACTGGGTATCGATCTTTTATTTTATTCAAGTTTCTCAGTACCAAGATGTCTCTTTGCAACCAATCAGAATTTATTTTTGTAAACAATATGCCTTTTGCTTTTTGTCTAAAGAACCCAATTGCAGGATCTACTACAATCTTGCTCTTTGGAATTCCTGATTTTAATGCCATTAAAACACTTTGACTAATCAATTTTCTTGCTTGTGTAACTTGATTTCCATTAATCAGATGATGACTAAATGCACAAACAATAACAGATGGACGATATTCCTCAAGTACATTCATCATATTTTTATCATATTTTAGGCCTGATACATCATTGATTATTTCGACTCCTAGTTGAAGAGCAGCCTTTGCCACTTTTGCTCTGCAGGTATCAATAGAAATAGGCAACTTTGAAACTTTTTGGATAGATTCTATGGCAATTGTAATTCTTTTGATTTCTTGTTCCTCGGATACTAGAGTTTTGATATATGGTGCAGTGGACATTCCCCCCACATCAATAAAATCAGCTCCATCTTCCTCCATTAATTTTGAAACCTTGCTTATAGTTTGCTTGTCAGTAAACACCGAATTTTTGTAAAATGATTCAGGACTTGTATTTATGATTCCCATTATCCGTATTGGATTACAACCACCTAATCTCACTCCTGCTAGTTCATGCATATGGTTTATGATTAACCCAGATACATTTAGACTTACATGACAGTGAATGGTTGGCAGAAAAAATATCACGAAATTCTAAACGAATTTGATTATGATAGATCAAAAGAGATAAGATCAGCAAATATACTTAATTCACTTCTAAAAACAAGACTTGGGTTAAACAAACTAGAAAAAAAAATTAAAAACAAAACTGTTTTTGTTATCGGAGCTGGACCTTCACTTGATCATTCTTTACAAAAAATAAAAAAATTTAAAAATTTTACAAAGATTGTCGCTGATGGAGCTACGCGTGCTTTGATTGAAAATAAGATAATGCCAGATATTGTAGTAACGGATCTTGATGGAAATATAGAATATCTCAAAAAAGCATCAGAATCCAATTCAATAATGATTGTGCATTCACATGGAGACAATATCAATAGACTTCCCTATGCAATTTTATTCAAATATTGTCTAGGAACAACAGAAGACAAACCATTTGGAAAAATTAAGAATTTTGGTGGGTTCACAGACGGTGATAGATGCGTATTTCTTGCCAATCATTTTGGAGCATCAAAAATTATCTTAATTGGGATGGATTTTGGAATCCACATAGGAAAATATTCCAAAGCTGGAACGTATAACAAATCTTTAAAGATTAAAAAAGTTAAAGAAAGGAAAATCACTCTTAGAGTGGTTAGCTACAAAGAGTAATTCTGAACTTTATACTACATCCCAACCTATAGTAGGATTCAAAAATATAAAAATGGAAGACCTTCAAAGGTTGGTCAGATAGTAAGAGCTTGTTTTAATATTTATTATCCATTCAGCAATAGAAAAAACATGGATTATTCAGAGGAAAACATACGTGAAATTTTAGAATTAAGAGAATGGATCTCTGAAGAAATTGAAAAAAGAGAAAAAGAGATAGATAAATTTCAACAGAATCTTCGTATTCTGGATTCCCTCGTAAAGCAATCCAGTTTTAGCAAAGCATCTTCTCTTGTATCATCAAATAAACAGAACATTCAATCAAATCAACAAACATCTTCCATAATACCGATTAAATCACCAGACAGTAAGATTTTGGCAAATGCACATGTGACACCAGATGAACTAGTTATTATTCCATCAGAAAATATAACGTTAGATGTAGAAACACATCCATTCAAGTCATTTTTTCTTGGAAGAATAGTTGGAGGAATGGAGAGTCAAGATAGGTTAGATGTTCAAAATGGTAAGATTCCCCAAAATACTGGAATATCATGTTTAGTAAATAAAGATGGCAATAGAATTAAAGAAATTCTTATCAAGAATTATCGTCAAAAGGAAAGAGTAACCGAGATAATAAATACAGTAACATGGTCATTTTCCAGAATGCTAGAAAATTCTCAAAAGTGATATCATGGATAAAATAATAGTATTAGATTTTGGTTCGCAGTATAGCCATCTTATTTGTAGAAGAATTAGAGAATTTTCAGTATATTCTGAACTTGTTCCATATAACATATCACCTGAAGAACTAAAAAAGATGAATCCAAAAGGGATTGTATTTAGTGGAGGACCTGCAAGTGTATACAACAAGGACTCACCTCAACCATCAAATGGAATATTTGAGATAGGACTTCCAGTACTTGGAATATGTTATGGTCATCAATTAATTGTCAACAAATTTGGTGGCAAGGTTAAGAGTTCTCGTAAAGAGTATGGTTCATCATTACTTAGCATAGATAATGATTCTGACCTACTTTCTGGCATAGGTCAATCAACAAGAGCTTGGATGAGTCATGGAGACGCTGCTGAAAGTTTACCTGAAGGATTTGAGGTGATAGGACATACTGAAAACTCCTTTGCAGCTGCAATTGCAAATAAACAAAAAATGGTATATGGTATTCAATTTCACCCAGAAGTAATCCACACTGAAAAAGGAGTTCAAGTATTGAAGAATTTTGTTTTAAACATATGTAGAGCAAAACAAGACTGGACTTTAGAGAATTTCATAGAAAAAACAGTTTCAGATATTTCAAAGATTGAAGGTAATGTATTATGTGGAATAAGTGGCGGTATTGATTCCACAGTAGCAGCATTATTAATTCAAAAAGCTATAGGAAATAGACTCAAGTGTGTTTTTGTAGATAATGGTCTTTTGAGATTAGATGAAGAGATAGAAGTTGAAAAAATGTTTGAAAATAATTTTGGTATGAATTTTACAGTAATAAATGCCAAAGAACGATTTCTTACTAGATTTAAAGGAGTAACTGATCCAGAACAGAAACGAATGATTGTAGGCGAAGAGTTTGTTAAGGTATTTACAGAGTTTGCCGAAAAGAATGGTCCCTTCAAATGGTTAGCTCAAGGCACATTATATCCAGATGTCATAGAAAGTGGAATTTCCAAGGGTCCAGCAGCAGTGATTAAGACTCATCACAATGTAGGAGGATTGCCATCATGGTTACATTTGGAAGTATTGGAACCTCTAAGATTTCTTTACAAGGATGAAGTAAGAAAAGTTGGTAAAATTTTAGGGGTACCAGATAAACTTCTCAATCGACATCCATTTCCAGGGCCTGGTCTTGCTGTAAGAGTAATAGGAGAATTGACGCCAGAAAAACTACAAATTTGTAAACATGCAAGTAAAATTGTAGAAGATGAACTTGCATCTTCTGGATGGTACGATAAAGTTTGGCAAGCCTATGCAGCAGTAGGAGATGATAGAGCAGTAGGAGTAGTTGGAGATGAAAGAAAGTATGGCCATGTAGTTCTTGTCAGAGTAGTAGATTCTATAGATGCAATGACTGCAGATTGGACAAGATTACCGTCAGACATACTTGAAAGAATCAGCAATAGAATTACAAACGAGGTTGAAGATGTAGCTTGGGTAAGTTATGTAATTTCAAGTAAACCACCTGCAACTATAGAACCTCAGTAAAAATAGAGATAATTTATCAAAATTTAAAATAAAATTTTTAAAATAAAATAACTAAGGTAATACATTTATCACAGCATTGGGTGGATTACCTTCCCGAACTACTGTAACCTTTACTGTACTACTATCTGAACCATATTCATTTGATACTGTGAGTTTGAACTCTACTACTTTTTGTTGACCATAGTCAACAATTGGTGAGTAGAATGATGGTTGAGCAGTAGTGCTTAATACCAAGATGACTTGAGGGCCACTGATTTGTTGCCATTGGTATTTTAGATTTACACCTGTGCTAGCAGTACCATCCAATCTAACGCTACTATTTGGATCAACAGTTTGATCAGTACCTGCATTAGCTACTGGTGGCTGTCCTGCTGTTGGCATATTGTTAACATTTACAGTTATAGAACATGATGGAATATCAGCAAGACTATCTGTAACATCTAATGTAAATTGAAGTTTACCACTTGGACCATTTGGTGTTGGTGTAACAAATGATGGACTCATATCAGTATTAGATGATAATTGTACTGGTTGTCCAGATACCTGTCTCCAATAATATGAGATAGTATCGCCACTTGGATTTGCAATTGATATTGGTAGTCTGACTAGTGTGTTTGAATTAACTGAAGCATCTTGACATGTAACAGTAGGATCTTGATGAGTACTCTTAACTGTAACTTGGCTCATAGCAGTTGCCTTGCCTCCGTGTCCATCGTCTGCACTAAATACAAATAACAAAACTGCAGTTTGGCCAGGTGGCACTGCTGGTGCTACAAACGATGTACTAGTGGTATCATCTGATGATAATTGTACACTTGGACCAGAATATTGACCCCATGAAAGTGTCAATGGATCATTATCTTGATCTGTTGCTGTACCTGTGATAGTGACTGGTGTTCCTTCATCAACAACTTGATCAGGACTTACTGAAACAACTGGAGAATGATTTACATGTAAAACTATAACGTTGAATGTTGTTGTATCTTTTAAGCCATATCCATCATCTACAGTTAAAGTTAATGTCAATGACTTGACTTGATTTGCAGGTACTGAAGGAGCTATGAAAGATATGACTGGAGCATTAGAACTTGGAGAAAAAGTCACCGTATCACCGGAAGTTTGTCCCCATTGATATGACAATGTTTTGCCCATATCAGGAGTTGTTGATTTGAGACCTGAAAGTGTTACTTTGGTATTTTCATTTACTATAATGCTATTTGCTAATGCACCTTGTAAGAAATATTGGTTTAGAGTACCCGATTTAGCAACCTCTGCAGTATAGAAATTTGTACAATAAATATTACCAGTACCTTGGAATTGCTCAATACATTGTTGAAGGGCTTGTCCTGCAGCATCACTGCTTCCCATAGTTTGGGCATAAACAGACATTGGTAATACAGAAGAGAAAATCATTACAGCTAGAATTGGCGCAAAAAATTTGTAATTCAACTTGAAGAATCTAAATTTTAGATTATTAAAAAACCTTTCTCTCAATTTAGAACATTAAGAGGATCAATTTTTTGATCTAAAAACACTGTTAGAAGATGTCAATTTCATCGATTTTATCCAATTATTGAAGACTCATTTGATATTATCGTCAACAAATGATAAAACTTCATTCATTGTTGGTGGAATTCCAAGAGAATTACCGACATATAACGAGGCAGTAACATTTGCGAATTCAAGTCTTTCAAGAGGATTTAGATTTGTAAGATAACCTAGTAGATTTGCAGCATCCCAGACATCTCCAGCTCCAGTTACAAACTTTGGTTGGACTTGGAAAGACTTGACAAATTCAACTTCTTTTCCGTTTGACCAATAGGAACCTGTGGAAGTATGAAGATCTATTGAGATAGAAGTTCTTTTAGATAATTCAAGTACCTGTTTTCTGGTTTCTTTTTCATTAGAAATCATGTCCAATCCCAACTCTTTGAGAAGAACATTACATTCATTTTCATTAATACATAAAGAATCTATACGATCTGCAAGTTTAGTTAATGCATCTTTGAATTCCTTTGGTCTTGTTTGAATATCAGCAGGATCTAAGAGATGAAATGCTGACATAGATTGTGAAAAGGCAAATTGTGAAAGTTCAGTTCCCTTTTCATTACTCGCCCAATTTGTTACAATTACAGCATTTGCATTTTTTATTGCATCTTGCTCTTTGATTCCAAGCTTTTCAGGTCCGAAATTCTCATTATCACCTAAATCAGATATCATTATGTTTACAATGTTTCCAGCATTGTTAAATTCAAGAGATGTTGTCTTTCCAGGTTTTCCATTAATTATAAAAAGTGATGCATTACTAAATTCAGAAAAAGTTTCTTTTAGGATAGATGAACAGGTTTTATCTGCAATTGTAATTAATGATACAGGACACCCAAGTTTTGCAAGTGCATAAGCAACATTTGTTGCATTACCACCCTTCAGATCTGTTTGTGAAAATCCACGAATGCTTCCACCTAATTTACTTTTTTCAAAAATTTGAGTGTAAAGATTATCTAAGTTAGGTATCTTGATGATACGATCTAGGAAAAAATCATTTAGAACAACAACTGAATTGATTAGTTTTAAATTTTGTAGCTTTTCTAACATGAAAAGGCTTAGCCCATCGGAGGACCTCTTCCGCCGCCACCTCGGCCGCCGGATGAGGCAATAACATCATCTATTCTAAGTATCATACATGCAGCTTCAGTTGCAGATTTTATTATCTGCTCTTTTACTGCAACAGGCTCAATAATATCAATAGAAAACATATCTGCAACTCGAGTATTTCTGGCATCAATGCCAGTCCATTTCTTTCCTTGACTGTGTTTTGCACGAAGTGTAACCATAGTATTGATTGGATCCATTCCTGCATTTTCAGCAATTGTAAGTGGAATTATTTCAAGTGCTTCAGCATATTTTTTGATTGCAAGTTGTTCTCTTCCTTCAAATCTATCAGCCCATTCCTTTAGATGAGAAGCCAAGTATTCTTCTGGGGCTCCACCTCCAGCTACAACTGCTGGTTTTTCTATTACGTCTTTTACAACCATTAGTGAATCATGCATTGATCTATCAACTTCGTCTACTACTCTTTGAGATCCTCCTCTAAGCAATAATGTGATAGCTTTTGGATTCTTGCAACCTTCAATGAAGACCCATTTATCGGTCTCTACTTTTCTCTGCTCAACAAGTTCTGCTGCACCCAAGTCCTTTGGAGTCATGTCGTCGATATTGCTGCTTATTCTACCCCCAGTTGCCTTGGCAAGCTTTGTCATATCACTTTCTTTTACTCTTCTCACTGAAAGTATACCTTGTTTAGCTAGATAATGTTGTGCAATATCATCAATTCCCTTTTGACAAATCAATACATTGGCGCCAATTTGATGAATCTTGTCTACCATTGATTTAAGCATCCTATTTTCTTCTTCAAGGAACATTTGCATCTGAGTAGGATCACTAATTCTAATTTCTGCACTCATCTCAGTTTTTTCAATTTCAAGAGCTGAATTTAGTAATGCAATTTTTGCTTTTTCAATTTTAGTTGGCATGCCACTATGAACAACTTCTTTGTCAAGTACTATGCCTTTGATAAATTGAGTATTTCTAATAGAACCACCTGCTTTCTTTTCCACTTTAATATTATCTAGATCTACTCTGTGTCCATCTGCTTCTTTTTCGACAACCTGCAGAATTGAATCTACGACGAGTTTGGATAGCATATCACTATCCTCTGAAATTAATTTTGACTGCATACTGGTTTTTGCAATTTTAAGTAGAATTTCTTTTTCGCTTGGACTTACTTGTTTTGCCATTTCTGTAAGAAGTAAGAGTGCTTTTTCTGCTGCTGCTTGATAGCCTTCAATAATTACTGTAGCATGAACGTCTTTGTCTAAAAGCTCTTCTGCCTTTGCTAAAAGGGCACCGCCAAATACTACAGATGATGTTGTTCCGTCACCTACTTCATTATCAACAGTTTTTGAAATTTCAACCATCATTTTTGCAGCTGGATGTTGTACATCAATTTCTTTGAGAATTGTAGCACCGTCATTTGTAATCGTAACATCACCTAAGGAATCAACAAGCATTTTATCCATTCCACGAGGACCAAGACTAGTTCTTACAAGTTCTGCAACTAACTTTGCTGCTGCTATGTTATTCTTTTGTGCATCTCTGCCCTTTTGTTGTAATGCACTTTCTTTTAGTACTAAAACAGGTCCTTGTGGTGTTTGTTGAATAGATGCCAAAATTAATCCCTTAGTTCGTGTAATTAGTTGCCCCTTTTAATACCTTATCGGTTAGGATTCAAGATCTTCAGATATCTTCTATTTTTAACGTCTACAACGCCGGTGTGTAAGATTCTGATCTCAGGTAATGCCAGAAATGGTAAGAAAAGAGGTATGAGATGCGGATTTTTGAATTTACATCCAGTTTCTACTAGTTTAGAATCTATACTAGAATATTCATCCAATGTTTTTTCAAAAGATGATGTAGATATTAGACCAGCAATGGGTAATGAAAATTTGCTTAGAATATTGCCGTTTTTGACTACCAACATTCCTCCTTGCATTTTAGTCAAATTATTTGCAACAAAGGCCATGTCTTTTTCGTTTGAACCTATAACTATCATATCATTTTCATGAAAACTTTGTGTGCATCCAAATGCTCCAACATCAGCCCCAAAATTTCTCAAAAATGCTACAGTTTTTTTCCTAGTACCATATGTCCTATCAATCGCAGATATCTTCCACACGTCTTTATCATATGATGCCATCACATTATCGTTCACTACAGGAAGCTCCTCCTCATCCATTTTTGTTATTATTTCGGTATCAAGTCTGATAACCAATGCTTTTGCAGAATTTTCTTTACTTTGTATTACAAAGTCTTTTTCTGTAAACTTTGTTCCTGTTTTTACAGTTTTTTTCATCCAACCCGGAATCACAGTTTTGGGTATAGCTGTTACAAGATTATCATGAGCCACAACCAATTTTCCCCCTACAAAGACTTTGTTTGGCTTGAACTTTTCTAAATCATCAAAAACAAGGATATCAGCTAGTTTACCAGGAGCAATTGCGCCTTGATCTTTGCTCATACCATAATATTCAAAAGAATTCTTTGATGCAATTGTTATAGCATCTATTGGATCCATACCAGTGGAGATAGACTTTTCGTATACAATGATCAATAAGGCCATATTCAACAATATCCTTTGGAGTTACCCCATCAGTACAGAACATTAGTCTATCAAGGTATGTCCTATGAGAAAGTATGTTAGGTAAGATTTTATCAAGATCACGCCTTATAGAACCTTCTCTCATCATAACCCACATTCCAAGTCTTAATCTTTCCATGACTTGATCATAGTCAATTGGTTCATGACATGAGAAAATTCCAGAGGCGATGTATGCATTTAGTTTTTTGTCACTTGCTCCAGCTGTGTGTCCATTTATGACACCATTATTTTTTAAGACATTAGATATGCTTTCAATAGTTTTAGGATCCCTTGTTGTAACTTTGGTCCAAGAGAATACTTCGCCGAGACCAACTACGTTTTCTATGTCTAGCCCTTTTCTTTCTTCCTCCTTGGTTAAGGTTCTTGCATGACTAAATTTTCTATCAACTGGTAATCCTCCTGGAATTACATGATAAACCCTAATTGGGAGACTTTGAGTCATTTTAACAAAGTCCTTGAAACCTTTGTAACCACAAACACTTACAACATCAATTGGATCTGAAAATAAAGTAGTAGTACCTGACAGGAGTGATTTTTTTGCAAGTTCAGATGGAAGGACGTATTGATCTATGTGTATATGAGGATCAACAAATCCCGGAGTGATGTATCTATCTTGTAAATCAATTACTCCAGTTTTCTCTCCAACAGTATGAGATGCATCTTTTCCTACATATGCAATCCTGTCTTTTTTTATTGCTACATGAATTTGTGGGATAATTTCTCTAGAATAGACGTTAACTAGTCTACAATTTTTCAATACAATATCTGCCTTGTTGTCACCCATTGCTACTGCATTGAGTGATAAAATCATGGAGGCAAGTGAGCTGGCCTTCATAGAAGAGATACAACTTAAGATACTATTAAAGCGATGTTTAAATTACGGTCAACGTAGCTCATTTTTTATGAACATGCCAAAGGAGATCAATAGATATTGTCCTAAATGTAAGAAGCATACATTACAGAAGGTCTCTATATACAAGGCAGGAAAGAGAAGAGGTTCTGCTATAGGCGAAAGAAGACACGCAGAAGATAAGAAAGGTTATGGTGGTCAGAAATTCCCAAAATTAGCAAAGCCAGCAAAGACTACTAAGAAGATTACTCCTATAATGACATGTCCAGAGTGCAAGAAGAAATGGAATGTAGCTGGTATAAGATTAAGAAAATTGGAGCTAGTTGCATAATGAAAAGAGCCCATATTTGGATTCCAAAACCAGGAAGCAAGTTCCAAAGAGTACAATGTAAAGAATGCGGAGAAGAGAGTGTTGTTTATTCTCATGTTTCTTCTATAGTTACATGCAAAGCTTGTGGTAACACTTTGGCTGAGCCAACTGGTTCCATTGCAAAAACCAATGGAAAAATTTTAGGTAGTGCAGATTAATTCATAATCCTTTTTTGTATTCAAGTTAGTAGCTATTTTTTTATCATCAAGAACTATGTATGATTCGGTAACATATTGCATATTTTTTATTTGTCTAGGATCAATAATCGATATTCCAGTATAAGCACATTCTTCATCATTATACTTGACAAGAAATTCTGCATCAAATCCAAGAGATTGGAGAAAACTCTTTCTAACCAATATACTTGTCCATGCATTTTTACCATTTACTAATTTTGTAATTTTTTGGATTATATCAGAATCTAAAAGTGGCATATCACCAGAAGCTACAAAAATTAATTCATTAAACTTGGAAATAGATTCACCTAGATCGTTGACATATCCATTTCCCTTTGTTTCCAAGATATCAACGCCCATTTTAGAAACAAATTCATGTGTCCTTGGTGCATTGTTACTTGTAGCACATATTATTTTTGAAAAAATTTTTGAATCTTTAAAAGCATTTAGAACATGTTCGATTATCGGTTTTTTGTATTTTAAAAGAAGTTTTTCCTCGGAGGACTTCATTCTAGTGCCCTTACCTCCACACATAACTAATCCTATCATATTGACGCAAAAATCAATAGTGATGCCAGTCTAACCAACTCGTTACTTGCTCCAAATACATCACCAGATATTCCTCCAAAACTTCTTTTTGCTACTGCAAGTAATAGGAAAGAAAGTCCTACACATGAAATTATCACATATACTCCAGCCATGCCCCCCAAAATCAAGGTGGGTATTATAGCCAATCCTGCACCCAAGGCAAGTTTTCGAGGATCTTTCATGTATTGAGTAAAAGGAGAACTAAGTCCTTGCCATGCTGAAAGACCACGGTTTGCCTGTATTATCATTGAGAGTTTGGCCATTAGTTCACTTAGCAGAATTGCCTCAAATAATGCAAATCCCTTCATCATTGAAATAGACAATATCATACCTGCAGCATACAATACTACTGTAATTACTCCTGCAGAACCAACTGCAGGATCTCTCATTGCTTTGAGTTTCTTTTCTTTTGTTCCCTTTGCCATCAATCCATCTGCAAAGTCACAAAGTGCATCAGTGTGATGAATTCCTGTAATGATGACAAGTGCACCTGTCAAGATTAAGCCAGTAACCAGAGGTTGAATAAATAATGAAAGTCCATAACCAGCTGCACCAATTATCAGTCCAATAACAGCTCCTGCTATTGGAAAAAGATACATGTTCTTTGCAACAATTTCTAATTCAGTGTTCTTAGAAGGAATAATGGTTAGAAATGACACTACTGATGATATTCGCTTAAACATTAAACCACCAACCAAGAGAAGATAATAATAAAATCACAGGTATGGTAAAAATTAAAACAAATAGTATTGAAGTCATTTTCATAATAGAAAGTGCAGATTTAAAGTGTGTTTCACTTAACTCTGAATTACCATCGCCTAATACATAATGCTCGATCTTTTCAAATCTAATTCCAAGTGCACCAGCTAGAGTTGCCATAGGATAACCAGCATTTGGACTTTCAGTTTTTGGACCATCTCTTTTCATAATATGAAGTGAGTGTCTCCAATCTTCTTTTAGAATTATACAAGAAAGTACCATTACAAGACTTGTGAGTCTAGATGGGATAAAATTAAGTATCTTATCACAGTTGGCAGAAAACCAACCTACATTTCGGAATATTTCTGTCTTGTATCCTATCATAGAATCAGCAGTATTTACAGTCCTGTAAACAAATGCACCTACTAGTCCAAAAACTGAGTAATAAAAAAGAGGACCAGTTATGCCATCAACAATGTTTTCACTGATACTTTCCAGAGTAGCGGAGATAATGTGTTGTTTGTCTAAATTTTTTGTATTTCGCTTTACTATCATGGAAAGTTTTGCTCTAGCATCATCCAAGTCATTTTTTGATAATGCATTCATAATTTTTGATGCGTGATTTTCCATTCCCTTTATTGCAATGGTAGTCTTAAGAAGAATTCCAACTGAGATTATACTCAGACTCAGGAATAGAATTTTGAAAATCCCATTTAAATCAATATTTTCTACATACTTCAAGATAGAAGAAAAAGAAAGTACTAGGATAGAGACTAATGCAACTACTAATATTAGAAGTGTAATTCCATTAATTTTTTCAATTGATGGATTGGTAGATCTTGTATATGGTACAAACTTTCCTATCAATTTACCTACCCAAACTGTTGGGTGATATCTATTTTTTGGATCTGCAAATAAAAAATCTAAAACAAGAGCAAGTATGACTGCGGTAATAGGTATCAAGATCAATTTAGCATATCTCCTATTTTTTTCATGTCCAAATTTATTTTCACAATATGAGCCAGATGATCTATTTCTTTATCTAAAGTTTTAAGATAATTTTTTGTCCAAGAAACTTGTTTTGGAATTACATGTAGAGAGTCTTCATCAGGTATATCAAATTCAATTAAAGGAATGGTACCAATTACTGGCCTCAAAGTTTTCTTTTTCAACACAGAATAACTTGGACGCAATATAGCAATATCTCCTCTGAATTTATTTATGATAAACCCTTTGATGAATTTTTGATATTTTTTATCAAGAAGAGACAATGTACCAAGTATACTAGCAAAACTTCCTCCCTTATCTATATCAGTTACTAGAATTACTGGAGATTTACAATATTCTGCCATCCTCATGTTAGCAATGTCATATCTTTGCAAGTTTATCTCAGCTGGAGATCCCGCTCCTTCCAGTATTACAATATCATTTGTCTTTAACAATTTATCCAGTCCATTTTTTGCTTCTTTAAGACCTGTTGAGAGCGCAAATTTTTCATAATAATTTTTGGCATGCATTTTACGATAGAATAAACCATTAACAAAAACTTGACTTGAGTAATTTCCAAGAGGTTTTAACAAAATTGGATTCATTATTGGTGTTATTTTGGTTCTGGCTGCAATTGCCTGAATAGCTTGAGCCCTTGAGATTTCGAATTCTTTTTCAATATAAGAATATGAAGACATATTTTGAGACTTGAATGGAGCTACCTTGAATCCTTTATCAGAGAAAATTCTGCAAAGAGCTGTTACTAGAGTTGTTTTTCCTGCTCCAGAGGATGTACCTTGTATCATCAAAGTTTTTGCAGTCATAATTCTTCTAGCGCCTCAATTAGTTTGAGATTTTCTTTATGGGTTCTAACTGCTATTCTAATGAAGTTGTTATCTAGTCCATGAAATGTATTACAATTTCGTATGAGAATATTTTTCTGCAATAATTTATCTTGTACTTGACTTGATTTCATCTTTGATTTTATTAGAATAAAATTTGTATCTGAATTATAACAAGTAAAACCCTTTATCTTGGATATAGAGTTTATGAGAAATTTTGATTCCTTTCTTACAAGATTCAGTGTCTTTGGTAAATGAGATTTATCCAACAATGCTTTGATTGATGATTTTTGTGCAATTCCGCTAACGTTCCAAGGTATCTTAATTTTTTGTAGAATTTCAATCATTTTTTTGTTTCCTAGTCCATATCCAATTCTTAGTCCTGCCAATCCAAATGACTTTGTCAAAGATCTAAGAATAAAGAGATTATCAAATTCTTTCAGATATGAAATGACACTCTCATTTCCGGCAGGAACTAACTCAATAAAACATTCATCAAGAAAAACCATTGTAGATTTATTCTGTGCAGATTCTAATATCTTTAACATATTTTTTCTATTTATGAGAACTCCGGTTGGATTATTTGGATTACATAAGAAGATATGACTTTTCTGTGGAATTGTGTCTTGAAAGTCTGACAAGTTTTTATTCAAATTCATGGTTTTAAAGAAATATAGAATTGCACCATTTAATTTTGCAGCAGACTCGTATTCACCAAATGTTGGAATTGGAATTAGTACTTTTTGTTTTCTTAAAAATGCATTACAATAGTTATAGATTATCTCTGTTGCACCATTACCAACTATAATTTGATTTTTTGAAATGGAAGTATATTTTTGAAGATGAGTTCTTAATTCATTTGAATCAGGATCTGGATAAACTGAAACTTGTGAAAAGTTTTTGAAAGCATCTCTAACTTTTGATGGAAAACCCAGAGGGTTAACATTTGAACTAAAATCAAGCAAACTCAAATTATTTCTAGTTCCACTTGAAAATATTCCTCCATGAGCAACTACTTTGTGATTTGCTATGGCTTTTTCTACTTTAAACCGCATATTTTCCAAATACTCATAACGGTATTTAGTTGTGTTTTGTTCGTACTTCTAAAAGAATATTAATTGTATAAGGACCATTTTGATTATGAAACGTGTAGCCATCATAGGAGTTACTGGCGCAGTAGGACAGGAATTTGTTCTTGCTTTAGATAAACATCCATGGTTTGAGGTAAAACAGATTGCCGCATCAGAACGTTCAGCTAAGAAAAAATTCGTAGATGCAATCAGAGACCAAAATAGCGGCATCTTAAAGTGGCACTTGAGGGAACCAGTTCCAGAATATGTAAAAAATATGATAGTAGATTCAGTAGAGGATATTAATCCAGATAACCTTGATTTAATTTTTAGTTCAGTAGAAAGTGAGGCTGCAAGAGATATAGAAACAAAATTTGCAAAAACTACTCCGGTAATTAGTACTTCTGCAGCGTATAGATATGAAGCAGACGTACCTATTTTGATTCCCGGAATAAATGACGATCATATTGCATTACTAGATGTTCAAAGAAAGAATCGTGGTTGGAAAGGATTTGTTGCACCATTACCAAATTGTACTACTACAGGACTTGCAATTACGATGAGACCTCTCTTAGACAAGTTTGGTGCTCAAAAAATAATCATGACCTCAATGCAGGCAATGTCAGGAGCTGGTAGATCACCTGGTGTTTCTGCATTAGATATTACTGATAACATAATTCCATACATCCCAAAAGAAGAAGACAAAGTAAGACTAGAGACAGGAAAGATACTTGGTAAGTTAGTAGATGGAAAGATTGATCCAGCAAAAATGAAGGTTAGCTGTACATGTACTAGAGTCCCAGTATTAGACGGACATACTGAAACTGTTTTTGTTGAGACTGCTACTCATGTTGATCCAGAAAATGTCAGAAAAGCCATGCAAGATTTTTCAGACCATGTAAGTGTCACTGGTTTACCTTCTGCTCCAAAAGAATATCTCATGGTTAACGAAGATCCTACAAGACCACAACCAAGATTAGATAGAGAAATCAATCAAGGAATGACTACAGTCGTTGGAAGATTAAGAGAAGACACAGTGTTTGACAATGGAATAAAGTATGTATTGTTCTCACATAATGAAAAGATGGGCTCTGCAAAGGGTGCAGTGTTGTTAGCAGAAATGTTATACAAAAAAGGTTACATTTAGCAAATTAGAAAATTATAGAAATTTTATACTAACAAGTTTAATAAGATCCAATTATTCACAATAAATGGTGTTTTGAATGACAAAAGTTGATGATTTAGACATGATAATCTTATCAGAATTATCACAAGATGCAAACATATCAGTTCCACGAATTTCAAAGAAGATTAACGTAAATTCTTCTGTGGTATATAGTAGAATTAAGAGATTAGTTAAGAGAAAACTCATTGAGCGTTTTACAATAGTAGTAAACGATAGAGAACTAGGGTACACTGTAAAAGCACTCACTGGAATAAACATGGATTCAAAGATGAGAGATAATGTGATTCAGGAACTAATGAAGATCCCAGAAGTAAGAGAGATTTCAGAAGTAACAGGAAGATTTGACATTATTGTAACCATGTATGCTAAAAACCTCGATGAAATGCATCGACTAATATCTGAAAGATTAGGAAGAATTCAAGGAGTTCAGCGTTCAGAGAGTTTCATCGAAATGAAAAGGACAACAAAACCAATGCCTTACAAACCAGTAAAATAGTCAAAGTGACCTTTTCAACCTATAAATAAGTAATAAGTTCCAAATGTGGGTAAGAGTGTGCTAACAACAAAAACAAGTTCCAGAATTAAGGTATACTATGAAGTTACCAAGCCAAAGATATGGTATCTCCTTGTTTTCACTGCAATAGGAGCAGCCTATACTGCATCAAATCTATATCATATTCCGCTTTCAGCATTAACTTGGAGTCTACTCATAGGTAGTGTAATAGCTGGATCTGCTGCTGCAAATACACTGACGAACTATAATGATAGAGATATCGATGCAATCATGGAACGTACTAAGGATAGACCCATTCCAAGTAAAAGAATATTCCCTGCTGAAAAGGCATTATATTTTGGATTAATTCTTGCAGGAATATCATTAGTTAGTTCATTTGCCATAAACACATGGGCAGGTATTTTCATGGCCTTTGGACTCGCAGACAACATTTTGGTTTACAGCAAGTTTCTCAAAAGGAGAAGTAGAACAAATATTGTTTTAGGAGGTTTTTCAGGAGGAGCACCTGCGATGATTGGATATGTAGCAGTCACAACTACAGGTCTATGGGATTTAGGATTAGTAATGGCAGGATTAGTTTTTGTTTGGATTCCTATGCATATATGGAGCCTTACGCTTCATGTTAAAGATGATTACAACAAAGTCAATGTTCCAATGTTGACTGCTGTAGAATCTGAAAAGACATCAGTTCGAGTAATTGCCGGAACAACTCTCATGATGGTTCTTTTTAGCATAATTCCATTTTTCATGACAGGTACCTCTGGAAAACATCTATTTCATGAAGTATATCTTTACACAGCAATTGTTTCAGGTGCAATAATGGTTGCACTAAGTGTATGGCTACTGGTAAAACCTTCTGAAAGAGCATCATGGACATTGTTCAAGTTTTCAAGTCCATATCTTGCAATACTGTTTATTGCATTGATGATTGATTCTGCACATTAATTTTAGACGTATTTTATTTCAAGTAATTTCTTAATGATATATTTTTTTCACCAGGAATTTTTGCAATTTCAAATCCCTCTGCCCTTTTTGAAAAAGACTTAGTGGCGTCAACTCCCATCTTAGTAGTAAGAAGATTTTTCTGATCACTTGATGGGTCTAGACTAGAGCCTCTTACTTTTGGTACTATTACTAGATCCTTGTCTGCTTGAAATCTTGTGGCCATTGCATATTCAACAGCAACTGGATCAGATGGATCAATGTCGTCGTCTACTATTATTACATTCTTAAGGGATCTATGAGCAGAAAATGCAGCAGTGATAGCTTTCTTTGGATCTGAATCGTGTTTTTTTGAAATTTGAACTACTGCATGTAACCATTTACAACCGCCCTCAGTTAGTACAACATTCTTAGTTTGTGGTAGGACTTGCTTTAGATCCTTGTTTATCTTAGCTTCAATAGGCATTCCCATTAGTAATTGATGCTCGGCAAAGCCAGACTAACACATCGTGGAAGATGGGATTATTTCTATAGTATATTCTATCAAGCTCAAAAACTGGTTGAGCTCTTTTAAAGTCATAAGTGCGAAGCATTTCAACCATCCATTCTTTGTGTGTTTTGTCCTTGAGAATTCTTCCTTCGATTATTATTTCTGATTCTGATGGTACATGCATTCCAGAATAAGGAGATATGGAAAGTGCAAGCTTTTTGTTCAATAATTCATTTGCAATATAAAGCTCATCTTTTCCCCAGTCAGCTTGATATGCCCCTGCAATAGAGACAGCTGGATGAACACCTATGGATATAGCAACTTTAAGATCTTCTCCGTGTTCTTTTGCATAAACAAATGTTCTATGAAGATGTCTTCCTTCCACCATTCTAATTGAGAAGTGTTTGTCGTCAATTCTCAATAATCTATTGAATGATGAGTTTTGAGTACCCATTTCCTGATTTTTAGTATAAATGATTGATGAAGTAATGAAAGGCCCAGGTTCTTTTTCAAAATGAGTTACTATGGGCAAAGTAAAAAGATCCCTTGATTGATTTTCCATAAATTTGGCTTTTTTGATTATTTTTGGTTTTGATGCATGCTTTATAGCAGAAATTACTTTTTCGTGTATTTTATCTTCAGTAGAACCAACTGCATAAGCAAATCTCTTTCGTGTACCAACCAAATTTGAAACTACACGAAATTTACTATCTTTGATATTTTCAAACAATAGTGCTTTTGAGCCATCCATCTTGGCAGTTACTGCTGCAATCTCAAATTTTGTAGAAACCTTCTTTTTTACTACAGCCAACTCATCCGTTTTAGAAAGGATGTTCAGATAAGCTTCGCATATCACAGGTCATTGTTTTATAATCTCCATTAATTCGTTCATTAAAACTTTCATACTATCAAGATCTAGATCTTTTTCAATATTTAATGAAAAAATACAGATCCCGTTTAGTGTTGAAGCTACACGCTCTGATACCATCTTAAGAAAAATTGTTTCAGATTTCGATGGTATAACAGCAGCTGTACTTATTCTCCCGCCTGAACTAATAGAAACAACTAGTGTACCTATCCTTTCTTTTCCTTCTGTAATAGAAATAAAATTTCCATTATCATATGGAAGAATCCGTACTAAAAAATCTCGATGATTCACTTTGACGGTTTTTTTTGTATAGCCGACTTGTGAGATCAACAGATTACTTCAGCTTACTACGCCTATATTGCTACCGGCGCTAAGGATACTTTTTTTGTAACCTTTGCAGTCTTAGCATTTTTTGCTGGCTTTACTACCATTGGCTCTAGTTCAATTTTTTCTAGTTCTGCAACTTTTGCAGTCTTAGCCTTTGCAGTCTTAGCCTTTGCAGTCTTAGCCTTTGCAGTCTTAGCCTTTTTTGTTGGCTTTACTACCATTGGCTCTAGCTCAATCTCCTCTACTTCTGCAGCTTTTACAGCAACAGCTTCTAGTTGATCAGCCTCGACTCTAGCTCGTAATTTTGCCTTGTATTTTAGATTTCGTGGTTTAGTTCTTAGTCTATATCCACAGCATGGACACCAGAGACCTTCCCATTTTATGAAAATTTCACAAATTTGGCATCTCTTCTGCCCTGATGCGTAACGACCAGTTCCTACCGGCTTCTGTGCTTTGTATCTTGTGCATATTCCTTTGCATGTCATATCTTTCGACATATTATAGTAATAGTAAATATTTAAGCATGGATCAATAATTTTTATAATTTTTACAGAGGTTTTATGAAATAATTACTTTTAGGCTTTATTTGTAGATAGATAGTTTTCAAGAAAAAAATGAAAAACACTATAAATATCTATCGTTCTTTTACATCTTGATAAAAAGATCACCCTTAAATGAAACTTCAGTAAGTTTTTCACAAATTTCGATATTTTAGCCCATTCTCGAAAGAGGAAGCACGAGGTGCCTGTAACCTTCCCTTTGTGTAATACATCTGGCGGATATCTTATCACGTTCTCCTCTCTTGTTGTAATTTCTTATCTTCAGTGATGTTTTACGCTCATCGACAAATTCTAGTTCAAAGTGTGAACAGAATTGAAGATTAAGTGAATTTACAATATGTCGCGCAATTCTCATGGTGCCATTTCCTATTTTGATTACTTTTCTTTGAGCATTAATTCCTACCAAAATTTTGACAATATGTGATACCAGTTCATCAACAGACGTATAAAAAGAACTTTCAATTTCTTTATCATAGTAAAAAATTGATAGTCCAATTCTATTACCAGGATCAATTCCGATTACTAATGAACCCTCGTTAAGCCTAGATTGTAATTTTTTTATTATTTTTGCTTTTACAATAGTAGGATGATAATTGAAATCATCATCTAAAAGAACTAAATTCGTTGGAATTTGTAATGATTCAGACATGGTAGTAAGAATTAATCTTCTATCTAAGCATGTGATTTCTTCAGGTAAAACTGAATCATAATTTAGTTTAAGATATTTTAAGACATTTATAAATTTAAAATATGATTTTCCTGATACCGTTGCCACTGCAATATTATTTTGTGGTTGGTAGGGTATGATTGTGAGTACATCCTAGAAAATTTAAGGATTGTTTGTGTGTTGTTTTTGATCAATGGATTTCATTTAGTTGTCAATAGCAGTATTGCTCGTGCAAGATCTCCTTTGGCTTCAGTTAAGGCATTTGTTGCCTCTTCTGGAGATACATTAGCCTGTTGTGCTACCAACAATATATCTTCTTGACTAAAGATAGGTACTTCAAGTTCTCTTTCTTCATAGCTTTCTGCTATTATTTGGAAAATTGAATTATCTTTTGCCTTCATTTCTGTAACTGATGGTTTTGTAATTATGATTTCTTTTGTATCTGTCTTAATTATGACCTCTTGTACATTCAGTACGTCTTTCATTTCAAGGCCCATTTTGTCTAACATTCTCCGCATTTCGCGGTTTCCGCCACGCATCATGATATATTCATACTCCACTGTTTGTACTTTTTAAACTATCTCTGATCTTTATCGCAACTCCTTTTTTAAATGAGATTATCATTCTTGTTGACAACACAGCCTTGCCAACGGCTATTACTTTATTATTGTGAAGAACCGCTACATCTCCACCTATCATTATGTTCTTTCCACACCAAATGACGTGTTTACAAAAGACAGAGCTTCCTTCTTGAACAAAGGCCTTTGAGTCATCGTCAATTTCAAGGCAGTTTTCTTTGAACTTTTTACTCTTCATGAGCATCTGAGCAAAAAATGGTGTAATAGCAAGACCACCATCTGTTCTTAAGGTGCAAAGTAAGTTATCATTTTGATGTACATGTTTTATTCGTCCTGTATTTTTGGAATATTCTATCGATACGTCTTTTGGAAGATATTTTGATACTCCCTGACCAAAAAGTGCATCCAATGTATACTTGATTTTAAGTACTGAATCCATACGATTCATGTCATCTACCATGTTAATTATTTTTGCAAGTTGAATGTGACCTATATAGTAATACCTAACAACTATATAGAATAATCATCATGTATACAGTATGGGAACAAATGAAGAAATGCGAAAAATACAGTTTACTGGTAAATCATCATACATTGTTTCACTTCCAAAACAATGGATTATGGACATGGGTCTAAAGCAAGGAGATCAAGTTGCTGTAGTAAGACAAGGAGTTTCCAATTTACAAATTGTCCCATTAAAACATCATAACAAACCTGCAGGTACCGAAGAAGCAACAATAGAAATCAAACCAGAGGATGCAGATTCTACAATAGTAAGAAAATTGATTTCACTTTATCTTCTTGGATTCACTATTATTAATGTAAAATCAAAGCTAGGAAGATTAAAGCCATCTCAGAGAAATGCTATCAAAGAAGCAGTAAAGGGGATTTTGATGGGAACTGAGATTACGGCTGATTCTACTGAGGGCATTACTATTCAAGTACTCATCAATCTATTCGAACTTTCAGTAGATGGTGCACTAAAAAGAATGTTAATAATTGCAAAATCAATGCAAAATGATGCTCTTTTAGCACAAGAAGAAGCAAATTTTGAGCTAGCAAAAGAAGTCATAAACAGTGATGATGAAGTAGATAGATTTAGTTTTTACATCATGAGACAACTCAAGATAGCTATACAAAATGAACATATGTTAAATGAGATGGGGATTGAGAGTCCCTATCATTGCTTAGGATACAGACTAATAGTAAAAAACATTGAACGTGTAGGAGATCATGCGACAGAAATTGCAAAAGATTTACTTGAATACAAAAAACCAATCAAGAAATCAGTACTTGAGCCCATACATGAAATGAATGCTTTTACACTAGCAGTATTAGACGATGCTTGTTTATCATTATTTAAAAAGGAATCGAGTCATGCAGAACGAACAATACAGAAAACAGCTGAAATTTCAAAATATGAAAAGAAAGTACAAGACGGCATGAAAACTTTGAGAGATGCCGAAGAGATCTACAGAGTAAGAAGAATGAGTGAAAACATTCGAAGAATATCAGAGTATGCAAGTGACATAGCAGAAATTGTCCTTGATGTAACTATAGAAAAGACACTTCGAAAGCAATAAGATAGTGAAGGCTGAGGAAATAATATTGAAAGATTCTGCGATTCTTATAACATATGATAGAGACGATTCACTAAAAGAAGCGCTAGGTCTTTGTGATGCTGCAGGATATGAGGTTCTCAAGGTCATACAACATAGATTTCTAAACAAGTCAAAATATGGTCTTGGAGAAGGAAAGGTAGAGGAACTCAAGGAAATGTTGAGTACAGTAAAACCTGATGTAATAATTTTTGATGAAATTCTCAAACCAAGTCAAAATTATAATTTAGCATCTACTCTCAAGATGAACATTCTAGATAGAGAGGCATTAATTCTTCAGATCTTTGAGCGAAGAGCAAAGAGTTCAGAATCAACATTACAAGTAAAAATGGCGCAGTTAAGATATGAGATGTCAAGAGCTAGAGAAAAAGTTAGACTAGCAAAGATGGGAGAACAGCCAGGATTCATGGGAATAGGAAAATTCGAAGTTGATGTTTACTTTAATGACATCAAAAATAGAATGAACGGTGTAAAAACAAAATTAGCAAAGGCATCAACTCAACGTGCTCTTCATAGACAAGCAAGAGAAAGATTTGGATTCAAAACGATCTCACTTGCAGGATATACATCAGCAGGAAAAACTACACTTTTTAACATATTAACAGGAGAAGAAAAAGAAGAAAGTCCAAAACTTTTCACCACCCTATCCACAACTACACGAAAGATCACTCTGAAAAACTCGGAAGTTTTAATTTCGGATACTGTAGGTTTCATAAGCAAGCTTCCATCATACATGGTAGCAGCATTCAAGTCAACTCTTGAAGAACTTGTGTATACAGATATTGTAATAGTTGTAATTGATATTAGTGACGATATTTTAGAACTAAGAAAAAAATTCAAGAGCTGTATTTCTACTTTAGATGAAATTGGAGTCAGTAAAGATAAAATGATTTTTGTTCTAAACAAATCAGACTTAATTTCAAAAGAACAAGTTGCAGAAAGAGCTAAAGAATTAGGTATGGATGATTATAAAAAATGGCTACCAGTATCTTCCACAACTAGATACAATATTAATCAATTAAAGACGCTAGTATTTGAGGCAATAGATGCAATACCTATAACAGGAAGAAAAACTGAAATATCAAAACCACCGAAGCAAAGAAAATTTCAAAGATGAAGATCGAAGTTTTACGCATAGGTACGCGCCTTGTCAGAGATGATAGAGTTACAACACATGTCACTCTAGTATCAAGAGCATTTGGTGCCTCAAAAATATACATGTATGATGCAAATCCAGAAATCAAAGAAACTATTTCCAAAGTAAATAAAATGTGGGGTAGCGATTTCAAAGTAGAGATTATTGAGAATTGGAAGGATATTATCAGATTAAAAAAGAAAGAATCATTCAAAATAGTTCATTTGACAATGTATGGTGAAAATATTAACACTATACAGGATGAGATAAGAAAAGAAGAAAAAATTTTGATAATTGTGGGGGCCGAAAAAGTTCCAAGAGAGGCATATGATATGTCTGATTACAACGTAGCAATTGGAAATCAGCCACATTCAGAGATTTCAGCCCTTGCAATCTTGTTAGATAGAATCTTACAAGGACAGCATCTTGAGAAAAAGTATTCTAACGGAGAACGAGAAATAGTACCAACAAAAAAAGGAAAAAACGTAATTACTAAAACTCCTAAATTTAGTTGATTAAATATTTTGTTTTAAATTTTTAGGAAGTCTAATTGTAAATATAGTTTTAACACCTTCAGATGATTGTACCGTAATTGTACCGTTGTGGTTTTCAATAATATTTTTGCAGCTTGATAAACCAAGTCCCGTTCCAGAACTCTTTGTTGTAAATAATGGATCAAATATTCTTGATAAAATTGTTCGTGGGATTCCTTCTCCATTATCTTCTATTTCAATCACGTGACTATCTCCTTCCTCTCTAACTCCTATCATAATTGCGCCATTTTCTTTTATTGCATGAATTGCATTAGTTATTAGATTTACAAGTACAACTTCAATTTTATTTTCATCACAATAAATTTTAAAATCGTTCGTAGGCAATACAATTTCAATATTTTTAGGTATCTCTATTTTATTAACAGCGGATTTGATAATTCCAAGAACTGAGTAATATTCTAATTGAAGAGGGCTGATTCTTACAAAATTCAATACGTCATCTAGTTGATTAGAAATTCTTTTTACAGAATCTATTTGTTTATCTAAGAAACCAAGGGTTTTCTCATCTAAATTTGGATTTTTTTGTTTGATTAGCATAGCCGCGTTCATAATTATAGAAAGGGGATTTCTAATATCATGAGCAAGCCTAGAAGATAATTCTCCAATAGCAGATAATCTTGTACTTTTTATAATCTCGTCATGTTGTTTTTGAATTATCTGGTCTTTTTGAAATAATTTAATGTCACTTCTCAATACTAAATAAATTAGAATTGAAATGGATATCATGCCAGTAATAAAACCAAATATAACTTCATTTCTTTGAAGATTTAGAATATTATAAATTTGAGAATATACAGACTCGTATGGTGTCACTAGAATCAAATAATATTGAGGCATTCCATTAACAAATACAGGCTCATAGACTACTGTTCTGGGTCCCAGTCCGAAATCAAATGATGCGATTCCTGATCTACCTGCAAGTAATTTGTTAGTATATGAAATCACTTCAGAGCTATTATGAAAAAAACTTTGTACGTCATTTGAGAAAAAATTCTTCCCTACGAGATTTGTAAATGGTGATATCACATATGTTCCATTTTTATCCATTACCATCATAAATGGAGAACTTGAATTTTCAACATTATAATATCTAGAAAAAAATGAATTAATTGGAACTGTAGCCCATACTATTCCTTCAAATTGTCCAGATTGATGTTCAGTTATTTTATTACTTATGTATAACCTATTTTTCCCATCTAATCCTATAGAATAGTCAGATAGATACAGATCTTCACTTGAAATAACTTTTTGCACATAAGTTCTATTTGTTACATTATAACCAAGAAATTTATTTTCGCCCGGAGATACTTCGTTAATTCTTACAATGTTCTTAGTATCCGTTACAAAAATCCTGTCCACTATACTATTAATCTCTAAATATTTTTCTGAAACTAGTTTTTCTGTCATATTATCAAATTTTCCACTTTGGAATTCACTAGAGTCTTCTAATCCATTGAGTCTTGCAATTACATTGTCAAGGTCAGATGATATATGAGAAGATATATCGTTAATTTGATTCAATCTTTCCTTCTCTGTCTGCTGAAGTAATTCCGATTTTATTCTATTTTCAGTAATTCCCTGCAAATACATTACAGAACTAAAAGTGATTAAAATAATTCCCAAGATAGAAAATAGAATAAATAATCTAGATTTCATTCACGTTTACAATAAATTCTTCCAAGTAAAAGTGTCACGAATTCATATCAATTTTAGTCATGCATTAGATAAAAAACAGGTTTAAAACCATTGATTAAATATGGAGATTAGGAAGGAAATGTATAATGTCTGTTGAACATGAAGATCCTTTTGTAAAAATTGCTGCATTAATTGGGGGAGATGAGTATCTCAAAGTTGCTCGTTCTTTACTTAACACGGAGGATGCAACTGATGAAGAAATTGCGAGTTCAACTGGACTTAGAATTAACATAGTTAGGAAGGTTTTGTACGATCTTTTTGGTAAAGCCTTGATAACAGGAATTAGAGTAAAGGACGAAAAAAAAGGTTGGTTTGTCTACAGATGGAGAGCTAGAAGGGATGAGGTAGATAATTTTATTGAGAATCAAAAGAAAAAGATTGTTGAGAGATTACAACAGAGAGTAGATTACGAAAACTCTGCAGACTTTTATCATTGTGGAAATGAAGATTGTCAAAAACTAACATTTGAAAAAGCTCTTGATCTCTCATTCAAATGCCCAACCTGTGGAAAATTAGTTAATCTTTCAAGAAATGAAAAACTCAAGAAGGCATTACAGGTAAAAATTGACCAATTACGTGATGATCTAAAGCACTAAGAAGTATAATGTAAAACTATTTCATTTTGTATTTTCTCAATCTTTTTTAATTTAAAAGAATCAGGTATTTCTCCAAAACCATCACCCTCAACTAGAGAAATTGCAGTACTACCTCCAAGAACAAATGGTGTAACTGTTAGTGAAATTTCATCCACTAGTCTTTCCTTGAAAAAATACCAGTTTGTTGTACCTCCTCCTTCAACAAGAATTCTCTTGATTCCTTTTTTACCCAATATTTCTAATAATTTCTTTAGATCGATTTTATTTTTTCCACATCGTATTACTTCAACTCCTTTTGCGATAAATCGCTCAACGGTTACTGGGGCATTTTCTGATACCACAAGTATTGTCTGAATTTTTTTTGCAGTTTTTATCACCCTAGATTTAGGAGATATACTTCCCATTGAATCAAGAATTATACGAATAGGGTTTTTCCCTTTTACATATCTAACAGTAAGTAAAGGATCATCGATGCTTATCGTATTTCTTCCTACAAGTATTGCATCAACTGTATTTCGGAGTTCATGAACTCGTATCAAATCTTTTTTTGACGAAAGATTTGATCTTCTTGTACGAGTAGCTAATTTTCCATCTATACTAATAGCAGCACTAACTATTACGTAAGGTCTAGATTTTGCCATGTACTAATTTTCCTTCGTACATTACTGCTTTTATGGTATT
This sequence comes from uncultured Nitrososphaerota archaeon, assembly GCA_963713025.1. GTDB lineage: Archaea > Thermoproteota > Nitrososphaeria > Nitrososphaerales > Nitrosopumilaceae > Nitrosotalea. Next base: position 498,751 of record CAVQKA010000001.1, on the reverse strand, counting down.
TTCTGAAGCACGTTGAACAATTGAGGCATGAGGATTATGCATTGGTTCTAAATCTATTGAATGTTTTTCAATAAATATGCAATCTGCTATTTTGTTTTTTTGAATAATTCCCACTTTACCACCTAAAAGATTTGAAGCATTTGTTGTAGCCATTTGAAGTATATTTTTTGGCATTAATCGTTTTTTCTTAATACCCATTGAGACCTTCCATAGGTAATCCATCTCCCTGAACATATCAGGCGAGTTAATCATAACATTATCAGTTCCAATTGCTACATTACAACCAGCATCAAGCATTAGATTCACATCAGGAATACCTTCTGCAAGAGAACCATTTGCTCTTGGACATATGACAATGTTTATCTTATTTTCAGATACAACTGCCAGATCTTTTTTTGAGGCATAAGTCATATGAACCAAAAAGTTGGGTTTTGAAAGGAGGGCTCTTTGAGTCTCAGTTTTTCCATATACCTTTTGAGATATTTTGTTACTCTCTTCAGTCTCAGCTGAATGTATAGCACGAATCTTTCTTGTTGAGGCAAAATATCTTAATGTAGAATTACTAAATTCGTTTGGACCACTAATTCCAAGTCCGTCACAATTAGTTAGAAGTTTGTTCAGTTCTAGTATTCTTTCTTTTGGAATAGATGTATTGTTCTTGATAGATTTCAAGTCTTGATAATATTCAATTCTTCCCAAGATGATGGGTCTTATTGGAATATTTGATATGGTATTTTTCAATAGACTAATTCCTTCAATACCACCCTCTCGAAAATCAATGAATGATGTTATGCCTTTTCTAATCATTGAAATGCATGAATTTTTTATAAAACTTGCAAGATGTGATTTATTAGAATTCTTGAGAATTTTTTGTTTGAAACCACTAACTGGATGTATTTTTTCCTCAACATCAGAGTCTATACCAATGTCTTTTGCTATAGAATCTCCAATATGAGTATGAGAATTAATGAGGCCGGGCATCATTAGTAGACCTTCGCAGTCAAGTACCTGCTCATCCTTATGAGATGAGAGTTTTGTTCCTATTGAGCTGATATATTTTCTGGTAATTCTCACATGAGTATTTTGAATATACTCTAGTTCTCTACCATAAAGAAGACTGATGTTTTTTATCAGCATGTTATCTCTAGAATTCTGGTATCTTTTTTTCCTGAATCTCGTAGTTCACGAATTTTATCTAATGATTGAGTAGCTGAATTTAGCTGCATCCCTTCCAGTCTTTGCAGTTCCAATTCCACAATTAAATGAAATATCATATTTTTGTTTTATAATTTCAAGAAACTTTGTTATTTCATCTTTATTCACACCTGAACTTATTATCATAAAATTATCTCCTCCCATAAAAAATGTAAGTAAATTTCTTTGTAGGAAAAATTCTGACATTTCTGAATGTAATTTGATAATCAGTAATGAAACTTCATATGGTGATTTTTTTGCCGAGACTGAGGTAGAACCGTCTACATCCATGTGTATTATCTGAACTAAATTTTCTTCTTTTCCTAGTGGAAATCCAAAAATATTATGTTCCTTACTTAGCATCGTATTAGTACGTCGTGCCTTGTCAGCGCTTGAACTTGCTTCAAGTGGTGTATTTCCTTGTCCAATAGACATCGACAAGCCTAACTCAAATGATTTCACAAGTTTTTTTTGAATTTCTATATGATCATCAATTGAAAGACTGTTAGTTATTACAAAGATTTCATCGAATCTGTTAGGAAATGCAAGACAGTTTCTTTCTGAGAACAAACTTTGTATTTCTTTGTACAATGATGCTTGTAACATCTGAAGTCTATGTTCTCGATCGCTACCTAAGGTTAGAGTCCAGGGTCCGTATCCAGTGATCTTAATTATTGTTAGTTGAATCACTTTTAATTTTCTCCAATTCTTCAGATAATTTCTTTGCTGCTTCTACTGCTCTCTCAGATACTGGTCGTATTCGCTGGTGTGCCTGTCTATCACTCATTCCAGGACCTGTTATTCCCAATGTTACAGGTTTTTGGTATTTTATTGAAAGATCAACAAGCGCTTTTGCAGTAATATTTGATATTAGTTCATCATGTTTAGTTTGGCCTTTAATTACTGCACCTAGAGTAATCACAGCGTCAACATCTTTTTTTTGTAACAATTTATCAATTATAAGAGGCATATCAAATACGCCAGGCACTTTACAGGTATACTTTACATTGATCTTCAATATTTTTGCCTTTTCTGTTGCAAGCTCCAGCATTTTTGAAGTAACTTCACTGTTAAACTCGGCTACAATAATAGCTATATTCAAAATTAATGCTCCTTTGCGAATTTAACAAGCTCAGTACCATCAAAATAAGGCATGGCATTATCAGTAGCATATTGTTTAGCTTTTTCAGTAGATAATGCATTATATGTTTGAGAATCCAACATTTCACATATTGCTGCAACTGGTGTGAGCCCAGCAAGTTTCATTAAATAAATTGACATCTCAGTATGTCCAAGTCTATTTGATAATAACCCTTCTGAAGCAATTAGCATTGGAACATGACCAGGTGTCTTAAAATTAGAAGTAAAAACTTCTTTCTTGTTATTTTCAGTATTGTATAATCTTGCCATTTCAGAAATTGTCAATGCTCTATCTTTATCAGTTATTCCAGTGAATGTATTTTTATGATTAATTGAAATTGAAAAAGAAGGTCTATCTCCATATGGAGCAGTACCTATAATCATCTTCTTGGAATCTGAATCAAACTTTTGAGAACTAGATAAAATTTCATGCATATAGTCTAGACCTAAGCTGGTTGCAAATGCATGGATTATTGACATACAAATTAGTCCTCCAGCATCATTACGCATACGCGCAATATGCTCAGGAGTTACAAATTCTGCGGCAATTACCATGTCTACTTCATTTTCACGTTTACCGCCATCATGGAGTAAAATAAAATCACCTCGTCTAAGCGATGAAATAGACTTCTTCTAAGGACATATGTATAATCAGCTTTTCATTATTGTTATAAATCTTACTAGAAAATTGGTAATTACCAAAAAAGTGGTAAGTAACTAGCCATCAGATAAAATATATTTTCCAAGGATGTCAGTTTCAATATTAACTTTATCGCCAATTTTTTTGTAACTTAGATTAGTTATTTTCATCGTGTGTGGTATTATCGAAACGGAGAATTGATCTTTGAGTACATCAACAACTGTAAGACTAATACCATCAATTGTTACAGAACCTTTTTTGATAATGTATTTTGATAATTCTTTTGGTACTTTAGTCCAGATTTTTATTTGATTTGATTGCTTTTCTATTTTAGAAATTAAGCCTACACCATCAACATGTCCTAATACAAAATGTCCCTCAAGTCGATCACCAACTTTAAGACTTCTTTCAATATTGACTTTGTTACCACTTTGCAAAGTTCCAAGATTAGTTTTTTTTATTGTTTCACCAACCATCTCAAATTCAGCAATATCTTTTGAAATATTTATTGCAGTAAGACATACACCATTTATTGCAACACTATCACCAATTTTGAGTCCCTTTGCGATTTTACCTAGTTGTATTTTCATTTTAGCAGCACTACGATTACTTGTTTTTTTGTCAAATTTGATAATATTGCCCAAGCCTTCAATTATTCCAGTAAACATGATTAACGAATTCTTGTTTGTGTTAAGAGAATTTATGTTTATCAAATTATAGATAATTCTTCAATAAGGGCACATATTCAACTTTCTTGCGTTTCGACTATTTTACTAAATTCAATAGAGATACAGCTCTCTTGTAATGTACTTCATCAATCATTTTTCCCTCAACTGTAGTTGCTCCTTTTTTATTTTTTTTGGCCAAATCATATGCTTTGATAACTTTTTTTGCCCATTCTATTTCTGGCTGAGTTGGATAGAATACTTTATGAACAATATCTATCTGGTTTGGATGAATAATGCTTTTGCCGACATACCCCAAGTTTTTGGCAGTGATGGAATCATGTTCCAGTCCAACAGCATCATCAATGTCTTGCCAGATTGCATCAATTGCATACTTCCCTGCTGCTTTTGCGTCAACTGGAATTTTTGTTCTTGAATATATGGCGCCTTCTGGATTTTTAGAATACTCTACACCAAGATCATTTAACAAGTCAAATACTCCAAAGACTAGTGCGGTGACTCTTTTACTAGAGGAGGCAATTGCATACGAGTTTACAACTCCTTTAGTAGATTCTATTGATGCAATGATTTCAACTGGTTTTAGTTTTTGTTTCTTTTCTAATCTTAACATAATTTTTTCAATTTTTTTTATATCACTTGCAGTATCTACTTTTGGAATTACAATACCATCAACACCTTTTTGAATAATTTCTTTTAGGTCATCAGGTATTAGTCCAGATATTGGAGAATTTGTTCTAACATAGATTTCGGAATTATACTCTGATCTATTTTTTAGTACACTTTTAATTAAATTTCTTGCTGATTTTTTTTCTTCAAATGGTACAGAATCTTCTAGATCAAAACAAATTATATCAGCATGTAATGATTTTGCTTTTTCTAGAAACCGGCTGTTATTGCCTGGAACAAATAGTAGACTACGAAGGAGTCTTGGCATAAATAAAATCTATTTATGGTTTGAGTAAGATTTTGCCGACCAATCCTTTTCCAGTAAGCATTTTTGTATGTGCTTCTGCAGCATTTTCAAAGCTATATTCTGAATCTATTATAGATTTAATTTTCTTTTTACCCATCCAGTATAATCCTTGTTCTAATTCTGCTTTTGTTCCCTGTGTTGAACCTAAGATATTAGTTCCTTTGAAGAAAATGTGTCTCAAGTCTGTTTTTGCATCGTACCCAGTAGTTGCACCACATGTTACCAAGGTTCCACCGTACTTTAGTAAAGTGAGTTGATCATTCCAGTGAGTTTGACCAATGTGATCAAATGAAATATCTATGCCACCTAATGGTTTTGCAATTTGTCTTACTTCTTTACTCCAATCGGGTTTTCTGTGATCAACTGCAAAATCTGCACCCATTTCTTTTAGTTTACCCAATTTATCTGGACTTCCTGTAGCTATAACATTACAATTGTATAGTTTTGCAATCTGAATTCCAAAGCTTCCAACACCAGATCCTCCTCCCATGATAAGGACTGTTTGACCAGGACGAATTTTTGCTCTTCCTACTAACATATGCCATGAAGTAAGTATTGTCATGGAAGCTGCAGCTGCTTCATCAAAGCTTACACCTTCTGGAATTTTTGCAACATTAACTTCAGGTAAATGAGTATATTCGGAGAATGCACCCCATAATGGTCCTGTCTGGAATCCCCAGATCGTTCTCTTTGTACAATCATATTCACGACCATCAGTACATGCTTCGCAAACTCTGCATGACATGTTTGAGTGTGATACAACTCGGTCACCGACTTTGAAGTTTGTAACATCTTCTCCTACTGCAGTAACTTCGCCTGCTGCATCAGAACCAGAGATGTGTGGCAATGGAACTGGGACTGGTTGTCCACGCATTCCCCAGATATCATTATAGTTTAAGGCTGCTGCTTTTACTTTGAAAACAACTTCATTTGGTTTAGGTTTTGGATCAGGTACGTCTTTTACATTTAGAATTGATTTGTAATCATCGTTTGGAGCATATTTGTCATAAACAACTGCTTTCATATTTGTAATCGTTCAATTTACCCCTAATATATTTTCCCTAGAGCTACTTGCGGTTAATCTTAAAATCTCTCTTGGGTTGCTGAATAGACAGCAAAATTTGCTTTAGTTGATCGTCAGAGATTTGTGAATTTAGTCTTCCCTGAGATGCCAGCCCTAAGAGATAATTTTCAACCATTGCTGCAAGGTCTGGTTTAACCATTCTAACATTATTTAGTCTCAGTCTTGCTTCAGCAGTCAGGAGAGTTTTTAGAGCATTATCCTTCATGCTAGAAACTTCTGCATCGCTTGGATTTCGTTCATCATTTGGGTTATGAGAGCTCATAATACAACTAGGAATATTTCTTTAGATTTGGATTCTTTGCAATTAGTTCATTTAAGATCTCAGTTGATAGACGATCAAGTTTTTTCATACCCTCATGGGATATGGTTCTACCTTTTCCTTCAACTTTATCCAAATAACCTAATTTTTCTAAACTATGTATGGCTGTTCTAATTATTGAACCGCCAGCATCTTTGTGATGTGCTCCTCCGTAACCGATAGGTTTTGCACTACCATACATGGATCTTAGATCGTTTACTCCAATAGGTCCGTGCAAGTAAATTTTTCTTAGAAGAGATGCACATCTTGTGAAATACCAATCACTTTGTTGAGGAGGCTTTACCGCATGTGCACCAGTTTTAACAAAGGGTATCCAACTTGGTTGTACAATATCTTCTTTCTTTAAAGTATCAGATAATTTACCAATCAATAGATCTGCTGGTACATCATATGCCTTTGCCATAAAAACCAAAATTCAAAGTTCGTCTTATAAATCATTGACCCATTAGAATTCGTTTTTTAATTATCTTTCTGTATGTATGGTTACAAAAACCACAGGTAATACGTATTGATTTGAGATTACTCCTTCCTATTCTCACCCTTGCTGTAAATCCCGGTACAATAAACTTCTTACATTTTTTACAAAAATGCATCCTCAACTCATAAGGCATTCTAATACGATATTTAGTACAAAGTCTCTTTGCAAGTGCTGCTTGTCTTTCTGCCAATTCTGGGTTAGACCTTGCATATGATACTGCATTTTTAATCAGAATTTTCATCCTTTCTATCAGAAGGTCTTTAATTACAGGTTTCATGTTGTTTAATAATTCCCACCCTTAAAATACAATCTTGCTCTCTCTAGTAATAGCAGAATCTGCCTTAGAATTAGTACCTAAAGAACTACAAAAGCATAATTCAGTTATATCATCGGCTAGAAGATTTAACAAAAAACCAGCTGAAATTTTACTTGATATATCATGGCATTTTGCAGCAATGAAAGGAATCAAAAATGAGATAAAAAGAGGACGACCAGATCTTGTTCATTTTTCTTTACTTGAAGCTTGTAGTATTCCTCTTTATTTTGAAAATAGACTAAATGTTTTTGTCCATACAATTGATGATAAAGTTATTTCTGTAGGTCAAAATGTTAGATTACCAAAGTCTTATCACAGATTCATAGGATTGGTTGAGAAATTATACGCAACTGGAAAAATTGAAGAAAGTAATAATACACTTCTTGAGATAAAGGAGATGAATTTTGGAAATTTAATTAAAAAAATTAATCCAAAACAAACAATTGCACTTTCAAGTAAAGGAATCAAAAGTTCTTACCAAAAAGTAGCAGAAGAATTGAATGATAATACTTGTCTTGTTGTTGGAGGATTTTCAAAAGGACAATTTTTTGATAAAAACAAAGATTATTTTAATAAAATAGTATTAGTAGACAAAAATCCACTTGAAGCTCATATCATAATTTCACGTGTACTCTATGAATACGAAAAAAGAATTATTATGTAGGTCTAAGATTGGCACAGTGAGCGGTCGTAGTATAGTTTGGTTAGTACACTGGCCTTCCAAGCCCGTTACCCGGGTTCAAATCCCGGCGACCGCATCTAATTTTCTTATTAAGAGATTATTCCAGCTGAAATAAGATATTGAATAGAGCCAACAAATGTATTGTCATCAATTTTATCTGAAAACCACAAATAAGCACTCTTCTCAAACCAGTGAGGTATTGTAGAAATGGTGTTTTTTTCACTATTTGAGCTAACTAGGTTGTGCTGAACTAGATAATCAATCATGGTAGAAAAATCCCTGTCATCAATATTTCCACTTGACCACAAACCTGCAACTCGTTTTGTCCAAGCAGGAACAGTTCCATATGTAATATTCGATGTTTTTTCGTTATTAAAAAGGTAAAACCATGCAAGACCAGATTTTGTGTTATCTTTTAGATGCCCACTAAGAAAGACATCATTTTTTACTTGAAAAAATGAATTTTCAAATATGTTACTTGTACGAAGGGTGATCTTTGTACCATTTCCAAACAGAGGATAGTCTTGGAAGCTTAATACTTTAATCGTGAATGTTCCATTTTTTGTTGCATCTGGATTGATTTCTTTTGTAATCATCTTTCCTCCTTCCTTATCAATTAAATCAGATGCAAATTGTGTTTGCAAATAGTTAATTATTTTATGATCAGGATCAGCATATGAATAATCAATATTTTCCCCTGGTTTTATGTTACAAGTCTCTTGTTGCCATATAGGTGAACTCTTTATTGCATCAATCATGAGCTGCCCATGAAGTAATTCATGATACAATATGACTAGATTTTCCACATCATGTAATTTTGGATCTATTTGTGTATCATTAGAAATAACACGTGGATTAATTCGCAGTTCATTATTACAGTCTAGTACAATTTTTCCGCCTTGAATATTTTCTGAACAATGCCATGTGTATGATCCTCCAGTAACCAAGTCTTGGTGAACTGTACTTTCATCAAACTTTGCCAATTTTGTTTTGATTATTGTTATTACTTGGTTATTGACATCCTGTGAATTACACAAGAAAGTACTTATCAGTGGTTTTTGAAATGTCTGAATTACATCTGATAGATCTTTTTTTGTTGCATTAACTGCCTCAAACTGGGCAAGTAACTGATCAAAATTGTCCTTTTCCTCTTCAGTTGGAGGTACGTATAATGCAAATGCAGGAGAAATACTTGTAATTAATAGTAAAAAACTAAAAAGCCCTGTATGCTTCAATTAATGAAAATTGGCTAATTCTGTAATTAAGAGTTAGGAATAGATTGTATTTGTTTGGTAAATTCATCCCATGCAGGTTTTGGATTTTTATCTACATCAATCAGACCAGTACTACAGAGGTATGAAGCAGTATTATTCAGAACTTCATCATTGTTAAAGATAGAATTGGTAGCCTTGTTTAGTGAATTGTAACATGTGTCAACAGGTCTATCATACTGTCTATACCAGGTTAGAAATTCAAAGTCAGATTGATTTTTCTTGTAAAAATCAAATACAGTTTTTACAAAGTTTTGTTGGTCTTCTTTTGTACCATTAATTGATTTATCAGTACCCCAACCAACTTCCATTAAGGCTATTTTCTTTCCATTTGCATAATCAATCATCTTTTGTAAATTAGCTCCTTCCTTTTCGGTACTGTTACTTTCATAGTATAACCCGTCAACTGGAGCATAAGAGTATGCCACAAAATCACCTTGGTTTAGCTTCCCTACAATATCTGGTTGATAATGATTTACTATATCATTTAGTGAGAACCAGTTTCCAAATTTAACATCGGGATGTTTTACTTTTAATTTAGCGTATACACCATTGAAGAAATCCACGTATTGCGGAATCTCATTTGGATGATCTCTAAAATAACTATCAATATTTCCACCTATTATTACATAATCTACTATATAATATCTTGAAAGTATTGCATCAAGAGTAGTTACTGTTTGATCTTGGAGTTTTTGATCAAGCTGTGGTTTTCCCATCCAATCTGGGAATGGTCCCAAGTCTTGATTGTTTATTACTGAAAAGTAAAGTGTGACGTTGAGGTGTTGTTCACGATTCAACCCCATCAAGATGTCTGAATAACCCCAGTTGTAAGTTCCTTGTGAGGGCTCCATAATAGGCCATGAAAGATAGACATTGCTTCTTCCTATTCCTGTAGATGCTGCTTGTGCATATGCATCTTTGACTTCTTGAAGAGTTGATTTTTGGGTAGGAGGTATGATAACAAGACCAAGTTTTATGTTATGAGGAATATTTGCAGTTTGAGTCTGAGGTATAGTTTGAGGTTGCAATTGCGGTATTATTATTAGAAAAACTGCTGCAATAGCTATTGCAGCTCCAATACCAACACCAATGATTTTCTTATTCAATAATAATTTTAGTGATTGATGATACTAAAAGAGTTTTGATTTTGATAAGAATATTCTAGCCTGATGTACAACCGCTGTATCCGCATTCAATGCATACACTGCATCCTTCTGCAAATACCAAGTTGTTCTTACATGTAGGACATAGTCTCTCTTCCATTTGTTCTGGTGTAAGTGTTGGTGTTGGAGAAGACACTTCATTATCTGGAATTTTTATCTGGAGTGCTCTTTCTATCTCAGCTTTTAGATATGTGTTTGTGACATTCTTTGAGATATAATCTGTAACATATGTACTTGGAGTTACTTGGAAATTCTTTTGAACGTCCTTTCCAGTCATGTGCAATACTTGTTCATGTCTTGAGCCATCTCTGAATACAGTAATTCCTTTTAGACCAAGATCATGTGCCAATAGATATGCGGCTTTAACATCATCAGATGAAACGTCGCTTGGCATGTTGATTGTCTTTGCAATTGCATTACCTATCCATTTTTGCCATACTCCCTGAGCCATTAGGTGGTCTGCCCAGTGGATGTCCATTGCTGTGACAAATATCTTCTGTATCCATTCCGGAATCTCGGCTATTCCTTTTACAGAGCCATAGTTATTTGCGATTTTCTCAAGAATTTGATCGTTATACAGTCCATGCTCTTTGAGTACTGCTTCAAATATTTTGTTTGTATAGAAGAATCTGCCTACTGTTACTCTCTTTTCAAAGACTAAGGCAAACATTGGTTCCATTCCATTTGAGCAATCAGCTATCATTGATAGTGTACCAGTAGGAGCAACTGTAGTTGTGAGAACATTTCTAATACCATGTTTCTGAATCTTGGCAATCAAAGCATCCCAATCATAAGTACGTCCACTCTTTGGTTTTTCATAATATCCAGCAATAGGAATCTTGGCTTCTGGATATTCTGTTTTTGAGCATAGTGGGAATGATCCTCGTGTCTTTGCAAGTGCAATGCTTTCTTCCATTGAATAATATGTTAATGCTTCAGCAAGTTTCTCTTGGAATTCATATCCTTCTTGAGAATTATATGGAATTCTTAATTTGAATAATAGATCAGCAACTCCCATTACTCCAAGTCCAATTCTTCGTGAATCTTTAGATGCCTTGTCAATTTCTGGAATTGGGTATGTGTTGACATCAATTACATTATCAAGGAATCTTGTTGTTTTTCTTATTGTTTCTTCATATCTTTGCCAGTCAAATTCGAATTGACCATCTGCTTTTCTTTTGACATAGTTAGATAGATTGATTGAACCAAGATTACATGATTCATACGGATAGAGACTTTGTTCTCCACATGGGTTTGTAGCTCTGATTGGTCCACCTCTTGCTTTTGCAAATACATTGTATTTGTTTATAATATCAAAGAAGATTAGTCCCGGTTCTCCACTTTTCCATGCAGAAAGTGCAATCAAGTCAATTAGATTATGTGCGTTAATTTCTCTTACAGGAGTTCTTTCTTTTGGACTTCGAAGAACGAATTTTCCATCCTCTGAATTAACTAGTGCATCCCAAAAGTCTTCCCAAATTCCTACACTTACATTGAAATTTTCTAAAACTCCTGGTTTTGTTTTTGCAGTGATAAATTTCTCAACATCTGGGTGCCATGCTTCAATAATTCCCATGTTTGCACCTCTTCTTTTTCCTCCTTGTTTTACTACTTCAGTAACAGTGTTGATAATACTCATGAATGAGACAGGACCTGAAGCTACTCCGGAAGTTGAGGCTACCATATCTCCTTCTTGTCTTAAATCTGAATAGTTGATACCAACTCCTCCACCTGACTTGAAGATCAGTGCAGCATCAGAAGATGATTTCATTATTTTTTCCATATCATCTTCCATTCCTAGTACAAAACATGCAGAAAGTTGTCCTAATCTTGCACCAGCATTCATCATAGTTGGTGAATTTGGTAGAAAGTCTTGAGCAAACATTAGATCAGTATATTCTTGGATTCTTTCAGCATATTGTTCAAACTTGTTTGCGGCCAGCATGGTCAATAGTTCACGGAAGCTGACTTTCATCTGGCCATGTTTTTCCAAGTCAATATAGTGATTGATTAATGATCTAAAGTGATACTTGTTTAGATAGAATTTTCCTACTTTGAATTTGTAGTCAAAGTCATCAAGTTTCTCTAGATACTTTGCTGCTTCTTCGATACTATTAGTATAACCACCTTCAATTTGAAATACAGCTGGATCTCTTATGATATCAGCAATGCCTACAAGAATTGCAACTCTCTCAAACATTTCACCAGGACTTTCAGTTATCTGACCTTTGTTATTTCTAAGTAAATATCTTGATGCTAGAACTCGTAAGCAATTAAGATCGAATTTTTTTGCTACGGTATCAAGAGACTTGGATTCTAGAACCTTCATTTTTTCTTCTCTAACTCTTCTTCGTTCGTGTCTGTATAGGATGTACGCCTTGGCTATTTCTCCTAGACTTTCCTCAATAAGAGTAGACTCTACCATATCTTGAACATCTTCTACACTTGGTGCTTCTGAACCAGAGAATCCACGATTAACAAGTTTTGCAAGAACATGATTTGCCAGTTTGTCTGCTAATCCATGATCTGATTTTCCACAAGCTACGAGTGCTTTGTATATCGCGCCTGAAATTTTATCTCTTTGGAAATTTGATACTCGTCCATCACGCTTCTTTACTTGAAGGATCGAATTCTCTATTTGTGAAAAATCTGTCAACTTACTCCCCGTACCCCTATCAAATGGGAGTTAAATAAACACTGCGGCAAAAAATAATTTTCAAAAGCTAAACTTTGGATCAATTTTGTTGACACCATTACGATTTTCATAGTATAAGATCATTTGGAGAACTATACATAAAAATTTAATCCACGCCTAAGATCAAATTTCTAGTCTAGAACTTGGATCATAAATAATAATTTTAAGAATTGTGCATTGAAAATTCAAATAAAAGTTTAGTTTGATTAAAAAATTTTATTCAGATAATCAATATTTCCTAAGGTGAGAGTTATGCAAGTATGTAAGGTGACTTGCATACTGAACATTTTTCGGCGATCTTTTCTTCTTTGAGACCACAGTTACTACATATAGGTACTTTTCTAATGGGTCTAAAGGATCCTAATAGATCGCCTGCTTTTTCTATTGCCTTTTTGATTCCTGAGGAATCCATTGCATCTGGGATCTTTAATTGAACTAGTAATCCACCGTTGAGTATCTTTGAGAAATAGTTTGATTCTACAATCTTTTCATTCTTAGGGTTCATCTCTGCTATCTCGGAGGCATCAAGTACGATTCCTTCGGAATATGACTCGCCCATGACATGTTGATTAATTGATGTCTTGCCGTATTTTTCACCGTCAAGAGAGGAGAAACGGCTTGCTGCATCACTCTCAGTCATAGTTACAATAACATTATCTCCCATTTCCTTTCCTTTCTTTGTAGCTACTTCCATGGCAGTGTTTATCACTTTAGATAGGATTTCATGCCCAGCCTTGTTGTTTTCGTATCCTAAAATACCATAAACTGCTTCTTTGAGCCCTATTAGATTAACAACTAGAGTTACTGAACCTTTTTGCATGTACTGAGTATTGTTTGCAAGGATTGGATTAAGGCCACGTCTTGTTAGATCAGATATTTCCTTCTTTCTCAAAGACATGGCTGCAAGTGCTGGTTTCATCAATAGTGCAAGTCTTGCTCTGAAATAAGTTTCATCTTTGTTAGATTCAAAGGCTAATCTTGGCATGTTGATTGAAAGAGATTCCAAATTGATAGAGGTAGTTCCAATGTTCTTTGCATCCATTCGTGCCAAGCCTTTGTTAGATACCAAGCCTTTAGCAAACATAACATGTCCTCCTAACGCAATTATATCTGCCAAAATTTCTGAATAATCACTTATCTTGGCTTTTTCATAATCAATTATCAATCCTATTGAAGGAATTGGTGTTGATTTTACATATTTCTTGTAGGCCTGAAGAATAGTACTAACTAATTTTGGTTCTGTTCCGATAGAAATTCTAAATGAAGTAAGTGTTCCATTCTTTCCATATTTGGATCCTGTTGATATTTTTGCAAAGCAGCTTGTAAGTTTTTCTTCAATTTCAGATAAATTCTTGGAATATTTTTGTAATACCGCAACTAATCCATCCATTACTACTTCTTGTGATGCTTCTTTTATGAGAAGACTTGTCAACAGAGACAAAGATGTGAAAAGATCATCTAGTGAACTTGGTGATGATGTTCTTGTAACACCCAAGAATTTTCCTCGTAGATCAACACCGTCTTCAATAAGTTCCTTAATGTTCACAAATATGGTATCTGGAAGAAGTGACCATAATCCAGTATTTGTAATATGAAGATCTCCTGAGAGATGAGAGTCAGCAACGTCCTTTGGTAATGTGTTTAAGACAAGATATTCGCCAAATACTGTTTGGCCTGTTTTAAACAATAGACCCTCCACTCCATTATGTATACCATCTACGTTGGTTAACAACTCATGAATATCATAGCCAGGTAATCCAAATCTTGCAAGTTTGTGCCTATAATCTTCGTGGCCTTGCTCCAAGAGTACAGAGTTGACCATCTCACGTATGAGTGAGGATGTAAGGTAAGATGTCTGGAATTTGTATATTCTATTTTCTACTTCCTCAGTTATCTTTTGAGCAAGTTCAAGTGGAAGACTTCCTTCGCGAACGAGGGATTGAATAATTTTATGAGAGTTGAATTCTTCTATCGATTCATGAGATGTTCGTACATACATTTTGCCGCTTTCAATGATAGATCGCTCCTCAATCTGCCTTGCAAGACTTAGGACTAGTTTTCCCAAGTTAGTAATTGTATATCTTCTTTCAGACTTGTTAAGAGTTACAAGAGATTGTCTTAATAATTTTCTTAAATGATATGCAAACTTACCACTTTCCTTTTTTGATTTGAAGCCGGCTAGAGATTTTAGTTCAGAGTAAGTAAGAGGTCCTTTTGAGTTTAAGATACGTAAAATATCAATTCTGTTTGGACTTGCCATAACAGAGAAGATCATTCTTACTCGTTTTGATGCTGATTGTAATATTCCACCACGTTTTGGATCTCCAAAGTCTTCACTTCACTCCATGGAAATACCTAATTGGCATCAGTAATTAAGATTTATGACGAATTTGATCGTGACACAAGCTTTTTAGATCAGCTTTTCTGTACATCCACACTAAATTCTGATGGGGATAGATTCTGTCCGCATGACGGACATTTACTGTTATACGGTCTCATTACATCTTTTATTGATTTTAGCATGCGCATATTTGCAATTTTAGATCCACATTTTCCACAAACAACATCTACAGACATTTCAAGTTATGTCAGTTCAAATATTATAAAAGAGATTTTTTGAATTTTTTTAATCAGTTTAATAAATTTGATTTACTGTTTTTCGATTATGATTCCACGATGATCGTAGCCGGTTATTCTTACTCTTGTTCCAAGAGGAAGATCTGCTGGAGACGTTATGCCTGCCATAAAACCTGAGATTCTCAATTCAGACTCGTCTAATTTCATAACTACCCAGGCATATGGAACATATTCTTCGTATCCATCTGGAGGAACAGTAATTATTGTATAGGTAACAATGTAGCCTTTACCATCGATTATGGTATTCTCAAATCCTTTGTTTCCGCAATTTTGACAATAATAAGTCGTAACTAGATGATGATGACCACATTTAGTACATTTTCTAGTGAGAACTTTTCCCAGTTTAGCATTGTTGGCGAATTCTTCTTTTGTGAGCAATTTATACACTTTTGAATATATGTACGGCACAGCTGGCACCTGTGGCACCAAAGTTATGTGTTAATCCGATTTTAGCGTCTTTTACTGTTCTTTCTCCTGCCTTTCCTGTTAATTGATCAAAAACTTCTACAACCTGACCTATTCCAGTTGCACCTATTGGATGACCTTTTGATTTTAGACCACCTGATGGATTGATAGAAATATCTCCGTTAAGTTTGGTTCTTCCTTCTCTAACTGCTTGAACAGCTTTTCCTTTTTCAAAGAATCCCAAGTCTTCAGTATCAACTAGTTCAGCAATTGTAAAACAATCATGAACTTCTGCAAAATCAACATCTTTTGGAGTTATACCTGCCATCTTGTATGCAGCTTGTGCTGCAATTCTGGTGCTTGGTATAGTAGTAATATGATCTCTTCCTTGGAGTGCAGCAGGTGATCCACCCCTACCTGATCCAATAACTTCAACATAATTTTTAGTATGAGCCTTTGCAAATTTTTCGCTACATATGATAACAGCACTGGCACCATCTGAAAATGGACAACAGTCGTACAACTTTAGTGGACTTGCAACTACAGCTGATTTCATTACATCGTCTATTGTAATTTTTTTTCTTAGATGTGCTTTTGGATTAAGTAAACCATTGTCGTGATTTTTTACTGCAACCATTGCAAGATCTTCTTCTGTAGCTTTGAATTCTGCAAGATATGCTCTTGCCATAGATGCAAATAATCCAGGAAATGAAGCACCTGCTCCTCCCTCATAAAAGAAATCAGAACAATACGAAAAGTAAGTTGTAGTCCATTCCGTACCAGTATGAGTTACTTTTTCTACACCTGTTGCTAATACTGCATCATAAAATCCTGCAGCAACATTTGCATATGCTTCTCTAAATGAAACAGAACCACTTCCACATGCAGATTCAATTGAAAGTGATGGAACTTCTGGAATACCAAGATTACTCATTATAACAGGACCCAAGTGAACTTGTTTGTCTGCGATACCAAATACATTAGAAATGTATCCAGCTCCAATCTCCTTTGGTTCAATCCCTGCACTTTCTATGGCATCAACTGATGCTTGAAGTGCAATATCGATAATGCTGTCTTCTAATTTACCATATTTTGTGCTGCCGGCACCAATAAGACATACTTTTTCCACAAATCTCGCTGACTAGATTCCATATAAAAATTCTTCAGTAGTTTCTTTAATTCGATAAACAGTATGATATCATCATTGAAAGACCAAATTACTCAGATGGTAGTCAAAAAACGATTAGATCCAAGAAATTCCGTTAAAATTTCAAAGAAAAAGATTGGCAAGATCCAAAGTGAGCTAAGACAATACTATGACAAGAATGGATATCTTTCGTGGTCAGAGAAGAAGAGAAAATATGTTATTCTAGGGACAAATGCACCTGCAAACGGTCTTGTGCAATGTCCTGATTGTCATATAGGAAAACTTCTCATCATTAGATCTCGCAAAACAAAGAAGCGATTCATTGGATGTTCAAATTACTATAATGGTTGTAAAGCATCTGCGCCATTAGTACAAAGAGGAATGATTTGTGCAACAAAGATGCCTTGTAAGATTTGTTTTTGGCCAATTATTTTACTCAGATATTCCAGAAAACAAAAGTGGGCAAGACAATGTTCTAACATGCGATGTGAAAGTAGAATTTCTAAATCTTGAGATCTTTGTAAATGTCAGTACGCCTATTTTGTAATAGTGGAAGTCTTTGTCTTACTTGCTTGACTTCATCTAATGAAATATCAACAAATCCTATTCCCTCTCTTTTTTTCATATCAAGAAGTATCTTCCCGTAAGGATCAACTACAACACTTCTTCCACAGTAAATATTTCCCACCTGATCTGGTGAAATTACATAGCAGCCATTCTCAATTGCTCTTGTTTTGTTTATAGTCAACCAATGCTCTTCTTTCATTTTTCCTTTAACCCATGCAGAAGGTACTATCAGAACTTCAGAACCTGATGAAGCTAAGATTCTTGACATTTCAGGAAATCTAAGATCATAGCAGATCATCATTCCCATTTTACCTACACTAGTTTTTACTGGTTTTGCAATTGAGGAACCAGGATAAAGTTTTCGGGATTCCTTAAAACCAAGTGCATCATAGAGATGAATTTTTCTGTATTTTGAAATCACTTTGCCGTTGTTATCTATAAGAAATGATGTGTCATACACTCTATTTGGTTTTGGACTTTTTTCATATAAAGTTCCAACAACTTGAATTGAATTTTGTTTTGCCGCTTCAGATATGGATGAAACAAATTCACCGTCAATTTTTTCAGCAATACTTGCAAGTTCTAAAGGAGACTGAGAAGATGGAGTATAACACATCATAAATTCAGGAAATGCACACATGACTGCACCTTTGTGTGCTGCTTGTGAAATGTATTTTAGAATTTTTTTTAAATTAGTTTTCTTGTCTGTTTCAGCTCTCATTTGAACTAGAGCTATCTTTGCCATAAGCTAGTTTGATTAGTATAAAATAAAAATGTGTTTAGAGGGGATTTCCTGCCATATACCAATTTTCTTTTGGATTATCTTCAAAAACCACAATAACGTGATTCTCTTTTGTTTTTAGAATTTCCACTGCAGATTTTGTAATGGCTTTTGCAAATTCCTCTTTTTGTTGAACAGTTCTGCCCGGATACATTGACACTGTTATGATAGGCATGTTTTTCAAGGAATTAGTATTGAATTTATTCTTTGATACTATGCAAAATCTTTGTAATAAAACTAGAATTATCAGATAAATAACAAATAGAAAAGATTAGTGTCTTAGAATTCGAGTCTTTACAGTAAACACTACAACGCTCAATACAGCAATTGCAAGAACGATTGATGCTACTGGACCAAACTCTGGTACGGTTGCATTATTGCTTGATGTCATATTACTTGTTGTTGTATTAGATGATGGTGATGTAGTTGTCATATTTGACATTGTGTTGCATTGGTATTATTGTACTATTGGTTGATGTTACATTGGTTGATTGACTTGATTGTGTTAATGTATCCTGTTGTTCGGATGCAGTAGAAGGTATTACTATGTTTCCTCTAGCTGTACCTATTCTAGAGGTATCTGGAAAACCATTAGTTGTAATTGATTTTACTTTAACAGTGATTTGATAAATTCCATTGCTAGGCAAACTCACAGTTTGAGTATCAGAACCTTGTGAAGCAATAGCATCAGTTTTTGACCATAATACACTCTGGTCTTTGTCAAGTATTTGAATATCATAATCGACATCTCCTGTTACTTGTTGTTCAGTAAATGAATCATAGAAGCTGATATTCAAATTATTTTGTGAATCTGCAGCCAAACTAGTAGGATTCCATCCAAGCTTTACATGCCAGCCTCCAAAGTCTGTCAACATTGAAGCAGATGTTTGTACATTGGGGTTTTCTGGAGCCACTTTGTATTCGATATCATTGGTACCAGGTGGGATAGTCTTTGACATGTTTACCAAATCAAGCTTGTTTAAGAACAAATGAACTATCATGTAATCACCAATAGTATACGGGTCAACAATGACTCTTCTTCCAGAAAGGCCAAACCCTTCTGCACTTGCAGAATATGATGGCGTATCTGAGAAAGCAGAAAGTGATTTTGGAACTCTTAATTCTTCATGTATGAAAATCGGTCTATTAATGAACCTATTAACATTCCAATCAAATGGCATCTTCCAAGAAAATTGCTTTGTGGATGGATCAAAATTAAAATCAGATGTCTTGTCATAGTAGGAAATCAGTGTTGTATTATAGGAATTATTTTGATAAGTAACATCATGATTTGATACATCACCTACACTAAGATAGGAATCAAATTGCGGTGGACTTGTTTGATTAATTAAAGTATTAGCATAGTCAAGAGCTAAAAGAGACAAATTAAGATGGTAAAGACCTCCCTCTGTAAGTATTGGGGCTACAACGTTTACATTATCATCTTGTGACATCCATCCGCCCAATACTGGATCATGATCACCTTGTACTATCCATTTACCCTGTTCACCTCCGGGTAAGAAATGTATTGTAAGTAATCCAGTATGTGTATAGAAAAGATCATACATTAAACCTTGATCTCCCTTTGTTGCATTGATAAAAAATGATACATTTTGTATTGTTGTATTTGTATTTGCGTCAAAAAATCTAAAAAATATAGACTTGTCAACTGAAGTATCAGAAGTTATAATCGGAGGACTGAGTTTGACAAATGTTGTAATCACTCTGTTTCCAATGCTTGCCTGTACATTTTCTTGAGTAAAACCATCACCATATGCTTTTTGTGGATAAAGTGAAACTGTAGATAACAAAACTAAGCCAAAAATCAACGGTAATACTGCTTTGACATACAGTTGCATTAATTGAAAAGTGCTCTACAACCTATTTAATTCTTGAGTAAAACCTGTATCTAACATAAAATTATTAACAAGATATAATAGAATTAGGAAATGAAAAGGCTGTCAAAAATAACATATATTTTTGCAATATCGGCTTTTGTATTGGTTTTATATCTTGTATCAAGTTCTGGAATTTACCACTCTACAAATTCTGTATTTGCCCAGAATTCATCTCTTACAATAATCTCGCTTTCAAATGATAACAAATTGATTGGTTCAAGTCAATTTGTAATATCGCCCAATCCATTTACAGGAACAGGAAATTATACAATTACAGATAATGGTCCAGATGATTCTGAAAAAGACAAGGACGGCGTAATTACTTTATCAGGAATAAAAAATGGAAATTACATCATAATTCAAACTGGTACAATGCAAGGATTTAGTGTAGACCAGATTCAAAAAAACGTGCAAGTAAACAATTCGTCTGGTGTTGTAACATTTACGGATTTACCTATCAATAATGCTGTGCAGACAAGTTCTTCTTCAAGCAGTGTTACATATACAACCAAGTTTGAATGTGGTTCAATATACGCAGGAGAGGGACCACTAAGACCTGGTCATTATGATACAGACATTAGTTTGTTTAACAAGCAAAGATTCCAGACACAGGTTCTCTGGAATTCCGTACCTACCAATGGTTCAAGTTCAAATGCCATGTTGATGAAAATGGATTCTGAAACAGCAAAGAGTATCACCTGTAAAGATATTAGAAATGCACTTGGTAATTTTGATCAAAATTTCATTGAAGGGTTTACCATCATTAATGTTCCATTAGATTCAATGTTGAACAGTGGAACAGTAACAAGTTCTACCTCAAATGATATCAATGTTTTAGATGTTCAAGCATTTTACACTGCAAATGCATTGGATATGCTTCCTCATGAAGTAATTGTTGATAAAATTTCATTTTTCATAATACAAGATCAAAGTGGAAAAATTCCTGCTAACTTGATAAATAAGACTCTAGACATTTCCATGCCATCAGGTCTTAATCAAATAGCAGATACTGAAAAGAAAGTAAAAGATGCTCTTGCAAAACAATATTCTCTTTCTGATGACGACTTGACAAAAATTGTAATCCAGATAAAGGATGTAGCAGTTGGAGTAGGAGTCCTAATAGATGATCATGCCATATCATTATCGACAGTAAAGCCTGAACTAGGTTCTTAGAAAAATAAAATAAGAAAAAAGGAAAGTTGATTTTATAGTCTAGGGATTACTCTAGTCTTTGCTGCAAACACTACAACGCTCAATACAGCAATTGCAAGAACGATTGATGCTACTGGACCAAACTCTGGTACAGTTGCATTACCTGCTGGTGCTGTGGTTGTTGCTGGTGTGGAACTAGCTGCTGCGCCACCTACTATTACTTGACCTACCATCCATGGATGGACAGTGCAAAAGTAATCAAATGTGCCTGCATTTGCAAAAGTAAATTGGTATGTACTGCCTGGCTTGATCAAATTACCGCTATCAAACACAGTTCCGGTTGTATTATCGGATGGTTGACCGCTTGTCACATAGTGACTTACAGTATCAGTATTTTTCCAAGTTACTGTTGTTCCTGGTGCAACATTCAGTGGATTTGGAGCAAAGCAATTGTTTGCTGCAACACAAGCTGCAGTCGCTGAAGCGCCTGCGCCTGGTGTCATATCAATTTCATTTGCTGATTGACCAAATGCTGGTACTACACCTAAGATAGCAACTAGAGCCAATAGACCAAATAGTGCGCCAAATGGTTTTGACTTCATTGATTTGTGTGAAAGGAGCTACTATAAAAATCTCTCAGCTAGTTCCCTGAATTATATTTCAAGAAATTAAAAAATTGCTATGGTAATTTTTTCTATCCATAAGATGATAGATGAATAAATAAGAAAAAAGGAAAGTTGATTTTATAGTCTAGGGATTACTCTAGTCTTTGCTGCAAACACTACAACGCTCAATACAGCAATTGCAAGAACGATTGATGCTACTGGACCAAACTCTGGTACTGCGTTACCTGAATAGGGTGGACCGAGTGGTACACCGGGTTGATTTCCTGGTGCTGTTGTATTCATTGTCATATTTTGACTCATTGTCATATTTGACATTGATTGCATTGGTGTTGTTGTACTAGATGGTGCTGTATATGGTGGACCTAGTGGAATTCCAGTTTGATTACCTGGAGCTGCTGCGCCAGCTGCACCTACAATCACTTGACCTGTCATCCATGGATGAACAGAACAAAAGAAATTGAATGTGCCTGCATTTGCAAAAGTAAATTGGAATGTCTTTGTTGGTTTAACAAGACCACTGTCAAATAGAGTTCCAGTCGTATTATCAGATGGGTTACCGCTTGTTACTGTATGACTTACAGTATCAGTGTTTGTCCAAGTTACTGTTGTTCCAGGTGCAACGGTCAATGGGTTTGGAGAAAAACAATTGCTTGCTGTAACACAAGCTGCGTTTGCGCTTGCGCCTGCTCCGCTTACAATTGTTATATCAGCAGATTCTTGACCAAATGCTGGTGCTATACCTAAGATAGCAACTAGAGCCAATAGACCAAATAGTGCGCCAAATGGTTTTGACTTCATTGATGTGTGTGAAAGAAGCTACTATAAAAATCTCTCAGCTAGTTCCCTGAATTGAATCTACTTGATAGTAGAAAATCGTTCACAGTAATTTTTCTATCATATAAGATCGCATTATGAAATAAAAAGGAAAGTTGATTTTATAGTCTAGGGATTACTCTAGTCTTTGCTGCAAACACTACAACGCTCAATACAGATATTGCAAGAACGATTGATGCTACTGGACCAAACTCTGGCACAGCATTAGTTAATGTAATTTGAGAAAAGCTAAGTACTTCACCTTTAATACCTGTCCATGTAGATGGATCGTTTGTTGGAAGACCAACGCCTAGAAGTGTCATCTGAATACTGATTTGATCAATAGATGAGAGGGGTTGAGTAACCTGAATATCCATTCCAGTGTGCGTATGTCCATGCGGGTTTAATAATATAGTATCATTATCTTGCATGACAGTAATTGCATAATTCTGATGCTTTACAAAATTTCCATTGGTATCATTGAATTTAATTCCTAATACTAGTGGTTGTCCAGTTGTAAAAGATGTAGTAGTTATTACAACACTTGTACCATCAGAAGCTTTTGCAGTATATTCTGTATAGACATTTATGATATTACCAGATGAATCAATTGTTTGGCCAAATGCTGGCATTATACCTGTAATAGAAATTATGGTAAATATACCAAAAAATATAGCACCTAATGTTTTTGATTTCATCGTATTACTTACTCTAGCCTTTGATAAAAACATGATTCTATCTTTTAGAAATTTTTTCTGATTAGTGCTAAAAAAATTAATTCGCATATCTATTTTGTATTAACATCTTATTACTGAAAATCAATTGGATAAACTTTCTTTGTTTTAATTCTTTGATAACCAAATCTAACAAACAAATAAAAACTAAACACTATACTTGTTATGAAAAAACTTACAGGATACGGTTCATAGAATGAAATAAAGAGTCCCAACCATGTTGCCATCAGAGCAATAACTACAGAGATTAGAATAACTCGCTGCGGTCGTTTAGCTAATCGTTGAGCAGTTGCAGCTGGCGTAACCATTAATGAGAAAATAAGAAGTACACCAACTACTTGAACAGCAATAGATGCCGCAACTGCAACTAAAAGCATGAAAACTATACCAAGTAAAAGTACCGGCATTCCCTTTGCTTCTGCTACTTCCTCATCAAGTGATGAGAATAAAAGTGGCCGATATACAACCGCAACTGCAGCTAAAATTATTGAACCAGCAACAAGTGTCAAAAGAGCGTCATTGCTACTAATGCCCAGTATTTCTCCAAACAAGATAGAGTATGCCTCAGTTGCATAACCAGTATAGAGGCTGATGAATAATACACCCATGCCTAACATGAATGCAAGAACTATACCTATCTGAGTATCACGATGGGCTGCACGAGGACCAAGTATTGCCATTACAAAACCGCTTGCACTTGTAGACAATAAAAGACCAAAAACGGGTCTGACTCCTAACAGTACAGCTCCTGCTGCACCAGCAAAACCAATGTGAGCAAGTGCATGCGCTGCAAATGATGAACGACGCAGCACAACAAAATAGCCTACAATTCCTGCAATTATTGCGACTATTGTTCCTGCCTCAAATGCATGTTGCATAAACTCAAAGTGAAACATTTGTTGCAAGTCAGCAAGTAAATTAATGCTAAAGGCAGCACTAGTCATGACCATGAGTGTCCTCAATACCTATGATTGCAATATTGCCCTTAGAGTCTTTCAGTACTTCAATTGGAACCCCGTACAAAGCAGTGAGAGATTCTGATGTCAGAACTTCTTTTGGCTTCCCGGTTGCCAGCTTGCCATTAGCTATGTAAACCACTTTATCAAGAAATGGTAGGAGAGGATTAATGTTATGAGCTATCAATAATGCTGTAACGTTACGAGAATGAACCACATTATTTACTAATTGCAATAATTCTTTCTCGCGTCTCATATCAAGATTTGATAATGGCTCATCGAGTAATAATATGTCTGGATTACTTACCAATGCTTCTGCTAGAAATATCCTCTGCAGTTCTCCACCTGACAATACACTTAGAGAATGATGTGCAAGCTCTTTCGCTCCAACAGCTTCCAGTGCATCAAAAGCGGCTTTACGATCTTTTTGGGAAAATAAATTAAAACCCCATTGTTTGCCTGAAAAACCTAGTCGTACTAATTCAAGAGATTCAATATTAGTTTCACTGTCAATTGTATGACGTTGGGGTACATACCCAATCTGCGGATTTCCACGCTTAGGAGGTGCATTAAATATCTTAATAGTGCCACTGATTGGTTGCTGTAATCCAAGAAGCAACCGAAATAGAGTTGTTTTTCCTGCTCCGTTAGGACCAATAATTGCCACAAACTCACCTTGATCAATGTCAAAACTGGCATCGCTCCAGACAGTTTTGTCCTGATAGCCAGCTACCACATGTTCAGCTGTAATTATCTTGGAATGCAATGTACTTCATCATTGTCCAAGGGCTTGGGCATTAAGTGCGTTTTGGAGAGAGAGTAATTCTCCATTCATCCAATCTTGGAATGAAATATCTGATGGTTGTATGGTTTCTGTTACACCGACAATTGGAATGCCTTCTTTGGCAGCAAGTGCCTTGATACTTTGTGTGAGTGGTGTTACTGTTTGTTCGTTGTAGACCAATACCGTCACATTTCCATTACCCTGTCCTTGGAGAAGTTGTTGAAATTGTACAACACTCTGTGCTGGCGGATCATTTCCTTCAGCAACAGCTTCCATAAATTCAGGAGGAGATACAAGGTCAAGCCCTGCAGCGTCTGCTAGATACTCAAAGATGCTCTCTGTGGATGCTACATGTGTACCATGGAATTGCTGCTTGATCTCATTGATTCTACTGTTATATTGTCCAAGTGATGCATTCAAGTTAGCGTACTGTTGTGTATAATATGCGGTATTGGTTGGATCAATAGAAATAAGATCTGAATACATCTTGTTCACAGTTTCATTTACATAAACAGGACTATACCAGAAATGCGGATTATCACCACTTTTTTTCCCGAGAAGATCTGCCACATTCAAAACTTTTTGATTTGGATTATTGCTTGCCGTGATAATTTTTGCAGCCCAATCATCATATCCTGCTCCATTAATAATTACGAAATTAGCATTTGCAATTGCTTGAGCATCAGCATTGTTACTTTCGTATTCATGAGGATCTGCATTAGGATCTGAAACAACACTCAACACTTGGACATGTGTTCCTCCAAGCTGAGTTATTAAACTACCCCAAAAATTTTCCGCTGCAACTATTTGTATTTTTGATGTTGAATTTGGATTAGCAGATAATATTGTGTTTTGTGTGTTTTGTTGTTGAGAAACATTGGTACTTGTCAAAACAACAACAGCTATTATGATTGCAACAGCTGCAATTCCTCCACCTATTGTTGCAATCTTTTGTCCAGACTTCACA
Organism: uncultured Nitrososphaerota archaeon; assembly: GCA_963713025.1. Classification (GTDB taxonomy): domain Archaea; phylum Thermoproteota; class Nitrososphaeria; order Nitrososphaerales; family Nitrosopumilaceae; genus Nitrosotalea. Next base: position 472,640 of record CAVQKA010000001.1, on the reverse strand, counting down.
TTAGAAGACATATGTTATTAACTTATAACCCTTTTGCTATTAATTTTCATATTATAAATTGTTATAATTTATTAATTATCACATATTAACTTTATATACAATTAATAATCACAATTCTGCATTGGGAATTATCAGTATATCTCTTAATGACAATATCTTAAAAGAAATGGATGAGCTTCAGAAGGAATTTGGCTTTACAGGCAGATCTGAATTGATAAGAGCAGGAATAAGGATGCTTTTATCAGACAAACTAGAGAAAGAGAAACAAACTGGCGACATCGGATGCGTTTTGACAGTCACGCATGAGGAAGATGATGAAGAATCTGTGACAAAAATAAAACATAGATATGAAAACATAATACAGACACATCTTCATTGTAAGATAAAGAATAACAAATGTCTAGAATTATTCATACTTAATGGCAAAGCAGTAAAGATCAATGAAATGTCACGTGAATTCCAAGCAAGTGATGAAATGGAACATGTAAAATTAACTACTACTTAATTTTAATTTAGAAATAAATTTTAGTTATAGATTATTCATTGACAGATTGGACTTCCGCGACATGACATGTCTGTGCTTGAATAGTCAAGACCTTTCACATTTGCTCCAGTAAGATCAGAATTTGCAAAACTACCTCCATTTACAGATGCTTGTTGAAGATTTGCACCCTGAAGAGATGCGTCAATAAAAGTTGCACCTCTCATATCAGCATCTACAAGATTAGTATTTACAAGATATGCACCAGTTAGATCTGCACCAATCATGTTGGTGTGCGACATGTCAAGACCCGATAAATTAGCATTAGTAAATTCTACACCTACAAATCTTGCACCAAGAACATTTGCACCGCGTAGGTCTGCACCAGAGAGATTTGCATGGTAAAAGTCAATATTTCTCAGATCTGCGCCTCGAAGATCTGCGCCAGACAGATTAGAGTATGAGAAATCACCTCCAGATAAGATAGAGTTTTTCATGTTTGCTCCTGAAAGATTTACGTCATAAAACAATGGGTTTTGCATAACAGTTCCTGAAAGATTTGCTCCAGCCATGTCAGAAAAATGATACTGATTCTGGCACATGGTGCAATTACTCCAGTTTACTTTAGGAGAAGGCGCTTGAAAGCAATATGATAATTTTGGCAACAGAATGTGGAGTCGAATAGCCTTGAGCAAATACATTTGTTGCAGACATGAGAAGTCATAATCAATAAAACTGAAATTGTTCCCAGTAATAATATGGAATTTTTCTTGATCATTTTTGTAATCTGTTTCTCTTCTCAATTGATACATTCGTAAAATGTACTGTATTTCGTACTTGAATCAAGTCGCTTTTCATTGATAACCCATATTTAATAATGTTATTAAGGTTTACTATAATATTAATAGCTTTTATAGTATGTTTAGATTTTTAATAATAAAAGTTATATGCCAATTAATTAATTAATAATAATATGACCAAAATGATCTCTGTAAACATTGAGACAAATGGGTATGGAGCATCGGATCCAAAAGATTGGGCAAATGAGATATCCAATGTATACGCAGATGTAGAACTTGCAGACCTTAGCGTATCAGGAAATATGATCTCGTTCAAGATGGGATTCTCAGGAATGGATGATACCAGCCCAGAAGACGTCAAGATGAAGATAGAAGAATACCTGACAATGAATGAGGCATTTGAGGCAAGGAATATTTCTTGCCACTAAATCTTTTTTTATTTTGTGGAAAAATATGAGCATAATTCACAAGCTAACATCAAAAGCAAAATTTCATGCATACAAGATTGAAAGTGAGGGCGATCTTTTTACCTGCATTCTAGATTATCGTGGTTCTAATACCACTACAGTTTTTCAGATTGGATTTACAGATATTTTTTACAAGCCATTGTATTTCTCTGATGGAGATCTGACTGATATCAACATCTACTACGTAAAGAGTAAAAATCTGAAAGATGCAACAGATGTAAGTAAAGTAATTAAATTTAATCCAGGAACCTCAGAATGGCATCCTGCAAGAGACGATATTGAGGATACACATGGTTGGATATTTATTTCAAGAGTCTTGGATACGTCTTCGACAGAAATACAAAAGATACTGCAACTTGAGGAAAAAATAAATTCAAAATAAGATATGACACAAGAACTAAAATCAAAATCTGTTGTAATTAGACTACATGGTTCTATCAATAATTCTACAATCAATTCATTAATGAGTACCATTGATGAGAAGATGAAAGAAGGCATAAGAGATTTCGTATTTCTTCTATCTTCACACGGGGGAGATACAGACTGCAGGTTTGACTGGATATAATTATCTAAAAGGATTACCTGTCAGAATAACTACCTGCAATATTGGAACTGTGTCCTCTATTGCAGCAGTGCTTTATTGCACTGGTAACAGACGTATTTCAGTGCCTCATGCAAAATTTTTGATTCATGAACCATATTGGACATTTCAGCAATCAAGCCTAGATGAAGGAGAGATTGATGAGATACTAAAACGGTTGACAGTATACAAACAAAATGTAGCAAAGGTCATAGCAATCAATACAGGAAAGACGATTCTTGAAGTTCTAAGCATTATGCGTCAAAGAACTACGTTTACCCCAGATGAAGCTGTAGCATGGGGGCTAGTGCATAAAATCAATTCAGAATTATTCAAAGAGTATTCAGAGGTTATTTCAATCATCAAAGATTAATCTGTATAATTTCAAAAACTTGTCAATCTAGTTGCAATGTAAAAAAATTTTATTTTTTAATATATCTATATTCCATTTTCATTAAGAATTAGTGCAAGAAGTGCAGCACGTGTATCTTTTCCATATTGTGCTTGCTTAAAGTACTTGGCCTGTTTTGTAGAATCAATCTCTGGAGATATCTCATCAAGACGTGGTAGTGGATGCATTATGATGGAATCATCTTTTATTTTCTTGACAAGTTCTGGGCCAATTTTGTAGCTTCCTCTTACTTTTACGTATTCTTCAAGGTCGGCAAATCTTTCCTTTTGTATTCTTGTTACATATATTACATCTAGATCTTCAATATTGTCTTCCAAATCACTTGCCTCAGTATATTGAAGTTTTTTTCTTATTTCATAAGTTGAATCAGATCGGATTTTAAGTGAAGGAGGAGATATCAGTTTTACATCAACGTTATAATTGCTTAGTGCATACAAAAGAGAGTATACCGTTCTTCCATATTTTAGATCTCCGACAATTCCTATTTTCAGACCGTCAATTTTCTTTTTTTCTTTTCTAATTGTATAAAGATCAAGAATTGCCTGTGTTGGATGCTCTTCTGTACCACTTCCTGCGTTAATCAGTGGTTTTTCTGAAATTTCAGCAGCAAATCTACTAGAACCGTCAAGTTGATGCCTAAGAATTAAGACATCGGAATACAAAGACATTATTTTTACGGTATCAGCAAGGCTTTCTCCCTTTTTTGCAGAAGATGATGAGGCATCAGATATTCCAAGAGAGGCACCTCCGATAGAGGCCATTGCTGCCTCAAAGCTTAGTCTGGTTCTAGTACTAGGTTCAAAGAATAGATATCCAAGTGTCTTTCCACGTACAAGCTCCCTTCTCTCATTTGGATTCATATCAATTATTTTGTCAGTTGCTTGGAAAACGGTTTCAAACTTTTGTTTATCAAAATCTCTCACTGAGACAATATCTTTTTGGAAAAAAGAATTGCTCATTAGCAATTCACTATTATATATGAGTAGTATACAAACTATTCCAATGTCAGAATCTGATCTTATCGTAAGGAGAATCAAAAACGGAACTGTAATTGATCACATTGAATCTGGAAAAGGACTCAAAGTATTGAATGCGTTGGGAATAGATGGCAGAGATGGTAATGTAATTACAATTGCATTAAATGTTCCAAGCTCCAAGGTTGCAAAAAAAGACATCATAAAAGTAGAGAACAAGTTTTTAGAAGATACAGATACTAACAAACTTGCACTTATTGCACCAAAGGCAACTGTGAACATAATTCGAGATTACAAACTAGTTGAGAAGAGACGTGTTGCCTTGCCAAATCAAATAGAAAGAATTTTCCGATGTTCAAATCCAGATTGTATAACAAACAGTGATGAAGACATTCAACCAATCATGGATGTTGTTGACAAAACAGGACTTGTTCTTAGATGCAGATATTGCACAAGAACTTTGGACGTTAATGAATTAAAATATTATTAAAATTTCTATTTCTTTTGTACTTGCATCTCGTATTGATCAAAGGTAAACTTTCTTGCAGTTCCAAATGGTTTGAATGCTCTTCCATTACCATGATAGAACTTTGAGAAGAATTCAACATAGATCAATCTGGCTCCCTGAATTCCTGGTTCAAAGACACCAATTATAATATTGAATATGTGACCTATGAAGAGTATCATCGTTCCAAGAATAATGAAAGGAATCCCATGATGTAATGTTTTGAAAAAGATAAAATCAATTACATCAGCCAAGATAACAGATGCCAAAAGAATGCCAATAAGTCTGGTGTATGAAAGTATGTGACTTACAATAGATGGTAACTCCATGATTGCCCTTGGACCTTCTCCTACAAACATTAGTCCAATTCCACCTATCATCAAGCCTATGTAGGCTGCACCTTGTGTACTGTGAACTGGGTTTACGTGTTGATGATGCATTAATGCCAAGCCAAAGAGTACTACACCCCATCCAAAGAGTAACCAACCCACTTTACCAATTGCATGTTTTTTGAGACCTTCACGCATACTGTTCAAAACACCAAGAATTAGACCAAATGTAACCATTCCAAGACCAATGTATCCACTGATTAGCAATAATTTTCTTAGACTAGTAATTGGACTGAATATTGTTCCATCTGCTGGAAGATGCAAACCAAAATGACTATTGAGAAAACCAAATAGGTAACCGTTAAGATGAAATCCAAAGTAGAGGTTAAACACAAATCCTAACCCTATTGCAATGATAGCACCTGGTGTCATTGCTTTTGCAAGTTTTACCATTTGTCTTCTCTTTAGAATATTCAATGCAAAATTTTTCAACATGCCAGGCATGATGTTGATGTCTCTCTTTCCACCTTCGATTCTTCGAATAACCCACCGACAAACTAGAAGTATAAAGAGTCCATATCCTGCATCTCCTACCATCATACCATAGAATATTGGGAAGAGTAAACCAAAGATGAGTGTAGGATCGAATTCTTTTCCTTCAGGTAAAGAATAGAATCTGATAAAAGCCTCAAACAGTTTGAATCTTTTTGGATTATCAAATTGTGTCGGAGGATGTTCATCCGTTTCAAGTTCAAACAACATTGTACCTTTGGTATTTTTTTCAAATACTGCTCTTAGTTGATTTACTTTAGATTTTGGTATCCAGCCTTCAAGTGCAAAGGAATCTGATGTGACTCCCAAGTTATCAATGACTTCAAGTTTTCTATTTTCTATTTCGAGTTGCTCCTCTATGCATACTATATCAACATAATGAGCCTTTGAGATTTCATCTCACTGTCTGTCAACTTCTTTTAGTTTTTGCGAGATCTCAGACTGTTTTGTTTTAAGTTTTTGAACTAGCTGATCTGCTTTTCCATCTAGCTTTGGAACTGCCTCTAACTTTACATCATATTCTTGAACTATTGTAGCAAGTGCATGTGGTGGAAAGTTTGGAAATGTAACAAGAACCATACTTGTGGTATCCTTTCCTTCCTTAGTATTGATAAAAACATCTTGGCTGTTAACATCAAGTGCTTTTCTAAAAGCAGAATAGTTCTTTGAATTCATCCTGGCAAAGTAAGAGTGGGCCATCTTTAATTGAAGAACATTAAAGTCCTCTTGGAAAAATGAGAATTCTTCAACTAGTTTGATATTATTTTCAGTCTCATTGAATTGTGTTAGAAGACTTTCCTTTTCTTTTTCCAAAGTTGCAACTTTGCTATCTATGTCAACAGATTGCGCAGCTTTCATTATTTGGTCTATGGAGGTAAATCTCTGACATTGTGTAGCCGCTATTGGAGGAAGTACAGTTTTCAGAGCCTTCATTCGTAAAAGTTGATCTGAGACTTGTCTGAATAGATCACTGTCACGCTCATTTCTTAGAAATGGAATTACTTCTTTTGAGAGTGGTTCTAGCTGTACAACATTAAGATCATGTAAAATAGACACTACCGTCTGATTTTCTTTTCGCAACCCAAGCACTGCAATTTTTTGCATTGGAGTTGGTTTTAGAACCAAGTTTTATACCTCTTTTAGTAAGATATCGATTATTTCTTTAACTATATGAGAATCAATTTTTGAAGAAATTGTTTTTGCCTTGTTTTTTGCATCTTCTACAATTTTTTCTGTTTCAGCATTTGCTTTCTTTCTTGCCTGCTCTATAGAGGATTCAACTAATTTTTCTCCATCTGATTTTGCATTTGTAATTGATTGAGTAGCCTGAATTTCTAAATTTCTTAATTCATCTTGGACTTTCTTCTTTTGTTCGTCAATGTCTTTTTGAATAGTATCTTCTGCTTCTTTTATTTTTGTAAGTGAATGTACATATTTTTCTGATGTAGACATTTTAACCTCCCCAAAAGTGCTTGCTTGCATATAGCGCCAAACCTATTGTAGCAAGAATATTTCCTAGCTTAAATGCTCTGATAATCATAAAGAATTTTCTCTGTTGGGAATTTACAAATCTAGGCAAGAATTTCTTTCTCCTTTTTTAGTAAAGCTTCTTGTTCTCTTTCTCCCATCTTTCGTTTTACAGTCTTTAGCATCATGAAAGTATCTCGTTCCATCTCATCTAGTCGGAATATGATGAATTTGATTGCAGCTAACAATCGCGGGATGAATACATTTTCAATAGCATTAGATTTTCTTTTTGTTTTTTCAATTTCAAGTAATAGTTTACGAAGTGTTGTTTCTTTTTCTGCCACATCAAGAACCATTTTGTGTACATTCTGAAATGCTTTGATTGCTTCATTAATTGATGGAGGTAATTCTAAGAGGTGTTCTGTTAGCGCTTGATTGCTTTTTCCACCCTCAATCTTTGGAATTCGAACACCCATAACGTTCTTTGGAGTAATATGTAATTTATTTAATTGTGGAATCTTCATTGCTTCATTTTCTAGTCTCATAGCTCCTGCAAGCATCTCAGCCATTCTAATGGCTTGATATCCTTTTACGAGTTCTGCTTGAAGACCGCTTCTAAGTGAGGCCACACTCTTGCTAGTGTTAAAGAACTCCAAAATTAGTGCTTGTCTTTTTAGCTTTAGTAATTTCAAACCTTTTTTTGCAACAATAATTCTTCTTTTTGTACGGATGTATTCAAGACGGGTTGGTCTAATGTTAATTACTGATGGCAATTTTATGCACCTGCACCAGATTTCTTTCTGTACTTTTCGATGAATTCTGGCTTGATACGATTAAGTTCAGAGTCTGATAATTCACTTAGTAGTTCCCAGCCAATATCCAAAGTTTGTTCAATTGAACGATTCTCGTCCATTCCCTGGTTGACAAACTTTCTCTCAAAGTCATTAGCAACTTTCATGAATTTTCTATCAAGGTCACTAAGAGCTTCTTCACCTACGATTGCAGCTAATGATCTTGCATCCTTACCCTGTGCATAAGATGAATAGAGTTGGTCTGCAAGGCTTCGATGATCTTCTCTTGTACTTCCTTTTCCAATACCTTGGTTCATCAAACGTGAAAGACTTGTCAAGACATCTACCGGAGGGTGAATATCTCCTCTATGTAGATCTCTACTCATGACAATCTGTCCTTCTGTAATGTAACCAGTAAGATCTGGAATTGGGTGAGTGATATCATCTGCAGGCATTGTAAGAATTGGAATCTGAGTAACAGAGCCGTTTCTTCCCTTGATCTTTCCTGCCCTTTCGTATAATGATGACAAGTCAGTGTACATGTAACCAGGATATCCTCTTCTTCCTGGAACTTCTTCTCTTGCTGCAGAAATTTCTCTTAATGCTTCGCAGTAGTTAGTCATATCAGTCATGATTACAAGAACATGCATGTCTCTTTCATAAGCAAGATATTCTGCAGTAGTTAATGCAAGTCTTGGAGTAAGTAGACGCTCCATTGATGGATCAGATGAGAGATTTAGAAATAGTGCAGTTCTTCCAAGTGCTCCACTTTCTTCAAATTGTTTTACGAAAAAGTTTGCTTCTTCACTTGTAATTCCCATTGCTGCAAAGACTACTGAAAAGTTCTCAGAGCCTCCAAGAACTTTTGCCTGTCTTGCAATCTGTGCTGCAAGTAAGTTATGAGGAAGACCTGCGCCAGAAAATATTGGAAGCTTCTGACCTCTAACCAGAGTATTCATTCCGTCAATGTTAGACATTCCAGTCTGGATGAATTCAGATGGTTCTTCTCTTGAATATGGGTTAATACCAGAACCTACCAAGTCAACTTTAGTTTTAGAAACAATCTTTGGACCGTTATCTCTTGGATTTCCAAGACCGTCAAATACACGACCCAACATTTCGTCAGATACTGCTAATTGTGCAGTCTCTCCAAGAAATCTTACTGATGTATCACCAATGTTAAGACCTAACGTTGCACCAAAGACCTGCACAACTGCAAGACCTTGTCTTGTATCAAGAACTTGACCTTGTCTTCTTTCGCCGTTTGGTAGTTTTATCTCTACCATTTCACCATAGGCTGCATTTTCTACACCCTCTACAAACATTAGAGGACCTGCAATCTTTGAAATTGTTTTATATGAAATGTCAGTCATTTATCGTGATGCCTCCGTTGATAGTGTTGTAAATTCTTGTTGCATTTTGCTCTTTGTGTCCTTTACTAGTTGTTCAACTTGATCTTCCTTTGTCCATTTAATTTTTGAAATCATTTTTCTTGATTCTAATTGACCAACTTTTACAGATGTAATTCCTTTCTTGATTGCATCTGCTTCCATCTTACCAAATTCTAAGATTGTAGATAACATTAAGAATTGTTTTCTAATTGATGTATATGTATCAACATCGTCATATGCACTCTGCTGTAGATAGTCTTCTCTAATTGATCTTGCAGTATCTAGTACACCTTTCTCTGGTTCTGGAAGAGCATCATAACCTACAAGTTGGACAATTTCCTGTAATTCAGATTCTTTTTGTAAAATTTCAAGTGCTTCTTTTCTTGATGCAATCCATGTTGATGATACATTATTCTTGTACCAATCTCCCATACCATCTGCGTAAAGTGAATAGCTAGTTAACCAGTTAATTGATGGAAAGTGTCTTCTTGATGCCAAGCTTGCGTCAAGTGCCCAGAAAACTCTTGTTACTCTGAGTGTGTTTTGAGATACTGGTTCTGAAAAGTCACCACCTGGTGGAGATACCGCACCGACAAGTGTAAGAGAACCAACACGTTCTTCAGGAGAAATAACAACTGCTTTTCCACCCCTTTCATAAAATTCTGCCAATCTTCTACCAAGATATGCTGGATATCCTTCTTCACCAGGCATTTCTTCTAACCTACCAGAAATTTCTCTAAGAGCTTCTGCCCATCTTGAAGTACTGTCTGCCATTAATGCAACACCGTATCCCATATCACGATAATATTCTCCCATTGTAATGCCAGTGTAGATACTTGCTTCACGTGCAGCTACTGGCATGTTAGAAGTATTAGCAACAAGAATTGTACGTTCCATCAAAGGTCTCTTTGATTTGGGGTCCTCGAGTTTTGGAAATGTTGTAAGAACCTCAGTCATCTCGTTTCCTCTCTCTCCACAACCTACATAGACAATCACATTACTGTCTGCCCATTTTGCAAGCTGTTGCTGAGTTACTGTCTTTCCACTACCAAATGGACCTGGAATTGCAGCTGTTCCACCTTTTGCAACTGGGAAGAAAGTGTCAAGTACTCTTTGTCCAGTAAGCAATGGTTCCTCCGGAGGTAACTTGCGAAGAACTGGTCTTGGAGTTCTTACAGTCCACCAACTTGACAGACCAATTTCTGTTTTGGTTCCATTTTGTACTGATGCAACAATATCATTAACAGTATACTTGCCTTCAGAAATATCAGTTAGTGTTCCTTTAACGTTGTAAGGAACCATAATTTTGTGCATGATAAGTGGAGTTTCTTGAACTTCACCAATTATTTCTCCAGGAGAAACATGATCTCCTTTTTTCTTTAATGGAACAAAATCCCATTTTATTTTCTGGTCTAGTGCAGGAATGACTTTTCCTCTACTGATAAAGTCACCACTCTGTTCTCTTAGAATATCTAATGGTCTTTGGATTCCGTCATAAATTGATTTTAGTAAACCTGGTCCAAGCTGCATTGAGAGTGGTCTTTTTGTATTGATTACTTTCTCTCCTGGACGAAGACCAGTTGTATCTTCATAAACCTGAACTGTTGCCTTGCTTCCTTCGATTCTAATTATTTCTCCTACTAGTCCCATATCACCAATACGAACAACGTCAAACATTTGTGCGCCTTCTAGGCCACTTGCGATTACTACAGGACCTGAAATTCTTGAGATTATTCCTTCAGCCATTTATCATCATCAACTCGAGGGGATACTTATTCCTAACACTCTCTTTGCTAGTACGGCTATAGATTCTTCTTGAATATTACCTTGTAAAGCAGGCATAAATATTACCAAAGGCTCGATTGAAGCTTCGATCTTTTTCCTAAAGATCGCAGGAAGGCTTCCTCTAACTGCGTCACTTACAATAATTAGACTATAATTTCCTGATGCAAAGAGATCTTGAATTATCTTGCTTGCCTCTTCGCCACTTGTAATGAAGGTGTTTTCTATTCCTAGAAGATTGTATCCTATAGCAAGTTCTCGCTCTCCTACTACTGCTATTTTTCCAGTGGAATCAGATTGTTGTTGTTTTGACATTTTCTCACTCTATTAATAATAATGAATTAATGTATTCTGAAGATAGGTTATAGCGTTTACCATAAGCAATCCTTTTGATATTTTCACGCTCGTGTTCTGTGTTGATGATAAAGTAGAATATAGTACCAATTGAAAGTGCAATATTTTTCAATTTTTTGACATATTCTGAATTTATGAATTTATCCAATGCGACCTCAAAGTCAATCAGACTCTTTGATTGCCTGTATTGTGCTAACGCATTAACAAGCATGAATCTATTTTCAATTCTGCCAACAATTTCTGTCACATCTTTTGCTCCATAGACATCTAACAATTCATTTTTAGTCATTTTTCCACCTTCAACTAGATGTTTGCTTACAATTTCCTTGTCAAGATCAGACTCTTTGGCTTTTAGAATGCTGAGAATATTCTTTTTGTCTATTTCTGTTCTTACCAGATCACGAATTATTCCCTCATCACCTTGGAAGAATTTGAGTGACTCTAGCAAATTATGATAATAGAAAGATTGTAGTGCAGACATCATAGGTCCTAGATCGCCTGTCTTTTGATATGTTTCTAGATGTTGCATCAAAACTGTTCCATAATTGTATTTTACAAGTTGATGTACAACTCCATCAACTCCGGTTTGAGACAAAATTATCTTCATCTCATCATGTGTGATATTTCCAGCTGATATTCCTGCAGGCACATTTCTGCTTGAGACAAGAAATGATTCGGTTTCAGAGATTGGTCTTCCCATGCTTTTTGCAGAAAGTATTAGCTCAATATTGTAAATATCCCATTTTGAAAGATATGCTCTAACAGCAGACTTGCCACTAAATGGCGTTGCTTCCAATGCAATCTTGTTGATATATACAAGATGTCTGTTAAGTGCAACTTCTAATAAATCGGATTCTTTGAAAATTGTTGCAGCCTTTTCAATTTCGGTTTTATACCAAGTAGATTCAAGTGTTTTTACCATCTCAGTCTCGTCTTTTGCTTTCATTAGATTTTGTATTACTTCTTTTGAGAGAAGATTAAGCGAAATTGCCTGTAGTCTACCAAATGATGATGCGTATTGTGATGTTGGCATTACATTTTCTCCGAGAGGAAGCTCTTGACTTGGTCTTCATTGGTTCTAAGTAGTTCTTCAAAAGTAAGGTCCAATTCTCTTGTTCCTTCTTTATTTTCTGCAATGATTCCACCAAGAGTCTTAATTGACTTGCTGGTGGTTACTCCAAGTTCTTTGAGAATTGATTTGTCTTCTTCTCGGCAATGAACGATAATATTTTGACCAAGTTTCTTTTTCGAATTTCCAACCATAGTTTCAAGAGCTTTCTTGTACTGTGGACTCTTGGTATAATTTTCAATCTCTTGTTGGATTACAGCAAATGCAGATTGCATGTTGGCATTTATAGCATCAAACATTATTTTCTTTGCTTGAAGTTTTGAAGCCTCGATTATTCTTGCTTGTTCTCTTTCTGATTTTATTTTGGCCTCAGTTGAAAAACGTTCTTGAATCTCTTTGATAGTGTGATTCATCTCTGATTGGAGCTTTGCTTTTTTTTCAGCTGAGATCTTTTTCAAGACCTTCAAGCTCTTTTCGCTTTCTACTCTCTATCTCTTGAATGAACGTTTCAATGCTCATTACTGAAAACCACTATAGTATGCCAAGTAACAATATGATTCCTAATACGAAACCAATAATCCAAAGAGTTTCTGGAATGACAAAGAAGAATAACACCTGACCAAACTTCTCTGGTTTCTCAGCAATAATACCCATACCGGCAGCACCAATACCTTGTTGTGCATTACCTGTACCAATAAGACCACCTGCTATTGCAATTGCAGCTGCAATTGCCAAAAGTGGTTTTGTTAATCCGCTACTAGTAGTAGAAGTGTCTGCTGCAAATGCTGGAGTTGTTGACACGAATGTTGATAGTGCAATTGTCAATCCCGCAGCTATAACTAAAAGCGACAATTTTGAACGCTTGTTAAGCACCATCACCAAGGCTCATTGAAAGAGGCTATATTAATCTAATTCTTGCAAAGTAATTTTTATGTTTTTGAAATCAACAAATGTGCGATCATCGGACATTTTTTTATAATCATTAGATCAAGTTTTTGAAAGTTCTATTGGCAAGTCAAGTTTGTTTCCCCACTCACCCCAAGAACCAAGATAGACCTTGACATTTTTAAAACCAAGTATTTTTAATGCCACAAAAGTATTCGCTGCACGATATCCTCCCTGACAATATGTTACAATTTCATCATCTTTTGAAAAGTTATACATCTTGGCAAGTTCTTCATTTGATTTCATTGTACCATCATCATTGATATTTTGTATCCAATCAATATTGATAGCAGTTGGGATGTGCCCCTTTCTTGCAGCTCGGATAGTGATACCATTGTATTCATCTTTGGTTCTTGCATCAAGAAGCTTAATTTTACCAATTTTTTTGTTGATGTATTCATAGCCTGCAATTATATTCTTGTCAGTCTTACCTGAAAATTTTTCTGGCTTGAATCCATTTGTCTTGGTTTCTGTAACAAGACCAAGGCTTTTCCATTTCTTAAATCCTCCATCTAACATGAATGTATTAAGATGTGAAAAGTACATCAGAGTCCAGATACCTCTTGCTGCACTCATTCCGGAAACATCATCATAGAATACAACTGTCTTGTCATTTGTCACACCCAAATAAGAGAGAAGATTTTCCATCTGTTTTTCAAATGCCTTTACTCCATCTTTTGAGGTATCGGACCAATGATAATAGAAAAAATCAAGATTTACAGCACCTGGAATGTGTCCTTCCAAATAATCCTTGTATGATCTTGAATCAACAAGAATCAGATCTGGTTTTTCAATCTTCTTTATCAATTCATTAGGTGAGATTAGCATATTTCACATCTAAAGTGAGGTAATCTAAATCCCTTTTTACATTTGCCAGGTAAATCAGATATAATAAAATGAAAAATACTTGAAGAAAATTTACAAATATACGTAGAACATATTTGAAGAAAAAGAAAATTATTATAATTTTTACATGTCACAAATTCTTATATCTTGGTAAAATAGGATAATATCACAAAATGGAAATTCTAGATTATCAAACTATGAAGAAATGTGAGTTTGTAATACAAGAGTCATTTTAAAAAATAGTGAGCAATAATGACAAAGATAAAAAGACAAATTCCAAATCTATCAGTTTTTCAGACTTTTAAGACAAAGGATAAGGTGTTTACAGGTGAAGCAATGCGACAGCGTGGAATAATCATTCATCTTGCAGCCGAGACTTTGCCAACAAGAAAGACACGTACCGCTATTGCACACAAGCTTGCTGAACTAAATGGAACTACATGGCAAAATATCTATTCTGGAATTTTCAGAGATTTGGATGAGATTCTTCTTCCTCTTGGAATAGTAGAAGAGGCAGGAAGACTCCCAATAAAGCGCGGTCCAAAAGCACTCCAAGAGCAAGGAGTCCCATATTATCAATTAACTGACAGTGGTTTACTTGTTGCAGCTTCTGTATCAGAGACAGATAAGGAAAGAACTCAAATCATGAATAAATTTCTTGAAAAAGATTCCAACATAAAGGAGAAGGATATGAAGAATGCAATTATTACTTTACTTGAAATTGCACCAAATTTTATTTTGCTGATATTAAGAAGATATGTGGAATCATTCGGTGATGGAAAGATCGATAAACTTGTTCCGTTTAACACTGAGCACATCAAAAAGGCCTTTGATGATACATTAAATGCTCAAAGGGAACTCTTGGAAGGATTTTCGTCTTTATCCAATCATGATAGAGAGCCAATCATAAATTTCCTCAAGAAAGTAGGCTAGCCTCTCAATAATAATTAAAATCCCTTTCCAAAAGAGCTTGATAATATTGATAATGTCATCTAAAGCCACTTCTTGCAAGTCAAGTCGTAAGATGACCAGTATGACTGACGAACTAATTGACTATGTCACATACTTGATAGATTCTAAGAAGGGAGACATTGGAAGACTTGGATATATTCTAAGTGCACTACAGGATGGCAAATCGCTTTATAATTCTGATAAAAAATATCTTGATTCATTGATTGCAACATACATTAGACGATCTGATCAAAAATCTCTCGAGATACTTCATGGAAAAAGCTCTACGGAGTATAGAGGATCTAATCATTACAAGAGCGAAGGTACTGCTCTTGTTTTGTCATTACTTTTTGGATTATTTGGATTCGTAGGGTTAGGACATCGTTATGTTGGTCATGTTGCAAAAAGTTTAGCTATATTATATCTCGGTTGGACTTTACTATTCATTTCATTTCTAACTGGTGTTTTAACAATAATTTATCCAATAGTATTTCATCAATCGTTAGACAGTAATCTACTTCCAGTTCCATCAACTACTATACTTACTGATGGATTAAATCTAGGTTATTTTTGGGCTTCCATTTTGGCATATTCAATGTTTATCGTTGGTTCGGTGGGATATTCCATATTATACGTATGGCAAATATTTGATTCTAGAAATGTTACTAGAAGATTTAATAGAATAATGGATCAGACTGGCGAACAACTTTATAAAATTACATTAGCAAAGAAAATTGCATTCATATTAATTGCTCTTGGTCCAATCTATGCAGTCATATTAATTGCCCTCTATCCAATAATTGAAGATGGAATAAATAATTTAGTGGTAACACTAAATCCAACTATCCACACTATCCTTTCATCATTACACTTCAAATGAAACTGGATTAGTTAATATAAAATATTGATTATTCTATTTAGGAAAATTCATTCGTTCAAGATATAATCCTAAACGTTAAGGTCTAATTTTTTATTTAAAATCAAAATCTGTTGAATAGGTCTGTCCAGCAAAGGGCGAATGTGTTGAATAATACGTAGTTCCATTAATTCTAATCTGTGCCGTACCACTTTGAAGTGCTGACCAAATCTGTGGATTATTTCCATCATTGAGTAGTTGTGCCTGGTTTGTAATTATTTCAGAGTTGTGCTGTGTAAGAGGCAAGTATGTTGAACTATCTGATGCTCCTTCATATTTTTCTCCATACTGTCCGTGTCCAATAGAAACACCATTTACATAGATATCATAGCTTAACATTTCAATAATCAAAGTATTATCATTTGGATTTGTAAGATTAAATTTAGTCTCTATAGTTGCAACCTTGTTTGTTACTGATAATATAGATGATCCATTGTAATTCATTTCAAGTGGCTTTACTTCGGTTAGTACTGATGTTAATGCAGACGGCGTATTGGAATTATTAGATATAAAATTCTTAATACCTGTGTTTGGAAGAACTATAACTATACTAAGCATAGCAACTAAAACTCCTATAGCGACATAGATTAGAATTTTCTTATCCATGAATCTTTTACTAATTGTTCAATTCTTAAATGTTGAGTTGAAAACGCTTATAGTAAAAGTTTCAAAAGAAAATCTATGCAATATCATCAAGCAATAAGAATAGGTCAGGAAAGATCAAGAAAATCACAAATGACTTTGTTCTCACATGCAGGATTTGCAATGCTTACACTTACTGTAAAAAAATCTCAAGGAACATTTGCTCCCGTTGGAGAAAAAGAACTTGTGGCTATTATTGAAAAACCAGGAGAAGGTTGGCTTGTGGTAATAGTTGATGAAGAGGGATATGCCAAGTCACAATCCAAAGTTCTCAAAGAAGATGAAGCAAAAGAAATTTTGAGAAAAGCTACATCTGCAGGAATTCCACAATATGATGGACAGATTAGGCTAGTGTAATTTCAGTGCCCTCTGGGCTTCCTTTGAATGCCTTTTCCAATGTCTTGATGTCTGCTTTGAGTATCCTTGTCTTTAGCTTAGAACGCTCAATCACTTTTAGTGCTACAATGTCCATCAAGTCATATCCTCCTGCTATAGAATCTTGGTGAACAAGCATAGAACGTAGTTTCTTTATTGGTATTTTTTTAAATTTAGTTGCATTCTTGTTTTTATTTGGATCTGAATCATATACACCATCAACGTCTGTTGCATTCAAAAATATACCCGCTCTTACCTTTTCTGCAATAAGTGCAGCAGTAGCATTTGTACTCTGGCCTGGATGAAGACCTCCAGTTACAACAATTAATCCAG
Source organism: uncultured Nitrososphaerota archaeon (assembly GCA_963713025.1). Taxonomy (GTDB): domain Archaea; phylum Thermoproteota; class Nitrososphaeria; order Nitrososphaerales; family Nitrosopumilaceae; genus Nitrosotalea. The sequence continues at coordinate 455,678 of CAVQKA010000001.1, read as the reverse complement.
TATCTGCAGCATTTGCAACTTCTTTTAGATTAATTGGAGGATGAGGATAAGCTTTTTCCTGTAATGCATAGATCAAAAGTTTTGCATTAAGTCTTGAAACTTCGATTCCAAGCTCATCAAGTGTTGATTCATCTGCGCCAGATGATCTAGCATGTGAAATGTAGTGTCTTGCAATTTTTCCACCACCTGCAATTATGATTGGCTGACAGATTTTACTTATCTTGACAAAAAACTCGGCATATTGCTTTAGTGTTTTTTCATCTTCAAGACCAAACAAACTTCCAGATAATTTAATTACAATTCGTTTTTTCATTGTCTGTTTTCACCAAGAATGACGTGTGCTGCAATTTCAACCTTTTTTCTAAATTGTTGTCTCGTATAGACTCTAAGCGTATCCATAAAGCCAGAAATTGCAGAAACCAGCGGAATCTCTGATATTGGAAGCTCATAGGACTCTTTTGGACCTTCTCCTTTCTTTGTAGTAAGAACAATTGAATGTGATTCTTTTTTTGATGGAGAGAGTGGGATGGATGGGGTCTTGGATATATCTATAAAAATTTCACATTCATCAACCTTTGATTTTTTGGAAATTTCTTTTTGAAGTTCTGGTATATTCACTTTGCCCATTCGTGGACGTGTGAATATTTTTTCATAGACACATTTAAGCAACTTTCGTTCTTGATATTCTATAGCAAGTTGTCTTGCTCTTCGAAGATCGGCATTTTTTGGTGTAAGTGAGATAAGCTTTGAAATTACAAATTCATCAGTTAGTTGAACATATTTTTCTAGATCATCAGTTGTGAGATCAAGTTCATTGTCTGCAAGTAGCATTGACTCAAGCAGCATTACTTCTGCAGATCTTACTGTCTTGTGAAAATAAACAGCCTTGAACATTTGATATCTTGAGATCATCATTGATTCAAAAGAGTAAAGGGCTGATTTGTCAAGTGAAAGTTTTTTGTTATGAACTTCAAGTGAATGGATAATTCGCATAAAATCTACTTTGGCATGTTCTGAACCTGTAAAATAACCATCACGAAGTAAATAGTCCATCATATCTGCACTCAATCCGCCAGAGATTATTTCATTCATAAATTGGTGTTTGGAATTTCCAAATGCAAGTTTCCCAAGAAATTTTTTGTCAAATCCTGACTTTGTTATAATATCACCTATTTCAGATTCCAGTATGAGTCTCTGGCCCATATCTTCATGAGAAATTTTCTTCTTTTTTTGTAGAACTTCTTCGAAGAGATGAGAGAATGGACCATGACCAATGTCATGCAACAAGGCAGTGATTCGAATATTTTCAGAATCTTTGACATCAAGATATCCTTTCTCCTTGAGAACGTTAGCTGTCTGACTTGCAATGTGCATAGTTCCAAGTGAATGCTCAAATCTAGAGTGCTGGGCACCTGGATAAACAAGGTGAGCTCCTGCAAGTTGTCTTATTCTTCGTAGTCTTTGAAATACTGGCGAGTCAACAAGTCCAAGTTCATGAGGATATACCGTGATAAAATCATGAATTGGATCTACAATCTGGAGATATTTTCTAGTCATGTCATTATTTCATGTGTTTTAGTACAGTATTTCTTACTTGTTGATGAACTTGATCTTTTCTTTGGGATGCATTTACAATGTACCAGCCATATTTTTTTGCTAGTTTTCTGTAAGTGTTAGCAATTTTAAGTGCAAACATTTTATCTTTCTCAAATTTATCTCGTCTTTGTTTTTTTCTAGAAAATGAATCTGAAACCTTGACATCAAGTAAGATGACCATGTTTTCTTTTGGAAGACCCTTGTCTAGATTTTCAAGCCACTTCAAATCAAGTCCGTTTACTGTTCCATACACCAGATTTGATTGATAATAACGATTCATGATAACAACATAATTTTTTGAAAGAGCATCTATGATATCTTTTGATCTTTCCCACCTGTTTGCAGCAAGAAGACAGTGAATTACTTGTGGAGGAAATTTTCGTTTGCCATTAAGAAAATTTTTGATCTCTTTTCCAACAGGAGTTGTATAATCTGGAAAACTAAATGTTACAGATTTCTTGTGTTTAGTTTTTAAAAAATCTCCTAATAGTTTTGATTGGGTTTTTTTTCCTGCTTGGTCAAAGCCTTCGATAACTATTATCATCAAATCCTATTAAATTGGGCAGTAGATAAATTGTGAATTGAACTAAGGTTTAATAATAAAAAACTGTTAAAAGATACTAAATGGGCTTTGGTAATTACATGGTAAAAGAAGTCATGAAAGAAATAGGTAACAAGTCACGTGAGTTCTACGAATTCATTCTTCCTCCAGTGGATATGATTTTACAAAATGACAGTCTCATAGTAACAATAGACATGCCAGGCTTTGACAAAAAAGAGATCAAGCTTAGGCTAAATGGTAGTATTCTCTCAATCAATGCAAAAAGAGAAGATGAGATGGAAGGAACAATCATCTGGAAGCAGAGACCTCGTGTAATTGACAAAAAAGTAAGACTCCCAATCGAGGTAAAAGATGATGAAGATCCAGGTGCATCTGCAAAATATCGTGATGGTGTACTCACCTTTACTATCCCAGTAAAGACTGGAAAAAATATTACAATAGAATAATTAATGTTCTCTTAGCATAACGGATATTCCCATAATTACAATAGATCCTATCATTCCAATTTCTCCAGCTAAATAATTTGTTGAATATAAAATTGTAGAACCAACAAAGACCGCAGCAGAGAGAATACTGCCAGAAAGTAAAATAGTTCTAGACTTTGGTTTGTTTGCTTGCATATTTTTATTTTGCTCCAAGAATTGTCTGATTTCTGGAACTATAGCAATTGCAGAATCTATTGATTTTACAAATTTATTAAATGAGATCTTGAGTTCTTCAACGTATGCATCTCTTATGATATTTTCTTCTTCTAGAATATTTTGTAATACATTGATGAATCTAAAATTGACCTTGTGTGTCAAGTATACTCCTTCAAGTATTGATGCCATCCTCATGTAAAGTGCAAGATGTTTTGGAAGCTTGAAAGGAAATTTACTCATTGTCTTGTTTGCAAGATCCATCAGTGCCCTAACTTCCATTCTATCTACTTTTGTTCCATGAAAAGCTTGAATTGAGAGTGCGATTCCCTTTTCAATAATATTTCTGTCAAATCCTGGCATAAGCATACCAAGATCATCCATTGCAGAAACGGTTCTAGCAGGCTCTCTTTCAATTAGTGCAAGATAAAGTCTGATCAATTTCAGACGAGTTTTGGTATCAAGTCTTCCAACCATACCAAAATCATAAAGTATCAATGAACCATCATTTGCAACAGCTATATTTCCAGGATGGGGGTCTGCATGAAACAAGTCATGTCTTAACAACATTGTAAAAAATACCTTGTGTGCCCTCACAACAATCTGTTCCCTATCAATTCCTGCCTCATCAAGTGCCTTTACGTTTGTAATCTTGATACCAGGAAGGTATTCCATTGTGAGGATATTCTGGCTTGATCTCTCATCTATTACAGCAGGAATTCTTAGTTTAGGATAGCCTTCCATGTTTTTCTTTATTGCCTTAAGATTTTTAGATTCAATTCTATAGTCCATTTCTTCATGGATTGTCTCAATAAACTGTGAAAGCATTGCTTCTGCAGAATATCTAAGATTTGGATCAACAAACTTCATTGCAAATGGAATAATTTTTTTAAGAACTTGAATATCTTCTTCAACTACTTTTTCAATTCCTGGCCTTTTGACTTTGATTATAACATCTTTGCCTTGTAACTTTGCTTTGTATACTTGTCCAAGTGATGCACCAGAAATTACTGTAGTATCAACAGAATCAAAACTCTGATCCATTGGTCCTAGATCTTTTTCTATGATTGGCCTTACTTTGTCAAAAGATTCTGCAGGAACTTCATCTTGTAGCTTTGCAAGCTCTTCAAGATATGGTTGTGGTAAAATATCTGCCCTTGATGATAACCATTGACCTAGTTTTATGTAAACAGGACCAAGTGATATGAATGTCTTAAGAGCTCTTCTCGCATTTTTTTGATATCTTTTAAGATCAACATTTTTTCCTTGTTTTCTTACCCATTCTCGTCTATCTTTTCTTAAAGCAAATACGACTGGCATTAATTTGAGAAAGATTCGAATTGTATGAAAATTTGAAATTGTAATTACCCCCTAGAATTCTTTTAGTTTTTTTACAAAGTAATAACTTGCGTATCCGGTAATTGCAGATGTTACAAGTCCTGCTAAAATAGAGGTATTTTTTGATAAAGGCATATTTTTTTGTAATTTGTAAATACTTGATGCAACTTTTTTTCCAGTAATAATTCCACTTGCAATTCCAATTAGAATTTCAGGAGCATCATGTATGAGATGACCTATCGGGTCCTGTCTTGGATCAACTTTGTCCATATGAACAAGATACTTGTCATCATATTCTCTAATGTGTAGATTTCCATAGCGATATTGTTTTGTTGCACCATTTTTTTGACCCAAGACTGTTTCTTCTGCTTCATCAGGCATGAAATGGCGAACTTCTTTTGGGATTTCAATTTCATCCCATATCATGTATGAAAAAATGTCTTCCAAGTAAATATACCCTTAGCTTGATTCTTCTATTTTCTTTTCTAATGGTATTTTTTTCTTTTTTACCTTGAATACAATTCCACCAATTCCTGCTGCGATTGCAACAAGAATCACTAGCTGCAGTTGCGAGCTTAGTGTATTAGATTGTGGTACTACTGGTGTTCCAAATGACACTGTATCTATTTGAGTAAGTGTGTGAGATTGTAGAAGTGAATCTTTGTACGTTAATGTAACCAGAATCTTTTGATCTCCTGATAGTGTTCCTGTTGTAGAGGTTGCTGGTACGTTAAATGGAGTTGGTGCATCAATATCAAGATCGCCCATATACTGAGACGACTCTTTTATCGTTGAACCTTCAAGTGGATCTATTGTCACTTGTCCAAACTGGCCCTTGATGTTTCCTTGGTTGAGTACATTTCCTATTATCATTTTCTGGCCTGCAATCTCTTGTATTTGTACGCCATAAAGTGAGATATCAATTACAGGTCTGATATATGTGGAAAAACTCTGCTTTTCAATTATGGTTGCACCATCTTTTGTATATTGTAAATTAACATCATAGCTTACTGCTTGGTCTTGAATACTATTATCTGCAAAAACTGGAATGTATAGATTAGTACTATCCAAGGGGTCAATTTCTTGTATAAACCATTTATTATCTTTGAGAATTTGCAGACCATTGGAGTTTGGTGTAATTGTGATTCCGATGTTATTCATCTTTGATGGTGTTAAGTTTTCAATTTTAATAGTCATATTTTGCATCACTCCCATCATGATATAAGATGGAGAAGATATTTCAATAGATGACATGGTTGATGGTCCCACAATAAAGTCAACGGTTCTTGATGTTGTAATTTGGTTTCCTTGTCCATCAAAGTATGTTATTGAAAATTGCGGATGAAGTGTTTGACCTGCTATACTTTGTGGAATAAATGCATTTAATGAAAAAGTATTAGCTGAGTTAGGTTTTACATTTCCTACATCCCAGCGATTTTGATCTATCACTATGCCAGATGACGAACTAGCGTTTTGTTGTAAAAGAGTAACTACAACACTATTTAGTGGAGCAGTACCTGGATCTGAAACTTCTATTGTTACCGCATTATTTGATGCTGGTTGTAAGAATGGATTATCCGCTTTAACATTAAGCGTACTTTTTCCCGTTAGTTTGAAATTAAAGTCAAAAAAGACTTGGCGTTGTCCATTTTCTCTGACTATTGTATATGTCAGTTTCACTGTTCCAGAATAGTCGTGTATCGGTAGTGATTTGTCCACATTTAGGTAGAATGTGAGTGCAAATGAGCTGCCAGCAGGTGCAGTTTGAGCATTCTCAGCCTCAATTACTCCTCCTGCTGATGTACCAGATGAAAATTGTGCAGGTAGATTTAGAAATCCGTTAATTCCAGTAATATCTTCCGTACCTACATTTGAGAATATCATTGTAAATGGAACATTTTGATCCCCTGGTTGAGCCTCAATCTTTTGGTTTTGATATCCAAAGTATGAATCAAGAAGCTTGACATCAACAAAATCATGTTCAAAGGGTGATGCTCCGGGTGCAAGCTGCTCTGGTCCTTGGGCATAAATTGGCATTATTAATTGTCCTCCAAGGAGTACTGCAATTAGCAAAATTGTTTTGTAGATCATATCAAACTTGCCTCCAGCTCTTCTCCTTGAAGAATTCTACCATCCTTTATTGTTACTACTTTGTCAACCTCACCAAATTGCGGCCTTTCATGTGTAATAATAATAAAAGTCTGCTTGAGCTTCCTGTTCAATGATTTTAGAAGTTGTACTGTAGTCTCTGCAGATATTGAGTCCAAGCTTCCAGTTGGTTCATCAGCTAGAACAATGGCGGGTTTGTTTATCAAAGCTCGTGTGATGGCAACTCGTTGAGCTCTGACCTCCTGATACTTTATTTGCAAATTTGTCAAGTCTGTGATTCAAGTCCTACTGTTTTAAGAAGCGTCCTTGCTTCTTGTTCTGAGCCTTCGAGTGAGCCGAGAATCTTTCTTGGTAAGATGACGTTTTCCAAAACTGTCAAGTCAGTTAATAAATTTGAGAATTGGAATATGAATCCTAGCTTCGAATTTCTAAATGATGCAAGTTGGTCATCATTAAGAGTCGAAGTATCTACTCCATCAATTATCACAGTACCGCTTGTTGGCCTGTCAAGTAGACCTATCATGTTTAGCAGTGTTGTTTTTCCACTACCTGAGCTACCTACTATTAACATAAACTCACCTCTCCTAACAGTGAGATTGATATTTTTTAATGCCCTAACTGTTGTTTCGCCTTCACCATACATCTTCTCCAGATTGCGAATCTCCAGTACGTTGTCAGGCAGTTCGCATAGCCTCCACTGGTTGTAGTTGTGTAGCCTTGAATGCAGGATATACTGATGCTATTATAGTGAGGGAAAATGCAAGTAGATCGGTTTGAATTAGGCCTGGCCAGTTATATGAGACCTCCAAAGCTAGACTTCCATTAAACGTCATGTGAGTCTCTTTTGCATAAGTGGTATAACCTAATGCCATGGCTGTTCCTACCAAGACTCCTATAGCACCTATTACAATTCCCTGAAAGATAAATATCATTAGGATATCTTTTCTTTTTGCACCGATTGCTCTTAGTACACCAATATCACGAGTTTTATTTGCTACTTGCATCATCTGTATTGTTACAACTCCAAAGGCAGATGAGACCATTCCAAAAAGTCCAACTAGATTAATTAATGCAATACCTGACTTGAAACCGCTTAGTTGTGTTTCTGCTGCTTGTTGTATTGTCTGTGCTTTAAAGTTATCAGCACTTGATGGAAATGCATCAAGGAAAAGTGCTCTAGTGTAATTTGCTTTTGTTGGATCATTTAGTCTGACAAGAATTTCTGAAGTTTGGCCCGGTCTTTGTAACATCTCTCGCATTGTATCAATGTTGATTATTGCACCGTTATCATATCCATTATTGCCAGCTGTTTGAGATATTCCAACAATTACAAATCTTTTGAGTACATCATTACCAAATTGATCTCGAATTTTTAGTTTTACAGTATCTCCAATCTTTGGATATCCAAGATCTCGGTCAACAAGTGCTCCTAAAACTATTGAATCTCTTGTTGAGACATACTGACCTTTTACAGCTTGAAATAAAGTAGATGCTTCTTCGTCCCATAATGGCTTTACTCCAACTAATTGAAATGGGACATTAATGTCCTGAATTAGTTGACCATTTACAGTTGAGTTTATGGAATACACCTGTGTGAATAGTCTTGGTGCTGCTGCTTGAACCCACGGAATTCTTTGAAGCCAGTTTACCAACATGAAATCATTTCTTGAAATAAAATCGCCTCTTTTTGTAATGTATACATGTCCATACCTATAGTTGACCAAGTCTCTGATGAGTGCATCATACAGACCTTGAAAGATTACAGAATTTACTGAAACTACTAGTATAGCAATACCAATTGCCAGACAAGCAGCCATCAAGCTGCCTTTTTTTCTTGTGATAAATCTAATGCCTATTTGGGCTCTATAATCCACAAATGATCAAGGAATAGTCTGATATTTAATGTTATATTATGTAAATTCTAGTATATCAGACATTTATATATACAAGATGTTTATTTTGATATAATTAATGAGATGTTACGATAATAAATGGACAAATTAGATATTCAAATTCTCTCACATTTACTTAATAATTGCAGAAAACCAGATCGACAGATAGGCAACGAGATTGGCATCTCAGGTGTTGCTGTAAAATCAAGAATTCAAAAAATGATTCAAAATAAAATTATTGAGGAATTTGCCTTGAAAATTGAACCTCCTGTTTTAGGATTTAGTGTTTTGTATTTTGTAGTAATTGGAAAAGAAATGGACCACATTTTAGATCAAATAAGATTGGTTGGAGAACCATTTTACGTTGTTCCATGTGTTGGTGGAGTTACTGTTTGCAGCATTGTAGTAAAAGAAGATCCTGTAAAAAAGATGGAACTTGCACAAAACTTGTTACGTGATGTCAGAGTGCTTAGCATATTTGAAGCAAAAAATCCAGATATAAGATCAGATCTGACAAAGACAGATATTGAGATTATCGATATTTTATTAAAAGATCCAAGATTAAAGATTGAAGTTATTGCAAAGAAATCTGGTTTTTCAACAAAGACTATAGCTCGCTCCCTTGAAAAATTACAAAATGATGAAGCAATACAATTTACGGCAATATATAATCCAAAAAATATGGGAGAGTTTATTCCATTTGCAGTTTTGGTTGGAGTAAAAGGAGATATTAAAAAAACACTTGTAAAACTTGATAAAGTATTTTCAGAATCATTTTTACAAAAGCCATTTGTGCACATGAATCAGATTGTTCTATTCATGTATACAGATAATGTATACAAGATGGATGATCTTGCTCAGAAAATTCAGGAAGTTGATGATATACAGTCAGTTGATCTTTTCATGCCAAAGAATATAACATTTCCACAGAAATGGGCAAGAGATGCAATAGTACAAGCAAAGAAATCAAAGAGACTACATCTTATGTCTGAGATACATTCATAACATATTATTTTGTAGTTTTATAAAATGAGAAAAAATATCTTCAAGGGAAGAGTTCTCTCACTGAGTCTTTACACTTTATCCATCAACAAACGCAAAGTTACAAGAGAAGTAATAGAGCATCCTGGTGCAGCTGCAATACTTGCTATCGATGATGGTAAATTACTACTTGTGAGACAGCATAGATTTCCCCATGGATATGTACTTGAAATTCCTGCAGGAACACTAGAAAAGGGGGAAAAACCCCTAAAGTGTGCCTACAGAGAACTTCGTGAGGAGACAGGACATACAGCCAAGAAGATGACCCCTTTGATCAAGTACTATCCTTCAATTGGATATAATACAGAAATTATTCATTGTTATGTAGCATCAGGAATTAAAAAAGTAGGCAGTCTGCAGCTTGATCATGATGAGATAATGTCTGTAGTCAAGATTGATTTTAAAAAAGTAATCAAGATGATAATATCTGGAAAAATTACTGATTCAAAGACAATATGTGCAGTCCTAACTTATGCTGTAAAGAAAAAATATCAAGTATAGACTGGCTTTACCAAGTCTGCAACATCTGCCCAACATCTTGAGAGTTTTTCAAATGTAAATACAAGATTTATCAATTGTACTGATCCTTGCTTCTTGGGATCAAGTGATGAACCAACACTTGATATCTTTTTCTGATAATTTTTATGAAGTGTTATTGCCTCAATTGCAAGTTTTCTATTATTTTCAATAAATGATGTAATTGATTTTTCATGAACACTTTCTATTTCGGTTGCAACATCATAGAGTTTTTTCATATCTGCATTTGATATTGGCAACTCTGAAATAGAATGAGCCAATTCAATAATTGTATCACCAGCAGTCTCTAACAAGTTTGCAGCTACTCTATAGTCAAGGATATCTATATTACCAAGATTTAGTGCAGTAGCAAGTTTCTTATCAACCATTGCACTTCGAATTAATCTCACAAGGAGGAAATATTGTCTGTCAATTTCATCATCTCTACTTGGCATTGTCTGCAACACTGACTTGTCATCGGATGTAAGACATGATATTGTATCACGAAACATTCCAAGAACAATTGAGCTCATTCTCTTTAGGATCTTGTCTGGACTCAGTGTTGTTGCATCTAATAGAAATTGCACATTGACATTTGATGCATCCTCTTCAACTATCTCCATTCCAACTAGTCTACGCATTAATCCTCTGATCTTTTCTCTGTCTTCTACAGATATTGTTGACTTTCCTTTTATTTTTATTATATCAAAACCAAGCAGATATGCACCTGTAACATATGCACTGATGTTTTCTTGTTTTGAGACAGGGTATTCTATTACCACTTCGTTTGGAGGTCTGCTGCCGCCAGTTGGAGTAATGGAGACACTGTTGATACCAGTTTCAATCTCAACCTCATCACTTTTTTCAAGTTTGTTTGCTTGGACCCACTCTATTGGAAGAGATACCAGAATGCTGCTCCCTATTCTTTGTAGGCGTCGAATGAATTTAGTCAATTTATACTAATTTATATTATTTAATGATCATTTTTATATTTTTTTACTAGTTTAAGCTAGTTATGCAGGCAGTAGCCTTTGCGCCAGGTCACATTACTGGATTTTTCAAAGCCGAAGTAGAACCAAGAGAGCCTGAACAAAAGGGTTCAATCGGTGCAGGATTTTGCATCAAGGAAGGTGTTACTACAAAAGTAAAAGTGACCAGCTCTGATAAAACGGGATTCAAAATTACAGTTATTGGCTACAAGTCTGATAACACTCAAGTCTCAGAGTTTGTCGTAAAGGAGTTTTTTAAAATTGTCAAAGGAAATTATTTTTTGGACATTGAACATAATACCACAATACCAGTAGGCTATGGTCTTGGTTCAAGTGGTGCTGTTGCATTAAGTTTGGCATTTGCATTAAACAAAGCACTTGGGACAAATCTTTCCAGAACAAAGATAGGTCAGATTGCACACAATGCAGAAATTTACTGCAAGACAGGACTTGGAACTGTATTATCATCATATCATGGAGGATTTGAAATTAGAACAAAACATGGAGCTCCAGGAATTGGAAGCCTACAAAAAATTCACACAAATTATTCTGCAATCGTAATTTGCTTTTCTCCAATATCAACAAAACAATTCATCAAGACTGAACTCTCAAAGATAAATGGTCTAGGTGGAAAGATGGTTACAAAATTATTAAAATCACGAGATCAAATGGAATTTTTGGACATGTCACTTGAATTTGCAAAGTATGTAGATGTCATTACACCACAAATGCAACAAGTAATTGATGAGTTATCCCAAAATGGATTCAAGTCAGGAGTTGCAATGTTTGGTGAGACCATATTTACACTTGTTCCAAAAACAAAGGAATCTCAAGTGATGAAAATTTTTGAAAAATATGATGGAATGATAATCAAGACAGAAATAGACAAGAGCGGAGTTAGAGTCTCCTAGTGTTAATTCCAAAAACACATCCTAGGGCTGCATCCCTGCACATTAGAGAAAAGCTTGTTCATGGATTCAGAGAGGGTCTAGTTGTAGAAGAAGGCCTTTTGGCTCATGGAAGAGGCGAGATGTTTGATTATCTCATTGGAGAGAAGACTTCAAAAACTTCTCACAAGGCAATCAAGGCTGCAGCAAGAATGCTGCGGACGGCTAAATTACCTGTAATATCAGTAAATGGCAACCTTGCAGCACTCTGTCCAAAGGAGATAGTAGAACTATCCAACGTTACAGGTGCAAAAATTGAGATAAATTTGTTTTATGCAAGTGAAAAACGGAAAAAAGCCATAGCACAGTTTCTGAAGAAGAACGGTGCACAAGAAATATTGGGAATTACACCTAAATTTTCAAAGAGGATTCCTAAACTTGACAGTGCAAGAAGAATTGTAGACAAGCGTGGAATATTTTGTGCAGATGTTGTTCTAGTACCATTGGAAGACGGTGACAGGACAATTGCATTAAAGAAATTTGGAAAAAAAGTAATTACGTTTGATTTGAATCCAATGTCACGAACTGCACAGACTGCAGATATTACAATTGTAGACAATGTTATACGCGGAATGAAAATACTAATTGATGTATCTAAAAAATTATCAAAAGAAGATCTAGAAAAGAAATCAAAGTTTGACAATAAGAAGAATCTGAGAAAATCAATTCTTATCATAAGAAAAAACTTGAGGAAAATAGCTAATGCCTAAATCTGTAAGAGATATTCTATTGATGAAAAATTCTAAAAAGATTACTGTCATTACTGCGTATGATTATACGACATCGCAGCTTTGTGATAAAGCCGGTGTTGACATGTTACTTGTTGGAGATAGTGCTGGAATGGTGATGCTAGGATATGACAATACAATTCCTGTTACAATGGATCAGATGTGTCTTTTTACAGAAGCTGTTGCAAGAGGAAGACAAAATGCTCTTGTTGTTGCAGATATGCCTTTCATGTCGTATCAATCTAGTAAATCGCAGGCAATTGAAAATGCCGGACGTCTAATCAAGTCTGGTGCAGATGCAGTAAAGCTTGAGGGTGGAGTTGAGATTAAAGATACAATACATGCAATTGTTGAGATTGGAATTCCTGTGATGGGACATATTGGATTTCAGCCTCAGACTACAACATTACAGGAAGGTTACAAGGTTCAGGCAAAGACAAGAGATGCTGCAGTTAAGCTAATTGAATCTGCCAAGGCCCTTGAAGAGGCAGGTGTATTTAGTATAGCACTTGAGATGGTAACAAAGGAGGTCTCAAAGATGATCTCAAATTCAATTAAAATTCCAACAATTGGTATAGGCTCTGGACCTGACTGTGATGGTCAAGTGCTTGTAGTTCATGATGTATTAGGATTGTATGAAAAAATAAAACCAAAATTTGCAAAAAGATATCTCGAGTTGTCTTCTGATATCGTAAAAGCTGTCGAGTCTTACAAAAATGATGTAGTATCTGGCAAGTTTCCAAGTATAGAACACTCTTTTTCTATGGACAAAACTGAATTGGAGAGGTTGAAAAAACAACTTGGTTGAAAAACATCCTTCTTTAGATATAGTTGGCTCTGATGGGTCAGAGCTTGTAGGAAAGAAAATTATTTTATGCATATCAGGAAGTGTTGCTGCATACAAATCAATTGAACTAGCAAGATTGTTTATGCGACATGGTGCAGATGTTACTTGTGTTGCAAGCAAAGCTGCAACTGATTTGATAAAACCAAGTTACTTCAAATGGGCAACGGGAAATGAAGTTATTACAAAATTAACTGGAGATTTGGAGCACATCAAGGTTGCAGATTACAAACAATCTGATTGTATTATAGTATATCCGTGTACAGCAAATACACTTGGCAAACTGGCAAATGGAATTGATGATACACCAATATCTACTGTGTTAAGTGTTGGACTTGGTTCCAAGATTCCAATTGTAATAGGACTTGCAATGCACCAAGCGATGTATGAAAATCCTGCAGTCATAAAAAATATTGAATTTCTAAAAAATAAAGTTGATTTTATCTCTCCAAACTTTGTAGAGGGAAAAGCAAAAGCTGCAGAGCCTGAGGAGATACTAGAGAAAATATTACAAAAGTTTGGCTCCTCATCTGTTCTCAAGGGAAAGAAGATGCTCATCACTGCAGGCCCTACCATAGAGTATATCGATCCTGTGAGAGTTATAACAAATCAAAGTACGGGAAAGACTGGAGTATTACTTGCATCAGAATTTGTCTCAGCAGGCTCCAAAGTCACTATAATTTATGGTCCTGGAATAGAACCCACACCAAAAGGTGCCAAGGTAATACGAGTAGAGACTAGTGAAGAGATGAGTAATGCAATAAAAAAAGAAATGAAGCAAAAGTTTGACATTGTAATACTTGCTGCAGCAGTTTCTGATTATACTCCAGAAAAACCAAAAAGAACTAAACTTGACAGTGATCTTCTCAGGATCTCTTTGAAGCTAAAAAGAGTGCCAAAGATGATTAATGATATCAAAAAAATCCAGAGTGATGTCTTTCTTGTAGGATTCAAGGCAGAATCTAATGTTTCAAAAAGAGATTTGATTAACAAAGCAAGAGAGAAGATGATACAATCAGGCTGTGATCTTGTAATTGCTAATGACATAGGCACTAAAAGATACAAGGAAAATCCAGATTACAATAATGTCATAGTTGTTAATTCAAAAACTGTTACGGAATCAGGATGGAAAAGTAAATCAAAAGTTGTAAAGTTCATCAGAAATGAAATAGAAAAACAAATTTCATACTAAAGATCATATTGTAAAGGCCTAATTAATTTGAATTTTCCATCAGAATCCACTTCAAATAATTGAGAAGTTTCACTTGAATTACCTTGTTTGTGTTTTGACAAAAATACCATACAGGTGTATTTATTCAGATATGGACATGCCTTGATTAGATCATTTAAAGAAAAAGGTTCCATTAACTTGCTTGATTTTATTGTCCTAACAATTGTTCTATAAATAACATGTACTGCCATAGTATTCAGATACACTACTACTGTTTGAACATTGGCTTAGTTAGATTATAATCAATTCTTTTGTAAACTTGTGCATAACTTCCACCTTGTTTCCAACTATAACAGAATCTTCAATTCTTACACCAAACTTTCGTGGAATGTATATTCCAGGCTCAACAGTTACTGCCATATTTTTCAATAATACAAATTTACTTGATGGACCAAGATTTGGAAGTTCATGCACTTCAAGTCCTATTCCGTGTCCTGTTGAGTGGATAAAATATTTTCCATACTTTTTCTTTTCAATTACTTTTCTACAAGCATCATCTACAGATTTACAAGATACATTTTGCTTGACAGCTTTGAGTCCAGCTTCTTGTGATTGGCGTACAATTTCATAGATTTTTTTTGCCTCTGCCGATACTGAACCAAGACCAAATGTTCTTGTTGCATCAGAGACATATCCCTTGTATCGTAGAGTAAGATCAACTACAACCATATCTCCATTTTTGAATTTTCGGTCAGTTACTTGTGCATGTGGTAATGAACTATTTGGGCCACCTGCAATGATCAATGGGTTAAGTGTTGATTTGTATCCAGTTGCAAACATGCCTCGCTCCATTGCATACTGCATAAGTATGGTCTGAAGCTGAGCCTCTGACTGACCAATCATTATTTCATCTACACACATTTCATACATTTCATCTAGTATGGAGGACGCCTTTCTCAGTATGATAATCTCTTGGATATCTTTTACTTCCCTAGCACGATAAAATGGATCAGTAGAAGACTTGACTGCAGGAAGAGACCTCTTTAGGCTCTCTACAATATTATAACTATCGCTGTCTGTACACACCTTTTTTCCCTTTAGTATCTTTACAAGTGTAGCAAGAGAGCCCTTTCCACGCTCAGACTTGACTACATTACAGTCTGTAGATTCGTCTTTTGCACGTCCCATCTCAAGTTCTGGAGATACAATAGTACAGCCATTTTTATTCAATATTCCAATTGCTTCACCCCAAAATCCAGTCATGTAAAATAGATTTTCAGGCTCAAAGGTAACTAATGTGTCACACCCCATAGCATTACAATATTTTAGTAGATTCTTTCTACGTTGATTCAATACAACAATTCAAACTCTTTACTATTTTATATTTGCTGGAAGGTTTAGATATTGGAAAAAGACTTTCTGGATTTGTGGAAGAGAAAAAGAAAGTCGTAGCATTACTATCAGGAGGACTAGATAGCAGACTAGCAGTAAAAATGATGCAAAATCAGGGATTTGATGTTACTGCTGTTGCGATAAAAACTCCATTTTGTGATTTTGATTGTGGAAGAGGTTGTGGATTTGAAATAAGAGAGACTGCAGACTCGCTAGGTGTTGATCTAAAAACTGTATATCTTGGAGATGATTATATTGAGATGTTAAAAAATCCAAAGCACGGTTTTGGTTCTGGTATGAATCCATGTATTGATTGTAGATCTATGATGTTCAAAGCTGGCAAAAAAGTAATGGACGATATTGGTGCAGAGTTTATCATATCAGGTGAAGTTCTTGGTCAAAGACCAATGAGCCAGTTTGCTCCAGCACTAAAAACAATAGAAAGAGAATCTGGATTAGAAGGAATCATAGTTAGACCACTCTCTGCAGCATTATTACCACCAACACAGCCTGAAATTGATGGTATAATAAAAAGAGAAAATCTTGGAATGATCCGTGGGCGTTCAAGAAAAGAACAATTGAAGATGGCTAAAGAATTTGGTTTTGATAATCCACCAAATGCAGGAGGCGGATGTCTACTAACTGATCCCGCATTTGCAATTAGAGCAAAAGATCTTTTCCATCATATAGAAACCCCAACAACAAATGATATTGATCTTCTAAAGATTGGAAGACACTTTAGATTTGATGAGAAGACAAAATTAATTGTTGGAAGACATAAGGATGAAAATGAAATGCTAAAAGCTCTTGCATTACCTGGTGATGTTTTGTTTGATACAAAAGATCATGTTGGTCCAATCTCAATGTTACGTGGTGAAGATTCTGAGAAAAATCTCAAATTAGCTGCAGTTATCACATTACGATATTCTGATGCACCAAAGGAGATAGCATGTACAGTATTAACAGAAAAGAATGATGCAAAGTCAGAGATTTCTACTGTCTCAGTTGCTGAATCAGAATACCTCCAGTATAGAATTTAGTCATACTACCCAATCTGTGAATTGCATTTGACTGCAAAGACTTTTTGAGGGAGTTGATCGCTTACAGAGTATGCAGCAGCAAAAGGCTCCCACTTACCTCAAGGCAATAACTTTGAGGGATTATAGTGATGTTCATAGTGTAAAGGAGGATATCAAAAAGGGAATGATTCTAGTTCTTAGGGTAACTCCACTTGCACAAAAAAATGTGGATGAGCTTAGAAAGGCAGTAGAAGAGATTTACAATATTGCAAAAAATGCAGATGCAGATATTGCAAGACTTGGCGAAGAGAGGATCATTGTTACTCCATCTGGAGTAAAGATCTGGAGAGCCGAGTACGATCTAAAGTAGTCTGATTCCTTCTTGTACTTGTGGACAGGTTGTTGCAATTCTAAACATTCTATGCACTGAGCTTGCCAAGTTTTCACACTTGCGTCGTTCACCGTGATTTACAATTACTCTTCTAAGTTTTGGTCTGAGTCTGTGGATATAGGACATTAATTGATTGTAATCACTGTGACCACTAAATCCATCAAGTTTTTCAGTTGAACAATTGATATTGATAACTTCAATTTTTCCATCCTTTCCAACAACAGAGACTTGTCTTGAGCCATCAAGAACTCTTCTTCCTAAAGTTCCATTTACTTGATATGATACAAACAAGATTTTATTTTTCTGAACTGGTGCAATATTTTTAAAGTATTCAAGCACTGGTCCACCTTCTAACATACCAGATGTTGCCATGATGATAGATGGACCTTCACGTAATGGTTCTTCTCTTGCATCAGAGTGTTCAATATTTGTAAAATATTCAGAATCAAATGGATTATCATCAGTCTCAAGGATCTTTTGTCGAAGTTCTCGTGCAAGATATTCTGGATATGATTCATGTATAGCAGTTGCCTCTGAGATCATTCCTTCTGTAAATACAGGAGCTTCCATAAGTTGTCCCTGTTTCATGTACTGATCTATTACCATCATTAGTTCTTGTGCACGACCTACTGCAGGAATTGGAATAAGCACCTTTCCGCCATTTCGTAATGTTTCATTTACTGATTTGATAAACATGGCTTCTACTTCTTCTCTTGTTGACTGGATGTCTTCTTTTGCACCATAAGTACTCTCAATTAGCAAGGTTTCAACTCTTGGAAAGTTCCAAGAGGCACTCTCAAATAGCATAGATTTTCCATATTTTAGATCTCCTGTATAGACAAAGTTGTGATTGCCATTTCCTATATGGAAGTGACAACTTGCAGAGCCCAAAATGTGTCCTGCATTTGAAAATACTAGTTTGATATCAGGAGAAATGTCAGTTACTGTTCCATATGATAGTGGGATAGTCTGCTTCATGACCTGCTTAACATCACGCTCAGAATATAGCGGAACTCTACCTTGTGCCGCTGCAACTTTAATCGCATCAAGCTGAATTAGGTTCATCATAGGCAGAGTTGGTTCTGTACAATAAACAGGACCCTTGTAGCCATACTTGAACAAAACTGGTAAAAATCCTGTGTGATCCAAGTGAGCATGACTGATTACTACTGCATCAAGTTCATCCAGTGTTATGTTTGGCCAGTCAAGTCGAGGGTATGCATCAATGGGATTTCTTGCACCAGGGTTAATTCCACAGTCAATTAGGATCTTGCTTTCATGAGTTGTAAGCAACATACAGGATCTTCCTACTTGGCTAAAGCCACCTAATGTCATAAGTGAGACTTCGGCATCTTCAGAGAGCTTTGGTCGAAATATTTGCTCACCTACTTGTCTGAGGTGTTTGCTTCTTTCAGTTGAAGAAATTTTTAGATTATAATTAATAGTTTGAATTGTAGAAGATTGACTTGCTGTTGCCTTTCTAATTCGTACTCTCCAGCCAGTCTTTGAGACAATCTCTGGCATGTTAAAGGCTTCAGGACTGTTAAGAAGCCATGGACGCTTTACGTCAACTGTCATCTCACCTGTTGCAGTATCAAAGAAAGTTCCCCCAAGTTCTGCTTCTTTTGGAAGCATTTGAGTTAGAATCTGTCTTGATTCTTCCTCATTTTTTCGAATTGATTCTTCGGTTCTAACTACAATTCTTTTTTTGATGACATTTACCATGTTAGAGATTACTTCGTTATGTTCCATCAGATATTTTGGATTCTTTGTATAGATTGCAATCCTTGGTCCTTCATAATCTATCTTGGTTACATCAGCTTCTTTGGGTATACTTTGCAGTATTGTTGCCATTATGTTTTGGGCTGGAGATAATTCACGTTGTGCTTGTTTTCTTTGCATTAAATCACTAAAGCGTAATTATGGCCTTCTTCTGGTCTTTTGTTAAGAGTCGGTATCCTTGCTTGTCTATTACTGCAACATTGATTCCGTCACCTGTTCCAATGTTTCTTGTGATTGCAGCTTTTACCGCTCTTAGGGCAATTATTTTTCCCTCTTCTACTGATAGGCCATCACGGTACTCATTTTCCAAGAGACCGTATGCTACTGGAGACCCACTTCCAGTTGTTACAAATGTTTTCTTATCAAGTGATCCAAACATATCGATGTTGTAAAGTGCTGGACCTTGTTGGTCGTATCCTCCAACGAGAATATCAGCAATAAATGGATAGTATCTATTTTGGAAGAAGATCAATGATGCAAGTCTTGCAATTGATTTGATTGGTAGAACTTCTTGTTTTTCTATTCTGTGAATGTTTGAATGATATCGTAGCATATCTGTAACATTTTGTGCATCTGCAACACCACCTGCAATTGTCATTCCTGCATGATTATCGATCTTTTGGATCTTCATAGTGTTGTTATTTGCTATGAAATATCCTGCGCTTGCTCTCATATCTGCGCATAAAACTACTCCGTCGGTACAGTGTATTCCAACTGTAGTTGTTCCGTGGTATGTGTGTTGTTCGATATAGTCTGACAAATAATTTACTCCTAACTTGAGATACTGCAGTTTGGAATTAACCCGCTTAAATAACTTTGGATCATTCTAGGATATCGATAAATAACCAAGTTTCAAGTGAAAACCATGGCTTCTCATATAATGGAGTGACCAAGAAAGATTCTCATAGGTGAGAATAACATTTCTGACGTAGGAAGTTTTCTCGTAGGCCTATCAGATCCAAAGAAGGTTTCTCTAATTTCAGGTGACCGAGTAAGAAAAATAACAGATAAGCAGATTTCAAAATCACTTTCAAATTCAAAAATCAAATTTGTATGGCATCGTAGTATAAGTAATGATGTAGAAGCTGCAGAAAAAATACTTCGCGACATAAAAAAAGACAAAAGCGACTTGATTATTGGAATTGGCGGAGGCAGGTCTGTTGATATTGCAAAAATGATTGCGTTTACACTAAAGAAACCATTTGTGAGTATTCCAACCTCTGCTTCACATGATGGTATTGCAAGTCCCTTTGTTTCCCTGCGTGGGGACAAGCCATATTCCATTATTGCTACAGCACCACTGGGAGTCTTTGTAGATATTGCAATTCTAAAGAAAGCTCCAAAGAGACTTTTGGCAAGCGGTTGTGGTGATCTTATGGCCAAAGTTACAGCAGTGCGAGATTGGGAACTTGCAAGAGATGAAGTAGGGGAATATTTTGGAACTTATGCAGCAAATTTAGCATCCATGAGTGCAAAGATAGTTATTGATAATTCGAAAAATTTCAAGAAAAATCCAGATGTTAGAATGATTGTTGAAGCTTTGATTAGTTCAGGTGTGGCTGCATGCATCGCAGGAAGTAGTAGGCCATGCTCTGGTGCAGAGCATTTATTTTCTCATGCAGTTGATCATCTCAAACCAGGAATTGGTCTACATGGAGAAAAGTGTGGTATTGGTGCAATATTGATTGCAAAGATTCAAGGTCAAGATTGGAAAAAAATAATTCAGATGCTAAAAGATGTCGGAGCGCCAACTACAGCAAAAGAGATTGGACTTGAGCCAGAAATTCTTGCAAGAGCATTGACAATTGCTCAATCATTAAGACCTGAAAGATACACAGTTCTAAGTAAGGTAAAGATGAACGAAGAAAAGCTTATAGAGATTGCAAAAAGTACTGGTGTACTATAGTTTTAAGCTGCCTTTGGCTGAGCCTGTTTTGCTTCAGCTGGTTTTTGTTCTGCTGGTTTTTCTTGTTTTGGCTTGTTGTATGTATCAATAAAGTTGACTTTCTCTAATTTTGTAACAAATTTGAAGATCTCATTTGCGATTGCTCGTTTTACAATCTGGAGACCTTCCATCATCATTGCCTCTTCTGGAATATTTACATCAAGATCTGTTCCTTTGATCTCAAACTTAATCTTTGATTCTTCAATTGGGAATCTTCTTTTGAGCAATCCCATGACCTTGTCTTGGTCTGTATCTAGTGACTTGATAACATTAAGATCGTAGACGATTGTTTTTCCTGCAAATCTGTGATTAAAATCGACTTGGACTCTACCTGAACCGATAAATCTTACAATTCCAGTCCTTTCATCAAGTTCAATTGTATCTCCTACGTTAACCTTTTCTGCATCTTCTCCAAGTTTTCTAAGTGGAACCATACGAACTTTAGCTGGATCTCTTGTTCCAAATCCTTTCTCTGGTGGAACTTCAATTGAAAGTTTATCACCTACTTTGGTATTTGCAAGTGCATCGTCAAGACCTTTTAGAACCCATGAATCGCCTACTGAAATGAGTCTTGGTTGATATTTCACATTTGCATCATAAGTTGAATTTGCTTTAGCATCAGCTTCTCGTGTTGTCTCAAAGATTTCGTTTGAATCTTTAACCTTAGCAGTATAATCTACTAGAACTAAGGTGCCTTTTTGGAAAGTCAACGTGATCGATCCTTTAACTTCCTTATATTAAGTTAACACGAAATTATAATGACTTTAGTTTATCTTCAGCAACTTTGAGTGCTTCTGGATTTGTCTTGTACCCCATCATATCAAGTGTAGATGCTATTGCAGAGATCGTTCTCATGACATGGTATTTGTGGACTTCACCCATGCATCCAACTCTGAATACTTTGCCTTTGAGTTCGCCAAATCCACCTGCAACAAGAACTCTAAATTTTTCAGATAGTGTTCCTCTGAATGTCTTATCATCAAGTCCTTCAAGATAGTTTAATGCAATTACAACTGTAGAACGAGCATCTTCTTTAGCAAATGGAGATAATCCCATTGCACTAAGTCCACTGTAAAGTGCTTGTGAACAAACTCTGTGTCTTCTAATTCTGTTCTCGATTCCTTCTTCTAGAATAATATCAAGTGCTTCTCTGTATGCATAAAGCAACGGAATAGCAGGAGTAAATGGTGTTTCTTTGCTATCATCATAATACTTGAAGTATCGTGCCATGTTAAAGTAGAATGTTGGAGGCGGATTTGCAATCATGTGTTTCTTTGCTTTTTGGCTAACTGCGATTGGTGAAATTCCTGGAGGAGCAGCAAGTGCTTTTTGTGCACCGGTTACACAAACATCTACTCCCCATTTGTCCATATGAAATTCTTCTCCGCCAAGTATTGAGACTCCATCTACTACATAGAAAGAATCATTTCTTGCGGTAAGATCTTTTACTCTATCAAGATAATTTACCATTGTACCAGTTGAAGTTTCATTCCAAACGACATAGAATGCTTTTACATCTTTATTGTTATCAAATGCCTCTTTTACTTGGTCAAAAGTTGCATTTTGTCCAAATGGTGTTGTAAGACGAATAACATTTGCACCAGCCCATTCCAACATTGTTGAGAGTCTATTGCTAAATTCACCATTAACTGGAATTATTACCTTGTCACCTTTCTTTATCATGTTTACAACAGATGCTTCTACTGCTCCAGTACCAGATGCGCTAAGAGCTACAACATCACTTGTTGTATCAAAGATTTTCTGACTTTTTTCAATGGTATCTACGTATAATTTTACAAAATCTTTACTTCTGTGATTTATCATATGAGTAAACATTGCACGTGTTACTCTTTCTGGAACATTTGTCGGTCCGGGTAGCATTACTAAATATTCCAAATAAATTCTCCAACTTTTGAGAAAGTTAACCGCTATTTATAATTAAAGAATCTTGGAAAGCCTGCTTTTTGCGTCTATTTTTAAGAGTACTTTTTTAGTTCCTTCGGGAACAAGATCTGACCAGTTTTTGTCATCGATGATCATTTCCCTAATGTTTGTTCCGGATATTGTATCTCGTTTCAAGAGAGGAACCTCCATGACATTTTTTCCTCTTTTTTTGTATAATGTTATAGTAAAATCATCATTTGAAAAGACTACATCATATTCTGGCACAATAGAATCTACATGAAAAGTCCATTTGTCATGATCACCAGTATCAGGCACAAAAAATATTTTGACACGTTCTTGGATTTTAGAATCAAGAGAAGAAAGAATCATCTCCTTTCGTTCATCAGCTGTAAATGGATTTCTTTTTTCAAAGCTCTTGTTTGAGCTACCAATTCCAATCCACAGATTTTCAACTTTTGATAATCCAAAATTTACAGCTTCGAGATGTCCTTTATGAAATGGTTGAAATCTACCAATTAGAAGTCCATTCATTGTCGAGATCTTGTTTCACTAGTTTAAAAAACCATCATTAATTAGATTCTAAAATTAAATTATCTAGTCATGGAACCAATAAAAATAGACGGTGGACGGGGTGAGGGAGGAGGACAGATAATCCGGAGTGCAGTTACATTATCTGCCATCACAGGCATACCAGTTGATATAGAAAACATTCGAAAGAATAGAAAAGTGCCAGGTCTTAGACCACAGCATTTGTTAGGAGTAAAAATTTTGTCAAAAATTTGTCAAGCTAGAGTAGAAGATCTTTATGTAAATTCTACCTCACTAAAATTTTTTCCTTCTCACGGTTTGAATTTGGATCTTCAGGAAGATATTGGAACTGCAGGAAGTATTCCATTAATTTTACAGGTATTGGTTCCTGCTGTTTCACTTATGAGAAATAGTTTGAAATTATCAATCATTGGTGGTACAGATGTTCCTTGGAGTCCTACATCTGATTATACAAAATATGTTTTGACTGAAGCATTATCTAGAATTGGAATCAATTTTACTTCTGAGATAAAAAAAAGAGGGTATTATCCAAAAGGAGGAGGACTTGTTGAGGCTCAAATACAACCTTGTACTAGTCTTAAACCAATATCACTTGTTGAGAGAGAAACGACTTGTGCAAAGATCTTTTGCTCTTATTCTCATATTCCAAAAGAAATAATAGAAAAAGAGATACAAATTGCGAAAAATGTTCTTGGTAAAAATGGATTTGATTGTGAGATTGTAATAAAAGAAGAAAATGCTTTAGATAAAGGGTGTTCAATTCTAATATTTTCACATGATAAAAACTCTGTAATTGGCTCTGATGGTATATATCAAAAAAGTTTAAACGGTCTTGGCGAGTCAGTAGCAAAAAAATTCATTGAATCAAATCTAGGTGTTGATCTTTATCTTTCAGATATGCTAGTAGTTCCACTTTCACTTATCAAAGAGACTTCAGTATATCGAGTAAAAGAGATAACAAAACATTTAGAGACAAATCTTTTTGTTGCGTCAAAAATAACTGGTTGTAAATATGGAATAGGTAAGCTCGATGATGGTTTTGAAGTAAGAATATCTGGAATCTCAGACGCCGGAATGAAGTAATGCTGCCATTAGGAGTATAGCCAAGGAGAGTATTACCGTAAGTCTTCCCAACATAATAATTTTTGAACGTAGTTTCTGTAAGAATTCTCCAGAAAGCTGTTTTGATTCTATTTTTCTTTCTACCTCAGTTCTGATCAGTCTTACATGTATAGCAAATGTAATTATCAAAATAATAACGAGTATAATTTTGATTAGAAGAACTATTCCATAGTTTGTAGAAAGTATCAAAGATGGTTTTACAATAAAGCCAGTAGAATTGTAAATTCCAGTTAGAATCAATACAATAAGAGATGGAACTCCAATTTTGTTGAATTTTCGTCCTACACGTATCATTATTGATAATCTTCCTTCTATAGAATCTGAGATTGTCTTTAGAAGAGGTGCAAGAACTATTCCAATGAAAATTGAACCACCAACCCAAATTGATGCTGCAATAAGATGTGCCCACATTATGAGCGCCTCAACAAGTGCCATGATTCTTTGCAGAATCAACGAATAATATCTATTATCATATCAACTTCAGAGAAGGTTTTTTAATTGAACAAGTCTCGTAGCTTTTAGATTTGCTAAATAAGGGAAGAGTAGTAATTTTTGCCTGTTTTGCAGGTCTTGGTGCAATGATGCTATTTTTCTATCTTTATGCAAATTCTTTTCAAGGTGATCTTGAAAAAGTAACTGTTCAAGTTGATAGCGTAAATGTTATTGAGGAGAATAAAGTAAACAAACGTGCACAACTTGATGTGAGATTTAATCTTCAAAATCCTAGTTCCCTTACATTGACTGTTTCAACAATCAATTATGAATTGTTTGCAAATGGAAAGAGTCTTGGGCAAGGGCATTTGTCAAACGAGGATATTCCAGAAGCTGGTAGACCCATTCTCTTTGCAAATAATAATGCAACTTTACCTGATACATTTGATCTTGTATATAGTGATAACATTGCCAATGAATATTCTACCATAACGACCCATCAACCAGTAAAATATGAAATAAAAGGCCAGGTAACTATACAATCATTTTTAACAGAAATTACTAAAGATTTTGATGTAACTGTTGGTTAGCCCAAGCCCCAACTAATCTTTGTCTTTGGCGTAATTTTTACAAAGGGTGCTTCATTTTCTTTCCAAGGATCTTCTCTGACCCATGCAAATTTTTTATAAAATATCTCATAAAGTTTTTTGAATTGTAGACCTTTCTCAATGAAAGTAGTAGAACCCTGAACAACAACAGACTTTGTGTTTTCCAGGCAAGTAAACATCTACAGAAATTGCAATTTTATCGTTCTTCTTGAGATTTGCATACTTTTTTGTATGATAGTCTGTTGCAAAGTAAAAAAAACCATCTTCAAAATAATATGATACTGGAGCAATATGCGGTACATCTTTTGTACATGTAGTTATTCTACAGGCTTCATTTTCTTTAAGAAAATTTGATTCTTTTATGGTAAATTTTAACACATATTGTAACTATTTACATGAAATAAAAAGAAATGGGCCGAGAGAGATTTGAACTCTCGACCACCCCCGTGTCAGGGGGGTATCCTACCAGGCTAGACCATCGGCCCAATAGAATTCGACCTTACTTCAGACGTTATTAACGTTTAAGAAAACAAGAATAATATGCGATGTATCAAGTGACTATTGTATGATTGGTGATTTTTCACCAGAGGAAAAAGATGGCTTTTACAAAGCAGTCTTTTCTAGACGTGATGTTAGGTCTCATTTTACTTCAGAATCAATCGATGACGCAATACTTTCACGAATACTAAATGCTGCACATCATGCTCCATCTGTGGGATTTTCTCAACCTTGGAATTTTATCCTTATAAAAAATGAAGAAACAAGAAAACAAGTACGGGATTCATTTGATAAAGAACGAATTCGTGCTTCTACTCTTATTGAGGATCCAAAAAGATCAAAGTATCTTTCACTAAGACTCCAAGGAATTTTAGATTGTGCAGTAAATGTATGCATAACGTATGATCCCACAAAGTTTGGTCCCTTTGTTATAGGAAGATCGAGTATTCCTGAAACAGGAATCTATAGTGTTTGTTGTGCTATACAGAATCTTTGGCTTGCAGCAAGAGCAGAAGGAATTGGTGTTGGTTGGGTTAGTATACTTTCAAATGACGATCTTAAGAGAATTCTTGAAATTCCAGATCATGTAGTTCCTGTTGCTTATTTGTGTCTTGGTCATGTATCAAATTTTGCAGAAAAGCCAGATCTAGAGAGCGCAGGATGGTTGCCACGTCTTGGTTTGAAAGATGTTATCTTTTATGAAAAATGGAATAATGAAAATGATCCTAACTGGCAACAAATCCATGAGATGATTATTTCAAACCTTGATTACGCTTAAATGCTTACCAGATCTGATTTTTTCTGGGCTCGTGGCGCAGAGTCATATTGACGCGAAACATGGATAGCGCGGTAGCCTCCTAAGTTACAGGTCGAGGGATCGAAGCCCTCCGAGCCCGTCTTATTTTAAAAATCTATGCAGTTGTTCCAGATGGACTGTTCACTAGAACAGATTTGTATATTTCAACTGTGTAATCTCCTTCAAAGATGTGAATAACCTTGTTACCATCAACAGCTGTTACTCTGAAATGTTGGTCATAAGAGCCATCTGCTGCTACAGGAGTTTGTGCAAAGTAAACCGGTTTGTCATTTTGATATATCTGAATTACAACAGGATAACCTGGTGCAGCATTTTGTACTGTTCCCCAAACACCACCAAATGGCAAAGGACTATCTGTTGGAATATGCATGTAAACAATACTTTTTTGCAATACAACATTTTGTTGGGGTAATGTTTGAACCCATTCAGAACCCAGGGAAGTATGTAATGTCATACTTGGAAATAATAGTATAAAGAATCCAAATATTGCTCCTAAGAGTAATTTCATGTCAGTCAGTATGTATTGTTAAATATTAAGTTGACGCATTAAATATCTACACTTTGATATCTGAAGAAAAACTAAACGATGGGTGCAGGTGTGACTGCCATTATGGAGGGGCAATTAGCTGTCCTTCATGTAAAGAAAATCATGGTAAACATTTCTGCGTACATTGTAAGTAACTATTTCTTTTTCTTTGCGCTTTCTTTTGCTGCTAAGGCCTTCAAGTTGGCAAGATCTACTTTTAGTTTCTCAATCTCAACAAGTGTTTGAAGACTGGAGATCTCTAATTTTAAATTTCCAATCTCTTCATCTTTATTTTTAAGCGAACTTCTAAGTGAATCCAACTCAGCGTTTAATTCAGATTTTGCCTGACTTATCTGACTGGATGTCATCTCCAAAGTTTGTTGGCCGCTGCTATAGTTAGTTAGCTTTTTTTTTCTTCATGCAAGTCTTCATGACCTTCAAGTCTATGCATATACTGAGTACTTTTCAGAGCCAACCAGCATATAGCTACTAAAAACCATGAGATAACTGAAAAAACTATGAATATTTGCTTTGTAGCATCAGGCATTACAAAATACATAGTAGTCATTGCAACTGCGAGACAAGTTACCATAATTGTAGGTATATCATATTGACGTGCCATGAATTTATCTCTAGAGTAGTAGAATATAAATAGTAATGGAGATTGTCAGAAGAAAAAATGACTTTGTAAAAATGAAAAAGGGGTTATGCTAGTCACTGCTTTGAGTAGTTTTTCCTTGTACGATCTCTATTTCAGGAACTTCAGACTGTAAAATCTTTATTTTTTGTAGAAGTTCATTTCTAAGATCTCTCAGCTACTCGTCTTACGGTTGGTCTTGGAACCCCAAGTTCTTCTACTACTTTTGAGTAGATATCTTGTTTATCTGTAAAGCCTTTGTCAAGCAATTCGTTGATTGCTTGTTTGATGCTTGTGCTTTGAGTAGTACGATTCACGAATTTTATTTTCAAGATGTTCTATATAAGACTGTTACTATGATTTAACAATAATTTTTCATGCATGAAAGTTTTAGTTTAACATTAAATCAAAATCGAGTGTTTGTATCATAGGATTTTAGTGTTTGAAGAAATGTTACAACAAGATTTTATCTAAAATGTTTTTATCCGACTAATCCATTGTAATCATACAGAATTAGCTAACTGCTCTATAACCTTACTGTATAGTAAGTGGAGTAAAGTTCTTATGATTAAAAAGTAAATGTCAAAATGTGTCCAAGGCTACCGTTGAAACAAATTTTGGCAACATAGTCTTTGAATTATTTCCAAATATTGCTCCAGAAACTGTTAGAAATTTTACAAAATTGGCAAAAAGTAACTTTTATGATGGAACATTATTTCATCGTATAATTCCAGGCTTTATGATTCAAGGAGGAGACCCTAATACAAAAAAATCAGACAAGGGTCAGTGGGGCATGGGCGGACCAGGATATACAATAAAGGCAGAATTTAGCTCTAGATCTCATCTTAGAGGCATAGTATCCATGGCAAGAGCAATGGATCCTAATAGTGCAGGTTCCCAGTTTTTCATAGTAACTACAGATAGTACCTTCCTTGATAGGCAGTATACTGTTTTTGGACAAGTTCTACAAGGAATAGATGTAGCAGATAAGATTGTAAAACTTCCAAGAGACAAAAACGATTGCCCACAGCAGGAAGCAAAGATTATTCGCATAAGTATTTCAGAGTAGGAATTAGAGTTGAAAATTCTTCTTAGCCTTCTTGTCATACCAATATTGCTGATTCTTTCAGGTTCCCAAGCATTTGGTCAGCAGTTATCCATGGGTGAGGCCCCTCAAGAAGTTGTCAGGGTTACCATTGACGAAACAGGTACTGCACATGTAACACATGAAATCAATTCAACCGCTGTAAATTTTAAACCAATTCAAGTGGACTTGATAAGTGGTAACATGGACAATCTTAATGTTACAGATAGTAATGGCAATCCTGTTCAATATGCCAAGATCCAAAAAACACCGTTATCCATAATCATTAATGCTTCACAACGAAATGCTACTTTAATAAAATATGATCTAGTAAATGTTGTAACAAATACTGATGGTGTGTGGAATTGGAATTACTATGAACCACAAGATACGGACTATACCGCATTTCATTTTCCTCAAGGAGTAGACATGGTATGGGCAAATGAAAGACCAGTATATCTTGGAAATCTTGGTCTAGGTCAGCATGGAAATGGATTTAGATTACAATATGTCATAAATGAACCTGTAAACATTCAGACTGTTCAATTAGCGGGTAAGAATGTTGCAGTAGGAATAAGAACGGTTTCAGGACTTGGAGATTATGCTTTTGATCAATCACTGTTATCATATTCCTTTAACGTAAACAAGGCAAATGTGCCAGTTACTGTTATAATGCCACAAGATCTTTTATCCGGACCATATACTGTGACAGTAAATGGACATCCAGCCTTACACCAAGTATTTCATTATAATGCAACACATGCATGGATAGGATTTGAATCAGCTAATGGTGGTACAGTTCAGATAGCAGGAGCAGTAGGTGGCCAAGGAGAACAAACTGGTACTTTACCATCTAGTTCATCTAGTGCCGCAATAGGCGAGTCTACACCAACCAGTTCATCTGACAATACGTCAACCTATCTTTTAATTGGAGGCATTATCGCAGCAGGAATTACTGGAATTATCATTGTAAAGAAAACAAGATCAAGGTCAGCTACAAAGTCCAAAATCAGTTAGGAATATCAAAAATTCACCTTTAGATTATTAATAGCAAAAGAATCATTGGTTTACATGCAATGTGGATGTCATTGTATAAAATGTGGCAGTATGGAATTGTCATCAAAACGAGTTGGAGAGGTTGAAAAAGACGGGTATTATGATATGCATCACACCTGTCTCAAATGTAAAGCACATTTTGACCATCTAGAGGGTGACGTCTTTGAGTCGTGTGAAAAGTGTGGGTTTAATCTCTAATTGACTTGAAGTAATTTTACTCTAGAATAATAACTGCGTTTATCTCTCAGATCCTTTTGAAGCTCATGAGTAAAGGCCATGTTTGTAAGTACTTTTGATACGTCTAGTGGAACTGCAGACCAACCATATTCTCTTAGTTGCGCTACCACCTCAGAGACTGTTCTTGCTTTATCAAAGAAAGAATCTTCAATTAGTGTCTGCATTTTGTTTCTGATTTGATCTTTGTCAACAAATGTAGGTGTAACGAATTCAGGTTCATGAACCTCAGCATCATCAAGTGAATGTAGCAATCCGGTTGTTTGTGGTGATGACTGGTCATAGGAATATTCGTACTGAACATTGTTATTTGTAGAGTCTTTGACAAATGATGCAAGATTACAGATAACTTGATCAATGCTTTCATTGTCTATATAGAAGTCCTTGGATTCGATCTCAATTTCATTTTGACCGTATTTTATCTTGATTCTTGCCATTTTGTAACATTCAATCATGATTGATTTGATTTATTTTATTAGCTCTAAGTAGCTTAGAAAACTGATCAAAATATTTACACAACTTATTGGGATTTTTTTTCTACATAGTACTAAAAGGGAATATTCTGACTTAACATCGTGGAAAGACGCTCAAAAGTAATAATCATTGCAGTGTGTGTTATTGCAGCAGTAGGCATATTTACTTATTCTCAATATTTGTCTGCAACTCATACTAGCATTTCAATCCTTGAGAGTAAAATAATCCAGAGAAATGACAATAATTCACTATACAATATGACACTTCAATTCCAGAATCCCTCATTATTTCCTATTAATGTAGGACAGACAGACTTTGTCATATCAGCAAATAATGAAAATCTTGGGACAGGTACGCTTCAACCACTTGTAATACCGCCCATGGGAAAGATTTCCTCACAAGCATCATTTACTGCAGATAATTCAATTCTTGATAAATATGATAAAAATAACACTGTTCCAAACGTCAAGTTGACTGGAACAAGCAAATATGGAATATCAGTAATATCAGTTAATGTTCCATTTACATATTATCCAACAGAACAAGAAGCCAGCGAATTTATACACGGTTCTTAAAACCAGAAAAATATGCTTACAGTATTTGGATCAATAACTTATGACACAATAAGGACTCCTACAAAAATTGTTAAAAATGCATTAGGAGGAGCAGCAACATATGCTGCAATTTCTGCAAGTTTCTTTGTCAAGCCTGGCTTGATTGGAGTTGTAGGTAAAGATTTTCCAAAAAGTTATCAAAATTTACTAGAGAGATTTGTTGACACGTGTGGAGTAGTTCATGCAAAAGGTAAGACGTTTAGATACGATGGAAGTTATGATTCAACTCTAAGTCTACGCACAACTAACAAGACTGAACTAAATGTGTTAAAGGATTTCAAACCTGTTGTACCAGAAGAGTATCGCAAGTCAGAGTTTGTATATCTTGCAAACAATGATCCTGTCCAGAATACTAGAATCATAAAGGAATTTGACAATGTCAAGTTTTCAATGTGTGATACCATAGAATTTTGGATATCAAGCAAAAAAGATGATGTGATCAAGATGATGGGTTCTGTAGATTCAGTTGTAATCAATGATGAAGAAGCAAAATTGCTTACAAAGACTCACAACTTGATCAAGGCTGCAAAAAAGATCATGGAGTGGGGAACGAAATATGTAATAATAAAAAAAGGTGAACATGGCTCTTTGTTGTTTTATGATGATGTCATATTTCCATCACCTGCTTTTTCAATGGAAGATATTGTAGATCCAACAGGTGCAGGTGATTCTTTTGCAGGAGGAATGATAGGATATCTCTCAAGCAAAAACAGCACAAAAATGTCAACTATCAGAGAGGCTGCAGTATATGGAAATATCATGGGTTCATTTGCTGTAGAAAAATACGGGGTGTATGGAATAACAGGATTGAAAAAAACTGATATTAAGAAAAGATTTGATAGATACAAAAAAATGGTCCACTTCTAACAAAGGTTATAGATATCAAATTAAAAAATAAGGTAATGGATGACAAGTTAGATACAATTTTCAAGCTTCAAAAAAATCTAGAGAAAATGATGAATCTTGAACGTTATCCAAAAGATACTCAGGGAAAGATCTCTGCACTTTGTACGGCAATAATTCATGAGGCAGTTGAACTTCAGAGAAATACAAATTGGAAATGGTGGAAAAAACCCACAACATTTGATGAAGCAGCAGCTCGTGAAGAGTTAATAGATATTTGGCATTTTGTCATCCAAGCATCACTCGAGCTTAATATGACACCAGACGACATTCTAAAAGAATATCAGAAAAAGAATCAGATAAACAGACAAAGACAAATAGATGGTTATTAATTGTGCTTCAAAGTCTCAATTATGTTCTCTAGTCGAGAAATACTAGTTTCACCAATTTTATTTATAATTTTTACTTGTATTTGGAATTTTGATACTTCTTTTTTTGTGACTGTCAAGATAGGATGTGGGCTTGAGGAACCAATAATTTTGTTATTTTGATCAAATCCATTTTTGTGCAAACAAAGAAGAGAATCTCCTGATTTGTGTCCCATTGTATCCTTGCCACAAAGTATGATTGTGTCAATTTTTTCATTTGAAATAACAGATCTCACAAGAGAATCAATTCCTTTGTTTTCAGAAAGAAGTCTGCCTGCTATTGCAATCTCTTTGATAACATCTGAATGTGTGATATTTTTTAGAAGACTAATACTTGATAGTGTACAAATTGCAATATTTGATGTAGGTTCTCCAAAAAATACTTCTTCGTCTATTGGAAGAAGAATTCTACACAATTCTCCTGCAATATCCTCAATCAGATTCATTTTTTAATTAACTTGTGTAATACTTTGGAAATGTTATGTAGATCATTTTCTGTAACTAAAGGATTTACTGGTAGACTGAGAACAGAATTTGCAGCCCAATCAGTAAGAGGAAGTTTGATATCTTTTTTATAAAATGGTGTCTTGTGTACTGGAATAGGATAGTATGCAGTTGCTCCAATTCCTTGTGAGTTTAGTTCTTTCATTAGTTTATTTCGATTTGAAGTAGCAATTGTATAAAGATACCAATTTACATTTACACCTTCTCTTTCTTCAGGCAAGATAATATTTAGATCAGACAAGAGTTCGTTTAGTATTATTGCATTCTTTTTTCTTTTTTCAAGGAATTTTGGAAGTTTTTTCATTTGAATTTTAGCTATTGCAGCACAAATTTCTGGAAGTCTTAGATTTAGACCAAGTATTCTGGTATCATATCCATGAAGCATTCCATGATTTCGAATCTTACGCAGTTTTTCAAAGAGAATTTTATCATCTGTAACTATTGCTCCACCTTCTCCAGAGGTCATAACCTTAGCAGCATACATGCTAAAGCATCCCATTTTTGAAAACGTTCCAGATTGTTTTTTCTTATATGAAGTTCCCAATGATTGGCAGGCGTCTTCAATTATCTCAAGATTATTCTTATCTGCAATTTCCGAAATTTCATCCATGTATGAAAAATTTCCATATAGATGAACAGGCATAATTACTTTGGATTTTTTTGTAATTTTCTTTTTTAGATCGCTTGGATCCATAGTATAATTTTCTGGGCGTATATCAACAAATACGGGCTTTGCTCCAACTGATACAATAGAGTTAGCAGTAGCTACAAATGTAAACGATGGTATCAAAACTTCATCTCCTTGTTTTATGTCAAGGGCATAAAGTGCTGCCTGTAGTGCAGATGTTCCCGAATTTACTGCTATTGCATATTTTGATTTTACATAAGAAGCTAAAAGTTGTTCAAATTCTTGTACTCTCTTTCCACCAGCATTTGCAGCAGATGTAAGAGATTTCTCTGTTAATACAGCGTGTACTTCATTTATTTCGTCTTTTTCAATAATTGGCATATTTATTGGAATTTTCAATAATACAATAGAAAATTTTACGCCATAATTAAACTTCCTAAATTAAAAACCAATTCTTATATTTTAGAGACATACATCGAGATCAAATGAAAGTACATCTACAAGAAAATGATCCTAGTTACAAGATATTTTTGTATGTTTTCTATGTTAGTGCATTCATAATGTGTTCTATCACTATTTTTGGATTCTACGCTATGATTCAGGAATGGTCTACCAAGGGTACATATGTAATGGGAGAAGTACTCGTTAAAACAGAATTTCCAACTCCTCATTTTGCCAAGTTAATGACATGGTTATTTTTCTCGTCAATTGTAAGTTGGTATTGTGTATCACGAATAGGTTGGAAAAGAACAGTAACTGTTTCAAAATGGAAGCTTGCAATGGTACAGCTAATGCTTTTGGGGTTATCAATAATTACACTTTATGAAACAATTTACAATTTTATTCTCCTGAGTTCTCAAATCACTGCAGGAATGATAAATGGGATAACTCCAGATATTGACTCACTCACAGTTGCTTATCCAGATCATAGCAGGCCATGGAATCTCATCTTTGCAACAAAGATATTTCTTGCTGCATTTCTGATCAGTGCACATGCGTTCTATCTTAGTACACGCCCAAGAAAATCAGTTCAAGAACTTGATGCTTAAATTTATAGGAATACAGGTTGGAATCTGACTAAAATGGATGTTACAGAAAAAATTAGACTAGTAACTAGAGAACCTACGGAAGAAGTGGTAACTCAAGAAGAGTTATTGAATCTGTTTAACACCAATTCACATCCCAAACACTACATCGGACTTGAGATATCTGGTTTTATGCATTTAGGAAGTTTGATTCTAACTGGATATAAAATAAATGATTTTATCAAAGCTGGAATAAAGTGTACAGTATTTTTAGCAGACTGGCATACTTATCTAAATAACAAACTTGGAGGAGATTGGGAAAAAATACGAATGGTATCGAAATATTATGCTGATGCATTCAGGATGTTCTGTCCAGGAGTTGAGATTATAGAAGGCTCTCAACTTTATGAATCAAACAGAGGTTATTGGTTAGATCTTGTTAAATTTGCAAAGAATATGTCACTTGAACGTACTATGCGTTCACTTACAATAATGGGAAGAAATACTGAGAAAGATAAGATTGATCTTGGTCAACTTTTCTATCCTCCAATGCAGGCTGTTGATATTCATACGATGGATTTGGATATAGTACATGCAGGAATGGATCAAAGAAAGATCCACATGCTCGTCAGAGAGATTTTTCCAAAAATGAAGTGGAAGGTACCAGTTGCAGTTCATCATCACATTCTTGCAGGACTTGGCGAACCAGAAGCTGCTTCAGAGTCAGATTCAGATTTTGTAACAAGTAAGATGAGTAAATCAAAATCTGCATCAGGAATATTTGTTCACGATACAGATGAAGAAATTAATTCAAAATTTAAGAAAGCATGGTGTCCAGAAGGAACTATAGATAAAAATCCTGTACTTGAAATATCAAAATACATTGTATTCCATGAATTCAACGAAGTTACTGTGGAACGTCCAGATAAATTTGGGGGGAATGTTACTTATACAAGATATCAAGATTTAGAAGGAGATTTTGCACAGAAAAAATTGCATCCATCAGATCTAAAATCTACAGTTTCCAAATATGTTACCGACATAATTAGACCAATAAGAGAAAAAATAATCTTGACAGATGAACTTTCTGAGGCAATAAAGAAAACTACTTGAGACCTGGCCTTACTTTCTTTGAAAATAATGATAACATTTCAAGTGATTTTGATAATCCTATAAAGTTGACAATAAAATAATTTGTTCCGATCTTTATATATTGTTGGAGATATTCACTTACTTGCTCAGGAGTACCTAATGCTATACTATCCTTTGAACGAATGATAAATTCTGCTATTGATTCATTCTTCTTTTTTAATTTAGATACAATATCTTTAACATCATCCTTATCTTTTCCAACCAAGACTCGTAACAAAACTGAGTTTTCTATTTCTTCATGATTTCTTTTAATTAATTTACAATTCTCTTTTAGAAGTTTCATCTTTTCTTCTAAAATGTCAGGAGTACCAAAAGGATGATTATATCTCGTAGCATGTTTTGCAGCAACTTTCATGAGTTTTTTTCCTGCTCCTCCTACCATAATCGTAGGATGAGGTTTCTGTATTGGTTTAGGATTACAGATTGCATTTTTTATAGAATAGTGTTTTCCTTTGAAGCTTGATTTTTGATTTTGCCACATTTTTTTAATTATGATAAGGGATTCATCAAGCTGTTCAATTCGTGTTATTGGATCATCAAATTTGTATCCATAGGAATTGTATTCATATTCAAACCAACCAGCTCCTATACCAAACTCTAGTCTTCCATTACTAATTGCATCAAGTGTAGATGTCATTTTTGCTAAAAGTGATGGATGTCTATAGGAATTGCATGTAACTACCTGCCCTATTCTGAGTTTTGATGTTACTGAACAAATGGCAGAAAGAAGTGTATAGGCTTCAAAAAAAGTTTCAGTACGATTATCTGAAGGATGTGGAATAAAGTGATCATAAACGTATCCTGCATCAAATCCGAGTTTTTCGGCAGTTAATGCAACATTTTTTGAAAATAGAAATTGGGCATATGGATTATCTGTAGGAAATTCATCTAGCCATCCTTGTGGTAAGGTAAGTCCTATCTGGACTGATGTCATATTATTTTCTAGTCTGTTGCGGTTCTACAATATTATATTTAGATGCATAACCACGCGGGTTTATCATCAAGCCTTTATACATGTAAGTTGAGGAGTTTCCGATTATTACAGTAGTAATCATACCAAGTTTATCATTGTGTTCTTCCATGTTTTCCAAGTCTGTTAAAACAACTTCTTCAGATTCTCTAAATGCTCCTTTCACAATTGCTACTGGTGTATTGGGCGATCTATATTTTAAAAGAATTTTTCTGGTATCTTGTAATTGATGAATTCTTTTTTTGCTTGCAGGGTTGTATATTACAATAACAAAATCACCCTGAGCTGCAGCTTCAACTCTTTTTGTTATAATTTCCCAAGGAACCAATAAATCACTCATACTTACCACTGCAAAATCTGTCATGAGAGGAGAACCAACTAGAGCTGCACAAGAATTAAGCGATGAAACACCTGGAACTATTTCAACATGAAGACCAGCCTTTCTGTCCCAACCTTCTTCTGCAAGAATCTCATAGATCAAGCCAGCCATTCCATATATTCCTGGATCTCCACTAGATACAAGCGAAACTATTTTTCCAGATTTTGCAAGATCAATGCATTGATGTGCTCTTTCTACCTCTTGCGTCATTGCATATCTATGAACTTCTTTGCCGTCTATTAGATCTGCAACCAAGTTAACATATGTCTCATATCCAACAATTGTATCACTTTCCTCAATTGCTTGCTTTGCGCGAAAAGTCATATGATCATGATGACCTGGTCCTACACCTACGATAAATAATTTCCCGGTCATTCAAACTTATGGGATTTTCAAAGTAAATTTATCCCTTTTCATGATTTTATGGGTTATCTATGATTGGGCAATCAAGGATGTAATTATTGTCAAGAACTGATGCCTCTTGTACTGTTATTTCTCCAGATGATATTTCATAGTCAATATCATTTTTATTTTCTAGAAGTTTTGCATTTTGAGGATCTTTCCAAGTTATTATCGAAACTTTACAGATAGGACTATAAGTTGAATCTCCTGGTTGTGCATTAGAAATTCCTTCTTGGTAACCAAATGGTCCAGCACCTTGTAAACCATTAGTAAAGTGATAGAGATCTCTTGCAGATGATTCAAGAGTTGAAAGTAAAGGAACATTTTGGATTTTCATAGTCTGGGTAGGTCCTTCGGGAGTTCCTGAAGTTATAATATAGTATATTGTTTTTCCATCAGGCCCCCATC
The DNA here is from genome assembly GCA_963713025.1 of uncultured Nitrososphaerota archaeon. Taxonomy (GTDB): domain Archaea; phylum Thermoproteota; class Nitrososphaeria; order Nitrososphaerales; family Nitrosopumilaceae; genus Nitrosotalea. The sequence continues at coordinate 417,483 of CAVQKA010000001.1, read as the reverse complement.
CTCTATGTCCTACAAATGTAGCTGTCATTCCATTTTTATCCATATCAAGTACTTGACCATCAAGATATGATGTCTGATCTGACATGACTTGGTTGGTTCTTACATTCAATGCTCCATTATCCCATGCTATCTCAGGAGTATTCATGATTGTATCAGTAACAATCAATCTAATCTTTCCAGTCATATTTGCATCAAGAATTGCTTGTGTAGAATTAAGAATGAATGGCCCTCGTCCTATATTCCAGGACACTTCAACTACTTTGCTTAATGGACTATATTGTTTGTCAGAGGGTGTAAATGATAACACGTCATCTTGATATCCATATGTTCCGTTGCCAGTAATTCCATTAGTAAATACAAACATGTTACCATATGATGTTGATGGTACATGAGCCAAGACTGGAGAAATATGAACTTTCCAGTTTTGTTTGTCTGAGATAGTACTAGCTACAAGTTCATTGCTTGAATCTGTTATAATATAGTAAACAGTTTTTCCATTTACTATTCCTTCATGCATGGGTATCTGTACCGGAATTGTACTTTTTACAAGTTTGATGGTATTATTTTCAGTTGGAAATGTAGCAGTCTGAATTATTTGTGGGGTAGTAACTCTTATCCAACCATCCACACTTACAGTTGCACTGAATTGACTAGAATTTGTAGAATGAAGACCAATAGCAGAACCTGTGAAATCTAAACTACCACTGTTTGAATTTGAATCAATTGTTGTTAGAGCATAAAATGTATTATTATCTACTGTCCAGATTGGTTGACCTTTCAAATCACTCTTATCAATTTGATGTAGAACAACAATTTGAACTGGTTGGCTTGCACTATATGTAATCGAACCATGGTAAATGGAACCGGTGTTTGGTGGTAATATTATTGCCATTTGTTCTGTATTATGACCAAGTCCGGGATCTTGTGATGAAGTAATAGTTTGAGTAAACTGAATTTTTTTTGTTGAACCAGCATTGGCAAGTTGATTACTAAATAAAGGAATAGAAATTATCAGAACTCCAATTATTACTATAATTGATAAAAGTAGAAGTCTATTCATACGCTCTCAATATTCAATTTACATAAATATGCTTTTAGAATGAACTTCCTATTTTCCAAGTTCGAATTCATCATGCAATGCTTGCACTGCTACATTACAGTCTGAATCTTTGACTACAAAAGCTAAATTAAGTTCAGAAGAACCTTGTGCTATCATTATTACATTAACGCCTTTTTTTGCTACAGCAGTAAATACTTTAGAAGCCACTCCTGCCATTCCTCTCATTCCAGAACCTATGAGAGCAATTATGGATACGTCTACTGTGACATCTACTTTCTTTATGATCTTTCCAAGCAGATTCATTTCAAGTGCATTCACTGCTTTATCCAAATCATTCTTCTTAACAATTATTGATATAGATGACTCGGATGGACTTTGAGATATCATCATTATGTTGATTCCTTCTTTTGCAAGAATAGAAAATATTGTTGCTGCAGTACCAGGAGCACCAACCATGCTTCCACCTCGTACATCTATGAGTCCTGTATGTCTAATTGTACTTACACACTTTACCATCTTTTGTGTATCAGATTGTGGAGTAGCAGTAACTAGTGTACCTGAATTATTTACATTAAATGTATTTCGTATACGGAGAGGAATTTTTTTTGTAACAAGGGGTTCAAGTGCTCTTGGATGAATATATTTTGCACCAAACAATGCCATTTCCATTGCTTCAATATATGATACTTCTTTGATTAGTTTAGCATTTTTTACAATTTTTGGATCAGTTGTCATCAAACCATCTACATCACTCATCAACCAAACTTCATCAGCCTTGATGCTAGATGCGATAATTGTTGCAGTATAATCAGATCCTCCTCTTCCAAATGTAGTTATGTTTCCATGTTGATCTGCACCAGCAAATCCGCCTATAATTGGCATGATCTTTTTTTGTAGAAGATTTTCTACAGTATGTGAAACATGGAGTCGTGTAGTATCCATAAGGGGTTTTGCTCCTCCAAAATTAGAATCAGTAACTATTCCTACATCTTTTCCTGTCATAGGTACTGCTTTCACACCTATTTCGTTTAATGTGAAAGCAATCAGATTGATAGATAATCTCTCGCCAAATGAGATCAAGTAATCAGAAGAGCGCGGCGTGACTTCACCAAGAAGCAGCATTCCATGCAATAGATCTTGGAGTTCATCAAGATCTGTCTTCATCTTATCTAGTAATTCTTTTTTTATCTTTGAATTCTTTACACATTGATTTGCAATATCAATATGCATTTTGATAATTTTTTTTGCAAGTGAGTTTGCAGCTTCTTTGTTTCTATTTTGAATTAAATTTGTTATTCGGATTAAATCGTCAGTAACTCCACTTATAGCTGAAAACACTGGAATTATTTTATGTTCTTTTGTGAGTTTTTTTATCAGAGTTGCAACATTTCGAATATTTTGTGTAGAAGAAACAGAGGTTCCTCCAAATTTTAGAACAAGTTTCAAATCAGTATAACCTCGCCTTGTTATCCTTAAAATCTTTTAACTCTCAACTCTAGGAGCAAGGTAAAAGTGAATCCTTCCAATATTTGCTACTTTAAATTCTAATCTAAGAGGCATTTTAGTTGAAAATTCACAAACTACTGTGCCTGCAACTGTACCTACTGCTTTTACAATACTGTTAAGATATTCCAAGCTATAGGTTGCACTACTATCTTCCTTGACCTCAATCTCTGGCATTTCAGGTGTTCCTTTTTCTAGTGTTATAGTTGCCTCACCAGAATCACCACGTCCTGAAAATTCTGCTTTTGTAGGTACAGCATTAATTGAGAGATATTCTGAGACTACTTGTATATCTCCAAGTATCTTATCAAATTCGCCAGAGGTAACTCCCACTTTAGCGTTATAGGTAATTTTTGGGAGTGGTGTATCAGTTGCTGAACTTTCAATTAATCTCATCTTATATTTTTTATTTTTACCTATTGTAACAAGTAAAAGATTGTCTTCAGAAATGCTAATTTCTATATTGTCTTTTTTATCAGCTCTTTTAATTAATTTTGAAAACTCATCTATTCTAACTCCAAACTTAACATCTTGATCACAAACATATTTTTCAAATGCAGAGTTAGGCCAAGCAATATCGATTAGTGCCACATGTGATGGATCCATGCCTCTAAAAGCAATTCCCTCACCTGTTGCTTCGAATGTAACTTCTTCAACTAGGGTTGATATGGCAGATATGACAGCTTTCCATTCTTCAGAACCTCCAGTCTTTGCAGAAAATACCAAACTTACTCAGTTCTCCAGAATGTTCAAGTTAAACCTTATGCGTAGTTTCGCCAAGTATAGCTACACTTTACACATCTATAAAACTGGGTAGTAGGTTCATCTGCACTTCTTGTCTGAAGCATCCACCAAACAGCTTCATTATGTCCGCACTTTTCACATTCGATCTTAATTGTTGGTAATGCCTCTTTCATTTCTTTTTCATCCAAAGAGATGATAGAGGAAACAGTTTCATTTTTTACTTCTTTTGTTACCTTATTTCCTTTTTCACTATATCCACATTTTGGACATACAAATTCAGAGTCAGAGCTATCTATCTTTAATCTCGCCTGACACTTGGGACAGAATTTCATTTAAACACCTTTAATTTTAGAAAAAATTGCTTTTTTTAATTCATCAGTGTACTCTATAGCAGTCTTTGTTGCCTTTTCAATTTCCTTCACAGGATTGCCCTTTGAAGTATTTACTCGCATTGCAAGTTGTTTAGTTAGTGGATGTTTCAAGACTACACCTGCAAACTCTACAGTAGGATCTTTGAGCATCTCATATTGGACTATGTAAAGAGTACTAATGTCTGATTTTCTTATGTCCAATTGAACCTCTTTTGGAGAAGATTTCTTCAGTTCAACATCCATGTAAGTCAAAAAAATACTTATTGAGGATATAAACCATTACCAATAGTTGACTAGCGATAAAAATGCAATAAGTGAAGTTTCTCTGGAGAAATCTCCTGATAAACCAAAAATAGATGATAACGTTGCAATAGACGTAAAATTCTCTATAACAGGAGCTCTTCGAGAAGCATTCAATGAGAAAAATTGGGAAAAAGCTTACAATAATCATGACAACTCCTTCAAGCTACGATATGGGGTAAAACTTCATACCAGTGGACTTAGAAAGAAAGAGATTGGTAAGTCCCTAGACACGTACAAGAAAGTTGCCCTTTTTTGGACACGTAATCCAAAGCTTACTCAGATGGGAGAGAAGAAAGTCTGGGTACAGATATCCAAGAATTTTGAACCATTCATTCCAAAAAATCAAGTTGATGCACAACAGTTACTTCTTGATTTTGATGAAAAAATACAATTCAATGCATCTGATCTTGGTGTTGGTAAACACAAGATAGGAGCTGAGATTCATGTATCATGGTTCAAACATGATTACATCGAACCATTTGATGAAACGGTTCACTCTAAAGAAATCGAGATCGAAGTTACCAAATAGGATATAAATGGAATTATTGGTGTATCGATATGGCAAAATATGATGGACTTAGAGGACAAGAACTGCTTGAAGTAGAAGAAAAAAATGATGAAATAACTTTGATCTTCAAGGATAACAGATTTTTGTTTATCAAACTAGAAAACGGCAAGATAGTAACCACATCCATACCAGAATAAACTACTTGTTGAGGAATTTGTGGTATAGACTAATTGCTATTTCTTGAGATTCAGACTGGATAGAACCAGGTCTTTCTTTTCGTACTTTTTGTATTGCATCTTTTGCTGAAAGCTTTTGATATTTTATAAGATAACAAGCAAGAATCGTACCAGTTCTCCCAATGCCTGCAGCACAATGAACCATTACTGGTTCATTATTTTCTAGTCTTTTTTGTATAAACTCAATTGCTTCATCAATTTGTTCCATATCAGGTGCCGAGAAATCTTCTGTTGGAACATGAAGATATGTTATATTTTTTACCCACGATTCAGGAAGTGAGTTCTCTGTCATTGTAATAATAGATTTTACTCCTTGTTTTTGTATCCAATCTATTTCAGAAAGAGAAGTAGGCATTCCACTTCCAGCTGAGCTTGTCGTCAATAAGCCAACTAAAGTTTGTAGGTTTTCTTGCAATTTTACCATGTACTTTTCTCCAAATATTTCCTGGTTTACTCACAATATTGTATAGGTAGAGGATCCATATATGTAGAAAACTAAGTAGAGAAATTAAAAATAATAAAAAGAGATTTTGATGTTAGGACTTAATCGATTAGCTCGGTCCAACCCTTGACGAATACAGAGTTTCTGTAGAGTGGTACTGGTTGACCTGGAGTAAAGTCCATTGGTCTCATCCAAAAGATTGCCTTTGTTGGGCATACACCTATGCATGCACCATCTGAAATGCATCTTTCTGGATAAAATACAAATGCTTTACCTCTCTTCCAGCCTTCTACTGGTTTTACTCTTAATACGTCTGGGCCTAGTGATGTACAGATCTCTACGCAGAGTGCACATCCTATGCACATTTGTTCGCCTATATCTGGAATAATTCCAACTGGCATGTTGTGTACTTCGAGAAAAGATCTTAATATAACTTGCTGAAAAATGGCATGTTATAACGGCGTTTGGGAATTTTATAACACCGTTAATTTACGATCGCCTCATTCCAAATCTTTAGAATAACAATTATTCAAACCAACGTTTTTTTATAATTTATTATTAATCAAAGATACTATGGGAAGTAAAATTCATTGTGCGCATATTTTAGTTGAAAAACTAAGTGTTGCACAGGATCTTAAGACAAGAATTTCAAAAGGTGAAAGTTTTGCAAATCTTGCTAAAGAGAATTCAATAGATGTCTCAAAAAAGAGAGGGGGGGATCTTGGGTTTTTTTCTAGAGGAGCCATGGTATCAGAATTTGAAAAAGCTGCATTTGCATTGGAAAAAGGACAAGTCTCTGATATTGTAAAGACTCAGTTTGGATATCATATAATAAAAAGACTAGACTAGTGGAATCAAATTTGAAGGGATAACAAATTTGCTTGAATCACTCGGCATACTTAGTATAATACCATCTTTTCCATATTCAAGAAGAATTTTCTTGCTATTTTTTGTTTCAATTAGACGCTTACCTGTAGGTGATAATACCCATCCTTCTTCTTTTTTGTATCTAACCATGCTTGCAACAACAAGATAAGATTTTGTCATACGTGCTATACTTGCAAGTAGCATTATGATAGACATGACAGCCTTTCCAATATTCTTTTTACGATTTAATATATTGAAAAGTCCATTGAGTGAATCTACAATGATTATAGTCTGTGACATACTTGCTTTTACTAGGATCTCTTTGATCATCTGATACAAATTTTCAGTAGTAGGTTGAAACAAACTTACATTTTCATTGGTAGGAAGTATTTTAGAGACAACATATCCGCTATATAACAGATCAAGATCCAAGTATAAGACTTGAAGTTTTGTATCTTGGACTAACTTGGAGATAAATCCTGCCTTCAGAAATGGATCAGAGTAAAATACAGAATTAATAAGATCTTGTTCCAATATTGTTTGCAAATTTAGTTTTGATGGACTCAAATCACCATTAGTATTTTTAAACAACAAAAATACTAGTAGATTGTAATATAATAATGAATTTGGATTATTCACAAGATTTTCAATACAAAGAGAAAATTTACCTCAATAACGCCTCTGCTTCCAGAATGCCAAGATCGAGCATATCAGCAATGAGTGATTTTCTAGTAAAGTATAACGAACTTGGTCCTGACTCTGAGGCTTCTGATAATTATGTAAGAGAGAGACTAGCTAATGTACGTAAGGAAATTTCAGAATTAATTAAATGTAAACCAGAGGAAGTAATACTTACTCAGAGTGTAACTGATGGAATAAATTTTGTGGCAAATGGATTGAAATTAAATCCAAATTCTAACATTGTAATACGTGGCTCAACGCATGAACACCCAGCTAATCATTATGCATGGATAAGAGTTGGACAGAGAGCTGAGTTGAGAAATTTATCCGTGGATGAAACAGGATACTTTGAACTTGATTCTTTTAAGAAAATAATTGATGAAAAAACAGGACTAGTTGTATTAAGTCATGCATTGTTTAACACTGGTGCAATACTTCCCATTGAAGAAATTGGTAAGATTCTTTCTGAAAAGAATATACCATATTTTGTTGATGCAGTACAAACAGTTGGATCTATTGAGGATGTAAATGTAAATAAAATTAATTGTAATTTTATGTCTTTTAATGGTTCCAAGTGGTTGTGCGGTCCAATGGGAATGGGAATTTTCTTTTGTAGAAGAGATTCAAGTGAACTTATTGAACCACTTCAGGTTGGAGGAGAGTCTGCAATATTTCATGAAGATAAAATAGTGTATAAAGAAATGCCTGCTAGATTTCAGGCAGGCTTTCGTAACTGGTCAGGAGTTGCATGTCTTGAGGCATCATTAAATTATTTAAAAAAAATAGGAATGAAAACCATCAGAGAGAGAAACATCATGCTTGCCAATCTATTACGTGAAGAGATTTCAAAAATTAATGGTGCAACTCTGTATGGACCAGAGGAAGCAGAAAAACGTACAAGCATAGTCTCTTTTTCTATTCATGATAAAGATCCAAAGGACTTGGTATCAAGGTTAGAGAGAGAAAACATGATACTTGCGGTGAGAGATATTTTTACTAAAAAGATTGTAAGGGCTTCTCCTCATTTTTTCAATACAGAATCAGAAATTCAGGCTGTAGTTGATGCAATAAAAAGAGTCTAATTACCTTTCTTGTTCTTCAATTACCATCATAGTCAAGGTAGAGTAAACCTTGTCTATCTTTCTAATTTTATTTGTTATAATACTTCTTAGAAGATCCATCGAATCAGCTGTAATCTTGACTATTATATCATATACTCCATACACACCTTGAACCTCATACTTGATACCGCTTTCATTATCAAGAATCTGTTTTATTTTTTTAATAATCTCAACATCAGAACCTAGATCAGAATTAATCAAAATGTAAGTAGTTGGCATGTATTAATTCGAGTTACACGATATTTAACCTTTGATTAAAATTCCAAAATTGATTTTTTGTAAATATCAGATTTTTACTCTACAAGACAAATTGGAATCGATTTTGTTTGTAATTTTCAGAAAGTTTTCCTTCAATTGCTATTCTATTACCACAAAATTTACAGTTATTTTTATCGTCAATATACCACCCTTGTATATCAAAACCATATCTTTTGACTACAATCTTCTTGCATTGAGGACAGCATGTATTTTCAAGGTGATGGCCTGGAACATTTCCTAAATAGGCATAATTGAGTCCAACCTCCTTTGCGATTTCGTAATGTTTCTCAAGTGTAGGTATTGGTGTTGATTCAAAATCCATCATTTTGTAATCTGGATGAAATCTAAGAAAATGTATTGGCATATCAGGTCCAAACTCATCATAGATGAATTTACATAATTTTTTAGCATATTCTAAGTTGTCACCAACTTGTGGTACGACCAAGTCAGTAATTTCTACATGAATCTTGGTTTTATGATGAATTTCTTTAAGGGTATCAAAAATTGGTTGAGGATCTGGAATTCCAATATATTTTCGTGAAAATTGAGGTTCTGCATTTCCCTTAAAATCTACTGTAATACAATCAAGAAATTCATTCATCATTCCAACTGTTTCGGAGGTATCATAACCATTTGAGACAAATATGTTAAACAATCCATTCTTTCTTGCAATTACCCCACAGTCTCGCGCAAATTCGATAAATATTGATGGCTGATTGTAAGTATACGCAATTCCATCAGCACCTGATTGTTTTGCTGAATCAACTACTTGTTGAGGAGTCATATCAACTCCTTCTATCTTTCTTCGTTGACTGATGTCATAATTTTGGCAGTATTTGCATAACCAGTTGCAACCAGTTGTAGCAATAGAAAAGATGCTAGTACCAGGTCTATAATGAGTTACAGGTTTTTTCTCAATTGGATCTACATGACCTGCAATTACTTTGCCATATGCAAGAAGATCAAGTCTTCCGTTGTTATTTGCTCTGATTCCACACAGACCAATCTGATCTTTTCCAATTTCGCAATATCGAGCACACGCTGTACATCTAACCTTGTCATTAGGTAACTTTTGATAGAGAATTGCTTCCTTTGCCGTCATTATACATTACTCAATTTATCATATAATTGCTGGCGTTGCCATTGGTCTTGGTTTTACAGCAAGTGGTCGCATCTTCTGGATTGCATTTTCCAAGTCCTCTTGAGTTATTTTGATTGATTTTACGTTTTTCTCTTTCTTGTCTACATATCGTCTTATAGAACTCATGGCAGCCCTGTTGCACAATCCTTCTATCTCTGCGCCACTAAAGCCATTAGTCAACTGTACTAGCTTTGCAAAGTCGATGCCTTCTGCAAGTGGTTTCTTTCTTGTGTGTATTTTGAATATATTTTCACGTCCTTTTGTGTCTGGTAATGGTACCTCAATGATTCTATCAAATCTCCCAGGCCTTAGTAATGCACTATCGATAAGATCTACTCTGTTAGTAGCACCAATTATTAGAACATCATGTAATTCTTCAAGACCATCTATCTCAGTTAGTAACTGAGAAACTACTCTTTCTGTAACATTAGAGTCAGAACTGCCTGAGCTTCTGCTTGGAGCCAAAGAGTCAAGTTCATCAAGAAATATTATGCAAGGAGCAGCTTGACGCGCCTTTCTAAAAATTTCACGAACTCCTTTTTCAGACTCACCTACCCATTTGGATAACAGTTCAGGACCTTTGATACTAATAAAATTAGATTCAGAGGTGTGTGCGACTGCCTTTGCAATCAGTGTTTTTCCTGTTCCGGGTGGACCATAGAGTAAGATTCCTTTAGGAGTTGCAACATCAGTATACTCAAATGCTTCTTTGTGTTTGAGCGGCCATTCCACGGCTTCATAGAGTTCTTCTTTTAGAGATTCTAGGCCACCAACATCGTCCCATGTAACATCAGGTACTTGAACTAGAACTTCTCGTAGCGCAGACGGTCTAACATCTTTTAGTGCCTCCTTGAAATCATTATCTGTAATGATAATTTTTTGAAGAATTTCTGCTGGAATTTTTTCTGCTTCTAGATCCAAATCAGGTAAAATTTTTCTAAGAGATCTCATGGCAGCTTCTTTTGTAAGCACTTCCAAATCAGCTCCTACAAATCCATGAGTCACTCTTGCAATCTGATCCAAGTTTACTTTTTCATCAATTGGCATACCTCTTGTATGAATATTTAAAATCTCACGTCTTCCTTGTTGATCTGGAATTCCAATCTCTATTTCACGATCAAATCTTCCCGGTCTTCGTAATGCTGGATCTATTGAATCTGGTCTGTTTGTTGCTGCAATTACAACTACTTTACCTCTTGATTTCATTCCATCCATCAAAGTTAGAAGCTGTGATACAATTCTCTTTTCTACTTCTCCGGTTACTTCTTCCCTCTTTGGAGCTATCGAGTCAATTTCATCAATGAATATTATACTAGGTGCATTCTCCTCTGCTTGTTTGAATATATCCCGTAGTCGCTCTTCGCTTTCCCCATAGAATTTTCCAATAATTTCAGGACCACTAAGAGAAGTAAAATGAGAATTAGTCTCTCCTGCCACTGCTTTTGCTAATAATGTCTTTCCTGTTCCTGGTGGTCCATAAAGCAGTACACCTTTTGGTGCCTCAACTCCTAGTTTTTCAAATAATTCTGGGTGTCGCATCGGAAGTTCTACCATCTCTCGAATCTTCTGAACTTCATTTCGTAGTCCGCCAAGGTCATCATAGGTTATTCTTGGAATAGAATTATCAATGGCTTTGGTCATTGGGCCTAACTTAAACTCGGTCTGCTCTGATATTATAACAGGTTTTGAAGATGGTTTGGTGTTACTAACAACAAGTTGTGTTTTTCCACCCATCTGAGTGGTTACAATTAGTGTATCACCAGAAGTTAATACATGACCCATGTAGTATGTTTGCATATACTCTTGAAGTCCTTCTTCACCTAGTTTTTCAATAGGTGAAAGAGTAATCTGCTCAGCTTCCTCTGCATCAACTGTTTTTATTGTAATCTTTTCTCCAATTCCTGCACCTATGTTATGACGTGTAATTCCATCAATTTTGATTATTCCAGTTCCGTAATCAGTAGTAGAACCAGACCAGAGTTTAACATGACTTTTTCTATTTCCAACTAGTTCAAGAATTTGGCCAGTCTCCCATCCATTATCTTCAACAATTTTAGGATCTACTACAGCTATTCCTTTTCCAACATGTCTTTGTGCTGCTTCTGCAATTTTTAATGTTATTTCGCTCATAATGTTATCACCATAAAAAATAGAGTCATTCGACCGTCACCCTTTTTCCTTGCGGTCGATCCTCTTCTTTGAGTTTGAACTTTACTTCCAAGATTCCGTTAGAATATGTTGCTTTGGCAGAATCTTCGTCAACCTTTTGTTTTATTGGGATTTTTGTATGATATTTTTTATCACCGTTTTCTGCATCAAGATTTACAGTACGTCCTACGACTTCGATCTTGATATCTTTCTTTTCTACTCCTGGCATCTCTGCTACAACTTTGAGAACTTTTTCTTTGTTATCTACGATAACATCAGCAAACGGTTCTCTTATCTCCGATGTTGGAAGAAGACCGGGTCTAACATTTCCATATTCTTTGACTACAGGTTTTCCATCAGATCCTACAGTCATTGAATATCCATGGTAGTAAGGACCAAATGTCTGTGTGTTGTCAGAACTTTTCATGTCGTCCCAAATTGCATCCAGTCTTTTGAAAGGCTGCATCATTTTTTGGAAGAGATGGTCAAACTCATCCCAGTCAGTTATGTCATAGTTATGCATATAATGTAATAGGTATGACATTATATAAAGATTATGAGGAAATAAATGGTATTATTACATAAATTAATATAATTAATAGTATTATTTACCTTCATGCGAACCCCAAATCTTTCAGTTCCTGATGCAGTTAGAGAGATAATTACAAAAAATAGATCGATTTACGATTGCGTCAAGATGGGTTTGATAAATTATACATCACTTGCAATAAAACTCCAAAAAGAAGTCGAGTCGCAAGTAGGAGGACCAGTAAATCCCAATACAATTGTAGTTGCAATCAAAAGGTATGCAGACTCTTTTGAAAAAAAAGACGAGATGCAAAATGAAACTGTACTAAAAAATGCAAGACTTTCTTTAACTGATGGGATTGTAGATATCAAATTTTTCTCAGATGATTTTGAAATGAAAGACGCTGTAGACTTGATGGATAGATTTATGAGAATTGATCCAGATTACGAGTTCTTTAGATCAACTGACTCGTTTAGATTTTTAACAGAAGACATAAGTGATATAAGAAAAATTTTAGAATCTTTTTCATCACATAGGAATTCTTCCCAAACTGGACTAGCAAAAATAACCATACATATTCCTGAAAATGAGCACAGTTCTGAGGTAGTTTCGTACGTATCTGAGATTCTACATGATAATGGAATCGAGCTTTTTAATGCGTTCTTCGGACAAGACCACATAGTTGCAGTCTTGCATGAAAAGGATGCAGCTAGAGCATATCATATTCTAAGAAGAGAAATCACTCGTTAATAATTAGCAAAAAAACTTTCTAGACGCCAATAGATTCTGCTTTTGTTACTTCTAGGAAGACTTTGTCTCCTACTCCAAGGTTTAGTTCTTTGTACTCATGCATATCAAGTTTAATTGAGGTTACATTACCAGGCTGACCCATACCGCCTCCAGATAACATCTTGTTGAGGTTTTTCACCATATCATCCATATTTGTAAAGCCCATTACTCCCCCTGCACCAAAAGGTGATGCGGGTGTACTTTGTTCTCTAAAATCTTTGGATGTGGAAAGTGAAAGTATGACATATGGAGATCCATCAGGAGACGCATCTATTCTTGTAACGATGAATTCTTTCTTCATATACTAGATTCTGTAAATGAGCATATTTTACCTTTCGCTCAACTGTTCTAATAGTAGCTCTATGAGAATCAATACTACCTTTTTTATCCCCATGAACAAACATTAGATGTCTTAGATGTCAGAAACCAAAAGAATTCTTGTTTTAGGAGGCGGATTTGCAGGAGTAGAGTGTGTAAGAAAACTTGAATCATATTTTCCAAATGAAAATGATGTTCAGATCAGTCTAGTGAGTGTGGATAATTTTTTCTTGTTTACACCAATGCTTCCTCAAGTAGCTTCAGGAACAATTGAGACTAGACATATAGTAATTCCGGTTAGAACACTTTTGAAAAAGACCAAGTTCTATGAGGCTGAAGTTAAGAACATAGATCCTTATGGAAAGACTGTAACTCTAAGCGGCACAAAAGAAAAACGGGGAATTTCGTTACATTATGATTATCTCGTACTAACTCTTGGCAGTCAGACAAATTTCTTTGGAATGGATCAGCTAGAGAAATTAGCCTATTCAATGAAAACTCTCAATGATGCAGTTGTACTACGAAATAGAGCCATAGATATGCTTGAACAAGCAGATAATGAAACTAATCCGATTCTTAAGAAAAGCTTGCTTACTTTTGTAATTGTTGGAGGTGGATTTGCAGGCATAGAAACAGCAGGAGAACTAATGGATTTGTTACATGATGCAAGAAAATATTATCCCAATATTGAAAAAACAGATATCAGAGTAATTGTTCTTGAAGCACTTCCAGCCATACTTCCAGGTTTTAATGAAAAACTTGCAAAATTTGCTTTAGAAAAACTCCATGAACGTGGAATTGAAGTAAAGGTAGGTACCAAACTTTCTAGTTTTTCAGGTGATGAAGTTCTAATTGAGGATGCTCAGCCATCTACAAAAGATCCTAGCAATCAATTTTCAGTAAATGCAATACAGACAAGAACTTTGGTATGGACTGCAGGTGTTACACCTGTTGATATCATAAAAAAATCAGTCTTCAAAACTAACAGAGGTATGATTATAGTAGATGAATTTCTTCAAGCTACTGATTTTCCTGAAGTTTTTGCAATAGGAGATTGTTGTTACATACTTGATCCTAAAACAAATAGATCTCTTCCACCAACAGCACAAAACGCTGAATCAGAAGCCAAGATTGTAGCAAAAAATCTTCATGCCATAATTACAAATCAAGAGAAACAAAAATTTGTCTATTCGCCTAGGGGACAAATGGCAGTTATAGGAAAACGTAGTGCTATTGCAAGTATGTTTGGCATTCATTTGCATGGAATCGTTGCATGGATGATATGGAGAGTAATTTATCTTTCAAAAATTCCGCGACTAGATAAAAAAGTCAGAATATTTCTTGATTGGTCAATAGACTTGTTCTTTGATAGAGACATTGCAAGATTGAAGGTTATGCGTGAAAAGCCCGTTGAAGAATTCAAAGAACTTGATGAGGTCGATGATGTCTGGTAAAAGGATGTATTTTACGAATAAAAATTAAAACTAGATCATATTAAAAATAAGAAAAAGAGAGTTTAGAATTTTGGAATTATTCTAGTTTTGACAGCAAACACTACGACGCTCAATACAGCAATTGCAAGAACTATTGATGCTACAGAACCAAACTCTGGCACTGTTGCATTTTGTTGTGGCATTGTCATATTTGATATTGGCATGGTTGGGGTCTTGACATCTGTAACCTGTGAAAATCCAAGTACTTCGCCTTTAACACCTGTCCATGTTGATGGGTCTGCAGTAGTTGGACCTACTCCGTTAAGTGTCACCATAATGTTGACTGGACTGTTAGATGAGAGTGCAGGAGTAGTTAGAGTATCTGTTCCAGTCTGTGCGTTACCATTTGGATTTGAGAATACTGTGTTACCATCTTGTGTAACAGTGATTGCATAATTTTGATTTTGTACAAAATTATCATTTGCATCTCTGAATCCAATACCTATTGCTAATGTTTGTCCACTGATTGGATGACCTGTTCTTACGATTACTGCTGTTCCATCCGAAGCTATATCCATGTATGAAACCACTCCGCCTATTATCACACCTGTTGATTGTGTCGTCATAGTAGAGTTTACTGGGGCTATTGATACTCCAGTATTGTTATTCTGTGGCTGGGCTGATTGTGCTTTCATCTGAGCAAGTTCACCAGGAGCACAGATATGGTCTCCACATATGTTATAGCAAGGTCTGTATGCGGTACAATGTCTAGTTATCGTAGACTGTGCTGAAGCTGTCATGATTGTTGTTTCTGATGCTATACCTATTATAGCAACGAGGGCCAATAGACCAAAAAATACTCGATATTGTTTTGACTTCATGATTCCTACAGTGTCAAGTGACTAAAAGAGGTGTCGTTTATCATAATCTGTCAGTGAATTATATTAAAGATTACAAAAACGAAAATCATGGGCAAAGTCTTTGCTGTTGGTGTAGGGCCAGGTTCATCAAAATACGTAACCGAAATTGTAAAGGAGATAGTACTAAATTCCGATATTGTAATTGGTTACAAATACACACTAAATACAATAGAGTCACTTTTGAAAAATAAAGAGATTCATGAAGTTACTATGAAAGATCAGGAGGATGCATATCAAAAAGTCTCAAAGACCATAGGCAACAAGACATGTGTTATTCCTTTTACAGGAGATGTGAATTTTTCAGAATCAGAAGTAGTTGATAGATTAATTGAGATCTTTGGAGATGTACAAATTATTCCAGGAATTAGCTCTATCCAAGTAGCCGCATCAAAGGCAAGAGTACCGATTGACAAAAGCAAGGTCATCACAATGCATATTTCTACAAGTATTGAAGAAAAGAAACTTGAGCTTCAAAAGGCACTCATTGATGGATTTAGTGTCATACTAGTACCAAGGCCTTGGCCAAAAGAGCCTTCAAAACATTTTATGCAATCAGAAATAGCAACTTACTTGAAAGATCATGGTTTTGACACTTCAAATATGAAAGTACATGTCTTTGAGTTTTTAACTACTGATAAAGAGACACATTTTATAGGTAAGGTAAAAGATTTGGAAGGAAAACAATTCTCTGATCTTTCTGTGATGGTCTTTGATCAGACAAAACTAGAGTCGTACATTAATTTCAAATAATTTATTGATTCTTATAAGCGGGTGTCCCAATTACGTATGATTGTGTTGGAGGCATTGAAATTATCACTCCATTCATCCAAGTATATTGCGGATCATAGAATCTGATTATTCCAGTATCATTGATTATTGCAGTATATGTTTGACCAGGAGCAATTGGGCCACTTGCTATCTTTCCATCAGGTGTAAACGGATTACCAATTTTCTGAGTACTTACACCACTGAGAATTGTGTGAACTATAGAATCATTATTTACCCAAATGATTGGAGTGCCAGGAACTACCTGTACTGTATTTGGATAATAGTATGAATTGTATTGACTAAATTGTTGCTGTGTAGATGCACCATTTGCTAATGATGAACCAAGAGCTATGCTAATCTGAATTGGGGGTATTGAAGTAGATGAGGAAGTTGATGATGAAACAACTACTCCATTAATCCAAGTAAATGAAGGATCAAAAATATGGATAGTACCAGTTTTTGTAACTGTAAGTGTGTAATATTGTCCTGGAGCAATCATACCAGTATCAAACATTCCATCAGGATTAAACTGTGGCTGTTTTGCAGGAGCAGATCCCTTTGCTCCACCTTGTGATGTAATCAAAATCTGACCAGTCTGTATTCTATGAGGAATAGAATCACTGTTTATGAATTTCAATGTCGTTCCAGAGGTTATTCGAATAGATGAAGGTGATAGAAATTGTAGATTATTTGGATCAGACGCACCTTGAACAATAGTCATCTGAACCATACTTCCTTGGGCAGGTGGAGGTGAAGTCATGGGGGATATTATTCCCACCATAAATGGATATGTAGGATCAAAGAAAGTAATATCACCTAGTGTTTGTTCAGGAGGAATGTTATAGATCTGTGCCATTGTTGGACTAAGTCTGTTTGTAGTGTTAAAACTAGTTATGGTATATTGAAATGATTGTCCTGGAGCTAAAATTCCACTGTCAATTTTTCCATCTGCAGTAAATACTGGAGTCGAACCGTCTGCAGTGGTTGCTTTAGTTATACCGCTTGTTATTCTGTGAGGAACCACATCATTGTTGGTCCAAACTATTGTAGTACCAACAGCTGCCTGTATACTTGACGGGTTAAAGTGAACTTGATTATAAAAGTCAGATCCGTGATATACAATGCTTACATTGATTGTGTTTGAAGATGATTGTTGAGTTGGTATAGTTGTTGTAATTGGTTTTGTAGTTACAGTATTAGTAGATATGATTTTAGCACTATAGCTTACTTTCATAGTTTCAGAGCCGGTTATTTTACCTGTTATGGTATAGACTGAACCTTCTTGATTGCTATTTATGATTCTACCAAATAAATTTAGATGAATTACATTTCCATTTTGATCTTGTGCATCTCCCTTGATGACGAAATATTTTCCATCTCGCAAGATTGGAGTTTGCCAGATTCCTGAATTTAGATATTGAACATGCGATATAGTAACAAGACCATTATCAAGAGTAGATTGTATAGCACTTCCATTTATGGAACCAGTTGTAAGCTCTAATGCAATACTAGAATCAAGAATGGTTTGATTACCAGAAAGATATCCAAGAGCTTTGATTACGTATTGGTTATTAGGCGAAAAATCAGAATATGCGTGGGGTAAACACAGTATAGTAACAAGTCCTGTAATTACCATTAGAAACAGGAATACGTTCTTCATTAGACTAGCTAATTCCTCGTTGCATATTTAATTACTGGGTATAATTTATCACACAATTAGGCAATTCCCGATTGATTGTTTTTACAAGCCAGATTTTGTATGACTTATGCTTGAACCAAATTGTTGAATCATGGCATATTCAATAAATCCCCCTGCAAGTAAAAGAGCCAAGGCAATTCCTATTTCTATACCAGTCCGACGGAGCTCGTTTTTCAGAGGTTTTCTTCTAACTATGGCATTTATCAGTAAAAAGCTTCTCGACATTCCAAGTGAATAAGCGACAAGCTCCATTACACCAAATGGAGACAAGTAAATCAGTGCCAATGGAGGAATTTTTGCAAGTGTAGGAGTTGTGGTTACTAGAGCTTCAAAGGCAACACCTGTTGACCAAGCTGCAAATGCACCCCATACCAGACCAAAACCTGGAACAAACATTGGCAATGCAACCGATGCATTATGTTCAAAAATTCCTATAGCATCAATTCCTTGAACTGCTTTTTGAAATTCTTTAAGAAATGATTGTGAATCTTCGTCAGATAATTTACTTTGACTTCCAATTGAATAAGATAATGAGAAAATTCCGACAAAAATTAAAAATATTAAAATTCTTCTATTTCTAAACAATAGTTCTTTTTTAAGAGAACTATATTTGAGCTTTGGCGGTTGGCACAGATTTAATTAAAAGTTGGATTATGAGACCTTGTTGAAAGAAGAGGTCTCTTCTGCTATAACTTATGCATTAAGTAAAGGATTTCAGATTCATCCTGATGCATTTAAGATATTAGAGAAGATCGATGTAAAAGAGCTTCAAAATATAATCAAACAAGTTGTACGAGAAAAAGCTAAACAAAATATGTTTTTGATTAACCAAAGCGACCTCAAAATGTTTGTAGAATCAGAAATAGACGATACTATTGAAAATAATCATGTAATTTTGTTTGATCCTACAAAAAAAGTTACATCTGCAGAAGGGATTGATGGTTTTACTGCTTTATTTCGTAGTAGATATTCAAAACTGCTTAAAATTATGATGCAACGTTCACAGTCAAAGAAATTGACTCCCATTTCAAATGTGACTAATGGTAAATTGGATGAGGAAACCTACATTGTAGGTCTGTTAATGGATAGAAGAATCGATAGGGATGTGACAAAACTTGTCATAGACGACCCATCAGGCTCGATAGAATTACTGATTTTCAATAAAGAGATACAAGAGACTGCAAATTCTTTGCTAATTGACCAATTTGTAATGGTTTCAATTGCAAGTGGTAAGAATGGAGGATTTTTTGTAAAAGAGATTCTAGTCCCAGACATACCTGATCATATAGCAAATCGCTCAAAGACTGAGACCTATGCAGTTCTCATCTCTGATTTACACGTAGGTAGTAAGTTCTTTATGGAAAAAGAGTTTACAGAGTTTGTTTCGTGGCTGTCAAGTCCTGATCCAATAGCAAGAAAGGTCAGATTTGTCCTAGTTGGTGGAGATATTATTGATGGAATAGGCATCTTTCCAAATCAGGATAAGGAATTATTGTTGTTGGATGTCGACCAACAGATGGCAAAGGCTACAGAGCTTTTAGATAAAATTCCAAAACACATCAAAGTTTTCATTATTCCAGGAAACCATGATCCTGGAAGAAGAGCTCTACCACAACCAGCCATTCCAGAAAAACATAACATGCATCTTTGGAATAGAGAGAACTTTTTCATGCTGGGTAATCCTTCAATGCTTGAGTGAAATGGAGTCAAGATCCTCATGTTCCACGGACAAAGCCTTGATGATGTTGTGGGTAGTACTCCAGGGCTAAGTTATGCACAGCCAGCAAAAGCCATGAGAGTGTTACTCAAAACTAGGCATCTTAGTCCGATATATGGTAAGAGAACACCTATTGCACCAGAATTAGAAGATATGATGGTAATATCTGAAGTTCCAGATATCTACCATTCTGGACATATTCATGTTGTTGACCTTGATATGTACAAGGGAACTCTGATTGTAAATTCTGGTGCATGGCAAAGTCAGACTCCATTTCAAGCAAGTGTTGGAATCAATCCAACACCTGGAATAGCTATTATTGTAAATCTTGCAACGATGAAGGTCTTTACAAAAGACTTTACTGAAAATTCTAGTTAAAATTACAAAAGATCTTCTAATGTTAGATCTTCTTTGAATGCTTTTTTTACAGTATCTGGATTTAGTGTAAGATTGTATTTTTTAGTTCGTCCATGCATTCCTTGATGAATAATTTTTCCTGTAATTAGCCCAGTCATTTCAATCTCACTTAGCATTTGTGTAATTCTCCGTTGGGTAAGTTCTTTTTGTCGGGTTATCTTACAGAGATTCTTGTATGAATGATAAATCTCACCAGTAGTATTTCCGCTTGCTTTCATTACTCCCAATATTAGTAATTTTTCATGTAATGGGTATGAGTTTAGGGCTGTTGTTTCCTTGTCTTCTTCCATCTTTAATGAGGCTCGTCGTATGTGATCTTCCTTTACTGTGTCAGATTGTTCACGTTCGGCTATCTCTCCTGCCACTCTTAGTAGGTCTATGGCTCTTCTTGCGTCTCCATGTTCTTGTCCAGACATGGCTGAACAGAGGTTTACTGCTGCCTGCTCTACAGAATTTGGAATAAAGCCTTCCTTGATGCGTTCCTCAAGGATTTCTTTAATCTGGCTAACTGTATAATTGGTAAAAACAACTTCCTCTTCACTTAGACTACTTAGGACTCGTGGATCTAATCGTTCCTTGAATGTGAGGTCGTTTGAGATTCCTATCAGGGTTAATGTGCCTTTTTTTAGCCTCTCATTAGCCCTTGTTAATGAATAGAACACATCTTTACCTGATTTTGATACAAGTTCTACAAGATAATCTATCTCATCTACTACAAATACCGTGTTTAGTCCATCTTTCTCTATTGCTGAAATAATTCGATTGAATACTTCGCTAATTGAAAGTCCGGTGGATGGTAACTCCTTTTGTGATGTAAGCCCTAACTGTCTTCCTAGTTTTACTAGTAGTCCGTATAATGTGGTCTCTTCTTTTGCATTTGCATAAAGTAAGTGTATAGGAAAGGAGTTGTCTTTAACTCGTTCTTGTATCTTGCCTAGTACTTTCTTTACTACTAGAGTTTTTCCAGTTCCTGGTTTTCCATAAACTAGTAGGTTTGATGGACGTGATTTTTTTAATAATGGTAATAGTGATTGGGTGACCTTTTTTTGTTCTTCTTCTCTATGTAGTATAATATCTGGGATAAATGAATAATGTAGGACTTCACGATTTTTAAATAAGGACTTGCCACTTTCTGCATCATCTAATAATTTATCAATCGGATCCTTTGTCATTGACCCACACACCATTGTTTCTTCTCTGTATACATATGGATTCTACCATAATAATCAAATTAGAATTGAATAACTAAACCAAATTTAGTATATCATTAATTATTTTTATTTTTTTTTCATTAAAAAAATTTTTTAAATAAAGCTAGAGTGGAAGTATAGGTGTGTGGGTATTCCTAAGATGATGTTAACAATCCGTGAACATTCTGTTAATTTTTGACTAAAAAAGACCAAAATGACCCCTTTATTTCCAGTCCAGGCGTGAAGATGGCTCTTAACATTGTTAACATCCAAAAGGTAACCCCCATATTTCCACTCTAGGCATGAAATTCAGGGTTATTTGGATATAAACCTCAAAGGGCCTGTGAATATGCCTAAATCATATAGGCGTGGCCTAGGCAGTGAATGTTAACAAACCTAGGTGTTAACAAATCTTCTATGATCTGTTCAAGTGTTAACAGTTAACCAGATCGATCCCAATGGCTCGAAAAAGAATCAGAATAGACTTGGAAGACTCGGACGGTGCCAAGTACAACTTTAGCCTCGAAGGCAATGTTACCCGTGAGAAGATGCTAAAGATATTTGAGTTGATGAATTTGATAAATATAGAAGAGCCAGAAGAGGGCGCTCAGTTAGATTCCATAGGAGCCAAGATATGGCATGTTATGGACAAGAATTTTCCAATAGGCAAGTTCACATCATCTATGATATTAGAAAAATATGAAGATGAATACGAGGAACCGATTAAACTAAGCATAATCTCAACTTATCTCTCCAGATTTGCAGTAAAAGGAAGAGTAGTAAGGGAGAAACAAGGAAAAGAATGGGCCTACCAGATACTAAAGATAGCCCAGAGAGAGAAAAGTACGACTTAGGAGATTACTACTTTTTTAACCACTAGATGATCGCCATCAATTGTTACCTTGACATAATCTCCCTTTTGGAGTTCAAGGAACTTTCTAAAATCCTTAGGGATAGAAATCGTGCCTGCAGTGGTAATCTTAATTAATTGTTCATTAGACACATTATTACATTATAAGAACATTAATTTAAGAATTTACTATTAACTATAATTATTAATTTATAATGATTTTCTATGACTTTGATGAAAAATGAATGGTATAACAATAAAATCCATTAAAAATAATTTGGATAAAGGTCTAATTTCTTGATCTGAAAAACTAGTGGTATTCTAAAAGTTACTGAGCCGAGACCATCTTTACAACCCCGATCCTTGTAAGACCTTTCTCGGTAATTTTATAAGAAAATGGTTTTGTTGACATATCTCTTTCCACTAAACCATCCTCAAATAACTTCTTTAACATACGTGATGTGTGCTCTCTAGTCCTTCCTATTGTGACTTGGATGTCACGTGATGTCATGGGTTTTTCTGTGATTAATCGTAGAACGTAATCAGTAGCATTACTATACGGCATATTCTGTATTCTTTCCTTTGGTTTCTCTTCTTTGACCACTATTGGTGGTTCTTGCTGTATTTTTTGCTCCTTTTGCTTTGGAATTTGTGCCTGAGGAATTTCCTGTGGTTCTGATGTCATTTCTAATGAATCTAAACGAATTTTCATATCTATTAGTAAATTTTCATAATATTGTAAGCGCTCTGTTAGAATTTTTGCATTTTCTGACTCTGATACTAAGCGTGGTTTTACCTTATTGTATATTGTTACTGCTACTAGTCCTCCAATAAAGGAAGCAAACACGCCTAAAATCACTCCTACATCTGGGATATCTACTAACATCATGATGTAACGTCAAATGATGTGATTTATCATATTTGAGCAAAATTATTTCACACCTTACACATCAATATCAAACAATCTTTATCACAACTTGTCACAACCACTTTACAAATTATGCCTATTTTTGAACCTAAATCAGAGTTTACAGGTTCGATTTAGTCAGCTCTTGTATCACAAACATGACTTCTTCCTCACGTTCAGGAAAAACATCACTACTTTTTATCACAGAAATTTGTTCAGAGAGGCGATTTATCACATCCATATCATCAACACTAAGCACGCCTAGGCCTATAAGAAGGATCCATGAATAACATAGTGCAGTCAACTTGTCCCTAGATTGGTTTACTTGTCGATAAAATGCCCCTTTACTGATAGTAAACCGAGAGTCGGCAAGGTTCTTACGTTTTAAAATAATTTCAATTTGTCTTTCAGTAAATAGAGATTTTTTTATGATTTGTCTAATAATATTGCTAAAATTATCATCAGAGGGTTTGCTCATAGCTATACAGATCTGTATAACTTTATTTAATTAAACTTTTAATCAATAGATATTCAACCATCCATATGCAAAAAATAGAAGGCTATCTTCACTCTACTAGAAAGAAAAAGGGAACACTACTCTTTGTGTTAATTGATTCTGAAAACTCTGCAGGACGTTCTGCTTCGACTCTGGCAAAGGATGCAGAAAAAAATGGTGCTTCTGCAATTCTTGTAGGCGGTTCGTCAGACTACTGATCAACTTACTATGACTGAGACAGTTGCTAGCATTAAAAAAGCAGTCAAAATTCCTGTAATTCTCTTTCCAGGTAATGTCACAGGTGTAGTTCCTGGTGCAGACGCAATACTTTTCAGCTCGCTTTTGAACTCAGATAATCCATACTTTATCTCTCAAGCCCAAGCCTTGGGGGCACCAAGTGTTCTAAAATTTGGTCTTGAAGCACTTCCTACAGCCTATATCATTATTGGTGAGGGAACCACAGTCTGGCATGTAGGTTCAGTAAGAACAATTCCCTTTGACAAGCCAAGTTTAGCAGTCATGTATGCCCTTTCTGCTCAGTTCATGGGAATGCGATTTGTATATCTTGAAGCAGGCTCTGGAGCAAAATCTAATGTAAAACCTGAGATGGTTGCTGCTGTAAGAAAGCTTTTCAAAGGATTTCTAATTGTTGGAGGAGGCATTCGTAGTCCAGAAACTGCTGAAGAGATTGCTAAAGCAGGTGCAGACGCTATAGTAATTGGTACTTTCATTGAGAAAGGTGGAAGTTTTAAGACCATTTCCGATATCGTAAAAGCCATCCAATCTGTAAGGAAATAACATGTCTGAGAACCTAGCATTGAGACTCAAAGAAGTCCCGATGCCTCAAGACTATTTTGATTATTATACAAAAATATCTGAAGGAGTTTTTACTATTTTTGAGCAAGCCGCCTCTGCCAAAGCAACACTTGCAGATTCTTCTGGTATGGTAGAGCCAAAAATTGCTTTTGATCTTGCAGACCGTGTATCCAAAATGCACGATATCGATGTAACTGATAATCTACGAGCTTTAATTCAAAATACTCCAAAAGAATTAGCTGCTCTAAAACTTGCAGAGGATATTGCACAAGGCAAGTATTCTGGACCTGATACAGACCTTCAGACAAAACTTGATCTTGCCGTACGTGTGGCTCTAGCTATAGTTACCGAGGGAGTTACCATTGCTCCACTTCAGGGAATAAGCGAGGTCAAGATTAAGAAAAATGCCGACGGCTCTGAATATCTCTCTGTATCATTTGCAGGCCCTATCAGGTCTGCAGGAGGTACAGAGGCAGCTGCTACAATGTTAATTGCAGATCATGTACGAAAGATAGCTGGACTTGGAAAATATCAAGCAAATTCATTTGATGATGAGACTGGACGATTTGTAGAGGAATTAAGGGTATACGAAAGAGAAGTTGGAAGTTTTCAATTCCATGTTCCTGATCAAGATGTAGTAAGTGTTATCTCAAATCTTCCAGTGGAACTGGATGGTGTAGATACTGATCTAGTAGAAATTGTGAGTCATAGAAACATGGTAAGAATAGGTACCAATAGGGTAAGAGGTGGAGCCCTTCGTGTACTAAACGACGGCCTTATTGGCAGGTCACGTAAACTACTCAAACTTATAGAATTGTACAAACTTGATGGTTGGGACTGGCTCAAGGATTTGAAAGGGGCAATCCAGACAGGTGATGCAGATGCAGCAGCTCACAGAATGAGGGAAGTGATTACAGGAAGATCTGTTCTTTCCATGCCTAAGAAACTTGGGGGATTTAGGCTAAGATATGGTCGCTCATGTAATACAGGATTTGCCTCAATTGGCATTCATCCAGTAGTTGCAGAGATATTGGATCATGCCATAGCTGTTGGAACCCAGATTAAACTTGATGTTCCTGGAAAAGCCTCTACTGTAGCCTTTGTAGATTCAATTGATACGCCAATTGTCAGACTAACCAACGGTAATGTTGTGAAAATTAAGGATACTGCTCATGGAATTCATCTCAAGCCACAGATTGCAAAGATTTTGCATCTTGGTGACATTTTGATTCACTATGGAGATTTTCTAGAAAATAATGCCGAGCTTGTACCAACTGGATATGTAGAAGAGTTTTGGGCTCAAGAATTATTAGATAAAGTAACAAAGTACGAACCAAATGACACCGAACTTCTAAGCTATGTAAACAAGATACCAGATCTTGATGAAGCATTTAGAATATCTTTGAATTTTGGTATTGGACTTCATCCCCAATATCTCTATTATTGGGATCAAATTACAGTTGAAGAATTTGAAAAAATCCTAAAACCACAAAAAGTTGAATCTGATCTTATCATTTATTCAATTGATGTAAAAGATATTCTGGAAAAACTTGGAGTTCCACATGAGGTTGCAGGTGACACTCTTCTTCTAAAAAATATAGAAGCCAAAATATTCTTCTATTTGCTATTTAGAAAACCAATTCAACTTGAAAGAGATCTTACCGTTCCTCAAATCATAACCAAGTCATCTGGAATACGAATTCCAAATAAATTTTCAACATCTATTGGAGTAAGAGTTGGAAGACCTGAGAAAGCCGCATTAAGAAAGATGAAACCTCCTGTTCATACTCTATTTCCAGTTGGAAATAAGGGAGGGGCATCACGCGATTTGCTAAAGGCAGCAAAACAGCCAGACTTTTACTGCAACATATACAACAGATTTTGTAAAAATTGTAATGTTCCTACCATTAGCATAGCATGTCCCAAATGTAAAACAAAAACAAGCACAATTTTCATATGCAAAAAATGTCGAGATGAGCTTGATACCAATTATTGTTCAAAATGCAAGTCCCGTGCATATGGTCATTCATATCGTTCATTTCCACTCAAAGACCTCCTAAATGCTGCTCAGGAGAGAACTGGATTTAGAGCCCAAGAGCCATTCAAGGGCGTAAAGGAGCTCATAAATCAAGATAGAGTACCTGAGCCACTTGAAAAGGGCCTGATAAGACAAAGTCTTGGGCTTAATGTCTTCAAAGACGGAACAATTAGGTTTGATACGACAAATGCTCCTCTGTCACACTTCAAACCTTCTTGGATTGGGACTACTCCGCAAAGACTGGTTGAAATGGGATATACACATGATACAAACGGAAATCCACTTGAAAGATCTGATCAACTTATTGAACTTAGAGTTCAAGATGTCATAATTCCAAAAGAATGTGGAGATAGTCTTGTTTTTGTTTGTCAGTATATTGATAGAGAACTTTCAAAGCTCTTTGGGCATCAACCATTTTACAATGTTAAAAGTACAGATGATCTAGTAGGACATCTCATCATTGGTCTTGCACCACATACATCAGTTGGCATAGTGGGCCGAATCATTGGATATACCAATACTCAAGTTTGTCTTGGAACTGCAGTATGGCATTCTGCAAAAAGACGAGATGCTGATGGCGATGCAGATTCTATCATGTTACTAATGGACAGTCTACTGAATTTCTCAAGATTATTTTTGTCTGATAGAATAGGTGGACTGATGGATGCACCATTACTTGTTCAACCTATTGTAATTCCACAAGAAGTACAAAGACAAGCTCACAACTTTGAAGTAGTAAAAGCATATCCACTTTCATTCTTTGAAGCTACTCTTAGAAAAGACAAAGCAAGTGAGATAAAAGACGTCGAGATACTAAAATCAAGATTAGAGACAGAAAGGCAATTTCTTGGACATGATTTTACACATTCAACCTCTACCTTGACTACATCAAAATCAAGAAGTGCTTACTCCACACTTGGTTCATTACTTGAGAAACTTGACATGCAGATTAGAACTGCAGATATCATAAATGCAGTTGATCCAAGCGAGGTAGTTTCAATGGTGATGACTACTCACCTACTCCCAGATATCATGGGCAACCTTCGAGCTTATTCTGGACAATCTTTTCGATGTACTGCTTGTGGTGCAAGCTATCGCAGAGTTCCTCTTGCTGCAAAATGCCTTGAATGTGGACATCAATTAATTCAGACCATGACTAGGCCATCTGTACAAAAATATCTCAAGCTTGCAAAAAGAATGCTCAACAAATACACAATTTCGCCATATCTTCGAGGAAGAGTACTTTCTCTCTTGGACGAATTAGAGCTAGTCTTTGGTAAAGAAGAAAGCAATCAATCTATTCTTACAGATTTTGCCTAACGAATTTTTATGTAATCATAACCGCCATGCTTGCTCTCAAAGCAATAGCGGACTTTCTGAAAGTCTTTTCTAAACTTTCTGACCTGCGATGCTATCTTTTTCTTGTCTTTTTTGTCTATTACTACCTTTTTGATAAATTCGGCCACTTCTTCCATATCTGATTCTTTCATACCAAGGCGTGTAAGTTCAGCAACACCAAGTCTCATTCCACCTGGATGGAAGTAGTTGCGTCCGGCCTTGATATCTCCTGGTATGAGTTGCCTGTTTACTATGATGTTTGCCTTTTCAAGATCTGCCTCAATTGTTCCACCATCACCAAATGAAAGTACGTTTACTACTATCTGATGAGATTGTGTAAATCCACGTTTTTCACCAAGTACTGAAAAACCAAATGAATGAAGAGCCTCCGCAAGAGCTTTTGCATTCTTAATCACCTGTACTGCGTATTTTTTGCCAAATTCTAACATCTCTGCATAAGCAATTGCCTTTCCTGCCATGTGATGCAAGTGATGATTGCTTGTCATCCCAGGAAATGTTGCCTTTTTGATACTTTCGCCATATTTTTCAAATGAGCAAACCATTCCACCCTGTGGACCAAACAAAGTCTTATGTGTACTCATTGTCATTGCATCTGCTCCTTCTCTTAGAGGATCTTGGAATTGTCCACCTGCAATAAGACCTGCGACATGAGCACCATCATAATTAATGAACATATTGTAGCCTTTTAGAAAATCTGCAAGCTCCTTTACTGGATGTGGAAACAAAAAGACTGAACCGCCAAACATTGCTAATTTAGGAATTCTTCCAGCCTTTTCAAGTTCTTGCACTTTTTGTTTTGTCTTGTCAACATCAATTGTCATCTCTTCGGCATCAAATGGATAAAATTCAATATCTAATCCATGAACAAGACCTGCAGTACCAGCATGTTCTTTCTTGCCATGAGATATGTGACCACCCGATGGAATTGAGGGAGCAAGCATTACATCCCCTGGATTTGAAAATGCTGAATATATGGCTAGGTTAGCAACAACACCTGAAATTGGTCTTACATCAACAAATTCTGCTTTGAATAGTTTTTTTGCTAATTCCATGCACTTGAATTCTACTTTATCAATGTAGGTACAGCCAGCATAGACTCGCTCACCTGGCCAACCTTCTGCATATCTGTTGGCAAAGTCAGAAACTGTTGCTTCACGTACTGCTGGACTAGTAACATTTTCACTTGCAATTAGAGGAATTGAATCTGCAAACCATTGATTATGAATCTTGAGCAAAGAGAGTACTTCGTCGTAAGATTTTCGCGGTGAAGAACGAGACATGTCTAGTTCGAACAGTTTTCCTAATTTAAAAACATCGTTCAGATTGGTCGAAAATTATCTATTTCAAGTGTAAATGCTTTTGATCTACATAAGACATAATAAGGGAAAATCGACCTCTTGCAAATATGTCAATTCAATCTTCTTCTGGTGGTATACCAGTTGTTATTCTAAAGGACGGCGCTCAACAAACTAAGGGTCGTGATGCTCAAAAGAACAATATTGCTGCAGCAAAACTGATTGCTGAAATCGTTCATTCAAGTCTTGGCCCAAGAGGAATGGATAAAATGCTTGTTGATTCCTTAGGTGACGTTACAATTACAAACGATGGTGCTACAATTCTTAAAGAAATTGATGTTCAACACCCAGCTGCAAAAATGCTTGTTGAGATCTCAAAAGCAACAGATAATGAAGTAGGTGACGGAACAACTTCTGCTGTAGTTCTTGCAGGTGCATTATTAGAAAATGCCGAGTCTTTAATTTTACAAGACGTACATCCAACAATTGTAGTTGATGGTTATAGAAAAGCTGCTCAAAAAGCAGTAGAACTCTTAGAAAAGATTGCCGATAAAGTATCTGCAACTGATAAAGACGTACTTGAGAGAATCGCAAGAACATCAATGCAGACAAAACTTGTCAGAAGAGATTCTGCAAATCTAGCTGATATGATTGTAAAATCCGTAATTGCAGTTGCAGAGAAAAAAGATGATGGTTATCTAATTGATATTGATGATATTAAAGTAGAAAAGAAGGCTGGTGGTTCTATCAAGGACTCTGCTCTTGCCAAAGGAATAATCCTTGACAAGGAAGTTGTTCACAGTGGAATGCCAAAGAAAATTGAGAATGCAAAGATTGCTCTAGTCAATAACGCACTTGAGATAGACAAAACCGAGTTTGACGCAAAGATAAACATCACAAATCCACAACAGATGAAATCATTTCTTGATGAAGAACAACGAATGATCAAAAACATGGTAGACAAGGTTATTGCTTCAGGTGCAAATGTTCTGTTCTGCCAGAAAGGAATTGATGACATGGCACAACATTATCTTGCAAAAGCAGGAATACTCACAGTAAGAAGAATTAAAGAAAGTGACATGACAAAACTTGCAAAAGCAACAGGAGCAAGAATGATTAGCAATCTTGACGATTTATTTGAAAAAGATCTTGGTGCTGCTGAAATAGTAGAAGAAAGAAAAGTAGAAACTGATAAATGGACTTTCATTGAAGGCTGCAAACATCCAAAAGCAGTTACTCTTCTCCTAAGAGGCGGTTCTCAAAGAGTAGTTGACGAAGTAGAAAGATCAGTTCATGATGCATTAATGGTTGTAAAAGATGTAATGGAAAAACCATTCATAGTAGCAGGTGGAGGGGCTCCAGAAACTTATGCTGCAACAAAATTACGAGAGTGGGCAAAAACACTTGAAGGCAGAGAACAACTTGCAGTAGAAAAATTTGCAGATTCTTTAGAAGTAATTCCTATTACACTTGCTGAAAATGCAGGAATGGATCCAATTGATACATTAGCATCATTAAGATCAAAGCAACTTAAAGGAAACAAATGGACAGGTATTGATGTTATGAAAGGTCAAGTTTCAAGTATGCATGCTACTGATATCTTTGAACCGCTCTCTGTCAAGATCCAAATTATTACATGTGCAACTGAAGCTGCCTGTATGATATTAAGAATCGATGATGTTATTGCCACTGCAAAATCTGCAGGACCACCGCCAGGAGCTGAAGGAATGGGAGGCATGGGTGGTATGGGCGGAATGGGTGGTATGGGAGGCATGGGCGGAATGGGCATGCCACCAATGGATATGTAATAAAAAATCCATATTTCTCTCAAAGGTTTATTTGACTATTCTAGATAGGAATTCTATGCAGTTAGGTGGAACTAAAATTCTAGCCGGTGCAAAATACATCTATCTAGTAGCATTCTTTGCATTGCTTTCTGGAATGTTCTATCCTATAATCACTCACAGCAGCTGGGATATCGTAATTGTTGGAACTTTGATTCTCTTTGTAGGTCTTGCAGGAACTGTTTCTATCTATAAAGCAGCTACTGCTGAAAGACACAAGAAAGCTTATCTGATTATTGGTTTGGTGATAACTTCACTTGCATTGTTCCTTGTGTATGGTGCAATAGGAAGAGTCTAGATATCAAAATAAAGATAGAATTCATGTGGATGAGGTCTTATTGAAACCTCATGATCATCTGCTCTTTCTACCTCAATTAATTTGTCAAGTGTTTCATTTGAGAAAACAGGTGATAGGAACTTTCTATCACTTTCTAATTCATCAAGTGCTTCTCCCAAAGTAGCAGGCAAGTCCTTGATTCCTTTTGTAATTCGCTGACTCTTTGTCATCTTGTAAATATCTTCATAAACTGGATCACCAGGATCCATCTTCTTTTTGATGCCATCTAATCCTGCTGCTTGAACTGCTGCAAATACTAGATATGGATTAGATGAAGGATCAGGAGCTCTGAATTCAATTCTCTTAATCTTGGCATACTTTTCTCCTCTGAAATGAGAAGGAATTCTAATTATTGCAGATCTGTTACTTGCACTCCATGCAATATACACTGGAGACTTCATAACCTGGAACTAATCTATGATAAGAGTTTGTTGTAGGTGCAACAATTGCAGACAATGCTTTTGCATGATTCATAATTCCGCCGCAATAGTATCTTGCAATCTGACTGACTTCTTCCTTGTCGTCTTTATCAAAGAACATGTTCTTGTCACCTTTCCACAAGCTGACATTGGTGTGCATTCCAGAACCTGCATCCATTGAGATTGGTTTTGGCATCATGGTTGCAACTTTATCATACTTTTTGGCAATGTTTCTTATGACATATTTGTAAGTCTGAGCACCATCTGCAGAATTAGTTAGAGTATCATATCTGATATCGATCTCACATTGTCCTGCAGTAGCTACTTCATGATGATGATTATCACATAAAATTCCAAAATATTCATTCAAGCATTCTACACAATCATTTCTAAATTCTGTTAATGTATCAGCAGGAGTGCTTGGATAGTATCCTTTCTTTAATGCCATTGGGTATCCCTTCCCATCTTGGCTCCATGGAGCCTCTTTGGATTCTATTGAATATGATTGGCCCTTGTAAGGGGTAAGTACGTCCCAGTTAATTTTATCAAATACGAAAAATTCCACCTCTGGACCCCAGTAACTATTATCAAATCCTTGAGTTTGTAGATATTTTTCTGTTTTTTGGGCAATACTTCTTGGGTCGGATTCTAGCCTGCCCTTGTTTCTGCTCTTATATACATCACAAATCAATCTGGCAGTTTTTGCATTTTCCATCCAAGGAATTAGTGCAAAAGTACTAGGATCTGGTTTTAAGACCATATCCGAGTCTTCTATTGATGCAAATCCTACAATTGAAGAACCATCTAATTTTGGAAGTCCATCTTGCATTTGTTGCGGAGTAAATAGATTTGAAGAAATTGTGGTATGATGGAATCTTCCTCTAAGACCTGTAAATTGTAAATCGATGAATTTTATCTGGTCATGCTTTATTTTTGAGAAAACATCTTCAGAAGTATAAGAAACTGGTACTGGTTCTCCACCAATCACTTTATATGGCAATTTTGCACCTTGATCATAACACAAAGGGGTCTATGATTTAAGTATTGTTGGATATGGAAATGTCAGAAATAAAAATCGATGTAAATTCATTGTACGCAATTCTTCTTCGCGAAGTAGAAAACGATTCAGTTCAGGAGGTAGATCCTAATCTGTATCATAATATTGCAGAATTTCTTGGAAACTTAAAAAATCATGATTATGATGGAATAGAATCAAAGATTACTGAATCATTAGTAAAAATGATAACAGAAATGACTTCGATTCTTTTGAAGATTAGAATTGAAAAGGCAACATCACTTGATGAAATTGATTATTCAAATTTACTTGATGAAGAGAGATTCATTTTAGATTCTGAAGATGAACTACGACAAAGAAAAGATACTATTCTCTCTGCTACACTAAACGGAAGACTAAAACTTCTTGAGACAGTAGGACAAAATCACAGAGCAAGATCAATTGTAATTCGATTTCTCAAGCCAATAGATCAGATAATGGGTACGGATTTGCAGACATACGGACCATTTGAATCAGAAGATGTAGCCACCTTGCCATTTGAGAATGCACGTTCTCTAATTGAGAAGAAAATAGCGGTAAAGGTAAGCTGGGAAGACTAGAAATTAGACAACCTCCTATTATGATATACAATGCATAACGGAATAGATCTTGACGTATACTTTTTAATTATAATATATCCTGTAGTTGGATTATTTACTATAGAAATGATCTGTAGGGGAATCAAGATAATCCCAAACTGGATAAAACTTCTATCTCAAGCCGTTATGTGTGTAGGTTTTGGAATAGCATACCTTGCAATGCAAGTTGCTCATTGGCTAACAGCTGGAGTATTACTTGCCTTGGCAATAGCTCTATTTTATCAGGCAAAACTTTCAAAGCTTAACCCACAAAAAACACTATACTAACTAAATTTACCAAATATTCGCTTGATGAAACTCTGTCTACCTATTCCTTTTGTTCTCTGAATCTTTTTTTCTCCAAATTTCTTTGCTCTTATTTGGAATAACTTTACACATCTGTGATCTTCTGGCAGTCTATGTTCTGGGCAAAACTTGTCTTTACAATAATTGCATTCAAAAGGCAAATCTTGTTTTTTTCCGCAATATGCACAGTCAAATTGTTCCATGATAATAATTAATCAAGATACTAAATTAGTGTTCGCAAGAAAATTTCTTTCATAATGAGACATCAATTAACAAAACTTATTTACGCAAGACAGCAAATGAAAATAGTTTTCATTATGATAAAAGATCATGTAGCTGTAATAACAGGCGCAAGTAGCGGAATAGGATATGCAACTGCTCTTGCAATAGCAAAAGCTGGTGCAAAAGTTGTAGTTGGCGCTAGAAGAACTGAGAAATTAGAACAACTCAAAAAAGATATTGAAAAAATTGGGGGAGAATGCATTATAGTTTCATGTGATGTAACAAAACGCGCTGACTGTGAAAATTTGATCAATTCTGCTATAAAAAAATGGAATAAGGTAGACATCCTAGTAAATAATGCAGGACTGATGCCTCTGAGTTTTGTAAAAAATCTCAAGGTAGATGAATGGGAACAAATGATTGATGTAAATATCAAAGGGGTGATGTACTGCACTTCATCTGCAATACCTCATATGATCAAGCAAAAATCTGGTCATATTGTAAACATTTCATCAATTGCTGGAAGAGTAGTCTTTCCCGCAGGTAGTGTTTATTGCGCTACTAAATTTGCAGTATGGGCTTTTAGTGAAGGACTCAGACAAGAACTATCTGTTAGAAATAATATTCGAGTTACAACAATAGAACCAGGAATTGTAGATACTGAACTTACAAATACTATAACTGACAAATCTCTAGAATCTTTTGTAACACACTCAAAAACAATCCAATCTCTCAAAGCTGAAGATATTGCAAATTCTATAATGTTTGCACTTGAATCTCCTCCTCACATGAACGTAAATGAAATTGCAATTAGACCTACTACACAAGAAAAGTAGTTTGGATGCATTACCATGAGACCAATTAATGTTGTAATTCTAGGGGGAGGCTTTGGAGGTCTTGCCGCGGCAAACGAATTACGAGAGAATATTCCTCAAGATGTGCGAATTACAATTATTGATAAAAAAGACTGGTTCATGATGGATCTTGTGAAGCTTTGGATAATTAATGGTACAAGAGAATTTGAATTATCTAAAAGACCACTAGAGAGTATAACAAAGAAAGGTATAGAGTTTGTAAATGAAGATGTAATGAAAATAGATCCTATTGGGAAATCTGTTCGAACAAAATATAGACAATTTCATTATGATTTCTTGATAATAGCACTAGGTGTTGAACTTGCACCAGAGAAAATTCCAGGTCTAAAAGAAAACAGTCTCATCCTTTATGATATCAATGATGTTCCAAAAATTAGAGACACACTAAGACAAATGAAATCAGGAAAAATTGTAATGGCAATTACTGGTCTTCCATACAAGTGTCCTCCTGCTCCATTTGAGGCAGCGCTTCTAATCAGGTCTGTTCTTGAAGAAACAGGAACAAGTGATTCTATTACAATTGATTTCTACAGTCCAACGCCAATTACACTTCCTGCAGGAGGACCGCAGGTAAGTGAAGAGATATTTCAAATTCTAAAATCTAAGAAGATAGAATTTCACGGAAATCACAAAACTGTATCAGTTGAACCTAATAAAATAAAATTTGAAAATACTGAGACAAATTTTGATGTTTTCATTTCTGTTCCACCACATAAAGTTCCCTCAGTTGTAATAGAATCTGGCTTTGCAGAAGAAGGAAAGTTTGTAGCAGTGGATAAAACTTGCAAAACAAAATTTGAACGTGTATACGCAATAGGTGATGTAAATCAAATAATGGTAACAGACAAGATTGCAGTACCAAAAGCAGGAATTTTTGCTGAAGCAGAAGGAATAACAGTTGCAAGAAACATCATTTCGCAAATACAAAATGAATTGGAACATGCAATATTTGATGGAAAAGGTGGATGCTTTTTGGAAACTGGAAAAGGAACTGCGGGATATCTCCAAGTTGATATGTTTGCAACCCCTGATCCATTAACTCAATTAAAATCTTCATCTACAGAATACTTTTCAGAAAAAGAAAAGTTTGAACAAGAAAGATTGAAAAAATGGCTTTAGATTTTCATTTTCAAAATTCTTTACGATAATTCAATCCCACAATTTAATAATTTCAACAATAGCCAGCACCTTGAGGGGCCGTAGTCTAGCTTGGTATGATACTAGCCTGGGGTGCTAGAGGTCGCCGGTTCAAGTCCGGCCGGCCCCACCATGAGACAAATCATGAGATTTTTGTCATTATTTACA
Source organism: uncultured Nitrososphaerota archaeon (assembly GCA_963713025.1). GTDB lineage: Archaea > Thermoproteota > Nitrososphaeria > Nitrososphaerales > Nitrosopumilaceae > Nitrosotalea. The sequence goes on along the minus strand of CAVQKA010000001.1, from coordinate 381,619 downwards.
ATCTATTTACTAATGTCAATTTGTCAAGCCATTTTTTGTAGAATTATCCTTGTATCTAATCATGGGGAAAAGAAAATTCACCATTGATCTTGGTAATGAAAAAATTGAGGTAGAAGGACATCAACACAAAAATGTCGCAATCAAATATCTCATGAAGCGGCGAAGATCTCTTCTTATGACAAAAGACAAAGAAAAAGTAGAGAAACTCTTTGAAGCTGTACCCAAAACAATCTCCATAGTGGGTGGTCATCTGATTAAATCCTACACGGTAAACTGGGAAAGAGAAGGAACAACAGAATTTGAGGGTTCTAGATTTGTGTTTACCTTAACTGATCTACCAGACAAATCTGTTCAAATAGTTGCCAATTAATTTCCCATTGTAGCCTTTTTTGAACTAGACAAATTTTCTTACAAGGCAGATTTTATACTTGAATCATAACTTGGAAATCCCAATACATCTTGATACGCTTTTGGAATCATCTGTTTTGATTGCATCAAAAGATCACTTGCAGCAGAATCAAGGACATATGTGACCGCCCAATCTTCTTCACTTCTAATTGATCTGCCAAAGCCTTGTAGCAATTTTGTTAATGTCTGAGACTTGTACCAAAGTGGAAATTTTTGCATCTTAACCTTGGTTCGCTTCTCGCTTAGGTTAGGATATGGTACCTTTGCTATTATCTGAAACCTAGACAAGTCATCTTTCAAATCAACTCCTTCCCACAACGATGATGAAAGCAATACTCCATCTTCATCAAAAGAGTGTTCTTGCAATATCTCATCTTGGGTCATACCATTCTCATTTCTACTGTGGCAGATTCTGATTCTACGCCTATTTTTATCAGAAAGATTGTTTTTAATGTCAAAACATCTCTTCTCTGATGAAGTAAGTATCAATCCTCTTTCATCAGAGTGTTGTGACATTATATCATCAATTTTTTTAATTACAGCAAGTTCATCATCTTTACTTGCAGAATAACTTAGTTTTTTTGTATTAAGAAAATTAATTCTTCTTTTGTCTGGGGGAAATGGAGATCTTGGAGTATCTACAAATCCAACCGTTGATGGTTCAAGTCCAGCATTTTCACAAAAACTAGCCTTGTCTATTGTAGCTGACATGAATATTTGATGCTCTATATCAAAAAAAGTCTTGACATATTTTGAAATGTCTAGTGGTTTAATTGAAATTGATCTAAAATTTCCTCTTTCATCGTTGAACGGATCATTTACTACAAAATTATTTTTGTTTGAAAATATTTCTACATGAGAATTTGCCATCTTTTCATATCTTGATTCTAACTTGGATAGTAAAACATAGTCTGGATTTAGCATAAATGATCTACTTTCCTGCAAATCAAGGATTTGTTTTGAATATGATCTTGCCAAATCATCCAACAATTGTATAATCATACCAATATCGCCTAGATCATATGTTTTTACATCTATACCGCACTCGGAAAGATATCCATTATAGATATCAACTCCAATGAATTGAATTATCTGGTCTTCTACCTTGTGAGCTTCATCAAAAATTGCTATTGGTTTTGAAACGTATTCGGCATAGGCTTTTCTGTTAAACTTCATCAATTGAAAGTATGATGCATAATTCCAGATTGAATGAGGAGATGTTAATGCACGATATTTTTGTTCGTAATAATGGCATAGATTCTTGGTAATGTCTTCTGGTTCTCCCAGTTTTGGCTTGAAACTACAAACTTCTTTGACTTTTTTTCCATTCTTCATTGTTGTTTCTTCACATAAGCCCTTTTCACAAGTAAGACCTTTCTGAATCGCATTTTTTGTATCTGATGTATCCATTGATTCTTTGTCCATTAGTTTTAGACAAGCAAAATTTGATTTTCCCTTTACAGGCATGAGAAATTTCAAGTCCTTTGAATATTGATCTTGTAATTGTTTAGAAGCTGTAACTATGAAAGAACTACCATAATATCTTGCTAAAGTTGCTGCAATGAGAGATTTTCCAACCCCAGTTGGTGCTGATAGAATAATTGTTTTGTATCCTGATTTTAGTTGTTGTTCTATTCCTTGCAAGATCTCTTTTTGTATTTCTCTAGGTTTGAATTCCTCTGGAAAGTGTTCAAGAACTGTAGTCATATTAATTCAGGTTGATAAAACATTGAAAGAACAATACTTAATCGCTTGTTTTGACAAATAACCTAACAATTGGTAAAAACTGTGTCAGTTTGATTTATTATAATTTCATCTTATAAATGATTATCCAATTTTATTGAACTTTTGCTGACTCTTCCAGAGATACCAAGTTGCAATAGTTCTATATGGTCTCCATCTTTCACCCAATTTTTCAACTTCTCTTGGTTTTGGAATTTCTGGCAAAGAAAATAATATTTGAACTCCTTTTCTCAAACCAAGATCATCAACAGGAAATACATCTTGTCTTCCTAGGGAAAAAATAAGAAACATCTCTGCCGTCCATCTTCCTATTCCCTTAACCTGAGTTAGATGCGTAATTACATCCTCATCATTCATCTTTGAAAGCGATTTCATGTTCAACCTCCCTTCTTCTACATGTCTTGCTAGATCCTTTAGATACTCAATCTTCATACCCGACAAACCAACTAGGCGTAGCTTTGATTTTCGTGTAGAGAGGATTTCAGATGCTGTTGGGAACTTTGGGTATAGTTCTTTGAATCTCTTAAAAATTGCTTCTGCTGCATTGGTTGCAATCTGTTGAGAAATTATAGATTCTACCAGAGTAGAAAAATGGTGATTTTTCTTCTTCAGTTTATAATCACCAACTATATCGATAATGGCAGCTAATTGTGGATCCTTTTGAAGAAATTCTATTGGATCTGTGATTGTCATATTAGCTTGGCTCTGGATGTATGGTAACTATGGCATTTTTTATCTGAATTTTTATCTTGCCTTCAATCTCTGATACTATGTCATGAACTTCTTCAATTGTAAGATCTTTTTTAAATGAACAATCAATATCAATTTTGAATATATCCTGTAGGTGTAATGTTATTACTCGGCCAACTTTTTTTACTTTGGGATATTCTTTGATTATATTTGTAACTTGTTCCTCTATTGTAATATCTTCTACTGGTATGCTATTTGGAATTGAAACATATGGTTCAAGATGAATGGTAATGTGATTTACATTTGCAACTGCTTTTTTTATTTGAGATTCTATTTCATCTGATACAGCATGTGCATCTTCAAGTGACATGTTTCGATCAACCATTACATGTAAACTTATGAAGATCCCATTTTCTGCAGAAAAAGAGTTTACATTGTGAATTCCTTTTACTCCCTTTACTGCAGTTGAGACATTATTTATGATGTAATCTGCAGGAACATCTTTCCAAGTTGGTTTGAAGTTAATAGTTACATTGGAATTTGCAATAGCATTTTTGATATTTCTTTCTACATTGGCACTAATTTTATGAGCTTCTTCAAAACTAGATGCTGCACTTAGTGATATTGTAATTTCTGTAAAAATATCACTACCTGATCTGCGTATCTGAACAGATTCTGTCTTCATTACCCCAGCTGTATTATTTACAATATCGTGTACTCTTTTGACCATATTTGCAGGAACTGCATCTGTTAGTTCAAGACCACTCTTGTGGATTAGCTTCAAACTCAATGCAGCAAGCAAAGCTCCTAGAATTAATGCTGCAATATAGTCTCCTTGGTAAAAGCCCATCATTACAAATACAATTCCTACCAAGGCAACAGAAGTTGCACCCATATCCATGAGTGCATGATAAAGGTCTACCCTGAGAGAAGAACCATCTGTTTTCTCAAGTGCCCTTCTTAGAATTACTATCCTAAAGAAGATGGATCCTAAGGTGTAGACTGCGGCTATAATAGCAAGAATTCCTGGCAAAACCTCTGGCTTTGGTTCTTGGAATCTTGATATGGATTCATAAATGAAAAACGACGAAATAACAAGAATTATGATTCCTGCAACAAAACTTCCCATTGTCTCAATTTTTCCATGACCGTAAGTGTGTTCTCTGTCAGGTGGTTTTGTAGACCACTTTGCAGCAACAAGTAAAACTACAGTTACAATAGAATCTAGTATTGCATGGATACTATCTGTAATAAGTGCTAGACTGTTAGAATAAATTCCGATCAAAAATTCTACTGCAAAAGCAGAAAGAATTACTGAGAGAGATATCTTTAATGCATTTGTCTTGATATCTTGTAAGCTCAACTCTTGTCTAACCCCAGCATCTTTAATATCTCATCAAAATTCTCTCTTGACTGATCATGCTTGTATTTTTTTAGAGGTTCTATCAATTTTTTCTTGTTTGGAATTTTTATAATCTTGGTTACAACACTTGAAAGTGCAGATCCTATGAATATAGATTGAGTAGCTGATGTAACGTTTGATGTTCTTCTAATTGTACTTCCACTTTCAAAATCAATTATGCATGGAGATTTTCCTACAATGACATGTTTGTGTATGTAACTCAATTCTCCATGATCAAGATGAATTGTGTCCAAGGTGTAACAATCTTCCAGAACTTGTCTTACTATTGACTTGAGCTTTGCAGCACTACCCCTACCCTTTAGCTCTCTAACCCAATCTGTTATTTTCCTACCCTCTACATATTCCATTATTATAAAATTTTTACTACTGGATACTAACTTTGGACCAACATTTACTTTATTTGCAAGCTTTAGAAGTTTTGCTTCACTTTTCATCTCTGATCTACTAGAATCTATTCTACGAATCTTGAGTGCTACATCTTTTTTGTGAAATTTTGACAAGACTACAACTCCCACGTAGCCTTTGCCTAAGACGTGAATATTGTTTAGAATCGTCTCGCCTTGAAATGATATTGCTGTAATTCCAAGTTTTTTTAGTTCGGAATATCTCTTTGCAAGTTCGCCTTTTGTAGCCTTTGGATATCCTAGTATGAGAGAATATGGTTCTTTGACAAGTTTACTTATTGGAACTAAAGATGAGTTCATTGGTAGAGGTTAACTCAGCCAGAGCCTTTTTAATGGATTTGCTTGTTACGCGGTAACCCTCTAGCACCTGAAAACCCTTTTTCATGTCTGGAATTATCCCATTTGGAATACCAGCTTTTGAGAGATTCTTCTTTAAAAGAGAATGCAAGAATTTTTTTGCATCATAAAACTCTCTTTCTTGCAAAGACAAAATCCTTCCATCATCATCAACCCAAGTTAATCTGTTCTTGGAATTTCGCAAGATAAAATTCTCCGATTCTGATTTTCTAAATACATCCGGCCCATTCTTGACCATGGATTTTTCGATTACTGGTGAATGCAATAGAAAAAGCATTGCAGCCTCTGATTTTTCATCTGTCATAGCACTCTTGCGTAATACATGAAATCCACCAAGCTCAAGTTGTCCAGAAATTGCTGTTGCTCCTCTTTTTGCCTGACCCCAAATTATATCTGGACTTCTATGTTTGTAATTGAACTTGACAACTAGAATATTTTTTAGATTCTTTGCGTTTGACAGGGATTTTTTTCCATTGAAAAATAACAGTGATGGTTTTTTCAGATAAGCCCTTGCGGCAAGTATGAATCTTCCAAAATTTTGTGCAGAAATTGCAGTTCCAAGATTTCTGTTGCTGTCAATTGGATCTATCAATATCAAAGTAGTTTCAAATTTCTTTGTGGGATTCCCTATTACTTGTCCCTGAGAAAAGTTTGCAGCGGCCTCTAAAACCTTGATGAAACTACCATAGTGATAAATTAAAACTTCTGCAACATATCCTCCAAATCCCTCCTTGGCTATCTCTGCACCATAGATGTCTACTCCTCTTAGAAACTTTTTGAGTAGTCTTACCTCATTCTTTTTTTCATCATCTAATTTTTCAAGTATGAATTTTGTATGAAAAGATGATCTATCTGCTGCACTCTTCCATTGTCCATTTTCTACATCATAGCAAGGAACCACATTTACTTTGGTATTTTCTGCTTCTGCCTCAACATACGGATGTTCTGAATATCTTACATATGGTTTGTATTTTTTCATAGAAGCAAATCCTATCTTTTTACCAATTTCTTCAAACTGTTTTTCTTCTGTTTCTTTTTTCATCTTGACAAAAATATCAAGATCCAACTTGCCCTTGAGCCAAGTTCCTTTTGCATATGATCCACCAAGTTCAACCAAAGTAACCTCTGGATATTTTGCAGTCTCTTTCTTTACGAGTTCAACTAGATTATTTGAAAGCACTTGCATTTTCTCTTTTTCTTGTTCTGTAGGAATTGATGCATCTCTTGCTTGTTGTAAAATATTTCTCATTTTGCTAAAACCACCTGCAAATCAGAGTATATTGGTCCATTTGGAGTTAAGATACTTTGCTTCAACTTTAACTCTGTTATTACTTCTTTGCCTAAATCAACTGCTTTGAATTTTTCTAGAGTTTGTGAAATATCGCCTACATTATTTTTAATTCTAAATATTGTTAGATGAGGCTTGAATGGCTTATCTGATTTGAATCCAAGAGGCTCTAGTTTTTTTCCTACTTGAGTAGCAAGATCAACTAGTTGTTCTGATGCAACTTTGTCTATTCCTATCCAAACAATGCGTGGAAATCTTGGATTTGGAAATGTACCTATATGCGTAAATTTTACTTCAATTGGTCTAAACGAAATTGTAGATAATTCTTTTTTCACATCTTCTGCAGTCTTTTCATCAATCTCTCCTAAGAAAAGTAATGTAAAATGCATGTTCTGTTTATTTACTGCAGTTGCTTTTATCATAAACTCTGATTGAATTTTGGTTATACCATTTAGTACTTCATCATTATGAATTTCAACGGCAATAAAAGTACGCATTATTGGAATTCAGATTATAGTATCTATAATGATTTCCGGTAACTTCATAGACTGGAAGATGAAGTTTGTGAGTGTGTCTAAACTTATCATATGTCTCACAGGAATGCCTGGTGCAGGAAAAACCACTATAGCAGAGGGTCTGAAATCAAAAGGCTTTGATAAAATTACAATGGGTGATGCAGTAAGAGCAGAAGCCACTAGAAGAAAGATAGAGCCTACTGGATCAAATCTTGGAAAACTCATGATAGAACTAAGAGAAAAAAATGGCCCAGGTGCTGTGGCAGAACTAATAGTAGATGATATTAAAAATTCAAAATCTGATGTTATACTAGTAGATGGAGTTAGATCACTTGCAGAAGTTAACATCTTGAAAAAAATTGGTACAGTAAAAATTCTTGCCATTCATGCATCTGGTGATACTAGATACAAGTTTCTTACAGAGAGAGGTAGATCTGATGCACCATCTGATCGTGATGATTTTACAAAAAGAGACTCCAGAGAAATTGGAGTTGGTATGAGTGAATCAATTGCTCTTGCAGATGAAACAATTTCTAATAACAATATGACAATTGAAGAGCTTGTTAATACTTCATATCATATCATAAAAGGCTGGATGAATTGAGAATTCCAAAAGTTGCTTGCAAGATTGAAGTCTATGCAGCAGTTAATCCTTCAGAAGACCCAGCCAAGGTAAGACTTGCAGTATCAAAAGTTGTCCAGAGTAGTGATTTTCAGTATAAAGAAGGAAGCATCAAGGCTACCTCAAATGAACTTGAATCGCTCTTAAAAATTCAAGAGACAATCAAGAAAAATGGAGTGAGTAGAGTTTACCGAAGACAAATGCGTTATAATACAAAGGGCGATACCACTTGGTTCTATCTCAACAAACAGGCAGCCTTTGTAGATGTTATAGCAGTATGTGATGAAGCAGAAGAATCTGCCATGGGTCCAATCAAGGTAATCATTCATTCCAAGGATCTTGACAAAATATCTGATTGGCTGGCTCCTGAGATTGTAGATTGACTGGATAAATTTATCACATTTACTCAACTAGTATGCATTTCTACTTTTTTATGAAAATCTCAAGATAGATAATCGTTTGATAGGCAAATTAATCATTATTGGTATTATTGTGGTAACATTAATTATTTTGATACCTAGTTCATCAAAGCTCTTTCAAACTGAGCCCGCTTTAAAGACAGTAAAGGAGAAAATTGATAATATTACTAGTAATCCATATGTCATTAATGATTCCAAATCAGCAGCAATCAAGGTGTTAACTACGGGCACAAAACTCCTTAACAGTTCTTCTACTGGTACACCAGATTCGAATTCTAATTCTTTGAATAATAGCAATCCTACTACTGTTTACCAGCTTCCTTCAAAATATGTAAACCAACAAAACTATACAGGTCAAGTTTTTGACAAGACTGGTAATACATGTGAAATTTCTGTTCCTGCAATGGCTCAAGTTATAAATGGACAAACAGAGCTTACCCACATAATTCAACTCAATCAATGTTCATCAAATGTCGGTGATCCTGTACAAGTTACATCATATACCGCAACACCTGATGCCCCAGTAGTAAATCCTTCAAGCGGAATTCAGATAACTCCTTATTCTACTAGTAGTGGTACATCTTTACCAACTCTACCAAGTTACTATAGTGTGGTTCAACTAACTACAACTAATCAAGGAAATGATGCAATGTTAAATTTTGACGATTCATCTGGGCAGACAAAATCAGTAATTGTTACAATAAGAAATAGTGATACTGTTTTATTCACTGGCACTTTTTATTCCTCAAAATTTACAACTGAAGTTAAAGATGTTCCAAATACGCCCCACATAATTGAAATGACTATAGATAATGCAATCTATGGAACCTTGCATGCATCTGCATATGCTCCGTCAAATGTGCAAAACTCTACCATAACTGGCATATTGTCACAATAATGTAAAAGCAGATTCATTACAATTTTTTTAAAATTTTAAAAATATGAAAAGGTGTAACGGCGTGACCCTGTATAGGCAAAAGCATTCTCTTGCCATTCGTACATTTTTTGTACTTAACTATATACCATTTTTCGCAGGGTCACGCAAATTCATTTGTCAGAATTTGCATCTTTCTGCATTGTTTCTTATACGTCTTCATCTTATTTAATAATTAGTGTGATTTATTACATAAACATACTCTGATTTTTATAATTTATTACTATGTACCAATGAATAACGAATATTTCCTAGTAAATTTATGAAATTAATCTAAAATTTGCCTAAAATCAGAAATTGTCTATTTTGATATCGTATTGACCAGTTCTGGAAGAGTATTTGCTGCAGATGATCTTAGAGAGATATCCATACTTGATGACATTGGTGTCTGCTCAATATTTACTTCAATCATTGTTGCACCATTTTGTTTGGCATATACAGGCAAGAGATTGGCAGGAGATACAGCAAGCGAAGTTCCAACAACAACCATTACATCACAAGAACTAGCTTGTTCCATTGCAGATTTCCATACATCCTGTGGAAGTGATTCTCCAAACCAAACAACATCAGGTCTTAGCATGTTTCCACACTTGCAAAGTGGAGGAAGTTGTGAAAAACTAGATACTATCTTATCCTTGAAATTACAAACAGTGCATTTTATTGTAATAATACTTCCATGTAATTCGTAGACCTTGGTACTTCCTGCCCTCTGATGTAGTCCATCAATATTCTGAGTCAATACAGAAACCTGTTTGTATTTTTCAAGTTCTGCTATTGCAGTATGTCCTGAATTTGGGTTTGCAGCAAGTATGTTATGTCTTCTTTCCTCATACCATTCCCAAACAAGCTTTGGATCTTCATAAAATGCATCTATTGTTGCAAGTTTCATGGGATCATATTTTCGCCAAAGACCATCTTTTCCACGAAATGTAGGAATTCCACTCTCTTGAGAAATTCCTGCTCCTGTAACAAATACAATTTTTTCTGCTTTCTTTAATTGGTTTGATATTTTCTCAAACATTTTATTTAATGTTAATTTCTAAAAGATCCTTTGCAGCAATAACTGAACCATGAATTGTCTTTGCTTCGTTTACAAGCTCATCTACATCTTCGTATCTTGCTGAAAAATGCGTCAGAATTAAATTAGAAACTCGAGCTTTTTTTGCAAGTTCTGCTGCTTCCTTTGCAGTAGAATGAAAGTTTTCTTTTGCTTTGTCTCTTAGTGTATCTGAATAAGTAGAATCAAATGTAATATAATCACAATCTTGAAAGAATTCTTCTAGCTTTTGTGTGGGTCTTGTATCACCTGATATGCCAATCTTTCTGCCTTTTCGTTTCTCTCCCATGACATCTGAGGGCTTGATTGTCTTGTCTCCTATCTTGATTTCAGTATCATTTTGAAGTTCATGCCAGAGTTTTCCCTCTGGAATGCCCAATTCCTTTGCCTTTTGTGGATAGAACTTGCCAGGCTTGTCTTTCTCGGTAAAGAGATAGGAATATGCTTGGATCGAGTGCTCTGCCTCACAGACATGAACACTAAACATAGAATCTTCAAAGACAAGTCCTTCCTTTATTCTAGTTATTCTGACAGGAAAAGTTAGACCGAAATTTAGTATCTTAAGATTTGCTGCAATAAATTCCTCAATTCCTGTTGGACCATAGATATCAACAGACTCGGTTCTATTTTGTAATGACATTGTCTGCAAGAGACCTAAAATTCCAACACAATGATCTCCGTGCAAATGAGTTACAAAAATTCTAATCTTTTTATTCCAGCCAAGCTTTGATTTCTGAAATGCAATCTGAGCACCTTCTCCTGCATCAAACATCAAAATCTCTCTGTCCAATACAAGACAGATACAAGTCATACCACGTTCAGCAGTTGGCTGAGCGGCTGATGTTCCCAAAAATACTAGTTTCATCTTACAGCAATAACCCTCGTCAGACTCTTATGCCTATAGATCTCGTATTTCTTTGCTTTGCTCAATTCTTCCACATCTAGACCTTTTTTGTATACTAGTACAAGCTTTTTCTCTTTGGTACTACTGAAACAAAATCCTTGATTAGTTTTTTTGGAGAAACAGATGCTCTTGATGAAATTCCATAGGGCAGATCCGTTACTATGGCATCTATTGTACTCTTGAAATTTTGTATTTCGTTGTAGTGAGAATTTATCACCTTTGACTTGAATTTATTTACAGCAAGATTTTTTCTTGTTATATCACACATAAATGGATCAAAATCAATTCCAATGGATTTGATTCCCATTGATTCTGCTTGCAGCAAAATTGTTCCAGTACCGCAAAAGGGATCACAAAGAGTCTTTCCTTCTTTTAGCTGTGAAAGATTTACAACGCATCTGCTAAGCTTCAAGTCTAGTTCATGAGGATGCTTGATTGTCTTTATTGGAAACTTTGGCTCAATTTTCATATCTGTACAGCCAATATACTGCTCTGAATCTGTAATTATGAGATATACAGTAAGATGAGGATTTGATAGTGATACCTTGGAGCCCCATTTTTTTGAAAGTACTCCTCCTACTTGTCTTTCTAATGAAGAAGGACTAAGCTTTCTTGATGACAAATTTATTGTTCTACAAACAAACGACAAAGGTTTTGGTATTGGTGGGTCAATCTTTGATATATCATCAAAGGTATCTACAATGTTTCCAGAATTTCTGACAAATGTTGCTCTGCTTGCAATTTTCTTCCACGAAACTTTGGATTTTAGTATAACTAGTCTTGATTCTGAACTTGATTTTGTTTTAGAGTCATAGCTTTTCGATATTGAAATGACTTCATCTCTTGCAAGGTCTTCATATTGACCTGGTAATACAAAAAAGCTTTGTAACATTCAGATTATAGCCTTTGCAATTATTGACGAGACATCTACAAGAGATGTCTTTCCTGGTATGGTATTGGTGCTGATTATTTTTGCAACTCCAGCTTTTATTATATTTTTTTCTGCATCTCCAATCAGTAGAGCATGTGTACAACAGGCATAAATTTTCCCACTTTTTTGTTTCTTTAAAAATTCTGCAGCTTTAGCAATACTTCCTCCAGTACTTATCATGTCATCAACTATGATCATGTCACGTCCTTTTACTCCATCGTGTTTTTTTGTCTTGATCTCTACTTTGCCAGTTTTTCTGTCTCTATGTTTTTCTAGAGCAATAAAGTCAACACCAAAAAGATTAGCAAAATTTCTTGCCCTTTCAATTCCTCCCTTGTCTGGTGATACCACAAGAGGATTATTCAGAGAGAGTTTTTTGAAATACTTTACTAATTCTTCTACTGCGCTTACATTTTTTGCAGGAATTTGTAATTGCTTTAATGCAGTAATACTGTGTATATCTACAACAATTATCTTGGTCGCACCAGCTGCCTTGAACATCTTGGCAACAAGTTCCATGGTGATTATCTCACCAGGAAGAAATTGTCTATCTTGTCTTGCATACCCCATGTATGGAATTACTGCATAAACTTGAGAAGAGCAAGATCGTACCTGTGAGACAATGGCTAGACTACGAATTAGATTTGAATCAACTGGAGGATAAATTGACTGGACCACTATTGTTTTTCCCTTTGGCTTGTCCTTGAGTGTAATTTTGCTTTCTCCATCTGGAAATACTCGTAATTCACATCCAACAAATTTTGATTTTAATTTAGAAGCTATTCTTTTTGCTAGCTGTTCTGAAGACGGACCTCCAATAACTGTAAAAGCAGTCATCAAACACATCGAGGTTTGGGCTATTCTTAAGTTTTGAGGGATAAAACACAATAAATGAACATAAATGATTGAAAGGTATAGCAGTGATTTATTTTCTAATCTCTAATATTTTCCACTGGAAACGCATGATAAAATAATGAGTAATAATAGAATATCCTAGTAACTTCCGAACAGGTTTAAAGTATACAATTACATCCAATAGGATAATGCAAACTAGAATTGTCTCCTTTCTTCCAAGTGCAACTGAGATATTATATGAACTAGGAGCAGAAGACCAGGTTCTTGCCGTTACTCATGAATGTAATTATCCCATTGATGCCAAAACAAAACCTAAGGTAATTCATGCTTCATTTGATCCAGAAAAAATGTCAAGTAAAGAAATTGACAATAAAGTGATAGAGTTATTGAATACAGGAAAAGACATTTACATTTTAGATGAACAAGTACTCAAGAAAGCAAATCCACAACTTATTGTAGCACAGGGAATATGCGAAGTGTGTTCTCCATATACTAGAGAAATTAACAGAGCAGTAACATTACTTGGAGGAAAACCAGAAGTTCTAGTTTTAGATCCCAACAATCTTGATGATATATTACAAAATATAATTGAAATAGGAAATAAAGTTGGAAGACAAGAAAAGGCAAGAGATTTTGTGGTACAATTACAAAAGAGAATAGATTACATCAAAAACATTCCAAAAATATCAAGACCCAAAGTTATTTGTATAGAATGGCTAGATCCGCTGTTTACAGCTGGCCATTGGGTTCCTCAGATGGTAGAGATGGCAGGTGGTACAAATGGAATAAGCTCTACAGGAGATAAATCAAGAAGAATGGAGATTGATGAAATTATAGAATTTGATCCTGATATTCTAGTACTAATGCCGTGTGGATTTGATGTCAAGAGAACTATTATAGAATATGAAAAATTACTTGAAAATAAAAAATGGAATTCACTCAAAGCAGTAAAACAAGGTGAAGTCTATGCGGTAAATTCAAATGAATACTTTAGCAAACCTGGCCCAAGAACTGTTGTGGGTCTTGAGATTTTATCCAAGATAATTCATCCAGATACATTTCGAGATTTATCTATTCCAAAACAATCCATTGAAAAAATTGATCCACAATAATAAAACGGTTGCATCCTCACAGGGTAGCTGTAATGAGGATGCAAGATATGATGTTGATAATTATACCAAATCTGATTTATTTATCTAAGATCTAACTTTTACCTTCTTATTCTAAAATCTTAGAATCAGTTGTATTACTCTATCTAAAATAATTATTCAAAATACTATCAAAATGAATTTTATGGCATAAAAAATTTCAAATTAGGCTCGAAAATTAGGTAGCATATTGGACCTAGTATTTTCTGATATTCATGCTGATATAGATGCGCTTGATCTGATAATTGATACTGTATCAAGTAATGAATTTGTAAAAAAATATGGCTCTTTCTCTAGAATCATAAATCTTGGTGATCTGCTTGAGCGTGGTATTTATCCAAAGCAAGTAATTTTAAAACTACAATCACTACAAAAAAATTATCCAATTTTTTCTGTAATAGGAAATCATGATGAAGGATTCTTGAGTGGTAAAAAAGTTAGTGCCAGTTCTTTTGAAAGTATGGACGCACATGAAAAACTTACTGATGAAGATCGTTCCTTCTTTAAACAAAATAACGATGGGACATTTGGTAATTTAGAATATGTTGATACAAAAAATGGTCTTTTTTGCGTTCACGGAGGACCATTGGATCCCAAAAAAATTACTCCCAAAAATGCTGACAGTGAAGCCTGGCTTTACCAACGAAATTGGCAGAGACTCACTGATGAAGGCTTTGAATTCTTTAGCTATCATGGATATCATTACAAGGCATCATCTGCTTTTAATGAGGTTGAAAAACATGTTAACAATCACATCATACTATGTGGACATCAGCATATGGAGGCGGCAATAACTAATCGAGGAGGAAAAATTCATGAAATCTATTCCAAGATTAAACCCAAAAATGAAAAGATCTCTGGACATGTACTAGAAAGTAAAGAAATTGAAATAGATCAAACCAGTGATTATTTGATCAGATTAGGTTTAGGCGGACCTGCAGGATATTATGGTGTAGGCTCATCTGTTCCACACTTTGCTATAATCCAATACAATCCAAAAAAAGTAATACTATTTACTGTAAACCCATGAGGTATTAACAGAAACCTGATGAGTGGAACTGAGATACTAAGAAACGATCATAGACAAATACGTAGGCTAGAGAAAATAATTGTCAAATGTTATACTCAACTCTATGAAGGCAAAGATATTCCATTTTCTGATATTGAAATAATGGTTTTAATCATGTCCGAATTTTTGGATGCAATACATTATGCTAGAGAAGAGGATCAGTATTTTCCATGTGTTGCAACCTATGATTCCCTAAAACAAGAGATCCGGGCATTTATGATTGAGCATGAGTTTGGAAGAAGAATGGCATCCAATATTTCAAAATATTTACAGCAATGGAAGTCTGGAGAAAATCAAAGAGAACCTGTTGCAAGATTTCTAAAGGCATATGCAGTAAACCTTGATGAACATCTAACTAAGGAAGACAAATTCTTTGATATTGCAGAAAATCAAATTCTATCCCAAGATGAAGAAAAAATGATGTATGAAGAATTTCGAGCAGTTACTGCAGTTGTGACAAAACTTGATGATATGATGAAGTCAATAAATTATCTAGAATCTACACCTTGGATGAAAGACTAGTTTTCAAAAACTGATCTTACTCTGGGATAAACAGAGGCCTCGATTTGCTCTGATGTGAATTTTTGTTGCATGTTTATTCATGGAATGCATAATTATTATATATCATCACCATAGTATGGTAACTATACATACTAACATGAGTAAAATAGTAAACCTTCGCATACACATAGCACCTGTAGGCTTTGAGATAGATAGAATTGCAATTCCTGCTAAACAGATGAAAGCAGACCGAGTGTGGCTTATCATGCATGAAGAACCATCAAAGGATAGAGCACAAGGTTTTATGGAGAAGATTAAAACACAGCTAAAAAAAGAAAAGATCGAAGTACAAATTGCACATTCTAACAGATTTGATCTTTTCAAAATCTTAAGAGCACTAAAAGAGATTGTACAAAAAGAAGAAGGCAATGATATCTTTGTTAACTGTTCTTCAGGTTCGAAAATTCAGGCAATTGCATGTATGATGGCATGCATGATGTTTCAAGGAAAGACAAAACTTACACCATATTACGCTGAACCAGAAAGTTACTCTAGTGTAAAAGGAGATCAATTATCATTAGGACTAAAATCAATTGTCAAATTACCAGCTTATGAAATTCATACACCAAAACCGGTTTTGGTTCAAGCTTTGAAAATTATTCAAGAAAATGGAGGAAAGATCACTAAAAAAGAAATGGCAAAGATTGCATACGAAAAAAAACTTATTGTCGTAAATGCACGGGAAGAAAATTTTCAACAAGCAAGATTTGCAAGTCTTGACCAAAACATTATCCAACCACTTCTAAATGAATGGAAGTTTATAGAAGTTGAAAGAGTTGGAAGGACTAGGTGGATAAAAACAACACCTGAAGGACTTGGGGCAGTAGAGTTTCTTGGCTAACCACGTGTAGTAAGTTCTGGTTTGAGGGTCCAAGCAATACCCATTGCAGTGAAAGGTATGGCAATTATAAGAGCTATCTCCAAATAGGTTTTGAACTGCTCAGATTGCTGAGGAGTTGGATTAGTACCAACTAGGAAAGGTACTGGTAATGCAGAGGCAAACCAAATGATTGAAAGCATGATGATAATCTTTGCTGCACGTTTCCTTTTTGGGGTCATATTATGGCATTAGATTAGGTTCTATTAATTTGATTAGGGTGATTATTTCGTGATGGCACCACCATCTATGGGTAAAATGGCACCAGTAATCCATGATGAATCTTCTGAAACAAGATAAAGTATGGCCTTTGCTACATCTTCTGGAACTCCTATTCTTCCAATTGGATGCTCTGCTATGGCCATCGATCTATCAATTTCATTTCCAAGATATGGTTGTGCCATATCGGTTTCTACAATTCCAGGACAAACGCAATTTACACGTATCTTGTACTTGGCATATTCTATTGCCCATGCTTTTGTTAACAAAACTAGTGCTCCTTTTGAAGCAGTATATGCATCTGCTTCAAAATTTTCAAATGATTTCAATCCTGCATCTGATGAAACATTAACAATGCAACCACTTGTTTTCATCAAATGTGGTATGACGGCTTTTGTGAAGCGAAATTGCCCAGTCAAGTTTACATCAATTACTTCATTCCACTCTTCTTCAGAAATTTCATGTAGCGGTTTTACTTTAGGCAGTATCCCTGCATTATTTACCAGGATATCGATTTTACCAAAATGCTCTAGAGTATTTTTTACAACATTCTCTACATCAGTTTTATTTCTAATATCACCCACGACTGCTATGGAATTTTTTATTTCTTTAGCTGCATTTTCGAGATTTGTTTTATCTTTTGATGTGATTACAACATCCGCACCATGTTGAGCAAGTAGAGTTGCAGTAGATTTTCCAATTCCTCTACTACCACCTGTAACAATTGCAACTTTACCTGATAGTTTCAACTACTCTAGATTCATTCATTGTATAGATTAGTTTGTCGAGGATGAAATTTTCTTCGTTGATGAATCTTCAAAAAGATACATTATGTCATATTGTGATTATAAGTAATGATAGAGTTTTTTATAATATTTTTGTAAAATACCATGTAAACATGAAATAATATATCTAAAATGATAAATATAGCGATGTATTATAACGTATAATGCAGAAAGATGCAAAATCTACTGCTTAAACGAGCGTGGCTCCGTAGACTGAAATAAAAGAATCCGCACTTGGGTGAGGATAAAAGAGGTAATCTCTACTTGTCTACGAACAAGGGCCACGCCAATAAATTTTGAAATACTATAAAGTAAAAATTTTTTTGAACAAAAAATAATTTTAAAAATTGAATAATTTTTAATTTAAATGGTGGAAAAATAATTTTCTAAAAAGTTTATAGCTTGAGAGATTCTTTCAATCCCTTGTATCTATTTCTGATTGTTACTTCAGTTACTCCTGCAGCTTGTGCAACATCTTTCTGAGTTTTGTTCTCTCCATTCATAACACATGATAGATACAATGCGGCAGCTGCAAGTCCCATTGGATCTTTGCCAGCAGAAATCTCAATTTCTGCAGCATCTTTTAGGATCTGCAAAGCTCTTCTTTTAGTTTTCTCACTCAAGCCTGCTTTACTTGCAATTCTTGCAACACATTTTATTGGATCAACAACTGGCATTTTCAAATCAAGTTCTCGTAACAAAAGTCTGTAACACCTTGCTACATCCTTTCGTTTTATGTTAATTCCATTTGCAACATCAGTAAGTGTTCTTGGAGTTTCAGTATCTCTACATGCAGCATACAATGCGGCAGCTACAAGTCCTGGAATTGATCTGCCTCTGACAAGGCCTTTATCAAGTGCCTTTCTGTAAATATATGCAGTTTTTTCAATTACTGCATCTGATAATGCGAGTTTATCTTTTAATCTATCAAGCTCACTGAAAGCCTGTCTAAAGTTTCTATCTACTGGCTCATGAACTTGACTTCTACTATCCCAAGTTCTCAATCTTTCAATTGTACTTTTCATAGATGCAGAAAGTGGTTTTCCAGATGCATCTTTGTCAGCAGGACCAATAATTGTTGCAAGTCCCATATCATGCATAGCTAGTGAAGTTGGAGTTCCTGTTCTACTTCGATCTTCATGTTCTTCTTTAGAAAATGATCTCCATTCTGGGCCGGATTCTTCTACACGTTCAGTAAGTACAAAACCGCAACCTCCACAAAACATTTCTCCTGTAGTGTTATCGGTTACCATGGGACCTTTCCCACAACGAGGACAACGTCCACCGCCACCAAAAGATTCGCGAGCCATTTTATATCTTATAAGAATTTCGGTTTACATGGATAAAAAGGTTTAACTATGAGGAGGAATTGTAGAATTTATTAAAATTTAATATTTTTCTTATAAAAATTATAATATTCTAACTCATAATATATGAAAATCATAATTTATACATTATATAATTTTTGAAACAATCCATATTTGGCTCAATAATTGTATGAATTTTATTCTGATTGAATCTTTTCAAATATCATTTTAATTTATTTCAAAAAATTATTGCAAAATTATTTTTCAAAAATTTATTTTAAAAATTTTTTGAGGTCTGATGCAAAACCTTAAATACATTTTCTTTGAAGAAGCCGCATTAAATAAAATGGAACAATGTCCACTTTGTTGTGAGTTTCAGCAGTCGAATCAGGCGCTGGCAATTCACCTAAAGAAAATCCATCCGCAGAGAAATACTGCAATTCAAATAATGCAATAGTTCTCTGTGCGGGGGATAGGCGTAGGATATATCCAATCGAGGTTATCCACGAATTTTTAGTTTTTTATGAAAAATGGAAACAAAGCATGTGCTAAATTGAATGGGGACAGTTTGTCAGCTAAATTTAGCATACTGTGAACCGTATTTCACACCTGAAATTAAAAACCAATTATTTTACTGATAACCATGACTTCATTTGGAAATACTTGGCAAAAGCCACAAACACCAAGCATTGGTGAAAAATTTAATGATGCAATCAAACCAAAAGGTGCACTAAAACCAAGACTAGAGAATGGCATAAAAAGACTCCAGACTCAAATTGGAAAACTTGATGGAATGATTACAAAACTAAAACAAAAAGATGAAAAATTATTCAAAAGAATTGTAATTGCAACACAAAATCATGATATTACTACAAGTAAAGTTTTATCAAAAGAATTATCTGAAGTTAGAAAAGTAACCAAACTCTTAGGAAATGCGAGAGTTGCTCTTGAGCAGATAGAGCTTAGACTTACTACATTCCATGACCTAGGAGATACTGTGGTAACCATCATGCCAACAATAGGCTTGATGAAAAACCTAAGATCTTCACTAATTAGATTCATGCCTGAAGCAGATCATGAGCTATCTGGAATGACTGAAATGCTAGGTGGTCTTATGACAGATACATTCCACAGTGGAGACTTTGGAATTGATTCAGAGGCTACAAGCGAAGAATCCGAGAAGATTCTTCAAGAAGCTTCAGCAGTCGCAGAGGCAGCAATCAATGATAAACTGCCTTCTATGCCTGTAGGTCAATCTTCTGCATCAACGCGATACGTCTAGACTATCTTATGTGTTAGTCTATATCGGAAATATATCTGAAACAAGACTAGTGATATTACTAGTATAACCGAGGCAGAAATGAACATAGTTGCATATCCTAGAGATTTTGTTAGTTCACCAGTTACAAGTGAACCAACAAATATTCCTAATCCTGTTACCGCACTAT
Source organism: uncultured Nitrososphaerota archaeon (assembly GCA_963713025.1). Classification (GTDB taxonomy): domain Archaea; phylum Thermoproteota; class Nitrososphaeria; order Nitrososphaerales; family Nitrosopumilaceae; genus Nitrosotalea. The sequence goes on along the minus strand of CAVQKA010000001.1, from coordinate 361,655 downwards.
TTACCCCCAGATACTTTCCTTCAAATCCCTGTGGAATACTCTTGAAAAATATCACTGAACTAGATGTACTAAAAATTGAAAATCCAATTACCATTAGACAAGCTGAAGTTAATGTCATGGCAAATCCCGATATTCCTGTCATGAAAAGTAATGAAACAGCAGGAATGGTTACAGCCAAAATTCGTGGTATGTATGCTAATATAGTTGATTTTTCTTCTCCAAATTTTGATATTATTTTTGGAGCGATAAAAAAGATCAATAACATAGTTACAGTTTGAATTGTATAATTTAGAAAGACATCAGAGTTTGAAAAATTCTGATTTTTCAAAAATGGCGTCCATGCAGTAAAGTAAATGTTACTTCCAAAATAGAAAAAGAATGACGCCAGATAAAATATACCGATCTCGTGACTTACCTTTCCTCTAAATATTGTAGATATATGCCTAAAATCATATGCCTCTAGGGCCTTTGGAAAGACAAAATGGTAATTACTAATTGAATAACGCAGACCATGTAAAGAGTGTGCAATACTGCTTCTCTCAAGATGAATTCCTTGGCCTTTTACAGCTGTACTTAAAATCATAGAAACACCACTTGATGCAGCACATATTAGAAAATATGGCCTAATATCAAAATTAAAACTTCCCACTGTTCCAATGGCCATAGCTATTAACATTCCTATAGTGCCAATAATTGATGTGCGAGCAAATAACCAACTCCAGAGATTTTTTTGAACTGACTCCATTACAAGGAGCTGTGTAACTGGACTTTTTGCCACTAGGAAAAAACCAAGAATTATTGCTAATCCATAAAGAATGTAAATTGAATTTGTAAAATACATTCCAATGCAACAGAGTAAAACAAAAAAAGATGAAAGAATTAGTATTGATCTTTTTGCATGAAATCTATCGATTATCTTACCCCAAGCAAGTGAGCCTATGGCTACAGATCCATTCTGTAGTGCAGATATGATGGCTACTTCACCTATGTTTCCCCCAAGAAAGATCACATATAGTGGAATTACGGTGCTTAATCCTTGAGCAGTAATCTGAGATGGTAACAAATACCATATCCATTGTTTAGCTTTAAGTTGCATCTTTCGTGATAATCAACGGCTAGCAGTTATTGTATAATGCATTTGAAAAATCTCCATAGTTTTGTCTATCTTTGTTATAGGTGAAAAAATCTTATCATGCAAGAGTGTGGAGACCACACATGGTGAGTGTGATACACTCAAAGCATTGATGACCATTGTCATCAATTTCCTTCGGGGGTACCTTGGGATGCTCATGTCGAAGGATTTGACCTTACAACATCACACATTGCTTGCATGATTCCTATCTGGGAGGATATCCTTTGATAGGGAAATATAATACGTGAATAAAATATTTAAGGTTTGTGTATAATTTGATACTAAAACTCTGAATTTACCTAATTAATCAAAGTTCTCATATGATTTTCAAAATATCTTGAAATTTCTCTGAAAGCTTTTATGATACGACGATGTAATTTAGTCATGAAAAAACTTGGGGATGTGTATCAACTTATTTATGAATCAAATCTGGATAGCAAGTTAGAACAGATTTTAATTGGATTGGTAAAGGACAATCCTTCTCCAAAGATTGAATCACTAATTCAAAAATTTCTTCTATATGTTCTACACTCTACAGAAAATTTCTGGACTATCTATTATAATGCAAAAACATATGAAGAAAAACTGGATTGTTATTATCAATATTCTAAGAATCAATGTCTTGCAACTGAGGTGCTTGTAAGGGAACTTAATTCATTATCGTCTGATGATGAAATAAAAGAAAATCTTGATGCACTAGTAAAAGAGAGTTTTACATTCTAAGTTAAAGAAGAATCTGTCTTTGGTCGTGTCTCTTTGAATTTTGCAATCTTGTTGCCTTCTTCGTTTACAACTTGATCAATACTGATTAGCCTTTCTCGCAAGTTAGTAATCATTGTTGCAACATCATCTGCTTCTTTTTCGACTAGGCCTCTTTTTTGTTGTAATGTCCTGATACCTTGTTTTTCTTCTTCTATGTATTGACCTACTTTGACAAGTTTCTCCTTTAGATTTTTGATATCTACTGATTCATCTTCGATATTCTTTTCTAGGCTGGTTCGCTTGTCTTTTAGATCCTTAATCATTAGACCTACATAGTCAATTGCTTCTTCTAACTTGGTTCTCTTATCCATTAATGCCTTAATTCCTATATCCTCGCTTGATGTGCTCATACGAGTTTGTTGAATGGGTTCCGGTATTTTTACTTGTTCTGAAGGCCGAAAATGGGATTCTTCCATGACTTCTGAGGTTTTTGTACTATCTGTATTTGGTTCATATTGAAAAGTCTTACCTGACTGGTCAGTCACATTATCCTTTGTTCCTGAAGGAAGAGGTTCAAATTCATCTTTTTTCTTTCGAAACTTGTCAAACATGTCGCTTATGGAGTATGTTATTTTTAATATATAAAAAGTTAATAAATAAAAACTATTTTTTAGGTATATTTTATGCTTATTTTAAATTAAAAACTCCTAGCATTGGATTGAGATATATTTAGAGAATAGAATCTTTGGTTCGAGTCACTTGAAAAATAACAAAGTCGACCTTCTTCCAATTGTTGAAGATATCATAGGATTAGATCCAATGATGAGATTTGCAGCAATAATAGACCTAAAAGGAAACATATCTGAAGCCATAATGAAGGAAGGCAAAACCTCTCTTAAATCACAAAAGGAAGAAGAACACTTTTGTAAGCAAGTTGCTATGAGGAGAAAAATCCGACAACAATTTGACAAGAGTCTTGGACCGGTAAATTATGTACATATCGAACGCCAAAAGATTACTCAAATCGTTATTTATCCTAAAAGAAAAACTGTCTATGTAACAATGGAACCAAATATGGATATGAAACGTAAGCTTGAGATTGTAGAATCAATCAAAAAGAAAACTACAAAATTATAAAAAATTAAGGAAAATAAATTTTTCCAGATTGCTGATTTTCTTTCCCCCGCTTCTCAATAATCAAAAAATTGACCATTTCCAACACTGCAATAGCCGTTCCGCTATGTGTTCCGCTACAGAATTTCATACCGTCCCTGATAAAGCATCAATTCCATAGTATACCAATGTCAAAACAACAATACCGGTCAGAAATGGGCATCATTGCTGATATTCTTGGTGTAACTATGGATGGAGGAGTACAAGGAGTAATTGTATCAGCCATCTCTAGAAGAGCAAATCTATCACATTATGCGGTTCTTGAGAAATGCCAGAAATTGATAGATGCAGGATTGATAGAATCAATGAAGGCTGAAAGAAATAGGCTGTTTAAAGTTACAGACAAGGGAATAAGATTCTTCCAAGAATTCCAAAGATTTCAAGGTGTGATGCAAGGATTCAACCTCAGGTATTAGCAATGCCTCAGGAATATCAAGTGGTTGAGGTACCGAAAGTGTTACCGGAAGGAATGATTTTTGTAAGGATCAATTGTATTCTCACAACAATGGTTAAAGCACCAGTTATAGCGGCATGTTTTATTTTATTTTCTCTCTCTGCCTTTGTTCAATGTGCTATGGGCAGTCCAAAAGTTCTTGATTTTACAATCTATACTGATGGAACTACTCATGTTTTTTATCAAACTGATGTAGATCCGCAATCACCTGATTCTATTGTAAATCTCTATGGTAATGGTATTGACAATCTTGTTGTACAAGATGAAAATGGAACATTACTTTTAAGTAAAGAAAATGAAAATACTACAACAGTTGAAACTCTAGGTTCTTCTACCATTAAAGTAGATTATGATACTCCAGATTTGATCTCAAAGAATGGGAAAACCTGGACTTTTCATGTAAATTCACCAATTGATTATTCTATACTCTTACCAAAAAATTCAGTAATTGTGGGAATGAGTGTATCTCCATTAAATATGCAAATAGTTGATGATCAATCGCTTATTTCATTACCCAGCGGTTCATCAGAGATTAACTACATCATTGGTGTATTGGGAACAAGTCAGACTGCTACTTTGGCAATACAACAAGCTCAAGATTTTATTAATACTATAACATCCACAGGTGTACAAACTCCTATGGCTCTTGCAAAGCTTGAGGATGCCAAATCAGATTTTAACCAAGGCAAGTATTCTGATGCAGAATCTCTTGCTAATGCAGCCAAAAGTCTTGCGCTTCAGGAACAACAAACTACCAATTCCGTACCAAAAACATCATCTGATAATTTACTGACTTATCTTTTGATTACAGGCGTTATTGTTGCGGTAGGAATAATCGGATTTATAATAATTAAAAGAACCAGATCTAGTAATATCATATCAAGTGATATTGCAAAGAACGACTACGTTGTACCAGACAAGGAAACAATTTACAAACTTAAACCAGAACTACGTCAAGATGACAAAGATATTGTAGCATTTATCTCTGAAAAAGGAGGCCAGGTTTTTGAAAGTGACCTACGAAAGAAGTTCTTGATGCCACGTACAACAATGTGGCGTGCTGTTAAACGACTTGAAAGGGAAGATATCATTGAAATAGAAAAAGTTGATCAACAAAATCTCATTAAACTTCGAAAAACTGAGGTGGATAAGAAATGAAGACCTTAGCAATAATCTTGTTGGCTTTAGTTGGAACATTAATCCTTAATGGTCCAATTCAATCCTATGCAGATCCCCAACTTGATGCACTGCTACAAATTGCTACCCAAGCAAGAGAAAATCTAAAGATGAATATTTCACAAATTAATAATGTTCCTGATGAAATTACAAACCTCTTCAATCAAGGCTCTAATGAAACTGACGCACTATCTAATTCAATAAATCAAAATGATGTTGCATCTGCAAGACAACATTTCCTCTCTGCCATGAATTTCTTCAAAGTAACTAATGAAAAAATAAATTCTCTTAATATTACACAAACAAATGATCAAGCACAAACAAGTACCTTACAATTACAAAGTGAAATTTCAAGAATAGAAAAGATTGGTGAGATGCTAAAAACAATATCAATTACAAATCATGCAAGTCTTGATTTTTCTCAATTTGATCAATTAATTCAAAAAGCAAAACAAGATCTTGATAACGGAAATATTAGTGAAGCATCAAAATCAATAGATGAGGCAAATAGTATTGTAATTGATGCCCATCATTCACTTACAGAAGTTGCAAAACAAAGAACTTCTGAGCGCGCAATGGATTTTACAGAAAAACAAATTGATAGACTTGGCAAAATAGAAAATACATCCGAAAATTCCACTACACAGGCCACAAAAATTCCACCAACTAGAACTATCTCAAATTTTACAATATATGAAAATCCAAAAGATGTAGTTACAAAACTAAAGAAACTTTCCGCAGAGGGTAAAGTTGACGAAGCATTAAAAATGATAAAATCATTTGAAGCATACCAAAAAGTGAAATTACAAACTAGTGGGAATCCATGAATTATTACTCTGCGTGACACAAATCTTACATAAAATTCATATAGATTTTTACTAGAATCAAAGTAGAATGGCTTCAAAGCAAATTTCTGCAGGAATAGGAATCCCGATGATTGTAGTAGGTGTTATACTTGCTTTCCTTTTAGCACCTATGCAAGATAATCTGAAAGATACTATAGAGTTTGTAGGAAGTCTTATTGGAATACTTGGAGTCCTAATTTTTATAGCAGGATTATTTTCAAGGAAAATCCCTCAAATTACATCCTAAACTTTCATAATTCCAACTGATATTAGATGTTGAATGGATGCCCAGAATGTTTCATCATCGATCTGACCAGAAGACCATTGCTTTACATTTCCTTTTACCCAATTTGGAATTTTTACATTTTCATCTTGATTTATTGATGGTGCTGTGATTAGGCCTTGGTCAATCACATACCTAATTGCCTGCGAGAAATCTTTCTTATCTAAAGCTCCTTCGGACCACCAAATAGCAGTATTTTTTATCCAACTTGGTAAAATATTATTGTTCACTCTCGCCATAAAGTGAAAATTTCTGTACGCTGTTATTTTTCTTATCAACAACGTAGATGTTGTCTGCTTTATCAATTGCAATTCCTACAGGTTCTTCAAACTGACCTTGGCTAATTCCTTCTGTTCCCCAGCTCAGAAGGAAATTTCCATTACTGTCAAATTTTTGAATTCTATGATTGTCAGTATCTGCTACATAGATGTCATTTTTAGAATCAATTGCAATTCCTGATGGCTTGTTAAACCAACCTTCCTCAGAACCTCTAGAACCAAAAAAGTTTAGAAATTCTTCATTATTGGAAAATTTCAATATTCTGTTATCTGTAGAAACAGCATACAGGTTATCTTCAGAATCAAATGCTAATGCCCCGATGCCTGAGAAACTTTCTCCTTGTAAGAGTGATGAATCTATTTGGTCACTGTAGATACCTTTGGTATCAAATAATTGAATAGATTTTTTTTCTTGATCTCCCACAAAAAGTTCACCCTTTTGATTTGAATTTATTGAGACTGGTATCTGAAACATTCCGGGGTTTTCTCCATACGTGCCCCAAGAATAAACAAAACCTCCAGTTTTGTTGTACATGTTTATTCTTGAATTTCCTGAATCTACTACATACACATATTTTTCATTAACAAATATGCCTGACGGATTTTTGAATTGACCTATTGATGTTCCTGCATCTCCCCAAGCAAGGAGTAGATTACCATTTTTGTCAAATTTCTTTACTTGAGAATTTCCAGAATCTACTATGTATGTACTGTTATCTGAATCAATAGCAATGCCTTTTGGAGAGTTGAATGTTGTTGAATTAATTGTTGAAACAAAAGTAGGTATGTTATATTGAACAGGATCAAGAATTTCTGAACTCTGTACGGCTGAACCAACTACATTAAAAGATGAAGATCTCTCAATACCATCATAATTTACATTAATCTTCCATTCTCCTATGGAATCATTTACGCCAATCTTATGCGGAATGATAGTTTCTGTTGCATTTACTGGAAATGATATTCTCTGACTAGTTATGCCATCTGGATTTGTAATCAAAACATCTATTGAATCTGTAATGACCTGTGAAGCATATATTTTGAGGTGAACAATCTCTCCAGGTCTATAATTTAATTTATCTGAAAATATCACTAGTCTAATGTTAGGCAACTCATTAGGATTTTTAATCACGTTAAAGGAACCTATACTTGTAGCACCGGCATAGTTAATTTCATATTTGTATGTCCCAATCTCTTTGGAAAAATTCCTAAGTACTAAAGTATCATGTACAGAGCGTGGACTATATTGATTACTGGTTATATTTCCTAACGGATCTGTTATCTTCAAAGTAGCAGTTGTCTGGGTTAATCTTGTAAATGTTGTATCAATTGTTACATCACTTCCTTGATAATATGTAGGTGAAGTTTGTGTTGTTACTTCCATTAATTTGCGTATGTCTCCCAAAAGAAATGGTACTTCAATAACAGAATTAAAGTATTTTACTTTTAACTTGTATAGTCCTGGTGGATTGTAATCAGAAAGTAGAAACATTGGGAAATGATAAACTGTACTGTGTTGTTCTGCTCTTACTTCAATTTCACTTACAGCTTCTGCAGGATTCCCATTTCTGTCATAAAAATCCAGGAAAATAGATTGTGCATATTTATCATTTGGTTCATAGTATGCTGAAGTAATATTGATGTTCATTGTATCTGGTTCATAGTAAGTTACTTTATCTATGAAAACTGCTAAACTGAGTGAATTGACCTTAAAATTAACTGTCTGATTAATGCCTCCATATTGATAGTTAATTGACCATGGACCAAACTCATTATCAAATGCACTACGTTGAATTTGATGTACTGTTTGTTCTCCCCTTACTTGACTATCGACTATTCCTGATATGGTTGAATTATCAGGTCTATGAGCTACCCAATTTATTGGGCCGCCATTATATCCACTAATATCAAGATTAATCTTTATCCAATCATTTGCACCAAATTCTTGTTGCTGAGGAATTGCACTTATTGTATAGGCGCTTGCATTTTGACAAGTAACATAAACCAAGATTATAACTAAAAACAAAGGAATTAGTTTTTTCAATGTTTACTGTCAGATTCTCACAAATTAATTACTTTGGCAGAAAACCGTTCATAAGAAGATCCAATTAAATAAATAATGAACAAGCACAGACTGAATACTTGAACGTAAGACTCTATGAAATATTCACATCTGTTGAGGGAGAAGGAATTTTGTATGGTACAAAAACCCTCTTTGTGAGATTAGCTGGATGTCCATTCAAGTGCTTTTATTGTGATACTAAAGGTGCGCTTCCAATGGATTCAGGAAAAGAATATTCAATTAGTAAGGCAAAAGAGATAATCAAGAAGAATCTTAAGAAAAATACATACAAAGTAAATTTTACAGGAGGGGATCCACTGGCTCAATCTAAAGCCGTTGCAGAACTAGCAAAGTTTGTTCAAGGAAAAAAAATTCCTACATATTTAGAATCATCTTGCTATGACTCTTCAAAGTTTGCTCAAGTTCTTCCTTACATCGATTTTATAAAAATTGAATTTAAAACTCCAGAATCTGGTTTTGTTGATTTAAAACATTATTCTAAACTTTTAGAAAATGAACTTGAATGCCTTAGAATAGCCAAGAAATCCAAGAAAATTACATACATCAAAGTGGTGATAAGTTCAAAAACTCATATAGATTCATTTAAAAAACTTCTCAGACAGATATTCAAAATTATGTCTAAAGCAGAACTTGCAGGATTTATAATACAGCCTACATATGGTATCTCAGAGCCTAGTTTGGAACAACTATTCAGCTTTTATGATGCAGTTTATTCTTATTATGATCAAGTTAGAATAGTACCACAACTACACAAATTCATAGGTGCACCATGATGAATAAAGATAGAGTAAAACGACTAATCCGAGAAATAATTGCAGAGATAGGTGAAGATCCAACAAGAGAGGGTCTAGTTGACACACCAAGCAGAATAGCCGATATGTATGAAGAGATCTTCAAGGGATATGAAGGAGAGTCAGAATTATCAGTAAAGTTTTCTGAAGATTCTGATATTGTAATTGCAAAAGATATTCAATTTTATTCCATGTGTGAGCATCATATGTTACCATTCTACGGAAAAGTAAGTGTAGCATATGCACCAGATGGCAAAGTATTTGGAATATCTAAATTGGTGCGTCTTGTAGAAAAATATTCTGCAAGATTGCAAATACAAGAACGAATTACAAAAAATATAGCTGATGAATTATACTCTGAAGGAGTCAAAGGTGTAATTGTAATTGCAGAAGGTGAACATCTTTGTATGAAAATGCGCGGAGTAAGAAATGATGCTATAGTTACAACAATAGCCTCAAGAGGAATTTATGATAAAAAAGAAGCAAGATCAGACGTTCTAAATCTAATATACAGTGGAAAATCCAAACCAAACATTATCTGATCTAAAAAATTAAATAACAACATCCAACGCTATATCACTGTGGGAGTACACAACAACATCCATGTTCCAAGAGACTCTTGGCCACTCTATATGTGGTATGTCATAGAATTTTTCATTGCACTTGGAGCTGGATTAGGAATTTCCTACATGTCAATGGATTATTTTAGGAAAATTGGTTTTAGCGATGCCATGACAACATGGGCTTTTTGGGGAATTGATGGTGCAGTGTTACTAGTCTACTATCTGATTATAAGACCACTCATAATGAAAAGACCGGTTCTATCAAAAATCTAAAATCTTGTGGAATATTGGGTTTTATCTAAAATCTTTGATTGACGAAACGCCAATTTTCTGTTATTGCAAGATTCGCATTTTCCACAATGAATCTTGGTGTTTCCATAACAACTCCAACTTTTAAAAATATGTTCGCCCAACTCTGCATATCCATTTTTAAGAAGATCGCTTTTTGAGAGATTTTCCATAAATGGACTCCAGATTCTAATCTTCTTTCTCAGACCAAGTTTTATTCCATCAATCTCTCCTTCGTTGAAGGCCTTTGAGAGTAATTTTGCAAATGTTGGTCTACAATCTGGATATCTCATATCTCCTAAATGAGCACCATATGTAACAAGTTCAGCTTTTTTTGAAAATGCCCAAGCAGAAGCTATGCTAAGAAAAATGGCATTTCTTATTGGAGCAACTATCGAATAATCAAATTTTGACGGAATTTGCATTTTAGAATTGGTTAAAGCATTTGTCTTTTCATACAAATCTTTCATAAACCCTATGTCTACTACTTTATGCTCTTTGAATTTTAATAATTTCGAAAATTGCTGTGCAACTTTTACTTCTTTACCTGCTTTCTGACCATAAGAGAAAGTTATTCCATAAAGATCATATTGTTTTCTAAGATATGTAGCAGTACATACTGAATCTAAACCTCCACTAAAAACAATAATAGCTTTCAATTTGAAAACATTCCAATTTGACCAAATAAAATGTTTGACTATGCAATAGAGAGCAACACCGCTCCAGAGAGAATCATGACAGAACCCATGATTACCCTGAGTATATTTCGTTTGTGAACTATTTCTTTAAAATACAAAACTCCCCAAGATACAGCAAAAAGTGTAGCTGTTTGAGAAATTGGATATGCCACTGTAATTCCTATTGAGGCAATGGCTATCAAGACTGATAAACTCCCTAAATTAAATAAACTTCCTGAAATTACACCTGCCAAAATCTCTTTTTTTATCCATCTTCGTGATAAAAATAGTAGAGGGATTCCAATTGCAAAAATGGATAAACTAGATGAAAAAAATCCTGATTGAAGTGTATGTGTTGCCTGCATTGGTATGACATATGAACCTCCAACAATGCCAGAAGCTGCTGCAATTACGTATCCTTTTCGTTGAACAACTGAGGCCTTTGCAGCACTTGCAACAAATGGTAAACCTGCTAATAGTAAACCAATGGCAACAATAGCTAATATCATGTAATTGAATTTCTCTCCAAAGAACAAAATTCCCCAGAGAAATGAAACTAGAATACTAAAACCTGCAAGAAATGGCGAAGTTCTCGAAAGTCCTATCAATCTAACAGAATAAAGTGCAAGTATATTTCCTGCAGTCCATATTGCTCCACTGAGTAGTCCACTAGGTAAAATCCCAAATCCCCAAAAAAAAGCAATTGGTATTGCAAAAAGAAGAACTCCTATTCCAGTAGATCCTTGAAGTTGACAAATACTTGCAACATTAACTTTTCTAACTGGAACAAAAAAAGTTCCCCAACAAATAGCCGAACCAATAGCTGAAGTCAATCCAGATGCATTCAAAGGTGGTTTGACTGTAAGAATAGTGCTATAACTCGGTTTCTATTCTAAATGTATACTCTAAAGTTTAATTTCTGCTAAAATATTTTTCTTATATGAAACATCTAAAAGTTGAACGAGATGAAGGGGTTGTTCAAATCACAATCAGCAGACAAGATAAACTAAATGCAATGAATCTAGATGTCATGGATGAATTTATTTCTCTATTGGATGAATTAGAAAAAGATTCTTCACAAGTAATTATTATCACAGGTGATGGTCCTAAGGCATTCTCTGCTGGTGCAGATATTGAATACATGAGTAATATCGGACCAACTGAGGCAGAAAAATATGCACTTCGAGGACATGAAGTTCTAAATAAAATTGAAAAATTAGAAAAACCTGTTATTGCAGCAGTCAATGGTTATGCACTGGGTGGAGGATGTGAACTTGCACTTTCATGTGATATCAGATTTGCTTCACCTAATGCGCAACTTGGTCAACCAGAAGTTACATTAGGAATTTGTCCAGGATGGGGAGGAACACAAAGACTATTACGAATTGTGGGTCCTGCAAGAGCCAAAGATCTTATATTTTCTGGTAGAAAAATTATCGCAGAAGAAGCACTCTCAATGGGTCTAATAAATAAAATATTTCCTTCAGAGAGTTTACTTTCTGAAACTAGAGCATATGCAAAAGTACTAGCCAAAAATAGTAGTTTTGCAATTGGAATCTCTAAAATGCTTGTAAATAGAGGAACTGATGCTAATCTTGACACTGGATTAAAACTTGAAATCTATTCATGGGCTGTATGTTTTTCAACAAAAGACAGAGAAGAACGAATGCGCAAATTCATTGAAAAAAAATAACTATAATACAAAAGCGCCTTTGCTTGGCCTGCAAATTACTGTAATACATTTTGTATCAGCTGACGCAAATCCCTTTTCCATTGCTTTGCAGATCTTGATATGATCTGCAGATTTTGATGTAAATGAAATTATTGATGGACCTGCGCCACTAATTGTGACACCTAACGCGCCTGCTCTGAGGGCATTTGCTTTTACTTTGTCAAAACCTGGAATCAAATGTTTCCTTGCAGGTTCAACAATTATGTCTTTAATTGAATGACCAATTAATTCCACATCTTTTTTGATAAATCCAGTAGTTATTGCAGATGCATTAGAGAGATTCTTCACATAATCTGATAATTTTACTTGTTGAGGTAATACTCCTCTTGATACCTCTGTTTTTTTCTTTGGAACAACAATTTTTGGTATTGCTACACATAAGACTAAGTCCTTTGGCGGATCAATTCTTATCACATCCAATGGTTCTGTTCTTACTATTACAAATCCTCCAAGAACTGATGCACTAACATTATCATAATGAATAGAACCTGCGCTAGCTTTTTCACCCATTCCTGCAAATTTTATCAAAGTGTTTTGATCAAGTTCAAGGCCAAATAGTTTGTCAAATGCAATTGCTGCAGCTGCGGCTGATGCTGCACTGCTACCCATTCCAAATCCAGCTGGAACTCCTTTCTTAATTTTAATCCGAAGTCCAGGTTTTATTTTAAATTTTTTTGACATTTCTTTTATTACTAATCCTGCAGAATTTTTCTCTGGTTCCAGAGGAACCGAACCTGAACTTTCAATAGTAATTTTATTTCCTTGCTTTGTTAATTGGATCTCATCATAATATGCATCAAGAGCTAAACCAAATACATCAAAACCTGGACCTAGGTTGGCAGTAGAACAAGGTGCCCTAGCAGTTATACTTTGCATTAATCTTCTACCTCTTCACCTAAATTGAGTACACGGCTTAGAGCGGCTTGAAGATTAACCATTCCTTCTCCAGTAGCACTAGATATTGGAATCATTCCTTGAGCAAATCCTCCTAAATTCAGGCTTCTAAGAATATTGGTTGCAAGAATATAGTTTTCACCATCAGCATCTTTAGCAAGAGCATCTTCAAGACTTGCCATATTTGTTGACCATTTCAGTATGTCTTTAATCTTATCTTCAATAAGATCTGTTTTTGTTAGGACATTTATCTGCGATAAACCTAATCTCAATTTTACTGAAGTAGCAAGTAACGCAATTGAGACAAAATTAGTTGGTGATGTAATCAATGATCCATCATGAAGAAATATTGATACTTTTTCTTCCACATTCAAGTTTTGTATAATAAAAGGTCCACTTGCTCTATAAGCAAACAACTCAATTTGTCCAGGTGTATCCACTATAAGGTAATCTGGATTTACATTATCTACTTCTTTTTGTAGATCGTCTATTTTTGATGCAATAAGGTCATTTGCCATAATCATAGAACCATTTGGTCCAAGATCGTATTGTTTCATAATTGCTACGATGTCAATATAGTCTCTAACATCAATATCACATGTATATGGCAAATTCTCTACACCTGGATCTAAGTTTAGCATTCCAACAAACGCACCATTTCTAGAATAATAATCAAGAATTTTAGAAGCAAGTAATGATTTTCCGGCTCCTGCAGTCCCGACTAAAAAAATTGCCTTCATTTTTCTGATAATTTATTTTATGTTGGGCTTATATTTCCATCCATGAGTAAGGCAGGCAATGAATTGGAAACTCCTTGCTATTCCAGTTAGTGTAATTCCATTTCTTATCATTGCTGCAACATTTAATGTAAGTTTTGAGAATATTATTGCAATAGGTATCATACCTTTTGTGGGTGCTTCAATAGCTATGGCAGCAAAGCTATTCACTCAAGGACTGAAATTCAATTATCTTGTAAAGAAATTCTTGGGTCCTGTAGATGTAAACTGGCGAACAATTTCTGTAAGAGTAGGCAGTGAATTTGTTACATCTACTACTCCGTCTTTTGTAGGTGGTGAATTAGTAAGAATAATGTGGTTAGGTAAAAAGGGTATTCCTATTGGAAAAGCATCCTGGGTAACAATTATTGAGATTGTAACTGAAGTGCTAGTTTCAGGAGTATTTGCAATTGCTGCTGCAGTTCTATCATTTGTAAACGGGGCTTATGCTATAGGAATTACCATTCTTGCAATTAGTATTCCTATAACAGGACTCTGGTCTACATTGTTCTTTTTATCATCAAAAAGAACATTCCAAGTTCCTGGTAGAATTTCTAGAATTGCTACAAGAATAGGAAAAGAGCGTTCTGAAAAATACATTGACAAAACCAATCTTTGGATGAAAGAAATTTGTGATATGAGCAGGCAAACTCTTCATACAAAAGAAATCAAAAAAGCATTTGTTGTATCAATAATGATTTCTGTATGTACGTGGTCACTTTATGGTCTTTCTTTTATGATAATTGCAAATGGTGCAGGTTATGTGATAAACTTCTTCCACTCTCTTATGGCTACAATGGCATCAATTGCAGTTGGCAATTTGCCAATCACTATTGGTGGTTCAGGTCTGACTGAATTTTCAATCTGGGCATATTTGGGACACTTGAATAGTTTAACGTTTGAGGCTGCTAAAAATAGTCTACAATGGAATATTGTAATTGGATGGAGAATAGCAACTTATCATGTTGGTCTTGTAATAAGCTGGATATTTCTCATGAAAGTAGTCTATCCAAGCATAAAGAAGACCAAGGCTGCATAGAAAGCACTTTATTTTCAAACTTTTAATTTTTAGTTATTGGATTATTCTGGTAAAGTAGTTGTTATTACTGGTGCATCAAGCGGAATTGGGGAACAATCTGCTGAAGAATTTGCAAAATTACACGCAAATATAATACTTGTATCTAGAAATGAAGAAAAATTACAAAAGGTTGCAACAAAACTATCAAAATACAAAACTAATGTTTTTGTCTATGCATGTGATGTATCACAAAAGAATCAAGTAGAAACAATGAGAAAAATTGTAATTGAAAAGTTTGGCACAGTTGATGTACTTGTAAATAATGCCGGTTTTGGCATACACAATACTGTAAGTGAAATGAAGATAGAAGAAATGGAATCACAGATGATGACAAATTTTTTCGGGGCAATGTATTGTATCAAGGCATTTCTGCCAAAAATGCTAGAACAAAGATCTGGACATGTTGTCAATGTTGCATCTGTTGCAGGCAGCATAGGAATTCCTGGAATGGCATCTTACTGTGCCTCAAAATTTGCCATGCTTGGATTCTCAGAATCATTATTTCATGAACTAAAAGGAACAGGAGTGGGAATCACCGTAGTAAGTCCAATAATGGTTAGAACTAATTTTTTTAATCACGAGTCTTTTGGCAAAATGCCAAGATATTCATCAACATCACTTAGTTCAAAAACTGTGGCAAATGCAGTTGTAAAAGCCGCATCATCTCCAAGACTTGAGATTGTTGTTCCACAAGTTGTAAGATTTGCAATATGGATAAAACAAACCTTACCTTATATCATAAACCCAATAATTGGCGGAATATTTAGAAAATCAATGAATTCTAAAGCGGATTGAAAAAATAAAATTTATTCTTCTTCTGACTCGTCTTCGCCTGCAGAATCGGAATCAACATCCATTAATTCAAGATTTGTAAGTTCAAACTGGTAAATTGCATCCATTTCAATATCCATCTCTTTTTTTAGAAAATCAATGACTTTTTTACTCAATGGAGCCTTGAGAGAATTTATCGTGAATTCATAAACAGTTCCTTTCATAAGATTTGCGGGTTTTGTTTTCTTTGGTAAATTCATTCCTTCTATGATCTTTCTTCCATCTTCAACAGCCTCGTAAAGCTGAGCATCAATTTTCATATCTTTATCATAAATCTCCAATATGTAGCCGGTTCTTGAAAATGATTCTGGTTTACCAAACTTGGCATTCTTTATTTCTTCTTGTATATCCTTTGGAATTTCTTTTTCTTTTCCCATTATAGATCACTTTGTTACTAACCTTGTTTATCTTTCTTACTTGCTGTCCACCAGTCACGATATTCATCATGCTTGTCTTCACGTGTTTTCTCTCGTTTGTTTAGTCTGTATCTTATATCACTTACCTGTTCTCTAGTAGCAAACAAACCGCATTTTTTACAAATGAAATGTTTCGTATTAGCATCAAATTTCATTTCTATGACCACCTCTTTGGCTGCACATTCGGGACATTCAGTCAATGACGGCAATCATCAAAGTTATCCATAAAAGCTTTTGGTAAGTTTCTGGTACGCGGACTATGTCTTCATCCCCAAAGGTCAGTTCGCCCATCTAAAATGCCGCGTACCAGTACTTTATGTTTGTATTAAAAAATTATAATTCTTTCTAGTCTTCCAACATCTCAGAGATTATCTTGGTTGTATTTTTTGTGCCGTCTGTTTTGTAGTTTTTTGAAAATTCTAAAAGATTTTCCTGATACTTGTTGTAATCTTGATTTATTTGGTGAACTGCTTTAACAGTCTGTTTTGCCGTTGTAGACAAAATTCCAAGATTCTTATCCTGTGCCCACTTTATCTGATTAGTGTGCTCATCATACACAGGTATTCCTATGATTGGTTTTGCTTTTCCTCCTAGAATCTCGCCCATCGCGGTATGAGAGCCATTAATCACTGCATATTTGCATAGATTCAGGACAGTGTCCTTTTCCTGCTCTGATAGGAATCCTATGTCGATTCTAATCCAATCTATTTTTTTTTCTAGCGCTTCAGAGATTGAATATGTTTTTCCATTTTTTCCCAAAACTTTGTCTAATGATGAATCATTATTTGCATGTGAGATGATTCTTCTTTCACTAGTCATTTCAGGACTTTGAAAAGTATTTTCATAATTTTCTAGAGTTATCTTCTTTGTTGATTTATTACCTGTTATCATCCAATATCCAAAACTATCTACATTTTCAATTAATTTTTCTGTATCAGATTTAGGTTTAGAATGTGTTATTCCTCCATTTGAAAAATGACCCACATACACAACTTTTTCCTTTAACTTGTCAGGAAAATTAAGATTGTATTCACATATGGTATACGGTGGGGGAGAATCTGCAACAACTATCTTTGTTGCTTTTTCAATATTTTTTGATACATATATGACTCCTGGATAAAGATAAAATCTAGAGGCCCAAAGTTTTGGTCTAAATTGGTTTGTAATAAAAACACATTTGACATTTCTTCTTTGTGCAATTGCATTTGATCCTACATCTCCATCATTTATGACAAGATCAAATTTTTGATTATTGTATAATTTTCCTTCATTTTTTAGATAGTTAGTTACAACTGAAAGAAGTGGAGGTCTACCATGTAATGGTAAGAGAAAATTAAGTGAGGACAAGGCAATACTTGGACCCTTTCTACCATCTATAGGAGTTGGCATCTCTATGTTATGGATTTTATCTTTTTTCTGAGGAAATTTTTCTACTAGTTTTTGATAAATTTCACCGCTGCTTGTATAATGCATTTCAACATCATCCTTTATCATATCCTGAATTGTCTTGTCTAGATGCATCATTCGTGTATAGTGACCATTTCCCCAAGGATAGATGAATCCCCCTATCTTTTTCATATACAAAAGGTAATTTTGACCTGTTTAAATTCTCAATGATTTGATTTTAACAAATCAATTATATCATGTATATTTTTTGGACCGACAGTAATTGGCAGATACTTGAGAGTCTTTAATGCATCATTTGCATACTTGAATGCTTCAGACTTTGAGATCTTTTTATCACTGAAGTGTTTTTTACATAGATCTTCTAAATTTGAAATGTATTTTTCCAATCCTATCTCTTTTGCATTTTCTAAAATTCCAGAATCTATGCCAGAGAGTGAAAACCATGGTATAATCTTATTTTGAAATATCATGTCAGAGTTGTATTCACAAAATGATGCTGAAAAAACCATAGGAGATATTCCTAAAGAAATTCTTCCAATCTTTTCCTTTGATGCCAATGATATCATAATTTGAGTTATTGTGATAATTGTAGTCAATATGCTTGCAGATCTATTAATTTTACAAATACGTAGAGTGATATTTTTTTCAACTAATCGTGGTAATATTTTATTTATCATCTTAGCCAATTTGAGTAAATCTGATTCATTTCGATAACAAACTAGTATGTTTACCTCAAAACCCATCTTTATGGTCTGAAGACAAGATATTGCAGATAACTCATCATGTATACAACATAGAATTTTTTCTTTTTGTGAGTTGTATGGAAGACCACCTAATCCCTTGTCAACAAAAATGCAAACATAGGCAAAAGAATCAGTCAAGTATGTGTATACAAGTCTGTCATAATTTGATTCAGAGCCAGGTCTTGCTTCAATATGTGTACTCTTGTCTATCAAAGCAGAGGTTGCTGCAATCTCTAAATCTTTTGCTAGGAATTTTTCTGTTTTTCCATCTACTTTGATGTAAAACTTTTCTCCTTTCAAAAGTAAACTCAACGCAGTATTTGTTATAACAGACAAAACAGAATCAAAATCACTATCTACTTCTTTAGCAATTGCTATCTGTTCTATACCAAATAACATGTTAACTGTAGACGATGCAAGTACTGGATCAGTTGCCTCTACAACAATAACTGAACCATTTTTTCGTATGTTACTATATTGCTGTTTTCCTAGTTTGAGAATTTTTGATATGTTTGATGATAAATTATTTATTTTATTTAATGAATAAATTGATGGAAAAATAACAAGTACTGTTTTTTCTGACATTCTGTTTTCATTGTTTTATCTTATTTATAACTCTAGAATGAATGTATCACCTAAATAATTATATGACGAATGCAGACAATTTTTATCATGTCAAAGTTTACTGCTCAACAAATACAGCAGTTAAATCAAGATCTTAAAACTCCGCAAGAAGTTCTCAAATGGTCATTAGATAATCTTCATCCTAGCATTGCAATGGCATCAAGCTTTGGTGCAGAAGATGTAGTTGTAATTGATATGATTATGAAAATAAATCCAAAAGCAAGAATCTTTACACTTGATACAGGCAGACTCAATCAAGAAACATATGATGTCATGGATGAAATACGACAAAAATACAACATGAACATAGAAGTAATGTTTCCTGATCAAAATGAAACAGAACAAATGGTTCGCGTCAACGGAATGAATTTGTTTTATCATAGTATTGGCAACAGAAAACTTTGTTGTGGTATAAGAAAGGTCCATCCTCTCAATAAGATGTTATCAACTTTAGATGGATGGATTACAGGACTACGAGCAGACCAGACTGAGGTGAGGCTAAAAGCAAATAGAATTGAGATTGATGAACAGCATAATGGTATAATCAAGATAAATCCTATAATAGAGTGGACATGGGAACAGACTTGGGATTATATCAAGAAAAATAATATTCCATACAACAAATTACATGACAAAGGATTTCCAAGCATTGGATGTGAGCCATGTACACGTGCAATCAAACATGGTGAACCATTACGAGCTGGTCGTTGGTGGTGGGAATCTGATTCACAGAAAGAATGTGGATTGCATGCTGACCACGGTAAGTGATATAATTGGAAAGTACCGGAATAGCAAAACCACATGGTGGAAAATTAGTAAGTAGAATTACACAAAAAGATCCAAATGAACTATTTTCAATTTCTATTAATACTGATCTTGCAAATGATGTGGAAAATATTGCTGATGGAATTTTTAGTCCACTTGAGGGATTTTTAACGCAAGAAGACTTTGAGAATGTAATCTCTAGAGGCAGATTGGCAAATGACTTGCCATGGACAGTTCCAATTGTACTTGATGTTGATAAGCAAACTGCTACAAAGATGAAGGATGCAGGAGATGTTGCTCTAAGTGTTGAAGGAAAAAATTTTGCAATCTTGCATGTAGATGATATTTACAATTTTGATAAAAGCACGGTTACAAATGGAATCTATGGAACATCTGATCCAAAACATCCAGGTGTAGCAAAAACTATGAGCATGAAAGAATTTCTGGTTGGTGGAAAAATTGATTATGTTAAAAGACCAGATGAGACTCCAATTCGAAGATACAGAAAAACTCCAATGGAGACAAGAAATTTCTTTGAAAGTGCTAGATGGAAAACAATTGTGGCATTTCAAACAAGAAATGTTCCTCATGTAGCGCATGAGATGCTTCAAAAAGCATCTCTTAACACACACGATGGACTATTTGTAAATCCTCTTGTTGGAAAGAAAAAATCAGGAGATTACAAAGATGAGGTAATTGTTGCTGCTTATGAAACTCTCATTGAACACTATTATCCTAAAAACAGATGTTATCTTGGTACTTTACACACAGAGATGAGATATGCAGGCCCAAAGGAAGCAATACACCATGCAATAATGAGAAAAAACTTTGGATGTACTCATATCATAATTGGACGAGATCATGCAGGTGTGGGTACATACTATGATCCCTTTGCTGCACATAAAATATTTGACTTGTATCCTGACATTGGTATAAAACCAATTTTCTTTCCAGCATTTTTCTATTGTAGAAAATGTTTGTCATTTGCAAGTGAAAGAAATTGTCCTCACGGACAAGAATATCAAGAAAGTCTTAGTGGAACTAAACTTAGAGCGATGATTCTTGATAAACAAAATCCGTCTGAGTATATGATAAGACCCGAAGTATCCAAAGTGTTAATGAAATGGGATAATCCATTTGTGGACTAGATTTTTATTGGAAATGAATTTAGCGCATATTATGAGATTCTTACTAGTTGCTCTTTTGTTGGCAGGTTCATTCTTACCAGTATATGCACAAGAATCTACAATGAATAAATCTGAACGCTATGATTATCTCGATGTACCATATAGTGCATTTAATGTTATAACCAAAAATTCAACTCTTTACAAGCTTGATCATGAACATGTGACCAACTGGCAGGTTGAGATTGAGAACAAGCTAAAATATGTAAATCCAAATTCAACTGCAGTCATAAGATTATACGAAGATCCAAACCAACTAAAATTTATAGAAATTGGTATGGGTGCTGCCCCTAACTATCGTTTCTGGGTTGCAGTAAACACTCCAGAAGATGGATATTTCATAGTGCAAGATGACGACAAACTTGGATGGACTCCAGGCCAGCCTATTACTGCAACTCACTCTAGTAATGGAGGTCTTACAGTAAGTGTAGGCCAAAAGGTAGATGTTACTAATTTGGATATTGCAGGTTTTACAGTTCGTGATGTTACTGTACATGGAATGAATTCAGAATATGATTCTCCTCCGGTAAATGCTGGTGATGTAACACTAAGTTTTGTTTCAGGAGATCCGGCTCAGAATCCTATCTTCTTTATGCCTGTGATAGTCTTGGCAGTTTCAGTAGGCCTGATTGTAGTACTATTGAAAACCAAGAAGAGAACTACCTAGTTTTATAATAATTACATTCTTTTTTTATCTGACATACTGAACACATTGGTGAAATTGGCTTACAGATATTCTGACCATACATGACAAAAGTATCATTAATTCTAATCCAATATTTTTTTGGGATCTTTTCCATTAATTCAACCTCTGTCTCCTCTGGAATTTTCGTTTTGACCAGTCCAAGTCTATTGGAAATCCTATGAACATGTGTATCAACAGGAATTGCAGGTTCATCAAATGCATAAACTAGAACGCAATTTGCAGTCTTTCTTCCTACTCCTGGAAGACTGGTCAATTCCTCAATAGTTTTTGGAACTAGACCAGAATATTTTTTGTCAATAATTGAGGCAACTTCAATTATTCTCTTTGCCTTGACATGATAGAAACCAGTTCGTTTGATAATTTTTTCAACATCTAATAGTTTTGCTCTTGCAAGTGATCTGGCAGTCTTGTATTTTAAAAATAATTCTCTTACTACAGCTGAAGTACTTTCATCTCTTGTCCTTGCAGAAAGTATTGTTCCTATTAGAATACTTAGAGGACTACCATTTTCAGCCTCACGCAGTTCTCTTAGTGCAGTCATCCTAGGTGGTTTAACATCATTCATTGTTGTAATCATTCCATCTAGAATTCTTCCAATCTTATCCAATTGATTTTATAATCAACCACACAAGTATTATATCTGTTATAACAAAGTGGTATATTGGAATTAACAAAAGAAGAAGAATCTGCTTTAGACGGAAAGCAAGGAGAAACTCTTGCTCTTGCATACAGAACACTTGTGGCAATTGGAGAAGCATCAGGTTCTGATAGACTAATTCCAATAGAATGGGCGCATCTATCTGGTGTCAATTATAATACAATAGGTGATGCAGGAAGAGACTTTCTATCTCACCTAAGTCAGGATGCTAAATTCAAGGTAAAGACGACGGTTAATCCAATGGGTTTTGATTTTGATTCAGTTTCTAAATATAACATAGATGAAAAATTTATTGAAAATCAAAGAAGTATAAAAAACTCGTATGAAAAAATGGGTGCAATTCCATCTTATTCTTGTATTCCATATGAGATATTTGATGTGCCAAAACAAGGTACCCATGTTTCATTTGCAGAAAGTAATGCTGCAATTTATGCAAACTCTTTTTCTGGACTTGTTACAAACAAGGAGGGTGCATTTAGTGCTCTAGCAAGTGCACTTACAGGTAAAAGTCCATGCTCTGATCTACGAGATGACAATATCAGAAAACCAAACTTGACAATTCGTATGAAAGTTGAATCTCCTGATGAATTGACTTTTGGTATGCTTGGATATTTTGCAGGAAAAGTTGCAGGTAGCTCAGTTGCACTATCTGGAGTAAATGGACTTGATAAACGCAGTTGTAAATCTCTGTGTGCAGGAATGGGCACATCTGGGGCTTGTGGAATGTTCACATTTGGAGAAGAAGAAGGCGAGAAGATAGATTTTGATAAAAAAGAGATGCAAAAAATTCATGATGAGCTTAACACCTCAGAGAGTGGTGACTTGATAACACTTGGTAGTCCACAACTTGGACTAGATGAGATTGGTGATCTTGCTACAATGCTCAAAGGAAGATCATTTAAGAAACGTTGCATGATATTTTGTCCAAGTGCAATTAAAGGACAAATGCGAGACTTGGGTTATAGAAAAGAAATAGAACGTGCTGGAGGAGAGCTATTATTTGATTGCTGTACTTGTTTATCTCCACTAGTTGACAACAAAGAGGTAGATTCTGTTACCACAAATAGCGTAAAGGGTGCATATTATCTGAGAACTTCAAACAAGGTTGATGTCAATCTAAAGAGTCTCAAAAAAATAGTAGAAGAGGAAACAAAATGAATGTCAAAGTAATTGTTAAGGGGCAGGCAAAGGGTTCGTTACTTGTAGCAAAAAATCCATTAAACTTTCTTGGAGGAATAGACAAAAAAACAGGAATGGTACAAGACAAAAATCATGATCTCTTTGGAAAATCAGTTAGTGATAAAATTCTTGTATTCCCATTTGGGATAGGAAGTAGCGTTGGGGCATATACCATTTACTCTTTAAAATATAATCACTGTGCACCACTAGCCATGATTTGTCTTAAAGCAGATCTGACAACAGCTTCTGGATGTGCAATATCTAATATTCCACTTGTTGTTGCAAGCAAAAATGATTATGATTTGTTAAAAGAAAACAGCGAAGTTGTACTTGATGCAATTAAAGGGCAAATATCATAATTCTAATCTCTTGATTAATCCATTTGGTTCTGTCTCTTTGAAAACAATCCCCTCAAATTTTAAAATCATGGTACTTTTTCTTTTCCAATGATTCTCAGGCGCTCCTGCTTTTTCACAAGCATGACCAAGAAATTCTTCTTCATTCCATCCATATTCAACAGGAACTTGGGGTAAAAGCAAACCTGCCCCATATTCCCATTTTACAATAAGACCATCTCTGCCTATCTTAATCATTTTAGGATATTCTGATGGATCATTTACTTTAATCTCAATAGGTGATGTTAGTGTTGTCACTTCAAATGTAATTTCATTTAATTCTCCATGCATTACTGGAGGAAAACGAGGATCTTCTGTAGATGATGCTATTGCCGCATCTACAAGAGATTGATATAATATTCTATCTGGGGTTGGAAATCCTATACATCCTCTTAGATTTTCTTCCTTGTTTAATGTAACAAAGACTCCTGATTTGTATGAAAACCTAGATTTAATTTCGTTTGATAATTGAATTTTTTTTCCTTTTTTGAGATATTCTGTAACAGCTAATCTGGCAGTTCTTACTAATAATTGACCATCTTCATCTGACAAACTCAATTTATTCTATTATTTAGTTTAGTTGCAAACTCTTGAAGTTTTTCAAAATGAGTTCCTTCCCAGTAAACCTTTTTACAAGAATCACACATCCAGAACTTTTTCTCTCTTTCTAATACTCCCTCAGGAATTTTTCCAATGACTTGGAACTTTTCTACTGCTTCCAACTTTCCATTACATGCAATACAGCGAGAATTATTTGTATCAATGACAAATTTATCAAGTTTGAATTTTTCATTTATCTGTATAATTTGTTCTAATTCATCATTTCCCCTAATTAGAACAAAACTTACATTTTGTTTTTCAGCAATTTTTGTAAGCTGCTCATCTTTTGTTAAAATTATGCGTTTTTCATTTTTTGCTATCAAGATTATTTTATCATCTTCAATTGATGAAAAATATTTTGAATCATATCCTAAAATTCTTAGTTTCTTTGCTAAATTTCCCAACATTGCATCCACTATGAAATTAGGTTTTTGAATACTCAATTGTATGCCTCTCCCTCGCCAGATTCTACTATGTGACTGTCTCCAGCAGGAAGCACTCTAGTAAAATCATCCATTGAAATTGCTTTTACTATCTCTTCTTTTTCTTTGAATTTCATAAATTCAAGTTTTACTTTCTTTGCAAGCTCTGCCATATCAACTCCAGATGGTTCTATCATTACATAATAGATACAATGTTTTTTTATTGCTGATGGTGGGCCACACATTAACAAATAACTCTCATCTTTTTCATACAAACCAATAGCTAATTGTAATGTGCTAACCTGAACATAATTTTTTGAACCCTCAATTACAAATGATCCCTTTGCAATAAACTGTCCACTTGGAGCAGCAGTCTTGACTTGATCTGGCAACATCCAATATGCATTTAATCCATAAATTCCTGCTCGCCACGCTCTACTGAAACATACTGTAGCTTGCGAAACTTCTTTTACACTTGAAATATCCTCATCAGTACTCTCTCTTAAAAGAAAAAATGGAGAACCTACAATTTCTGCATGAAATACTTTATCATTTTTGTTAAGATGTTTTCTTATTACTGCAGAGTTTGATGAGGCATCACGACCCCCTATTGCTAAAAGGCCATCTGAAGTGATAAACCATCTATATCTCTCAAACCATTCTTTCTTTTTTTGAACTGCAAATACAATAGAATCTTGAGCAACACTTGCTTGTTTTTTGACAAGTTCTAGACTTTTTTCAGTCTTTTTCTTTTCTAAATTAATTGTATCAGTTGCTCTCATTTGTTTTTTTGATTCATTAAATAACGTTGAAGCAATTGCCTGTATTGATGACTTGGGATCTAACTTTATCTTCTCTCCTTCTATATTGATTAGAAAAACACCACTCTCTCTTGCTACATGTGAGTTGAATTTGTTTAGCAATGTCTGAATTGCTGGGTCTTCAATTGATGATATACCGGTATATGATATCTCAAGAAGAGCTTTTGCTACGCCAGAAATTGAACTTGATCTCTCCTTTACTAATAAAATTGCCTTGTTTTGCTCTTCTAGTTTGTGTTCAAGTTCAGTAATTTTTTGATTCGCTGTAATGGACTGGGATGACTTGCCATGCTCAAGCAGATTTTCCGAAAAAAGTGAATCTAATCCCTCCATAAAACTAGATACTTTTACTGCATTTCTTCCTTCCATGTTTCCAAGAGGTATTGGAATTACATCTGCGTTTTTTATATCACGAATTATGTAAGGATCATGTTTTCCTGTGATTACTTTATCAATTAGATCTTTTGTAGCGTTGAAGATATCATCAATTTCTTTATCTGTTAAAGTATTACCCAATCTATCTGGATCCAAACTCGTCATTCGGATAATCTCTTCTGTGTATTTTCCTGGCAATCCTAGTGTTCTTCCTACCCATCTTACAATTGGTGCAGAACTTGTTTTGATATCTTTGATATTTTCTTTGGTAACTTCCAAAATATTTAATCCCGAAGAAGGAGGTGGAACATAATTCAAACCAACTCCAAGTTTTCTATGTCTTACATCAATTGAATGCAATAATGATAAAATCTTCATTTCTTTATTGCACAAAATTATATTTCCATCTCCAAAAAATTCTCCAACTAAAATAAATTCTTGATCAAATCCTGAAAATGTTACATATGCAATTCTCTCACTTCCAAGCTGTTTGATCTCTGATATTTTACTACGCAAAAGATCATTTCTTAATCGTTTTATCAGTCTATTTTCTTCCATTTGGTTTATTTTTACATTAGTTGTCCATAAACCAAAAGTAGAAAACATGACAAGTAAATCTGGCTTGTCTGGATGATGTAGCTTGAAAAGAATACTATTACGACTTACGCCATAAATATTGCTTACATAATAGTCCTGTACTTGTTTATTCATATCTGTAATCAAATAACGTAACTCTATTCCTGCAAGTGTCATAATTTCTAATTCCTATCCTCCGTTGATTATATCTTTACTATTGTTATAGTAACCAAACATTTTAAACGGGAATAATCTGAGTTATTTTGAAAATTTAGTTGGCACGCCATCCAAAGAAAAAGGGAGATGAAAACCCAGACGTTGATGATAATAATGATAATCCTACAGGTCCCTCTGCTCAAACTGAAGAATCTAGGATAAAGAGTGGACTAGATAAATTATTCTGGCTAAGAGTAGGTCTTGCAGTATTGGCAGGAACTATTTCTGCAATAATTGGAAATTCCATACAATCTCACAGGGGCATACTTGGTCTTGGAATTATGATAACTCTGTTTATTGTTTCAGTAGGAATAGCAAAATCTATGAGAATCCCTATTCTTCCATCTGACAAAAAGAAACTTATCACAACAGGCTATGGAAGCTATGCTCTTATGTTCATTTTCAGTTGGATTTTAGTAACTACACTAACTCATCCATTAGTAGGAATAATGTCTGTCAAGTAGTTCTAAATATTGATAAAAATCTACTAAACTTATGTGGAAACATGGTACGCCTGGAATTCCAGATGAACTTTTTGAAAGAGTAGAAGATGTACCAATTACAAAAGAAGAAGTGCGTGTAATCCAAATCAGTAAAGCAAGATTATCACCAGGACAAATTGTATATGATGTAGGATGTGGAAGTGGATCAATATCAATAGAAGCGTCACATCAAGTAGGAAATACTGGTAAAGTTTTTTCAATAGATATTGATCCAAATGCAGTAGAACTTACAAAGAAAAACTTGGAAAAATTTCAAGTCTCAAACGTATCTGTTATTTTAGGAAATGCAATAGAAAAAATTAATGAATTGCCAATTGCTAATGCTATCTTTATTGGTGGTACTGGTGGAGAAACAGCTGAAATAGTAAAACTATGTGAAGCAAAGCTAAAACAAGGAGGAAGAATAGTAATTGGAACTATTCTTGTTGAAACACTATATTCTGTACTAAATATAATTGAAAAACTAAAGTTTTCATCAATTGACATAACTCAAGTAACTATATCAAAGAGCAAAAAAACTTCAACAGGTACCATGTTTCTAGCACGAAATCCTGTAACAATAATTTCTGCAACAAAAATCTAGCACCGTATTTTTTTTGCCTTTTGTGCCTATTACTGCACAAACACTGTTCGATAACGAGTGTATACTGGCATAAATTGTAATACTACACTAAAGGGTAGTAGACTATACTAGTCTAGGTATAGAATTCTATACTCTAGTAGAATGTACTAGTCTACTAGAAATATTAGCAAAAAACTACATTACAATCCGACTACGGCTACAATTTTGTAGTCTAGTAAATTGTAGGTTTTACACGGCTAGAGTTACTTGTAGTCTAGTAAATTGTAGGTTTTACACGGCTAGAGTTACTTGTAGTCTAGGTATAGTGTCAATATCATTGCTGTAAGATCTACAAATTACTGTAGTGTAGTCTATTCGTAGTCTAGGTATAGCGTGAATAATGCTGTAAGATCTACAAATTACTATAGTGTAGTCTATTCGTAGACTAGTAATTTTGAATCTAGTAGAAAATACTAGGAGAAGATCTATTTTTTGGTCTTTTTATGTTCCAAGATTCTACTCAAATCAAGAACCCTCTCTGGTTCTACCGTTGAGTATTTGACAAGTGAACTAGTACCTACGTTCTTCTGTTGATATTTTCGTAAAAAATTCTATTATTAATCTATTAACAAATTGTCTGTCTATTCTGTCAATTTTAGTGATTTTTAGCATCTTCACTTTCTCAAGAATTTGTCTATTGTATCCTACTAATTCATTGTACTAACTCCTACATATATCCAATCTTTTCTTGCCATTCTAGATGAAATTAGCCTTAATCGTGCTTTTATTGATTACTATATTGACTGTATGTTAACTATGTAGTCTTACAGTATAATTTTATAAGTATGCTTACTGTAAGAGCTTACAGTAAGATATGATACACTATGATTTCATTGACTTTGAGGTACAGTAAATGGCTTTAACAACCATCTCACATAAAAAAAATCCTAAAAAAATCAAGAAATCGCATTTATGGTAAGAAAAGATCGCATGACGAGATTCTTAAAAGAGATTGTTAAACTTGCACTACAAGGAACTCAGCCAACCGAGATATCCAAGATCACTGGAAAAAGCAGATCAACTATTTGGAGTTACTTGGATGAAGCTAGTAAACAAAATCTAATTCAAAAAACAAGTACTGGAAGAATCCAACTACCAAAACAAATCAAAGATTCTAGAGTCTATGAAATTATAGAGAAGGATAAATTTGTAAAAAAATACAAGGCTGTCAGCTTATTGGGTTGCAGACATGCGAACAAGAAAGGGAGGCAAGCCAATAACTGCGTGGCGATTTTATCTTAACAAGCTTAAAACATTATGCGATACACTAAATCTGAATCCTTACGAGTTATTATCAATAAAAAATAGTAAACAACATGGAGGAGCAGAAAATGCATTACGAGATTTTGCAAGTGCAATGCAGACTGGACAAGTAAAGTATGCATCAACAAGGGGTAGCAGACCAATGTACGATGATGATATCAGTACAAGGTTTGTTAATTATGTTATGGCAGTTAGAAACTTTTGTGCAGTAAGCGGAGTATCCATTCCACCAAAAATTAATGGAGTCTTGTCTGGTAAAAAACAAGGTTATGCAAAATATGCTCACGTTAAATTATCATTTGAAAAGATAGATGAATGTGTCAGGCTTCTTGGAGAAAAATATGGTTATGCATCAAAAGAACAGACACTTTTTGTATTCTATTATCTTACATGTGCAAGAAAACAGTCAGGACTTGACGTAAAGGCGCATACTGTGACTCTACATGAGAGCGGATGGATTACTTGCAGGGTTCATGAGAGCAAAACAGGTCATACTTGGACAAAATTTATTCCAAGTGATAATCCACACCAGAAAATCTTTTTGGATTATGTGAAAAAAAGAGAAGGTTGCAAGTTTCTTTTTGGTGATTCTGTAGAGGAATTAAACAAGACATACGATCTTTTGCCCTCAATATTTGAAGAAATTTATCGAATGGCTGGAATCAGAGAAGAATATTTCTATATCATGCAGGTTCATGCGTTGCGACATGTTGGTGCTCATTACTGGCTAAACAGGACTAACTACAATCATGTTATTGTATCAAAAATTGGAGGGTGGAAGTCAGTTCAGACACTGATTGATTGTTATGGTCAGCCTGATGAAGATTATATCATAAATTTTCTTACAGAAAACAAATCAGGTTCAATTTTGACTAATCCAATTTTATAAATATAATTTAAAAATAAAAAAAATTAAAAAATTAAATATAAAAAAAATATTAATAATAAAAATTATAAAATTATAAAAAAAATATTATAAAAATTAATTATAATATAATAAATATAATAATTTATATAAAAATATACATTATTTATATATAAAATAATTTATATATTTTTATATTAAATATAAATAATATAAATTTATATATTTACACTTAATATAAAAAATATAATAATAAATATATATTTAATATTATATAAATATAACATTCTTATTTATATAATATATTAAAAAAATCATAATATAATTTTATTATATAACATAATATAATATTTATTATAAAATAATATTTAATAAAAATATTATAAATATAATTTATATAATTTATAATATACAATTTTACATAACAATAAACAATAATATTATATTCTCATACATTTAATATATTTTATATTAATTTATATAATAATAAACATATATTAATATAAAAAAATATTTACATACATTATATAAACTAACTAATATAATATAATATAAAATAAATAGTTACAAATATCATAAACTCTGCTTTCAATAACTTTTATCAAATTCCATATTCTATATCATATTTATCCAATCTCAATCATATTTTTCACTTTCTTATAATTATTCTTCAAATATACTTTTTTTAATTTTTATAATTTAATTACTTACTTTACATATTTTATTCTCTCTATTTAATTCTTCTTTACATTCTTATCTTTCTATTCTTTCTTCTTTTTTTTTATTTTCTTCTTCTTCTCTTTTTTTATTTCTTCTTACTTCTTTTCTTTTTTTTTTTTTTCTTTTTTTTTTTTTTTTTTATTCTTATTCTCTTTTTTTTCTTTTTCTTTTTTTTTTTTCTTTTCTATTTTTTTATATTTATACTTATTTTCTTTTACTCTTTTCTTTTTATCTATTTCTATTTTCTTTTTATCTCTTTCTATCTTTTCTTATATTTTTTTTATTTATATACTTTATATTTCCTTTTTTTTATTTACTTTTTTCTTCTTTATTTTTTTATTTTTCTTTTTTTTTTTTACCTTTTTATTTTTTACTTTCTTATATATTTATCTCTTTTTTTTTTATATTCTTTTCTCTTTTTTTTATTTCTTTTTCTTTTTTATTTTTATTTCTTTTTTCTTTTTCTTTATTCTTTCTCTTATTTATTTTATCTATTTTTTTCTTTTTCTTATTTTTTTTTATTTTTCTTTTTTTATTTTTTTTTTTTTTTTTTTTTTTCTTTTTTTTTTTTTTATTTTTTTATTTTTTCTTCTTTTTTCTTTCTTTTTTCTTTTTTTTTTTTTTTTTTTTTTTTTTTTTTTTTTCAATCTTCTTTTTCTTTTTTTCTTATTTTTTTTTTTCTATTTTTTTTTTCTTTCTTTCTTTTTTTCTCTTTTTTTTTTCTTTTTCTTATCTTTTTACTTTTTTTTATTTCTTTTTTTTTTTTTTTTTTTTTTTTTCTTTTTTTTTTTTTATCTTTTTTCTTTTTTTTTTTTTCTCTTTTTTTTTTTTTTCTTTTTTTTCTTTTTTTATTTTTTTTTTTCTTTTTTTTTTTATTTTCTATTTCTATTTCTTTTTCTTTTTTTTTTTTTTTTTTTTTTCTTTTTTTTTTATTATTCTTTTTTTTTTACTTTTTTTTCTTTTTATTTCTTTTATTTTTTTTCTTTTTTTCTTTATTTTTTTTCTTTTTTTTTTATTTATTTTTTTTTTATTTTCTTTTTTTTTTTTCTTTTTTTTTTTTTTTTTTTTTTTTTATTTTTTTATTTATTTTTTTTCTTTTTTTTTCTTTTCTTTCTTTTTCTTTTTTTTTATTTTTTTTTTTTTTTTTTTTTTTTTCTTTCTTTTTTTTTTCTTTATTTTTTTTTTCTTTTTTTTTTTTTTTTTTTTTTATTTCTTTTTTTTTTCTTTTATTTTTTTTCTTTTTTTTTTTTTTTTTTTTTTTTTTTTTTTTTTTTTTTTTTTTTTCTTTTCTCTTTTTTTTTTTTTTTTTTTTTTTTTTTCTGTAAAATCACTATCTACTTTTTCTTTTTTTTCTTTTTTTTTCTCTCTCTTCTCTTTTTATTTTATTTATCTTTTTATTTTTTTTTTTTTCTTTCTCTTTTCTTTTCTTTTTTTCTTTATCTTTTCTTTTTTTTTCTTCTTTTTCTTTTTTCTTTTTTTTTTTTTTTTTATTTCTTTTTTTTCTTTTTTTTCTTTTCTTACTTTTTTT
Source organism: uncultured Nitrososphaerota archaeon (assembly GCA_963713025.1). Classification (GTDB taxonomy): domain Archaea; phylum Thermoproteota; class Nitrososphaeria; order Nitrososphaerales; family Nitrosopumilaceae; genus Nitrosotalea. The sequence continues at coordinate 329,311 of CAVQKA010000001.1, read as the reverse complement.
TTCTTTTTTTATCTCTTTATCTTTTCTTTTTTTTTTTTTTCTTTTTTTTTCTCTTATTTTTTTTTTTTTTTTTTATTTTTACTTTTTTTCTTTATCTTTTTTTTTTTTTTTTTTTTTTTTTTTCTTTTCTTTTATAATATATATATTAAACATACCTTTTTAACCTACTACTTAAATTTTTTTTATCTATATTTCCATTATTACTAAAATAATAACTAATTCTCTTTAAAAAAAATTTTAAAATTCATTTTTACTTTCATTTACTTTAAATCATTCTTTTTATTTTAATTATCTATATCTTTTCTTTATCTATTTAAATTACTATATTTTATAACTCTTTATATAATTCACATCTTTTCTCTTTTTTTATATGTTTTGCCATATTAATATCTTCTTTTTCTTTTTATTTTTATTTCTAATATATTTACAATGATACAGTTTTTACATCATTCTTTTTTCTTATTTCTTTTATTTTCTCTTTTTTTTATTTATTTTAACTCCTACTCTATACTATTTTCATACTTATTCACTTTTTCTATTTCTTTTTTCTAAATATTATAATTTTATATCTTTTAATATTTATTTTAGGTTTTTCTAAATCCTTCTCTCTTTTTATATATATTTTTATATGATAAACTTTCATATTTATAATCTTCTCCTTACTTATCTATACTTTATCTCTTAAAAATAAAACTCTTCCTATCATATTTACTCTTTATATCATATTTTTTTTTATATCATATTTTATTATACTTACATCTATATTATCATATTTAATTCTACATTTCCTTTTACATATTATTTTTATTTATATATTTAATAATATTATTACTTCCCTTTTCATCATTTCCTTCATATCTCTTTTTTTTACTTCTCTACTTCTTTAAAAATCTCTTAAAAAATATCATTATATAAAAAAATAATTCTTCTTTAAATATATATTATTTTTCCTATTTTTTTAAAATATTTTTTATTTCTTTAACTCTTTCTTTTATATTTTCTTTTATTTTCTTCTTCTTTACTTTATTTTATTCCTATATACACATTTAACTTTATATATATAATTTTTTTATTATTATTTACTATATATATCCTACTTTTTTACTTTATATTTTTTCTTCCTTATTTCTTCTTTTTCCTCCTTTTATTCTTTTTTAAATCATCTATCCACCTATCATTAAAAATATATTTAATCTTTCTCTTATTTCTTTAATATCTTTAACATTTTTTATATTACTCTTTTATATTTCTATAATTATATTATATTCTTCTATAAATACATAAATTCCATTTTCTAAAAATATCTCACTTATCTCTATAAATTCACTTTATTTTATATCTTATCTCTACATTTTTCTTTTTTATTTATCTCTTTTATATTCTCTATTCTTATTAATTTTCACTTTTTATATTATATTTTATATTCTTTCTTTTATATTAATTTTCTTCTATTTATTTATCTCTATATTTTTATTCTTTTTTTATTTTTCTTATCTTTTCTATATTATTTTTTATCATCTCTAAACTAACTTCTATATACATTTTATTTTTACTTTTTTACATTTACACATCTCCTTTTAACTCTATTTCTATATTTTCTTCTACTTTATTCTTTTTATACATTATATAAATAAAATATAACTCTACTCTACTTCCTAAACTATTCTTTTCTTTTTATATACTCTTCTTTTTCTTTCTTATAAAATATAAATACTTCTTTTTATTTTTTAATATACATATCTACATTTTTCTTATTTTATTATCTTTTTTTTTTAATATCATTTTACCATTATCTTCATATTTTATATTTTAATTCTCATATCCTCTATATTATTTATTAATTTATTTATCTAATATCTAATTATATTTTTTATATTATACATCTTATTTTTTTAAAATTTTTCTTCTATTTTCTAACTCTTCCTTTTTTACTTTCCTATCTTTATTTATTCATTTATAACTTTTTATACCTATTACTCTATTTATCTATATTTCCTATATATATATAACTTCTTCATTTTTATCCTTAATTTTTATCTAAATACTATTCCTTTTAATCTTTCTTTTTTCTATATCTTTATATTTATATAATTAATTTATATTTTTTATATATTTTACTTTCTCTTTCACATCCTTTTAAAATCTTTACTTTCTTTCTCTTTTCTATTCTTTTTTTTTTTTAATAACTTATAACTCCATTACATTTATTTTTATCACTCTTACACTTCTTTTTCTTTTCATATCATATTTAATTCTTTTTACTATTTTTTAATATTCACCTATTATATATCTATATTTCACTAAATTAATTATTATATATCTCTTTTTTTTTATCTTATTATCTTTATAATTCTCTTCTCTTTCTTCTTTTTTAATATTAAATTTTTACTATATTACACTTCTATATTATATATCTCTCTATAATTCTTCTATCTAATCTTTATCTTTTTCTTTTTTTATTATTTTCTTTATATATATTTTTTATACATATATTTACATAATTTTATCTATAACATTATTCTTATTTATATCTTTCATATTTATTATTATTTACTTACTATATATATTTTTTTTATATCATATTTAAACTTAAATTTTTCTAAAACTATTTCTATTTATTAGATAAATATTTACCTATTCTATTCTTATTTTTTTTCATATATCTTTTAATTACTTTTTTCATATCTTTTATATTTATTTTTATATACATATAAAAATATATTTATTATCTTTATCTTTCTTCTTATCTATTATTTTTTATATTTTACATTTCATATTTTTTCTTTATCTATCTTTCTATTTTTTTTTATATCTTGAAGAAACATTTCTTTTTTTCTTTTTATATACTTTCTATACTTATTATTTTCTTTTTTTTTTTTTTTTAATTTTATAACTTTTCCATAGTAATATTTTTAACAACTTAATTTAATTTATTTCATTTTTACTATCATATCTAATTTATATTTCTATTTTTTAATTATATCTAATTTACATAATAACACTCTATATATATATTTTTACATATTTCTATATTTACTTCTCTTTTTTAAATCTTTCTTTTCTTTTACATATATTTAAATTTATTATTTTTTCTTCTTTATTATCTCTATCTCTATTATACTTTTTTTATTTTTATCTCTTTTTCTTTTATATTATTTTTATTTTTTCACTCTTATTTCTATATAATATACTTATATATTTAATTCTTTTTTTAACATATCTTCTCTATCTTTATTTTTCTATTTTTCTTTTCTTATAAGCTTTATTACTAAAAATATCTTTTCTATTACATAATTTTACTTATTCTAAATATTTTTTTTTTTATAACTTTTTAATTAAATTATTTTACATAATTCTTCTTACTTATCTCACTTTATTATTTATATATATATTACTATCTTTTCTTATCTATAAATATATAATATATATATACTTTTATAATTTTCTCTTTTTCACTTTTTTATTCTTTTTAGTTATTTTATTTTATATATAAGTAATATATATTTAATATATTCACATTTTTTTTCTTCTTAAAAATGAAAATTCTAGTAATATTAAGAATTATGATGTTATCTATCTTTTTGCTTGTAATTACTTCATATCAATTACACTCAGTAAACACTTCTAATTATTCACTATCTCCTCAGCTATAAGATATTACAGTCAAATCACAAAATTCTACTCAACTATTTACCATAATTTCTCAAGTTAATCTTACAAATGTTACAGTATATACATGTAGTGCTATTCAACAAATTGCTACTTTTGTTTATACCTATATATTTGCATATATTACAATATCAAATGAACTAGAAAAAATATTGCCAGTATATTATAATGATTTCTTTGACTTTGTTTTAAAACCAAATTCTACTATACACATTAACATGTCTTTTGTATTTATATAGCAAAGTTATGAAACTAACTATGTATCATTCAACTTTACTATACTATCTTCAATATTACTTAGTCAAGTAGTACAGTTTCAATTCTTTTCTACAATACAGCTATATACACACTATATTATCCATATACTTCTCCTCACATAAGAAATCTGAACTACATAAGCATATCTACTATCTATATTGATAATATATAGATCATATTTTACTATTAACATATGTCATCTAGATAAATCCATCTGCAAAAGAAAAAACATACATATTAAGAATTCCATATACATGTCCTATTGAACTTTTGACAGTCAGTGATAAATCATACACAATCTCTATACCTTAACATCTTATTATATACTATTGAAAATGAAAACTTTATTACATTCAATACTCATTTCTATATTTATTCTTCTTGAACCGTTGTCATTTGCACATAGCGACATGTTAGCAATACAAGACATGAATGTTTACACCAACAAAGATTCCTACGGTAAGAGAGAAGTTATCAAAATTTCTGGTGAGATAGATAGTGTAAATGGAATGACCATATCAAAAGATATTCCAATCACTATCATTCTTACCAATAATGTTCTTCAAAAGACAATGCAAACCCTGAAGACATATCCATCAGTTAATGGTAACTTTGCTGTTGCAGACATCTCTACTACAGATTCTAGTTGGAAATCAAGTGGTACCTATACAGTATATGCATTCTATGGAAATTTTGCAAATGCTACAACAACATTTTCTTTTGAGATGAGAGACAGTAATCTGCTTGCACCTCTAAAACAATCAAAATTAGGAGTATCGTCAGATAAAATTGAATGCAGATCAGATCTACAATCAATCATCAAATCAGAAGATAATTCAACTGCATGTGTTACACAACAAACAGTACAGACACTTGTCAAACGAGGTTGAGCTATGAAACAAATTTGCTAAAATCTCCTCTTGGTATAACTGTATTAAATACAGAATATTCTATTGGTCAGCCAATTAATGCTATAGTAAATTATACTGGATATGTGAATAGTGGAATATATCCTGATGTGAAAATTTTGAATGCAGATAACGGCAGTAAGTGTGGTACAATTGTGCTTATCCTTACTATACTCATACAGAATTGGCAAGTGGTGGAAGATTTGAACATTTACTTACAATGTACGATGTTCTACTCAATATCCAATCATAAATGAAACAGGCAATTACATAATGATTGCATCACTTTACAATAACATCGCAAAAGCAAGGTTTACTGTAATAAAACTAATGATACTACCTGCATCATTTGAGCCATGTGACACTCCTTATCCTCAATCAAATACTGGCATTGCAGTATTGTACATGCCTGCAAACTCTATTGGAAAAATTATGTGTAAGATTATTCAAATCATAATAATTTCCCAGAACCATAAATTCAGCATATTTGATCCAAAAAATTCATATCATAAGATGTAACAGGTGTTACAACTCTAGAGTACACTCTACAAGATAATATATATCAAAAGGAAATTCTACTATAGTGTATTGGACTAAAAACAGGTAATCAGACAGGATTTTATGCAATTGACACTATTTTGTTCATGGAACTCCTTTTGCTATAGGATATGATAATCAATTCCAAAATACTTTCAAACGATTTTCCATGGCTTCGACAAATATTTTACTGTCCAATGCAAACATATGAAGTTTCATATTGATAAGATCTGACTGGAATTGGTGTCAAATACATTCCATATCCTTAATTGATAAAATGAAAACTATATATCTTAATCTTTAGTGTTATACAAAAAAATTTTAGAAAATTATCAATGAATTCATTTGGAAAAAATTTATACACTAGTTGAATTCAAAGGTTGTACTAAAAATTATTAAAATCTTGAAATTCTAGACTAAGTTTATTTAAAATGATATTTTTACCTATAGAATATGCTGTTTGGAGTTTTTGCAGTACACAGCCCTGAATCATGTCCACTAAACAATAGCAAAAGCAAGAAAATATTCCTAGAAATTCAAGACAATCTGAAAAAAAATCTAAAGAAGTTTCACATAATCAAAGTTATTGGCTTTTACATGTCAGTACTAGAACATGAATGGACAATAATTCTTGATGCAAAAAATGCACATGATATAGAGGGTCTATGTATCGCAGTTGGAATATCATCAATAAGTACCGTAAAGATTGTTCCAATGAATGATTTCAAAATAGTAGTTGACAGAATAAAATCTCAGGATCATTAAATACAGATTTTTTGTTTCTCTAGAAATCTAGTGTAAAATCTCCAACCTACGCTCTATCCCTCGCATCAAGTGGGATAAAGTAAATTTGAATTTCCTAATTCAAAAGTTATACTAAAAAATTATTAAAATCTGAAAATGTTTCATAAGGATTTCATTTCGTGCCTGTTATGAAACATTTCGCAGAAATCTAGCATTTTAATTAGGTACATGGAGATTTTTTGATAATGGTTGAAATAACATGTGTGGGATGTGGACCTGGAGATCCTGAATTACTCACAGTAAAAGCCGTAAAATCTATCAAAAATGCTGATGTTATAATGTGTCCTACTTCTAAAGAAGGAAAGGACAGTATTGCGTATTCTATTATATCTACACTTGTTGATGATGCAAAAAAGCCTGAAATAATTAATCTTGTATTTCCTATGGTAAAAGACAAAGAAATTCTAGAAGACACTTGGGAAAGAAATGCAAGAATGATTGCAGAAGTAGTAAGAAGTGGAAAAAATGTTGTCTATCTTACAGTTGGCGATCCGTCGCTATATAGTACATGGATTTATGTTCAAAGGGAATTAAAATCAAAATATTCTGATATCAAAATTAATGTTATACCAGGTATTGTTTCCATGTTTGCATTTGCATCAAAAGTTGGTATCAGTATTGCAGAAGGTGATGAAACTATGGCAGTTATTCCGGCATGTTATGATCTTGGAAGAGTAAAAGAGACTGCAAAAAATTGTGATACTATGATCTTTCTAAAAGATGGAAGATATTTTGATCAAGTGATTGCATTACTTAGGGAAGCTGGTTTTCCAGATACATCAATTTTTGCTATAGCTCAAGATGTGGGAACAGATCAGGAAATTGTAAGAAAACTAACATTAGGTGAAGTTACCCAAGATTCTTTTACAACTAAATATTTTTCCATAATGGTGGTCAAGCGTGCATAAAGTATACTTTGTAGGCTGTGGACCTGGCGATCCAGAATTAATTACTGTCAAAGCCAAGAAACTAATTCAAAAAGCAGATGTAATAGTTTACTCTGGTTCACTTATTCCGCCTGAAATTATTAAAATGTGCAAAAAAGCACAATTACACGATGCTGCAAAACTAGTAAGAGAAGATATTTTTAAAATTCTAAAAGATAATGCTGTACAAGGAAAACTTGTTGTTAGATTACATGACGGAGATCCTAGCATTTATGGCGCAATTAGGGAACAGACAGACAATCTAAAAAAAGCAGGAGTAGACTATGAAGTGGTTCCTGGAATAACCTCATTTTTGGCCTCTGCTGCTGCACTTGGATGCGAACTTACACTGCCTGGTGTTACACAAACTATTATTGTAACAAGGGCTGAATCTCGAACCAAAGTACCAAAGCAAGAACAAATCTCTGAACTTGCAAAACACAAAGCCACCTTGATCTTTTATCTCAGTATTCATTTAATTCCAAATATAGTAAAAGAAGCAATCAAGGGTGGTTATTCAAAGTCAACACCTGTTGGAGTTGTATATCGTGCAAGCTGGAAGGATCAAAAAATAATCACAGGAACTCTACAAGATATTGCAAAAAAAATACGAGATGAAAAAATAACAAGAACTGCTATTATTATAATCGGAGATGTTGTTAATCCAAAATCATATGAATATTCAAAACTATATGATAAAACATTCACTCATGGATATAGAAAAGCCAAAGTAAAATCATAATGGACTAACTTTATTTCTAATTCCAATCTTTAACAATCGTTGCTGAAATTTTTTTATATCGCCTGACGCATAAATTTTAAAACTATTTTTTGATTTTTTATGTTTTAATATTTTTAAAATATTATGTGCTACTGAATCTGCAGGATCTAAAAATAATACTCTAGGAAATAATTCCTTTAGAATTGGTAAAAGAAATGGAAGATGTGTACTTGATAAAGTAAATACATCTATATTTTTTTCTAAATATGGAGTGATAATTTTTTTAATTATGTTTTTTGTTGATTGTTTTTTTGATAAAAATTTTCCAGACTCGACAAGATCAACAAGTGGTGTTGCATTAATTTTTGTAACTTGAATTTTAGATGAAGTATTCTTTTTGATATATTTTTCTAGAGATTTACTTTTTACAACTGATTTTGTTGCAAGTATTCCAATTTGCCCAGTCTTTGTTTTAGAAGCAGCTTCCTTTAACGGAGGAAATACACCAATTATTTTATTCTTTTTTTCTATATCAAGTAACAATGATGGAGTATTTGATCCAACTACTATGATATCTGGCTCAAATTTTTCTTGTAATTTTGTGATTGTAGACTTTATAATTTTGTCTAGATGACTAACACTCTTTGTACCATATGGATAGTTATCTTGATCTGCAAAATAGATTATTTCAGCATTGATTTTTTTTTGAATAGATTTTATCACTGACAGTGAACCTAGACCTGAATCAAAGACAACTATCTTTGGCATGATGTGAAAATGATCAAGTCTGATTTACATTTTGTGAGCTAAATTTAGTCTAGTGTTGATGAATGTAGACACCTTCCATTAAGAAGTAACTTTTGAACCTACCCGCATGACCGGCTTCGATAAGACCTGGACTCGACCAGAGTCAGTAGGTATATCAGAAAAATTACGTGAAACTGTAAAACCACAAGGCGCTCTAAAACCTAGGATTGAGCAGCTGTGAACAAATTACAGGGTCAAATATCGAAGATGGATTCTATGTTGAGCAAGCTGAGAGAAAGGGATGCTCAGTTGTTCAAACGAATCGTAGCCGCAATGCAACATCACGATGCAGCAACAAGTAGAGTTCTATCAAACGAACTAGCTGAGATTAGAAAAGTGTCAAAGATGTTAGGAAATGCAAGAATGGCATTAGAGCAAGTACAATTGCGTCTATCCACAATACATGACCTCGGTGATGCAATGGTAGCAATCGCCCCTGCAATGTCCACAATGAAAGGACTCAAATCATCACTTGGAAGGTTCATGCCAGAAGCAGACTCCGAACTTAATGCAATGACACAAACTCTCAATGGTTTGATGATGGATTCACTAGCAGGTGGAGACTTTAATGTTGATACCGAAGCATCAAACGAAGAAACCGAAAGGATATTGCAAGAAGCATCTGCAGTTGCAGAACAGCAGATTGGCGACAGATTCCCATCAGTTCCATCACCCTCCGGCGTATCGTCACAATCAACAATCGAGTAGGGAAACTCGGATGGGGAGAATGGCGAATGCGTCTCTTTTTATATTTTAAATCATTGAAGACTAATCACTTTATTGTGTTCTAGTCTGACTTGTTAAGAATTTGTTTTGATTTTGTAAAGATATGTATCCATTGATCCCAGTTTAATCTTCCAGTCTGTGTATTTTGCTTGCTAGGATGATACGAGCATAATATTGTCCAATTTTGTGTAAAAACAAGTTTCCATGATAGAACTTGACTTTTTTTATGTCTAAAAGCCTACAGCAAGCATCAAATGCAATTTTGCCCAAACAAACTATTATTTTTATATTTTTTAAAATCAACAACTCTTCTTTTAAATAACAAGAACAATTTTGAAGCTCGTCAGGAGTTGGTTTGTTTTGGGGAGGAGCACACCTCAAGGCAGCAGTTATGTACGTATTTTTGAGTTTGTAATCATCTAAGATGCCTGACTAGATGGTCTTGTTTGAAAAGCCATTTTCATAGAGTGCATTTTGCAAGCCAATCACCAGAACTGTCTCCTGTGAACATTCTTCCTGTCCTGTTTCCTCCATGGGCTGCTGGTGCAAGGCCAATTATCAATAATTCTGCCTTATCTCCAAAGCCTGCAAGTGGCCTTCCCCAATACTTTTCCTTCTTGAATCTTTTTACTTTATTTTTAGAAACTTCATAATTATGAATAAAGACGGAGACATCTTTTATCAATTAATGATTTTATGATTTAGTTTGTCAAGACTTGTTTTTTGTGGTTTCATTATTGTATCATATTTGTTCTATTTGTAAATCGAATTAATTTTATTCTAGTCATGTAGATAAAAAGTGAAAATCCAATCACTAGAGTAATAACTGGCATTGGAAATTCTGGTAGAGATTTATCAGGTGATACAATTTGTCCCCACATTGTTGGGTTTGATATTTTTGATATGTCTAATGATGTTGAATTCTGTAGGCCAAGTATAAATTTTTTGAATGTTGAAGTTCAATGTAAAAACCATACTTGTCAGATCTTCCAATTAAATCAGTTGGTATTTTAAATTCATAACTTTCATGTTATGGAAGTGTAACTGTCTCTCATCATCTGAAACACCTCCGACTCCATCAATCCATCGGAGATGATATTTTTGAAAATTATTAGTAAATGTAATTTGAACCACCTTGTAAAGTAATTGGTTTACTTGCCCAATGTTGTAGTAAAACAATAATCTCCTGCATCGGGAATTATACTCTTGTCATCTTTTGCTATCAAAACAAACTGTTGCTTTATCAGTATTATTTTCAAATTTAGTAAGATGTGGCATCAATCATAACATAAATAAAATTTCCATGATGTGCAATTCTAATAGTTCCTGCTACAAATTTAGTATTGACTAGATTCTTTCCATTCTCTGTAAATGTCCATTTTCCATCAAATATTACATCTTTCATTGAAGAACTAATCGTAATTGGAATTGAATTAACAGTTGAAACAATATCTGTTTGTCCATATGCTAGATGAAAAGTCACCAAGAAAGCTGTTACAAAAAATAATGTCTTTGCATTTGTAAAAATTCCTTTTAGCGCAAATCTCAAGTTCATTTTGGATTGATACTAAAAATGCTTATAACTTTAGTGTATAGAAATCAACTGTGCAGAAAATAGTTATTGCATCAATAGCAATAATAATTATTGCAATAATCATTGTATCGCTTAGTATTACAAAACCAAGTACAAATTCAACATTTCAGCCCCCTTCTTCTCCTATAACTTCTACTAACAGTACTTTGCCAACTATTGTAACTCCACCCAATAATGTGACCTTGTCAACTACTCCGAGACACCTTGACTTGTCCTTGGACGAAAAAATGACGTTTAAGGCGGGTTGATCGAAGTTTGTTAGCCATTTTGGATCGTTTTATCAATGATATTTTCCACCAACCATAATAACCACTTAGGGAGTATGGATCCTAATGACATATAATAAAATGCCAGCAATCTTGGCTGTTTTTGCTATCGTAGCATCAGCAGGAACCTTGACTAGCTTCAATGTCTTTAGTACACCATCAGGCTCAATTGATACACAATCTAGCGATAACAGCGGTGGAATGAAGATGCTTGGACACCTAGAGATTGTGGCAAAAGATCCAAATGGTAATATCAAAGCATACAGACAAACCGACAACTTGGTAACAGCTGTTGGTAAGAGCTGTGTTGGTATACGTCTATTTGGTTCAAACGCATCATCCACAAACGGCACAAATGCTGCATGTGGAGGATATAGAAACACAGGAAAGTTTAGTGTAGTTGCAATAGGAACAGGCACTGCTGCTGAAAGCGTAGCAAGTACTGGTCTTACAGCAAACTTTGAGAATGGAGGGAACGGCACAACTGGTCTAATGAACAGCACAACTGGATCACCGTCAATCTATAGTGTAATTCAGAGACAGTTCCAAGCCAATGCATCTGCTTCAATTGCAGAATCAGGCTTGTTTGATGCAGGTGGTAACGGCGCTGCAGCATCAGGACACATGTTTGCAAGAAAGACCTTTACTGCAATCTCTCTTAACAATCTCGATACTCTAACTGTAACCTGGAGAATCACCTACTCCTAGATCTGGTTTTAAAGGCCAGATTGGGATATTTTTTAATTCCTTGTCCTAGTGGTAATTTTGAATCTTATATGCTTCTGAATGTGCGATGTTGCCAGTTTTTCCATTTTTTATCATAAAGATCCAATTTGGAACATACTGTGAATGAATTTTTGACAAAAGCATAAATTGTATCGTAAACTTAATAATGCAATGTATGTGGGAAAGAAATTATCAAGTTATTTTGTAATATCTTTACTTGTTCTTGCTTTGTTGCCCACTATATTATCAAGTGCTTCGGCTCAACTATCGCCTTTACCAATTAATCCAAATTGGCATGCGCTTGGATTTGTTCTTACAACTGCCAATAACCAAGTTATTACTGATATCGATCCACTTGGTAGTGATCAACTACCAGTTAACCCAGATGAGAATCCGCCAGATACAGTAATCATAGTTGTTGGACCATCACATGGCAGTGCTGTTTTTGATTCTGACTCTTCATTAGTTACATATACTCCAAATAATACCTATGCTGGACCAGATTCTTTTACGTACCAAGATTGTCAGCTCTACAGAATGTAGCAATATTGGAACTATCAGTATTACCGTAACTGGTGGAACAAATCATCCACCTGTAGGACAATCCATGTCTTTTTCAGTAAACCAAGGTTCATCATATCATCTCACAGTTCTAGGTAATGATCCAGATGGAGATACTTGGTGGATTACAAACTTTGGTGGTGCAACATGGGGTAATACAGTCATAGATCCTGCCGATCCTACAAATAAAACAATCATATACACTCCAACTATACATATCCCGCCATATGCTGGACCTGATTCTTTCACATATACACTAAGTGATGGACATCAGCATGGTAATCCTTCTACAGTAAGTGTTACCATTATTGCAGTACATAATACGCCAACAGCTAGCAGTCAAACAGTTACTGGATCTGAAAATATTCTATTGCCTATCACTCTTGTTGCAACCAGCAACAATAATCCACCACCTACATTGACATATTCTTACAACCAAACAGCCCACGGTGTAGTATCTGGAGTTGGACCAAATGTTGTTTATACTCCTAATGCAAATTACTATGGTCCTGACCAGTTTAATTTCAAGGCAAACGATGGTACTGTTGATAGTAACATTGCAACAGTTTCAATATCAGTAAATCATGTGTATCAACCACCTGTAGCAGTTGCCGATAGTTTTAGTGTAAATCAAAATAGTCCTACTACATTCAATGTCTTGGCAAATGATCATAGTATAGACATACCCGGATTTCCAGTTACTTTGGCTGTAGGTTCTATTACTCAACCTGCACATGGTACTGTTGTAATTAATTCTGACTCAACAATAACATATATTCCAAATTCATCCTTTTTTGGACCTGATTCTTTTACGTATACAGCCAATTTAGTAGGAGCCGGAGGAATTGTTACCAAATACTGACTCTTTACCAGCTACTGTGAGTATCAACGTAAATCGTGTTTTATCAGCACCAGTAATTACAACACTATCACAATATACCAATAACGTACACCAAACAATTGTAGGAACAGGAGATGCCTCCGTAACAGTAAACCTTTACGATGGAACGACATTAATTGGTTCTACTACAAGTGATTCTAGCGGAAACTGGTCTATCCCAGTAACACTATCTACAAATACTGCTCACATACTTACCGCTCAAGAAACTGTTGCAAATTTACCCATCTCTCCATTCTCTGATTCAATCACTATAACAGTGATTACTACAATACCTACACTCACCTCAGTACATATTCAATCTAGTAACACACATACCACATTTGCAAAGGTAGGAGACACTGTAACATTGTCATTTACTTCATCAACTACTATACAGATTCCTAGTGTTACAATAGCTGGACATGTAGTAACTCTAACAAATAATGATGGAAACAATTGGGTTGCACAATATGTAATGACTTCATCAGATACCGAAGGAGTAGTTCCATTTACAATTGGATTCCAAGACTTTGCAGGCAATAATGGAGTAACTGTTACAACTACAACTGATGCAAGCTCTGTCTTGTTTGATAAAACAAATCCAACAATATCTGTAACTCAGCCTACAAATAATACAATAATCATTACCGCTTATGTAAAAATTAATGGTACTGCAGTTGATACTGGTGGTTCAGGACTACAAAAAGTAGAATTATCACTAGATAACGGTCCATTCCTACTAGCAACAGGTACATCATCATGGAACTTTACAATGCATCCTGTACAAGGTCTTCATTCATTTACAGCTAGAGCAACAGATAATGCAGGTAATACTCAAACCACATCACCTTCCTCATTTACAATAACAATACTTACACCTCCTGTACTCACCTCAGTACATATTCAATCTAGTAACACACATACCACATTTGCAAAGGTAGGAGACACTGTAACATTGTCATTTACTTCATCAACTACTATACAGATTCCTAGTGTTACAATAGCTGGACATGTAGTAACTCTAACAAATAATGATGGAAACAATTGGGTTGCACAATATGTAATGACTTCATCAGATACCGAAGGAGTAGTTCCATTTACAATTAACTATAAAGATTTGACAAGTCTTTCAGGTATACAAGTTACAACTACAACTGATGCAAGCTCTGTCTTGTTTGATAAAACAAATCCAACAATATCTATAACTACTCCTGCAAACGGTGCAACAGTTGGTACTTCAATTGTTCATGTTGTTGGTACTGCATCAGATACTAATCTTGTAACAGTACAAGTTTCAGTGGATGGTAATCCATATGCTTTAGCAACTGGTACAAAATCATGGACATTTGACACAAGTACATTGACAAACGGCCCACATACAATATCTGCAACAGCTACAGATAGTGCAGGTAATATCCAGACTACTCAAACTTCATTTACTGTAGCAATACCAACTATTACACAGATAGGCAGTTATGTGATATTTGGAACATCGCAACAGGTACATATCGAACAGAACACCATAGTAACAAGTGGAAATGTGGGCTTACAGTACTCCGGTCAGATTCATATTGAACAAGGTTCGACATTGAAATTATCTTCCATTGTTGGTGATACTATACACTTAGAAAAAAACTCAGTAGTAGATAACATATTTTTCAATAAACTAGACAATGACGGAACAATTCTAGGAACTACAAACACTCCTCTTTCACTTCCTGTAGTTACATCTCTACCAGTAATTCCATACTTTACAGCAGGAACTCAGGACATTAATGTAAAATCTGGAACTAAGGTAATACCACCTGGTAACTATGACGAAATTTCTACAAGTAATGGTGTAACGTTAGAATTTACAGGAGGAACTTACAACATTAACTCCTTATCATTTGGTAATGATGTGACATTGAAATTTGATGCTGCATCCATAATTAATGTAAAAAGTTCCGTTGATGGTGGACAAGGTACTGTATTAAATCCAACCCTTGCTGCTGACAAGGTTCTATTTTATGCAGGTTCTCATATTCATATTGGACAATCATCTAAGATAACAGCCAACATGTATGCTCCATATGATGAAATTCATCTTGAGCAAAATAGTATTGATACAGGTGCTTTCATAGGACAAAGTGTACATATTGAACAAGGCTCCACAGTCAACTTTGATTATGGTTTTCCAATAATCCTTAACCCTTTAGATAATCCTCACAGAGTCTATGATAAAGATGGATATGATCAGCATGGATATGATCAGCATGGATATGATCAGCATGGATATGATTGCAATGGATATGATAAAAATGGATACGATCATAATGGACATAAAAAGCACTAGCATTACTTCATTCTTTGTTGATGCCATTACAACCCAGTACTAATTTGATTGAATTGCAAATCCTCATGAGTAAAAACTGAAGCTAATTACATAATAATACATAGGTTATGACAGATAATACTTAGGATCATAATACAAAGAATGATTTTATGAAAAAATAATTAAAAATAGTTCCATTAAATTTATATAAAAAATTTGGGAGATATTTTTCATTCTCAACTGTGGATGTAATAATTATGGACTATGACGGTTCATTCATTCTCACCAAGTGAACAATCACTTCTTTACATTAACAACTGGCATCTTCCTAGAGGATTGATTAGAAAAGGCGAAAAATTAAGGGATATCATGAGATCTGTGAAAAAGAATATGAATTTAGAAATAGAAAAATTTCTCAGTACTCAAAATTTGATCTCAACAGGCTTGATATATCCCATATTTTATTTCTCTATTGCAAAAAGAAAAAACAATTGATTTTCAAAGTAAAGGAGTAAAATTCTTTAAAAAACTGACGAAGAATACCAATTGATATCATGCAAGAATATACCTGATGCAAACCCTAGTCTTGGAGAAATTTGACATTGTGATGATCCTTCTGGCTTTAATTCTCATAATCTTTTCATTTTTTCTTCAATCTGTGTCTATATTTTAAAAATTTGTTACCTCGTATTCAGAATTAGATGTTTTAATGAATATAAAGTCTTCAAGAGATATGAATGGATGTGTAATATTTTTTGGAACATGTATAACTGATGGAGATTTGAATATCTGAATTGTTTCTTGACTTGTAGAAATGTAATAAAATCTAACTTCTATTTGATCCACAATCAATATGAGTCTTATTTATACTCGTGATAATGATCACCACCTGCAAATTCTTTCCAAGTCTAAACAAAATTGATCTTCATTTTATCAAATGAATAAAATTTTATCTTGCTTATTATATCTTCAACTTCATTTTAAAATTCTAGATTCAAATCATCATTAATTTTATTATGAACTTAAAAATTATCTAGTCATAACCTATGTATTACGAAATAAATTTTCAATTTTGATTCATAATATTATTCTATAAGTACAAGAGATTTAATTCTTAATTATAGAAAATAAAAATAGAACTGTATTTCATTCTAGGATGATATTATAGATTAGCGTTATAATGTAGATATAATTTGTTAACAATACACTAAATGAAAATTTGGTATATCTTAATTGTAAAAATTTTGTTAGAATATATTAGATGTAATACATGACATAAAATATATTTGAAATAATATGAATTAAAATTTTTTTATAAATTATTATATCCATTATGAATTAACAAATTATATTTATTTTCAAGCTATTAACACAATATTTTTTTTGGATGATAATATAATAACTATACTGTCTAAACAAGAATTATAATTTTTAAAATTATAGTATCATTTAATTTATAAGATAATTCACGTATTAAAACAAATTAATATTATGATATGATAAAGTGCTAACATTGCATCTAGTTATTAATTTTTACATTTTATATAATGTCTAATTATCATGCTAGAAAAAATTCTAATTTTCGTATTTTATAAATTCAAAACATTTTGAAAATAATTATTTTTAAATTGTTTGTATTATTACATATTGAGTTATTCCTCGTCAAAGTATAAAATAAAATGTAAGTCATAAAAAAATAAATTTTGAAATAAAAATAATTTTTATTTTAATAAAATTTAGACCAATTGTTTTTTGTAACATGCGATCAATTTTTTGGTCAATTTTTGTTATATTTTGATTATACCATAAAGGAATTCTATAACTTTATTTTTTCCATAATGGTTGAAGGAACAGGTGGATATTTCCACTCCTCTTAATGCAAATTGAATCTAAAGTTATTTCAGATATGTTGGATGGGAATCTTACTCCTATAGTACCGTTACATACCAATGTTAATTGTAAATATTAGAATCCCATCCATAATTTTTACAAAATTACCTTTTATTAAAAATCTGAGTAAGAGTCCCATCAGTATTTTTTCTGAAAAGTTGGAGAGAAAAATTTGAAATTAAAATTTACATCTTGTTTCTTACTTTTTATTATTGCAATTTCATCTATGTCATATGCAAATGCTGATTCAATAATTATTGATCATGATGTAAACTATCCTCCAAAATTAAATAACGTAGCTGATCAAATTGGATCGGAAAATAAAATTTTTACAAAACATCAATCACTTGATCTAATGGATGGTTTAAAGTTAGTATCAAATGATAATTCTATAAATGATTTAGCTGATCTACAAAAATCTACGATAAAAAAATCTATCAATCTTTCTGAAAGTCTTACAATGTCTGAAATTCGTTTACATCAAGAATCGATAATTCTTGTTAAACAAAACTTTGACAGAATTACATCGATGGAAAAAATTTGGAGTATTGATAGAATTCGATTTGATGGAAAACAACTCAAAATTGAAAATATTCCATACTATGCTGAACTTGAAAATGATTTGACACACTCAAAAATATTTACTGAAAAAATGTATAATGAGATCTCACCAGAAAACATTGAGCAATTTTTTGTATTACAATTTGATAAAATAATTGTCAAGCAAAGTTTTGTTGAATTTACATTATCAGAATACCAAAAAATTCCAACAATTCTACAAAATGTAAAATATTTAGAGCAAAGCTTGCAGCAATCAGCTAATGCTGTAGCTAATCCGAAAAATCCAATTATTCTTACATTGTTGGTACCTTTTGCAGGTTTTCTTCTAATTAGATACGAAGAAGTAAAAATAAAATATAACAAGAATCGTCTCCTTTCATTTTTCTTGATAGTCATCCTTATCACTTCAACTGTAATTTCTCCGTTGCCTACATTGGGAATTTTTGTAGGTCAGGCATTTGCTGATATGGAGAATAATAGCACTACCAATCAAAATACAACACCTCAAAATCAGACTAGTACAACCGTCAACAGTCCCCCACCTCCTATCTATAACAGCACTCAAGTAAATGCCTCAAGGAGGGATACTGGTCAGCATAGTGATGTACCTCTTGTGAACGGTACAAATGTGCCCCAAAATCTGACAAGTTCAATTACCAATTCTTCTCTTCCTATCCATAACAGCACTCAAGTAACTGTCCCTAGCGGAATCCCCAGTCATCATCGCCATGTCTATGCTAGACAGCAGTACGTCTATTCTATCTCGGATCAATTATCAATTTCTGATTCTGTCTCACTTGTTTCAAATCTAAATTCAAAGGTGTCAAATATTGCCATTTCTACTCTAGGAACTAACCCCACTCTATTAGATCAAGTATCCATGACCGATTCTGTCTCACTTCGCTCTCCAAATGTGAACTTCACAACATCATCTGGTAGTACCGTTTCCACTCTAGGAAACAATACACTTCTCTCTGATCAATTGGTCATTGATGATGGCATATATCTAAATCACATCTCCAATATGACCCAGATTCCTAACGCAACAAAATCTTGGCAATTTACTCAACTTCAAAATTCTACTGTTGGCCAGGTACAACTTTCAAATCAAAACAATACAAACTCATTACTGCTCCAAGGAAATGGCTTTCTTAAAGACAATAGTACATCGACTGAGAACCTTAACGCCCTAAGCATTTCTGCCTGGGTTAAGCCAGATTATAGTCAGGGATCCCCTGAATTTACCGTAATTAGTAAAGAGAACTCGTTTATCCTCTCAGTAAACAACAATATCTCGCCTCAGGGAATGGCTCAATTCTCTGTATTTAACGGCATACAATGGTTTACTGCCAATTCTACTTCTAGGCTTGGACAAAACTGGTCAAACCTTGCTGCCACTTTTAACGGTACTACTATCAAGATCTATGTCAACGGCACCCTAGAAGGCACATCTCCTGTTGTTGGTCTGCCAGTGCTAACAGTTAGAGGTCAGATGTCTACAGCAACACTGAGCAACCTTACCTCAAGTTCTGATATTCTGATTGGAGCAAGCATACATCAAGCACGTGATGCCATAAACAACCTATTCTCAGGCTCCATTAGCGATGTAACATTATACAAATCACAGCTTACTCCTGCCCAGATTACACTGCTCTATCAAACAAGTCCAATTACCATTCAAAATACTCCAATCCAATCTAACTCTATTCCATTATCCGAAGTTATGGCAATATCTGATGCAATTAACCCAACCAACAGTACATCTGGCAATATGACAAATGCAACAATGCCTGTATTGCCTATAGTGCCAACACTGGCACCCTCTAAGAAAGACTATTTCAGCACAGAGGTTCCCCAGTTTAATTTTCAATATTATACGGACAAAGACTTTGAAAAGGTGAAAAAACACTTTGGCAACAACACTGTAACACCACAAAATGGTACATGGAACAGCAGTAATGAGACCATCAATGTAGACATACTTGATTCATTTGGAAATAAGGTACAAAACCAGCCAAAGTTTGAAAAAATCAGGGAAGGAAAGTTTGGAATCGATCTCTCTTCTCCTAGGATAGTAAAACCAGGACTCTACAAGATAGAAACTACACTTCTAAAAGATGGCAAGACCTATGTGACAGAATCTAATTTCACATGGGGTCTTGTTGCACTAAATACTAACAAGAGCATCTACAAGCCTGGTGAGACTGGCAACTTTACCATGGCAGTACTAGATAGATATGGACAGCCTGTATGTAACTCAGATATTACACTAGAGATTACTGATCCAAATCTCCAGTTGACCACACTAACATCAGGAGCTGGAATTACAAACGATCCTATCTGTGGCTTGTATCATGCTCAATACTCTACAATCTCTGAAGGAAATTATACCGTTCATGTCAATGCATCAGCCAAAGGCATCAATACTGATTATACCACATCATTTCTTGTTTCAAGCTCATATCCATTTGATATAGTCCGAACAGCAGACACTAAGATAGATCCAGTAGACAAGCCAAATCTCTTCAATGTACGTATAGACATTAGTTCCTATGTAAGCCAGAATAATTTCCAGATTCGAGAGTTTGTTCCTGCAGTATTTACAAACATTACTACAGATGCACGCATTACTACTGTTGGAGATACCAAGATCCTAACCTGGAACAGGAACCTCAAAGATAGCCAAAGCAAGACGTTTGTTCAGTATAGTTATTCTGTCCCATTGGACTTTCCTGAGTTATACCAGTTAGGTCCTGTGCAAATCAACTATGGTAACCAAACATTTACCGAGGCAAGACCATGGATTATTGCAAATGACCCTGTTGGCGACGGCATAGTAATAGATTACTTGGCTACTCCTACATCTGCAGCGATTTCTAGTGCGTCAAAAACTCTAAGCATACCAGTAACAGTCAATCAATTAACTGGTGATAACTTGATACAAGCTAGTATAGGCTGGGTACAAACTGGATCAAGCTGTCCTGGAATCACATCTGTAACATGGAATGGATACAATCTTACCCAACAAAAAATTCTCCAAGTAGGTTCTCTTGATGGAGCAGCCATTTACACATTAGATAATAGTAAGATTAGTGCGGGCACTGCAAATCTTACAGCAACCTTTGACTTTACTGGTGGTTGTGGAGCCACTACTGGTGATCTAGGAGCAATATCATTTACTGGTGTTAATTCAACTAATCCTGTTGGTGCAACAAGTAGTGCATCCACTGTTGGAACCCAAAAATCCTTGGCAAATTCCATAACGACTACTGCTCATAATAGTATGATTGTAGACATACAACAGGTAAGTAGTTCTGAATCAAGTCTGACCGCATCAGTTCCACAAGTACAACAATGGACTCTCTTACCAGGTTCCAATAATGCAGGCTCGAGTACTAAAATCAGTACCTCTATTGGAGCAACTTCTATGACATGGACTTGGCCATCTAAATCCAGAGCAGTAGCAGTTGCAATCGAACTAATACCATCAGGTAAAAAGGGATTATCGGAGAGTTTAACAATCTCTGATGCACTGACCAGCAAACAAGGTATAAAACGCTCACTTGCAGATTCGTTGAGTTTCTCAGATTCATTTTCTACACATCCAAATAGAAAACAATCTCTTGCTGATTCAATTACCATTCTTGATACAGTTAGAAAGTCTAGAAAAAGTTTACTCGCTGACACACTCATAACTACTGATACTATATCTTATCGCAAAAACCTGAAGAGATCACTATCCGACACTCTAACCTTCTCAGATACAGTATCACTAAAACAAAACAGAAAGCAATCACTTGCTGACACTCTAACCTTCTCAGATACAGTATCACTAAAACAAAACAGAAAGCAGTCACTTGCCGACTCACTTGCAATCACTGATGCCGTATCAACTGTAAGAAAAAGGACACAGTCGTTATCTGACACTCTAATATTTTCAGATACAGTATCACTAAAACAAAACAGAAAGCAATCACTTGCCGACACTCTAACCTTCTCAGATACAGTATCACTAAAACAAAACAGAAAGCAATCACTTGCTGACACTCTAACCTTCTCAGATACAGTATCACTAAAACAAAACAGAAAGCAGTCACTTGCCGACTCACTTGCAATCACTGATGCCGTATCAACTGTAAGAAAAAGGACACAGTCGTTATCTGACACTCTAATATTTTCAGATACAGTATCACTAAAACAAAACAGAAAGCAATCACTTGCCGACACTCTAACCTTCTCAGATACAGTATCACTAAAACAAAACAGAAAGCAATCACTTGCCGACTCACTTGCAATCACCGATCAAGTATCTACAAGTGCAGGAAGAAAGCAATCACTATCTGATTCACTTGCTATCACTGACGCTGTCTCCACCACCAAATCAGTAAGACAATCTCTTGCTGA
The DNA here is from genome assembly GCA_963713025.1 of uncultured Nitrososphaerota archaeon. Lineage (GTDB taxonomy): Archaea > Thermoproteota > Nitrososphaeria > Nitrososphaerales > Nitrosopumilaceae > Nitrosotalea. Next base: position 306,759 of record CAVQKA010000001.1, on the reverse strand, counting down.
CACTCTATCAATCACTGACGCTGTCTCCACCACCAAATCAGTAAGACAATCTCTTGCTGACACTCTATCAATCACTGACGCTGTCTCCACCACCAAATCAGTAAGACAATCTCTTGCTGACACTCTATCAATCACTGACGCTGTCTCCACCACCAAATCAGTAAGACAATCTCTTGCTGACACTCTATCAATCACTGACGCTGTCTCCACCACCAAATCAGTAAGACAATCTCTTGCTGACACTCTATCAATCACTGACGCTGTCTCCACCACCAAATCAGTAAGACAATCTCTTGCTGACACTCTATCAATCACTGACGCTGTCTCCACCACCAAATCAGTAAGACAATCTCTTGCTGACACTCTATCAATCACTGACGCTGTCTCCACCACCAAATCAGTAAGACAATCTCTTGCTGACACTCTATCAATCACTGACGCTGTCTCCACCACCAAATCAGTAAGACAATCTCTTGCTGACACTCTATCAATCACTGACGCTGTCTCCACCACCAAATCAGTAAGACAATCTCTTGCTGACACTCTATCAATCACTGACGCTGTCTCCACCACCAAATCAGTAAGACAATCTCTTGCTGACACTCTATCAATCACTGACGCTGTCTCCACCACCAAATCAGTAAGACAATCTCTTGCTGACACTCTATCAATCACTGACGCTGTCTCCACCACCAAATCAGTAAGACAATCTCTTGCTGACACTCTATCAATCACTGACGCTGTCTCCACCACCAAATCAGTAAGACAATCACTATGCTGACACTCTATCAATCACTGACGCTGTCTCCACCACCAAATCAGTAAGACAATCTCTTGCTGACACTCTATCAATCACTGACGCTGTCTCCACCACCAAATCAGTAAGACAATCTCTTGCTGACACTCTATCAATCACTGACGCTGTCTCCACCACCAAATCAGTAAGACAATCTCTTGCTGACACTCTATCAATCACTGACGCTGTCTCCACCACCAAATCAGTAAGACAATCTCTTGCTGACACTCTATCAATCACTGACGCTGTCTCCACCACCAAATCAGTAAGCACAATCTCTTGCTGATACTCTATCAATCACTGACGCTGTCTCCACCACCAAATCAGTAAGACAATCACTTGCTGATCACTCTATCAATCACTGACGCTGTCTCCACCACCAAATCAGTAAGACAATCTCTTGCTGACACTCTATCAATCACTGACGCTGTCTCCACCACCAAATCAGTAAGACAATCTCTTGCTGACACTCTATCAATCACTGACGCTGTCTCCACCACCAAATCAGTAAGACAATCTCTTGCTGACACTCTATCAATCACTGACGCTGTCTCCACCACCAAATCAGTAAGACAATCTCTTGCTGACACTCTATCAATCACTGACGCTGTCTCCACCACCAAATCAGTAAGACAATCTCTTGCTGACACTCTATCAATCACTGACGCTGTCTCCACCACCAAATCAGTAAGCACAATCTCTTGCTGACACTCTATCAATCACTGACGCTGTCTCCACCACCAAATCAGTAAGACAATCTCTTGCTGACACTCTATCAATCACTGACGCTGTCTCCACCACCAAATCAGTAAGACAATCTCTTGCTGACACTCTATCAATCACTGACGCTGTCTCCACCACCAAATCAGTAAGACAATCTCTTGATGATTCTCTATCTATCACTGACGCTGTCTCCACCACCAAATCAGTAAGACAATCTCTTGCTGACACTCTATCTATCACTGACGCTGTCTCCACCACCAAATCAGTAAGACAATCACTATCTGATTCACTTTCTATCACTGACGCTGTCTCCACCACCAAATCAGTAAGACAATCTCTTGCTGACACTCTATCAATCACTGACGCTGTCTCCACCACCAAATCAGTAAGACAATCACTATCTGATTCACTTGCTATCACTGACGCTGTCTCCACCACCAAATCAGTAAGACAATCACTATCTGATTCACTTTCTATCACTGACGCTGTCTCCACCACCAAATCAGTAAGACAATCTCTTGCTGACACTCTATCAATCACTGACGCTGTCTCCACCACCAAATCAACAACACAATCTCTAGATGATACTCTATCAATGACTGACGCTGTCTCCACCACCAAATCAACAACTCAATCTCTAGACGATACTCTATCTATCACAGATCAAGTATCAACTCAAGCTGGAAGAACACAATCACTAGATGATTCACTTGCTATCACTGACGCTGTCTCCACCACCAAATCAACAACTCAATCTCTAGATGATACTCTATCAATGACTGACGCTGTATCAACTACCAAATCAGCTTCACAATCACTAGATGACTCACTATCTATCACAGATCAAGTATCAACTCAAGCTGGAAGAACACAATCACTAGATGATTCACTTGCTATCACCGACGCTGTCTCCACCACCAAATCAACAACTCAATCTCTAGATGATACTCTATCAATGACTGACGCTGTCTCCACCACCAAATCAACAGCTCAATCTCTAGACGATACTCTATCTATCACAGATCAAGTATCAACTCAAGCTGGAAGAACACAATCACTAGATGATTCACTTGCTATCACCGACACTGTCTCCACCACCAAATCAACAACTCAATCTCTAGACGATACTCTATCTATCACAGATCAAGTATCAACTCAAGCTGGAAGAACACAATCACTAGATGATTCACTTGCTATCACCGACGCTGTCTCCACCACCAAATCAACAACTCAATCTCTAGATGATACTCTATCAATGACTGACGCTGTATCAACTACCAAATCAGCTTCACAATCACTAGATGACTCACTATCTATCACAGATCAAGTATCAACTCAAGCTGGAAGAACACAATCACTAGATGATTCACTTGCTATCACCGACACTGTCTCCACCACCAAATCAACAGCTCAATCTCTAGACGATACTCTATCAATGACTGACGCTGTCTCCACCACCAAATCAACAACCAATCTCTAGATGATACTCTATCAATGACTGACGCTGTATCAACTACCAAATCAGACTTCACAATCACTAGATGACTCACTATCTATCACAGATCAAGTATCAACTCAAGCTGGAAGAACACAATCACTAGATGATTCACTTGCTATCACCGACACTGTCTCCACCACCAAATCAACAAGCCAATCTCTAGATGATACTCTATCAATGACTGACGCTGTCTCCACCACCAAATCAACAACTCAATCTCTAGACGATACTCTATCTATCACAGATCAAGTATCAACTCAAGCTGGAAGAACACAATCACTAGATGATTCACTTGCTATCACCGACGCTGTCTCCACCACCAAATCAACAGCAATCTCTAGACGATACTCTATCTATCACAGATCAAGTATCAACTCAAATGGAAGAACACAATCACTAGATGATTCACTTGCTATCACCGACGCTGTCTCCACCACCAAATCAACAACTCAATCTCTAGATGATACTCTATCAATGACTGACGCTGTATCAACTACCAAATCAGACTTCACAATCACTAGATGACTCACTATCTATCACAGATCAAGTATCAACTCAAGCTGGAAGAACACAATCACTAGATGATTCACTTGCTATCACCGACACTGTCTCCACCACCAAATCAACAGCTCAATCTCTAGACGATACTCTATCAATGACTGACGCTGTCTCCACCACCAAATCAACAACTCAATCTCTAGATGATACTCTATCAATGACTGACGCTGTATCAACTACCAAATCAGCATCACAATCACTAGATGACTCACTATCTATCACAGATCAAGTATCAACTCAAGCTGGAAGAACACAATCACTAGATGATTCACTTGCTATCACCGACACTGTCTCCACCACCAAATCAACAACTCAATCTCTAGATGATACTCTATCAATGACTGACGCTGTCTCCACCACCAAATCAACAACTCAATCTCTAGATGATACTCTATCTATCACAGATCAAGTATCAACTCAACTGGAAGAACACAATCTCTAGATGATTCACTTGCTATCACTGACGCTGTCTCCACCACCAAATCAACAACACAATCTCTAGACGATACTCTATCTATCACAGATCAAGTATCAACTCAAGCTGGAAGAACACAATCACTAGATGATTCACTTGCTATCACCGACGCTGTCTCCACCACCAAATCAACAACTCAATCTCTAGATGATACTCTATCAATGACTGACGCTGTATCAACTACCAAATCAACTTCACAATCACTAGATGACTCACTATCTATCACAGATCAAGTATCAACTCAAGCTGGAAGAACACAATCACTAGATGATTCACTTGCTATCACCGACGCTGTCTCCACCACCAAATCAACAACTCAATCTCTAGACGATACTCTATCAATGACTGACGCTGTCTCCACCACCAAATCAACATACCAATCTCTAGATGATACTCTATCAATGACTGACGCTGTATCAACTACCAAATCAGCTTCACAATCACTAGATGACTCACTATCTATCACAGATTAAGTATCAACTCAAGCTGGAAGAACACAATCACTAGATGATTCACTTGCTATCACTGACGCTGTCTCCACCACCAAATCAACAACTCAATCTCTAGATGATACTCTATCAATGACTGACGCTGTCTCCACCACCAAATCAACAACTCAATCTCTAGACGATACTCTATCTATCACAGATCAAGTATCAACTCAAGCTGGAAGAACACAATCACTAGATGATTCACTTGCTATCACTGACGCTGTCTCCACCACCAAATCAACAGCTCAATCTCTAGACGATTCTCTATCTATCACAGATCAAGTATCAACTCAAGCTGGAAGAACACAATCACTAGATGATTCACTTGCTATCACCGACGCTGTCTCCACCACCAAATCAACAACTCAATCTCTAGATGATACTCTATCAATGACTGACGCTGTATCAACTACCAAATCAGCTTCACAATCACTAGATGACTCACTATCTATCACAGATCAAGTATCAACTCAAGCTGGAAGAACACAATCACTAGATGATTCACTTGCTATCACCGACACTGTCTCCACCACCAAATCAGCAACCAATCTCTAGACGATACTCTATCAATGACTGACGCTGTCTCCACCACCAAATCCGCATACCAATCTCTAGATGATACTCTATCAATGACTGACGCTGTATCAACTACCAAATCAACTTCACAATCACTAGATGACTCACTATCTATCACAGATCAAGTATCAACTCAAGTCTGGAAGAACACAATCACTAGATGATTCACTTGCTATCACCGACGCTGTCTCCACCACCAAATCAACAACCAATCTCTAGATGATACTCTATCAATGACTGACGCTGTCTCCACCACCAAATCAACAACTCAATCTCTAGATGATACTCTATCTATCACTGACGCTGTATCAACTACCAAATCAACTTCACAATCACTAGATGATTCACTATCTATCACAGATTCAGTATCAACTGCAAGATCAGATTCACAGTCTCTAGACGATACTCTATCAATGACTGACGCTGTATCAACTACCAAATCAGCATACCAATCTCTAGACGATACTCTATCAATGACTGACGCTGTCTCCACCACCAAATCAGCATACCAATCTCTAGATGATACTCTATCAATCACTGACGCTGTATCAACTACCAAATCAGCTTCACAATCACTAGATGACTCACTATCTATCACAGATTAAGTATCAACTCAAGCTGGAAGAACACAATCACTAGATGATTCACTTGCTATCACTGACGCTGTCTCCACCACCAAATCAACAACTCAATCTCTAGACGATACTCTATCAATGACTGATGCTGTCTCCACCACCAAATCAACAACTCAATCTCTAGACGATTCTCTATCTATCACAGATCAAGTATCAACTCAACTGGAAGAACACAATCACTAGATGATTCACTTGCTATCACTGACGCTGTCTCCACCACCAAATCAGCATACCAATCTCTAGATGATACTCTATCAATGACTGACGCTGTCTCCACCACCAAATCAGCAACTCAATCTCTAGACGATACTCTATCAATCACTGACGCTGTATCAACTACCAAATCAGCTTCACAATCACTAGATGACTCACTATCTATCACAGATCAAGTATCAACTCAAGCTGGAAGAACACAATCACTAGATGATTCACTTGCTATCACTGACGCTGTCTCCACCACCAAATCAGCATACCAATCTCTAGACGATACTCTATCAATGACTGACGCTGTCTCCACCACCAAATCAGCAACTCAATCTCTAGATGATACTCTATCAATCACTGACGCTGTATCAACTACCAAATCAGCTTCACAATCACTAGATGACTCACTATCTATCACAGATTCAGTATCAACTCAAGATCGAAGAACACAATCACTAGACGATTCACTCTATCAATGACTGACGCTGTATCAACTACCAAATCAGCATACCAATCTCTAGACGATACTCTATCAATGACTGACGCTGTCTCCACCACCAAATCAGCATACCAATCTCTAGATGATACTCTATCTATCACTGACGCTGTATCAACTACCAAATCAGCTTCACAATCACTAGATGATTCACTATCTATCACAGATTCAGTATCTACAAACTCAAGATCCAATCACTAGATGATACTCTATCAATCACTGACGCTGTATCAACTACCAAATCAGCATACCAATCTCTAGATGATTCACTTGCTATCACTGACGCTGTCTCCACCACCAAATCAGCATACCAATCTCTAGACGATACTCTATCAATGACTGACGCTGTCTCCACCACCAAATCAACAACACAATCTCTAGATGATTCTCTATCTATCACAGATCAAGTATCAACTCAAGCTGGAAGAACACAATCACTAGATGATTCACTTGCTATCACTGACGCTGTCTCCACCACCAAATCAACAGATCAATCTCTAGATGATTCACTATCTATCACTGACGCTGTCTCCACCACCAAATCAGCATACCAATCTCTAGATGATACTCTATCAATCACTGACGCTGTATCAACTACCAAATCAGCTTCACAATCACTAGCTGACTCACTATCTATCACAGATTCAGTATCAACTCAAGCTGGAAGAACACAATCACTAGATGATTCACTTGCTATCACTGACGCTGTCTCCACCACCAAATCAACAACCAATCTCTAGACGATACTCTATCAATCACTGACGCTGTATCAACTACCAAATCAGCTTCACAATCACTAGATGATTCACTATCTATCACAGATTCAGTATCAATGCAATATTCTCAAGATACCAATCTCTAGATGATTACTCTATCTATCACTGACGCTGTATCAACTACCAAATCAGCATACCAATCTCTAGATGATTCACTTCTATCACTGACGCTGTCTCCACCACCAAATCAGCATACCAATCTCTAGACGATACTCTATCAATGACTGACGCTGTCTCCACCACCAAATCAGCAACTCAATCTCTAGATGATTCACTATCTATCACAGATCAAGTATCAACTCAATCTGGAAGAACACAATCACTTGCAGATTCACTTGCTATCACTGACGCTGTCTCCACACCAAATCAGCACAGCAATCTCTATCCGACTCACTCAACATCACCGACGCAGTCTCTGCTAGAAAATCAACAACACAGTCCCTAGATGACTCTTTAACACTCACTGATACTGTATCTACTAAAAAATCAGCTTCACTATCTCTAGCAGATTCACTTGCTATCACCGACGCTGTCTCTACACTCAAATCTGCAAAGAAATCCCTATCTGATTCACTTGCAATCACCGATTCTATATCTAACACCGCATCACTCCACAAATCCCTATCTGATTCACTTGCAATTTCAGATGCAGTATTTGCTAATAGAGGAACAAACAAGTCTCTTGCTGATTCACTATCTATCACAGACGCTATCTTCCTCATGAAAGGAGCAAAGCAGTCACTAGATGATTCACTTGCAATCACAGATGCAATCTCTATGATAGCAGAAAAACATGCTTACTTGTCTGAAACATTGTCAATAGGAGAAGGTATAGACTTTATTGGAGGATTGCAAATTGAGGCAAGAAATGCTCTAACTGGTGCACTAATACCTGGTGCAGTATATACAGTATCTCCAAACCCAAGTGGAGGAAATACTCTTACAATATCTGATGGACCAGCAACTACACCATATGGAGATCATGACGGCATAAACAACGGTAGAGTTGTAATAAACAATCTCCATTTCATATCCTATAATGTAACGATGGTAACCATCCCATCAGGATTTAACGTACTTGGAAACTCTACAGTGTATACACTTCACTACACTAACTTTAACGGAACTGCTGTATTCAGATTAACACCAACAGCTACTATATTGTCCAACATGACTAATGTAATTATCACAGAACACTCAACTCAACATCCGACTCTATTCCACTATCTGCTCAATTATCTATAATCAAGTCACTCTCAAGAACTCTATCTGACACAATCCCACTATCAGACCAACTATCAATTGTCAAATCAACACCTACTTCTCTCTCAGATTCAATCCCATTATCCGACCAACTTACAGTAATAACTCAAAAACAATCTACATTATCAGATTCATTTGCAATGACTGATACAATCTCTTATAGATTAGACAGAGTTGCTTACTTGTCTGATGGCATTTCATTGGCATCACCAGTACTATCATTTGGTGGAGGATTGATAATTGAAGCAAGAGATTTGAATAATATGCCAATTCCAGGCGCAATATACAAAATATCTCCAAACCCAACAGGTGCATCTACTCCACTTACAATTGCTGATGGTGCATATGTCTCTCCAAACGGAGATTATGATAGTTATGCAGGTGCTAACAATAATGGAAATGTAATAGTAACACATGTACCATTTGACTCATATCAAATAAACATGACAACAATCCCATCAGGATACAATGTCCTTGGAAACTCTACAGTATACACACTTCATGCAACCAACTTTAATGGAACTATCTTATTCAGAATGGTTCCAGTTAATACTGTATTATCTAACATGACTCATACAACAATTACTAGTGCTCCTAATCTAAACAGTACAACATGGAATACATGGACCACATCATTTAATGCAAAAGTAATTAATGGTAGTGTTACTAACACAGTACAGTCAGTATCGCACTCTACCTGATATCCAATCAGCTGGAATAAACAACACATCTGCTATTACTACAAGGCAATACAGAACCAAGCATCAGTTGTATTATCAACATCTGATACCTCAACTATGAGTGGTACTTCTATAATCAACTACCTTAAGGTGCCACTCTATCCAGTTCCACAATCAAACCAAGTAGTATCAGTATTACCAAGTATAATTTCAACAGGAAGCTCTAACTCATACCAGGTAATATCTACGCCACCACTTAATGCAACAATTCCAGGACAGAAAATAATCATTCCAGTACAGCAGAATGCTCATTCCATCAACTGGTGGTCTAAAACAACTTGATGTTCAATCCAACTCATCATTACCTCAAGGCAATGCAACAAATGATTGGTTTGTAGTCAAAGCAGTTAACACACTTCCATCTTCATTACCAGTACTACCAAAGAATGACAAGCTTATACTATATGTCAATGTGGACTATCAACACGAAGAAAATGGTATTGGATTTGATTGGAGTAAACCAAGCAACTTTGCAAAACCACCACAATTAACATTACAGTTACCAAAGAATGCACCTGGAATAATAGTCAAATGCCAATGGATGTCCAGCATCAGATGTTTTCTTGTATGATCCATCCACAGGAAGCTGGACTACAGATCGTCACAATACTCTCTTCAACTCCAATGCAGACTACCAATACATGTGATATTATAGTCCAAGTCTCCACACTTTTCACAATTTGCATTAGGTGCTCCTGCAGTAGCTGCACCAGCACCAGCTCCAGCACCAATAGGATTTGCAGCAGGAGGAACAGCAGGAGTAGGAGTTGGTCAATCTGTAGCACCAAGTCCAGGAGGCGCAGCAGCAGGACCTTATCTTAAGATCGAAGATATATCTTATGATTTATGTGACAAGCAAGTTGTAACAATACAGGTTGGAACAGGCAGCAACGCAACTGATCCATCTGTAATTGTACGAACATCTATCAGTGGAGTAGTAGAAGCAAAGCTTGTACCGGATCAGCCATATGCAGAACAAAATGTTAACGCTACAATTAGAAAACTAGTATACCAAGCTACCATATCTCCAGATGAAAAATCATTTGAAGTTGTTGCAATAGAGGCAATTGGAAACAATGTATTTTCAGTAGGAAAGACTGTTGAAGTTACTGGCTGTAGCGCAGACCTTAACCTAGTACAGATTGAGATTGCAGTACCTCCAACTGTAGTTGACCTTGCTGCACCAAGAATATTTGACTTTAAATTCCAAGTAGGTAACGGAACAAAACAACTTGCAACAGAGCCAACAACTCAATTTGTGGACAACCAACCGCTCTCAGTATATGCTATAATAGATACACAAACACCAATCTCCACTGCTGACCTAAGGTATACAGATATTGCAAATACTGATTCTGGTAATTACCATACTACAGCAATGAATGTTGTACCATTACCAATATCCAACAGCACATATCTTATATCAGCAACAATTCCATCAGACCTCTTACATGCACCTGGTATGAAATATTGGATCCATGTAGAAAACAATGCCAACAAGATAGCTGATTCTGATACTGCTACAATTGGAGTAAAACCAGATTATCCAATTGATGGTAAATTAGAGTTGGATGTTTCACAAAACAGAGCAGCAGGAACAACAGCAAGACCAGCAGCCTACTTTACCAACAACGGACAGCCAGAGTATGGTACAATCTCACTTGTAGTAGATGGCAATACTGTCTACACTTCTCCAGGTCAAGTCTTTGCCAAGGGACAGACTGCAGTGGGACTAGAATGGCAGACTCAACCAACAGATAGTCTTGTCAATCACAAGATTGAGGCAATAGCCAACATTTACGACAAGTCATTTACTGTTCAAGCCAGTATCATTACCTTCTCATCAATATTGACTGAATCCATAGCACAGCCAATTACAATATCTCCAATAAACGACAACAGCAGTAATGCCATTGCCACTCCACAGATTCTCTATTCCTCATTTAACAATGAAGGAAACATGAGATACAAGGTAACTGCACCTGATGGTACATGTGTAATTGGTCCATCTACTGACTGTCTTGTCAAGGACTCGACATTTGGCATGCCAGGACAAATTAAGAGTGTAGTTGTAGGCGACCAAGTTTTCAGAGTCAGATATTCTGGAATAAATGACCCACTAGAGAGATTCTCTATCACATCAGTAGATCCAATAGTTGGAACATGGAAGGTTGAGATTGATTCTCAGGTAGACCTAACACCACAGACACAGGTAATGGAGACTGTACCACTCAAGATAACCTTCAGACCAGTGGTGCTACCATTCCAGTCCGAGTAGAATTTTTAATTTACAATTCAGGGAAATGCAGTAGCTTGTGCAAGATGCGAGTCTAACTCTGAGATCTTTATTCTTTCCTGACTCATTGAATCACGATTTCGTATTGTAACTGTATTGTCTTCTAATGTCTGGTGATCAATTGTTATGGCAAAGGGGGCACCAATCTCATCTAATCTTCGATATCTTCTTCCTATGGCACCAGAGTGATCTAAAAATGCATCATACTTTTTTCTTAACATGATGTAAATCTCGTCTGTCTTTTCTGCCAAGCCATCTTTTTTTACAAGTGATAATACACCAACATGAATAGGTGCAAGATAAGGCTCCAAGGAAAGGACAACTCTCTCATTTTCCTTGTCCTCTCGCAATCTGTGGTCTATCATTGTATAGAGACTTCGGTCTATTCCCATTGATATCTCAAATACATGCGGTAAAACTTTGGTTTCATCATCCATCACATCAAATTTTTCTTTACTGGTATTGGCATGATTTGTCAAGTCATAATCTGATCTATAATTACATGCAACAAGTTCGAGCCACCCAATGTTGGTCTCAACTTCAAAGTCAAAAGCAACTGTTGCATAGAATGCTTTTTCTTTTTCACCAAGTTTTCTAAATCTACTTTTATTAACATCAATTCCAGTTTTTTGATAAAACTCTACTAGTAATCCAAGATAATATGCCACAAGCTTGTTTGGTATTATTTTAGAATCTACAGCTTCCTTACAAGTCATGCTTTTTATCGTATCATCTATCATTATTCTGATTATGGTATTTTCAACTTCTGAGAATTTTGGTAAATCATCAAGTCTTGCCAGGATTGCAAAAGACCTCAATCTCTGCCTGATAAAACTCTCTTAGTCTAAGAAGACTCTGTCTTGGCGAGATCTCATTTCTAAAACTCTTTCCAATTTGGGCAACTCCTATTGGTAGTTTTCCTCGCATTGTCTTGAAGAGTCTTGGAAAATCAACAAAGATTGACTGGCATGTTTCAGGTCTTAGGTATGCAGGCTCTCCCTGGGCTCCTATTCCAACTTTGAACATCATGTTGAATTTTTTGATATTCTCAAAACTTCCCTTACACTTGGGACATGTGATCTTTTTCTCTTCTATTATTCTATCAAATTCTACCAAGTCTGCATTTTCAGGAATTACTATTTTAGTAATCTCTTCTATCATTTTGTCTGCTCTAAAGATTGATTTGCATTTAGTACAGGTTGCAATAGGATCTGCAAAGCTTGCAAGGTGACCTGAAGCCACAAATACATTCTGGGACATTATCTGAGAACCATCAATCTCCCACATTCTGTCTCTTCTGACAAGTTCTCTTCTCCACAGTTCTATGAATTTGTTCTTTAAATTTACCCCAGACGGACCATACTCCCAAAAACCAGCATGGGCATCTGAATAAATCTCACAACTAGGAAAATAAAATCCACGTTCCAGTGCAAGTTGTATTATTTGTTCATAGTTCATAAAAATCCAAACTCTTCCAAATTAAGCCAGTTCTTTTGCCTTATTCAAGTTTCCAACATCGTCTCTTCTTTCATCAATTGGAGTCTCTAAAATTATTGGAATTTTTTTACGACTTATAGTTTTAACAACATATCCTAGTCCTTTCTCTCCAATATGTCCCAATCCGATATGTTCATGTCTATCTAAATTGCAGCCCAATTCTCCCTTTGAATCGTTCAAATGTAAAATCTTGAGATGTTCATAGCCTATTGCTTTATCTAATTTTTCAAGTGTTGATTTTGCCTCCTTTTCAGTCCTCATGTCATAGCCTGCAGCAAAAGCATGACACGTATCAAAACATATGCCAAATCTCTTTGCAGGTTTTAATTGAAATAAGATACTAGCAAGCTGATCAAGATCTGAACCTACACTATTTTTTTGACCTGCAGTATTCTCAAGAAGAATCATGACATCATCTGGAGTTTCTGCAGCAGCCTTTGTAAATGCCTTTACTAGCATCTCAATTCCTTTTGCATCTCCTTCACCCTTATGACTTCCTAAATGTGCAACGATATATGGAATTCCTAGTTTGCTACATCTTTTTATCTCATCTATTAGTGAATCCACAGACCTTGCAAAGGGGTCTTTCTCTGGGGAAGATAAATTTGGCAAGTATGGCATGTGAGCTACGGTTGAAAATCTATCAATTTTACTTGCAGCAAGTTTTTCTTTAAAACTAGTAACATCTTTACCTGTTAGAGGTTTTGCAGCCCATCCGCGGGGATTGCGAGTAAATATTTGAAATGCAGTACATCCAGTTGAAACTGCGTTATCTACTGCTCTATCGATTGAGCCTGCGATGGATACATGTAATCCAACTAGCATGTGACTAATTTATTTGAGGATAATTTAAACTCGTATGGAATAATTTGCAAAATTCCTAGTCATGATAAAACACTAGTCAATTTGCAAGATAATCAAATTTTTAAACATAGTAAGAACAAAGAAAATGTGCTAAAAATTGGAATAAAGGATCTAGCAAAGTATCCTTTTTTGACAGAAGCTGGTGAATATCTTGCAAATACGGGATTAAGTCTTGAACAACTTAGTCATCCTGACTGGAAGCCTATTGTTGAAAAAGCATATGGTAGAATTGTAGTTGCATCTTCTGGACAAATTTATGGCTCTGATCTGGATTCACAAGATAATGATTCTGAATTACTCTCTTTTATTGTTGCTATAATATTGCTCAAGTCTGCAGGTATTCCTACACTGATTCGAAGATTTTCTTTGGCAGAAGCCAGAAGATCTGAGCGATTCTTGCAACAAGATCTTTGGGTGAGCAGAGATAAAAAAAATCTGGAACTTCCATTAAAAATAATTCAAGATCTATTTGCAGTTAAGGTATCAATTGATAATGATGAATTTGTTATCAAAGTACCAGATTATCTACGAAGAGCTGTACATTTTCATGAAAAGGAATGGAAGTTGGTGAATCGTAGAGTGACAAATGGATTTGTATATCTGAGTGCTCATGAAACAGTCAGACTGATACGTGCTGAACTTGGGGAATATATCAATGGAAAAATTCAATCAGTTAACATACAATCTATTCCACCTGGCTTTAAGCAAAGAGTTGAAGACTTGGTTATACTTGCCAAAAAGTTTTCAGACACAACTTTTGTCTCTTCAGAGTATCCACCATGTGTAAAACATGGAATTGAAGTTCTTGAAAAGGGAGAAAACTTGCCACACTCTGGAAGATTCTTGCTTGCTACCTATCTTTTATCCAAGGGCCAGACAGTTGATCAAATTGCTCCATTATTCAAAAATGCACCAGATTACAATGAGAGAACTACAAAATATCAACTAGAACATATATCTGGCTCATCTGGGAGCGGAACAAAATACCAATGTCCATCGTGTGAAAAGTTACGAAGTGAAAGTCTATGTTTTGCTACATCTGACTGTGATGGAATTATCAACCCAATACAATTTGGCAAAAAGAGGAAAAATAAATGAATGAGAAAAATACTTCCTTAATAGAATCTGCACTCAAGGAATATTATTTTAATCGCTTTGATCTCATACATGTTCCTAAAAGAGCCACGGAAAGAGAGTTTGGATATCAAAAATTTAACTCTGGAATGATTAGACACCTTGGTATAAAAAATGACAAGGAACTTCATCTCTTACTAATGAAAGAAATTCCATCTGATGTATATTGTTCAAATGCATACTATACATTTCCAAATCTTCCAATGTCTGAAAAAGACTGGAAAGGTGCTGATTTGATATTTGACATTGACGCAAAAGACCTGGCTTTACCATGCAGAAAGGATCATACTGTATTCAAGTGCAGCTCATGTAATAATTCTGTAGTTGAGTTACAACCACAATGCTCCAAGTGTGGTTCTACAAAGTTTGAGACTTCATCTGTGATGTGTAAAATCTGTATTTCAGAATCTAAAAAAGAAGTGACAAAACTTGTTGATCTATTGATATCTGACTTTGATATTAAAAAAGAGGAGATTGAGGTCTATTTTTCTGGAAATGAAGGATTTCACATCCGAGTAACAAATAGTGATTATGAATCACTAGGTTCCCAAGAAAGGGCTGACCTTGTAGACTATATCATGTTCAATGGAGCAATACCAGAATCTTTTGGGATAAAAAGACAAGATAATTCCAAGTCTTCTCTTCCAACCCTTGAAGAAAAAGGATGGCGAGGTAGAATTGCCCGTAGGTTATTTACATCAAAATCAAAGACTCCTAAAGTAACCAAGGAGATTATTTCTAATGGTTATGCTGCATTTCAAATACAATTAGAAGAAATCAAAAAAACAA
This sequence comes from uncultured Nitrososphaerota archaeon, assembly GCA_963713025.1. Taxonomy (GTDB): domain Archaea; phylum Thermoproteota; class Nitrososphaeria; order Nitrososphaerales; family Nitrosopumilaceae; genus Nitrosotalea. The sequence continues at coordinate 290,948 of CAVQKA010000001.1, read as the reverse complement.
TGGGAGTAAGAGTAGATCCCAAAGTAACTATGGACATTCATAGAATATTTCGACTAGAGGGTTCCATAAACAGCAAAAGTGGTCTTTCAAAGATTCAGTGTGTTGATTTGGACTCTTTTGATCCATCTTTAGAAGCATGCTTACTAGGTGATGACAATGTGCAGATTTTAGCAGATTGCCCATTACAAATTAAACTTAAAAATAAGAAATTTGGACCATACAAAAATGAACTAGTCTCTTTGCCAAAATATGCTGCAGTTTACATGTTGTGCAAAGGCTTGGGAAATGCAATCTAGAGAACCTCTCTATTTGACTTATTAATGGTGTTTTGGAAAAGAAATTGGGTAAGAAATTAATTTGACACAAAGGAAGGTAGCATAATTTTGTATAATTCATCTACTCAATCCAGTCCACCTCCACGAGATGCAGGAAAATATGTTAGAATAGGAGTTGTAGCTCTAATTGCAATTGTAATTTTTGTCTTGACAAGTAACCAGGCAGTAGTCATGTACATGAATTCTCAAGAATTTGGCACTCTATTTACAAAACCGCTCTACTTCTCATTACTTTCTGCAGTTGTATTGGCTTCTGTTGCATTGATACGGGTAAACATCAAAAACAGATCCTCAATTTCTTGGTATGGTCTTAATCTTGCCATGACATTTTTCAAGCGAGGATCTAACTACTCTGTAGCAGAAAATATTCCAAACTTTAAAGAATACAAACTTAGTGTTCCAAACTTTATAATTTGGCAGATAACAAAGGTTGTACTTTTTGGAGCTTTCTTTACAAATCTTACATTTGGATTTGCTCTAGCATATCTGATTGATGGCCACCATGATCTTGGCATCAAAAGTGTTTTGAATATATTCTCACTTCCATTTGTTACACCTCCTACCGATCCATCCTATGCCATAACGCATGTAGTTCCAATGATTCCTGCACTAACAATTCTTGTTCCTCCAATTCTTGCTGTAATTGGTCTTCGACTTGTTCTCTATGTCGGATTGCACAATATTGTAGGACTGGTCACAAAATATGTCCAAGATGCAGCAAAAAGCAAACCAAAGTTTCTAGACTATATTGCTACAATTGAAGCAATAATTGGAATTGGAGTAATATGGGCTGGAATAAACATGTTCTTTACAGACCAAATAGATTACAACACAAAATATGCAATTGGAGGAACACTGGTAGCAGGGTTTACCCTAATTGGATTTTACTTTGTTGACAAATTCAAGTCTAGAGTAATCATACTTCCTTCAAAACGAGATATCTACATTCGTGTACTGGCTCTGATAATAATTGCTCTAGTTGCAGGTTCCATAATGATGGTTAACAATAGTATTGCTGATGCAAGAAAAATTGAGTATCTTGGACCTTACAAAGCAGAGCAAATTGGTGTAAATCGTTACTTGGGACAATTGGACCAGATAACTATAGTACCACAAGAAACAAAACTTAGCTCAATCTCTGCAAATGATATTCCAAGTTACGTCTCCCAGAATAATGAATTACTAAATAAAATCAGAGTATGGGACTGGGATGCAGCATTTGCAAAACTAAAGCCTGAGATTGGTCTTATACCATATGTTGATTTTGAAAATAATGATATTCTAAGATTCAATGATACGTTATATTGGACAGCATCAATGAAGCCTATACTTCCATCCTCAGTTACCGTGGAAAATACATGGTATAACGAGCATCTTGTTTACACCCATGTTGACAATGGTTTTCTTACACTTGATGCCCATGATGGAACAATTGTTGATAGTAACAACTTCTTCAAGCAGAGACTGATGTACTATGGAGAAGGTGGACTGTTCTCAGAAACTTGGGCTGCCTACCCGGAAAATAGGGAAACCTCTGCCGAATTAAATAATGCATCATATCATGGAACTGGAGGAATAACTGTTAAACCTCCTATAAGCCAAATATTTGAGCCAAACTTTTTCTTATCATATCCTACAGAACCAATTCACATTATACGATATAGAGACGTCCATGACAGGATGCAACTGCTATACCCATATTTCCAGTATGATCTTTTTGGAAAACAATTGGATATTCTTCCAGTTAGTGATGGACAAAACACATACTGGCTTGTACCATTGATTGTAGGTTTTGATACCAAAAATGTTCCATGGTCTGTCAGTAATCCATATCTGAGATTGGTAGGATATGCACTAGTTGATGTTTACAACGGTAAAGTAACTCTGATAAAAACTGGTGATGACTTTTTCACAAATATGTTTGCAAGTCAATATGGAGATCAATTCATCGATATGCCTCAGTGGCTTTCCAAACAACTCAGGTATCCAGAAGCACTCTTCAACTGGAAAGTTGACATGTTCAACATTTATCATGTAACAGATACTTCAACATTCATTCAGGCAAAAGATTTCTATGAAGTCCCTGATGGACTTGGAACTTATTATGTAGAAGAAAAACCACCAGGGTTTGATAAAACAACTTACGTTGGTCTGCTCTCTCTTGAGTTACAAGGATCACAGGGAAGAAACTTGGCAGGTTACATGATTGTACAAAATGACGTTCCAAATCTTGGCAAGATGCAGTTCTATCAAGTTCCACTTGATTCAAAGACAAAACTCTTAGGACCATCTGCAGTTCGTGAAGCCTTATCAAGAGACTCTGACTTTGCACAATTGCAAACATTACTTCGTACTCCTAGAGTAGGTGATAATATTCTCTATAGGATAGGAAATCAAGATGTTTACTTTATTCCTGTTTATACTGCAGGCTCTGGTGGTGTGGTAACACAACTAGGAACAATTGCGGCTGTGGGTGCAGCATTTGATGGTGAATATTATGTTGGTTTAGGAAATACTCCTCAGCAAGCATTTTCTGCTTACTTGGCAAAGGTTGCAGGTATTGCACCATCTAATGTTACTGTAGCATTACAACTTGACGAGTCTACCAGGGTATCCACAATAAAATCAATACTTGAGGAACAAAAGATTAGTGTTCTGACTCCACAGACGATTCAATTTCCACTTACTTTTGAGGAGGGTAATGTATCATTTACACAACAATCTGATCTAGATAATACAAAAGGTCTAATCTCTACATTTGTGAAAAACTTTGTCAGCCCACAAAATAACAGAATCTTATTCTGGCAAGATAATGGCACAGTCAAGTTGGGTGCTGTAGTAGTAGAAGATAGCGTACCCGAACTGCATTACATATCTATAGGTGTAAGATAGATTGCTGCTAGTTGTAGACAATGGTTCTGTCTACACACCGTCTCTTTTGAAATGTATGCAAGACCTAAACTTGGATTTTGAATCTCATATCTTTTCTAATATGTCGTCACTTGATCTTGATAACTATTCATCTATAATATTATCAGGAAGACGAAAAAATGATTCAGAAATGAATATTATAAATTCAAAATTAGTAAAATATTCACTAGAAGAAGACAAACCTTTACTTGGAATATGTTATGGGGCTGAAATTCTTGCACTCACTTTGGGAGGTACAATAAAAAAAATGACATCATCACGTCATGGATTGTATGAAATTGATGTTACCAAAAATAATCCACTTTGCAGTGGAAAAATAAAAGGATTTGAAAGCCATTCATACATGGTATCAAAACTTGATTCTTCTTTTACACAAATAGCCATATCTGATGATTGTGAATTTGAAATATTTCAGTATAATGGCAAAAATATCTTTGGAACGCAATTTCATCCCGAAATGAGTGATGATGGAAAATCTCTACTGGAAAAATTTAGTCTCATTAAATAGTATTAATATTGTATAATTGATTGATTAATTGATGGACTCTACTCACACATTAGAGATACCGCTAGTACAAGAAGAAAACATCTGTTTACCACTAGTTGTAAGTGCAGTATCAAAATACTGGGGAATAGACTTGCCACTAAAAGAGGCTACAGAAATTGCAAAAAAATACCCTCGCATGAAAGGAAGTATTCTCATAGAAGGAGTTGAGCTTGCAGAACGACACGGACTTTCAGCTATTATTTCAAACTCTAGTCTTAAAGAATTAAAAAAAATGATAGATATTGGAGTTCCACCAATTGTGATACTCCCAGGAATTAAAGATGTAGTACAACATGCATCACTTGTTGTTGGATATGACGAAACAGAAAAAACCATCTTTCATTATATACCAGAACCTGAAAAAATTGGAGCCATTCCTGAGAAAAGATTTGATGAACAATGGCAAGAAGATGATCGTTTGATGCTCTTGATAATTCCACAAGACATTTTATCTGATGTAAACAAATTTGACGAAAAAAAAATCAGATCTAATAGATTGTGTTTTGATGGCGAAAAGTTAAGACTTCAAGGCAAGACTGATGAAGCGATATCTACTCTAAAAGAGGCACTTGAGATAAACAAATCAAACTCAACTGCCATGTGTCTCTTGGCAGGAATACTAAATGATCAAAATTCTAGAGAAGCTCTAGATTATTACAAAAAAACTATTGAACTAAATTCAAAGTATTATCTGGCTTATCGCGGACTGGGAAATTATTATCTTGAAAGCCAAAGACTTTCAAAATGCCGAGAAATATTATACCATGGCAATTGAGGTTGATTCATCTAGATTTGCACCAATTTACAAGAATCGTGGATTGGCAAGATTTGAACAGAAAAAATCTAATATTGCTAAAGAAGATTTTAAAATGTATATAAAACAAATGCCAGAAGCACAAGACAAAATTAGCATTGAGCAAGCTATTTCACAAATGTGATTAGGGTAAAAGATTTAACACTCTCTTGAGCCAAAAACCTATGGACTGTATATTCTGCAAAATAGTAAGTGGAATAATTTCTGCAAAAAAATTATACGAAACGCCTAATTCGCTTGCCTTTTTAGATGCCTTTCCACTTGTTCGAGGTCATACACTTGTGATTCCAAAAAATCATTACGCTAAGATACAAGATATGAGTGAGTCAGATAATGCTGATCTTTTCAAAACGGTTCAGATTATATCTAAAAAACTTGAATCAATTTCTCCTTCATCATTAATTGCAATTCATAACGGAAAGGAAAGTGGTCAAGAGATACCACATGTTCATGTCCATGTTGTTCCAAGAAACTCTTCTGATGGTGCAGGACCTATTCATAGTATGTTTGTAAAACGACCTACACTTGATGATAATGAATTTGAAAAAATAAAAAAAATTATTCTAAATGATAAATAAAAAGTGCGGAGTGCGGGAATTGAACCCGCGACCTTCAGCTTGGGAAGCTGACGTCCTACCAGGCTGGACTAACTCCGCTGAATCGAGATCTGGTATCTAACATTATATAGTTTAGTTGACAAATTATACCATGGATGCAAAATGTCCAGAATGCGACAAGGTTGCAATACTTGATGATGATATAACAAATGTCAAATGTCCTCATTGTGGATTTGAGGCAAAATATGATGATTATCTTAATTTAATGAAACAAAAGGTTGGGGAACTTGCAGAAAACTTTCAATTTGACAGACCTGGTTTTTAATCACCAAAACGAGCCCTTGTCTGAGCAATCAAGATGTGCTCCACAATTTGTACATACCATGTGACAGGCTTGCATTGAAATCATAATCTTGTCACAGCGAGGACACTTGATTGATTCATTCAACAATCTAGCAAAGGTCTTTGCATTTTTAAAAGATTTAGGTACAAAGATTAATTAATAGTTTAAAGATTTTTTTTACTACTTGGCTACATTCAAGCTGAACATATCTGACAAGAAAGGAAAAGCCATTACCAAAGAGGTAAAGGAGAAGGAGGCTGGACCATTTTTGGGTCTTCAGGTAGGTGCTGAGTTAGATGCAGCATTAATAGGCGAGTCTGGCAAATTGAAAATTACTGGAGGTAGTGACAAGTCAGGAGTTCCACTCCGAGAAGATATTCACGGTGGTGCTAGAAAATACATTTTGTTATCAAGAGGTGTAGGATTAAGAGATGCTGAAAAGGGACAAAGAGTACGCAAGCTTGTTAGAGGAAATACCATAACAGAAGAAGTCTATCAATTAAACTGCTTTTTTGATGGAGAACTTAAGGTAGAAGAAAAACCAGCTGAAGGACAAGAGAAAGAATCTCCAGAGAAAACTAAGGCATAGGTTAACATATCTGCTTTTTCTAGTTTGAACGTGCACTGGAAAGAAACACTTCCTGATTGGTATGTAAAAAAATATGGTTATCAACCATGTGTAAACATTGGAACTGCAGGTCATGTTGATCACGGTAAGACAACTCTTATCCAAGCTTTGACTGGAGTCTGGACTAGTGCACATAGTGAGGAATTAAAACGAGGAATTACTATCAGAGTTGGTTACGCTGATGCAGCATTTTACAAATGTAAAAAATGTGAAGTTCCATTATGTTATTCAGTTACACCAAAATGTAATAATTGCGGAAAAGAAAGTGAGTTATCACGTGTTGTTAGTTTTGTAGATAGTCCAGGCCATGAAAGTTTGATGGCAAATATGTTGTCAGGTTCTGCACTAATAGATGGGGCTATGCTTCTAGTGGCAGCCAATGAAAAAGTTCCCCAGCCACAGACAAAGGAACATTTACTTGCTTTGCAAACCCTTGGAATAAAACAAGTGGTTATAGTTCAAAATAAAGTTGATTTGATATCATATGAACAGGCCATGGAAAATTATGCAGATATTGTTAAATTTGTCAAAGGAACAACCGCAGCAAAAGCCCCAATTATTCCAATTTCTGCGCAATCAAAATTAAACATTGATGCTTTGATTGGTGCAATTGAAACTTCGATACCTACTCCTGAAAGAGATGATAAAAAAAATACTGTAATGCATGTACTACGATCATTTGATGTAAACAAACCTGGAACTAAGATTAAAGACATCAAAGGTGGTGTTATTGGAGGAAGTATAGTTCAAGGAACATTTCAAGTAGGAGATGAAATTGAGATTAAACCTGGTCTGGCTAATGAAAAAACAGGAAAATATGAACCAATTTTTACCGAGATTGCATCGTTGGGAACTGGTGCAGGAATAGTAAAAGAAGTAAAATCTGGAGGCTTGATTGCAATAGCAACCAAGCTTGATCCAGCAATGACTAGAAGTGATTCACTAATAGGTTCTGTAATTGGTAAACCAGGTACTCTTCCAGAAAATTCTTACAATACAAAAATTGAAGTAAATCTATTTGATACTGCAGTAGGTTCAGGTGAAGAGATCAAAGTTTCTCCAATTACTACAGGAGAGTCTTTGAGATTAAGTTTAGGAACTGCTCCTCTCTTATCAAAAGTTACTAGTGTAAGAGGCAAGACAGTAGAATTGCAATTCAAAAGACCAGTATGTATTTTTGATAATAGTAAGGTAGCAATCAGTAGAAGAATAGCTGAAAGATGGAGATTAATTGGTGCTGGTGTAGCAAGTGGTTGAAATTATCTGTGATTCTAGTTTTCTTATCACTCTTGCTTCTAGAAGAATAAAAAATATCTCTAGTATAGAAACCGAGATTGGAGCAATAGAGTATGTTGTACCTGACATGGTAGTAAAAGAATTAGAAAGAGTAACTATGGATAATAAAAAAAAAGTTCTGCTGAAAGTGCTCTAAAAATTGTACAAGAATTAAAAAAGATTATCATCTCGGGGAAATCTGTTGATGATGCTCTAGTTTCTTATGTAAAAGATCATGGAGGAATAGTTGCCACACTTGATACTGAACTTAAAATGAGAATAAAGAAAAATGGTGGTTCTGTTCTTTCTATTTCAAGTGATAAAATTGTTCTTGAACCAAGTAAACTTTAATTTTGGTAGAACAAAAATCTAGGTATGTTTGAGTATAAAGGAATAAAAATAAAGTGGCTTGGTCATGATTCTTTTAGCATTGTAGGTAATATCAAAATTATAACTGATCCCTTCAAGATAACAAAACAAGAAAAAGCAGACTTGATTTTAATTTCACATAATCACTTTGATCACCTAAGTTTGGATGATCTAAAAAATATCTCAACAGAAAATACAAGCATTGTTGCTGCAAACGAATGCATTGATATGCTCAAAGGATTTTCCTTTAAAGAAAAGATTGGCATATCTCCAGGCGAAGAAAAGACTGTACGAGGAATTAAAATTAAAGCAACTAGGGCATATAATTTAGATAAAATAAATCCAGAAACCAAAAAACCATTTCATCCAAAGGAGGATAATAAAATAGGTTTTCTAATTGAACTAAATGGTACTACCATATATCATACAGGAGATACTGACTTGATTCCAGAGATGTCTGGACTAAAGCCCGATATAGCACTTGTACCAGTTAGTGGAACATATGTTATGACTGCAAATGAAGCAGCTAAAGCCGTTGAACAAATAAAACCCAAGATCGTAATTCCAATGCATTTTGGAACAATTGTTGGTACTGAAAAAGATGCTCATGACTTTAAACAACTAGTAAAATCATGTGAGGTTCAAATCCTTACAAAAGAGTAATAAACAGAGTAAATTCCATCAAGAATTAGTTGCTACAAGACACTAAATTGTTTACTGTAAGAAAATTTGACTTTCATCTAAGACATCTACTTGTAATTGGAATTCTTATTATTTCATTTTCCATTTCTGCATTGGTTAGGTCTCAAGCTGCTGATTACGGTTTTCAATTAAATGAGTTTGATCCATTCTTCAATTACAGAGCAACACAGTATCTATTAGATAACGGACTAGATGCATATGTTCATTGGCATGATACAATGAGTTGGTATCCTCAAGGAAGAGATGTCTTTGATACAGCTCAAGTGCCATTACATGTTACTGATGCAGTTCTATACAAAATATTTGGCGGAGGAATGAGTCTTTATGACTTTACAATAATTTTTCCAGTAGTTTTTGGTTCTATGACAGTTATAGTCATATTTGCTCTAGTGCGTGTTTTGGGAGGTACTAGTGCAGGTCTATTTGCTTCTCTCTTCTTTGCATTGTCGCCTCCTATAATAGTTAGAGGAACCATTGGATGGTTCAAGTCTGAACCTTTAGGTTTGTTTTATGGGTTATTGGGAGTCTATCTGTTTCTAAGTGGGCTAAAATCTCAGAACAAAAAAATTGCTGCGGCCAAGATGGTAGGAGGAGGATTCTTCCTTGCTACAGGTTTTGCATCTTGGGGAGGAATAGAATTCTTCCTTCTTCCTCTGGGAATGTTTTTCATTGCTCTACCTTTCATACGAAAAGATCACAACTTTCTGCTTTGGGCAGTTCCATTGTTTGTAGCAGTAACCATGGTAGTATCTGGAGGTCTGTTTGCAAGACCTGGTCCAACTTTTGTATTTGGCATGAGGGGATTTGCAATGATTGGACCAACCATATTGCTTGTAATAATTATCTTCATTCAAAAATATAGCAAAGAACAACATCGTTTGCGTAATAGTATACTAGCTTTAGCCGCTCTCATAATAATTGGTGTTGTGGTATTATCTGCAGGTGCTTTCCATTCTACAAGTTTTCGTTATCTGAATGCAATGGATCCATTCCTGACCTCAGAAGATCCTCTTGTTGATTCTGTTGCAGAACATGCTACTCCAACACTTGCACAAAACTTTAGCTATTTCTCAGTACTGATGTTATTTGCAGGCCTTGGAATTTGGCTTGTCTTCAGAAAGAAAAATGGAGATGAAAATACATCCAGATTCTCTCTTAGAAATGAGATGATTGTGTTTGCTTTGATTATAGGTATAGTTGGAGCATATTCTGGTTCTACTTTCTCTAGATTGGAATTACTTACAGCAACTTCTGTGATAATACTTTCATCAATAGGTCTTGCTATACTAGTGAAAGATATTCTAAAAAAAGAAAACAAGCCTGTGAATATCATCGAGTCATCAACCAAAGCAACAACTCGTACAAGAAAGGAATCAACTCCTACAAAGAAGACTAGTGATATTCTTGGAAGAATTCCAAAGATAGCATTTGTTGCTGTGATAATTGCATTATTTCTTGTTCCAACCTTGTATCCTGTAAATGGAAATTGGATATCAATAACAAAATCTCCCCCTACAATTCTTAATGGAGGTTCAAACTTTGCCATCTCAACTAGTGACTGGCCAGATGCTCTAAACTGGCTAAAAACTGAGACACCAAAAGATTCTGTGGTTGCCTCATGGTGGGATTATGGATACTGGATACAGACTATGGGAGATAGAACGACAATTGCTGATAACGCTACAGTTGACACAAATGTAATTGCAAACATTGCAAGAATGCTTCTAGATTCTCCTGATGAAGCATGGAAGGCATTAAAGAAGATGGGCGCAAACTATGTTCTAGTTTATGTTGTAGGCCAAAAGTTTGTTTCAAACGGTCAAGACCTTTACGTACTTGGAGGAGGAGGAGATGAAAGCAAGAAACAATGGTTTATGAAAATAGGAGGTCTTGATTCATCTAAATTCCTACAAGATGATTCCTTTACACCAACTGACTATTTCTGGCAAAATACTTTACTTGGGAAAATGTTTCCATTTACTCCTCTGACATATTATGATCCAAATACTCACAACGAGTCACCAACCTACACTACAGGCTATACTGCAATTTACTCAAAAACTATCAAATATCCTTCAAACGGAAATGGACCACTACGTCTAGTATATTCATCTGCAAGTCTCAATAGGACAGACTCGGGTGTCTTTTCAGGCGTATTGATTTATCAAGTAAACCCTGATTATCAACCTCAGAATATGACATCATCTACTAATGGTAACCCACAAGGAAGTGGAACAGTTACACCTACAATAAAACCCACAACCACTACAAGCAATAGTGGAAGCATTGCAGTTATTGATACCAAGTTTGGAGAGATAAAATTCAAATTTTTTGACAATGTAGCACCACAGACAACAACAAACTTTGTCAATCTTGCTAATTCCGGTTTCTATGATGGAACTGTATTTCATAGAATAATTCCAGGCTTTATGATTCAGGGCGGTGATCCAAATACAATAAAAGGTGATAGAAGTACTTGGGGACTTGGAGATTCAGGACATACAATTCCACCAGAATTTAGTTCTAGTATGAATTTTACAACATACATGGTAGGCATGGCACGCAGCTCTGATGTTAACAGTGGAAGTTCTCAATTCTTTATCACAGTTGGAGATGCACCTTGGTTGAACAACCAGTATACTCTATTTGGTCAGGTTGTATCTGGTCAAGATGTTGTTGACAGAATAGCACAACTACAGACAGATCCAACTACTAACCAGCCAGTAAATGCAGATGATGCACGCGTATCCAAAATTAGTATAGAATCATCAAACAGTACGAAATAAAAAACTGCTTTACTACTTGTATCTGTCTGAAATACGATACCTTGCATACTTGTCGTCTGGAGAATATTTTCCGGGGTGTACAGTAACAGTCTGGTGTCCGCACTTGGGGCACTCATCTTTTAGGGTGTATTTTTTACAATCTGTACATTTTCTCATCTGAAAGTGCATTGCTAGCCTTCTCTTGTCTTCTTTGATTCTTCTCTTGTGAACTTGAAGGTACCGCCCTTCTTTTCTATAGCATCCTGTACTGAGGAAATAATTGGCTTGAGTTCCTTTTCAGCCTCCTTAAAGTTTGGAGCAGTAAGAGTAATGCGATATTTTGGAGCTCCAATGTATGTAATAGAGATCTCCTTCTTGTTATCTGTAGAATCAATTAATGCATGCTTGATTATTTCAATACCATTTGACTTGTTGCAGGTCAGCTCAAAAATTCCACGTATTTCAACATGTGGAACCTGAATCTTTGAACCTAATTCAGCAATAATGGTTAATGCCTTTTGAGAAATGTTGAGATTATCTAAAACCGATATGCCTTTGGCTGAAACTTCAGAAAATGCATCATAAACTGAGCCAAATTTCTCTACTAGAACATTTTCTAATTTTCCCATCTCAGATTCGGACAAGCTTATACGAGATTTTAGATTTTCAATTAAAGCCTCTTCTTTTTCACCGCGTTTTATCTCCAAAAGCTTCTTCTTCTTTTGATCAGATGATACTTGTTTTAATGACAAGTCTATTTCGGATCTTCGAGGATCTACTCGTTTTACAAGTAAAACTTTTTTCTCTCCCACTTTGAGAAATTTTGCTACATTTCTTATCCAACCAGTAGCAATTTCTGATACATGTAAGAATCCTTGAACATTATTATATTCATCAAGTGCAACATAAGCTCCTTGATCCACTATTCTTGTTACAGTGGCAACTACAATCTCTCCAACTTCAGGAAAATTCTGAATAGTTGTTGTCATAGCCTTCAGCTTTATTGTACATAATTTAATGTTGTTGATTAAAAGTCGATTCCTTTTTTTGCTTTTATTCCAGATTTGAATGGGTGTTTAATCTCCTTCATTTCAGTAACTAGATCCGCTTTCTCTATCACTTCATCCTTGGCATAATTTCCAGTAAGAACCAAGCTTACATCATTGGGTTTATTTGAAATAATTTCCAAGACATCTCTTAGATTTATCAAGCCAAGATTTATGGCATAATTTATCTCATCAAGTATCACAATATTGTATATTTTTGAATTAATTTTTTCTTGTGCAACTCTTAGTGCCTCCTCTGCCACCTTTTTATGATCCTCAATAGGACTCTTGTCATCTATTATCCCAACAAAGCCCTTGCCAATTGCAGTAAGTTCAAACTCGGGCTCTAGTCTCTTTGATGATGTCATCTCACCATAGTGCCATGAACCCTTGATGAATTGTATCATGCAAACTTTATGATCATATCCAACTGCTCTAAGAGCCATTCCAAGAGCTGCTGTTGTTTTTCCCTTTCCCTTTCCAGTGTAAACTATGATCAATCCCTTTGTCATTGAGAATATTTTTTGTGTGTTAGGTAAAAAGATTGGGTTAGAAAACGAACCTGTCTTGACAAAACCACAGCTTATAATATTGAACAGGGAAAATTTGAGTAATACTAATGACTAGAAGTTATGATTATGATGTAGTCGTTGTGGGAGGAGGACCAGCAGGCCTGTCAGCAGCATGGGGTGCTGCAAAAAAAGGTCTCAGTGTTGTAGTCCTTGAAAGAGATGAGGCAATAGGACAAAATGTTAGGACAAGCGGTGTAACATGGATAAAGGAAGCAAAATCATTTGGAATACCATCTGAATGTTATAACGAAATAAGCAACTATGCATTTTACTCTCCCAATAATTATGTTATAAAAAAAAGTGATACCGCACAAGCTGCAGTTTTGGATGTAAGAAAGACATACCAATTTCTAGCATATCAGGCAGCAAGTGCAGGGGCAGATATTTTTTTAAGAACAAGTGTGACTGATGCTATAAAAAATGACAAGGGAAAATTAAGTGGCGTAAAGGCAACCTCCCTGAAAGAAGAACTAGTTTTTAATTCAAAACTTGTCATAGATGCAAGTGGTTTTCACTCTGTTGTTGGAAGATCTCTTGGCATTGTTATGCCGTGGAAAAGATTTGGGGCAGGTGCAGAGTATGAGGCATATGTCGATAAAATTGACTCTGATACTTGGTATCTCATGGTGGGTTCGCAATATTCTCCCGCAGGTTATGCGTGGATTTTTCCTTTGGGAAAAAATAAGGTCCGTATAGGAGTGGGAGTAGGAAAACCCAATTCTCAAGCAGATGCAAGCAAACTCTTGATTGAACTTTTAGAAAAAAGACCAAAACCACTAAATGATCTTGGAAGAATTGTTCCAGTAGAGTTTCATTATGGTCTGATTCCAAACGAAGGACTACGACAGTCAACTATAGATGACAATCTCATAATGGTAGGTGATTCTGCTGGACAGGCAAACCCGTTGGTCCTTGAGGGGATAAGATATGCAATTGAATTTGGAAGAACAGCTGGCAGAATTGGTGGTGAATCTATACTTCATGGTGATGTATCAAAGGAATCTTTGAAATCTTATGAACAAACTATGAAAAAAGCAATAGCATCAAAGATAGCAGCTGCAGTAAAGGTACAGTATAGGTGGCTTAATCTAAGTGATCAAGAATGGGACAAAGAAATTGAGATAATAGGTGAACTCTCTACTGAAGAATTTCTTGATTTCATCAAGGCAGATTTTGGTATTACTGATATGCTAAAACTTGCAGCACATCATCCAAAACTTGCTCTACAACAACTTTTTCAAATTATAAAAAATACTAACAAAGACGAAGAGGCATGAAGACTCCAAGAATTGTTCTTGCAGGTGTTACAAGTGGAGTAGGTAAGACATCTATAACAACTGCAATAATTCATGGACTGCAAGAAAAGGGATACTCGGTTCAGCCCTTTAAGGTTGGACCAGATTTTATAGATCCGAGTTATCTTAGCTCCGTCTCAGGCAAAGTTGCCCATAATCTTGATGTCTGGATGATGGGAAAAAATGGAGTTTTAAAGAATTTTGTCAAAAATTCACATCAAGATATTTCTGTAATTGAGGGTGTAATGGGATTCTATGATGGATTTGACGGAAAATCAAGCTTTGCAAGCACATATGATGTTGCAAATATAACAAAATCTAATGTTATACTTGTTTTGGATGCAAGTAAAGTTGCCCGCTCTATTGCTGCAACTGTACTTGGATTTGAAAAATTTGAGAAAAACTCTAGAATTTGTGGTGTTATATTAAATAAAATTGGAAGCAAAAAACATGAAACTCTGTGTAGAGATGCATTAAAAAAAATAGGGCTTCCAATACTTGGAGTCATTCCAAGGATAAATGACATCAGGCTTGAATCAAGGCATCTTGGTCTTATACCTGTAAAAGAAAAACAATCACTTGATGGAAAAATCAAGTCGATTGCAAAATCACTTTCAGGTTTTATTGAAATTGAAAAAATAATCAAACTTGCCAAGAGAGCACCTGATCTACCTGTAATTCCTTATGTGCAAAATAAAAAAACACAAACCAAGATAGCCGTCGCTATGGATGAATCCTTTAATTTCTATTATCAGGATAATCTAGATTCGCTAAGAAGACTTGGTGCAGAAATTATATTCTTTAGTCCTGTTTCAGATAAAAAAATACCTTCATGTGATGGAATCTACATTGGGGGTGGATTTCCAGAAGTCAAAGGAAATCTACTCCAAAGAAATGGCATCATGAAGAAACTGGTAAAAAAATATGCTCAAGACGGAATGCCAATCTATGCAGAATGTGGGGGGCTTATGTATTTGACCAAATCCATAAGTTACAAGTCTGGAAAATTCCAAATGGTAGGGCTTTTTGACGCGATAACCGTGATGGAAAAGAAACTAAAACTAAATTATACCCGTGCCAAGTTAGGATCAAATTCCCCATTTTCCTTGGAGTCAAAAACTATCAAAGGTCATGAATTTCATTATTCTGAATTGGATTTGTTGTCAAAAGATTCAAAATTTGCATATGATCTGTCCATTGGTATTGGCATCAAAGATAAAAAAGATGGCTTGACAGTTTACAATACACTTGCATCATACATGCATGTGCACTTTGATAGCTCTCCCATTGCTACTAACTTTGTGAAATCATGCATATCTTATTCAAGAAAATAATCTAAGATTCTTTTCTTGATGCAATAATTTTGTAAAGAGCATTTACAATTGCAGACGCACATGGACTGCCTCCCTTTCTGCCAATGTTTGTAATGTATGGTACATCTGTGGTACGAAGCTCATCCTTTGACTCTACTGCACAGACAAATCCCACAGGAATTCCAATTACAAGTGCAGGAGACGTTATACCCTCTTTTATCATCTGTATTACCTCAATAAGCGCAGTAGGAGCATTGCCTATGGCTACAATTCCATTGTCCATCTGCTTTGCTGCTAATCTCATTGAGGTCTGAGCACGTGTCTTGTTAAGTTTTTTTGCTTCCTCTATTACCTGAGGATCTGATATACTACAAATCACTTGATTTCCAAATTTTTTCATATTGTCCTTGTTAAAACCACCTATCACGCCATTTACATCAACTATTATGTTACATCCTTTTTTTAATGCGTCTGTGGCACTCTGTATTGCATCCTTGTGAAACACAACCTTGTTCTGTCTTGCAAAATCAAAATCTGCAGTGGAATGAATTATTCTTTTTACTATTGTCCACTCATCAGGTGAGTAAGGGTGAGTACCTATCTCACTATCTATTATTTCCATGCTCTTGTCTTCTATTGACTGACCCTTTTGGGTAATCATGTTTCTACCTCTTGGGCTCTCTCAATGATAAGATCTATCATCTTCTGATCAGTTCCTATGTGCTGTGTAATCAAAACTTTTTTCAACTTGTACTTCTCCAATGCTGGCCTAAGATCAGCATTGATATCTGTTTTTACATGTGCGCCCTCATGTAAAAAGTAAAAAACAACCACAAGAACCTCTGGATCTCTTTTCTTGCAGATTTCTATTCCTTGTTCTATGTTTGGCTCTTCAATCTCAAGGAAACAATAATCTACATTTCTGTACAAATGACCAAGTTCGTCTACCACATATTTTATTGACATTTTTGCATTAGGATCTTTGCTTCCATGTCCTATTACCAAGACATCTATCTTGTTATTTTCTAGTAAAACTCCACCTTTGTCCAGTGCTGATTTGATCCTGTTTTCAACTAGTCTGACAAGGGTCATATGCATAGACATGGGCTTTGTGACTAGAAACTTGATACTTGTTGTTGTCTGATATTTCATGACTTCTGTTACAGATGCCTTTACTTTTTTTCCTGGATACAAAAAGTATGGTACTATAGTAAGAGAATCGATATCACTTTTTAGGCACTTTTTAATTCCATCTTCGATGTATGGCGGTGTTACTTCTAGGAAACAATACTCGGCAAAATCATAACCACCCTTCTTCTTTACTTCATTGCAAATAGTTTCAAGCTCCTCACCAGCTTCTCTTTCCTTACTTCCTCTATCTATTAACAAAAGTCCACGCTTCAATTTGATCTCCTTGCTATTGCAATTGTAAGATTTGGAGGAAATTTGTGTTTCTGTACAATCAATTCTCCTCCCGAGGCCTTGATTGCAGAAGCTTCTGATACACTTGGTGTACCCTCAAACGTCTGCACAACATCTGAGGGATTTGGTATGCTTATGGCAGAAAGTTCTGTCTTGTCAAAATATTCTAATGGCACATTCATCTCACCTGATAATTCCTGTAGTCCCTTTACATCAGCTTCTTTTTTAATTGATGCAAATTTTGCAACTGATTTTGGACTAAACTTGAATTTAGACAGGCAAAAATTCATCCCTTCCCTAATGGTATCTTTTGTGGTATCCCA
The DNA here is from genome assembly GCA_963713025.1 of uncultured Nitrososphaerota archaeon. Lineage (GTDB taxonomy): Archaea > Thermoproteota > Nitrososphaeria > Nitrososphaerales > Nitrosopumilaceae > Nitrosotalea. Next base: position 273,711 of record CAVQKA010000001.1, on the reverse strand, counting down.
GTGAAGGCCTACTCCAACAACCAATGTCTTTGGCCTATAAATGACAACACGATCTTGGATTTCCTTGTTTTCAATTATCTTATCAGAAATTATGAGAAATCCTTTACAGTCTGATTCTATCATATCGTCAAATGATTTGTAAATGTAGACATTTTTTGGAAGATCTTTTTTTGGTAGCCACCAATCTCTTTCTCCTGCATCTTGGAATACACCAATTTTTTCTTCATTTACCATGAATGCGCTAACTTTTGTTACACTAGAAGTTTCATCAATACTCCAGCCAAATTCCCTTCCAAGCAAGTCCACTGCAATTGTCTTGTTTACATCTGCTGCCGTAGTAATAACCGGAATGGCACCAAGGCTGGAAGCTATTTTTTCGGCAAGCTCATTTGCACCTCCAAGATGGCCTGAGAGTGTGCTTATGACAAATTTTGCAGTATCATCAATGACCACTACTGCAGGATCTGTTTTTTTATCTTTCATGTGTGGTGCAATCAATCTTATCACTGCCCCAAGAGAAAAAATGCATACTAGCGCTTCGTTATTTTGGAACAACTCTTTTACTTTTAGGGTGGTTGATTCATCAAACCACTCTATGTCCTTTCCGTCTTGACGAAGCTTTGAGGGGGAAAATATCTTCCATGTTGGAAAATGTTGTTTGAGTAAATGTGCTGTAGTAATACCATTTTTTGTTATGGCAATTATTGCTACGTTTTCCACACGATAATTTTTTTAGATCTCAAGATATTTGTTACTCTTTGGAAAAACCCCAATTACCTTGCCGTCAAAATCAAACATTATGACCTCGATCTCAAACTTGTTGTCAGAATATTTTCCCAGTTGTTTGTGAGCCTCTGAGCAAACAATGTCAAAATAGCCAGAAATATTTTTCTCATTTATGATATCAAAAACATGTCTTGCAGTGTTTGCCTTTTTGATATTATCTACTACCTCTTGCGGTACCTTGCATCTTCTGGCTAAATCTGCAAGAAATTCCATGTCAACCTTTGAGCCCTTTACATGAGTCTGTTTTACCCCCATTGCCATTTTTGCAAGCTTTCCGATAAATCCTGCAACATATGCTTTCTTGATGTCTTTCTTTGCACAAACCTGTACTGTATATCCTGAAAAATCTCCCATTTGTACAAAACAATGGTCAGGCAAATTAATTATCTTTCTTGCAAAATCTTCACTTCTTCCACCTGTTGTCAAAACAACAGTATCATCTCCCATTGCTCTGGTAACTTCGATACTCTGTCTAATTGCTGCTGCAAATGAGGCTGTAGAATATGGAACAACTATGCCACTTGTTCCAAGAATCGAAATACCTCCAATAATTCCAAGTCTTGGATTATCTGTCTTAAGAGCAAGCTCTGCTCCCTTTGGCACTGATATCAATACTCTAATTCCATTTTTTACAAGAAGATCTTTTGCTACCTCAGAAATGTTTTCTTTGATCATTTTTTTTGGGGTTGGATTTATAGCGGCACTACCTATCTCTAATCCTAATCCAGGTTTTGTAACTCTTCCAACTCCTTCTCCTCCATCAATTTCTATCTCTCCGGGTTTGTCAGTAAGTGAGATCTCTGTTATTATTTCAGCTCCATGAGTGACATCGGGATCATCTCCACCATCTTTTATCACAATACATGTAGAACCATGTTTACTAAATTTACAATTTTTAATTTTTATTCGAATCTGAGATTTTTTGGGTAAGGTAACATCTACAAAATCTATATTTTTTTGTTCCATGATTGCAAGTATTGAAGCTTTTGCACCAGCTGTTGCAGATGTACCTGTAGTAAAACCTGTTCTCATCTTTCCTTTTGGTTTCTCTTCTTCTCCCATGAAGATGACTTGTTTTCTTATGTATTAATCCCTTATCAGATTATTTCAGTATGCTTGATAGAATTATCCACAGAGCGATTGCTCCCAATCCTCCATAAAGTATAATGTGGGTGCTCATTGGGGAGGCTTCCTTTTCTTGGTTATGTTCATAGTCTTGAGTAACTTTTGCTCCAAATTCATGTCTAAATTCTGCAAAGTTTGAACCAAAATGAAATTCCTCATTTGTGTTCTTGTCATATTTTTTCCAAAAATCAGAGTATTTTGCTGCTACCTCACTTTCTGAAATCTTGTCTTTTTTCTTTTCGTCACTTCTTAACTGTTGATACGCCTCAACTATCTTCTTGAACTTCTCTTCATCCTTGTTTTCCTTGTTTCTATCTGGATGATACTTTAAAGAAAGTTGTCTGTAGGCATTCTTTATCTCCTTCTGTGAAGCTCCCACTTGGATGCCTAAGATCTGATGGCAGTCTGCTATATTCAACTATTATAGTATACCCTGAAGACCAAAATTAATTTGTCGGCAATAATCCATGTTTTGTATGATTTCAAGCAGATCCGTGGTAATCACTGGCGCAAATGGATTTGTCGGAAAAAATGTAGGCAAGTTTCTTTCAAAGAATGGATTTCATGTTATAGGCCTAGTGCGTAAAGGAAAGGAAAAATCAATAAACTTTGCAAGAGTGATATCATCTGAGACTTTATCTGAAAATAATCTTGTGTCCAAAATAAAAGGTTCCAGAGCATTATTGCATTTTGTAGGTCAAGGAAGACAGACTGTAGATTCAGATTATGAAAAAGTAAACGTTTCTCTTACCAAAAATGTCATTAAACTATGTAAAAAAGCAAAAATAAAAAAAATAATTTACATCAGTGGTCTTGGAGTTGATAAACATACCACTCTTAGTTATTTTATTTCAAAATACAAAGCTGAACAAGAAATAATCCACTCTGGACTTGATTATACTATTCTTAGAGCATCATATATTATAGGAAAAGATGATCCTCTCTCAAAAAATCTAAAAAGACAAATAAAAAACGGCAAAGTTATAATTCCTGGTTCTGGTAACTATCGCTTCCAGCCAATTTTTGTCGGCGATGTAGCAAAAGTTATGTCCAAATCAATTATGGAAAATTCATTTTCAAATAAAATACTTGATTTGACAGGGCCTCAAACAATAAGTTACAATACTTTTGTCAGGGAATTTATTGGAACAAAAAAAATAGAGATTAAAAAAATAGATCTTGAATCTGTTTATCATGATGCTTTGCATAATAAGGGATCATTTGGTATTGATGATCTGAGCATAATGATTGGTGATTATGTTGGCAATCATGAAAAACTTGCAAGTCTTGCACAAATGAAATTTACAAAATATGGTGAAGTCTTAAAGTCCGGCAGCCTTTCTTAATACTTCTGCCTTGTCTGTCTTTTCCCAGGTAAACTCTGGTTCGCTTCTTCCAAAATGCCCATAAGCTGCAGTCTTTCGGTATATTGCATTCTTTAATTTTAACTGGGATATGATAGCCGAAGGTCTCATGTCAAAATGTTTTCTTACAATGTTTTCAATCTGCTCTTCAGGAATTTTGTTCGTATCAAACGTGTTTACCATGAGAGAAACTGGCTCTGCAACACCAATTGCATATGCAACTTGGACTTCGCACTTGTCAGCAAGACCTGCTGCTACAACATTCTTTGCAATGTATCTGCACATGTAACATGCTGATCTGTCTACCTTTGATGGATCTTTTCCAGAAAAGGCACCGCCACCATGTCTTCCCATGCCACCATAAGTATCTACAATTATCTTTCTACCAGTAAGCCCTGCATCTCCTGGGGGACCTCCTATTACAAATCTACCAGTTGGATTTACGTGAATCTTTATTTTATCATCCCATAATTTTCCACAAACTGGTTTGATCACTTTTTCAATTATCTCTTTTCTAATCTGTTCATTTGTGATATCAGGAGAATGCTGTGTTGAAATGACAATGGCATCTATGCGTTTTGGTTTACCGTTCTCATATTCTACTGTAACCTGTGACTTGCCATCTGGTCTTGCCCATGGAAGTTCTTTCTTCTTTCTTGCATCGGCAAGACGTTTTGTAAGCTTGTGTGCAAGTAAAATTGGCATGGGCATCAAATCTTCTGTCTCATTTGTTGCATATCCAAACATTAGACCTTGGTCTCCAGCTCCTTGATCTTTATTGTCATTAGCAGTAACTCCCATTGATATGTCTGGACTCTGCGCATGAAGTGATACTAAAACACTGCAAGAGTCTGCATCAAAGCCATATAGTGGATTGTCATATCCGATCTCCCTGATGGTTTTTCTTACAATATCCTGTATGTCAAATCTTGCCTTTGAGGTAACTTCACCAGCCACTACTACAACACCTGTGGTAGTCAAAGTCTCTACTGCAACTCTTGAATCAGGATCTTGTTTTAAAAATTCGTCCAAAACTGCATCAGATATTTGGTCGCAGATCTTGTCTGGATGACCTTCTGTAACAGATTCTGAAGTAAATAGGTAGCTTCTAGAAGAGGCCATAATTGAATTTCCTATAACTCATTTTCTAATTTTATGAAAAGTACGTTGTTTCCTCTGACTATAACTCTGCCATAATTTGCAATAATTTTACCATTGCTTATCTCTTCGGCATCTGTCATTATGAGATTCATGTACGAATCTACGTTATTCATTTTACCTTTGTATTCTATCTCACTTTTTAGTCGGACTGTAACTTTCTTGTTAATGCCTTTTTGAAGTGTAGTTAGAGGTCTTTTTGGAGTTGCTGCTTGTGACAATCACAAATCACTTGTCACCACTGCTTGAAATAGGGAATAAAAGCCTTCCCGATCACCACTTATACTCTTTGATTTGTGATAATTTCTAGATAACAATTGATTTCCACTGGTCTTCTAGGACTTGATGATCTGCTTGGGGGTGGCATAGTAGGTGGTACAATCATAGATATTTTTGGACCTGGAGGAAGTGGGAAGACACAACTTGCAATGCAAATTTGTCTGAATTCGTTACACGATGGAATAGTATTGTATCAAGATACTACCGGAGCATTTAGACCAGAAAGGATGTTGCAGCTAATCAAACTAAAAAATTTGCAAGATTCACTTCTTGATAACATGATTGTAGCAAGAATAACAAATACTGTAGAACAATTTGAGTATGTCAAAAAAATATCAGAGCTGTCACCTAAACTGGTTGTAATAGAAAACATAACTGATCTGTTTACATTTGAATATTCCAGAGAAACAAACTCTCTTGAAAAACATGTTAGATTTATGGAGTATATGCATTTGCTAAGTATGATTTCAATTAAGACAAGAGTTCCAGTAGTTGTAACTAATACTGTAAGAAGTTCAGATGATCAAGAGATTGAATCATTGAACAAGTCAATTAGCATGTTTACGCATAAGAAAATCAAGCTTGAAAAAGATGGCAAAATATACAAAGCACGCGTATTTCCTTCATATGGGAAAAAGAAAGAGATCTTGTACAAAATAACCGAAGCAGGATTAGAGGCATCTTAACCTATTTATCACTGTAGAAATAATGAATCGCATGGCAGGAATTTTTGACTATATACCAATTATCTCTGCTGTTTTATTCGGTATTGGTTTAGTTGGTGTAATGGTATACGAACGATCTAGAACAAGGCAAAGCAAAGAACCAGAATCAGCTACTACTTGAGTTAGAAGTAAAGTTTCGTAATCTTGGTTTTGAGAATTTAACTGAGATACAAAAGAAGGCTGTTCCTGTAATATTTCAAAAGATTGATTCACTAGTAATTGCACCTACGGGTTCGGGAAAGACTGAGACTGCTGTAATTCCAATCTTTGCAAGAGTTGCAAAATCTAAAAAACAAGACAAGATTAAGGTATTATACATTACTCCACTTCGTGCACTCAATAGAGATGTCTTTAAGAGAATTATTGAATATGCTGAAACTGAGGGTCTTCGAATTGAAGTAAGACATGGCGATACATCTCAATCAATGAGACGCAAGATAAATCTCTCACCGCCTGACATACTCATAACAACACCTGAAACAATCATAATTTTACTTACACAAGCTGGAATGCTAAAGGCACTTGATGAGCTTGAATGGATAGTATTAGATGAAGTACACGAACTTTTAGGCAATGAAAGAGGTGCACAACTCTCACTTAGTCTTGAAAGATTGCAGGCAAACACTACATATCCAATTACTAGAGTGGGACTTTCTGCAACGGTGGGAAATACTGGAGAAGCTGCAAAATTTGTAGTTGGAACAAAAAGAAAATGTAGAATAATTGAAGATCATTCAATTAGAAAATATGACGTTGAGGTAAAATACATCGAAGGTACAATTACCGATGTAGTAGACCATATCATAGAATATGTCACAAAAAACTATCCCAATTCTCCGGTATTGTTATTTACCAACACTAGGGGCGAGTCAGAATACCTTGCATCAGTTCTAAAGGAAAGATCTAGTATTGCTATAGAACTACACCATGGATCTCTTTCTCAACAGGTTCGTGAAGAGACTGAAGAGACACTAAAAGCTGGAAAACCTGGTATAGTGGTTTGCACTTCATCGCTTGAGCTTGGTCTTGATATTGGTTCTGTTGAACTTGTAATTCATTATGGTTCACCACGACAAGTGTCAAAACTTATGCAAAGAATTGGACGAAGCAGACACACAAGAGGTTCTTCTGCAAAGGGACTGATTGTAACTAACAATCCTGATGATGAGATTGAAGCGCTTGCAATTTTGGAACGTGTAAAGGAGAAATCTATTGAAGATCAGATAGTTCATGACGGTGCACTAGATGTCTTGGCACATCATTTGGTAGGGATGACTATGCAATTTGGCAAAGTCTCAGTTGACTTTGCACTAAATATGGTAAAGCAGGCCTATTCATTTCGAAACATAACTGCAGAAGACCTTCTTGCAGTACTTGAGGTTCTGCATAATGGCTCTATAATTTATCTAGACAAAGAAGAGATGACATTTACAAAAAAAGGTCGCTCCTTTAGGTATTATTTTGAGAACCTCTCAACAATTCCAGACATTTTAAAATTCAAAGTATTTGATACTGCTTCAAAGAAAATTATCGGCAGCCTTGACCAGAGATTTGTAGGTGATAATGGAGAGCAAGGAAGCGTCTTTGTACTAAGGGGCATGCAATGGAGAATTCTAAATGTAGATGACAAGTCTCTTAAAGTAAATGTAGAGCCAATCCAGTCTGCTGGAATTAACGTACCATACTGGGAAGGTGAGAACATTCCAGTTGACTATAATACAGCAAAAAAGGTCGGCATGGTCAGAACAAAGACCATCGTTACATCCTTTACAAATAAAATAATGGATAACCTAAAACTAGATGTAATTCCAGACGAAAAAAACATTGTCGTTGAATCACAACGAGTGAGAAATACTATAGTAATGCATTCCTGTTTTGGAACCAGAATAAACTCCACCCTTGCAATGTTGCTTTCTTCAATGCTCTCTGCCAAAAGTGGATATCTTGTAAATTCTAGGTCTGATGCATATAGAATAATGCTTTCATCAAATGGGAGGATATTAGAAAAAGTCTGTTTTTGATATTCTTGTAGATGATTATGATCTTCAAGAAATTGTACAAGCTTCGCTTGCCGGTACACACAATGTAAACTGGCGAACTTGGTGTGTGGCAAAAAAGTTTGGAATTGTGGGAAGAGAAGCAGTCTATGACAGAAAATCTGCAAGATTTTTGTATGAAAGATATTCTAAAACAGCACTTGCAAAAGAGGCACTACGGGAATTATATCATGACAAGTATGACCTGCCAAATACCTCTCAATTACTTTTAGATATAAAATCAAACAAGATCAAGATAACATGGGTTGAAGTTGATGGTTTTTCAAAACTTGCAGAACCAATACTTGATCATACGACAAAATACTATGCATCTCCTGCAAATATGGACAAGGGAATTTTGGATCTGGTAAAATCTAGACTATTAAAAACACGTCATAGACTTGTATGTGTAAGATGTGGCAAGTGGGAAAAAGTAATTGAGACAGGTCAGATAAATGAGATTCCTTCTTGTCCATATTGCAAGTCACGGCAGATATCTGCTACATTTTATTCTGATTATGACCTGCCAAAAATAGTGCAAAAAAAGATTGCAGGAAAAAAAATCACCGCTGAAGAGAACCACAAGTTTACTCGAGCCTGGAAGGTATCATCACTTCTTGCAAACTTTGGCAAGACTGCACTTGTTGTCATATCGGGATATGGTGTAGGGGCAGATACTGCTGCAAGAATACTGCGAAACATGGTTGGAGAAGAAGAACTCTATAAACAAATTTACGAAGCAGAACGGCAGTATGTTACAACCAGGGGATTTTGGGACTAGTTCTTTCGTGTTATGACAGAATAGGGGCTCAAAAACAATTCTGTTCTTCCCTCAAGACCTGATTTTGCATTGACTGCAGTTACTGTAATTATTTCTCCTTGGGTGAATTGTTCCAAAAGCCTTGCCTGTGATCTCCAACCCTTGAGCCAAATCTGACCTGTATCATCTTCAATAAATGTCTCTGAGAGTAAAACCATTTCACCAGTCTTTGTCTGGATCTCTTTTTTCTCTGGTGACTTTAGGATTATTGCTTCAACACAGTAAAGTGTGTCAGCTGGTTTTATCTCCTTTATCTTTGTTCTAATCTCTGGTAACGTTGGAATCTTTTGATCATCAATCTTTCTTACAAATGAATCGCCCTCAAGTGTGATAGAATTTCCATATACCTTTGATGGCATACATTCTATGACATCTCCCAAGACAAGATCTTTTGTCAAAGATGCAGTATCTGTAATACTGATTAGATTCTTGTCTTGCTTTGTTCCAAGAATTAATGTATTTCCAGAATCGCTTTTTGTAATAGATAAAATTCTCATAATGATTGGTTGAATCTCTGTTGCTCCTTCTATCTCTAACACTGTTCCTTCATCACCATGAAGTTCAAGACCCATCTGGCCAACCTTTGTCTTAACTCCAATCAGTCTGGTCTTTGCACCAGATGTGATCATCTTTGGTATGGTTTTTTGATCCACATTCCACAAAACTACTCGTACTACTGTTCCATCTTTTCCTTTGAGTCTAAGCTGCACTGACTTGCCAGGCTCTCCTTTAAAATTTGTAAATTCTGTAGCCCTGATATTTCCATCAAGAATGCCAGTTACTACAAGATTTTGCTGGTTCTCTTTTACATTGCTTACATCATCTGTTATTGCATCAAGAGATGGAATGTTACTTACAGTTCCATTTGGCTCAATATTGGAACCAGAACCTACGTTGATTATTGGATTTCCTTTCATATCTGACTTGACATATGCCTTGATAATTTTTACAAGGTCACCTGGTTTTAGATTCTCAATTCCTGGAAGATTTGCCTTTTCATCCCATAGTTTTACCTGAGCTCTTGAATCTCCGTCATATACTGTCATTGTACGTAACAAAAACTGGGAGCCATCTTTGCGTGCAAACTGCTTTACTGGATAAACATTCATCACTCTTGTGGCAAGTGTTATCTCCTTTGCCCCCACATAGAGATCTTTAAGACCCATCTCTACTTTTAGTGGCTCGTTTAGTGAAACACCAAGATCAGATGCTATGAGAAATAGAGCACCTTGGTCGGTTAGATATCCTGCACCGATCTTTTCCTTCTTTTTCTGTATCATCTCTTCAATCTGTGTTCTTGAGAGATCGGGTTTTTGCTCCAAGAGTTTGCTTAATAATGAATCAAATTCTGACAATCAAGTCCTGATGGAAAGTGGATCATATAAAATTTCAGTAGATAAATTAGTGGGAAGAAAAGATCGCTGTTGTTGTATTGCATAGAAGCTAGCTTACTTTCAAAATCATATGGTGATTTTATGGCAGTAGATGGCATAGATCTCAAAGTAGAGAAGGGAAAAATTTTTGGATTTTTGGGACCAAACGGTGCAGGAAAGACAACTACAATGAAACTGTTGACTACATTGATCCCGCCAACTGGGGGACAGATAAACATACTTGGAACAGATGCTATCAAATCGCCTCTTGAGGTAAGAAAAAAGATTGGGGTTGTTCTACAACAACCAAGCTACGAGCCTACTCTGAGTGTTGAAAAAGCACTTGAAAAATATGGTATGATGTGGAATGTAGAAAAAAAGATCCGCAAATCCCGTGTTGAAGAACTTCTTGTTGCATTTGATCTTGTAGATATTAGAAAAAAGAAAAATGATGACCTGTCCATTGGACAAAGACGCAGAGTGCAGGTAGCACGGGAATTTATGCATGACATGGAATTGTTATTTTTAGACGAGCCAACTGCAGGGCTTGATCCCTCTGCAAGAAGAGGCTTGCTTGATTTTATAAAAACCAAAGTAAGAGATGGTCTTACAATATTTTTTACTACGCATATCTTGGAAGAGGCAGAGTATCTATGTGATGATATTGCAATAATAAACCGGGGAAAGATAATTGCAGTTGACACTCCTGAAGAACTAAAAAACAAGTTTGGTAGGGAAAAAACTATAAAAATTCACATAGGTGAACAAAAAAACATATCCTCTCTCTTGTCTGGTATACAAGACTGTACCATTGAATATGATTCTGGTACTATAACAGTTCATTCAAGCCAGTCAGAACAAGTGCTACAAAATATACTGCAAATACTTGGCTCAAATGGTATAACAGTAGAAGATCTAAGTGTTGTACCAACTAGTCTTGAAGAGATATTTCTTTCAGTGGTGAAAAACTCTAATGCATCCAGTGATTAGACTAGTCAACAGGAATCTAACCATATCCCTTAACATGGGATTTGTTATCTGGCAAATTGTTTTTCCATTGATTTACATTTTTGTTGCAGGATTTGCATATACTGCATTAATTCATCAGGTACCATTTGGAAACAAGACACTTGGCTATCCTGCATTTATTGCAACAGGTATGATTGGATTTAACATAATGAACAGCACTCTGATATCTGGAATAATAATCTGGAATGACAGAAGGCATGGAATGTTTGAGCAGATTCTTGTTGGACCATTTACACGGGCCCAGTATATTTTATCAAATGTATATACAATTGGAATAATTGGGCTTGTCAGTGCTGGCATGATAACAGCAGTTGGCTATCCGCTGTTTTTCAATCAAGTGGAATTTAACATATTGACTGTACCACTTGTTGTATTTGCATCAATTACTGGCTCGATTTTATTTGGATCTATTGCATCTATAATATCAACGAGATTAAAATCAAGTGAAGGATTTAATGTTGTAATAAATACTGCATTTCTATTCTTTGCATTTGTAAGTACTGCATTTTATCCTGCACAGGGAGCTCCACCGATATTATCTACTGCATTTTATTTTAATCCACTAACATATCTTGTTGATGTGGTACGTGCTGGAATATTTGGATACTTTAATGGTCTTGTTGCAACCGAGATGATTATTCTAGGAGTTGGTGCTACAATATTATTTTTGATTGCAACTAAATTGTTATCAAAATTGGAACTCTAAAACTTACTTTAAATGCAACAAAGGTGTATTGTAGTATAATGCAAGTTAGAAGACGCAGCAGTCTTTGGTTTTTGTTGCCAATTATATTTAATATAGTTGGAGGAGTGATTGCATATTTTGTAATAAAAGAGGATGATCCAAAAAAAGCCAAGAACTGTCTATACCTTGGATTGGTTCTTGTTGCAATACCTTTTCTGTTAATTATCTTGCCAATCTTGATTGGAATTTCACTATTGCCACACTTGCCAAATCCTCCCTCAAATCTGCATTATATGTAAAGTAGCCCGGCCCAGACTCGAACTGGGGTCAAGGGCTCCAAAGGCCCCTATGCTTGACCGCTACACTACCGGGCTTCTTTGGAATCTTCAATGTAGTTCCCTTATAATGTTATTTTGAGTGCAACTGATGAGAGATTAAAAGAATGTGGTATAAAATGACTTTGATATATTCAAATAAATTATCTAATGTATGCTAAATTTACATCGATCAGAGAAAAATGTCTCATAATCTAAAAATTCATCCAGTCATATAACGAATTTTCATAAAATTAATATAAAAAATAAAAATAACATACTTTACACCTAGAAAATGAACAAATCGTCCATTATACTTATATATCAATTTTCAATCAAAAGTTACAATAACTATGTACAACAACATATTACGAAAAATAACTAGTCTAACACTATTAACAATACTTCTAGCGAGCAGTGCAGTAGTAGGAATGCCAAACGCACTCCCACACGCACAAGCTCAATCAACAAACGCAAACTTGTTTGTCTCTGCAGAGAATTCTCAGTGGAACAACTACTTTGCCGGTCCTCAAGTTGTCCAAGTAGTCGTGGCTGATCCTGATATAAACAGATTAGACCAGGCTTATGGAGAACCTGTTGTAACCGTCAACGGTAAGAGACTGAGAATGGCTCAAGCAACGGACGGAAATTGGTATGCGTACTTTGCGGATAGAAATCAAGCAATTCTTGGCTGCTAATACCCAATTGGGTATTACTGGTAAAGGCCTCAACTTTGGTGGATTCTGTTCTTCAACTAGCACCTTAGGTGCAGCACTTGGCGGAGTATCACTATTCTGATACAAAGGGATTCACCATTGCAAGAGGTGCTTATGGTTCAACAAATCACACTAGCAGGTACTCCAGTTACCACAAGTAACTTTGGATCTTGTATTGATGCAGTAGGTCAACACCTTAACTGATATGCAGATGGAACATGTTGTGAGACAAAATAAGACTCTCAACACTAACCCATCAGGATTTGGTTCTAGTAAAAACATGACAGAATATGCAACACATTTGGCCAGTAATCCAGCTCTATGATTTCTCAGCAATTCCAACAGCAGTAACAGTTGATTATCAAAAGAACGGTGGCGATCAAATCGTTAACCTTACCTTTGACAGGATTCCACAGAATCTTATCACTACTACTGTAGATAGAAATGCTTATCCACAAAACTCACAAGTATTCGTTCAAGTTAACGATCCACAGTTAAACATAGACCCAACCGAGGATGACTCATGGACATGGGGTACAAGTAGCTACAAATAATACAGCGTATTATGAAGCATTTACCAGAAACGGTGCAGTTGATTCTGATGGTACCAAAGGTATGCAGAATCTCATCGGTAACATGACCACTATGATGTTCAACCACAATGGAAAGTTAACATTTGCTCCAGCAGCACAATCTGTAAGAGTAACTGACTTCCAAGCAAACGGTAAAATTGTTTACCTCGGCACTCAAAGAGGTGACCCAGCTGTAGTCCGCACCAATTCAATTGGTGTTGGATCACAGCCACTCACACTCATTGAGCAAGGTGGTGTAAACACTGGAGTCTTTGGTAACTGGGACGGTTCTAAGAAATCAGAAATTGTAACAGTAGATAATCCCAACAATACGAGGCCAGTCTTCAGTTGTAAGATACAATGATATCTCTACAAGCATCGTAGGCGGTTTCGCATTTGCAACTCTAACACAGACTGCACAGAATAATACCTGGGCATCTGGTATGAGAATTCCGGTTACTCTAACTGACAATGATGATAACAAGAACGCAAAACTCAGTGAGAGAATGTTCCTCTGGGATCCAACATACAAGAGATCCACAGCAATGGTAATTGGAACTCCATTTACCTTGTCTAGCGGTGGTGTAGCTGCAGAAATTGCATCAATCAGACCATGTAAAACTGACCTCAGTCGCAGGTACTCTCTGGTATTGTAACTGTAACATTTGGACATGGTGCATAATGCAACATGCAACAAATCTCCAAGAGGATGAAGCATTTAGCGCAAGACCAATCTTCAATTTCACAAACTCAACCACATCTGGACCAGCAGTTCAGCTCAATTAGACTCATCGGCACTATTCATCGATTTGAAGACAACCATGAACACCCTGCTAAATACGATTCACAATGCAAATCGTACAAACAATGCAGCAGGATTCAAGGGATTCAACTTCCTCAATTATGACTTGAGATCATTCTCTAGTCTTAACAGTGCAACAGGCGGTTCAATTTCTAACGTTGGTGTATACCTTGTATACAACAACGCAGGAACTGGACATTGTCACTGGAAACGGTACGCCTAAGTGGTCAACACTAGCAATCTCACTAGCAAACTCAACCAATTTACAGGACTTTATCAACTTGAACGGTACAACTGATGCTAACGGTAATACCGGAGCACCAACATCACAATGTTGCAAATCCTGGACAATTGAATGAGAATCTATTTGGTCAAGTCGCAAAGACTGCCAACATTGGAATTATTGTTCAACTTTACCATATCAAACGGTAATGTACATATTGAACACAGCAAGGTGAGCCAATAGTAACTGACTTCTTCAGTGTTGGTCTAATAGGTGACGGTACACAAAACAATCAAAGAATCAACAACGGCATTTACAGGTATGAACTTGAAGAGACCGGTGACAACACTGGAGTCTTTACAGGTACAAACCAGTATCTAATGCTCAACCAGTTGAACATCTTTGATCCAAATACCTACACCAGTTTGAGAACAATACAACATGATGTATACTTCCCAGCAATTCAAGACATGCTCCAGTCAGAGGCTCGTGCTCCACAGGTCACATACTTTGACCTTGGACAAGATGGTGTCAACACACAGGTATCTGCACAGCAAGATATCCCAACTCACACTGGTGTCATTTCATTTGATAGCAAGACATACAAGATAGGCGATACTGTGACAATTACACTTAACGACAATGACCTTAACGTTAACAACGACTTGATTGATATCTACACATCAGTCAGCCAACACAGGCCTTGGACCAAACCAGGTAATAACCTCAGTACTATTCAAGACAATGCAACCGACACAGTCGGTAAAGCAGGCCTTGGAGTATTATCTGATGGTCACGCATTTGGTAGACTCGTAGATGTCGAATTTGGTCAGCAAAACGTTAGATGGTCAAGTGCAAACATGGGTACCACAATAAGTGGTAAAGCAACTCCATTCACATCAGAGAACACTGGTTCATGCTTTGGCGGTAACAACGCAATACTTGCTAGATGATAACAATACGGCAACCACTGGTGGATTTGCATCAAGCTTATCCGCTACTGGCTTCTCACTAGTTGAGACTGGCCCATCAACAGGTATCTTTACTGGTACCTTTGAAGTTCCAGACCAATTGTGTCAGAACAGTGCAATAATTTCATCAGTAGGTCAGAACATCAAGGTCAACTATGTTGACTTTAGAGATGACTCTGGCAAGTCTGTTGAAGTTTCTGACAATGCAGGTATACAAGGCAACACAGGTTCAGTCAAATTGGACAAGGCAGTATATCCAGTACCATTCGGTAGTATCATCTCCGGTGTTGCAGGTGACTTCCCAGTTCCAAACAAATCTGTAACCAGTGAATCAGGTGTCTTCCCAATGCACAGAGATCTTACTGGCAGCGGTCTAACCGCTCTCAATACTCTGTCAAACGGTGACGTTTTAATCCATATCAGAGTAAATGATCAGGACTTTAACACATCACCAACGGGTACAGACAAGATTGCATTAGGTGTAAATGACGTGAATCACGGCCCAGTAGCAGTACAAATTACAAGACAAGGAAACTCAATTTTATTAGCAACAGCTGGAGGTCCAGCAGTATTCTCAGGTACTATTATTAACCTAAACGGCACAGCCATTCCGGCTACCGCAACAGGTACTACTAGTACAATATGGGGTCCTCTGAGAGATCTTGGTCCAATGACCGAAATCGCTCCAGATGCAGGAATCTTCCAAGCAGACTTGCCAATTAGATATACTGACGGTCCTCAAGGTACAGACTGTCCAACAGCAGAAACTCAGTGGACTCCAACAGATGGAACCACTGGTACTGCTGAAACTAACAGATTCCACACCGTCCATACTGCTACAACTATTCAAACATCAGGCCAATTCTACTGTGTAAGACAAGGTGATGTACTCACCGTAACCTACACAGACTTGAATGACGCTTCAGGTCATACACAAACTGTCACAGATTCTTCAACATTTGACTTAAGAAACGGTGTACTACAATCAGACAAGTCCGTATACATCATCGGTTCAGACATGATTCTCACACTCGTGGAACCAGACTTGAACCTTGATTCACAGACTGCTGAAACCATCCCACTAGATACCATCGAATGGGACTCACATGCCTTCAAGGGCACAATGGGTCAACAAGGTGGCCAGTCCTCTGCATTTGATGCAAAGCCTGGAACATTTGTGGAGACAGGTAAAGACACAGGTATCTTCCAATCAGTAATTAAGATTCCATCAACATTGAATAATAATTTACTTGAAAGAGGAGAACAGATCCAATTAGAATACACTGACTGGGGTCCAGCAGGCTCCAAAGTAGTAGGTGCAAACAGTCAAGATATTGACTTGACCATCTACACATCAAACTTTGGTGCAACAGTTGAACTCGATCAGAAAGTATACACTTGGACTGACCGTGTCTACATAACCGTAGTCGCACCAGATCACAACTTTGATCCAAACCTTATCGACACCATTGGTACCAACAATGAAAACACAGTAAGTGTTTCCACAAGAGGTAACTCAATCTCCCAATACAAATTGGTCGAGACTGGAGTCGATACAGGTATCTTCACAGGTTACGTCATCCTCACAGGAGATGCCAACTTAAAGGGCACTACTGGAGTTGACGGAGCAGGCCTTGAACCAACAGGTTCTGGTCCATCAGGAGTCGGTCCAACAGACGGATTCTTACCTTCTGAAGAACAGGACGGTGTATCAGTATCGTTTGAATTCACAAGAGATCAAACAGTTACTGGTTCAGCACTCATCCGATGGAACATTGGTGAAATCAAGTGGTTAGAAGCATCCTATCCAGCAAATGGACAAGGAGTATTGCAGATAGTTGACCCAGACATGAACCTTAATCCAAAGGCAGTCGACAAGTTCGACACTAACGTATGGTCTGACTCTGACGCTGGTGGTATCAAACTCACCATGACAGAGACTGGTCAAGCAACAGGTATCTTCCAAGGTACAGTGTACTTTACCACAAACTTCCAGTCATCTGGAAACAGACTCCACGTTGCTGAAGGAGATACAGTTACTGGTGAATATGCAGACAGAACTCTGCCAGCACCATACACACCATCTGATCAATTGAGATTGACATCGACAACATTCATTGGAACAATAGTGCCACCACTCGAAAGAGCACCGGCATCTAACCCAAGAATCGTTGATTCGTTTGGCAATGCAATTAATGGCACAGTAAAATCAGGACAGCAGATACAAGTTACTGCTGACTTGACAAACGGCCAGGATAGAGATCAGCCATTTGCATACCTTGTACAAATACAAGATGCTAACGGTGTTACAGTATCACTCTCTTGGATCACAGGAACATTGACTGCAGGTCAATCACTCAATCCGGCACAATCTTGGACTCCATCAGCCTCTGGTACATACACTGCTCAAATCTTTGTATGGCAGAGCATTGATAATCCAAACGCATTGTCACCGCCTTTGAGTACTACAATAAACGTAGCATAGACTAGTCTAAAACCAAACTAACTTTCCCTCTTTTTCCTTTTTATCTTAAAAAAACTCCTAACGCTAGTTATAAAATAATTTTAAAAATTATAAATCTAAAATTTTATCAAACTATATAGAAAATACAAATTGAATTTATTTTACATTTTTTATATTGAATAGCATAAAATACTTGAATCAAGTCAACTCCATGTGGGAATTGGCAAGTATACTAGCTACGTCAAGTTATCTTTTTTGTATTGTATGTCTTTGTGTTGTTGGTTATCTTCTTTCTTTACCTGAAGTACATGCAGAGACATCTGAAAGTACTGCATCTTTTTCTATTACAAACGATTTCATCGAAATAAATTCAACTACTGAAGGTACCATTCAAACTCTAAAAATTCCAAAAGCAGATCTTTTGTTTGATGTAATAGGAAATACGGATCAAAATGGAAATCTATTGACTATATCCATACAACGTAAACCTGAACTACAAAACTTGTATCAGGACTTGGAATTGTCCAAAGGATCACATGATGCAGTGTTTATCTATCCAAGCTTTACACAAGCAGCATACGAAAAGGGAGGCTTCTATGATTTTTACCGTAACAATTGTGATACTAGTTGCTTGACAGTACCGATACCAACTAGAGTAAATGGATTTCAATCTTCAAGCATCTTTGGTGCATGGGCTTTGAAATTACTAAACTATCCTTATGTAAAAGACCAAGATGTTGACCAGAATCCAGATATTCTAAAACAGTACAAGCGAGTCATAGTATTACACAACGAGTATGTTACAAAGAAAGAGTTTGATGCAATAACTAGTCATCCTGATGTAATATTCTTGTATCCTAATGCACTATATGCAGAGGTCCAAGCAAATTACTCTACTAATACAATAACACTTGTCCATGGACATGGCTATCCAGATTCAAGTGTAAAAAATGGATTTGATTGGAAATATGACAATTCAAAATATGAATATAATGTAGATTGTAACAATTGGAATTTTTACATGGCAGGAAACTATTCCATGCTGAACTGTTATCCAGAATTTAAATTCTTTCACGCTGAACGAATTAATACGTTCTATACAAATCCAAGATCCTTCAGATCTATAGTATGATCTGAGTAACTGGATAAGATATCCAAATGATCCATCTGTCTGTAACCGAATTACTAGATGATTATGATATTTCCGGAAAACATATTCCTTCTTGGGTTAGCAAATTTCTGCAATATCTAGCTATAAATGGAGAAATTAGAAAATCTGATTTTGCTAACTATGTTAAGATATTTGAGCGATCAAAATTTGCTGAGTTAATTATTACATGTACAATAGATCTTTATCTAGTAGCAATCATAATTCATTTCATTTTTTATCACTTTGATTTTCTTTGAAAATACAAATGATCGCTGACAATCTACAAAAGGCTTAAATAGAAAATTGTTTCAACCTCAAAACAGCAAATGAAGAGAATCGTTGCTGTTTCACTATTTGCATTAATCGCATTAGCTCTTGTTCCACAAATGGTGCACTTTGCACATGCTCAATCAAGCCAGTCTGAAAAGCAGTATATCAATCTCAGAGCAGAAGTGTGGAACGAGTTCTTTAGAATGACAACTGCAGCCTTTACAGTTGGTGCAGTAGTATCAGGTACAATGATCTGGCTTGTCTGGAGATTTCGTGAATCACATCCAAAGAACAAGACTCCTACAAGATGGGAAAAACTAGACGATCCAACAACTGGTTCATACGAAAAAGAGGGTGGCCATTAGATGGGTCACGATACAGCAGAGTGGGTAATGGTAGGAGTAGTTATTGCAATTTTACTATATGTCGGTGTTGACTCTTGGGTTGTTCAAAAGGAAGTAGAAGAAGTTCCAGCAGATGCTGAAACAATCAAAGTAACAGGTCAGCAGTGGTTCTGGAGTTTTGAGCACGAGGACGGAACTAAGGAAATAAGCACACTACATGTTAAGAAAGGACACGCGTATAATTTTGAGATATATGGCAAGGATGTAATGCACTCTTTTAACATTCCAGACTGGGTAGTCTTTGAAGATGTTGTCCCAGGTCATGTAAACCATGCATGGTTTGCACCAGATCAAGCAGGTGAATTCCCAATTCAATGCAGAGAATATTGTGGCTTGTTACATTACAACATGAGAGGAACATTAATTGTGGAGGATACACCTTGATAATTATCAAAAACATTTTATGTATACAAAAGATATCTACTAAACAAGAGGGATTTGCATGGTACTAGAACTAAAGAAACCCCGTCCAATTTGGCAGATAATGTTTTCAACGCATCACACAGATGTGGGTCTACTCTATACTGTAACAGGTCTTGCATTCTTGTTTATGGCAGGAGTCTTGGCAATGTTGATAAGAACACACTTGTTCTTCCCAGGTCAGAACTTTCTCATCTCTGATTCTGTAACATTTAACAGAATATTCACAGTTCACGGTCTTACAATGTTATTCTTGTTTGCACTTCCAGTTGCAAACGGAATTGGTAACTATTTGGTTCCAATCATGGTAAGATACAAAGATATGGCTTATCCAAAACTAAACGCAATTGCATTTTGGATGAATCCAATTGGCGGTGCATTGCTATGGCTTGGATTCTCTGACACTTCGTGGGTTTCATATGCACCATACTCTGTAATTAGAGCACCAGGTCCAGCTGCTGACATGATGATATTTGGTTTAAAGATCTTGGGAGTATCATCTATTTTATCTTCAATTAATTTTGTAGTTACTATTCTAAAATGTAAACATCCAGACTTGCCATTACGCAAAGTCCCACTCTTTGCATGGTCTATGCTT
This sequence comes from uncultured Nitrososphaerota archaeon, assembly GCA_963713025.1. Classification (GTDB taxonomy): domain Archaea; phylum Thermoproteota; class Nitrososphaeria; order Nitrososphaerales; family Nitrosopumilaceae; genus Nitrosotalea. The sequence continues at coordinate 253,427 of CAVQKA010000001.1, read as the reverse complement.
ACTGTATCCTTGATGACAATTGTTGCAATGCCATCATATGCTGCAGCATTAATCATGTTGCTTACTGATAGACTAGGAGTATCAGGATTCTTCAATCCAACAGCAGGAGGAGATCCAATTGCATACTTGCACTTGTTCTGGTTTACATTCCATCCTGAAGTGTATATCTTCTTGCTACCTGCAATTGGAATGATGTATGAATTAATTCCTAGATTTTCAAGAAAGCCTTTGTATAGCCAGGGCAGTGGTGTCTTTGCATTTGTAATGCTTGGCATGATTGGATTTGCATCTTGGGGTCATCACATGTATTCCACAGGTATGGACTTTACAACCAAAGTCGTTTTCATGATTGGAACTTTAGCTGCAGTACCAGCATCTGGTATGCACGTATTTAATTTCCTTGCAACAATGTGGGGAGGCAGAATCAAATTTGCAGCACCAATGTTATTTGCAGTAGGTGGAATTGCTCTATTCTTCTCTGCAGGTGCTGGTGGTGTTCTCAACTCTGCAATGCCGCTTGACTTTATCAGCCATGGAACTTATTGGGTAGTAGGACACATGCACTTGTTCCTTACAGGTACAATCGCATTTGGATTTGTTGGTATGGTATACTACATGTTCCCGTTCATCACTGGAAGAATGTATAACGAAAAACTTGGAAAGATTCATTTCGTTATGATGTTGTGGGGAACAGTCCAAGTATTCTTTACGCAGCACTTGCTTGGTCTTGAAGGAATGCCAAGAAGAATTTATGATTATCCACCAGAGTACACCTCTTGGGTACAGCTCAACCAGATTGCAACAGTTGGTGCATGGATACTAGGTGGAAGTTTTGCAGTATTCTTAGTTAATTTGATATATTCTGCTGGAAAGGGTAAGGAGGCAAACATGGACGATCCATTTGGCCTTGGTGGTAAATATTACTATCCACATACTGCCAAGAATCCCCATCATATAGGATATTGATATGAGTCATACCGATGAGCTAATACTTCGAACAAGCCCTGCTAGATTTGGCAAGCTAATGGCAATTTTATTGGGTACCATGGTTATAGGCGGTGTAATCTTTTTTGCAAATTATGGTTATTGGAATTCATATCTTCCAACTGCTGGGAAGATTCAGGAAGGACTCAATGAACATAAAGCAGGAGAGGGAGCAACTGTTCAAGCAACAGGTAAAACAATTAACGTAGCTCTTGCATTTGTAGAATCTTCCGACTTTAAGGTATATGCATTTAACACTGTATCATTATCTGATCCCAATCATAATCCAACCGTTAATGCAAATGTTGGAGACAAGCTAGTATTTGATGTAAAGAATTCTGGTAAATCATTTCATGCATTTGCAATTACTGATTCATCTTCAGGACCAGGTCCTGCAATGGATGGAACAACAATTGGAACTGCTGACGACCCAATGAAACCAGGTTCATCTGGTGAAGTAACATTTGTCCCACCAAAGGCTGGCACATATTATTACATTTGTGCAGTTCCAGGACACAGAGAATTAGGAATGGAAGGTAAAATCATAGTAACAGCAGGTTCTGGCGGAAGCGCAGCTCCATCTGGTGCAGTAGTTGCTCCAACTGGAAATAAAGTAGAATTTACAGTTAGTTTTGTTATGAGTGATGACTTTAAGCAATATGCATTTAATGCACTACCAGGTCAACCCGGTAGCAATTCTGCAATCACAGTAAAATCCGGTGATACTGTAACAATTCATGTAAAGAATGCAAGCAAATCATTCCATGCATTTGGAGTTGTTGCTGATCCAACTGACCCATCAGATGTATTGTGGAGTTCAGCAGCTGGAACAGCAGATAATCCACTAAAGCCTGGTGCAAATCAGGATGTAACATTTGTAGCAGGCGCACCTGGAACATATCATTACATCTGTACTGTTCCTGGACATGCCCAACTTGGCATGGATGCGCCATTCATAGTCCAATAAATGTACTACAAATATCTAGCACTTGCCTCTCTAGTAATTTTATACTCTCTAATGTTCATTGGAGGATATCTACAAGCCAGTGGACAGGGACTGACTTGTCCTCAATGGCCTCTTTGTCCAAGTGGGATTTTACCATCTGCCCAATTTCTAACTGAATGGATACACAGATTCATTGCAGCTACAACTGGAGTCTTGATAGTTGCAACTGCAATAGGCGCATGGAAGACAAAAGGATCAAATAAAAAAATTAGAATTACTGGTACACTAGCAGGAGTCTTTGCAGTATCACAGATAGGTCTTGGAGCTATAGTGATTAATACAAAACTTCACGCAGTTATAGTTGCAATTCATAATGGTCTGGGAATACTACTTTTTGCAATGACATTGCTTACTGCACTGTTTGCATTTAGAATAGATCGTAGTCAAAAGATAGAGACTAGTGCTTAGGTTTTAGTTTTTTTCTTGTCATCAAAGCCCATATGACTATGATAATCCATGCAATTCCACCTGATGATATTATGTATGGAAAAATATTGCCAAAGACATTAAGAATTGTAATGTTGTACACATATGTTAGAGTTTTACCATCTGGACCTACATCATACAAATCAAAATTCAGCACATGATTTCCTGTCTCATGAAGTGTATAGTATGTTGACCACTCTCCTTTATTGATATTTTGTACAGGAATGGTTCCAACAAGCTCATCATTGTAATAAATTCTTAAACCCATTCTAAAATGATCTACTTCGCTAACCTGTGTGTTAAGCGAGTTTAGAATATTTGATGCTGATTGATGATTTAATACTCTAAAACTTAGCTTGAATGGGTGGTTGGCCTCTGGTATTTCTGGATCAGTTGCAACCTGGACCTCATAGTTTCCTATTGTCTGATCATCAGAGTTTAGGTTATTGTGGGCACTGGCAAAATTTGTTGTTGGAAATAGTAAAAGTACTAGAACTGCAAGAGCGGCAAAACGAATATCAGTCATTGTTATTATGAGACTGTTTTCTTTAATATAATGTTACAACATCCTCCGATCTGTGAAAATTAGCAAAAGCTTTAAATCAAGTTCTACGAAAATTGCCAATGATGACCACTGTTAGTAAAACAATAGACATCAAAGAAAAAACCATGAATGTTTTTACATATTTTGCAAGACCTGAACACATCTCCGACCAATTTGAGGAGAGAGTAGGAATGACCGTAGTTCCTATGGATGTCAAGGCAGGAATGGGAGTAGGTACAACATTTAGAGTAATAGGCGACTTTGATGGTAAGAGACTAGAGTGGGACTGTGAGACAACTGAATTCATTCCAGAAAGAAAGGTTGCTGCTAAAATGATCAAAGGCCCATTTAAGAAATGGGAGATTACAGTTGATTTTGAGGAACTTGGTGAGAAACAAACCCGAGTTACCATGACAGTAAACTATGACATGCCATTTGGTCCTCTTGGAGCAATTATGGATAAAGCAAAGTTTGCAAAGATTGCAGAAAAGGGAATGGAAACAGCTTTGTACAGAGTAAGAGGCTTGTTGGAAGGAAACGGCTCAATTCCTGTGTATATCACACTAGATGCATACAGAAAACTCTTGGCAGAGAAAGAAAAGATGAACAATGCTCCGGTCTCTACTGTGCTGACAACTATACTTGAGAAATATTCTCAAATAGAAACAGCAAAAATCTAAAATCATTTTCTTTTTGACTCAAGTTTAAATAACGAACTTAGCGTGAGCTTCTTTACCGGGTCTATGGCTCAGCCAGGTAGAGCGAGGGACTCTTATGATCTTTCGGAGATATCCCTATGTCGTGGGTCCAAATCCCACTAGACCCGCCTTACTATCTCTAAAATACTATTTTTCGTTTTGTGATGTTATGCAAGTCACGGACAAAATTCTAGCTTGTCAATCTAGATGATTGTTACATGTAATCAAACCAAAATATGAATCTTCACAAACATTGTTCACTTACATTGTTTGGCAAGATCTTTATGTAAAAAAATGATCTAAATAGTATGACAGAACTCAAGCAAGATGAGTCTGGCAATATTGATAGAGATGCCCTAACAAGACGAGACTTTTTAAAGCTATTAGCAGCCGGAGGTGTTGCACTAACATTTACTCCATTTGTTCCATGGGGACAATTTATGCCAAATCCAGATAATTCTGTACCAGGAAAGCAACAAGTAGTGTTATCAGATGGCAGTAATGCAAACGCCAATACATTTCCCGTAAACCACTCGGAGATAATCATATATCCATCTACAACTGATCCAGTTCTTAATTCGGAGCCATTTCGACAGTGGCAACTAATTAGACTGCCTGCAGAACTTGGAGGTTCTGCAAATGATGTTACTGCGTTTCGAGTTTATAGTATGGTGTGCTTGCACCTGTGGTGCCTTTGGAGATATGTGCCTAGTACGGCACAGCAACCTGCTAACAATGGCCAATGCCCTTGTCACGGAAGCATGTATAATCCATTAAATGGAAAAGCATTTGCAGGACCTGCCTCACTTCAAGCCTCCCCATCAAATGTTCTTGCAACTCTGTATCTAGAAGCAGACAGTGACAATTATCTCTGGATAAAGCCAGTTAATTGGAGTCTTTATGAAAATGGCATAGTAGGTTACGGACGTTTTCTTCCAACCTGAGTCAATTTGATAACAAAAAATCTCTTGGAAATAGTTTCAAAATATCTCAAGACAAATTTTGGATTTTATACACTAATTTTTAGTATAGATATTTTTTCAAATGTCCAATTAGAAAAATCGACAGATCTATAAAGAGGGTTTTGGGAGTTTTGCAAAGACATGAAAGAATTCCAACAGTGGTGGAAAGGTTTGGTTAAAGAACTTGAAGAAGATATAGAAAATAATCCAGTACTACAAACTGTAGAATCCTAGAAAAACATCATACAAAAATTTATTATTTTTATAATTCAATGAGTACATTGACAATCAACAAGTTTAGTATCAAATGTACAATCATGTGGACCATCTGACTTGGCATAGGTGGGAATCTTTTTCATGCAATCCTCGTGACGACCTTTTCTACAAAACCAACAAATTGGACTGGCAGTTTCATTGCATTCCATGTTTTTCTAAAAGATAGTTACATCTCCAGGTGTAGGAGAATGATCACTTGAATCCTTGTGAAATTCAACAAATTCTTTATGAACATCATCTTGATGTTTTCTTAATTCTTCTAAATTTTCAAACACATTGCTACATAGATGACACTTTGGTTTGTGTTGATCAACCATTGATAGTACCATCAAATGATATAATCTGGTTTGGCATAATTGAATCTTTCAGGTTTTAGATTGGAGTAAACCACTCTTGATAACGCTCATCTTTTCCTCTTGAAACCTCATAGAAAACATCTTGTAACTTGCGGGTCACTTGGCCTAGTTTGCCGTCTCCTATGGAAATATTATCAATTTCAGTCACTGATTTTACTTCAGCTGCCGTTCCTGTCATGAACACCTCATCAGCTACATAGAGGTCTTCTCTGTCAATATCTCTCTCAATTACTGTAAATCCCTCTGACCTTGCTATCTTGATTACACTATCTCTTGTTATTCCATCCAAGATTCCAGCATTGAGTGGAGGTGTTGATATCTCTCCCTTGTTTACAATGAAAATATTTTCTGCACTTCCTTCTGATACTTTACCATGATAGTTTAACATGATTGCTTCATCATAACCATCTCTTAGTGCTTCAACTCTTGCAAGTGCAGCATTTGCATAATTTGATGCGGCCTTTGCTTGCATTGGCTGAGATCTTGAATCAATTCTTAGCCAACTTGATACTTTACATCTAACTCCACGTACCTTTCCTGCACTGGATTCACCAAGATTCCATTCCCAGCAAGCTATTGCAACTTCAACTTTATTTGGAGTAGGTGTGAGACCCATCACACCATGACCATAATATGCAATTGGTCGAATGTAACATTCTTTTAATTTACTTGCTTTGACTGTCTTGATTATTCCATCTGAAATTTCTTTTTGGGAAAAAGGCATCTTCATTGAATACATTTTTGCAGACTTGAACAATCTGTTTACATGTTCTGGCAATCTGAAAATCATTGGACCACTAGGAGTGTTATAACATCTAATTCCCTCAAAAATTGCAGTTGAATAATGTAATGCATGGGTAAGGACATGGACCTTTGCATTTTTGTATGGCACAAGTTTACCATTCATCCAAATCTTGCCTTGCTCTTTCATACAAAATTAGATAGAGTTTGGTAATTTAAAGAATTAATCAAATCTAATTATATCATCACTGGAAAGACCCAACTGTCTTTAAATGACGGACATATCATGACTTTGTTATGACACCACAGCATGTATTATCGATAATCTCTATTGCCTTGTTTGTTATTGGTCTTGTAGGGAACGGATTTGAGATGAGAAAGATTCGTCTATCTACACCAGAGGGACAACTTGCTCCAAAGAATGCATTTCTTGACAAGCGCAACTTCAAGTGGTATGCATTAATTGGAATTGCACTCGTATTATGGGCAGTCAGTGGTTCCTATACATGATCTATATAGATCAGGTCTAAATATTTCCTTGTCGTAATATAACCAGCGCGTGTTATGGGTAACGCCGAGCTGATTCTAGATAAAGAGGCTCAAGAATAAACCCACTTTGATTCCTACAGGTATAGGCTTGTAGGGGTCAAATGTCATTCAATTTTTCTTATACCAAAGATAGAAATTCTAGTAAATAATCCTGATTTTCATATATGGTTCTAAGAAAGACTGGAAAACACAAGCGAAAAGCAGATCAGCGCGCTGCACGCAGAAAAAGAAAAAAGTAAAACTATCGTTTTAATTTTATAATACAAAAATTATTCCGATGATATTATTTTTCAGTTAATCAAATTTTATTTTTGATCTTTCAGCATGAACTGCACGAATTGCTTTCTCTATACTGTCACCGCTATCCTCAACTATTATTATGATTCTGGATGTCTCTTCTTGGGCATCCATGTTGAGTATGTTCAAACCTGCCTCACCTATTTTGGAGCTTGCCTTTGATGCAACTTGATGAACACGCCACATTTCATCACCAATTAAGGTAATTACTCCCCTGTTGTAAGTTATGGATGCTAGTGAATCAAATCCTAAGATGTATCTTTCATTGCGCTTGACATAATCCCCATCTAGAAATAATATTCTTGTAAATTCAATATCGTCTTTTGTAAATGGTGACAAGACTACAAACTCGCTATATCTTTTATCTTTTTCAAGTGAATGAAACAATCTCTCAGAGGCATTCTTTTCAATTCTAACAATGGCACAATTTTTTTTCCCAGTAACTATCTTAAGTGGATGACCGTTTTTTTCCCCAAGTTTTCTTTCAATTGTTGTAATCTTTCCAGGCTTGCCCATATCAGTGATTATTATTGGCATTTCTACTCCATTTTCTACGATCTCTTTTATTGCAATTGGATCTAGAATCTTCATCCCAAACATTCCTGCAATTCTTGCCTCATTATATGAAAGATGAGTGATGCTTTCTAGTTCTTCTTTGACAACTCGTGGATCTGCAGATAATACGGCACTATCCTTCTCAAAATCGATTCTAGTGTGATATTTTTTATTAAATAAAATGCCAAGGTCTGCTGCTGTTCTATCAGAGCCTCCTCTCTCATATGTTGTCTCTGTTCCATCTTTTGTCTTTCCGATAAATCCCCCTATGGTCAAAACATCATTTCTTTCAAGCAATTTTTCAACATCATTCATAGCCTCAGAGGATTCCGCGGCAAGAAAATTCGCAGATTCTAAATTATTATCTGTTATAATGGGCCATATGTCAAATGTAATAACTTCTGACTTGATTCCTGAACTTTTCAGTACATAATTCATTACTTGTGACATTAATATCTCGCCTGAATATGCAAGTAATCTTGCCCTTGTTTCATTAGCAAATTCTCTCTTTTCCAATGTTTCTTTTAACACTGCTTCAGCCTTTGCCAAGAAAGAATTGATTATTTCATTACAGTCATTTTGAAGCGTCTTGTCTATTAATTCAATAATTTTTTGGTATGGTTTTTTTAGAATTTCGATATCAACATTCTCTCCTTTTTCTGCCATGCGTCCAATCTCAAGTGCAATATCGGTAAGTGATCTTTGTTTTCCATTGTATGTTGTAAGAGGAGCTGAAAAAACCGCAATTACTTTAGAGTCTTTTTTTAACTCATTTATCCTTCTAATTATTGTTGGAATTAAGATGCCATCTACACCAACGGCACTTCCACCAAATTTTGAAATAATCAGGTTTTCCAAAACTTGGTTTCCTCTCTTCAAATCCTTCTATAAAGTATTGGATATTTTCAACATTTACAGATTGGATTAATTTTCAATAATGCTCAAGACAAGAAATCTCTTATAAGATCTGATGCCCTTTTTGCTCCATCAACGGGTTGTGGATTTCTTTTCTGGTTAATCTTTTCCTTGATTAATTTGTCTAGAACAAAAATATCATCATATTTGTATCCTATCTCCCTTGCATTCTCCTCTTGTTCAAAATGCCCCTTTATTGGAATAAATATTCCAGGCGTTCCATAATACCTTGATTCATCTATGGTTGATTTACCAGCCAATGAAATAACCAAATCTGCTGCAAACACAACCTCATGCAAGTTATTTACAAATCCTAGATTCCTTATATGCGGCAGTTCTAAATTAAGAGACGGGCCAGACACAATAACAAGTTCTACATCAAACTCAATTTTTGGATAAATATCAAGAATCTTTTCTATTAAAAATTTTCCAGAATCAGTTCCGCCAATGCTTACAACAATTGTTTTTTTATGAAAATCAAACTTTTCTCTTAATTGTTCTCGTGATTGTGCTGTTTTGCGAACTATTGGACCGACTCTAACTATGTTGCCTTCATCCTTTCCATTTTCAGGTAAAATTACAAGATCACATTTTTTAATTATTTTTTTCATTGACTTGTTCATTTGAGATTCAATTATGGAACCAATTCCTTTTGCAAATTTTGTTTCAAGTATATCTGTAACCAAAATAGTTTTGATTCTTTTCTCCTGTGCCACCACTAAAGATGCAAAGTCTTCGTCACTTATGACAAGTTTCGGGGAATTGGATTCAAGTATTTGAGTTGAGATCGCTTTACACTCTTTGTAATAGGAATAATATCTAAAAAGCCACCTTAAAGGCTGTTTAAGATTACCGTTTTCAATTTGAAAAGGAGGAGGTTTGTATAGGTTCTCTACATCAAAGCCATTCTGTGAGATAAATTGAGAAGCAGCTCCTCCACTCACAAATTTTTTTGTTATTCCATCTAAATTATGAGATATTGCAACATCCCTTGTTGCATGTCCTAATCCTGTAGGGCTTGAGAAAAAAACTAGGTCTGACATGTATGTAATTTAATTAACGTACAATTTCTTCATTTTTATTTTGAATAATTCTCAAAGTTTAAATGCATTTTAAATTGGAGCTTGCTTGGGTTCATAGTCCAGGTCGGTTATGACGTCGCCCTTACACGGCGAAGATCCAGGGTTCAAATCCCTGTGGACCCACTTAAAATCCTCTAAGGCCTACTGGTCTGCACAACTCTGGATGTGCTCTTAGATGAGAGATTTTTTGCAACATGGACTGTTTGTCCTGTGGAAAAGTTCCACCTATTGGATATGCATTTGAACCATGGTTTGCACGAAAGATAACCTCACTTGTAGGTTCCATTTTTGAAATTAAAAGTTCTAATTCATTTAATGCTTCAGAATCATCAATTGCCAAAAACGGTTCCTTGAATTTTGTTAAAAATTCATCCCGTATTCCATCTTCAAGATGTAGAGTAAGTGTACCAACATAATGAGGTGCAGCTGCACTCAAAACTTTGGCAGTATCCTCTATGTGTTGTTTTGAGTAAGTCTTGCCGCCAAGGCCTAAAATGATCATGCATGATATTGTAAATCCTGCGTCTTTTGCCTTTTGACATGCCTTTATTATCGTCTGACCTGTTGCTCCCTTTGTAACTTTTTTGAGAATTATATCAGATCCGCTTTCTATTCCGATATAGAACATTGTCAGCCCCGCATCGTATAATTTTTTAAGATCTTCGACAGATTTTTTTAAAATGTTTTGTGGCATGGCATAGCATGATATTCTTTCATAGTCTGGAAATTTTTCCCGTATGTAGTCTAGAATCTGTAGCATCTTATCAGTTGGCAAGTTTAGTGCATCGCCGTCTGCAAGAAATATTCTCTTACTGTTTGGTATGTGTGTTGCAGCAAGATCAATCTCTGCCTTTATTTGTCCCCAAGGTCTCTCGGAATATTCCTTTGAACGATACATGTTACAGTATGAACACTTGTTAAATGAGCAGCCAAGGGTAACCTGGAAAATTAATGACCTGGCTTCTGATGGAGGTCTATACAGGGGATAATCATAATCAAACATTGTATTTGTCTATCCAATCTATCTTATCAGTATTCGATCTCTATTTTGGCAAAAATGCCTAAAATTTTATTATGATTCAATAACGCTTGTTGAACTAGGAGTAGAAGATAAAAGATCTATTAACTGACCAAATACGAACATGCCAACGGATCCATATGCCAAACGCTTGCTGTGGTTTGTATTTATGGGCTCAAAAGGCGGATTAAACAGGATTCGATTTATCTCTCTTATTAGAAATAAACCTCTCAATGCAAACCAGATTGCAAAAGAGATGAATCTTGACTACAAGGCAGTACAGCACCATGTTGGAGTACTTGAGAAGAACAATATGATAACTCGTGTGGGTGACAAGTATGGTGCAACATTTTTCATATCTACATTTCTTGAGGTAAACTTGAATGTCTTTGATGAAATTGTAAGCAAATTGGAAAAAAGTACATAAGGAAAGTGGGGAATAGTTTTTCAAATGGAACCAATGATGACTGCAAGCACAATCGTATCTGGAGCTAATATGATAGCACTTGGAGTATTAATTGGAGTCTTTGCCAAGATGTATTCTAGAACAAAGGCGCAACTGCCACTTGGAATGATATTTTTTGCAAGCCTATTGTTTTTGCATAATGTAATAGGAGTTTATGCATACTTTACAATGATGGAGCTGTATGGGCCTGCACTGTTGCCATATCTACTTGGAGTACATGTTGCAGAGCTTGCAGGCATACTGGTATTGCTGAGAATAACTCTGCAATAGATTTGATTTATTTGTAAGAGACACAAAAACAGTCTGTGAAGCAGCAGTACAAGGAATATCTAAAACTTAACAAGAATATTTTCCTTGGATTTTTGGCATCAATTGTTGTTTCAGCAGTTATTGCAGAATTGTTTTCTAACCAGCAAAATTATGTAAATGCTACCATAACTTTGGGTGCTGATTATATAGTATATTTTTCCACTTTTGGAACACTTTACTATTTTGATAACAAGAAAAAATATCTTTTAAAAACAGGAGAGGTGGACAGGGCAAGTCTTAGAAGGGATTTAATAAAAATAATCTCTTCGCTTGGAATCGGTGAGGTTGTTTATACCATATGTAGATGGACTTTACAATATTACCTGCTTACAAATTCATATCATGCCTATATTGCATCACTGGTATCACAATCTATCTCAACTGTAATCTATATGATTACAGTAAACCTAAGTGTAAAATTTATGAGGTTGTACAAAGATGGTCCTTAGCATATTTGTTGACGGCTCGGGAGGTTCAAACTCTGGCTTTGGTTATTTTATAAAAGAGACAGGAGAATCATTTTACGAAAAAAAATCTGACATGACAAACAATCAGGCAGAATACATGGCCATAATTTCAGCACTAAAAAAATTTACAGGCAATATAGATGAGATTGTAATCTATAGCGACTCCAAAAATACTGTTTCACAGTTAAATCATGAATATGCCATAAACAATGAGCAACTGCGAAGTCTTGCAAGAGAAGCATGGGAGTTGATGCCCAAGTTTACAAATTTAAAGATAAAATGGATCCCAAGAAATGAGAATCTGGCAGGAAAAATGCTTGGCAGCTGAAATCTGCTGAGATCAGAGTATTACTTGGATAAACTTATTATACAATTCAGTCGGAGTCGATCTCGATATAATGAGCGAGTCAATTTTCCTATCACCAAAGTCTATTGCTATTATAGGAGCTTCAGACAAGGAGGGAAGTGTAGGTCGCGCAATTACATCAAATATACTGAAAGGGTATACCGGAAAGATTCTTCCAATCAGTCCAACAAGAGAAACTGTATTTGATAAAAAAGCATACAAAAGTGTTTTAGATGTTCCAGAAGCAATTGATCTTGCAGTTATAGTTACAAAAAATGACATTGTTCCATCAGTTCTTGAAGAATGCGGCAAAAAGGGAATCAAGGGAGCAATTGTCATAACAGCTGGATTCAAGGAAGTAAATGAGGAAGGAGCAAAACTTGAGAAAAGACTTGCAGAGATTGCAAAGCAGTACAATATCAAAATTATAGGACCAAACTGTCTTGGTGTGATGAACCTTGCACCAAATACAATGATGAACTCAACTTTTCTTAAAGTAACTCCGAAATCTGGTGGAATTGCTCTAGTCTCTCAGAGTGGTGCAATATGTGCAGCACTTGTCGAAGATGCCAGTGCCCAAGGAATTGGATTCTCATCTGTAATTAGCATGGGAAATAAAGTTGATCTCAATGAAGTTGATATTCTGAAAATGCTTTCAGAACATGAACAGACAAAAGTCATTGTGATGTATCTTGAGGATATTAGTAATGGCAAGGAATTTTTGAAAATTTGCAAACAAATTACCAGATTAAACAAGATAAAGAAACCTGTATTGGTTTTAAAATCCGGTAGAAGTCCTGAGGGCGCAAAAGCAGCCATGTCTCATACAGGAGCGCTCATGGGCTCTGATGAAATCTATGATGCATTGTTAAGACAATCTGGTGCAATTAGAGTAGATACAATGGAAGAGTTGTTTGATTATGCAGTTGCCTTCTCAAAACAACCATTGCCACTAAAGGGAGATCTAGTTATAGTATCAAATGCAGGGGGACCTGCAATTATTTCCACTGATGCATGTTCCAAGTTGGGAATAAAGATGGCAAATATCGAGGACATTAGACCACAAATTAATGCAGTCATTCCTCCGTGGGGAACTTCACGAAATCCTGTAGATATTGTAGGTGATGCTGATTTTAATAGATTTGAACATGTTCTAAATCTTGTACTGGCACATCCAAATGTCGGCTCTGTTATTGCAATGTGTACACCATCTGCAACACTTGATTACAACAATCTTGCCGAAGTAATTGTTGCTGTATCAAAAAAATACAATAAAACAATCCTTGCTAGTTTGATGGGTCTTGATGAGGGAGTAAGGAACCAAGAAATTCTTGCAGAGGGTGGTATCCCATACTTTAGCTATGCAGAAAAAGCAATAAGGGCACTCAAGGCGATGTTGAGATTTTCACAATGGTCACAAACACAAGAAGGAAAGATTTCACAATTCAAAGTAAACAAGAAAATTGTAGAACAAGTGTTTTCAAAGGTCAAGTCAGAGGGAAGAAAGAATCTGTTAGAAGAAGAAGGCCAAGAAGTTTTGAAAGCATACGGATTTCCTATACCGAAAAGCATTCTTGCTACGAAAGAACGTGAAGCAACAGTTGCAGCAAAAAAAATTGGTTATCCAGTTGTAATGAAGATAGCCTCACCACAAATTATTCACAAGTCCGATGCAGGTGGAGTCAAAGTTGGACTAAAAACTCCACAAGAAGTCAAAAAGGCCTTTAAAGAAATAATAAAAAATGCCAAGAAGTACAACAAGAAAGCACTCATCAAAGGCGTTCTAGTCCAGGAAATGGTAAAGGGTGGAAAAGAAACTATTGTGGGCTCTAAACAAGAACCAGGATTTGGTCCTGTAGTTATGTTTGGAATGGGCGGAATTTATGTCGAGGTACTAAAGGATGTAACATTCAGAGTTGCACCCGTTACAAATATTGAGGCAGATGATATGATATCATCAATTAAGACAAACAAGTTGTTGCAAGGTGTCAGAGGAGAAAAACCATCTGATATTAACAAACTTTCAGATTGTATCCAAAGAATTTCTCAGCTAGTGACTGATTTCCAAGAGATCAAAGAACTTGACATGAACCCAGTTCTTGTATTTGAAAAGGGTAAAGGTTGCAAAGTCGTTGATGTAAGAATTGGACTTGATTAAAGACTCACAAATTTGTTATAATATTTATATTACTTCCAAAGGGTATAGCAGATATGCCAATTAGGACAGCTTCTGAGTATATCCAAAGTCTCCGAGGCCGTAACATGAAGGTCTACCTTTTTGGCGAACTTGTAAAAGAGCCAGTAGACCATCCAATGATTCGTCCTTCAATTAATGCAGTAGCAGAAACATATGATCTTGCAGAAAAAGAGGGCGAGGTTGCAACTGCAAAATCATCTATCACAGGTTTGCAAGTAAACAGATTCTTACATATTGCAGAAAGTGCAGATGATCTAGTAAATCAAAACAAGATGCAGCGAAAACTTGGACAACTTACTGGAACTTGTTTTCAAAGATGTGTGGGAATGGATGCACTAAATTCATTATATTCTGTAACTTTTGAAATTGATGAAAAATTCAAGACAGATTATCATAAACGACTAGTTGAATTTATAAAAATGATTCAGAGAGAAAATTTTGTCATCGGTGGTGCCATGACTGATCCAAAAGGAGATAGAAGCAAAGCACCTCATGAGCAAGAAGATCCCGATGTATTTTTACGTGTAGTAGAAAAAAATGACAAGGGAATATTTGTTACAGGAGCCAAGGCTCATCAGACTGGTTGCATAAACTCACACTGGATTATAGTAATGCCTACCATGAGACTGCAAGAAAAAGACAAAGACTATGCTATAGTTGGTGCAATGCCTGCTGATGCACCTGGCATATCGTACATCTATGGTCGTCAGTCATGTGACACAAGAAGCATGGAAGAAGGTGACATTGATTCAGGAAACTCAAGATTTGCAGGACAAGAGGCACTAATGATTTTTGATAAAGTTTTCATTCCATGGGATAAGGTGTTCATGTTTGGCGAATACGAATTTGCTGCAATGTTAGTAGAGCGATTTACTTGTTATCATAGAAGAAGCTTATGTATGCAAAACAGGCTTGGGTGATGTTCTAATTGGTGCAGCTGCTGCAATTGCTGATTACAACGGAGTACCAAATGTATCTCACATTAAAGACAAGCTAATCGAAATGACTCATCTCAATGAAACAATATATGCATCTGGAATTGCTTCATCATTTCAGGCTCACAAAACAAAATCCGGTGTATGGTTAAATGATGACATGCTGGCAAATGTTACCAAGCACAATGTAACTAGATTCCCGTATGAAATTGGAAGACTTGCCCAAGATATTGCTGGCGGTCTTGTTGTTACACTTCCATCTGAAAAAGATCTGAGAAATCCAATTACAGGTCCAATTTTAAAGAAATATCTTAGAGGGCGTAAAGGTGTTGATGTTGAAGATAGATTCCGAATCTTAAGACTCATAGAAAACATGACCTTGGGCAGAAATGCAGTAGGATATCTTACCGAATCCATGCATGGTGCAGGTTCACCACAAGCTCAGAGAATTAACATTGCACGCCAAATGCAGCTGAGGATACAAAAAGAAACTTGCTAAAAATCTTGCAAATGTTAAAGAAAATACAGAATCAGAGCCTGAACAATC
This sequence comes from uncultured Nitrososphaerota archaeon, assembly GCA_963713025.1. Lineage (GTDB taxonomy): Archaea > Thermoproteota > Nitrososphaeria > Nitrososphaerales > Nitrosopumilaceae > Nitrosotalea. The sequence goes on along the minus strand of CAVQKA010000001.1, from coordinate 237,751 downwards.
TGATTACTTTCAACGCGTATTCAAGATGAGAAAATAATTAAAATTTATTCAATCTTGTTTTTTATCTGAATCCTTGTCTTGAACATTCTTTTCAAGATTGTCATCTGAGCTTGTAAATTCTTTTGTGTCTTTTGATATGTATGGATCATTTGACAAATTTTTCACATCAGACTTGGTCAACTCGTCTGAATCTGTTTTACCATCAGACAAATCTTCAATACTGGACTTTGGCTTTCCAAATTGTTTTACTAGCATTATTCCAATGATGACTGCTATTATGATATAGTTTGTTGGAGGTGTAAGTATCCTTGTAACATAACCTATCTGAGGAATCACATACTCTACTTTTCCAATGTAATCACCCTTTGTAATTGGATAGTCAGTTCCAGGAATAGACCCAGGATTTGCATCTCCCTTTGTTCTAATTACCAAAGGATCTTTGTTTAGTATCTCTGCAACTCTATGAACTATTACCTTATCATGGATCATTGGTCTGTTGAAAACTATGATATCTCCAACTTTTAGTTGATCAAAACTTACATGTCCTTGAACTACAATTACATCAAAGATGTTAAGATTTGGTATCATACTTCCACTTGAAACAACATAAAATGGATTTTCTGTTCCAAATGCTACTCGAAGACCAATCCAAATAATTGCAATACCTACGACTACTATTATGATGTCCTTTACAATGCCTGATTTGAGAGAAAGTTTACTCAATTGTTTCTAGTCCTTTAAAATCGTAAGATAAATCTTACTTAACAATGATTCTTTATTTTAACTTGTTACCGCAACTTTCACAGAACTTTGAGCCTTGGCTATTGGTATAGTTACACTTGATGCATTTTAAATTATTTTCAAGTGAGCTTCCAAGCAATACGATCTCGCCAATCTTTCTTATCTCGTCCCACTTTATTGTAACATCTGTTCCATCATTTTTTGTTACAACCAGAACTATGCTTGATTGATCCGGCTGGATGCCCATCTCCTTGACCACTCCAACTTTTCTTGCTTCAGTATCGTACACACCTAAACCAGTAATTGAGCTGAAATGATTTTACACTGGTAGGAGTCTTTGGTTGATTTTGTGATTCAAAGTTTTGAGTAGGTGGTGGTGTTGCAACACTAGTAACAGGTATTGCAGCTCCAACTGATGCAGTTTCATCGGGTTTGCTAAAATTTCTATACTCTGCAAGAATTGAACCGCAAGTAGTACAGATGTACTGTCCTTTTTCTAGTAGAACAAGATTTTCTGCTACTGTCTCGTTTGGATTTTCAAATTCTATCTTTGGACTTCCTTCATGTTCTTTTTCACATGTATTACAATAATATTTTGAAATCTTTTCTGAATCTAAGCGACCAATTGGAGCAAGAAACAAATCTGGTCCACCAAGGTTGCCTTTTCTTTGTTGATCATCATTTACTGTTGCCATGATAAAGCCTCCAGATCCTCTCAATTTTTTTAATCGAAGTTCGTTACTCATGCATTTATCTACAAGATGTCAGATAATTATGTATATCATTTTGATTGGTCAAATCTATACTACGTATCAGAGCAAGAGATTATACAATTTTTAAAAATTATCTACTTTTTTTCAATAATTTGGAAAGAGTTATTAGAGCCAGAGGGGTATGTTAAACAAAAATTGACGGAAATGGGTAATCAAACTTCTCTCTGTCGTTTCAATAAAAAAGATGATGAATAAATTTGACAAAATTTGAAGAACTAGGACTAAAGGATACAATACTTACTGCACTACATGAAATGGGTTTCAAAGAACCATTTCCAATTCAAGCAGGAACAATCCCGGTATTTCTTTCAGGTCAAGATGTTATAGGTCAAGCTCATACTGGAACAGGAAAGACAGTCTGCTTTTTCTCTTCCCATAATACAAAATATTATTCCTAAAGGTGGAATACAAGCATTAATCATTGCTCCAACAAGAGAACTTGCAGTACAGATCTCAGATGAGATTGTAAAATTTTCAAGGCATTCAGGAATTCATAGTGTGACCATATATGGTGGTCAAAGCATGAATGTGCAACTAGATGAACTTCGTAGAGGAGTAGAAATTGTAGTTGCTACGCCAGGACGTCTAATTGATCATATCAAACGTGGCTCGATAAAATTACAGAAAGTAAAATGGATTGTGCTTGATGAAGCAGATACAATGCTTGACATGGGATTCATTGAAGATATCAAATTCATCTTGGATCTAGTTCCAGAAGATCATGCAACTGGTTTATTCTCAGCCACCATGCCAGCTGCAATATTGATGCTTGCAGAAAAGTATATGAGAAATCCGCAAAAAATATTCATTGATTCAGATGATCTTAGTGGAGAGGGAATAGAGCAAGCATTTCTTGTTATAAAAGATAGGGAAAAAACAGATTACTTGTTCAAATTTATAAAAGAAAACGGTGCTGGTCAGGCAATAGTATTCTGTTCTACAAAAGATAGAACAAGAAGAGTCGCTCATGAACTAGAACAAGGAAGATTCAACGTAGTTTCAATTCAGGGTGACATGTCGCAATTTAGAAGAGATAAGGCAATGTACATGTTCAAAAAAGGCAAAGCAGACATTTTGGTAGCTACTGACGTAGCAGCTAGGGGTATAGATGTACCAAAAGTTGCACTGGTGATAAACTATGATGTTCCAAATCAAGATATGGTATATTTCCATAGAATTGGAAGAACTGCAAGAGCTGGTGAAAAAGGTAGGGCAATAACTTTGGTATCTTATTCTTCTATTGGTGATTTCAAAGCAATATCCCGTCAAACTAAGGTTCAGATGATAGATCTAAACAAAGAACTAGGAATTGTAGTCAATATACCTGATCCACTAAAGAGAGAAGTAAGCCATAGGAGAAGTTTCGGTAGATCTGGTGGCGGTGGCTATGGCAGATCTGGTGGCGGTTATGGTAGGTCTGGCGGTGGCTATGGTAGAAGTGATGATCGCCGAGATGATAGAAGGGGCGATCGTAGAAGAACTGACGATAAGAAATACTATGGTCTACGAAGTCGCTGGTAAGAAACCGTTCAATATATTTAGGGATTCACAATTTTATAATGCATGGATAAAGCAAAACCAGTAGATTCTAAGAACTGGGAAAAAGAAGTAATGGCTTCTCCGATTCCCGTGTTTGTAGATTTTTGGGCTGAATGGTGTGGCCCATGCAGGATGGTTAGCCCTGTAATAGAAGAACTAGCAAATGAATATGCAGGAAAGATCAACTTTGTGAAGGTTAACGTTGATGAAAACAACGAGCTTGCATCAAAGTATAATGTCTTTAGTATACCGACCCTTGCATTATTCAGTAAAGGTCAGATTGTAGCACAACAAGTAGGTGCCGCATCAAAAGGTTCCTATAAAAATATGATAGACAGTGCTCTATCAAAAATCTAAATTTTATCTTCTTTTTTCAATCTAAAATAATTAATACAGGACAAGGAAACAATCCACATGTCATTTGGAGATATTGATACCCTAAACCTTCTATTTGATAAGCTACAAAATCTACTAAATGATACTCAAGGATACTATGAGTCATTTCTTGATGCTAATACAATGTATAAACAAGGAAAGTTAACAGACAAGGAATTTTTTGAAAAACTAGGAGATTATGTTGTATCATATTCATCATTAGAATTTTTATCTGTCAAAGTAATCTTTGAGTTAAAGAAATCACTTGACAAGATATCAAGTGGTCGTACTTCTGGTTCCACTATGGCAAGTCCCATGCCTCCAGGTATGGGACCACAATCATCGCAAGTAACAGCAGCAACCTTACCAGGACTTGGTCAACCTCCATCTATAATCTCGGCTGCTGCAGCTTTCTCAACACCTGGTGTTTTACCACCACCAGATCCAGCACTTATGCCAAAACAAAGTTCGTCAAGTGGTCCTACGTGCAATTCCTGTGGGTCTGCTGTAAAAGCTAACGCCAAATTTTGTCCCAAATGCGGAAACAAGATTTAGTTATAAAAAATTCTGCTAGAATTAATCCTGATTTGCGCCACATTCAGTACAGAATTTAGCAATTGATGATAATTTTGAGCCACACTCTGGACAGAATTTTGAGTCTGAATCCGTTTGAGTGTTAACTGCTCCGTAAAGACCGCCACCAATGGATTTCATAGCTCCCGTTGGTACAAATTTGTCGTCATCCACAAGAGGAGTTGGGGCAAAATCTTTCTCTTCCACAAAATTCATAATTCTAGGCATCTGCTGTCCTGGATTTTTTGGATCAGGTACCATATCGCCTAACCAAAATGCAAATCTGGTTAATGTAGGCTCGGGTGTAGAAAAAGTCAGTGTATGGCTTGACATGTAATCATCAGCTGCTGTCTTACCATTGAATACTTTCATCAAATCCACTAATTGTAATAGATGTATATTGTTTTTTATTTAATTTATGGACAACCATTACAACTACCAGTACTGGTACCAGAAAGATTTGCACTTTTTAGGTTTGAATTTGGTAATATGGTAATACTGGTCTGATTTGACGTACTGGCATAAAAGTTGGGGGCACCAGAAAATGATGCAGAAATATGGTGTAAACCTACTGACATTGAAGATGTGCTAAAGGTAGATTGACCTTCAAAAATTGTAGCAGGCCTTCCTATTGGGATATCATCAATGTAGAATTGTACTGCACCATAGTCGGGTGTTGGTGATATTGTTGCAGTAAATGTTACTACACTACCTGCTATGTTTGAAGAGGAACTTGATGTTATTGATGTAGTAGTTGGAACTACCGGAGGGGTAAATGTTATCTGGGGACTAGATGACGTAGATGAACTTGGTATAGTTACATTATATGGGATTGGTTTTAAACATGGAACAAAAATTGCCCAACCATGGGGAATCTCACCAACATAGCACTGGTATTTACCTGATGGAGCATAGATATTTGTCACATATTTCCAATTCTTGTCAGCAGAAGACGATATGAAAAATTCAGAAGCAATATTTGAAACAACAATTATCATTACAACCAAAAAAACCAATTTGAAAAGTAGTGATTTTTTCTTGTCAAACTGTCTAACAACAAGTATGAATAAAAATACAATTGCAAATGACATGAATCTCTCTGCCATTCCTCCTCTGACTATTACAGACCAAAACAATGTGGCAGTTATACAATATAGAACAAAAATTTCAAATTTCAATCCATTTCTAATGGAATTTAATAAAACAAACGCAATTACCCCGATTAGTATAAGATAGATCCACTCTCCAGAATAATGAAAAATGTTGTAATAGAAGATCTTGTTTGCAGTTATAGAAAATAGCTGGATTGTTGAACTAATAATATCTGCACTAAATTGAACTATGGGCGACTTGTATTGTTGGGAATAGTTTGTGTATAGAATTAATGTTTGTAATGATAGGAAACTTGTTGGTATTGCATAGTGAATTATAGTAAAAATTTCTCTACTGTTTTTTCTAATCTCACGAATTATGACATAGATTAATGCAGGGAGAAAAACAATTGAAAATGCAGAAGACAGAAATGATGCTGAGCAGAAAAATGCATAAAGATACTTTATTTTCTTGGATTGTTTTTGGTATTCTTCATATCTGAACAACAACAATAGTGTAAATAACATTGTGAATATGTTCAAAAACCATTGCATGCTTGAAATGTTTGAATAGACTTCACTCATACCAGGAGCTGCTATGATAAACAAGGAACAAAGAGCTCGTAGCAAATCATTTTTTATTATAAATCGAAATTGTTTGGCAGAAAAAAACACTGCACAAAGTGTTGCAATAATTATTGCAGCCACGTTCATTGCTAGGTTGACATTGGCTATACCAAACAGGTATAGGGAAAAAATTGTTACAAGTCTTGGAATAACGTGCAAGTAAAAGTTGTAAACAACAAAAATACTTGCCCATGAATACTGGATTGCTTCTCTCAGAAGGACATCTACATCTTCAACCCTACCAGGCTGAATCAGCACAAAGATTGGCTTTCTAAGAATGAAAAGTATTATGCCTGACAAGAATAGGATTGGTAAAAACCATCTAGATTCTATATTGCCAGAAAAAATTGTGCGCATTTTACTACTCAAATTAACTGAGTTCTGATAGATCCTCCCTTAAGCTTATCGGGATTGTGAAAATTTTTCAATTTCTTATTTGATAAAATACATTTAGTAAAAAATCATGTCAGAATGTGTGTATGAATTGATTTTAAGATGTGGTGGACTGGGGGGGATTTGAACCCCCGACATCCGCGTTGCGAACGCGGCATCACTACCCCTAGACTACCAGCCCTTTTGTTATCAAGAATTGTATCTGCTTTTATTCATTTACTCAAAGAATAATACTAGGTTTTCAAGCTAAATTCTTGATGACTGTTGATGCTGTGATTACGGGATCACATGTTATTCTTCAAAATGCAATGGTAGACAAAAATATTGTAATTGATGATGGCAAAATTGTTGCGCTTACAAATGACATTCCACAATGTGATGTTAAAATAAAAGGAGATGGACTTGTCTCTCTTCCTGGTGTAATTGATCCTCACGTCCATTATGGAGTCTATTCTCCAATTGATGAAGCTGCCATAACTGAATCAAAAGTTGCAGCAATTGGCGGAGTAACTACAATGATGAGAATGCTCAGACTAAGCGGTTCATACAAGAAGAATTTGGAATCTCATCTTTTGGCAAGCTCAAAAGCTCACTATGTTGATTATTCAATTCATGCATCAATACTTCATACAAATCAGATTAATGAAATGGAATTTTGTAAAAGTAAGGGAATCACCTCATTTAAAATATACATGAATCTTGGCGATGAAGTTGGTCATATATACATGGACATGCAACCTGGAGAAAAATCTCTCAGAGAAGAAAGAGTGGAGATGACAAAGGAAATGATTGAAAAAATAATTGCAAAAGCTGCCTCTCTGAATTGTACAGTTCTAGTTCATGCAGAAGACTATCAAATGTGTTCCTGTGGAATAAAGACCGCAAAAGAGAAAAAAATGGATGGACTTGTAGCATGGTCACAAAGTAGACCTGTGGAATCTGAAGTCAAGTCAATAAAAACTGCATCTGAGTTTGCAAAAAAATATGGATGTTCTATCTATTTTGTACATATTGGATCAAAAGCAGCTATTGATGCAATATCGCAAGAAAAAAATAATGGAACAAAGATACGCATTGAAACATGTCCACATTATCTTACATTATCACACGAATCTCAACAAGGTTACCTTGCCAAAGTCATGCCGCCCATACGTTCTTCCCAAGATGTAGAATATGTCTGGAAGGAAATACAACGTAACAGAATAGATTCTATAGGAACTGATCATGTGGCAAACCGTCTAAAACTAAAAGTTGATGGAGAAACTATATGGGATGCACTTGCCGGATTTCCAGGAATCGGTACGATGATGCCTATTTTGTTAAGTGAGGGAGTTAACAAGGGAAAAATCAATCTTCAGCAGTTATCGCATATGACAAGCTTGAACACTGCACAAATATTTGGAATGTATCCAAAGAAAGGAATCATCCAAAAGGGTTCTGATGCAGATATAGTTTTAGTAGATTTAAAAAAGGAAGCCAAAGTTTCTGCCCAAACACTTGATGGTTTTTCTGACTATAGCGTTTATGAAGGCTGGAATCTAAAAGGGTGGCCTGTAAAGACTATGGTGAGAGGAAAACTTGTAGCTGAAGACTTTAAAATGATTGAAAAGCCAGGCTATGGCAAATTTGTTTCAAGACCAGTATTATCGTAAAACTTCGTATTTGCCATTCTCTTTTGCTTTGTAAATTATATCTGGCTTTGGAAATATTCCAACCTCAATTACACCTGGGATTTCTATAATCTTTGTAGCAAGTTCTTTTGGATTTGATATATCGCCAAAATCACAATCTAGTATGATGTTTCCATTTTCCGTTACAAAGGGATATCCTCGTTCTAATAATCTGACATGTGGTTTTCCACCATATTTTTTAATTTGAATTGCAGCAGTGTTTCTTGCAAAGGGATGAACCTCTACAGGGACAGTTCGTTTTAGTTTCCTGACAAACTTTGATTCATCAGCAATTATTACAACTTTTTTTGCCATGCTTATCAAAATCTTTTCTCGTAAAAGAGCTCCTCCGCCACCCTTTATCATATTCCCTTTAGCATCTATTTGATCTGCACCATCAAAGACTAGATCGATGTGATCAATTTGGTCTGCTTCTATTATTGGAATTCCGCCCTTTTCAGCTTCCATTTTAATTTGTAGAGATGTTGGTATTGCTTTTACTGCAAATTTATTTTTTTTAATATGTGATGATAACAATCTCACTATGGCAGTTGCAGCTCTTCCACTTCCAAGTCCTATAACATAATTTGCTTTTACCATCTTTAATGCTTGATGTGATAATGCCTCAATGGCATCATCTGATGTCAATTATTCTACCTCTACTTGCTCAAGTTTTGATAATGCTTTCATTATTTCGCTTTTTATTTTATCTAAATCCTTGTCATCGTCTTCCATTTTCTCTTCTTCAGGAATCTTGATTGCTGCTGGAAGCTGAATTTTCTTTTCTGGTTCATGTTGTACGATTTCAGGTTTTGGTAGTTCTGGAATTACTTCCTTAATCTTCTCAATATTTGCTTGTGGTATTAATACTGCTTGAATAACTTGTGGCTCTATCACTTGTTCTGGAATTGATATTTCTATCTGAGTAGGTCTGATAAGTTCTGCAGGGAATTGTGGAACTTTGTTTGTTATCTCTGTTAAAGTACTAAGCTCAACCATTCTATGCTTCTCATATGTTGGAACCTCGATGGGGGGTAGCCACTCTTGTGTTTTCTCCTCCTGCATCTCTGATATGACACTTTGAATCTCTATTTCTTTTTGAATCTCTACTTTTTGTTTTGAAACTTGTACATTTTCTGTTTGAATTTCTACTTTGGGTTCAATCTTCTTAGTTTGAAGTTTCTCTGTGACTTCAATTGGTTTTTCTAGTTTTGTTTGAGTAATTGTATTGACTGTAATCTTTGCAGAAATTTCATGTAGTCTCTGATCTAACTGTGAAAGTCTGTTGTCCATTAATGATATCAAACTGTCTCCCACTGGACCAAGATCAGGATACTTGCTTGCTACTTCTAATTTTTCAATCTTGGAAATAACAGTTCCAAGTTGATGTTGATAACGAAGTAAAAGTTTGTCCTTTTGAATCTTTGAGACTTCAGATTCTTGTTGATGAAGTCTTGCTATAGTCTTTGACAGTATCTCTTTTTCCATTCTAAGTGAATGTAATTGGTTTGTAATTGCAGAATTAATAGTAGGAGTTTGTTTAGTGCGTTTTATCTTTGGAACCTTGTCAAGTGCTACTGCAGTGCAGGCACCGGCAACAGAGCTAAAAATTAGCGCTATTTCTTCCATTTACGTATACCATTTAATCCAGTTGTATTTTCTTATCTTAGCCTCTGGAAAACCGCAACTACCACATCTTTTGTGTCTTACATGATAAGAATTCTTTCCACATCTTCTGCATCTGATGTGTACGTGCTTTCGTGTAAAGCCTCCCATTGAGGTAGTGCCCTTAGTCATAATTCACTCACTTTGGTGGAGGAGATATGATTACTACGTTGTCTCCTCGGACAACTATGGTTCCAAGACTCTTTGTCTCGCCTTCTGAAGGGATCTCTTCTGAAGATTCGAGTAGCAGGTTCATGTGTTGGTCAAAACCATGAAGATTACCTCTTATCACTTTACCGCCCTTTAGCTTGATAAGGACAACCTTGTTTAGGCTTTCATCAAGTACTTTTACTGCCATATCTACTGACATCTATTTCACTTATTACACACTCTATAGAGGGTATATATTAAAATTTCATTGGTGTAATCTTCAATCTGTTCCAGTAAGGCAAGTTTGACTCTTTTTTACAATATTTCCAATTATTTCAGCTAAAATGATTTTTCCATCCTTTGCAGAAGCTTTTGTGGGATCTCCCCAAATACCGTTTTTTGTTACTGAAATAAATGACTTGTTTGCTCTTTTGTTTAGTAAATTCAATCTCTTCTCTGACAAATTGTCAGGAATTAACCCCTTTTTGGCTTTATTCATGAGTACTTTGTCTGATATTGCTAACATGATTGATGTTTCAACAAATCCTGCATGATCAAATTTTCTTTTCAAAAAATGCCAATATGAATAGACAAAAGTGTGTTGTTTAAAACCTGTTTTCTTGAAGACTATATTTTGTAATTTTTTTAATGCATTCTGGTTTCCATGATGTCCATTAAGAATAATGACTGTGTTGATGTGATTTTTTGACAACGATATGCATAATTCAATCAAAATTTTCTCTAATGTGGAAGTTGATATACTCATGTTAAAAAATGGGTGATGCTCAAAAGATACTCCATATTGAAGAGTAGGTAATAGCAAAAACCCATTTTTATCTGAAACCTGTTTTGCAATATATGAGACTATATCAGAGTCCGTAGATACTGGAAGATGAGAGCCATGTTGTTCAATTGACCCAACTGGGATTATAGCAACTTTTTTGCTCTTTGTAATCTTGAGAATATCTGTATTTGTAAGGTCTCTTACTATCATCTAGATCTCTTGGGTTTCACATGCACCTTGCCCCAATATACTTCTAATCTTCCATCCAAGTGCATTTTTACAGCTTCTAAAAGTGTTGCAGCTTCTAACTTCTGACCCTTCTTTTTCAAGGATTCTAGAGTTTCTTTCTCATCTATGGAAAAAGCATCCTGGAAAATAATTGGTCCTTGATCTAGATCTTCAGTTACATAGTGTGCTGTACATCCAACAATTTTTGCACCACGTTCATAAGCTTGAACATAAGCAAATGCTCCGGGAAATGCAGGCAAGAGTGATGGATGTATGTTGATAATTCTATTAGGATATCTCCATACAAAGTTAGGTGAAAGTATTCGCATGTATCTTGCAAGTACTATTAGATCAACATCAAATTTTTTTATGACGGAAATTATTTTTTCTTCTGCCTCTGACTGATCTTTTCCATCTATCAATACAAATGGAATCTTTTCCTTTTTTGCAATATGTGATAAAGTATTTTCTGTGCCTATTAGCACTACAATTTCTCCTCTGATCTTACCTTTTGTTCGTGCATCAAGAATAACTTCTAGACAGTGAGGTTCTTTTGTTACAAATACTGCAACTCTTTTTCTTTTTGATACTTCATAATGTATGTTAACTTCCATCTTGAGTTTTTTCGCCAAGTTCTCGGCTTCTTTATTGAATTTTGCAAAGTCTATCTTCTTAACAAAAGATGCTTCCAAGTACATTCCAAAAAGTCCCTTGACAACATTTTGGTTAATCTTCTCTATGTTGCCATTATTTTGAAAAATGAAATTTGTAAAACCTGCTACTACGCCTTCATGATCCTTTCCAACTACAACAAGTTCTACAATTGTCTTGTTCATTCTATTGTTAGACATACTGCAGTTATTAATACTTAAATAGCCTTTTGAAATATGACGTATTGTAAGAATGCTAGTCAATCTAGATATCCTAAATCTGTAATGTGTTGTTGAATGAGAGATAGAAGTTTTTTAAATTTTAATTTAAATGAGGAAAAATAATGGAAAAACAAAAAAGTTCTCACAGGTCACATAATAGAGGAAACAGTTATGATCATAACAATCCTATAAAAATTTGTAAAGTGTGTTCAACAATTGGTGATTGGCACTGTTATGAATGCTCAAACAACTTTTGTAGCGTTCATTTTAGCAATCACAAAGAAATGCAACTTTGTATAATTCATTAAGTGCGGGAGGTGGGATTCGAACCCACGAACTCCTGAAAGACAGGGTCCTAAGCCCTGCGCCTTTGACCAGGCTTGGCAACTCCCGCATGCACCATGACTTTTAAGACAAATTTATCTATTGTTGATGGTCTGAATGGCAAAATTATTTGGAACTAATGGTGTAAGAGGGATATTTGGAGAAGGTCTTACCCTTGGGTTTATCTCTGAAATTACTCTATCAATTGCAACTCTTTTCAAAAAAGGACCAATTTTAGTAGGATATGATGGACGAGAATCAAGTGTCATTATATCAAAAATAGTAACAGCTGCACTAAGCTCATCTGGTTTAGATTGCAAAGTCTCTGGTTTGGTTCCTACGCCATGTTTGCAGTTTGCTACAAAACATCTTGGATATAATGGAGGAATTATGATAACTGCTTCTCATAATCCACCACAATATAATGGAATAAAAGTTACAGCCAGAGATGGAATTGAGATATCACGAGAAGATGAACTCAAGGTAGAAGAATTCTATTTTAAGAAACAATGGAAAATTTCAAATAAATTTGGTTCAATAAAAAACGAATCAAAAACTATAGATGCCTACATTTCTGGAATTAAAAAACAAGTAAATATAAAAAAAATAAAATCAAGAAATATCAAAGTGGTACTAGATCTTGGTAATGGTACCCAAGCAATAACAGCTCCTGTTTTATGTAAAGAACTTGGATGCAAGGTAGTTTTAATTAATGAAAAGATAGACGGAACTTTTCCAGGAAGAGGTTCCGAGCCTACACCTCAAAATCTTGGTAAACTTTCACATATGGTAACTAAATTTAAAGCCGATTTTGGAATTGCATTTGATGGAGATGGAGATCGAAGTATTTTCTGTGATGAGAACGGAAAAATTCTTACAGGCGATAGGTCTGCATTGCTTTTATCAAAATATCTTTTAGAAAAACATCCTAAATCTAAGATAATTACTTCAGTCAACTCTACATATGTAATAGAAAAAATAGCATCAAATTCTAAATCTAAAGTTTTACGAACTAAAGTTGGAAGTGTTGAAGTTTCACGTAAAATGATCCAAGAAAATGCATTGATTGGTTTTGAAGAAAATGGTGGTTTCATGTATGGTAAGCATAATCAAGTAAGAGATGGTTCTATGACTATGGCTATACTGATTGATCTTTTGGCAAATAGCAAAAACTCTTTATCGCAAGAAATGGATGCACTACCTCCATCTTTTACCACAAAAGGAAAAATAGAATGCTCAAAAGATAATTTTAAAAAAATCCTTGCAGCTCTGAAAAAAGAACCTTACAAAAAAGATCTTACTGATGGAATCAAATTATTTCTCGATGAATCAAGCTGGGTTATGGTAAGACTGAGTGGTACTGAACCAATAGCTGAGGATCTATGCTGAATCATCCTCCCAAGCTAGATTAGATGAAATTTTTGCAAAATACCTGCAAAAAGTAAAGGCCGCAGTTGACAGATAACACTTTTAAAACCAATTGAAAAGACAGAAAGAATGGAAATGATCCCAATGGGTGATACATCTGGCTAAGGCTTATTACGTAAAATTTGAGGTGCCAACTGACTTGGTTAGCCCAATCTATGAAGTTATAAGAGTTGCACAACAAAGTGGCAAAGTAAAGAAAGGTACCAACGAAGTTACAAAAGCAATTGAAAGGGGAATAAGTAAACTGGTAATTATTGCAGAAGATGTTGAACCAGCAGAGGTAGTTGCTCACCTTCCTATACTGTGTGAGGAGCACGGAATTCCATATGGTTTTGTTCCAAGTAGACAGGAACTCGGCAAGTCTTTAGGAATTGATGTTACTTCTGCCGCTGCTGCGATATTAGATTCAGGAGATGCTCAACACATAGTAGACCAAATTGTGGCATCATTGTCGCAAATAAAAGGTGGTCAAGCTAACAAATGAGTACTGAAGTTCCAACCTCCGCTGAAGTTATACAAATAGTTGGAAGAACGGGTATTGCCGGAGAAGTTATTCAAGTGAGAGTAAAAATTCTAGATGGTAAGGATAGAGGTAGAATTCTAACAAGAAACGTTAAAGGTTCTGTAAGAATGTCGGACATTCTCATATTACGAGAGACAGAACGAGAAGCGAGAAAAATCAAGTGATAAAAAATGAGTGTTCTTGTCAAGCCTTGTAGTTTTTGCAATAGACCCGTAGCAAAGGGTTCGGGTACTATGCTTGTAAAAAATGACGGTTCTGTATTTTGGTTCTGTTCTTCAAAATGTAAGAAGAACATGCTAGTCCTAAAACGTGATCCTAGAAGACTAAAGTGGACCAACAAATATGTCAAGGGCGGAATAAAGGTCAAAAAATAAAATGACTGAACAAACACTTTTCATAGTAAAACCCGACGGTGTAGAAAGAAAATTAGTTGGTGATATTATCTCTAGATTTGAGCACAAGGGATTTAATATATTGAAATTGAAAATGTTTACTTTTACAAAGCAGATGGCAGAGGAATTCTACTCTGCTCATAACACAAAACCATTTTTTGGAGAATTGGTATCTTTTATTACATCAGGAAAAGTTGTTGCAGCTATAATTGAGGGAAATAATGCAATTGCAACTACAAGACTGATGATAGGTTCAACAAAATCATTTGATGCAGCACCGGGAACGATAAGAGGAGACTTTGGACTAGGCATATCTGATAACATAATCCATGCTTCTGATTCTAAAGAAAGTTTTGAAAAAGAAATAGCTGTGGTATTCAAGTGAAAGCGGTTGCAAATACGACAGCCTATAGTCGCAGTTCTAGGTCACGTAGACTCTGGTAAAACATCTCTCTTAGATAAGATTAGAGGAACTGGTGTACAAGCAAGAGAAGCTGGAGGAATCACACAACACATTGGTGCAAGTTTTCTTCCTACTGAGACTTTAAAGAAAGTATGTGGACCTCTTTTTGCAAAAATGGGAGGAGCAAATCAAGAAATTCCAGGTTTGCTTGTTATTGATACTCCTGGTCACGAAATATTTACAAATCTTAGAGCAAGAGGAGGATCTGCTGCAGATATTGCAATTCTTGTTGTGGATGTAAACCGAGGATTTCAACCTCAAACTAATGAAAGTCTCAAAATCTTACAGGCAAGAAAGGTTCCATTTGTAATAGCTTTGAACAAAGTGGATATGGTGTCTGGGTGGAAAAAAAATCCTACAACAAAGTTTATCACACAATCTGTTAAAGAACAAGATCCATTTGTACAGACTGCGCTTGATGAGTTATTGTATAATGTAGTGGGTACATTATCTGTTCTAGGATATAATTCAGAGGCATTTTACAGAGTAAAAGATTTCTTAAAAGAAGTTGCAATAGTTCCAGTTAGTGCCAGGAGTGGAGAAGGCATGCCAGAGTTACTTGCCGTATTGGTAGGACTTACACAACAATACATGCAAAAAAAATTGGAACAGGCTGAAAAACCAACAAGAGGCATAGTTCTTGAAGTAAAAGAAGAGATTGGTCTTGGAATGACTGCTAATATTATTTTAATTGACGGTACTTTAAGAAAGGGCGATTCTATACTAGTTGCCAAGAGAGACTCTGTAATAATAACAAAACCAAAAGCAATACTACTTCCAAAACCTCTTGATGAAATGCGTGATCCTAGGGATAAATTCAGACCTGTAAATGAAGTAGATGCAGCTGCTGGAATTAAAATTGCGTCACCGGATTTAGAGGGAGTACTTCCAGGAAGTCCTGTATATGCAACTACTGATGAATCAAAGATTGAAGAATTTAAAA
The DNA here is from genome assembly GCA_963713025.1 of uncultured Nitrososphaerota archaeon. Classification (GTDB taxonomy): domain Archaea; phylum Thermoproteota; class Nitrososphaeria; order Nitrososphaerales; family Nitrosopumilaceae; genus Nitrosotalea. Next base: position 222,197 of record CAVQKA010000001.1, on the reverse strand, counting down.
AATTGATCGAGTCTGAGATGAAATCAGTATTTATAAAAACTGATACAAAAGGAGTAATTCTAAAGTGTGATACTATAGGATCTCTTGAGGCTTTAACTGAAATGTTAAAAAAACAAAATGTAACCATATCAATGGCAGACATTGGACCAGTTACACGACGAGATGTAATGGAAGCACTTGCTGTAAAAGAACGTGATAGACATTTAGGAGTAATAATAGCATTTAATGTTAAAGTTTTACAAGATGCACAAGAAGAAGCAGAATCTAATCATATCAAGATTTTTCATGATCAAGTGATCTATAGTTTAATTGATAACTATACTAATTGGGTCCAAGAAGATACTGCAAACGCAGAAAACGCTATTTTCCAAGAACTAACACCTGTTGCCAAATTTACATTTCTTAAAGGCTATGTGTTTAGAAAAAATAATCCTGCAGTTTTTGGAGTACAAGTAGATGCAGGTGTTCTAAAACAAAAAGTATCTGTTATGAATAAATCTGGTAGAAAAGTTGGCACTATACATCAGTTACAAGACAACGGTAAGAATGTTGATGTTGCAAAAAAAGGTCAGGAGGTTGCAGTCTCAATTCAAAATGTAACAGTAGGCAGACAAATATCTGAAGAAGAAGTTTTCTATTCTTTTCCGCCATCCCCCGAAGCAAAATTGTTGCTAAAAACATTCTCTCATAAATTAAGTCCTGAAGAATTTCAAGTATTACGAGAAATAATTGAAATTCAAAGAAAGGTCAATCCACTTTATGCTTACTAGGAATATTTCTGAGCAAGCATGTGAAGACCTGGTTCTCCGATTGCTCCCATAGCCTTGTCAATCGGTTCTCCATTTTTGAATACCAGAAATGTGGGAATTGAATATACTCCATATCTTTGAGATATACCAGGAGCATCATCTACATTTAGGCGAGCAAATCTCACAGTCTTGTATTTTTTTGCAATTCTCTCAAAAATAGGTAACATGAACTGACATGGACCACACCATGTAGCCCAAAAATCCACAATTACTGGTGTATCACCTACAATGGATTTGTCAAAATTAGAATCATTAAGTTCTAGAATCTCTTGTTCCTTGCGAGATTTCATTTCCTCTAACTTCTTTTTCATAATTTTCTCTAATTCTTCGTCTACCAAACCTGATGAATTATGGACAAAAGCTCTTTAATAATTTAGTCTAGAGATCAAGAATAAATCGCATCAAAACTGGTTTCTCATCTTTAATTTCCATTAGATGATACGTTGGTGCTTTTATCTCCATCTTGAAATGATGTTTTTCAAAATTAATTTCCTCTCCACCGATTTTTGCTAAAAGATGATATTTTTCATTTTTTGTTATATTTACATTGAACATTTTTCCAGCAAACCCATCAGTTATGGTAAGAATGATTATTTCCTCAAGCCAGCTATAAAGTAAACCTTTCAGGTCGTCTGCACTAACTTCTATCTTTCTATCTTCTTTATTCTCAACTGAGTTGATATCCACAATTGTATCTACCACTGATATGCCTGCATTGGCAAAGGCTTCATCTATTGTATTTCCAATTACTTCGATAAATGCATCGGTCATATGATCTAAATATCGATATGCCATGGATTGATAGGCCTGAAGTGCACTATTAATTTATTCTAACCATGATTCTTTGCAATCAGAAAGTCTAAATGCATTGGAAAAAGAATGAGTTTTGAAATTGGAACTACCACGCGGTATGCGAGATATAGAGCCAAAGGAATCTTCTGAAATTGAATATGTACGACAGAAATTTATCGAAACATCAAATTTATTTGGTTTTCAGTTTATGGAATCTTCTCCAATTGAATTACTTTCAGTAATAGAAACAAAGAGTGGCCCATCAATAAAAAATGAAATTTATTATTTTACTGACAAAGGAAATCGTGAAGTAGCTCTACGTTTTGATTTTACAATAGGCCTAACACGTTATGCAGCATCTCAAAAATCAATGAGATTGCCTGCCAAGATCTCTACATTTGGTGGTGTATGGCGATATGATGAACCACAAAAGGGAAGATACAGATTCTTTCATCAGTGGGATATAGAGATCTATGGGGAACCAAACATAGAATCGGATGCTGAAATAATTGATTTTACATCTAAATTTCTAGCAAAATTGGGATTAGAAAATATTGTAATTGATATCTGTGATAGAGAACTTATTGAATCGTATGTTAGAACTGTTTTCAATTCTGACTCGCCTGATGTAATTGGCGATATTCTAAGGGCTGTTGATAAGATCCAAAAAAAGAGAAGACAGGATATAATTGATGAATACAAAGAAAAGGGCTATTCAGTACCTGCACTGGAACAAATTCTCAAATTTTCTGAAATTAAGGGTCTGCCTGAAAAAATAGAAAAAGAGGTTGATGTTAGTCAACTAAAAAATTGGGATCGAATTCTACAACTGTTTGGCACTTTAAAAAATCGTGGTGTTGATAATGTTAGAATAAACTTTGGAATAGTACGAGGTCTTGATTACTATTCAGGAATAGTTTTTGAAGTGTTTGAAAATAATGATGTTGGTGCACTTGTAGGCGGTGGAAGATATGATACACTGACTAAAGCCTTTGGAAGAAATGATCTTGGTGCTACAGGTGCAGCAGGAGGAGTAGAGAGGATTGTTTTGTTATTGGAAAAACAGAAGGTAAACACACAATCTCAAGAAGATCGTACATCTGTAGTTTTTATCAATGATGACATGAAAAAAATTGCAATTAATCTTGCATCACAACTTCGTCTAAAAGGCATTCCAACTGATGTGGATCTATTAGGAAAATCACTTAAAAAACAGATGGAAATTGCCTCCAACTCAAAATATGTCATTATTGTTGCTCCCAAGGAATATGCTGATAATTCTGTTATAATTCGAAATATGAGAGATGGTTCTGAAAAACAGGTAAAGATAGATGTTATGTTAAATGATCTGAAATCTAGTCTTCCACTCTGAATGCCTTTGTTAACATCACAAGCTCAGGACCATTTGTAAGACCTCCTACAACCAGTGAATTATTATTTGCAAGTATGCCTGAAGCAAGATACGGCGATCCACCATTTACTGTGGCAGCCTCTAATTCTACACCTAGTACATCTGATATTGTTTTGATATCTTCCTCTTCTGCAGATGGGTGAATAATTCCACCTTTAGAATTCGCCACTGTCATTGCACCAGTCTGATGATATCCTGCAACTCTTTTTCTTATTACCTCTACTCCTAATATGTCTTCAATTTGCTTGACATGTTCTGCTGGAATAAGTGGAGATATGACAGCACCTTTATCATTTGTACAAATTAAATTTCCTAGTGCAGTATGTTTTGTTTCTAGTACACCAACATTAAGTCCGGTTGATTTTTTTAAATGAGATATCTCTTCTTGATAACAATTATGCGGTAGCAAAAGTCCTTTATTGTTTACAACCATCAATGGTCCCAGTAATCTTGTATTTGCAACTGATGTAAAGACATAATCTGTTTTCAAAAATTCTGCCAAGTTCTTTGCTTTAGTAGGAGCAAATCCATTTGGTATGAAAACAAACTTGTCGTTACACTTGGCATATATTCCTACATTAGGATTACGATACACATCATACTTGAAAATTCCCAATAAACTTGATCGATTTGTGAAAGATATGAATTTATCTTGTACACACTTTAAATAACTATCAACAATTTCAGATAATGTGCCTATAGATCCAAACTTTCCAGCAAATCACAAAGTGATTGAAAAATTCAAAGATCCGTTAAGTGAAAACTATCATCTGGTTTGGGGTCCTGGACGTCTTGCAGAAGCTGCATTAGATCCTAAAGTAAAAGCTGACTCGGAAGCTTCAGGTGAAGAGATAAAACCAATAGGAATTCATGGTACATTTGTAGCAGTAGACTGGGATTCGTGTGTTGCAGATGGCATTTGTTTGTTAAGTTGTCCCGTTAAGGTTTTTGAATGGTACAAAAATCCTGGTGAAACAGGTAGGAATGACAGAAAAGATTTCACTGATAAAGCAAATCCAGTAAAAGAAGCAGATTGTATTTGGTGTATGGCATGTGTTGAAGTTTGTCCGACCAAGGCAATCAAGGTCGATCAGTTAAATCAAGATATTCATGAAAAAGAGATTGCAAAACTTGCTTAGTTTTGTCTAGGTTTAAATAACATAGACTGCGACAAAAAACTATGCCGATACCAGAAGACTTTCCAAAAGGTATGAAACCAATTGGAAAAATAAATCACGCCGATGGTGAGCATTTTCACTTTAGATGGGGCCCTGGCAAATTAGCAGAAGCCTCAAAAGATGAAAATTGCATCGAGTCCTTCAAGGCTCGAGGAGAAAAAATCGAACCAGTAGGTGTAAGTGGTACAATGGTAGCAGTAGACTGGGATTCATGTGTTGCAGACGGTGCATGCATTGAAGCATGTCCAGTCCAAGTTTTCCAATGGTATAGAACAGAACAAGACATTCCTGCAATGAAGACAGTAGGTGCAACATTTGCTGGAACTGGTGAATCTGAAAAAGAACACAGAAAGGACTACACTGACAAGGCTGATCCAATTAGAGAACATGACTGTATTTGGTGCATGGCATGCGTTTCAGTTTGCCCTCCACAAGCCATCAAGGTAGACCAATCTAACTTAGAACACCATGAGAAAGCAGCTGGAACCTTCGTAAAAATGGAATCTGGTTCTGAAAATCCACACGCACACCACTAGAATTTTTCGTCCCTTTTCTTTTTCTTATTGATTATCCCTACGGATGTCTAAAAAACATATGATATTAAACAAATTTTAACAAGTCCTTACAAAAAAAACTTGCAGAGGTCGCCTAGCCCGGCATGGCGTGGGCCTTGAGAGCCTATGTGCGCAAGCACGCGGGGGTTCAAATCCCTCTCTCTGCGCTTTATTTTTCTATATTTCCAATTTCAGCAAGTAAAGCTGAGAGTTGAATCTCAGGATTTGCACCTATGATTAATCTATAGTCATATTTTGCTATGGCCTCTAAAATCTGCGACAAATGAGGAGTCTTGATTTTGTAACACTCTTCATTGAGATATTTTAGAAAGTCTGATTCAGACATTCCATATACTTTGATGAGCTCAATCATCTTACTTCTAGCTTCTGAAAGTTTTCCATCCAGTGCAAGTTTTAGAATAACACTAACATCACTTGTTTTAGCAAGCCCTGCAGAGGATTTTACATTTTCTTCATTTATGGTTCCAACACTTGCAGTTGCCTGTAACATGTTTATGGAATGGCGCATGTCACCTTCTGAATACAAATACAAAGTTTTTAGACCATTTTCGTTATACTTTATCTTCTCTTTTTTACAAATTTCTTCTAAATGGCTTACTACATCTTCTTCTGATATCCTTGTAAACTTGAAAACAGCACACCTGCTTTGAAGAGGTTCTATGATTTTTGATATATTGTTTGCAATCATGATGAATCTACAATGTTTTGATGTGTCTTCGATGATTCTTCTCAAGGCAGTCTGAGCATCTGAGGTCATCTCATCGGCTTCATCTAAAATTACAAGTTTAAAGGGAATATTGGTATCCAAACCTGAGAATCTTGCAAATTTCTTTACTCTCTCTCTAACCATATTGATACCACGTTCATCTGATGCATTCAATTCTAAAGTATACTCACGCCATGAATCTCCTAAAATTTCTCTTGCAAGACATAATGCAGTAGTTGTCTTACCAACTCCTGCTGAGCCAGAAAATAATAGATGGGGCATTTCTGATGTATTTTTTAAAAGCGATCTAAGACTACCAACTATCTCTTTCTGATTTATTATTGATGCGATCTTTGTTGGACGATACTTTTCTACCCACATCGAAGATTCTATCATAGTGACATACGTCTTTCACTTATTAATAAAATTAAGTCTAGGAAATCAAATTCCTAAATTGTCTATACCTCGATCTAAATCAGGTAGGGTATTACTATATGACCTATTGTTATTATGATTAAAAGAAGACTTACATTGCAAGGATGATGACTCAGATTCTAATGATGAATGAGAAAAAAGCTATTTCAGTTATGAAGAGGCATGGATTTGTACAAATAGAATCAAGATCAAATGATCAAAGTAAATGGTTAACAGAATTGATCGATCGATCCCTTTAGAGGCCTGAAGGAGGATCGAGTAAATTGAACATATCGGAACTCATACAGGTACATAGTATTGGATACCGATTACAGGATGTTAAAGTCAACTTTGTATATGATCTCAAAATAGAGGCGCCTACAGTATCAGTAGAATCTAAGCAAGGCGAGATAATGAGCATCTCTAGATGGGTAGCCGAAGTATTATCCGCAGAAAAACTTGTCCAAGTACAAGACACAGACATGGTAGTTGCTTTAAAACAAGCAGTCATGAAAGAAAATGTCCAGGGGGATTTTGATCTTTCTACATTGGAGTTAGATTTCTATATCAAAGTAAATTCATTCACACAAAGACTTCCACAAGAAGATCGTGATAAAATAGAAAGTATGTTGAATTCTCTTATTCGTAAAAGACAAGGAAAAATAATTCGATTAGCGGATTCATCTAAAATGACATCAGATTTAGCCAAGAAATTAACAATTGAAGAACGAACATTATTTGATTATATACACAATAATAGTATTGAATTTAAAAAACAAATACTAGGAGATAAAAATTGACTACACAATCTGAATCTATTTCGAAAAATAAACTTCAAGATCAAGTAAAAGAATTTCTAAGTCAATTCAAAGACAAATCTGGCACTTACAAATATGTAGACGAAATAGATCAAATGATGGCAAAGAAAACACAATACATTGTAGCAGATTATAATGATCTTGTATCATATCCTGAAATTGAATCCGTATTCAATGTTGATCCTGATGAAATTCTAAAAGCTTTTGGAGGGGCAATAAAAGATATTCTTAAAGAAAGATTCCCACAATATGCAGAAAAAATTCGTCATGATATTAGAGTGAGAATTTCAAATTATCCATCTCAACGAAGTTTACGTGAAGTAAATGCAGAAGTTATTGGAAAAATGATAAGTGTATCTGGAATGGTTGTCAGATCTTCTGAAATTAAACCTCTTGCAAAAGAACTAGTATACTTTTGTCCTGAAGGTCATAAAACAACCGCAATTCATGAAAAAGGACTAGAATTCAAAGAGCCAATGAAATGTAGTGATGGAAAATGTACCCATAGAGATCTTGAGATAAATCCTGAACAAAGCAAGTTTATTGATTTTCAAATGGTAAGACTACAAGAATTACCAGAGGATTTACCTCCGGGCCAATTACCTCACTACCTTGACGTGACTGTATTGCAAGATTTAGTTGATAACGCAAGACCAGGAGATCGTATTATTCTAACAGGTATTGTAAGAATTGAACAAGAGCACATCCCTACCATGAGAGGAAAGAGTGGAATTTACAGATTAAGAATTCAAGGAAATAATATTGAATTTCATCGTGGACGTGGAAATAAAGCCTCTAGAAGTACTGAGAGAGAGGAAATTTCTCCAGATGAGGAAAGAATAATCAAATCACTTGTCAAAAATCCTGACATCTATGATAGACTCATAACTTCATTTGCACCACATGTAAGTGGACATGATATTATCAAAGAAGCCTATCTTGTTGCTAATTGTAGGATCAACTCAAAAACTTCTTGCTGATGGTGCTAAAATTCGTGGTGATATCAACGTCTTCTTGGTCGGTGATCCTGGTACAGCAAAAAGTGAGATGTTGAAATTCTGTGCAAGAATTGCTCCTAGAGGACTTTACACATCTGGAAGAGGTTCTACTGCTGCAGGACTTACTGCTGCAGTTGTAAGGGATAAAATCGGTATAATGATGCTTGAAGCAGGTGCCGTAGTTTTGGGTGATCAAGGTCTTGTCTGTATAGACGAATTTGATAAAATGAAGCCAGAAGATAGAAGTGCTTTACATGAAACCATGGAACAACAGTCAGTTAGTATTGCAAAAGGTGGAATTGTTGCAACATTGAATGCAAGAACTTCAATTTTAGCAGCTGCAAACCCAATGTATGGAAAATATGATCCTTTCAAGAATATTACAGAAAACGTTAACCTTCCAGTTCCACTTTTAACACGTTTTGATCTTATCTTTGTTGTAAGAGATATTCCATCAAAAGAAAGAGATACAAGAATTGCGCGACACATATTGAACTTACACAGGGTTTCTGGAACTGATACAAAATCGCTAATTGATGTTGATATACTTACAAAATATTTATCATATGCAAAGAGATCTGATCCAAACCTTACTCCAGAAGCAGAAGATAAGATTCTGAATTACTATATGACTATGAGAAATGTAGAATCTGAAGGAATGATAACAGTAACCCCTAGACAATTAGAGGGACTTGTAAGATTAGCTACTGCAAGAGCCAGACTATTGATGAAGACACAAGTTGATGGTGAAGACGCAGAAAGAGCCATCTTTCTCATACAAAGTATGCTTCAAGACGCAGGAGTTGATGTTAATACTGGAAAAGTTGATCTTGGTGTTCTTCAAGGACGTCCTCATAGCGAAGTCTCAAAAATGCAATTATTTATGGATGTAATGAAATCACTTGAGGGCGATGAAAAGAGACCTGTTGAGGAAAAAACATTTGTTAAAGAATTAGTCAAGACAGGAAAGTTCACTGAAGAAGAGGCAAGAAAGTATATGAAAAAATTGCAAAGAGAGTCAGCTATTTATGAATCAAAACCTGGTCATTATAACCGGGTATGAAAATAGAGCAATTAGACATCCCTTCCTCTGCAATTGAATTTTTACAAAAAAATGGATATGTAAATCTATATCCTCCTCAAGAAAAAACAATCAAAGCTGGATTACTTGAAGGAAAAAATATCCTAGTTTCTGCTCCTACCGCAAGTGGTAAGACATTACTTGCAATGCTTGCAATAATAAAACATATTTCAGAAAAAAAAGGCAAGATGGTATATCTTAGTCCTCTAAAGGCTCTAGCATCAGAAAAATTTAATGAATTTAAAAAACTTGAATCTGTTGAACTTGGAAAAAATTTGAAAATTCAAATATCAACTGGCGATTTTGACATATCTGATAAAAGTCTAGGTCAAAATGATATTCTTGTTTTAACTAATGAAAAAATGGATTCTATCATAAGACAAGGTGCAGAATGGATAGATGAAATAAGTCTTGTAATTGCTGATGAAGTTCATTTGTTGGGTGATGATGATAGAGGTCCCACTCTTGAAATTGTGCTTACAAAACTAAAATTGTTACCACAAAAACCACAGATACTAGCTCTTAGTGCTACTGTTACTAATGCTGACGAAATTTCTGACTGGTTAGAATGTAAACTTGTGCATAGTGAATGGAGACCAGTTCCCTTGTCAGAGGGAGTTTATGATCAAGGTGTAGTGACCATGCAAGACAGAAAAAAATTTGAAATTGAAACAAGTATCAGAGGTCCACCAGTTGACTTGGGATTGGATTCGCTAAAAAATGGAGGTCAAGCCATTTTATTTGCAGAAACAAGGACTCGTTCGGTATCTCTTGCCACAAAGGCATCTGAGGCAGTATCCAGAACTCTAAATAACGATGAAAAGGAATCACTAGAAAAAATATCACAAAAAATTCTAAATGAAAATGAACAAACTGAACTAGTCAAGACCTTGGCAACTCTAGTTAAAAATGGAGTAGCTTTTCATCATGCTGGTCTTAATCAGAATTGCAGAGATGTAATAGAGTCTGAATTTAGAAATAAAAAAATAAAGATTCTAGCATCCACTCCCACCTTGGCTGCAGGAGTAAACCTCCCTGCAAGAAGAGTAGTTGTTGCTAACGTAACCAGATTTGATGCAAAGTATGGAGCAAACAAACCAATTAGCATACTTGAATACAAACAGCTGTGCGGTCGTGCAGGTAGACCACAATATGATGAATATGGAGAGGCAATTATTGTAGCTAACTCAAATAGTGAAGAAATTTTTGATTATTACATTAATGGAATTCCAGAACCAATTTCTTCAAAGCTTACTGGAGACAAGGCGCTAAGGATACATCTTCTTAGCTTTGTATCTACTAATCCTGGTATCAAAGGAGAAGACATTGTAGAATTTTTTTCAAAGACACTTTCAGGTTCTCAAGAAAGAAAGACTACAATAAAATTCCATATCCAAATAGCTCTGAGATATCTTGAATCTGAACAACTTTTACAACAAAAAGGAAATAGGTACATTGCAACAGAATTTGGCAAAAAAACTTCTACATTGTATATTGATCCACTAACTGCAATTCTATTTAGAAAATCATTAGAACAAATTTCATCAAAAGGGCATATCTTAGGTTTGTTACATGTAATTACAAGCTCTGAAGATTTTTTCCCTAAATTTTCTCTGAGAAATAAAGATTATGAACTTGTAGGTACCCTAATTGAAAATTATGCTGATGAGCTAATAGAAAATATCTCAGAATATGATTGTAATCGAAGTCTTCTTGCAATACATGCATGGATTAATGAATCAAGTGAAATATTTCTCTCTGATAACTTTAGTATTGAATCTGGTGATATGCATAGAATGGTTGAAAGTGCTGACTGGCTTGTTCATGCACTATACGAGATTGCTAAACTAGAGAAAAAAGATGAAATTCTAGATGAAATTGATTCCTTGAGGTCAAGAATTACCTATGGTATCAAAAAAGAACTTGTTGATTTGGTACGTGTGAAAGGAATTGGACGAGTCCGAGCCAGAATACTCTTCAAAAACGGCATTAAAACTACAGCTGATCTTAATGAAATGCCTACTGAAAAACTAGCAAAATTAGATAAGATAGGCCCAGTTATCGCAGAAAACATAAAGACACATCTCAAAAAGATAAGATAATGCTGGATAAAACAATCATTGGAATACTGATCTCAGCAATAGCGTTTGTTACTGTTTATGCAATTACTCCTGGCCTGATTAATGCCCTTACAAAGAGAAACATGGTTGTAAAAGATTACAATAAAGAAGTTGCAACAATGGTCGCTCGACCAGGAGGGCCTTCAATACTTGCAGGAATTTTGGCTTCAGAATTTGTACTCTATGCATTATTTCCTTCTGCTGCAATATTGGCAATTATAATTACAACTTCTCTTGCATTTCTTGTAGGTTTTGCTGATGACCGAAAAGTTCTTGGTGGATGGTTCAAACCTTTAGCTCTTGCTGGAACTGCAGTACCAATAATTTTACTTGGAGTATATTATCCACACCTCGCATTTCCATTATTTGGTTCGGTACGTATTCCAGAACTTTATTTGGCATTGATAATTTTTATGATTCCTATAATGGGAAATGCAATAAACTCTATTGATGTACTCAATGGTGTTGCAAGTGGATTTATGACCATTGCAAGTTTTGCGCTTACAGTTTGTCTTGTAATTGTACATAATTATGATATTGCTCTAGCAAGTTTGCCTCTGGGATTCGTATCTCTTGCATTTTACAAATATCATAAAGTTCCAAGTAGAATATTTCCTGGAGATTCTGGTGCTCTAACACTGGGAGCAATGTATGGTACAATAGCTATTGTAGGTCACGTTGAAGTTATTGCAGCAGTTGCATTACTTCCTGCAGTGATAAACTCATTTTTGTTTCTCTCTAGTGTAAAAAGAGTAATTGAACACAGACAAATTAAAGCAAAACCTGTGATTCATACTGAAGACTTTAGATTAATGGCAAGTGATGATAAATCAGCACCAGTAACTCTTGTGAGATTGATTTTGTCTAATGGACCTTTGACTGAAAAGCAAGTAGGTTTTGTAATCTTTCGACTGGCCCTATTTTCTGCAGCATTGGCTATAATTACAGCTTTTATGATGGGGGTAAAAATATGAGAGGAAAACATATCTTCTTTTACATTTTTGTTATGTGGGCATTGATTATAGGTGGAGGAGGACTGCTTGTCTCAATTATTGCACCTCTCTCAATACATGGATTTGGGAAATTTGATCATATAGTAGACTCTATTGTAAAATCAGTCATTGCAATGATACTGGTGGTACTTTGGGTTTTACTAATGTCAAAAATTAAGAACTGGATCTTCCAAAAACAAATGAGTTACTAGCTTTCTTCCCAGTTTTTCTTCTTCTTGTCATATTCTTCTCTTGAATACCTGACTTTAGCTGGAACTCCAACTACAACACAATTGGGTGGAACATCCCTTGTTACTACGGCACCCATTGCTACTACGCTATTCTTTCCTATTGTAACTCCGGCCTTGATAACTGCCCTGGAACCTATGACAGCTCCATCTTCTATTGTAACTCCTATCATCTTTTTACTTGCAGGATATGGATCATTAGTTAATGCAGCAGCAGGACCAATGAAGACATTTTTTCCAATTATCGAAAGAGGTGGTATGTAAACAAGTCCTTCTATCATTGTATTTTCTCCTATCTTTACATTGTAATCTACATGTGCAAGAGAACCAATCTTGACATTATCTCCAATCTCTGCATTATCTCCCACATAAGCAAAATGCCATATCCTTACATTTTTTCCAAGTTTTGCTTTTTCAGAAACGAAATTTGTTACCATTTTTTATCACAAGTGCCACGGAGAACCTTTTGAAAGTATCTTATCAGGCAGAGTACTTTTGTACTTGTTTAAGAATTCGATATCTTGATTTTTGTCACGTAGCTCATCAGGCAACATGATAGGAATATCTTCTATTATTGGATAGTATCTTGAACACTTTGAGCAAAATATTACACCATCGGAAACAATTTCGTCTTTTGAATTAAATTCTAAAAGCTCAAGTGGAAAGTGTTTGTCTATTGGACACGCCAAAATCTCTATCAGTTTTCTGTTCATTTTAGGTCTAGATAGATTGGAGTTCCTTTTTGACTAGATAAAAGTGCCGCTTCTGCAATTTTAGTTGTATTCAAAGCATCCTCTGCTCTTACTCTTATACTCTCTTTTCCCTCTATTGCTGAAATGAAATTCTTTATCTCTAAAAACAATGGCTCTTCTGTCTCCTTGCGAGGTATCTCAGCTCCCAAACTTGTCTCAATCTTTACTTCTTGTGTAATGAAATCTGAAGAAATTATTGCGTCTCCACATACGGCATTAAATTTTCTTACACGGATTGGGGTAATCCAGTTTGATGATATGATTGCAACTCTGTTATCTTTGAAACCTAGCATTATCGTTGCAAAATCTTCATGTTCGTGTCTTATTTTTCCAGATCTTGCAAATACTACTTCTGGTACATCATCAAATAACCACATGGCAGTATCAATATCATGAACTGAAGTATCGTAAATGATTCCCACATCTTTTATGTGATTGGGCATTCTGTTCTCTCTGTGAAATTCAAGCATTATCAATTCCCCATACTTTTTTGTCTTGACATATTCTTTTACAAGTGAAACAGCAGGATTGAATCTCTCAATGTACCCACTTGTTAGAATTACCTTGTTTTTCTTGGCTAGCTCAAGTAACTCTTCACCCTCATGTGAGAGATAGGTCATAGGTTTTTCAACAAAGACGTTTTTCTTTTTCTCTAAGAGTTTCTTTGCTATATCAAAATGAGTTGAAGTAGGTGTGCAAACAAATGCTGCATCAAATTGTTCTGAATCCACAAGTGAATCTAGAGATGAATAATAATTTACAGAATATTTTTTCCCAAATTCTTCTGCACGAGATTCATTCATGTCACATATTGCAGAAAGAACTCCAAGTTGAGAAAGAATTCTGGCATGATTTTTCCCAAATCCACCAGTACCTATTTGGACTATTTTCATCTTAATACACTGCTGTTATCCACTTTGAATACTTTTTATTTTTGCCCACTGTAACATCTGAATAAATTGTTCTTATTTTTCCAGTAATCCTGCCTACTTTACCATCTCCAATCTTTTTACCATCTATTGAAATCACTGGAGTTATCTCGGCAGCTGTTCCTGTAAGAAATACCTCATCAGCAAAATAAATCTCAGTTCTAGGAATTTCTCTCTCAATTGTTTGATAGCCAAGATCTTTTGCTATTTCTATAACAGAATCTTTTGTAATTCCTTCTAATGCTGATGAGCTGAGGTGGAGGAGTTAGCAGCTTTCCATTTCTTATGATAAAGATATTTTCTCCAGGTGCCTCACTTATGTTTCCAAGATGATCTAATAATATGGCCTCATCGTAACCATTTCTCTTAGATTCTTGTGTTGCAAGTATTGAATTAAGATAATTTCCACCCATTTTTGCTAGTGGTGGTGTGGACATGTCGCTAATTCGTCTCCAAGAAGATATGCCTGCCTTTATTCCATTTTTGTTAAACAGCTCTCCAAAAGGAAACATGACTATAGCTGCATGTGTTGGAGTATCTTCCGTGACATGTAAATTAATTCCATGTCTGCCTACAAAATAAAATGGTCTTATGTAGCATGATTCTTTAACATTATTTTTCTTACAAAGATCAATTATGGCATTAGCTATTTCTTTATCTGTGAATCTCAAAGAAATTGAATATACCTTACCTGAATTTCTAAATCTCTTAATATGATCATCAAGTCTAAAGATGTACAAATTTTTAGAATTCCAATAACCTCTCAGTCCTTCAAAAACTGAAGTTCCATAATGTATTGCATGAGTCATGACTGGAACCTTTGCATCCTCCTCTTTGACTATTTTTCCATCAAACCAGACAAATTTTGGTACAAAAGGTTTCATATTGAAAAACCAAATCCGTCTATAATTAATCTATTTCTACCAGAATCCAAAACTTGGGAATTTCATTCCTAATACTCGATATGTAAGATCCTTGGCATTTGCAAATTTCTTTACAATATCCCAATTTTCCCGTATTATATTTACTACTTCTGGTTCTACATAATTTTCCCAATCCGTATCTTTTCCTGTTGCTGCCTCAAACATCTTTTGTTTTACAGATGATGCCGATGTTTCCTTTCTCTTACCTATTCTAGGATTTAGTCCATAGAGTTTGAGGACAAAACCCTCCGCCTTGTCTCCAGTATATGTGAAATAATCTTGGGTAATTTCATCAAGAATTTGTTTTTTTATCTTCCATGAATAAGGTGATATCATCGGGGGCATGTATCTTGCAAATGGTGCATAAAAGGTATAATTTGGTAAAACTGTAATACTATCTCCAAACACAGCCTTGAGCATTTTCTTTCTCAAATCATAGCTAAATGGAAAACTTCTGCTATTGATCTCTTTGCCGTTCTTCATGAATATGACTGGTAATACTCTTACCTCATTTCCATTTTTTAATTCATTAATTATTTCCACATGAGCCTTGGTAACGGGATTCAAATGTGCAAGATATATTGCAATTGTCAACTGGCTTCAGTATTTTCATGGCATATTTCAATCATTTATTTGAAATTGTACTAAAATTCTCAAGAATAGGGACGATGGGACTTGAACCCACGACATCCAGCGCCCGAGGCTGGCAGTCTACCAAGCTAACCTACGTCCCTGTAGACTCGCCAAGGTAATAGAATATTATTCTTTCAAAGATGTTTTTCTTTTATCCGTATGATTCATACTTTATCTCAAAGCTTTTGTCAGCTCGCTTGTTTCTTTCTGTGACAAAGCCTTTTGGAGTTAAAACATCCATGCATCCATCGATAGTTCCCTGCCAACCACAAATGAAAAATACAGTATTGTCTTTTGTAATTTTCTCACCAACCATTTTTTCAAGTGGTGACATTTCACCGTCTTTAGATTGTAGGAAACTTTCTACTCTGCCTTTGTTGCCATTCCAAGTTCTGTTGAACCATTCATCTGGCCTGCTAATAGTAGCTCTATATTTGAAATTCCACTTGTCTTTTCCTCTATCGAGACTTTCTTCTTCTAGTCGAGTTAATTCCTCTCTGTAACCTAATTCGTCAACATAACTGGCTCCGTGGAATACTACAATTTCTCTTTTACTTCCAGTTGCATGAAGATGTTTTGCATAACTGACAAATGGTGCAAGACCTGTACCTCCACCAAGACATACTATTCTTCTATTGTCTGGTTCCCCATCTGGTTTCTTATCTTCTATAGTGAAAGGACCAGTTGGTTTTAACCAAATTATTTCGTCTCCTTCTTTTGCACTAAACAAAACTGTTGTAAGACGTCCTGGTAGTGGTTTTCTTACCCATCTAATGTATAATTCAATATAATTTCTATTCTCTGGATTTGATGCAATTGAGTATGCTCTTCGAATAACTTTATTCTCTGCCGGTACAAAGGCTCCAAGTGTAAGAAATTGTCCAGCTTTGTATTGTGGAACTTCTCCACCTTCTTTTGGCTTGAATCTGAAAACTCCTAAATCTTCTTTTTGAATTTGAATGTAGGAGATTATCGCTTTACTGTCTACGACCACGTGGAGTTTTTGATTTGGATGGTTAAATATCTTATGCTATAATTTTGCATACAAAATTTGATTCACGCTAAACGTTAATAACCTCTCAAAAAAAGTTAATGCAAATCAGATGTAATATTCTGATTGAATATGGGCCGGTCGTCTAGCCTAGTAGGATACGCCCTTGGCATGGGTGAGATCGTGGGTTCAAATCCCACCCGGTCCACTTTTTTAAGTTACAGTAATTGGATAAGTCAACATAGAAGAAAGTGGATTAATGTCACGCAAATTATCCCAAACAAAAATTTCAATTTTATAATTTCCTCTCGTATGTGGTGTCCATGAAAGTGCTGCGTTTAGAGTCTGATTTTTTACAAGAGAACCAGTGGCATAATTTAGATCAGCGATTGCTCCATCTGAATTAATAACCTGTACTATGTATGCCCAATTGATATTTTTATCAGCCGAATTCTTCAAAGAAGTCTGTAAGTTAAGTTGTTGATCAACAACAGGTGATGTGATATCCTGACCAAGAGAATTTACTATCTTGAAATCTGATATTGAAACTTCTTGATATCCATAAGCAGAACTAATCCCAATCATCGATATTCCAAAAACTAAGAACAGTAAAAACTTCAATGCCTCGAATTTTTCATTCTTAGATTTAAATTATCCCAAATGATACTTAATGCATGTCCGAATCTAGAGACATAATCTACATAGGAAAAAAGCCACTGATGGCGTATGTTACTTCTGCGCTCATACAGTTGGCAAACCAACCAAAAATATCAATCAAGGCAAGAGGACTTAGTATCGGCGCTGCAGTCGACGTAGCTCAAATCATAGCACGAAAGACAGAAAATGCAGGCTTTGCCGTGGGAAACATCAAGATAGGCTCAGAACCAATGCAATCACAAGATGGACGTACTCGAAATGTTTCTACTATAGAAATAGAAGTAAAGAGAACAAACTCTTAGATAGGATACCTTGAAAGACACTTTTCTTTTTTATTAATTATTTAGTCGAATACTTGTTTTCCATTTTCTTGAATTTTGTGAGATCCACAATATCGTTAAATTCATCAAAATTAACAAGTGATTCTTTAAACTTGAGAGTTGTTCCAGATTTTTTCAATTCTTTTAGAATCTTTAGTGTTGCAAATGTATTTGCATAAAGCACAGACAGTGGATATAAAATTAGATTAAATCCCATCTTATGCAGTTCATTGGATGAAAGAACTGGTGTTGCTCCACCTTCAATCATGTTCGCAACTAAAGGAGCTTTAATCGATTTGCCTATTTTTTTCATCTCTTCTATTGATTTTGGGGCTTCAACAAAAATTGCATCTGCTCCAATTTCTTTATACAGTAAACCTCTTTCTATTGCGGCATCTATACCTTCAGTAGCTCGGGCATCTGTCCTTGCTACAATTATGAAATCTTTACTTTTTCTTGCATCAACTGCGGCACGAAGTTTTTCAACATATTCTTCTTTTGAAATTACTTCTTTGCCAGACATGTGTCCGCATCTTTTTGGCCATTTCTGATCTTCAAGAAATATTCCTGATGCTCCAACTGCTTCTAATTCATTTACAAGTTTCCATACGCTCAATGGATTTCCATAACCTGTGTCGGCATCTACTATTACCGGAACAGAGACTGCTTTGCAGATTCTTGTTGCATTTTCAATTGTCTCTTTAGATCCGATGAAACCATAATCTGGCATACCAAGTAGTGCTGCGGATGTTCCATATCCTGTTTGAAACATTGCTTCAAAGCCTACTTTCTGAGCAATTCTTGCAGTAATTGCATCGTATACTCCTGGAAAAACAAGAGGTTTTGATTTATCTAATAATAGTTTTCTAATATTTTTCAACTGTGACTATGATGTCTTACAATTATTTATTATTTAATTGATCTTTAATCATTTTTCATAACTCTAGGTAACACGTGAATTGTGTACCAAGAAGGTGTAGAACCTTCACAAGACATATTTATGAAGCCTGAAAAGTAGAATTCGAATAATGGTTAACAGCATAGAACTTGATCTCTTGATAGTAGGTTCTGGTCTTGCTGGTCTTAGGGCCGCAATTCAAGCAGCAAAAGTTAGTTCAAAGATAAAGATAGGAGTAATTTCAAAACTTCAAGTTATGCGTTCACATTCAGTATCTGCTGAAGGTGGAACAGCCGCGGTTCTATATCCTGAAGATGGAGATTCTATTGAATCTCATGTTTATGATACTGTAAAGGGAAGTGACTTTCTTGGGGATCAGGATGTTATTGAAAGACTTGTACAAGAAATGCCATCCGAAATTTACCAGCTTGAACATTGGGGAATGCCTTGGTCAAGAAGAGAAGATGGGAGAATTGGTCAGAGACCATTTGGAGGTTACAGTTTTAGTAGAGCAACATATGCCCAAGACAAAGTAGGATTCTATGAGATGCAGACTCTATATGACACTTGTCAGAAATTTGATAACATTGAATTTTACAATGAATGGTTTGTTACATCTATAATTCATGATGGTCAAAGTTTCTGTGGAATTACAGCCATTGAACTTTCAAGTGGTAATTTTTACACATTCAAGGCAAAAGCACTAATTATTGCAACTGGCGGTGCAGGAAGAGTTTACAGTTTTTCAACTTATTCGTTAGCTTCAACTCCTGATGGTTTGGACATGGCATATCGTGCAGGAATGGCATTAAAAGATATGGAGTTTGTTCAATTTCATCCAACTGGAATATTGCCATCTGGAATTCTAATTACAGAAGCTGCTAGAGGTGAAGGTGGTTATCTAAAAAATAAGGACGGAGAGAGATTTATGAAAAAATATGCTCCAAACAAACTTGAACTTGCATCCAGAGATGTTGTTTCACGTGCAATGATGACAGAAATTAATGAAGGTAGAGGTTTCATTAATGAGACAGGTGTAGAATGTCTAAAATTAGATCTGACACATCTTGGTAAAGAAGTGATTATGGGAAAACTTCCTGCCATTAGAGAAATATCATTAAAATTTTCTGGTATAGATCCAGTTACTGAACCAATTGATGTAAGACCGGTATGTCACTATATGATGGGTGGAATTCACACAAACATAGACGGTGCAACAGAAATTCAAGGAATATGGGCAGCTGGTGAAGCTGCATGTAACAGTGTTCATGGCGCAAATAGATTGGGCGCAAACTCTACATCAGAATGTCTTGTTTGGGGAAAGATAACAGGTGAACAGGCTGCAAAATATGTTCTTGAAGGTAAATCACAACCTCCATTTCCAATGCATCTGATTGCTAGTGAAGAAAAGAGAATCTATGACGGAATTTTTAGAGGAAGTGGAAGTGTAAATCCATATGAAGTGCGTCAAGAACTAACTGATATCATGAATTCAAAAGCCTATGTCTATAGAACTGAAAGCGATCTAGTTGAAGGATTAAAATTAGTACGACAATTATACCAAAAAACTTGGAAGCACGTAGATGATAAAGCTAAAGAGTATAACACTAACTTTTCGCATGTCATGGAACTTGATTCAATGTTCCGTGTTGCTGAAGTTATTCTAATGGGAGCAATTGCAAGAAAGGAATCCAGAGGTGCCCATGCAAGAGTTGATTATCCTGATAGGGATGACAAGAACTTCTTACACCACACTCTTGTTTACTATGATACAAAGGAGCCTGTTCTTAAGACACATCCAGTAACTATTACTAAATACAAGCCAGTGGAGAGGAAATACTAGTGGCAGAAAGATTGTCAAACCGTGAAGGAATTAAGGGAATGGCAAATCCTACTCGATATGGAATAGAACGAGTTGCATATTGGTTACAAAGACTTACTGGACTTGGTTTACTTGCTTATTTAATAGGACATATTTTTGAAACAGACTCCATTGTCCATGGAAAAGTTGCGTGGGATAAAATGTTAGAGTTTACACAGACTACACAAGGGCATATTTTCCTTACATTGGTCATTGGTATGTGTGTTTTTCATACTGCAAATGGAATTAGAGTAATGTTAGGTCATGGAGGCATAGGAGTTGGAAAACCTGGACAACCAGAATATCCATACAAAGCATCATCATTAAACTACAAACAAAGGCTTTGCATCTGGGTCTCTATTGGACTTGCAGCTCTTGCCATGATGTATGGTGCATCCGTTCTATTTGGTGATTAAGATGCGAGAAAGTATAATCATGAAAATACATTATGGAACGGCATTAGGAGCTGTAGTGCTTGTCACTGTGCACATCTTAATGAGAATGACACAAAACTTTAGTCAGTCATTACAATATCAAAATGTAATTGCAAATTATCACTTTTTACCATATGCCTTGATGCTCGAAGCTGTATTGATTCTGTTATCTGTACACGGTTTCAATGGTCTTCGAGTAATTCTTTTGGAGCTAAAACAAGGAAAAGGTTATGAAAAAATGGTTAACTATGGATCTCTTGCATCTATGGTAATTTTGATTGCTTATGGCTCAAGAACTATATTGATGGCAGGAATGGGGGTTTCTTAGACATGGCAGTTGTCACAGCACCTAATCCATCTGAAGAATTAATCACTATTGGAAAAACATCAGGTGAGCTAAACACTATCACTCTAAGAATTGCAAGATCCAATCCTTCTGAAGGACACGAAACCACCTACTCTGAATTCAAAGTCCCAGTCAAGAAATGGACTACAGTTCTAGAAGCAATATTATATGTAAAACAAAATCTTGATCATGCTGTAGCAGTAAGATACTCTTGCCGACAAGCATCCTGTGGTTCTTGTGGTATGAAGATCAATGGAAAACCTTCGCTTGCTTGTTACACTAAAGTTTCAGAATTACACTCTGATGTTATCACAGTTGAACCTATGAATAATTTCCCAATAATTAGGGATCTTGCAGTTGACTTTAAACAACTAACAACAAACCATAAAAAAATCAAGCCGTTTATCATAAGAGAAGATTCCGAAGTAACACCTGGAACTAAAGAATTTAATCAAACTCCAAAGGATCTTGAAAAATTTCTCCAGTTCTCATATTGTATCAAGTGTGGTTTGTGTAACTCTGCCTGTCCTACAATGGCTACTGATACATCATTTATTGGCCCACAGGGACTCGCACAAGCCTACCGATATGTAGCAGATAATCGAGATAAAGGAAAAGAGGAGAGATTAAAAATTATAGATACTTCTCATGGAATCTGGCGATGTCACTTTGCTGGTTCTTGTAGTCATGTCTGTCCAAAAGGTGTAGATCCTGCAATGGCAATTCAATTGCTTAGAGGATATATGTTAGGATTTCAAAAATAAATTTTAAGGCTTTTTAGGATTTTTACTAGAATTGACTTGATTGTTTATGGCTTCGGCCATGAAATGATTTGAAACATTTACCTTTACATCATCGATTCCATCAATCTTGAGCAAATAATCGTGTACATCTTGTGCAATCTTGAATCCAAATATTGCTGGACAAAATGGACTTGTCAAATGTATATCGATTTTTACTTCAGGTCCGATGATGTCAATGTTATCAACTAGTTCTAGCTCCATTATTGAGACATTAATTTCTGGATCAACTACTTTAGTTAGCTCATCAAAAATTTGTCTTCTCAGGTCCTGAGATGCCTGTGACATAAATAAAAAAAGCGTCTACGCTATATATAACCATTCTAATTCTTAAATTGATGTACAGATCACGATTAGAAGGCAAATTAGACGAAAACACTTTAGAATTTCTTTCTTCAATTTCTGATGATTTTCAAATCGCTCTATATGATATTTTAGGAAGTCAAGCTCACACTTTGATGCTTTTAGAAAATGAAATTATATTAAAACCTGAAGCAGTAAAAATTCTTGACGCTCTTGAGAAACTCAAAAAAGAAGAATTTTCTGAGAAATCTGAAGCCGAAGATATTCATGAATTAATCGAATCTCTGGTGATAAAAAAAGCAGGGAATGAAGCCGGAGGTAAGATGCATACTGCACGCTCAAGAAACGACCAAGTCACACTAGACATACGTATGAAGATACGCGATGATATCAATATCATTTGTTTTTGCCTGAATGAAGTCATTTCTACACTACTACAACTAGCAGAAAAGTATCAAAATACCATAATGCCTCTGTATACTCATCTACAACAAGCTCAGGTTGGCCTATTTTCTCATTTTCTTCTTGCATATGCAGATGCTCTTTTTCGAGATCTTGATAGATTCTATATGACATATGGTCGAGTCAATGAATCACCTCTTGGTGCAGGCCCAGTCGGTGGAACAAGTATTCCGATTAACAGGCAATCTACTGCAAAAATGCTTGGATTCAAAGGATTGATAGAGAATTCAATTGATGCGACTTCATCACGAGACTTTGTAGCAGAATATGTTGGAGACTGTTCCATCCTAATGACAAACTTGAGCAGAATGGCAGAAGATTTTATCATATGGTCGACTTCTGAATTTTCTTTTCTTGAATTGTCTGACAAATTTACATCCACATCAAGTGTTATGCCACAAAAGAAAAATCCAGACATTCTTGAGCTAATTCGTGGTAAAACTGCTCAGGTCATAGGATATCAAATGGCTATCTTGTCAAATCTAAAGGGACTACCATCTGGATACAACCGAGATCTTCAACAAATCAAAGTTTCTATCTGGCCAACTTCAAAAATAATAATATCATCATTACTTGTAGTCAATTCTCTTCTTAAAACTATGAATGTAGACCAGAAAAAATTAAGACAAGCAATTGATGGGGGATTTTCTATATCGCTTGATATTGCAGAGCATTTGGTACGAAAAGGAATGCCATTTAGAGTCTCCCATAAAATAGTTGGACATCTAGTACAAATAGCTGCAAATTCTAAAAAATCTCTATCACAACTATCTTTGCCAGAAGTACAAAAAACAATTCCATCAAAAGAGATTGATGCAAAGGAACTTTACAAAATTATTCAGTCAACAACTCCTGAATCATCATTAGATACTAGAAAGTCCCAAGGATCTTCTGGCAAACATGAACAACAAAGGATGATTGCAGATAGGAAAAGAAAAATTCAGGCATATGTAGTTGGTACCACCAAGAGAACAAATGAAGTAAGGACTGCAATTCAAGACCTTGAAAATAAATTGAAAGTCTTGATAAAAAACAAAGCCTAAAATACGTCAAAAATATACATAAATTAGAATTTTTATACATAAAGATGTTAATTGTATGAATTTAATGTAGGAAACTTGACTTTTATATTGATTTTACTTAACATATGAGCAAATAACTAATTTTCGCGCATTACGTCTCAGTATGTATCAATTCGTACAACCACAATCAAAAAACCCTAACTACACTGCCGGTCAGACATGGGGCGCACTCAAAAAAGCCTGGCGAGGATACAAAATCGCAAAGGTTCAGAGCGACAACCCAAAAATGGCTGAATATGCCAAGAAGATCAGAACACTTCAGAACGACTTGGGAATAAAACAAGCAGAGTTTCCAGAACTGAATCTCAGTAGTTAGAAATCCTCTCTTTTTGAAGTTATAATACCAGAAAATCATCCGAGATTATATTTTTCAAATCTCGGATTAATTTGCTAATTTTAAGCGGGTTCGCGGGGATTCGGACCCCGGACAGCCGGATTAAAAGTCCGGTACTCTACCTGGCTGAGCTACGAACCCATAGCAAAACGTCATAGTTGTGTATAATTTAGTCTTTTACAAAATTTTTTGAAGAAAAGAAAGCTTTAAACTCAGATTTTCTTCCACAATATTTTAACGCCCTTGTAGTATAGAGGGGATGCGGTTAATTCCAATCCTCGTATAGCCCGGTCTAGAATGGGGCCCTGTCACGGCCTCGACGCGTGTTCAAATCCCGCCAAGGGCGCCATAAATTTTTCTCAGAAATTAAATCTTAAATCTTGGGTGATAATCCAAGTTTTTTCATAACATCATCAAGTGTTTCCTTGTTTGCAGCAGCTATGAACGAGATCCTCTTGTCATAACTTAATTTTGAGTCAAGTGGCATTCCATTTTCATCAACTACATGCCCGCCAGCCTCTAAAGCTATGAGATATCCTGCAGCAACGTCTGTTATTCTTAATTTCCTTCTAAGGTCTACAAACACATCAACTAGCCCACGAGCAAATATTGCAAGCTCAAGGGCAACTGCTCCAAAATGTCTTACATGATTTGACGCAGCAAGAATTGGTGCTAATTGAGGCAGTGCTTCTGGTGAAATTCCTGAAATATCTACCCCTACAACAAAGTAAATTGGTTTGTCCTTGTGAACATGAATCTTTTTTCCATTCATGAACGCACCTTTACCTTTTGATGCAGAATACAAATCTCCATTATGTAAATCCATAACTACTCCATCTGTAACAGAACTCAGATTATCTTCAGGTGCAAATGCAAGTGAGCAGCAAAAGAACGGTAATCCTCTTACTGCATTAGTAGAGCCATCGATGGCATCCATTATTACAAATCCTTTAGGATTTGGAGATAATTCTACTATTCCACACTCTTCTCCAAAAACAGTACACTCAAAATTTTTCTCTCGCAGGTAATCGAGAACTGTTTTTTCTGCTACAATATCTATTCGTCGTGATATGTCTCCACCTGCTCCCATGCCATGATCTGCGCCAGACTCTTCTGTTCCTGCAAGGTCTTTTACATTATCATATACTCTCTTTGCAGCTTCTTCCAAAATTTCGATTACATTCACAGTTTTTCTTTTCCAAGTCCTAATTTATTTTAAGTAATAAAAAAGTAGGCTGAATGCATAAATAGCAAAAAAGTTGTGCCATTGTGTGAGCAGTAAAGACGATTCAATTTTTAGTAAAGAAGCTCTATTATCAACTAAACCAGGTAAAGACATAGTCAAGCAGGCATTGTTCAAAAGCAAAGGATATCGATTATTTGACAAATACAAAAAGGACGCAGAGGATGAATTTCCAAAATTCACCAAAAGATTTACTGAAGATCTCCTAAATGAGATCAAATCCGATCCTAATCCATTTGAAACTCAAGAAAAGTTTGCCAAAGAAGTTGGTTCTGCAGAGATAATTCTACAAAAATCACAAATTGACGAGGTCAAAAAGAGACTAGAAAATTATGAAACTCTACTAGATAGAGTCTCAAGAATACTTAATTCTAATTTTGTTAAAATGACATTTCCAGTTTTTAGTGCGTTATACGATGCTTCATCGCAATATTTTGGTGACTCTGAAGACGGTAAGAAAAAAACAGATATCATTGATGGTCATATCATCGCAATTGATCTAAGCGAACCAATGGACAGGATAATGGACAAAGATGAAGATGTAGAATTTCTTGATGATTACAAGTTGATGAATCCATACATCTTGAAGCTTGCAAGAGACAAGATTTCTGCTGGTGGAAAAGAAGTTTTGGAAGAATTTGAGAGAGGTTTCAAAGATGCACGAATTGGTCAATACATTGATTTTAAATTAAAAATGAATCCGAAGAGCATTTCTGAGGAAGAGATGATTTCATGCTATAAAAAATATAGGGCAGTAATGGGAACTGCGGGGAAAAATATGACTCTTGCAAGATTCCCACTTGGAGAAATTTTCTATCTTGGAATGGCAAAAGCTGCAGAATCAGTTGGATGTGGAAATGAAATTGAAGATTCTATCAAGAACAAATTTGTAAAAGTTCCTTCATGGCCTCTGTATTACACATTTCTTACAGGTGACGTTCAAAAAGGATTTGATTTTACAATGAAAAAAAGCGATATTTATCTTAGTGAAGCGCGACTTGCTTTAGAACTATTGCCAGAAAATTTTTCGCATAAAGATTTTCTTGAGTTTCTTTTTCTAACAGTGGAGCATTACAATCTGTATTGGTTTAATCAACTTTCAAAAGAAAAATTGTGGAAAGAATTTGAATCAAAAATTCCAAAGTGATTTGAAATGATGTGGTCTGACAAGTATAGACCAAAGAATTTACTTGAAATGGTAGGAAATGAGGAAGCAAAGGAATCTTTTGTAAAATGGCTTGGAAAATGGATCAAGGGAACAAAACCTCTTCTTTTAGTTGGACCTCCAGGAATTGGAAAAACTACCATGGCAATGCTTGGCGCAAAACAATTCGGCTATGATTTAATCAGTATGAATGCAAGTGATGTAAGAAACAAACAGAAAATTCAAGAAATTCTCAATCCTATTCTTGGTAATAGAAATCTACTTGGAAATCCCATGATATTTGTTGATGAAGTAGATGGAATACACGGAAGATCTGATTTTGGTGGCGTAGAAGCTTTGATTGATGTACTAAAAGAGCCAACTGTTCCAATAATCCTTGCAGCAAATTCTGATATTTCTGACAAAATGAAATCAATCAAAAAAGTTGCAACTACTGTAAAACTTAGACCTCTTCCTCCTAGACTGATGAGACTATACCTTGAAGAAATTCTAAGGCGAGAAGACGCCTCAATAAAAATTGGAAACATGATAAAAATAATTATAGATTCACGAGGTGATATTAGGTCAATTTTAAATTCTGCCCAAGCATTGGCTGGGGGATTTGAGCCTGAACTTGATAAATCAAACCTAACTGCTAATGTGGAAGAATCAATAAACTCATTTTTTAACGCAAAATCATCTGAAGAGGCAAAAATAATACTTTATTCTCTGCGAATTGATCCTCGAGAAAAGGTTAATGCGTTTTATTCAAGTGTGATTACAAGTACTCTTCCCAAAGATACCCTAAAAGAAATGTTGGAAATACTTTCTGAAGCTGATATGTTGTACGGAAAAATAATGAGACATCAAGAATGGAGACTCTTACGATATCTGGATAACATATTATTAAAATTATACAAACAAGGAACTGCAATAAAATATTCTCAATTTAATCTTCCATGGCCTACTCTAAATAGAATCAGATGGGATGGCAGAGCAATTAAAGGACTAACTAGTAATCTTGCAAAACAAATGCATGTTTCACGGAGTGTGTTTTCAACTTTCTATCTTCCATATCTTCTTTTTTGTATAAAAAATAAATCTCTAGATATGAATCTAAATGAAATAGATTATGAAATTGTGCAAAAAGAATTGGAGATTATGAAATGAGCTGGCGGGCAATACCTATGAAATTTCCAGGAACATGTACAGTCTGTAAAAAAAAGATTGAAATCAACGAAGTTGCTCTATGGGCAAAAGGATTGGGTGTAAAACATCAGGCCTGTGCAGAAGTTATGCAACTAAAATGCATAGTCTGTGGAGGCCCAGCAGGTTGTCCTGACTGTGAATTTGCAGAAAATTGTGATCTAATGAAAGTCTCTCAGATGTGTATTTGTAAGAAATGTAGTGATAGCAAAGATGCTTTTTTGCTCTACCAAAGTTCTGTAGTAAAACGATATCCTTTACTAAATCTTAAAATCTAACCCTTCAGATTGAGAAATCAATGGCAAAGCCTACTACGAAGATTGCACCATTAGATCCAGTATTTCATGGGGAATCAAACTATGAGGTAGGATTAGAAGATCTACTTGCAGAGAAGAGAAATTTAGTTGCAAAATTAGAAGCCGATCCACAACCTAATCAAGAAACATTACAGTCTGCAAGGGAAGCACTGCAAGTCATAGAAGGACTATGGCAAAACTATCACATTGGCATGAATGTTTTTCGTAACGCCAAGGGTGGCCGAGACGGTATTCGAGAAATAAAAACTGATTAAATTAATATAGGTTGTAATGAGTCTCTAATTCTAATCATGCATTCTGAAAAGATCAAGAATTTTTTGCATAAAAGACGACAGGCAGAACAGAGTGGCGGAGAAGAAAGAGTTCAGGCTCAACATGATAAAGGCAAATTAACTGCAAGAGAACGAATTGACCTGCTTCTTGATGAAGGAAGTTTTCATGAAATTGACGCAATGACAACTCATCATTATTATGAATTTGATATGCAGGACAAAAAATTCTTTGGAGATGGAGTTGTTACAGGATATGGAACTATACACGGAAAACAAGTTTTTCTTTTTGCTTATGATTTTACAGTTCTTGGTGGAACACTTAGTGAAATGGGCGCCAAGAAAATTACTAAAGTTATGGAACATGCAACAAAAGTTGGTTGTCCAATCATTGGAATAGCTGATTCAGGCGGAGCAAGAATTCAAGAAGGAATTCTAAGCCTTGATGGTTTTGCAAATATATTTTATCATAATCAACTTGCATCTGGAGTAGTTCCTCAAATTACAATTAGTGTGGGACCATCCGCAGGAGGTGCTGTATATTCACCTGCAATGACAGACTTTGTAATAATGGCTGACAAGATTGCTACTATGTTTGTAACAGGTCCAGAGGTTGTCAAGACAGTCCTTGGTGAAGACGTATCCTTTGATGAGCTTGGTGGTGCAATGTCTCATGGAAAGAACAGTGGTGTTGCACACTTTGTTGCAAAAAATGAATATCAATGCATGGATATTGTCAAGACACTCTTATCATATATTCCTCAAAATAGTACGGAAGAACCAGCAATTGTAGAAACTGGTGATGATCCAAATAGACTCGATAATAATCTCATAAATATAATCCCAGAAAATCCTCTCCAACCATACGACATGAAAGAAATCATCAATTCCATAGTTGATAATCACGTATTCTTTGAGATTCATGAATTGTTTGCACCAAATGTTGTAGTTGGATTTGCCCGAATGCATGGAAGGACAGTTGGAATTGTTGCAAACCAACCAATGGTACTTGCAGGAGCCTTGGATATTGACTCATCTAACAAGGCAGCAAGATTCATCCGATTCTGTGATTGCTATAATATTCCAATTATTACTCTTGTAGATACTCCTGGATATATGCCTGGAACACACCAAGAACATGCTGGAATCATCCGTCACGGAAGTAAACTCTTGTATGCATACTGTGAAGTTACAGTTCCAAAAATAACATTGATCATTGGAAAAGCTTATGGTGGAGCTTACATTGCAATGTCCAGCAAGAATTTAGGAACAGACATGAATTATGCATGGCCAACTGCACAGATAGCTGTGCTGGGTTCAGAAGCAGCAGTAAGAATAATGAATAGAAAAGAACTTGATGCTGCAAAAGATTCTGCCGCATTAAAAAAACAACTTGTGGATAATTTTACTGAAAAATTTGCTAATCCTTACGTAGCTGCATCATATGGAACAATTGATTCAGTAATTGATCCTGCTGAAACACGACCTGCAATAATACGAGCTTTGGATGCTTTAGCAAATAAGAGAGAAAGACGACTACCACGAAAGCATGGGAACATTAATCTTTAGAATAATATGATCAAGAAAATTTTAATTGCAAACAGAGGAGAAATCGCAATACGTGTAATCAAGACATGTAATGCATTGGGAATAAAATCAGTTGCAGTTTATTCTGATGAAGATGTAAATTCAAAACATGTCAAGATGGCCTCTGAAGCATATCACATTGGTCCGCCATCTCCATCACAAAGTTATCTTAACATGGAAAAGATAGCAGAGACTGCAATTAGTTCCGGTGCTGATGCAATTCATCCTGGATATGGTTTTCTTTCAGAAAATGCAGATTTTGCAGATCTTTGTGAGAAAAAGAAGATCAACTTCATTGGACCTTCTGGAAAATCAATGCGATTGTGTGGTGATAAAATGGAATGCAAGAATGCAATGGCAAAAGCAAATGTGCCAACTGTCCCAGGAAGTCCTGGCATTGTCGAAGAAGTAGAAAAGGCATTAGATATTGCTAACAAAATTGGTTATCCTGTTTTACTAAAATCAGTTTTTGGAGGAGGAGGCAGAGGAATCAGACTGGTACATAATGAAAAAGAGCTTAGAGAAGCTTTTGAGATGGCATCTGGAGAATCAAAAGCAGCATTTGGCAAGTCTGCACTATTAGTTGAGAAGTTCCTTCCAAAAATTCGTCATATTGAACTTCAGCTAGCACGTGACAAACATGGTAATGCAGTACATATTTTTGAAAGAGAATGTTCAATCCAGAGACGACATCAAAAACTCATAGAGATGTCGCCATCTCCAGTTGTTGACCAAAAGGTACGTGATGAAATTGGAGAACTTGCAGTAAAAGCTGCAGTTGCTGTTGATTATACTAATGCAGGAACTGCCGAATTTCTAAGATTAGATGATGGAACTTTTTACTTTATAGAAATCAATGCTAGACTACAAGTTGAACATCCTGTAACTGAATTAGTCTCAGGACTTGACCTTGTAAAATTACAAATCGATATTGCAAATGGAAAAGAAATTCCTTTCAAACAAAAAGATCTCAAAGTAAATGGTTATGCAATAGAATGTAGAATTAATGCAGAAGATACATTTCTTGACTTTGCTCCGTCGACAGGAAAAATCTTTGATGTCAATATTCCATCAGGTCCTGGAGTTAGAGTCGATACATATCTGTATCCTGGTTGTACGGTTTCACCTTACTATGACTCACTTATGGGTAAACTTATCACTTGGGGACAAAACTTTGAAGAGGCAAGACAGAGAATGTCACTTGCATTATCTGACTTCTATATTGAAGGAGTTGAAACTGCAATTCCGTTATACAAAACAATCTTGGATAGTAAGGAATTCATTAATGGAGATTTGTCGACTGACTTTCTTGATAGATTCAAAATTCTTGACAGACTACGCGAAGATATGAAAAAAGAAGCATCAGATAAATCAGAAGCTGCACTAGCTGCAACCTTGATCCACTCAGAATTTCTCAAAAGCAGGATTAAACATAATAAAGAACACAGTCTTAGATGGAAAACCCAAGTGGATAGGCATTGATATGAAATTCAAACTAGAAAACACAGATGAAAATATGGCTGGTGAAATTGTAAAATCAGTTGGTAATAATGAATTTGTCTTGAAAATCCAAGGAAAAGAACACGACCTCAAAGTAATCACAATGAGTCATAATAAAGTTGAGTTTATGTTAGATAGTGTTTATCATATTACAAAATATCTTGAAGACAGTACAAATCGAATAACACTGGTTATTGATGGAGTCAAGTCTACATTTAACAAGCGTCCAGATATGGACAAAATTGTATACAAAAATTCTGGAGCCGATTCAGCTACAGACTCTCAAATAAATCTCAAAAGTCAAATTCCTGGCAGAGTTGTATCGATAAATGTAGCTGACTGGAGATAAAATCAAGAAAGGTGATGTAGTATGTGTCTTGGAATCTATGAAAATGCAAATCTCAATCAAATCTCATAAAGACGGTGTTGTAAAATCAATGAAATTGAAACAGGGTGCATCAGTTGCAAAAAATGATGTGCTTGCAGAGATTGAATAAATATTTTTAAAAATAAATTAAAAGGAATTTAATTTCCTTTTTTTAGAAAATCTATGATTTCTTGATAGTTTGGTTCTATCAACGGATTGTCTGAAACCCATTTGTAGACTATGGTTCCATTTACATCTACAATGAATACAGATCTTTTGGCAGCATCGTAACCTTTCACATGCAACAAGTCAGCCATTAAAACATCATAATCTCTTATTGTCTGACTTTTGTAGTCTCCAAGTACAGGAAAATTCAGATGTTGTGCTTCTGCAAATGCTTTATTTGCAAATGGACCATCGTTACTGATTCCTATTACTTGAGCACCAAGTTTTGAAATCTGATTCCATTCATCTCTAAAGGTACACATTTCTTTTGTACATACAGGAGAACTTGCAGCTACAAAGAATGAAAGTACTACTTTTTTTCCTTTAAATTCGTCCAAGCTTCGCATCTTCAGTTCCGTATCTACTAAAGTAAAAGGTGGTGCCTTTTGTCCTACGTTTACCATGAGAAAGTTTCGTTATTGACATATATCAATCATTTTAGAAATTTAAAAATGATTGAAAGCCATTATTATTAAGAATTGAAGATATTGCTTAATTTCAAAGAAAATATTGAAAAATTTACTAGCAATCAAAATTTTGATCGTATAATGTGAATAGATTTTTATACTCTGCGACTGGCTTGTTAGCTACTTTGGTAGGAGAAGCTGCTAGTAGTTTCAGCCCAATTTTACTATTATTCATATTTGCGATAGTAGCAACAGGACCCACCCTAATTCTTTCTAGGATGATCGCTCCTAGACGTACTCCAAACCCTGTCAAATTCCTTCCAATGGAATCTGGTCAAGTCCCACAAGGTGAAGGACGTACTCATTTCATGATGCAGTATTACTCGTATGTCTTGATGTTTGTTGTATTTGATGTGGCATCCATCTTTTTGTATGCCTGGGGAAGTAGTATACTTAATTTGCCCAAGTCAGAAACTCTTCCAATTATCGGATTTCTAGCAGTAATCTTTGCAGCTTTTGCCTTTGCACTCTATCAGGCAGGGAGGAAAGACATTTGGTAACTTTTAAATCGAATACGGAAAAGATTCGGGATGGGGAAGAATAATGTTAAAAGAATTAGTTAATCCAGATACAGCACCACATGCAACCAATGTTTTAATTGGAAAGCTAGGTGACGTCCTAATCAAAGCAGTAGGAAAACCATTTGACATGGCAATTAACTGGGGCAGAATTTACTCTCTATGGCCTGTCCATCTTGAGACTGCATGTTGTAGTGTAGAATTTGGTGCTGCATCCAGTCCTCGTTATGATGTTGAAAGATTTGGTATTATCGAGGCATTTGGTTCTTTGAGACAATGTGATCTTATTGTTGTCATGGGAACGATTACCAGAAAGATGGCTCCAAGATTAAGAATGGTATATGATCAGATGCCTGATCCAAAATATGTTATAGCAATGGGAGCATGTGCAATAACTGGAGGATTATACTTTGACTCGTATAATGTACTACCGGGAATTGATGGGGTTCTTCCCGTTGATGTCTATGTTCCAGGTTGTCCACCTAGACCAGAAACATTAATTCAAGGATGTATGTTACTTCAAGAAAAAATAAAACGGATGAAGGCTAAATAGCCATGAGCTCTGGAACTGAAAAGGACGAAGTTAAAGATACTGCTGAAGAGCATACTGAAAGTTCCATGTCAAAAGAAGATGCAAAAAAATTTTATGAAGAAAAGGGACTTAACTTATCTCCAGATGTCCCTGTTCATCCAAAACCTATTCCTGCATTTGAAAAATCCTTGGCAGATAAAATTTCTTCAAAATTTGCAGATAAAATACATGTAGACTATGTAAGATCTGATAGAATTAGAGTATCTGCAAAAAGAGAAAACATTGTAGATGTTGCTAAATTTATTCGAGATGAACTAAAGTACGATCATGCCGAGTCTGTATCTGGTGTTGACTATCCAGATTCAAATGAAATCGAAGTTGTATATCACTTGGGATCTTATACTGATGAAAAGCTTGGACGCCAAATTTTTGTGCTTGCAACCCGAGTTCCAAGAGAAGATATTCCAAATCCTGGTTCAGATGCAACAAGAATGTCATCATTACGCGATGTATTCTATAGTGTAGAGTTTCACGAAAGAGAATGCTTTGAAATGTTTGGCGTTTATTTTGAAGGTCATCCTGATATGCGCAGATTACTTCTCCCAGAAGACTGGGCAGATATACCACCATTTAGAAAAGATTTCAAGATAAAGGGACGATAAAATGACAACACAACTACCACCAGGAATGCATATTGAAACCGTGGATGAAAAAATTATGACACTAAATGTAGGGCCTCAACATCCAGGTTCTGGACATATGAGATTGATAATCAAAGTTGACGGTGATTACATTGTTTCATGTGATCCTGATCCAGGCTATGTTCATCGCGGAGAAGAAAAAATGGCAGAATACAGAAATTATATTCAAAATATTCCTCATCTTGAAAGACCTGTAATCCATGACTCTTCCAATATCTTGTATCCGTATTGTCTTGGAGTCGAAGAATTGCTGGGAATTGAAGTTCCAGAAAGAGCAAAATACATCCGAGTTATTGCAGCAGAACTGAATCGTTGTATCTATATTTTGTACTGGTTGGCAATCTATGGAATATTTTTAGGTCACTCTACTATGTTCATGTGGCCTGCTGGTGATAGAGAACTTTTCATTGATCTTTTAGAAGCAATGTCTGGTGCAAGAGTAACTCATGCATATCTAGTACCTGGAGGAGTACGAAATGATCTTCCATCAAATTTTGAAGAGCGATGCTTAAGACAAGTTGAATATTTTGAGAAGAGACTAAAAGAGTATGAGGCCATCTTTTATCAGAATCCTCTCTTGAAGGCAAGAACTGAGGGTAGTGGAATATTGTCAAGAACAGATGCTATCAGACTTGGTACAACTGGGTCTGTATTACGAGCATCTGGTGTTGATTTTGATGTAAGAAAAAAAGAACCATATGATGTCTATGAAAACATGGACTTTCAAACAATAGTAATGAAAGAAGGAGATTCCTATGCAAGATCTCGTATACCTTATCTAGAAATGTTTGAAAGCTGTAGAATAATTAAAGATGCATTAAAAAAGATGCCAAAGTCCGGTTCTGTACGCACAAAATTAAAACCAAATCCAAAAGGTGGTAATGATGAAGTTTATCGTAGAGTGGAATCTGGTAGAGGAGCAATTGGATATTATATTGTGTCTAACAACAGACCAGAACCTTATAGAGTGAAGATAAGCGTTGGATCATTTAGAAATTTGATCTGTATGCCATATTTGTTAAAAGGAGAAAAGTTAGGTAACATGCCGGCAGTTTACTGGGGTCTTAATTATTGGCCTGTGGAGGCAGATAGATAAATGTCTACAATTGCGCCGCAGTTTAGATTAAGTCGATTCATCGCTTCTCTATTTGATTTAATTTTCTGGGTACTTCTAATATTTAGTCTAGTTGGATTGCCAATAGTCTTTATCATATTGTTTTACATCAAGCTTCCAATAATTAACGGTCAACTGATGACGCCATACCTTTCAATGACTTGGATGGCTGATCCATCACGTACTCTCCCAATTGTCAAAAGTTTCATTCACACAACTATCTTTAGAGTGATGGCATTTCCGGGATTTGGATTTGCGGCTCTACTTGCAGCAGCAACAATATTTGTAGAAAGAAAATTCCTTGCAAAAATTCAGCTTAGAGTAGGACCGCTTTATTGTGGAAAAATTGAAGGAATTCTACAACTGATGGGTGACGGCTTTAAACTAATGAGTAAAGAGATCATCATACCTGCAAAAGCAGACAAACCAATTTTCTGGATGGGTCCATTATTGTTTGTCGGTGCAGCAGGTGCTTTTGTTTCTCTGATTCCAGTTGCTCCAGGTTGGGTAGTTGCAAATCCTTCTGTTGGTCTTTTAGCAGTATTTGCAGTCATAGGTTTCTTTCCAATAATTGCTGTACTCACAGCATGGGCAGCAAATAGTAAATGGACATTCATCGGAGGTCTTAGAGCACTTCATCAAATGGTTGCATTTGAAATTCCATTGATTCTATCACTTCTTGGAGTTGTAATACTTTCTGGAAGTCTAAATCTTTCACAAATTGTTGAATCACAACAGCATTTTTGGTGGATTACTTTTGTACCAATTGGAGCTATAGTATTTTTCATTACAATATTTGCAGAACTTGAAAGAATTCCATTTGATCTTCCAGAAGCAGAAAGTGAAATTGTTGCAGGATGGTTAACTGAGTTCTCTGGAATGATGTACGGATTAATTCAACTTGGAACCTATCTAAAATTATATGCATTTGCAGGATTATTTGTTGTATTATTCCTTGGTGGCTGGAACGGTCCAATGGTTTGGCCACCATTCCCACAGGATATCATAACTAATGGAATTACAATTGGTCCTGTAACTGCCAAATTCCCTGGATTGCCACTCTTTGATCAACAAATGCTCAACGGTACATTGTGGTTTGTGATTAAGACTGTTGGAGTTATACTTTTGATTCTATTACCTCGTGGAGTTTTCCCAAGAGTTAGAATGGACATAGTATTACACACTGGTTGGTACAAACTAATCGGTCTTGCCTTCATTAACATCTTTATAGACTCTCGGATTGCTATACGCAGGTGTCTTGGGACCTGGAGGGTTGTTACAATGAGTAATGTTATCGGAATAATCCGCGCATTAAATTCCGGAGTTAAACATCTTGCAGTAAAGAGATTTACATTACGATATCCTGAGCAGAAATTAAAGTTTGTAGGTGATGGATTTCAATTCAATCCAGAAACTGGTGTTGGAATAGCTGGATTAAGAGGTCGTCACATATTATTCCATGAACATTGTACTGGTTGTCAGACTTTGTTCTGTAGCATGTGAGGGGATAGCAGAGGCCATAAGTATGGTCAAGATAGCTGAAACGTGGAAGCATAACAAGAAAGCAATAATGCCACAGATAGATTATGGTAAATGTGTATTCTGTGGATTGTGTGTAGATGCTTGTCCGTTTTATGCACTATATATGACAAATGATTATGAGCTTTCTTCATTTACCAAATCTGCTCTTATTTACACCCCTGCTCAGCTTGCTATAAAACCAAATATTTCACAAGATGTTGAAATAAAAATAAGTGACAGGGGTGCTTCACATGGTTGATTCGGTATTTCTAGCTCTGTCTGTTCTAACAATTGGTTCTGCTATTGTGGCACTTGAGATACGTTCTCTGATATATGGTTCAATTGCATTAATGCTAACATTATCTGGAGTAGCTGGATTCTTTCTACTCTTAGATGCACCATTTGTAGCAATGTTCCAACTTTCAGTTTATGTAGGTTCCATTGCAGTTCTAATATTATTCACCGTTATGCTAGTACGACGAGAACTTATTTTCAATAAAGTCGAAGATAAACGCAGAAGATATGCAGGCATTGGATTAATGCTTACACTAATGCTTGGCATTGGAACAATAATCATTGGTTCTGGACTGAAAACAATGGATACCAATTCACCTATGGTAGATTACAAAAAAATAGGAGAAGACTTTTTGACATATTATTCACCCGCATTAATCGTAATGGCACTAATTTTGGCTTCATCAATTACTGGAGCAATGACACTAGCAAGAAGGGAGGATGCAATAGATGACCAACGCGCTGATTGATTTTATTCTAGTTTCAGTGGCACTTCTTGCCATTGGAATCTATGGGATGGCTGTAAAGAGAAATGCAATACGTATGCTTTTTGGTGTTGAAATGATTATTAATTCAGCCAATCTCAATTTGGTTGCATTTTCTAGATATATACCAAATAGTCAAGGTCAGACATTGGCACTATTTTCTATCGCAATAGCAGCTGCAGAAGTTGCAGTTGGATTAGCACTGGTAATTGTAGCATATAGAATGTACAGAAACATTGACATTGCAGACTTTAGGAGCTTGAAAGGATAATGCAATTTGTATTACTGCAGGCACTTTTCTTGCCTCTATTACTTTCTCCTGTGGCATATTACTTGGGGCGAAAATCTGGACCTAATGTAGCAGCCTGGTTTACTTTTGGATTGTTATTGTATTGTACTGTTTTAGTAATTGTTCCTGCACTTTCAGGAAGTTATGAGGAGCACTACCAGTGGACTCAATTGTTTGGTGAATTTGGATTGTTACTTGATGGTCTTGCCTCTCCATTTGCAATCATAATTTATGTAATATCCACAGTTCTTGTACTATTTTCAAAACCATACATGGTTTCCAGAATTACTACTATGTTTGAAGAACGAATGAATTCTGAAAAACATTTGGTAGGAGGCGGTACCGAAGTCATAGAATCTTCTTCTCTAAAAGAACATCTCAATCATCAAATCGGTGCATACTATGCGCTCTTTCTTGTCATGGCCATGGGAATGCTTGGAACTATCCTTGCAACTAATCTAATAGAATTCTATGTCTTCTTTGAACTAATGTTAATTCCAGCATTCTTCATGTTAGCAATCTGGGGTTATGAATCAAGAAGAAGAGTTGCATTGCTATTCCTTTTCTGGACTCATGTAGGAGCTGTAATTCTTTTACTTGGTTTTCTTTCAATTGGTCTAAGTGTTGGCAGCTTTAACTATGCTGACATAAAATCACATGGAATACCTCCACATGTATTAGGTCTTGCAGCTGTTGCGATAATTGTAGGTCTTGCAGTAAAGATGGCGGCATTTGTAGTGCACATGTGGCTTCCACATGTTTACCGAGCATCACCAACTCCACTTAACGCATTATCATCTGGAGCAATGCTTGGGGTTGGAGCATATGGATTCTTTAGATTGATTGTAATGCTGATGCCTGGGCAATATGAACATCTTGCGTTGGCCCTAAACATTTGGGGCTTGGTAACAATGATCTACGGTGGAGTAATGGCATTGGTACAAGACGACATCAAAAAATTATTTGCTTATTCTAGTATCAGTCAAATGGGTTACATCTTATTTGGAATTGGAACTGTTTCCGTTCTCGGACTTTCTGGTTCTGAAATGATGTTTGTTTCTCACAGTTTAGGTAAAGTAATTTTATTCATGATGGTTGGTGCATTAATTTTGCAAGTCAAAACTCGCAGCCTCACAAAAATGGGAGGACTCGCAGGAAAAATGCCAATCACTGCAGTTTGTGCAATGATTGGAGCACTTACTCTAATGGGAGTTCCACCAACTAGCGGATTCATGGCAGAATGGACCATGTTCTACGGTGCACTTCAAACTGCCATCCAACAAGGTTCTATGATTAGAATGGTTACATTTGGTTTAGGTTTAGTTGCAACAGTTATCACAATGGCATACATACTATGGATGATAAAACGAGTTTTCTTTGGAAAACTTCCAGAAAATCTAGAGAATACAAAAGAAGCAAATTGGTATGTTACAGGCCCAATGATGGTATTGGCAGGATTTAGTGTTGTAATTGGAATATATCCCGACATATTCTTTAACCAAATAATTCCATTCATGAAAGGATTGGTGGGAGTTTAGATATGGGTATCTTACCTTTTGATCTTGGTTTTGGATTAAGCGCATTACGAGTGTGGGGCATCTGGATATTGCCCTTTGCTGCAGCTCTGATAATTCCAGCTTTTGGAAAAGTATCAAAGCGTTCAACAGGATGGGTAGCTGTAGCATTTGCTTTGGCAAGTGCAGTTTCAGCTGTAACTCTACTTCCAGGAGCTCTTGGTAATCACGAAATTCACAACCAAATTCCTTGGATATCCTCAATTGGACTCAAGGCAGGAGTACTTGCTGATCCACTTGCAGTTATAATGAGTAATGTTGTTGCATGGATTTCATTTTTGATCTTTGTCTATAGTACTGGTTACATGAAAGGAGACAAGGACTTGACTAGATTCTTCTTCTGGATGGCATTCTTCTTGGGATCAATGCAGCTTATTGTTTTATCTGATAATTTCTTACAACTTTTCTTTGGTTGGGAAGGAGTAGGTCTAGCATCATATGCATTGGTAGGATTTTGGTATAAAGACAAAAAGAAAGATCATGTTGGAATAGAAGGACGACATGTGCTTGGTCTAATGGATTACTATTCTCCTACTCATTCCGGAATGAAGGCATTTATCATGACAAAAGTTGGTGACGTCATGATGCTGGCAGGAATGTTTCTAATCTTTGCATTTGCAGGAACTTTTGGATTTAGAGAATTAACTGCAAATACTAGTTGGGCCACAGACTATGGCTTCACAACACTTGTTGATTCCTGCTGCAGTTTTATTATTTGGTGGTGCAATAGGAAAATCTGCACAATTTCCATTAAACGAGTGGTTACTTGAGGCAATGACTGGACCTACAGCAGTATCAGCACTAATCCACGCTGCCACAATG
Organism: uncultured Nitrososphaerota archaeon; assembly: GCA_963713025.1. Classification (GTDB taxonomy): domain Archaea; phylum Thermoproteota; class Nitrososphaeria; order Nitrososphaerales; family Nitrosopumilaceae; genus Nitrosotalea. The sequence continues at coordinate 182,155 of CAVQKA010000001.1, read as the reverse complement.
GTAAAGGCTGGTGTATTTTTAGTAGCACGACTAGCCCCGCTCTTCTTTGCACTAGCAGCAATTGGAATTAACATGGATCAATTCTTTGAAGTGATTGCATGGGTTGGAGCAATAACAGCACTACTTCTTGCAACTCAAGGAATGGTACATCCTGAAATAAAGAAAGTTCTTGCATATTCTACTGGATCACAGATAGGTTACATGATGATGGCACTTGGTGTTGCTGGTCTTTCAAGACAATTCGTTGATGGTTATACTGCAGGATTCTTCCATTTGATTTCACATGCCATGTTTAAGGCATCATTATTCATGGCTGCTGGTTCTATACTCCATATTGTAGGTTCTAGATTCATGACTGATATGGGCGGTCTTAGAAAATACATGAAAAAGACTTATGTTTTCATGTGGGCAGCAGGTCTTGGATTAATGGGTGCTCCGTTTATCACAACTGGTTTCTGGAGTAAGGATGCTATCTTTGGGGCAATTTATCAATCTGGTAACACTTGGGCTCTACCACTATTTTCAATAGCAGTTATTACTGCAGTAATTACCGCGTTCTATACAACTAGAATGATAGGACTGGTCTTCTTTGGTAATAAAAGTAAACATGTTGAAGAAATGGAAAAAGAGGGACATCATATACATGAAGCAAGTCCTTCAATGTGGATTCCATATGGAATTCTTGCAGCGTTAACAATTGGAATAGGTGTAATGGGTCTTGCATTTGAGCACCAAATTCACGATCTATTTGTTAATTACTTGAGTTCTACATTTGGAATTACCTCTAATGTTGGAGCTGTAGCAACAGAATCTCAACCAATACTTGGTGGATTCCTAGAAGGTGTTAACCCTGTAGCTCTTGTGGCATCACTATCTGCATTTGCTATTGGATTTGGACTTGGATATGTCTTTTATATTGGAAGATTTGCTGATCCTGTAAAATTTGTAAATTCGAACATATTCTTCTATGCGATTCACAAATTCTTCTTAAACAGATGGTATCTTAATGCATTAATCTACTGGACGTTTGTAGTCAGCTCCATTATACATTGCTAGAGGTCTTTACAAATACTTTGAGAACTTTGTATTGGAAGGATTCAACGTAGTTCCAGAAAAAACTATGGCTGGCGGTGCAAGAATAATGCAAGCTACACAAACAGGAGTTTCACAATCGTATCTTTACATCTTTGGAGTGGGCATACTCATAGTAGTATTCCTATTGTTGATTTAGGAGATAAAACATGATAGAATTCACATCAACACCAATTTTGTTAACTCTGATACTTGGAGCAGTTGGAGTAATAATTCCAGTAATCAATGCTGCAAGAAAAGAGAAAGGCTCCTCACTTTATGGAGTTATAACTTTTGGTGCACTATTATCTGCAATTGGAGTTGTAATATATCAAATCCTTGCCAAGAACGTTACACCATCTGCAATATTCTCACAGAATGTTCTTGTTGATGACAGGTTTGGATCATTCTTTGCAATAGCAATGCTAATTGTTGGAATAATGACAACAGTTGGCTCATTTAACTACATGAGAGGAAGAGCAAATCCAGCTGTATACTATTCACTAATTCTTCTTTCATCAATTGGAATGATACTGATTGCATACTCTACTGATCTAGTAATGCTATTCGTAGCATGGGAACTCATGAGTATTCCAACATATGTCTTGGCAGGATATCTCAAAAAAGATCCTTCATCCAATGAAGCAGCAATCAAATACTTTTTGTTTGGAGCTTTATCATCTGGAATCATAATTTATGGAATATCCATTGCATATGGTCTAACAGGTTCTACTAATATTGAAACCGTAATTGCTGGATTCTCACATCTCAGTCCTGACATGATGCCACTTGCAATTTTAGCTGTAGGTATGTTCATAGCTGGATTTGGATTCAAAATTGGTTTGGTTCCATTCCACATGTGGTTGCCAGATGCATACGAAGGTTCTCCACCAACAATTGCTGCATTACTTGCAGCTGGTACAAAGAAAGCTGGCTTTGCAGCAGTGTTAAGGGTTGTAATTATGGGTGCAATAGCACTAAATCTTCATTGGGCATTTGCACTTGCTGTTATTGCTATAGTTACAATGACTGTAGGAAACTTGGCAGCAATAAAACAACGAAACCTTACAAGAATGCTTGCCTATTCCAGTATTGGTCAAGCAGGATACATTCTGATTGGTCTTAGTGTGGCACCAGTTTCACCAATTGGAATCCAAGCTGCACTATTTCATATCTTGAATCATTCAGTAATGAAGGCTGCAGCATTCATTGCTGTTGCAGGAATAGTTACAACTCTTGGTGTAACTCATATTGAAAAAATAAAAGGTCTTGGTAAAAGAATGCCTATCACCGCACTTGGCCTTACAATCTCACTACTTGCATTAGCTGGTGTGCCACCTCTTAATGGATTTTGGAGTAAATTGATGTTATTTGGATCAGCAATAGATGCAGGTCATACTTTATGGTGGGCCCCATATTTGGCAGTCGCAGGAGTTCTTAACAGTGCACTCTCGCTTGCTTACTATGGTTGGATTATAAGAAAGATGTATTTCGAGGAAGGCGAATCAAACAAGAGATTAAAAGAACCAAGATCAATAATTGCAGTTATGATATTCTCAATCATATTTATTGTTGGAATCGGAATATATCCAGATCCAGTTATACAATTTGCAAAATCTGCAGTTCCTATTCTTAGCGGATTGCCAACTATACACTAAGCATAGTCAAGTCTAGAAGGCTTTGTAATCTCATTCTTGCAGGACTGTCGTTAATTTTTCTTAACGCTGACTTTGCTTTATTAGAATAATTCTTTAGCATCTCGTCCATACGGTCAAATACAATACGTGGATCAGTACTTTTCTTGATCAATATATTGAATAATTTATCTTCATTATTCCAATCTTGTAAATCGTCTCTTATTTGATATGCAATTCCCATGTTCTTGCCGTATTCTGCAAACGCCAAGATTTGTTCTTCATTACCACCGCCTAATATTGCTCCAATCTTTGCAGCTGCTTCAAACGCAGTAGCAGTTTTGTATTCCATGACCTTTACATAATCATCAAAAGTAACATCATCGCTTGTCTCTAGTCTAGTTTCAAGCATTTCTCCTTCACTCATCATCATTGCAGTGATTGCAAGCTCTCTTGCCATCCTTGCGTTATCAAGACGAGATGATATGTTCAAAATCAGACCGAGAACAAAATCTCCAGTAATTATGCTTGTATTGTATCCGTATTTTATGTGAAAAGGATCTTTTCTCCTTCTTAGAATTTCATTATCAATTATGTCATCATGAATCACAGATTCAGTGTGCAAAAATTCGACAGCGCATGATGCAGTATATGCATTTTCATCACATTTTCCAATACTTTCTGCTGCTAGAATAAGAATCAAAGGTCTGATTCTTTTTCCTCCTTCCAAGGCATACTGTAATGGTTCAAAAAATTCTGAAGCAGAATACAATTCTAACTCTTGCTTGATTGCATCATCAACTTTACCAATATAGCCTTCAAAGTCTTTTATGAGTGGATTTATCTCGAAATTCTTTCTATCCAAGAATTACACTAGTAACTGTAGATTACGGTTAGAATATTAATGCTTTTGAGAGTGGTGCTCCAGCCGGGATTTTCATCATTGAGAATTTGAACCCGGGTCGGAGGATTGAAAGTCCCCCATGCTTGACCGGTCTACACCACTGGAGCCCAAATTGCATCCTAATTGTTATCCATAAAATCCTTTTGCAGCCATTCAAAAGATTTTTTTATTACCCGAATTTCATACTAGCTATGAATTCCCTTATTCAAAGAATTGACAGGATGATTGAAGAACAGAGTTTGCTAAAGCACAAATTCTATGTTATGTGGAGTGAAGGAAAATTATCAATGGAATCTCTTAGTGGGTATTCAAAAGAATATTTTCAATTAGTTAAAGCCGTTCCCTCATTTGTAGATAAAGTTATGGAAAAAAGCCCATCTGAAATTCAAAATAAAATCGCTTCTAATAGAGATGAAGAATCTGAACACATTGAACCTTGGGTAAAATTTGCCAGTGCATTAGGTGTATCACAAAATGAACTAAGAAATTACACTGGCCTTGATAAAACAAAACAAGCCATTTCAAATCTTTCGTGCCTTATGGATTCCTTTGAAGGTGGAGCTGCTGCAATGTATGCTTTGGAACAAGAAATTCCCAAAATTAGCTTATCAAAGATAGACGGATTAAGAAAATTCTATGGTTTGTCAGAAGATGATGCAATAGAATATTTCAGACTTCATGCAGAAGCTGACATTAGACATGCAGCTCTTTGGAGAAAAGTCTTGGAAAAAACTTCTGTGTCACAAGAGGATAGTTTAGTAGAAACAGCTAACAAATCACTAGTAGCTCAAAATCTATTGCTTGATAGCTGTTATGATGCATACTGCTAACTCTATACTATTTTATAGCGCATCTCAATTTGCTCTTTCGTAGGGCCCATAACTCAGCTTGGTAGAGTAACCGGCTCATAACCGGTGAGCCAAGGGATCGAAGCCCTTTGGGCCCACTATTTAGTTCATTTTGTTTTTATACTGTATGAATTATGACTCTATTTTCTCTTGATGAGGTGTTGATCTAGAATTTACAAGTGATGTTTGTGTTATTTCTAAATTTTTTTTTGATATACTAATTTTAAAATAAGCAGTAAATTATCTTCATTTGGCCGCAATGAAGAATCAGAGTTATAACTGACCTGATGATGTAAAGGCATTTGTCTGAGCTGCCTCCTCTTTGAAATAATTTAATAAATTTTTACAAATAATATTTACACAAAATCTTATAGAGTATATATAAAGCACATATATACACACAAAAAATGCCTCAAACAAAACCTATTGTTAGCATAGAAAATGTTGTGGCTTCTGCTTCTGTTGATCAAAAAATTGATCTTAATGTTATAACTCAAACATTCCCTGATGTTGATTATCATCCTGAACAATTTCCTGGTTTAGTGTTTAGAATAAAGTCTCCAAAAACTGCAACACTGATCTTCAGCTCTGGAAAAATGGTTTGTACTGGAGCAAAATCAGAAGAACAATCAGTTGCTGCAGTACGAACAGTTGTTCAAAAATTAAGAAAAGGAGGAATTAAGATAAAAAAAGATGCGGTCATTACAATACAAAATATGGTTGCCTCTGCTAATCTTGGTGGCAAAATTCATTTGGAACAAGCTGCCCGAAGTCTTCCAAGAAGCATGTATGAACCAGAACAATTTCCTGGATTAATACATAGAATGATTGATCCTAAAACTGTAATACTAGTATTTGCATCTGGTAAACTTGTATGTACTGGTGCAAAAAAAGAGTCTGATGTTTACAGATCAGTACATAATCTGCACACACTTTTAGAAGAAAAAGAATTAATGATTTATGATAGCTGATTTAGAAAATTTTTCAAACATTAAATTAAATTCATTTGCTTTTTAATTCTGTTCAAAGTTTCTTCGTCTAGAATCTTTTTAGCGTACAAGGCATTGGAAATTGCAAGTATGTCTGTAATCTCGTATAGCTTTACTTTCTCCTTTTCCAAGTTTTCCCTTGCACCTTCAAGTCTATTGACTATGACAAATGCAGAATCTACTGTGATTTTAGCCTCTTTTAGGGCTTTAATGGCATTTAGTAACGAATGACCTGTTGTTCCAACATCGTCTACTAGAACTACTTTTGAACCAGCCGGTATCTTTCCCTCTATGAGGCTACCCGTACCATAATCCTTTGGTTTTTGTCTGATGTAAATTAGAGGCTTTACAGTTTCTATGGCTAACGCAGATGCTATTACAAGACCTGATGTAGGAACTGACGCAATATAGTCAAAATCGTCTAAACCTATTTTTTCTGATATCAAGTTTTGAAGCGATTTTACCATCTTTCTAAATTGATGTGGAAAACTTGGTACTAGTCTAAGATCTATGTAATAGGCACTTTCTTTTCCACTGGAAAGCCTGAAATTTCCAAATTTGATTGCGCCACTTTCTTGCAAAAACATCGCAAATTCTTTGACAAAATCCACAGCAAAATTTACCGAACTAGATTTATTTTAACTGTCCCTTCGGTATGGTATGCCTGAAATTTGGCTTAGTTATGGACCCACAGACGTAGTTCTTGATGTAAAAGCGGAGAATCTTGAGAAACAGATAGTTTCTGGTGGTACAAATCTGACTGATTCAGAGATTGCATTAAAATTGAATTCTCTTGACATGTCAAAGCCTACGGAATTTGTTATCATGGAATATTCTAAAACCATTCAAAAAGTTATCACAGTTTTATTGGATATCTGTACACAGAAATCATTTCCAAAACCAAAATTCCTGATAGATAAATCAAACTTACATTCTTTAAAAAATATCTTCTCAGATCCTACTATATCTATATCTGAATTTAATGCATCTCAATTTTCTAATACAAATCTAATTTTTATCGATGAGATTGAATTTGATGGCTTGTTTGGATACAATAACATCTCTACTAAATTATTGCGAAGATTTGGTAAAGACAATATGCTTGAAGCATATGAAAAAAGGGAAGGAAATCTTCCTCTTCCTGGATATGAATTAAAAACTATGGATATCGCAAAAAAATTTACTGATGGATTTGAAATATCCGCTATAGAAATAGTGACAAATCAAACTGGGGTAGTTGATCTTGCAACTGGTCATCCCTCATCTACCTCACTACTCTCATCATCATTGTCATCTATCGCAGTACAGCAGACTGAAAAACATAGAGTGGCTATTGTAAGTACTGGAAAAGAGGCAAGCAATGAGACATTGAACAGATCTTTGTCTACCATCTGGAATTGCTCAAATGCCATAAAAGAAGAAGGACTGATTATTCTTCTTGCAGAGTGTAAACACGGATTAGGTTCTGATGCAATCCAGCAATATGTAGAAGGTAGAATGAGCTTGGATCGATTAAAAAATCCTTCAAAGTACATAGATGGAATGGATGATCTTTTATTTTTAACAGAAATGCACAAAAAATTCAGGATAGGCATTGTATCAATTTTGCCACATCTTTTTACAAAGGATAAACTTGGGATGATTCCATTTAGTGGTGCAAAACAAGCCATTGATTATGTTCTTGAAACATATGGCGAACGACAAAAGGTTCTGATCGTTTCTGATGGCTCACATGTATTGCTTAGGTAAAAATAGAAAATGGTAATGGTGCGCAAAGAAACGCAAGTGCAATAACTAACGTGAACATTCTTTTTCTTTTTTTAGATAATGGTGAAATGTCATCTAATGGTTTTACATCTTGACTTCTCAAACTAAACATCAAAACAAACAATGCCATTATGTAATATCCCATAGAAGCTAGAATGCCTATACTTGCATATGTTAGAATTTTGTGCCACTTGACACCAAAAGTTGCTCTAGCTATGTGACCACCATCAAGTTGCCATGCTGGCAAAAGATTCAGAAATGTTATGAGAAATCCAAACCAGGCAGCTAACAAAACTGGTGACATTACAAGTTCTTGATTAGGAACATGTTTTCCAACAAGAGAAATTGTTGTATCCATTAGTATACTAGAATGTAATTCCATGAGACCTGATTTTTCTAAAAGTTCATGGGCTTGTGAGCTTGGTACCATTGGAGATATGTATGCCCCATATGTGGAAACAATTACTGCTACAATGAGTCCAGCTATGGGACCGGAAATCCCGATATCAAAAAGCATGTTTCTATTTACAATTAATCCACGAGACATTATGAGAGCACCAAAAGTTGGAATAAAACCCAGTATGGGAATTCCCGGAATGAAATAAGGCCAACTAATCTTGAGATTGTGTATCTTTGATGCAATCATGTGGCCAAGTTCATGAATTCCAAGAATTCCAAGTAAAGAGATAGTGTATAGAACAGCAATGTATATTGGATCATCTCCTTTTACAATCGAGTTTGTACTGATGGCTCGATAGTAACCATCTATCATTACAGTTACTATTGTTGAAGCAAACAAAGACTCTTGGAATCCAAGATCGTCGTGACTTTGGAGGTATGAATCTTGAAATTAGTAAAAATGTTCTCCCAGAATCTGATTCTAATCTAACTATCATGTTCTTTGATTCCATCTTTTGAACCAGTTGAGGAAATTTCTTGGCTACATTATCTCCGGAAATCTCGACTTGTAGAATAGCTAGACTTTGATTAAATCCTACTATGGTAAAATATGAAGAAACATCAGATAGAACTTCGTCAAGAGTTGATATATTCAGATGTGCATCTTTGGCTGGCTTTAATTATTTCTCCTATTTGCTTAAAGTTAAATAATTAATAATTCCAGTATTATCAGGATGCAGGTAGCATTACGAGAAATTGGAAACTGTGTGATTAGAAGATGCGATCTATCAGATTTAATTTCAACCATGGAAATAAACCTAAAAACATTACCAGAACATTATTCTGATTATTTCTATGAAAGCCTGCTTGCTGAATTACCTGAAGCATTTCTAGTAGCTGAGGTGGATAAGAAACTTGTTGGGTATATCATGTGTAAAATTGAATATGGCTTTTCAAACTTCAAAAAACTTGGATTTGTAAAAAAAGGTCATGTTGTATCTGTGGCAGTCTTACCAGATAATAGAAGAAAGGGAATTGGAGAAGCGCTAGTTCAAGAGGCGATTGCAGGAGTAAAACTGAAAAAATCTGATGAGCTCTATCTTGAAGTCCGATGTAGTAATAATGAGGCAGTAAAATTGTATGAAAAACTTGGATTTATTATAAAACAGAGGCTAAAAGCCTACTATCGCGATGGCGAAGATGCATATCTTATGGCAATTGAGTTTGCTTACTAGATTAAATTAAATAAGTCAGAAAAAGACTCTCAGCTATGACAAGACAACGAACTATTGGAATTATGATCTTTGTCTTGGCAATTGTAGGATTTTTTGTTTATGCATATCTGCTTATGCTTTCTGAATGGAGTCCTATTGTACTACAACTATCCGTATTGATGGCGGTGGGAGGAATTCTTGGAGTTATTTCTTGGATAGGATATAACATGGCAACATCAAGACCTTCACCATCTTCTCTTGTAACGGATGACAAGTAATCACTTGGATATTGATGCATCAACAACTGCTTGATAAAATCTTGGGCCAACTGGTCTTACTATCTTTGCACCCAAAATTTCAGATTTGACTTTTACAACACTTAGAAAATGCTGTGGTGCAAGTGATGCAACTTGGTCTTTCTTTTCTGCATGGATATGGCAGTAATAGTGAATTATTGCTTTTTTCTTTGCCGCTTTAATGGCAGAATCTAAAAATTCGTCTGATCTTTCAGGTAATAGCATTAAAACTCTATCTCCTGTTTCAAGCAATTTTTCTTCTATTACTTTTGTAGCATCGCCCTCTATTGATTCAACAGTTCCTTTTAGTTTATTTAATAGAATATTTTCTGAGCATAATCTAGCTGCATCAGGATTGATATCTATATTGTAAACATGGCATTTCTTTTTCTTTGCTGCAACTATGGAAAACATTCCAACACCTCCAAACATGTTGATTATTGTCTCTCCTTCATTGATTAATTCTGCAATTCTTTCTCGCTCAGTTGAAAGTCTTGGAGAAAAAAAAGTCTTTTCAACATCTACTTTGAATCTACACCCGTGTTCTTTGTACTCAGTCTCAGTCTTGTCTTCTCCTGCAAGTAACTCTAATTTTCTTATTCTAAAATCTCCCTCAACTGGTGACGATTGGGCATAGACTGATCTTGCAGTCTTTACTTTATCTAGCAATACTTCGCCAATTACCTTTCTTTTTTGTAAAAGAGAATCTGGAATTCTTAATATGATTATATTTCCTATCTGATCAAAGGCACCATAAAGCTCATCTGCCTCTGCATCTGTGAGAATTCCAATCATTGCCTGTTTTAGCATCTTTGTCAATTTCTATAGTAAAACTTTCCAGATTGTTTTTGCTCTCTGTCTAGTCTACTCTCCAGTTTGTTTACTCTAGGCCTCATACTCGTCTCGTCTCGTCTGTATGTCATTTCAAGAGATTTCAAAAATTCATTCATTCCTTCAACTTTTGATTTTGGAGTTGTTGCCTGACCCTCTCTTCCAGGAGTTCCATGAAATATTACAATTGAATCAGAGATCAAATCCATAAGCTGAATGTCATGATCAACTATTATTGCAGATTTTCCATACGATCTTACGTATCTTTGAATAAGTTTTGCAACGGCAATTCTATCTTCAACATCTAAAAATGCAGAAGGTTCATCCAATGCATAAACATCAACTTTTTGCAATAGACATGCTCCAATTGCTACTTTTTGAAGCTCGCCACCGGATAAATTCTTGACAGATTTATTGTATAATTTTTTTATCTTCATTGGATTGACTATGATCTCCTCTTCAGGAGTTTCTTCTATTGTTCCTCCATGTGCTTTTTCAAGAAGTGTAATCACATCCACATCAAAATCATTTGTTAGATACTGCGGTTTGTAAGCAATCTTTACCTTAGTTTCTATATTTCCAGAATCAGGTTTTTCAACACCTGCAATCATCTTCATCATGGTTGTTTTTCCTAACGCGTTTGCACCTACAATGCCTAGAACCTCACTTTTTCTTACCCTGCCTGCTTCAATTGTAAGAGAGAAATTTGTAAATTTTTTCTCTAATTTTGGATATGTCATAATATTCTCAATTGTAACAAATTCGTCTATGGTATTGACTGCATCAAACTTGAATGCTGCATCTCTGAATCTGACGTTCTCATTAGGAAGATAACCATCTAGGAATACGTTGATTCCAACTTTGGTTGATAGCATGCTTGCAACTATGCCATATGCTGCAGGCTCGCCATAAAGAATCTCAATAAAATCACTAAGATAATCTAGTAATGTCAAATCATGTTCTACAACCATCACACTCTTTCCTAATTTTGCAAGATCTTGAATTACTCTTGCAACTCCAATTCTTTGAAAGACATCATTATACGATGATGGTTCATCAAAGAAATAGAAGTCTGACTCTCTTGATGCAGCAACTGCTACAGCAATTCTTTGTAATTCTCCTCCACTTAGGTCTGTTAGTCTATTATCTAAAGAATTTTGTAAACCAAGTTGTTGCACTAACTCTTTTGCCTTTCCGCGTTCATCATATTTTTCAAATAGTTCTTTTGCAGTACCATCAAATACTTTGGCCAAGTTGTAGACTTGCTGAGGTTTTATGGATGCCTTTAATTCGTTATTTGCAATTTTCTCAAAATGCGGTTTAAGCTCTGTACCTTGAAAATGTTTTAAAATTTGACTCCATTCTGGAGGCGAGGAATAATTTCCCAAGTTTGGTATTAGATTTCCAGATAATATGCCCACAACTGTACTCTTTCCAATACCATTTCTTCCTAGCAGACCCATGACTTGACCTTTTTTTAAGCTTGGAATTCTATAGAGTCTAAACGCATTCTGTCCGTACTGGTGAATCTTGTCTGATTTTAATTCCTCTGCTAAATTGACAATTGTAATTGCATCAAACGGACAGACCTTGACACAAATTCCACATCCATTACAAATGTTCTCATCGATTTGGGCCTTGGCAGTTTCTTCATTTAGAACAATACAATCTGATCCCATCTTATTTACTGGACAATACTTGATGCACTCTAATCCACATTTTTTGGTTTGGCAATTTTCTTTATCTAAGACTGCTACTCGATGGGTCATGTGTAACCACTTTTTTCTGAATTTATATCTCTATCAAGCAAGATTAATACATAACATTAGAAACTAAAGAAAATAAGCCGGCCACAGCGTTGGGGTCCGACCCGGTCCCATTCCGAACCCGGAAGTCAAACCCAATGTCGCTACTGTGCTACTAAGGTGCGAGAGCCCTTGGGAAGCAGTAGTGCTGGCGCCTTTTCTATTCTAGTGCTACAGAGTTAGGAGTAGCGTACCAGGATGTTTCTATTGGCGTGTCTTTATCAAAGCCCCTTTTTTGTGCATCATCTGGAAATTCATTGATGTATTCGGATACGAGTTCTCTTACAATTTTATCAATCTCTACAATTGACTGTGTATCTGTGAATAGTGATGGTATCTCATTACATCCTACTACGTAGCCGTTTGGGTTGGGTGTTATAGTAAAGGTGATTTTGTGCATTTTTTGCATTATTCTATATTATTTACAAAACCTAAAAAGATCGCGGTCATTTAATAGAATCATGAGCAACTGTAGTATATGCGGAGAGAAATTCTCTGATGACATTAGATTCCTAAATCATATGATGGATAAGCATGGATTTAGAAATCCAAATACTGGAACTCCTGATAGAAATAGTAGAGGATACTAATTTTTTCTAAGACTTGAGATGTATTTTTTTGCTATTGGAAAGTAAACTCTTTGTTCTTGCAAAGAAAGAACCATACGTTTTACAATCTTGGCTACAACTAGAAGATGGGACATACTCAAGTTCTGGTCTTGACTTGTCCATCAGAATGCTTTGAAGAAGAGGTAAAATTGCTGCTCTTCCACCATACGCCATTTTCTTTGTTATGAGCCAAAACATGATGGTAGAATCATAATTTTGCTTAAAAATCTCTGATTTTATTTTCATGCCTGTATCAGAATAATGACCTACTATCAAGATCTTGTCTTTAGCAAAGTTATGAACAAAGTTGGCAAATTTTGAACAAAGATAACATCTATCATCATAAATCATAAGGGGTACAAGATCTCTGGTATTCATGTTTATCACAAGTTGTTTTTGGATTAATGTTTTGTGAAATAACTTTTTATTTGATACACATACGGTAAAAATCATGAATTTGAATTCTAGGGTTAATTTTGAAATTCAAATTATGGAATGAGTATGGCCCTAAATTATTATCATATTTTCAAGAGAGTAAAAGAAGCAAGAAAACTTGTTATCAAAGGAATCACTATAGCAGGGTCTGGTCATCCTGGCGGTTCATTTTCAATGGCAGAAATCATGGGCTGCATGTATTTCAAATTCCTAAAATATGATCCAAAAAACCCTCTCTGGGAAGACAGAGACAGACTTGTTTTATCCAAAGGACACGCCTCACCTGGATTATTCTCAAACCTTGCAGTAGCTGGATTTTTTGATAAATCTGAGATGGAAACTCTAAGAAAATTTGGTAGCAGATTACAAGGTCATCCGGATTTTAAATGTCCTGGAGTAGAGTTTTGCGGAGGGTCACTTGGATTAGGTCTGTCATTTTCAACTGGCATGGCTCTTGCAGCAAGAATTAATGCGAAAAATCATCATATCTACACAATAATTGGAGACGGTGAATCCGATGAGGGACAAGTTTGGGAAGCTGCCATGACTGGTTCTAAATATCGTGTTGATAATCTCACTGTTTTCTTGGATAGAAATTTCATTCAACAAGATGACTATACTGAAAGAATAATGCCTCTAGACGAAGAGCTTGTAGGTGATGATATTTCTGAGATGTGGAAAAATGCTGCAAGATGGAAAGTGGGAGACAAGTGGAGATCTTTTGGATGGAATGTTTTAGAAATTGATGGTCATAGAATAGAACAAATTGCCAAGGCAGTAAACTCTGCACTTCAAACAAAGGGAACTCCAACTATTATTGTATCTCGTACAATCAAAGGAAAATCAATTGAACACATGGAGGATAATCCAAAATGGCATGGCGTTGCTCCAAATCCTCAGATATCTCCAATAATTGATCTAGAACTAGACTGTCAATCTCTGATATCTCCATCTATTATTGCTGGAGATATGACAAACTTGGAAAATGAAGTTAAAAGAGCTGCATATGCACGGGCAGATTTTATTCATCTTGATGTGATGGATGGAATGTTTGTTGAAAATAAAACATTTGATCATGAAAAGATAAAACAACTAAGACCAATTACATCAATTCCTTTTGATACTCATCTTATGATTAATGAACCCGTAAAACATGTCAAGAATTATGTCGATGCAGGCTGTGATATTATAACAGTACATGCCGAAGTCTGTGACGAATCAAGTTTTGGAGAGATTCATGACATTCTTCGTTCAAACGAGATAAGTGTAGGTCTTGCAATTAATCCAGATACTGAATTGCCTCCGTGGTCTGAGAAATTTATTTCAGATTTGGATCAACTAATTATAATGTCTGTAATTCCTGGCAAATCTGGTCAAAAATACATTGAATCTACGCACGAAAAGACTCAACGAATAGCCAAATTCTTGGCTGAGCAAAAATTTGAGGGTCTAATAGAAGCAGATGGTGGAGTAGATTTGTCTAATGTAGAATTATGTTTCTTAGATGGTGACAGAGTGTTTGTCGGCGGTAGTGCAATAATAGGACAAAAAGATGTTCGTGCAACAATACTTGAATTTAGAAAAAAGATTATGCATGCAAGAAGAAGCTTGCTGATTAACAAAGCACACAGCCTTGGCGGTGTTGAACTTGTAAACAAATGGATTGATCTTCATGAAGTAGGAAAGAAAAAGACTGAACTCTTACAGATTGCCAAGGAGGCAGGTTTTGTATGACAGAGTTTACTGATATGAGAACAGTTTATGGAGAGACTCTTATCAAGTTAGGGGAAGAAAACCTTGATGTTGTAGTAGTTGGTGCTGATACTACAGATTCGCTCAAAACAAAACCTTTTGGGAAAAAATTTCCAAATAGATTCTTCAATGTTGGTATTGCTGAAGCCAATCTGATAACTATTGCAGCAGGTCTTGCAAACGAAGGAAAAATTCCATTTGCAAGTACATATGCAGCATTTCTTCCTGGTAGATGTGTTGATCAAATACGTAATGCAATAGCATATCCTTCAAGAAATGGTAAAAATGGATTGAATGTAAAAATGGTTGTATCACATGGTGGCCTTAGTGTAGGTCCTGATGGTGGCTCACATCAACAAATTGAAGATATTGCAATAATGCGAGTTATTCCAAATGTCAAAGTCTTTATTCCTTCTGATACTGTAACGGTGGAAAAACTAACTCGAATTTTTGCTCAAGTTTATGGTCCATGTTACATGAGATTGGCAAGATCAAAGACGCCAGTAATTCATTCAAAAGAACAAGACTTTCAAATTGGTAAAGGAATTGTGTTGCGAGATGGTTCGGACTGTACAATTGCTGCATGTGGCATAACTGTTAGCATTGCCCTTGAGGCAGCTAATGCTTTGAAGAAAGAAGGAATATCTTGTAGAGTGATTGACATGTTCTCAATCAAACCAATAGATTCTGAACTTTTAGAAAAAGCTGCTCGTGAGACAGGCGGAATTGTTACTTGTGAAGAACATAATATACTAGCAGGATTCGGTTCTGCAGTTGCTGAGACAGTATCTGATAGATATCCTATTCCTGTAAAACGAATAGGAGCACAGGACAAATTTGGTGAATCTGCACGAGATGCCGAGATTCCTCTCTTACTTGAAAAACACGGTATCACATCAATTCATATATCTAATACTGTAAAGTCTATTCGGAGTCAAATCCGATGAAGATATTTCTTGATACTGCAAATATTTCTGCAATAAAGATGTATAATGACATGGGACTTGTAGATGGAATTACTACAAACCCCTCTCTTATGGCAAAGGAAGGTGGCGATCCTCAAAAAGTCATGGATGAGATTGTTCGAATTATCAAAGGTGATGTAAGCTTGGAAGTACTAAGTGTGGAAACTAATGGAATGTTAGAAGAAGGCAGAAGACTACGAAAATATGGAAACAATGTAGTTGTAAAATGCCCTATGACACCTGAAGGTCTTAAAGCTTGCAAGATATTGACATCAGAAGGTATTCCAGTAAATGTCACACTTTGCTTTTCAGTAAATCAAGCAATACTTGCAGCTAAAGCCGGTGCAAAATATGTCAGTCCATTTATTGGAAGACTTGATGACAATGGTCAAGATGGAATGAATCTAATCAAAGAGATGCACCAAGTATTTCAAAATTATAAATTTAGTACACAAATTCTTGTTGCAAGTGTAAGACATCCAATGCATGTAGTAGAGGCTGCAAAAATTGGAGCGGATGTAGTTACTTTGCCACCTGATGTATTGGGTAAGATGTTAAAGCATCCACTAACGGATGTTGGTCTGAAAAACTTTTTGTCAGATTGGGAAAAACTCAAAAAAGACAATCCAAACATAAAGATCTAAATTTTCTTCAATAAAATTTTTTTCTAATGTTTTCCTATCCATTGGTATCTGTATTCTTCATCAAATAGTTCTGATTTTATGTCATTTTTAGACTGCCTAGATTTTATCTTGGCCTCAAAAAAGCCCAAACTACCTTTGTATGGAATTGGAACTCTGAGAGCCTGTGGTTTTCTAAGCAGAAACCCGTATTTGTGACGGAATAATTCTTCGTCAAAAAGGTGTTTTTTATGATCTTTTTTGAGTTCTTCAAGGGAGTTGTACAATTTTACATCATAGACCTCAACTTTTCCAATAATTACTCCTGTTCTAAGATTTGATTTTTCTATACCTAGTTTATCACATGCCTCATCTTTGATTCTAATTGGTGCGTGGATGAGACACTCGCCTCGAAACTTTGTGTTCCATGTTCTCAACTCTATAGTCTTTTTGCCATCTATTATCAAGTCAGCATAGGGCTGAGACACTGAGAGGCATTTCATTTCTAGCTGGTTCCTAGGACATTTAGAACTCTTTTTGGAATATCACTTAACCTACTAACTGCAAGAGTTCTCTCATAGCCTAGTCTTCTGAGATTATTTGCAATCATTATTGCATCTTCTGTATCTGGCCCAAAGCCTATTGCTACCATCTTTATGCCAATTGATTTGAAATCTCGCATCAAAGAACGAACTGCATCAGGATCAGATGGTTCACCATCTGTTAATGTCAAAAATATATCTGGTTTTTTTGAACGAAGAGATGGCAATAACATGTTGTAAACTTCGGCAAGTGGAGTACTGCCATTTGCTTTTATCTGTGCAAGTCTCTTGCCAGAAATATTATTCCATTTTAAATTCTCTGGTTTTATTAACCAACATACCACTTGTTTTTGTTCTGTGTTAAATGCATAGACAGAAAATTTTACTTTCAAGTATTCTAAAACTTCGCAAAGAGCAAGTGTAGACTTTTTTGTATTGTATCTCTTGATTTGCTATGCTAGATGAATGATCTAAAAGTATTACAATCCTAGTCTTGATTGCAATTTTTCTATCAGATATGAATGGTTTATGCCCGTCAATATGGGATTCTTCATCAAATTCATCTCCTGAAAACACATGCTCTTCTTTCCATCCTGATTTCCATTCTTTGAATTTTGCTTTTAGGTGATTGATCAAATCAATATCTATAATCTTTGTTTCATCTACATTTGTTACACTAGGAATGTTGATTCCAATTGTTTCAGTACTCAAACCTTTATTCTCTGTTCTTTTTGCTTCTTCAAGTAAAACTTTGAATTCCTCAAAAACATCTTTTCCTTCAGAAATTTTCTTGGGATCTAACTCACCAAAATCATTTTCACGATATTTTGCAATCTTGTTTAGAGTTTTTACAAATTCTTCTTCTGAAAGTGCCATACCAGAACTGATTTTAGGAATTGATATTGGGATGGTTAAAAGTGGGTCAATCTCTAATATCTTGACTATCTCAGATACTCTTTTTTCAAGCCAATCTGTGCCATATTTTTTCTCAACTGCTTCTTTGACTATTTCTAAAGCCAAATTGTTTGCCTTTTTGACCTTTTCATAGGCACTTGGCTGGAGTTCTCCCTTGATATCTCCTAAGAGAAAGTATTGAGCAAAACCTTCCACTATTCTGGTATGACCGTATAATGTATTCAATAATGGTCTGTATAGCCAAGCAACTCCATATTTGAAGATAATCTCACTATCCATTCCCTGCCAGACAGTTCTTGCAATAGTCTCAATTCTTCTTGTTTCAAGTGTATTGAGAATAAATCCAAAAGCATGATCATTACTTAGAATTTTACTTGAATATCTAATTCTCATTGCTTCATACCACAAGGCAACCCTGAATTGTCTATATTTTTGAAAGTCTGTTCCTTGGTATTTCTCTAATGGAAACATTATGACTTTGTTTTCATTTAGTTTGGTCTGGACTTCTTTTTGGTCAGATATGCTAACCATGATGGATTCTCTTCCAGACCATCTTCTAACAAGAAATGTAGCTATCTCAAGTAATGTATCGCTTCTAAGATGTAATGATTGCATTAACTACCAAACATCGATGTTATGATGTCATTTACTTTTTGGAATTCTACGCTACCCCATTGCAAGTATACATTAGCAAAAACTATCTCTGCTGCAAGTCTTGGTTTCATTCCTGAGTCTAGAATCTTTGCAAATGCTATTGTTTCACGCAAACTTGGAGAATAGTATAGACTCTTCTACTGCAGCTGCCTGTCGTAAGATATTTGCCAATTTTATTCCTTGTAGAATTTCTTTTTCATGAGATGCTGAGTATTGCTTGACTATCTGCAATTCAATATCTTCTGGTGGATAATCTAGTCTTAGTCTTATTGGAAATCTACTTAGTAATTGTGGTGGAAGCTCTTTTGTTCCAACATGTGATAATGGATTAATTGTGGCAACCACAAACCATCCTTTAGTGGCTTTAATCAATTCACCACCGGATTCCTTTAGAACAATCTGTCTTCTGTCATCTAATGCTTCATCAAGGCGAAGAAGTACATCTGCTTCTGCGGAATTTATCTCATCAAGATAAAGCATGTCTCCCTCTTTCATGGACTTGACTAGAATTCCTTCCTCGAATCCAATTGCGCCATTTTCCATAGTTTTTGCCCCTACAAGATGGCTCTCACGCGTTCTTAAACTAAAATTAATTGATTCTAGCTTTATTTCTTTTTTTGCTGCAAATTCTCTAACTAGTGTAGTCTTACCGGTACCCTTGGGACCTATAATGAGGACAAATAGATCAGCTGCATATGCCCTATCTAAAACCTCAAATGAGTTATTCCAATCAATGTATAACGATTCTGCAAGCACTATTGTTCCAAGTTCTTTCCTTAATTTAAAAATGTCTCATTGTTTGGCACTAGGTATAGGAGAATTAATCTCTGACAATTCACCTCAATTCAATTAATGAACATATTGCGATGTCTCTGCCTAGTACTTTGTATTTCTTTAATGTCTTGTATGATTTTGCAAATAAATGCCGAACAACTAGTAATTCCTCATTGGATAAAAAATAATGCAAAGTGGTGGTATCAGAATCAAATTCAAGATTCTGATTTTATCAAAGGGATTCAATATCTTATGGAAAATAAAATTATGATAATTCCGCCTAGTGCAAATGGAGTTACACAAAATAAAATTCCGTCATGGGTAAAAAATGATGCTGGTTGGTGGGCTAATGGAACAATATCTGATAATGATTTTGTTTCTGGGATTCAATATCTTGTAAGTTCTGGAATTATTTCAATAAAATCTAATTCTAATGTGACTCAAACTAGTATGAATTTAACTCAAAGTAATCAGACTCAAGAATGTGATCAATATTCCACTCCTGCAGAAAAAGAGACATGCCTTGAACAACTCCAATATGACGAAAAAATTAAAAATTACATGCAAACTGCAACACCTACTGTAATAGGACCTGTTACTTTCTATTACATCAATAGTGAATCACAAAAGTCTGATGATGGAAATACAATTCTGACAATACACTTTGTAGTTGAGAATAATTCAAATCAAGAAGTAACAATGACATGTCAAAGACCTGACTCTTGCAACTATTCCCTAAGCGATGGACAAAATGAAATTCAATATTCTACAAATACTTTGGTATATGGAAGCCTTACTTTGATTCCACATATTCCTAAATTGCTAGACTGGACTTTTATTAGTTCAATTGATTCCACAAAGAACTACTCGTTTCTAGTCCAGGAAAGATGGGGAAGCGGTTCTATTCCGATAAATATTCATTGATCTGAATTTTCTTATACGCCTATTCTTGCGTATGATTCATCCAAAATGTGATGCAAGGTTTTATGCCATGCGTCAAAACCATCTGGTTTCTTGGGGAAATTGTAATAATGCTCTGTTAATGCTTTATTTTGTTGTGCTGTAAATCGTAATCCCTCTGCAAGAGTTTTGTTTAGTGCACCTCTAATCATCATGCCTAGTTTTCCAACAGTTCCAAAGTCTGGATGCTCTCCTTTGCTAATTGCTTCTACATCTAGCTTTGACAAAAAGTGCTTCATTCCATAGTTTATCTGATCATTTGTCAAAGTTTGAAGTAGACGTCTGAAAATTTCAAGACCAGCTGTCTTGTATCCGTAATCGTTGATAAAATCAATGTTATACTGCCAAAGTCCTGTCTCACTAACATCATTTGCTTCAATTGCATTTACTGCATTTTTGCCCAAGATGGTTGCTGCAACAATAGCTGGGCCAATTCCTCCTGCATCAAGTGGTTTTGGCATCCATGCAGAATCGCCAACTAACATGTACCCGTTTGTAACCAAACAATCATTTTGTCTCCTTACGGAGACTTGCCAATTGCCTGTTACGTTATTGGAATCCATTTCATCATCTGATAATTTTGGCTTGACTATTGCCTTGTTCATCTTAACATAATCATTGATTAATTTTGTAACATCATCATGTGCTCCTAATCTCTGGTTTCTTTTTATCAACTCTTTTTGTTGTACTCCTAATCCTATGTTGACCTTGTTCTTTCCTTTTGGAAATACCCATCCGTATCCTCCAGGGGCAATATCTTGGTCAAGATGAATTATGCAATAATCTGGATCAAACTCTTTCTTGTCGTCTACTCCGGTTTCAAATTTCATAATATGGCGTCCTGTAGATTCTAAATCATCTCGGTCAATTTTTCGCTCTATTTTGTTACTTATGGTAAGACCGTTTCTTAACATCGACGTAACACCAGTGGCATCAACTACAATCTTTGCAGTTTTCTTAAATGGCTCCTTTGTAAGTAGATTTGTTCCTTCTACTCCAACAACTGTTCCATTTTCATAAATCAAACCCCTTAGTGCGACAGAATATTGAATATTGATTCCTGCTTTTTTTGCATCACGTAGTTGACGTTGAGGAAGCTGTTGCCTGTTTAACATGTATCCGTCTCCATCAAAAGGAATTGATGTCTCTCTATCTGGTGAGAATGCCATTACGCCCTTTACTGGATGCTCAATCTCTGGGTTGCCCCATGCAATCTTGATTCTCTCAGTCATGTAATCTACAGTATTTTTTCCAACGGCATCACCGCATACCCATCCATTGAGTGTCTTCATACCAATTGTAATCTCTGGATTTCTATCTATTACAAGAATTGATAATTTTTGTTTTGAATAATATGCCGCAGATTGGGCAGAAATCATTCCTGCAAGGCCTCCACCCGCTACGATGATATCATAATCTGTTTTCACAGCGAAAAAACAGGATCCACTCTATTTAAAAGAACCGTATAGAAATGGATCAAAAGGATTTTGGGTCGGTTCGTCGCGGCTTCTTCACAGCAGATGCTCAGACTGGAGCGGCAAAAATATTACCTCATTCCCTTTTGTCTAGGGTTGACAAATATTATTAAACTATGCTAGGCATTGATTTTATTCAAACTGTGAGTAACTCTATGTATTTTTTTGAAATTTCATCTTTTTTGTAGACTGGCATTTTTATTTTGATCTTTATTGCATTATTTTGTTGTAGACTAATCTCTTTACTTACAAGTTCATTTTTACCTATTCTTAAGAAAAGTGAGGTGTCTTCAAAATGCAGATCAATGTTTTCTATTAATTCTTTCATCTGTGTATTTGATATCTTGGAAGCTAAACTTTTAACAAATTGCTCTGCACGTTTTTTTGAAAGTGTAATCTTGGCAAGCAATATTGGATTTCCATAATGACCTAGAGTCTCTTCTATGGTAAACTCGTCTTCTTTAATTTGAAATAATTCAAAGATTGGCTCAAATATTTTTTTAGGATCCTCTGTTGCATGTATGATCAACTCTGCTATTACTTCAAACTGATGTGTCATTGTATAATATTTGAAGAATAGACTAAATATCTATTAGGCTTGCAAGAGTGCAATCTCACCCTCTGCAGTCCTGATGAGTTTTGCCTTTTCAATTCCTACATGTCTTACATGGATGATCTTTTTGACAGCTGCCATGATATCAGAATTAATCTTTCCAAATACTGTAGCCTGGATGAATTGATCTATTGTCATCTCTGGTATGGTCTTTGTCATTACCTCTTGGGCAACAAGTCTGATTGCATGCTTTCTTGAGGTATTCAATTTCTTTTGAGTTAGTGCAACTATCTTTATTCTGAAAATATAACCGTCCTTTGTCTTAAAATCTGCAATAAAACTAATCAACGAGGAGCCACGCCTTACAAGGCTTCTAAGAAACTCCTTTGCATACTCAAATCTCTTAAAAATTGTAGTTGCGGTTTCTCCCTCTACTTTGTCAAGCTGGAAATACAATTTGAACTGGTGTTGGGAAGGATCTCCTTTTAGTATATCATGTAATGTGCATTCTATTACCCTGCCAACTGCGCTCTTGTCATCAGTAATTGGAATGTATGCAATTGGTTTTTTGTCAAACGAAGCAGGAAGTAATACTGTAACCCATTTTTTTTCTCTCCACTTGTCTTTTACTCTTGATGTCTTTTGACGAGCCAACTATGATGAACTTCTGAGGCCAAAATATAAGTTGTACGACATTTTAGATTAGGTTAGAGCCTACGTATTTTTCCAATACCTTTGGAACTGTAATATGTCCATCTTTTGTCTGGAAATTTTCTATAATTGCAACCATAGTTCGTGTAGTTGCTACTAGTGTACTGTTCAAGGAATGAAGATACTGTGGTTGCTCATCAGTTCTATCTCTAAATCTTATCTTCAACCTTCTTGCTTGAAAATCAAGACAATTTGAACAAGATACAATTTCTCTATAGCTCTTCTGTCCTGCCATCCATGCTTCCAAGTCATATGTCTTGGCAGAGATTTTTCCAAGATCTCCACTTGATAATAACATGATTCTATATGGGATGCCAATTTTTTGATAAAATTCTTCTACTATTGTTAGCATCCTTTCATGTTCATTCCAGGAATCTTCAGGTCTTGTAAAGACAAACTGTTCAACTTTTTCAAATTGATGTACACGAAATATTCCCTTTTGGTCTCTACCATGTGCTCCTGCTTCTTTTCTAAAACAAGTACTAATCCCTGCATATCTTAGAGGCAATTTTTTTCCATCAATTATCTCATCAGAGTACATTGACGCAACTGCATGTTCACTTGTTCCAATGAGATAGAGATCTTCTGATTCAATTTTATAAATTACATCTTCAAAATCTTGGGCAATAATTGCTCCCTCCATTGCATTTCTGTTAATCAAAAACGGTGTTTGAATCGGAGTGTAACTTTTCTCTGTCAAAAAATCAAGTGCAAATTGCAATAGTGCTTGGTTTAATCTGACAAGTTGATTTTTGAGATAGTAAAATCTTGCTCCTGAGACCTTGGCCGCTCTTTCTAGATCCACAAGATCAAGATTTTGTGTCAAATCAATGTGGTCTTTGATATCAAAATCAAAAGTAGGTGTGGTGCCCCATTTTCTTATCTCCTTGTTTGCAGTATCGTCTTTTCCAATAGGAACTGACTCGTGTATCAAATTGGGCAATGTTAAAGAAAGTTTTGAAAACTTGTCCTCAGTTGTAATCTGGGTTTGTTCTAATTTGCCAAGATCATCTGAGACTGTTTGCATTTGTGCGATAAGACCAGACGCATCATCTTTTGCCTTCTTTTTTCTTGATATCTCTAATGATACTTCATTTCTTTTTTTTCTTAATTCATCAGTTTTTATGATTAGTTCTCTTCTTTCCTTGTCTAATGATATTCAGCTCATCAAGAGGAAATTTGACATTTCTTACTTCCAACATGGTTTTAATTTTTTCTGGATTCTCACGAATAAGTTTAGGATCAAGCATCAACTAGTCACCTTGAGAATAACTTGGGTTTGTTCAAGAACTTCATCAATAGTAGAAATCAGTGTTCGTATATTTCCTTTACCCTCAAATATGAAAACTAGAGAGTTGTCTTTTTTTTCTATCTTAAAAGAAAGATTTTCAGGAAAATCAATGTTATCCGGCTCTAAAGATTTTCTTATAGAATCAATCCTTTTTTCTGAAAGGTTGTTTAGAACCACTTCAACTTTACATTCTAGCGACATTTTTTTCCAGATGATCTAAAAATTCATCCAATTTGTCTTTTGTAATCCTTGCACCAGCAGCTGCTGCATGACCTCCGCCTACACCTGATACTTTGGCAGCACATTCTCGCATCAATAATCCCAAGTTTACTTCAGACTTGCAACCTGTTGATTTGCGTGAAGAGAACTTGATTGTTCCTTCATCACCATTTGTTCGAAGTATGATTATCTTTCCAGTGTTTTTCTGTGAACCGCCTAAAAGTGATGATACTGCACCTGTCATGTTTTCTGGCACAAGACCTTCACCGTTTACCATCAAGTATGTTCCGTTATCGGTAATTCTCCATCTTTCACTTGATAATGTATTCATGTATGTTCTCAAAAATGTTCTATATTCTACCAAAATGTTCTCACCCTCTTCTAACATCTTGGTTCTATCTCCCATACAGATTGCAACACCAACACCTGCCTTTCGGATTCTGCCACAAGAGTTTAGCATTGTTGAAAACTCTCTGGCATCACGAAGAAAACTTCGCTTGTCTTCACCAGATAGAGTATACGTATATCCAACTAGTTCGTCTAGTATGTCACTTGCATTCTTTGTAGAGATGTACTTTGATATGGTTTGCAATAGTGTCCTTTTCTCATCTTCTGAAAGTTCGGCAGGAACTCGCCATCTGCTACCATCTTTTAATTTAATTCCTGAGGAATTTAGCAGTGAAAGGCAGGCATCGCGATTCCATGTTAGGCCCTCTATGAAAGGCTGTGAAGTAAATGCAAGTGCATCAGGTAGAGGTCTTGTCTCTCTTCCAACTAGTAAAATATCTAAATCAATTTCAACTTGATTATTCTTTTTTGCAGTTGCTGCAATCTCTAAATTCAATCCTGTAAAGGATTTCTTTTCACCTTGGTCTTGCCTGTCACCTAATGCTGCAACTACTGCAATCCATGCCAAATCTGTGTTTTCTTTGTGAAGTGCCTTTGATACAAGATATGCCATGCCTCCTGCAGAGACATCCTTGCCGCCATCTACATCAAACTTCCATGCATTGATGACTTTTTGGTTGTCAAACTCTTCTTGTGGTATCTGGTGATGATCAACTACAATCCATTCTTCTCCTAATGCATTATCGATATCCTTTGCAAATCCACCACCAAGGTCTGTTATAATATGAAATTGTCTTGAATCGCTTTTCATTTTCTCTAAAATGTTTTTGCTAAATTCGTTTACTGTACGTACGGTACATTTTGCACCTGCTCTAATCAAAGACTTTGTTACAATGCTGCCAGAAGTTATTCCATCGCAATCTAGGTGAGTGATAACTGAAATGTTTTTTCCTGTTTTGATACAATCAGAAACTCTATCGTGAAAATAAGATAATGATTGGTCTAACTTTGCCATTATTCGAGTTGAGCAATGACTGCCTTATATTTCCAAGTTTTGGGTATTCTACCAATTTTCTTGTAGTATGAAGATAGTCTGTGGACCTTTGCCTCTAAGAGCTCAAGTGATCTGACATTTCTTTTATCTGATCTATGTTCCTTCAAGTGTTTTTGCAAACCAAGTGCCTTGTTTACTAGATTGTTCAAGTCTTCAGGCATGTCTGCTTTTACTCCCTTTTCTTCTAAAATGGTCGTAATTGATTTTTTGACAAGCTGTCTTGTAATTGGTATTGCATATTGGTCACGGAGTTTAATTCCGATCTTGCTTGGGGTAAGACCATCTTTTGCATATTTTACAACAAGTTCTTCGATCTCTGCTGGGCTTTGTTTTACCCATGTAGGTGCACTAGGAGTGATCGGTCTTGTCGAATGTGACTTGCCGTGTCGGTGTGAATGGAGTCGTCCCACGAAGCGCTTGTTTTTTAACGAAACATAAATGTTACTTGATATTGGCACACATGATAATTACAAAAAAGTTAAATATCTACGGATTCGAATCACAATAGGTACTAATATGAACACACCAATAATTGTTGGAACTGCACTATTGGCTCTATTTGTAGTCACTACATTTGCTCCATTTGCTGCGGCTCAGTATACACCAGGTGGTGGTCTTGGGCTAGAGCAGGAATTGGCACTAGCAAGAGCTAAAGTTACAGCAGCACAAAATAATCCGCACGCAGGTTCTGGTACTCCATACCTTGATGCAAACGGTGTAGTCGGTGCTACAATCATCTCAGGTGGAATATTCGGTGGAATCTTCATTGCTTTCGTCGTAAAGGCAAAGCAAGCGGAAAAAGCAAAGAGAGCTTAAAATCATTCTCTTTTTCTTATTTTATTAATTTACATACAATCCTGATTTTGATCTCAAATTTTTTGTTCTTAGAGAAATGTATATATCGCACCTAAAGTGTTTTCAATTATGATGAGCACGATATTCACTATGCTCGTAGGTATACTGTCAAACTTTGCAGGTCAGATAGGTCCAAACTACGACCCGCTATTTTATGATGTGATGGTCTACATATTCGCAACCATCATGTTCTCAGTATTCCTTCTCGGAGTAATTGCATTCTGGCTCAGAGTGCACGGTCTTGGTGGCGACACAAGAGAAAGATGGGTCGCAGAACTCAACAAGCACTTTGAAAGAGAAGGCATTGGTCTGATCCCAGACAACGGTAAATACTGGTAAACTCCAAAACCTTTTTCCTTATTTTTAACTAGTCCCTAGATGACATGGTTTTTGAATTATTTTAGTTGGTCTTATTCTATCTAGTCTGTCATTTTACCCTAGTAAAAAAACATCCAAGTCTAACTTGGAGGGGTAAATGTTGGGGCTCCTGCATTCTTTGTGACAAACTCTGCTCTATAATGAGATCCATCGTGAATTATGGTATGGATAAACTGAGTTGACTCTGCTCCATTTTCATATATCTTTGATTTGGTCTCATCCATGTCCCGTAAAGGAAAACCTGATATCCATAGAAATTGCCCTACTTCAAATGGATATTCGTTTTGCCATGCACCAGTAATGGTGCCATCATCTGCAAAGAACATAGATCTTTCACAATTAGCTGGAATGCTTGTATCCGTACTTTCTGGTCTTATCCACTTCTTACCGTCAACTAAAACATCAAGTGATGCAGATACGTGATATTGAACATTTAATCCATTAAGACATTTATGATATAGAGGATCTTGTGACTTTATCTGAGAAATTACTGTAGTGCTAATCAAAACAACTGCTATGCCAATAGCTGCTGAAATTGCAAGAAACTTTAAAGTTTTTTTCCGTTTTGACGGATCTCCCATTCCAGGCCAGAACATGGCTTTGCTGTACTTTCTGGAGTTATATAGATTAAGATATTATTTTTAAAATAATTAAAATATATAAAAGAAATTTAGAGTGAGGATTCGCCGCGTTTTTTGGTTCCTACATCTACTGCATCTGCTACATCATAGATGAAGATCTTTCCTTCTCCAGCCTGACCAGTACCTGCATGAGAAGTTATTGCGTTTATTACTTCTTCCACCCTGCTCTCATTTACAACTGTAATGATGATGGCATTCACATTGTGTGTAGCTTCTACACGTCCTCCTCTGCCAGATGAAACCATTTCTCTTTTTCTCTGACCTCTTCCCTTGACATTAAAGTACGTAAATCCTCCAATGTCAAGTTCTACTAGGGCATAGAAGACGGAATCCAATTTCTCTTCTGGAATTACAGCCTCGATTTTTTTCATGGTCATGATTCATTGCACATATCAAATGCTTTTATTAAAATCATTGCTTAAAATATTCCAAAATAAAGAATATTATCATAAAATAACTGTTTTAGGATAAAATACCTTTTATAGACGAAATCCCTCTTCTCAAAAGAATGACAGAATCCAAAGCTCAGCTACAAAAAACCAAAAATTGTTGGAAAGGTTCAAGACAAAATTAATGAAGGAATTGAAAACTTTCGTGCTGCGTCTGATTCACCACCACGAGTAGATGTTTATGATGTCATTGAACAAGTCTTTGCAGCAATTAATCCACAGGTAGCTGATGAAGGAAAGATCACAGTAGATGAGGTAAGCGGATGTCTAAGATTTGCATACCTTGATCGAAAAGATCCGTCTGAAAGCAATCACAAACAGATGGTGTCAAAGATTATGAAAAAGAGCGCATTTGCCATCATGGAAAAACCACTTGATGGTCAACTCGATGCAGGTTCTAACGTAAAACTTGTTGGAAGAGCTGACAGAGTTGAAGATGAAGTAGTGATGCTCTTTAGAAGTTCAGAAAAATTACCTGAAATGCCATATCCGGCAGATTTCATACATCTGAACTCCTATCTATTCATGTTTGACAAACCAGAAGGAGTGATTGTCTACTTTGATAGGGAAGGAAATGAAATGGAGTTTAACGTTCCAAAAAGTGAGAAACTCTTAAACGAAACAAAACGTAGAGCAAAAATTCTCAATACCTTGCTGACAAATAATATTGCTCCTGCAATCGAACCATCTGAGAAATGCATGGAATGTCCTCACAATGAGAAATGTTACTATGCAAACGAAGACAAACAGAAATGGGGATTCTGGGCTCGTGGCAAGTGGCGTGAACTCAAATCAAAATCCATCCTATAATCACACACTTTTTTCATTTTAATTTTATTGTATCTAGATTATTCTAAATTATTTTAAAGATTCAGATTCTTCTGGATTTAGAAAGACTCGTGTCTTGTAGGGTTTTTCAGAATCCTTGTGGAAATATAATATCTTAAGACCATGCTCAAAGGGCTTCATCTCTATTTTGTCAGTTGATTGTATCGAACTATCCTCCTGTCTAAGATATTGATACAACTCCTCCCTGCTCATCTTTACTATCTCGCTTATTCTCTTTCTTGCCATGCTAATTTCAAAATTATATCAATTTGTTCAACATCTTAACTTTTCTTATTGGAGAATTGTTTGCATGAAAATCTAATCATTAAATACAATACTTGTTTTCATGGAATTGACATGTCTGATTCCAAAATTGATTGGTTTGAAGATCTTCTTGGTTTGGGGTACCATGTGTTTGATATACGACCAACTGTATATCTAATATTTGATGATAAAAGAAAACTTGTCAATGCCTGGAATCAGATAATAAAATATTGGCCAGACTATGAAATCAAGATGAGATTTTTTGAGGGGGATACCAACTATGAATTTATTTTATACTGTCAATCTAGAATTATACAAAAAACAGTTGTCTTTTTAAAATCATTAAAAATATCTGATAACTATCAACAGTTTATGGAAGAATTCAACGGGTCGGTATCATTACAAGTTGCAAACTATTCCTCAAAGAACAAAAAATATGGGCTAGAGATATTCAAGTTCAAAAAGAAGGTAACTGATGTACAATTCCTAAAAGATCAAGATACTGTAGATGATTTTGTCGTTTTACAGGCACGGGAAAGGCTCAAACATACCCCAGAGAAACAGCCCTAGACAGTTTATGGTTTTAGTTTTGATGTGATCAAACCTACCCATAAACTCCAGTCCAAATTCTTAAAGACAAGAGGTTGGCGAGTAGGATAATTTGTTACCGTTTTTGAAATTCCAAAATCATATTTTTTCTCTTTTCCTTTTTCTGTAAATGTAATTCTCAAGAAATTTACATTTCTTGCTATTATAGTTTTAACATCTGTTATGGAATTTAGTGGCATTATCCAGGATTTTGGATTCTCAGTCAAATCCTCGTCAAGATCTGATTCGTTGTAATCTGACATCTTTCCGATGGCTGCCTTGTCATCTGCAAAATATCGCTCTTTTTCTTTTCCAGTAATCCATATGTAGCGTGGGATAAAAATTACTTTTTTATTTGTAAGAATCAAAATGCCTTCTTTATTTTTGTGAAAGAAACCGCTTAATCCTAATGCTATTCCCCAAATCTGAGGAAGTGATGAAATAATGTACTCTTCTTCTTCAAGATTTATTCTCATAATTTGTTTTCATCTTTTGTCAATAATTCAATCTATCTAATTCTAGTGATGATACAAAAATGTGATAAGGGAATTTACTCTAGGCGTGACCTTGACCTTCGTATCTCATACCATAGGTACCCCAAGTCTTTCCTTTCTTTGCTAAATTGTACCTGTGGGCTCTTTCGCCGAAGTAAATTGCTACTGTCATTGCAAGAGTTACTGCAGTTGCAATGAAAATTTCTATGCCTGCTTCTGTCATGCGTGGTTTTGTCTGGAAGTGGTATAATAATTTTATTTAGAATTTTTTCAAATTCTATGATACCAAAAATTTTTCAAGAAATTGATCTGATCTGTGATAATATCATAAAAAAATTATTTTAAGATAAAATGCCTTTTATAGATGAGAAACATCTCTATCGAAAGATGCTGGAGACAATTTCTAAATCGCCAATGCAGATAGTAACAAAACACAAATGGCCGGTAGTTTTTGTGCTCGCAGGCTTAATAGTCGGGTTATCCGCGTTCACGGCAATTCAAGATGCACACGCTCAGTTTGGTCCGCTAGGAAATTTAGCAGATCCTGCTAAAACTAATGAGCTTCACTGTGCACAGCCGATGATACCTCCGGGTAATGGAACGTTTGGCGGAAGTAATGCCCCATGTATAGACACAGGAGATACAACCTTCATGTATGCAGCAGCAGTCTTCGTCATGATAATGACTCCTGGTGGTGTGGGATTCTTGTATGGAGGTCTTACAAGAAGAAAACACTCCCTAACTGTCATGTTACAGGCATTCATGGTCTATGCAATTGTCAGTGTTCAATGGGTAATCTTTGGATACTCGATAATGTTTGGTCCTTCTGCTGATCCTGTTGGATTTATCGGAAATCTTGACTGGGTAGGCTTGAATAACGTATCGCACAATGCGCCAGCCGATGTATATGCTCCAACTATTCCACACTTAGCCTATGTGATGTTCCAGCTCATGTTCGCTGCCATCACTCCGTCACTTGCAATTGCGGGTTACGCTGACAGGGTGAAGATGAGTGCATTCTTGATACACATTGTATTATGGACCACATTCATCTATGACGTTGCAGGACATGCTAACTGGTCTCTTGGAAGTCAGGGTACAGCACTTGGCTGGTTAGCCAAGATGGGTGCAGAAGACTTTGCGGGAGGAACAGTCATTCACATCACCTCAGGATTTGCAGGTTTAGTTACCGCAATGTTCTTGGGACGAAGAATAGGATATGGCAAAGCACCATTTGAGCCACACTCAATTCCGCTTATAATTTTGGGTGCATCATTACTTTGGTTCGGATGGTTCGGTTTCAACCCTGGTAGTGCAGGATTTGCAGGTTTCCTAGAAACACAAGCATTCCAGAACACCAACATTGCAACTGCGGTTGCAGCAATATGGTGGATGTTCTTAAGCTGGGCACATACTGGAAAGACTAGCGCCATAGGTGCAGTAAACGGAGCAGTAGCTGGACTTGTAGCAATTACGCCAGCTTCGGGTTTCATTGGAACATGGGCATCAATAATAGTAGGATTTGCATGCGCAACAGTTTGCTTCTACTGTGTATTAATCAAGAACAGGGCAAGAATAGATGATGCACTGGATACTTGGGGTGTACACGGAATGGGCGGTGTTGTTGGTGCATTACTAACAGGTGCATTCAGTGAAGTTCGAATCAATCCATTTGGACACAATGGTCTCTTCTTTGGAAATCCAATGCAGTTTGTAATTAACTGTATGGGAGCAGGATTTGGTGCAGCTTGGTCATTTGGCATGACTTACATCATTTGGAGAATCCAAGATGCAATTTGGCCAGGTGGTGTTAGAGTCACACCAAAAGAAGAAGAAGTAGGATTGGACATATCTCAAGTAGGCGAACACGCGTACTCTGGATTTGCAGAGTAAACTATTCCCACCTTTTTCATTTTTCTATTTTTTCAAGTCTTACTTGATTAATTCATTTCTTAATTGAGAAACAGTAAATAGATGTCAATTTACAAACTTTGTAAATGACAGACAAGTGGATAGTTTTTGTTATATTGCAATTTGTTAGCGCGTTTATAGGATTTGCATGGTGGGGATTAATTGATCCGCGTCATAATTTTATGTTTTTGATGGTTGGTGGTTTCTTTTTTACACTTGGAGTATTCAGTGCTACACGTTGGGGCTTTGACAAATGGAGAAGTAAAAACAAACCAAGAAAACGCGAAAAGAAAAGATAATTTTATTTTCTTGATGTTTTAATTTTCGATTTTTGTATAATGGTATCTTTTATATCAATCACAAATTGCACTACCTGTAGATATTCTTGTCATCAAAAAAACCTTCATTTAGTAAGAAGAAACGTTTGGCAATATTTGCAATTATAACAATGATTGGAATATCTTATGCATTTTACAACTCTCAACTAAACTCTAGTTTTAAACATACTGTGATGTGGAATTTTGATTCGTATCAAAACGGGACAATTCCCCAGGGGTTTGCCGATCTTTCTACTGATAAAACGCCTTCTTGGGTTATAGTGTCTAACCCTACTGCACCATCTCCTCCAAATGTATTGGAAAAAATTCCAATTAATGATTCTAATGACTATCACCTACAATTAATTCCAAATTCGCCAAATGTTGATACTGAAAATGTAACTATGAATTTTAAAATTGTATCAGGTCAAGATGCAAAGTCTGCAGGGATGATTCTTAGATTCATTGACATTAAACATTACTTTGTTTTGATGGCAGATTCTGGGGTAAACAGACTCTCTTTATGCAAAAATACCCCTGATTATTTGATATGCAATTACGATAAGACTGTTACAATTGCCCCAGGTCAGTGGCATACACTCAAAGCATTGGTATCATCACAGGGAATAGCCGCATTTCTTGATGGTCAAGTTATCATCAGAGCAAATGATCACAATTATCTAAATGGCCAAGTGGGAGTGTGGACCAAAAAAGATACTGGTGCACTATTTGATGATCTAAAAATAGAATACTAACCTGTCATTATCTAGCACACCACCAATTTGTAAAGTATGATTGTTGTAGATTGACAAAATCAGAGTTTGTTGAAGAATCTACTATGACAACGCCTTCTGATGATGGACTAGTACCATCATAGTAGGTAAACGCACCCTTTCTATCAAACTCGTGATAAAATATTCCATTTTGTGGAATGATAGAACTTGAAAACTGTCCAGATGATCCACCCTGTCCATTTCCTGCTATTATCATGTGAGCAACTGTATCCTTGTTTACCCACATGACAGTATCTCCTATTATGATGGTTATCTGACAGGGAACAAAACAAGACTGGTCTGACTGGCATCCCATTATTGAAGTAATGTATGTTTTTCCTGCTTGGTTTTTTTGATATCCATATGAGGCAGGAATTGTAGTAATTAGAGCAAGGGCAAAACACAATGAAATTATTTTTATTGTATTATTTTTCGTGATGGTATAACATCACATGCGTTCTATTAACATTACAATTTATTCAAAGATATACTTACACTAAAATTGCAATGGGTTTTTCATAAACTCAAGTTATAACAATGGAATCCAACGATGCTCAGGAAAAATTTCTCAAGACTCAGCTCTTACTTGCAGTAATACCTACATTTGTTACTCAACTATTTGCGTTTTATAGAATACGAAAACTGACCTATGGAATCATAATTGAAGTGATTATATTTTTTGCAGACTTTATAATTAATTCAAGTGTATCATGGCCATTTGGGTTGATGATTGTTTTACCCATATCTGTTTTAATTCCTGTTTACTTGATACGCAAGTGGACTTTGGAATTTAATAAAACCAAGTCCATGTTCTAAAGTCTATACTAGTTGAAAATAATAAAATGAAAAGAGAGGGGTGATTGTTTTTAAATCACTTGCCAAGGTCTTGTTGCGAATGTAATCGCATATCCAACTCCGATGACTATTGATTGATAGACTATGTTTGTATATGGAATTGGTTTTACGATTGGATCGCCTGTTACCACGACTGTTTGTCCTGGGCCTAGACCTGGACCGATACTTGCTATGTTAGACTGTGTGTGCATGTGATATACTGCTGGTTCGAGTGCTCTGATGGTTAGCTTGTATGGAACCACTGAGTTTGCTGGTAATGTAATTACATTACCCGGTGGATCTCTTGCTATAATTTCCCATCTATTACCAGCGTTTGGTGAGTCACCGTAAACGGTGTACCATCCTCGTAAGTCTCTGTTTACAAGACTTACAAATTTTCCAGAAACTGACAGAGTATCACCAGTGTGAACAGATTGTTTTGACCAAGTCTCACCATCTATTCTGACGAAACGACTCTGTAGTTGTGCCTGGACACCATGTGCCTCAGCATGTTGGAACATTTGTGCCATTGATGGTCCAACTGCTCCAAGTGCTACTATCACACTTATTGCAGCCACAATAAACTTCTTATCGACCATATTGAACTGAAACAACTGAGAAAGTACAACGATATATATTTTGCCCTGACTGATCCATTTGACAATAGTGACTATGCATAACATCCATGTTAATCATGGATAACTTGATTTTAGACGTATTATTATTATAGTATTATATATGATTTTTAAGTATTATTAATATTATTTTGGGTTTTAAAATGTAAAAATTATACATTATCTTATAGAAATTATAACTTATGGTTTAAATAAGTATGAACCATTCACAACTCCATGGCACAAATGCCCGCACTAATTCCAAAAGAAGTTGAAATCCAGAGACTGAAGAAGATCTGGCTTATCATCATCGCATTGGGATCAATTGCAGCATCAGTAGAGGTTGATAACTTCGTAGACGGATCTTTACACCAGACATCAATCAGAGATAGTGCCTTTACACCAGCACACTGGTGGTTATACAGCCATTTCATTGCTCTTCCATTAGGATGGGGAATGGTAGCTGTTTATGACAGAAAGGTACCAATTCTGAGAGGTCCAAACAACTCAATGAACACCGGTCTTAAGATGACCATTCTTGGTTACTTGGCAACAATGTTTACCATTGGTGTTAATGAGATGTGGCACTTCTGGTATGTAGAGGAGATCTTTGCAGTTCCAAACCACTGGATGTTTAACATGGGTGTCGTCGTTGCTTTCATGGGCGCACTTGCCTATGTAGTAAGAGTATATGCACGACTCGTCGAACTTGGAGCAGAAACCCCAGGAGAGAACCCATATGTTGCAGAAATGTACAAGATGGCCTTAGAGGGCAAATTGTACAGCAGATCAATCCCATAAACGCGCACACGCGTTCTTTTTCTTATTTTTCTTCGATCAAATCAACATGAGTTATACAAGATCTTGGGAAAAGATTTAAAAGCATACACCTATCAATAAATCCAAATGACCTTACCAAAAGGATTCGGTACAGGTGGCGGAGCTTCTAGTTCCGACGTAAGCAAGATGATTGGTAGACGTGTCGAAGACATGGCTGGAATTATCACTGCTTTCTTCGTAGCATTATGGGCAGGCACATGGGGAGGAGTTGCAGTTGCATGTGTATACTATCCTTGGGCATATCCACCGCCAAGCGCACACTTTGCGTTAACTGTACTTACAATCATAGAATCAATTGGGTACCTATTTTGTATCAAAGTGGTAACAGAGGGTACTTCAAAAGCGAAGACATACAATGGTTTAGTCGCAGGTGTGATTGCAGCAGTCGCTATAGCAACATTAGTGACTGATTGTGTATTCTTCGGATAAAAAAAAAATTCCTTTTATCTTTTCTTTTATTATATCGATCTAACTTGAGTTAAACTCGTTTGTGCTGATCTCGTACATGATAAAATTTTATATACATCACTTCCTGCATACAATTCAATGGTCTGGCTAAGACGATGTACTCACTACTTATTCATAGTAGTGGTAGCAGTCAACTCGACCTTGTTGACAATCAACGCAGGAGACTACATCTTCTATACTGACTGGATGTGGACATCTTATGTGATATTTACACTATCACAATCATTGATGCTCGCAGTCGGTGCAGCATACTATCTAACGTTTACTGGAGTTCCAGGAACGGCAACATACTATGCACTGATAATGACAGTGTATACGTGGATAGCAAAAGGTGCATGGTTCTCCTTAGGATACCCGTACAGCTTCATCGTTGTTCCGATATGGATTCCATCCGCAATACTGATGGATCTGGCATATTGGGCAACCAAGAGAAACAAACACTCTTTGATCCTAATCGGTGGTGTGCTCTGTGGAATGTCTATGTCGTTGTTCAACATGATCAATCTAATCACAATAGATGATCCTCTAGAGACTGCTTTCAAATATCCAAGAACCACATTGCCTCCATACATGACCCCAATAGAACCTCAAGTAGGAAAGTTCTATGATAGTCCGGTCGCTTTGGGTGCAGGCGCTAGTGCAGTATTAACGGTAACGATGACCGCATTAGGAACCAAACTAACAACATGGACTTACAGGTGGATGGCAGCTTGGTCTAAGTGGGACTAACTTCCCTTTCCTTTTACTTTTATTATTTTTGACGCGTAAGCTATCTTCAAGATTTAGTTTTGATTAAAAAAAGTTACACAAGGTGTGATCTTTTGTTATCCTACGCAAAGAAGTAATTTTTTGCAATTACTTGATATTGAAACAACAATATCATGTAATCTCTGTTGCTCCAAGACCGTTTGTCAAATGGGCAGGCGGAAAGAGACAGCTATTACCAGTTATTACAGAGAACATTCCTACTAAATTTGATAGATATTTTGAGCCGTTTCTAGGTGGAGGTGCAGTCTTTTTTTCACTTGCGGCAAAAGAGCGAAAAGCAAAGTGGTTCATCTCTGATCTAAACTCTGACTTGGTTTTGTCCTATAATACTATAAGAGATAATGTCAAGGAACTTGTAACGTCTTTAGAAAAACATGCACAACACTACTCCAAGGATTCTAGTGGATACTATTACAAGGTACGCGAGTCAAATCCAAAAAATGGAATTGATATAGTTTCAAGATTGATATTTTTGAACAAGACTTGCTTTAATGGATTATACCGAGTAAACAGTAAAGGAAAATTCAATGTCCCTGTTGGAAGATATACCAATCCAAATATTGTAAATGAAGAAAACTTGTATCAGGTAAGCAAGGTATTGCAATCAAAAGATGTCTCCATAAAATGCCAGGACTTTGAAGATGCACTAAAGGGAGTAGGGAGCGGAGATTTTGTTTACTTGGATCCGCCATATCAGCCGGTAAGCTCTACAGCAAGTTTTACAAGCTATACAGATACTGATTTTGATTTTACTGACCAGACAAGACTGTATAACAAATTCAAGACACTAGATAAAAAGGGAGTCAAGGTGTTATTATCAAATTCAAAATCTGATGAAATTATTGAATTGTTCCATGAATACTCTGATGGAATAGTAGAGATTGCCGCAAACAGATTCATCAACTCTGTATCCAAAAACAGGACAGGGCATAGTGAACTATTGATTAAAAATTACTAGACCTAACAGTTTCTTATAATTTCTAAATTCAAAAACCAGAATATACGCAATATAACACTAGATAGAGTAAAATCAAAGATAATTCCCAGTCTTTGATAGATTGGATGAAGACAAAAAAGAAGAGGTATTAAAAATTGCCAAATTTACAAGTGTAGAACTCTTGGAATCGACAAGGCCTTTGCATGGTATATTGGAGACATGCAAAAGCATCTGCAAGATGGCAGGAATATCTGATGAGAATTCCTGGATAGACCTTGAGATTAATGGTTATGCGGTAAAATACAAAAACAGAGATGACTTGTGCTTATACCTTCCATCATATAGAAAAACTGGCTGGAAGTTCTATGATCTTTATGGAAACTTGATTCCTCTACACCCAGTAGCTGAATCTCTTTTTGGCCAGTCTACGATATATCATCCAATCAAAGAATTGGAAAGCGGCAAACCCATTATAATTGAAGCAAAGTTTTTAGAAAAATTTAACAACTTTAGATCAAAATTTGGTTTGGATGAGATCTCTAAAGTTTCAATCCATGAAGGAAGAATCCCTCCAGAAGAGATAAGACATGTTCTAGATGGTGTAAAAAATAGAATCCAAGAGTTGCTTGATGTTATCATCTCTTTGCTAGAGATCCCGTAAACTGCGTATTGTAATGAAAAGTTAATCTGCTAGTTTGTTGAAATCTTTGTATTCAAATTAGTCCATTACAAAAATCCCATTTACTGTTTCCAGTTTTTCAGACAAATCTATGCACCAGATATCTGATGGGGACTGACTAACATGGCAGGTTTTGGAAGCATTGGTGGACTGTTGCTTGCAATATTTGGGCTAATGATTGGAGCCTTTGGATTAAACGTACAAGGACATTACTCTACTTACGCATTTGTTCTTGGAGTAGGGTGTGCTGCAACTGGTGGAATAATTGTATGGTCTAGTATGAGACAAGGAAAATCTTTTCAACCGCAACCATACGGTGTCATATCCCAAAAATCATCATCAAATAATGATTCAAAATACAAGAACATCTATGAAGGCTCACCTGTGCTACAAAGGACAGTAAATATCTCGGGAATTATTTTAGAATGTAATCCTGCATATGTGAAAAGTTTTGGAAATTCAAGAGAAGAGATAATTGGCAAGTCTATTTTTGATCATGTCGCAGAAAAAAGTCTGGATGATATGAAAAATACCTTCGAAGCCTGGAAGAAATCCAATAAAGTGGATAATGTTGAGATTTGGTTCAAAAGAAAAGACGGGTCTACATTTCCTGGATTACTTTCTGCAAATAATATCTATGATGATAAAGGCAAAATGATAGGAAGTAATACCTATATCAGAAATATCTCTGATATCTATAACGCCCACAGAGTTTTGGAGGAGCATGAAAGACAAAAGATCCAAATTGATGAATTGCAAAAAACTGATTCTTCAAAGGCAGAATTTTACATGACAGTTGCTAAGGAATCCCAAGTTCCACTAACTCCAATTTTAAAATATTCTAAGGATCTTCTAAAGGAGATTCCTCATGGCAAGCTTACCAAAAGACAAGTCGAGGCAATAACTGAGATTTATGATAATGCAGCAAAACTAGATCAACTAATGGTAGACATTGTAGATGTCCAAAAACTCAACACCAAAACAATGGAAATTAAAAAAGAAGAATTCCATGTAGATGATTTGATGAACCAAATTATTGAATTGTGCAAACCCATGATGGAAGACAAGAAGATAGAGTTTGTAGATTCTTCTAGCACCAAAAAAACAATATCAAGTGACAAGGCACTGCTAACTAAGGTCTTTTTTAATCTAGTACAAAATGCAGTTGATTTTGTGCCTACAAACGAGGGAAGAATAGAGGTAGGGGCAAAGGAAGAGGGCAATTCTATGGTGTTTCATGTAAAAGATAATGGAATAGGTATAATGGAGAAAAAGAAAGATTTTGTCTTTAAAAAATTCTATCAGGTAGATATTTCATACAAGAGAAAGTATGGCGGAAGTGGATTTGGGTTGGTTATCTGCAAAGGAGTCGTTGAATATCTTGGCGGAAAAATTTGGTTTGACACAAAAGAGGCAGAAGGTACAACATTTTATTTCTCGATTCCGGTATGATAAAATTATAAAACATCAAGCTTCGAACGGGATTCGATCCCGCGACCTTTACCTTACCAAGGTAACGCTCTACCAGGCTGAGTTATCGAAGCATAACAAGCTCGCTCTTCTGAATCCTTATTAATCTTACTTGGTTTTAGAAAAAATTTTCATAAAACGTTTAATTTCTCCGACATCTCGCTAATAAAACGCAGGAGTCGCCGAGCCTGGCCAAAGTAGGTCTGATGGCCTTTGGACGCGCGGGACTTAAGATCATACAAATGGGTGATCCCGTCTCTTAGGGGTTCGTGGGTTCAAATCCCACCTCCTGCACCTTTTATCTTTGGTGCTTTATTCCTCTAGCATTTAGAATTTCGTAAACTTCTGGAAGAGAAAATACAAATCCGACATGGACACAATTTTTCTCATCACACAATAAACAAAAGAGCTCGTTGTTCTGAACCGCAACTTCAGCAATTCTATTTTTGATGTTATCCTTTACAACAACTCTGTCATCATCAACTGAAATTTTTTCTAATTTTGGAGCATATCTTGCAAAGGTCTCGTCCTTTTGCATAAGATCCTCCATCATGTAAGTGATATATCCTGCAAAACTGTTTACACCCTTCATTGCAAGTTCGTGTTTACTCTTCTTGTAAGTATCGTGGAACTTGTTGTAAACTTCTTCGGAGATTGTGATGGATTTGAAACCTGCTTTTGGCATTACTTATCTATACCGTACTTTAAAGTACTGATATTTAATACTTTTGGCTTTAAAGTTTGCAACCAAAGGTCAGCTTGGTGTCAACTAAAATGAAAATTATGTTTGGTTGTGATATGATTGAAAAATATTTTTTCTCTGCAAAAAATTATTTAAAATATAATTTATCTTTATGATGTGGATGAAAAACCAAAAATCTTGTGATCGAACTATTAAGGTTTTAGTATGAATTCTTAGTATGATTTCTGCGGTTTTCTTAATTACTTTTTTGTTATACTACAAACAGTGCGCTAGTGGTATACAACTTACGACGCCACACACTTGGACCGACCAGACCATACCAAAGTACCGGTCAGCAAGGACCTATCATCAAAGGTCCTTTGCTGATTTTATTAATGCTATATACCAGAAAATTACACAAAGTTTGTGGTACGAGAATATAGTTCAGAGACGATACGTGAAAAACTAATTGATGCACTAACTGGATCTAAAAATGGATTGACAGGAGTTGAGATTGCTGACAAACTCAAAGTTAACCGTGTAACAATGTCAAAATATCTGAAAATTTTTGCAGGCGAGGGTCTGATAAAACAAAAAAACATGGGTAGTGTCAACTTGTGGTTCATTGAAGAGGGTGCAGACAAACTCAATTTTCCACAAGACTTTTTCCAAGTCAAAAACAAATATCTTGAATATGTCTTGGCGGGCTCTACTCATGAGGCACATACTCTGATTCGAACCTCACTTCATTCCGGAGCCACGCCTACAAAACTTGTAAGTGAGGTAATAATTCCAGCAATTGAGGTAATTGAAAATTCTTATGATAGTGGAAAAATGGGACGCTCTGAGAAGAATTTCTATGACGAGATAATATCTACATCAATTTCTGTAATTGGTCTATCAGAAGAAGAGGTGGACCAAAAAAAGAATATTGTCATTTTGGCCACTGACTATCAAAACGCACTTTTGGCACAAGCCGCTTCTGGAGCACTTCGTACTGGAAAATGGAAAGTAGCATTACTTGGTGACATGTCTTCTGCAATAGATGTCATGTTTGATATTGACCTGCAAAGATTCCTAAATAAAATCTGGCCCAAACGCGATGGAATACTGATCATTGTGGTATTTGCCTCAAAAGAGGCCGAGATCAAATTCTTCTCCCAGGCAATAGAGTCTGGTAAGGGAAAATATGGGAAAAATATTCATCTTGCACTTTGTACTAAAATTGGAAAGAAAATAAAGACTAGTGCAGATTTTGTGTCATCTGATGTAGAAACTTTATTGCAGTGGTGCCAGACTGTCTATGAAAGTTTTCAAAATCAATGATTGATTATTTCTAAAATCTGGAAAGGAAGCTTGGAAAATTCAACTTCCTTTTCAACTGAGATCAAAAGTATGTTCTCATTTACTGGAAAACTCATTATGATTAGCTTGTCTCTATACGACATGGCAAATTTTACAGGACCTAATACTTTGTCAAATTCTCTTCGCATCTTTGCCCTCAAGACTAGTTCCATGTACATCATCTCGTCATCTCTTGCATCTTCCAAAGACTGGAATCCTGGTTTCATTCCGCCTGCAATCAGTCTGCCGTTTGAATTAATCAGGCCTGCAAATCTGATTCGTGGTTCTAACTCGAGTATTTTTTTGCACATCTCGTCTTTATCCATGTTATACTGTTTTCTAGTCTGAGAGATATATTGGTAGCTTAAATCTTGGCAACAAAGGTGTAAGAGTTCTTCCAATTTGTTAAAAACTCATTCCTATTTTCATTGAATATTAGTGGGCCGAATGGGATTCGAACCCACGACCTTTCGATATCTGAATAATTTTATCAGTCGAACGCTCCAGCCAAGCTGAGCTATCGGCCCAAATTTTTTTTTATCCGATTCTCATTTAAGTCTACTGGCTTTTCCACTTGATTGAACAACCCATGGATGGGTCGAAATCTTTCTCTATCTTCTTTGCAGAAAGAACTTTCTCTATGTTTTGAATCATTGTCTTTTCAGTTGGCTTGTCTTCTGGTTTTAGTGCATTGTCTAATCTTCCATGAAATACTAGTCTTCCATCTTTATCAAAAAGAAATGGATCCGGAGTGCAGACTGCGCCATATTTTTTTGCAACCTCTTGAGTTTCATCAACTAGATATGTAAATCCAAAACCTTTCTCCTTTGCAAATATTTTCATTGCATCAAAACTATCATCTGGATATTTTGTAGCGTCGTTACTGTTAATTCCAATCATGGCAATCTTTCCCTTGAATTTGTTATAGATCTCATTTAGTGCATCTACTTTGGCCTGGACATATGGGCAGTGATTGCACATGAAAATTATCAGCTTTGCTTGATAGTTCTTGTATTCAGAAAGAGAATGATTCTTGTCGTCAATTCCTAATAGATTAAAGTCTGGAGCCTTGTCTCCTGCTTTTAGAACAATTTCTGATTTTAGTAGTACCATGGATTATTTTGTAAGATGTTATCAATAAAATCTTTACCCGCCAAAGGCAACAATTAAAATCTAAGCGGTTTTCAAAACATGCAACGGGCTGGTAGTTCAGCGGTAGAATACTCGCCTTGCACGCGAGGGGTCAGGGGTTCAAATCCCCTCCAGTCCACTCCTACTGTGAGTTCAAATTCTATGAGAATCCAAGTCTTACAGCATTCTGACTTGTGAGGGTTTGAATTAGGATGTCATTATGACTTTCAAAAATAGTATGACTGCAACAAAAGCCAAAACAATTCCAATTATTCTCTTAAGCGTTGCAGCATTAAATCTACTAGTAAATTTTGAACCGATGTATCCTCCGATCATTGCAGTAGATCCCATTACTACAAGTACTTGAAAATCGACTTCGTTATTTAGAACATGGCCGACTAGTCCAGCAAGACCAATTATTGTTGAAGCCGCCAAGTTTGTTCCTACAGCTACCCTTGGTTCCATTTTCAGAACTGAGATCATTGCAGGTACTCTTATACTGCCAAGCACAAGCCCCACAAGACCACCAAGAAATCCTATACCAAAACCAATTGCAGATTCTAAAGACAAGACAGAATTTGTGAAATTTGGTTTTAAAACTTGAATCTCTGATTTTGGTTTTCTTGAATTTTTAATCAAAGAAAATGATTCGTATGAAACTATCACACCTATGCTCAAAAGCAATACTGTGACAGGAACATATCTTGTCAGAAAAGATCCTAGAAATGCACCAATTGCTCCAGTTGCTGCCATTGTAAGAAAAATTCTACGATGAACATTATTTTGCCTAAAGTGTCCAATGGCAGATGCAAATGCGCCAAGTGTACTAATTCCTATATTGGTTCCGGCAGAAATTGCTGCTGAAGTTCCAGCAGTGCCAAGGATCAGGGGAAAACGTACTACTCCAAGAACAAGACCTACCAGTCCGCCTACAAATCCAATTCCCAGCCCGACTAGTCCTAGAATTGAAATTGACAAAATATCTAGAGTCATTGTGAATGCATTTTGTATGTTTCTAATACTGATAAATGAATCTGAAATTTATCCACATATAGTATTCATAGTACTATGAGTGGAAAATATTTGACAATTGTTATTTGCATAAACAAAAAATGATCGAGTATTATACATATGAATTAAAAAAATATCAAGTGATCAAATATTCCAAGTAGTAGCATGAGAACTATTTGCAGAATGAGTATATTCTTGAAATCTATTTTGCATCTCAATGACGAAAATTATAACAGCAACAATAGTCGGACTTCTAATAGCATCGCTCTTTCTGAGCAGCTCAGGCTGGGCTATTGCACAGGATACTGCAACTCCAATTAAACACGTGGTCGTAATATTCCAAGAAAATAATTCTTATGATCACTATTTTGGAACATATCCTAATGCACTAAATCCACCTGGTGAACCAGTATTCACACCATTTCCAA
Organism: uncultured Nitrososphaerota archaeon; assembly: GCA_963713025.1. Taxonomy (GTDB): domain Archaea; phylum Thermoproteota; class Nitrososphaeria; order Nitrososphaerales; family Nitrosopumilaceae; genus Nitrosotalea. Next base: position 137,817 of record CAVQKA010000001.1, on the reverse strand, counting down.
ACACGCCTCACGCAAACGGATACACACCTGCCTTACTTTCACACAATCCAAACTTGTACAATCCATACCGTCTAGACAGAACGCAAGAGATACTCTGTGACGAAGATAATAGTTATACCGCAGAGCAAATTGCATATGATGGCGGTCTTGCTGACAAATTTGTACAAGAGACAGGTTCAGGCGAGATTGATAATGATAAACCGTTTGGAGGTGCAGATGATGCCAATCAAATTAATTGTGCTACTACTGGCACCAATGGAAACCAGACCATGGGTTACTATGACGGAAATTCTGTGACAGGGTTGTGGAACATGGCTCAACACTTTGCCATGAGTGACAATACTTATGGAACAGAATTTGGATCGACTCTTCTAGGACACATCAATCTTATCTCCGGTGATACAAGCGGTGTCAGTGAAGATGCAGTAGGTGGCGGTTCGTTGATTGCAAATATTGATGCAGTAGGTGATGACTGTGGAAAACCCGCAGTAACAAGTCTTACAGGTAAAAATCTTGGAGATGCGTTAAATGACAAGGGTATTACATGGGGTTGGTTCTCAGCCGGATTCAAGCCAACAACACCATATAATCCAGTAACAGGAGCACCTGCAAAATGTAGTGCGACAACAAAGAGAACAGCAACAGATAATGCATCATCAACAGCTTATGGTGCACACTATGATCCATTCATGTACTATGCATCTACAGCAAATCCACATCACTTGCCACCAGCAACTGAAGCAGAGATAGGAAACAATGGTCAGGCAAATCACCAGTATGATCTTTCAAACTTTTGGGTAGCAGTAGACAACAATAATCTGCCATCAGTCACATTCCTAAAAGCTCCAAAGAGTGAGACTGGACATCCAAACGATTCTAGTGTACTTGATGAACAGGTATTCCTAGCTAATGTCACCAATACAATTGCAAAGAGTCCATACTGGACAAATACAGCAGTATTCATCACATATGATGACTCTGACGGTTGGTATGATCATCAGATGCCTCCAATTGTAAACCACTCAAACGATCCAGTCAATGACTTTGCCGCAACATGCGGAGGAGATCATGTGGGATTGGGTGGTGCCGATGACAGATGCGGTCATGGTCCAAGATTGCCATTGCTTGTGATTTCACCATATGCAAAATCAAACTTTATCTCACACCACGAGTCGGATCAGACTTCAATTATGAAGTTTATCCTAGACAACTGGCACGTAGACTTTGATGACAACAAATCATTTGTCAACATTGCAGGTTCGTTAGATGATATGTTTGACTTTGGAAACCACGGTGGTAACAATCCAGCAATATGCATAGACTACAAGACTGGAGAAGTAGACCCGATGTCTTCTTGTCCTAATGTTGAACTGAGCGGATACTAAATCCCTCTCCTCTTTTTGTTTTAGTTGTTGTTGGAAATTATTTAAAATCAGTACCGCAGTAATGACTATGTGAAAAAATCAGTCTTGATAATTCCAGTTATTGTAATACTAGTTGGAATAGCACTCTCTGTATATTTTGAATTTAATCAGATACCAAAAACTGTATCACCTATGTCTGGCAATAATTTGCGGATGTTTTCAGTCTCAAGTTCTGCATTTGAAGACCAAGGAAATATTCCATCAGAGTTTACTTGTGATGGACAGAACGTCTCTCCGCCTCTAAGTATAGCAAACGTACCAAAGGATGCCAAAACTCTGTCATTGATTATGACTGACCCTGATACTTCCAAAGGAAACTTTACTCATTGGACTGCCTGGAACATTCCTTATACCAAGACAGAGTTTGCAAAAGGTGAACAGTTTGATTTCCCTCAAGGGAAGACTAGTTTTGGAATATTGGGGTATCGAGGTCCATGTCCTCCGTCGGGCACTCATAGATACTTTATTGAAATTTACGCATTAGATACGCAATTAGACCTTACAGAAGAATCAAGTGTTGCGGATCTTCAAAACGCAATGACAGGTCACATAATTTCAGAATCTTCCCTGATGGGAAAATATTCTAGAAACTAGATCAAAAAAAATTCTGTAGCACGTTTTGCAGATCGCCTAGAAAATTGAAAGATAACCTTAAGACAAAGTATGAGCAACTATGCTTTAAGAAATGAAGTATGTATCACAATGGTACAGACAGGTCATGGGTTTATCGCCTAGAAAGAAAAAGATTCTGTTAATCTGCTTGTGGTGTATGGCACCCATTGAGATGGGAGTTATCACAGGTGCATTTTATCTAGGAAAACGATTACACCAGAAAAGTGTTGGACTGCCTGTTCAAATTAGTCAGTGAATCTTACGGGACAAATTTGTGAGACTTTAGTCTAACGTGTAGGAACTTGTTGTAATCTTCATAATATTGGCTAAAAATGGTCACTTTATCTTGCATTACATATGGAAAAGTCTTTGAAGATTTGGGACTGAAATATGTAAAATTTGGTACTGCAAATACACTCCAAATTTGACTTTACATTAATTTTCAAGTATGAGAATCCAAATCTTGTGTACTGATTATTTATAAAAAATTAATAAATTACTAACTTTACGAATTGGAATTAGTTGAAAATGGCTAATAATAAAAAACTAGATAGTTATTCATGTTCTTCTCAGCAGGAAAAAATCGGACAGCTGTTGTGACATGTATTGAAGTGGCATTGATGAGACGGGGAAATGCCAATTATAATTTGGTTCTTGCAAAACTTCAATCGCTTTACAATTGTGATATTGAGGATTGTGTCAACAATCTAGAATATTTGAGAATAATATTGAAAGAAGTATATACGCAAGACTATCATTCTGTTTTAGAGGATATTGCTCTGGAATTAGATACATTGGAGACATTAGAAATAACTGATTTCAAATCCGAGTTTTACAAATTTATGGCAAGTTCGCTATGACACATAAAATGCTTGTAGCAGATGATGCACAATTTATTCGCGTTGGATTGAAGGATGTTTTATCAAAACATGCACTTGTTTCAGAAATATACGAGGCAGAAAATGGCGAAGAAGCAATACACGCATATAAAAAATTCAAGCCTGATCTTAGCTTCGTGGATGTAAATATGCCAAAAGTTGATGGCATGGAAGCACTTCACTCCATACTACGCTTTGATCGAAATGCAAAGATAATAATGATTTCTGGAATAGAGCAAAAGTATATGATGAATCCTGCAGTTAGGCAGGGTGCAAAAGATTTTCTCATCAAGCCTTTTTCTGAATCAATTATCACGGAGACAGTTAAGAGAGTGCTTGGAGCAAAATAAAAAATTTAGAGTTTTGTAACACAAACCTAGAAAATTTGTCTAGCTGGAGCCAGTTTAATAGGAACGGTGACGTAATAGTATGTGGAGAATTAGCACATGACACATAATGTCGCTAAAGATTATCTTCAGAATTGTTCCACAGTGTTTAGTATAGAGTTTTTTGAATTTGCTGGCAAATTTGGTATCAAGATTGGCGGTGATACAATTTGCAAATGATTATACAAAAAAAGTCAAAGATTTGTAAAAAATGTAAAACTGAATTTGATGAAGAAAATGGTTATCCTATATGCAACTATTGTCTCAAGTTGCTGGATAACTGGGAGTAGAAATGTCTCTCAAAAGCGTTGTTCCAAAAGAGATCAATGAACACCTCCGCCTCTATCTAAAAGAACCATGGGAGGTAGAATTTCTTGAAGAGTGTGGAATATGCGGAAGAAAAATTGATGAGTTTGGATTGTGTGGATGCGATACTGGAGGAGGAGATTAAGAATGGTATCTTACTCAAATAAAAAAACACCTGAAAAAGAATCCCACAAATATCATAAAGGAATTTGTTGGTTTTGCCAAAATCACTGCAATAATTTTGGTTATACTCATGAAGCATGTATAATAGATTTTTTTAATAAATCAAAACCACGGCAACTAGTATCAGCATAACAAATCATTTTACTTGTTTTTATTTTTGAACCACGTGAGGACTCAAATCTTTACAGGATTAAAATTTTTATTCTTAACAGAAACGCATGTCTATAAAATAAATTAATAAAATTTTCATGATCACACAGAATTAATTGTCAAGTCTTGATTTTTTTATGTGAAAACCATCGTTGTCTGAGAAAACGAAGAAGCGAAACATTATCTTGCTGCTTTACTTGAGATGATACAATGGAACTAGTAAGATTTGAAGTAACTGGTTCTAACGGCATCAGTACTTCTTCTCTTAAACTTTGCAAATCGCTTTCCAAAATTTTGATAAAATATTCCTGACTTCCTATTGTAGAATATGCTTCTATAATACGTGGCTCTTTACGAATAAATTCATGTAATTTGACAAGATCTTTTTCTCCAAGACCTGTTTCTGCACCCACATAGGCTGCAATCCCAAGACCAATTCGTGACCAGCTTATTTCTATTATATTTTTTAAAACACCCTGCTCTTTCATTTTGCTTACACGTTTTGCAATTGTTCGTTGATCAACTTTTAGTGATTCGGCCAATTTCTTGAACTGTACATTCGCGTCCTGTGCCATGTGTTCTAATATCATCAAGTCTAACTCATCAGGTACATAAGGTGGCTCTCTAATTGCCCTTGACATGTTATTTAATAACATGATAAGTTATTATTAATGTTATTTGATTACAGATATCTCTATATTCATGTATCTTGATGGATATCTGATTTCAGATGGATACAAATGTAGAACTGCAAGTGTTGTCAAGAACACATCCAATATGGAATCAGTACCTACATTGTAAAGAAAGAACCTAGGCGACTTTTATGGACATTGTAATACTTCTAGCAGTACTGGTAGGTTCTCTTGGATTGGCTGTAATTTTTGGACGATACCTGGCAAGAATGATTGTCTATGAAAAAAGACCGTTGGAAAAAACACTGGGTAGAGTAGAGAACGGATTCTACAGGATAATTGGTGTAGACAAGTATGAACAGATGACATGGAAACAATATTTTCTAGCTCTTGTAGTGACTAATGTTATTGCAGCTGGTTTTCTGATGGCTGTACTTTTATATCAAAATGATTTGCCGCTTTCACCAAAGCCAGGATTATCATTTGATCTTGCATTTAATACTGCTGCATCGTTTGTTACAAATACTAATCTTCAACATTATGCTGGTGATCAACAACTATCAATTTTTTCTCAGATGGTGGGATTAATCTTTATGATGTTTGTGGCACCTGCATCTGGAATAGCCGCAGCGTTTGCATTCATCCGAGGTTTTATTAGAAAAGAATTTGGATCTGGGAAATTTTTATGTTGATTTCACTAGAATAATTTTAACATTTTTGCTACCAATTGCATTTTTTTCTGGCCTACTATTACTTTTCCTTGGAGCTCCACAGACATTGGACTCAACAATTACAGTAGGCACACTCCAAGGTGGAAATCAAACAATTACAATTGGACCAGTCGCATCACTTGAATCGATAAAGGATCTTGGAAGTAATGGAGGCGGATTTTTCGGTGCAAATTCTGCACATCCATTTGAAAATCCTACTGGTGTCTCAAATGTTTTTGAGTGTATTCTTATGCTTGTAATACCATTATCATTTCCAATTGCATATGGTCATCTGCTGGGAAAGGGAAGGGGAATTTCTATACTTGCTGCCATGTTGATTGGATTTGGGGTAATGCTTGCTCTTGGGTTTTCAGAACCTAGCGGTCCAACAGGTCTTGAGACACGCTTTGGAAGTTTTGGAAGTACACTTTTCCTGGAATCATCTATAGCAACAAACACTGGTTCTGCAAACGCGGCTCTCTCTGGAATGTCTCCTAACGCAGTAATTGGACTATTCCTCGGCATGTTTGTCCAAGCAATTCCTGGAGCTGATGGTGCAGGAATGATGATGATGCTGATCTTTGTTGTGCTTACTCTCTTTTTGGTCGGACTAATGGTAGGAAAGACCCCCGAGTTTTTGAGCATGAAGATAAGCCCCAGAGATGTCAGACTTGCAGCCTTTGTATTTCTGATACACCCTGCACTGATATTGGTTCCGTCAGTATTGGCATATACTACAGAGAGTGCACAAAATGTTCTCGGAGAGCAAACAACTCCTGCAACCTTTACGCAAGTTTTGTATGAATATAGTTCAGCTGCAGCAAATAACGGTTCTGATTATCTTGGCACATCTGCAAACACACCATTTTGGAATTGGTCTACTGCATGGGTGATGTTACTTGGACGTTATGCACCATTTGGATTAATGTTGGCAATTGCAGGATCGTTTACCTTAAGAGATAGAAAAGAAGTCGTTGAACCAATAAAAACTTCAGGCTTTCTCTTTGTTGGGGTATTGTCAGTCATGGTTTTCGTTTTAACAGTGCTTACTTTCTTTCCGTTCTTGATAATGGGACCATTTTCAATGTAGTGTGATAAAATGATGGCGACAAAATTAAAACAAGCAATATTTGATAAAAGAATGCTCAAGGATTCTGTAACAAAGCTTAGTCCGCTCTATCTTGCAAAAAAAAGTCCAGTAATGTTTGCTGTTGAAGCTGGATTCTTTTTGGTACTTTCAATAGGGTGTTTGCCAAACATGTCATTAGAATTTGTAAATGAAGATCGTATATTCTATATTGAATCTGCAATAATTCTGATTGCCACAGTCTGGTTTGCAACATTTTCTGAATCTTTGTCGGAGTCACAAGCAAGGGCAAAGGTTGATTCGCTTAAAAATTTGGAGAAGGAAGTTTTAGCAAAAAAACTAGTTGATGGAAAAGAAGTTTCGGTAAAATCAACCAGTCTTGTAGTGGGAGATCGAGTTAGAGTCTATGCTGGAGAGATAATTCCAAGAGATGGCATTGTACATGAAGGAAAAGCATTTGTAGATGAATCTATGATGACTGGAGAGTCAAACCCCGTCTTTAAAGAAAAGGACAATCCTGTGCTTGGAGGAACCAAGGTGGCAAATGATAGCATCATAATCGAAATTACTTCGGAAGCTGGCAAGAGTTTCCTTGACGAGATGGTAGGATTAATTGAAAGTGCAAAAAGACCAAAGACCAAAAATGAAATTGCCCTCACTATATTACTTGCAGGTTTATCATTAATTTTCATAACTGTAGTTGGAACTATGCTATTCCTTGGATACTATCTTGGATACCACATGGATGTATCAGTACTTTTTGCATTACTGGTGGCATTGATGCCAACTACTATTGGAGCATTACTACCTGCCATTGGTGTTGCTGGAATTAACAGACTAGCAAGAGACAACATTGTAGTAAAGTCTGGAAAAGGAATAGAGGCAGCAGGAGATTGTGATGTACTTATCTTGGATAAAACTGGAACTATCACTGAAGGTGCAAGACGTGCAATTGCATTTGTTCCAATGGAAAAATTCACAGAACAAGATATTGTCGAGGCTGCTTACGCTGCATCCTTTAGTGATCACACACATGAAGGAACATCAATTATCGAACTTGCAAATGAGAAAAAAATTGAACCACCATTTATGATGGAAATAATGACTGCAAAACCTGTAGAGTTTAGTTCAGAAACAAAAGTTAGTGGCATAGAGTTTTCACCAAAGAAAAAATTATCTGCTACACAGAGTCAAAATCTAAAATCATCATTACCACGTACTAGAGTTTCTGCCAAGGTAGAAGATCTTGAAGAATCTGTTACTCCTGTAAAGATCCTAAAAGGATCAGTTGAATCTATTTTAAAAATTGCTACAAATGTAAACGAACCGGAATTACGATGGAAGGCTCAGGAAATATCAAAGGATGGTGGAACACCACTAGCAGTGGCTATCAATGACGAAATAATTGGTCTTATCTCACTTAAGGACACTCTCAAAAAAGACATTAGAACAAAGTTAGATGAAGTTCGCGTCTCTGGTATTACAACAGTTATGATTACAGGTGACAATCAGGTAACTGCACAGGTAATTGCAAGAGAGGCAAATATCGATCAAATCATTGCTGAGGCAAAACCTACTGACAAGCTAAACAGAGTAGTCGAGGAGCAGCTAAAGGGACACGTTGTAGGCATGATTGGAGATGGAACAAACGATGCTCCCGCACTTGCAAAGGCTGATGTCGGACTTGCGATGAATCGAGGAACTGCAGCTGCAAGGGAAGCTGCAAACATGGTAGACCTAGATTCTGATCCTTCAAAGATTATCAAAGTCGTAAAGCTTGGAAAGCAGTTACTTATGACACGTGGCGCAATAACCACATTTTCCATTGCAAACGATGTTGCAAAATACTTTGCAATACTTCCTGCAATGTTCATGAAAGAGAATCCAAAAATGGAAGTGCTCAATGTTATGCATCTTCACAGTCCTGAAAGTGCAGTATTGTCTACATTGATATTTAATGCTATAGTAATTCCAATGTTAATTCCGTTATCGCTCAAGGGTGTAAAATACAAACCAGAACTTCCAGAAAAGACATTTGTCAAGAACATGATGCTATATGGACTTGGAGGAGTTGTCTTTCCATTTGCAGGAATTAAAGCAATTGACCTACTACTGTCAGTGTTTATGAGATGATATAGAAAATGAGAACAATAAAGAGTAAAGTATTTTCACCCGCCATCAGAATTGTCCTGCTGATGATTATTACTACAGGGGTTGCCTACCCTTTGGTAATTACAGCAATAGGTCAGACTACACTTCCTTACCAATCTAATGGAAGTCAGGTTGTTCTAAACGGTAAGGTAGTTGGCTCTGAACTTATTGCACAAAACTTCAACTCTACAAAATTCTTTCAACCCAGAAACTCCACTGATTCAGGATCAGGTGTAGATCCAGATATTACTCCAGACATGGCACTATCTCAAATACCTGTCATAAGTAATGCAACAGGAATTCCTGTAAATGCTTTGAAGACGCTAGTTGAGCTTGATATTGCAAAAAATAAGGAAACAAACGCTCTAGTCTTTGCACCAGATTACATTAATGTGTTAAATCTTAACGTAGAACTAGTAAAGCAATATCCAGACGTATATGCACAAGAAGTTTCAGTAAAGGGAGGAACTTGACATGCATGAAATATTGATAGCATTTGTCATTGCACTTGGAATCTCTGGAGGCGTGTTGATGTATTCCTTGTTAAGGGCTGAAAAATGATCGTCTGGTGATTTCAATATGGCTATAGTCGAGTATTACGAAAAATCAATCAAGGGACTATGGTATGACATACAAAATAAGAGGACTGTTGAAGTCTTTGCAATGACATATGAAATGACACAAAAACCTAGTCGAGAAAAGACCCTGATAATGGAAATTCTGGCAGATTTTCCAGGTGCCGGAAGTTTTGATTATGCTGATGATGAAAAATTGCCATATGAGAAAGGCATGCCTGTTTATCCTGAAATACATGTAGGTAGTCTAAACAAAAGAGAGATCCCAAATAAAAATATCTGAAAATTAACTGGAAGAAAATTGAGGAATAAAGTCTTACGTGATTCATATCTGTGAAGATTTAATAAAAAAAGAAAGGAGTTGGAAAGTTTATGTCAGTATGTCACCAGAATTTCCGCCGTCGACAGAGTTATAGTTACACCATTGATTGGCAGATGTATTTGATTGGAATTCTGAATCTAGTTTGTATGACCAACCCCAATGAGATTCATTAAAACTATTGCCGACTCCACTAAAGTATGCGCTAGTCCAATCGTATGCGTTTGAAGCACCTTTTTGACTAGAATATATCTTTTGTAAAATGTCGCTCATTGTTCCATCATAGTTGAATGTTCCAATGTTTCCACTGGTTGGATTTGTGCCAGGTGTAAATGTTCCTGTAAATGTTGCAACATATCCCCCATGTATTGTACCAAATGATGATTCTGTTTGAGTCTTTGTTCCATCTCCGGGGTTTGTACCGCCCGTTGGTACCACAAATACTCCATCATATGTCTTCAAGGCATAAAACGAACCATCTGTAAGTTTCCATACGATTAGATGTTGATCAAAATGATCAATTGCCCAATATCCTCCAGCAGTTGCAGAGGTAGTAACACCAGAGTCTTCATCATTTTGTGTAGTATATGTTATGTCCAAAATTTTCGTTGCACCTTTACCTGGTCCAACCAAAAAGCTTTGGCTTGGGCATATGTTATTTTTCTTGAAATGATCATCGTGGTCGTTATAAAATGGACGTGGTTTTTCATCAAAATGCGATGTTGCATTTGCAATGTAATTTGTTCCCAAAAATCCATTTGAAGTCACAAGAGATAGTACAAGAACGCAAGCTATTGTCGCGGCATGTATTGTTTTTGTCATTGGCCTAGTTTCTTGAATTAAATATTAAAGTATGATCTCTATAGATTTTAAAATTTTCAAATACGCCTTGTAAGATTCACGCCTACATATGTTATACTTATGCATAACTTGAATTGTTATCAAAAACAAGCAGGGCTTGAACTAACAGATGTTCTAACCTTACAGAACTTGGCAGCAAAGAAAACCTGAGATTATGATACCGCTTTACTGTTAATTACTTCTAAAATCTTAAACGCAAGTTTGTAAAAATCGATATTTTTTTCAGCCGAGATAAAAAATATGTTGCCATCTAATGGAAAGCTCATCAGGATTAAATTCTCTCTGTATGCCATTGAAAATTTTACTGGACCAAATGCCTTGTCAAAGGCCTTTCGAAGATTTACCTTCAAAGCTAGTTGCATGTATATCATTTCGTTATCTCTTGACTCTTCAAGAGATAGTAATCCTGGTTTCATTCCTCCTGCAACGAGTCTGCCCATTGGACTTATCAGTGCTGCAAATCTAATCTTTGGGTCTAGGTCTAGAACTTGCTTGCATAACTCGTCGTTATCCATGATATGTGCTCTCACCAGAGTTCTAAAACATTACGACTGGGACTAGTGAGTATAATAGTAACAATTCCATTTCATATGCGGAACTGATTCCATTACACGCTGGAGACAATGTAGCTGAAGATGCTCTTGTGGAAAGTGTGATACTATGAACAAGTGCAGAAAAACTATTAAAATTATGATTCCACCTATTATTGAAATTACCAGCACTGTGGTTGCTGATCTTTCCATGATATCATAACGTCAACATTGATGTTAAAGATTCATCAAAATGTATATTGTAAATTACCTTTGAATTGCAATTTTTGACAAGAACTTTTTTAATTAAGTTTGTTGCAATATGGCCACGGCAGAAAAATGGGGAGTTTGTCTAAAATGTCTCTGGATTCCAAAAACCACTGAGGACCAGTCCACCATATGTCCAAAATGTGGCAATGAGTGTGTTCAGAGATATTTTGATGACAAAAAGGAATTAAAATTGTGGCAAGAATCTCAAAAGCGTAACAATATTTTGTATATCTAAACATCCTCGTTATAGATTCTATCACAGATCGCTAACAAACCCCATTCTTTATAGCACGGAAAAAAGAGGGAATTCTTGATGCCTTTTGACATAGACCAGACAATGCTTGTCTACCTTGGAATGATTACAGCTGGAATATTCTTGTTCCCAATAGAATCTAGTCCGCCATATTATCTGGTTATAGGTATTGGGCTAATAGTAGTAGGTGGAATCTTGGTTCTCCGGAAATCTCGAAAAAAAGAACTAGGAACGAAACTTTGATTGTGACTTTAACTTGTCAGTCAAGCTACTAAATATCTCGTTATGAGAGACGTCTGAGAAATTTACAGTTCCACCTTCACGAATTATTTGCCTGTCAAACTTTTCTTTAACTGCAAATGTTACAGATGAATAATGAATTCGTCCCTTTAGCTTCTCTTGAACTATTGCTTCAGTATCTGGAAATGTAGCAAAGTGAAATGCAATTCCTCCTGCCCATAATATGGTAGGTATTCCACCACCGCCAGACCTTGCACCTGCTATGATTTGTGTAATCCAGTCTTCGAATTTTTGTTCCAATACTTCATGGATGACAAGTTGCTTCCACGGTTCAATTATAATCTCCAAATGCAATTCAAAATCAGGCTCAAGTTTTATTTAAAGAACTATTATTGCAATGATATTTGCACGCGATCTGCCAAAAATTAGGCGCCTGAAAGATGGATTTAAATACTATTCAGGTTTTTTGTTGATTAGGTAATTTAGATATGCAAGATTGGAGTCAAGCCGGCGTATACATACCATTGATGGTAGGATTGATACCTGGATTCATTTACTGGTGTGTAATTACCGCAAAGAAACACAAGTAAATTAACCAAAATCTTTTATCTTCTTTTTATAATTTTTGGTTGCTAACGAAAGTTAGTAGAACCTTCTATACTAGGTTGTATAGATTATGAATGCAGTATATGATTAATGCCTTAATGTCATTAAAAATGGGGATGAAGACGGTTATTCTTTGCGGTTTATTGATTACCATGTTACTTGCACCAAACCTTGTTTGGGCCCAAGAGCATCTTCCTCAATCAACAACTCTTGGAGTTGTAGTGCTTACAGATACCATATACTCACACAAGGAATCTGATGGAACTACTACAGTTTATGGTGAAGTTCAAAACAATCTTGGCTCTCCTGTAAATGCTGTAACCTTGGGTGTTACGTTTATGGATGATAACTCGAACCAAGTTGAATACAAGACAGGTCCTACACTATTGCAAGTAGTCCAACCTGGAGGAACTGTTCCATTTGCCATATCTTCAACCAAAGCAGATCCTGCCATTACTCAAGTCCAAGTAAAACTTGCAGGTTTTCAATCATCCTCTGACAGACCACAATCACTTGTTATTATTCCTGGCTCTCTTCAAGTCTCTGACAACTTGGCAATATCAGGAAACATAACAGACAATGGAGCACAAAAATCCACCAACACAAAAATATATCTTATTTCATATGATGCGTTTAAGAGAATAGTTGGCATTGGGGTGTCATCTCCTGTTGATGTATCCACAACACAGAGTTCACAATTTAGTATTATATCCGATTATAGCTCAAGGGCTGTATCCTACATGCTAGTTGCAGAATCTGATAATTTCCAATCAACGCTAACTCCATTAAGTATAGTTCATGTTTCATTGCCTGTAACCGTATCCAATACAACTGTAACAAATACCAGCGGCGCACCACTTCCATATGTCTCGGTAAATTCTCCTGTCAACATCTCTAGTACTCTGAATTATGTACTTGATTCTACACAGGCATTTACATATTATGTGCAGGTCAAGCACTTTGGTGGAGAGACTGCATTTATTGGAAAATATGATGGAGTGCTAGTTGGCTCTGGAAATCAAAATGTAACTGTAGGATGGACTCCAAGTACGGCAGGTTCGTATTTTGTAGAGACATTTGTGTGGGATAGTGGCAATGTTCCTCTGTCTAAATCTGTTCCAACAATTAATCTAGTACTTGTTAAATGATTGTAGATACAAAGTGTGTCCATGACTAGATTCAAACTTGTTGCAATGGGCGGCACATTTGATATCATACACAAGGGACACGTGGAACTTTTGTGGGGTGCGTTTTCTATATCCGACAAAGTAATAATTGGTCTTACAAGTGACGAGTTAGCGAAAAAGAAAGGGAAAAATCCTGGAAATGATTATTCTACTAGATACAAGAAATTAGAGACTACAATACGAAAAAACTTTCCAAATTCTAAATATATGATAGCAAAACTTGAGAATGATTTTGGTCCTGCAGTACTTGAAAAAGAAGTAGAGGCTCTAGTTGTAAGCGATGAGACTGAATCCAAGGGTGTTGAACTCAATAGACTCCGAGCTGCCAAGGGTTCTCCGCCTGTAGAGATAGTAGTGATTCCCTTAGTTCTTGCAAAAGACGGTACAAGAATATCAACGACTAGAATTAAAAAGTCAGAGATTGACTCGGAAGGAAATGTACTAAATTGACAAACAACTTTTCAATCTTTGAGTCGGCTGGCTAAAACTCTAAAATTTGTGGTATATCATTGAAAGAACTCTCTGAGCGAATGCTTGGCAAAATGTCCTCAGATATTACAGGACTAAAGGAAGGCTTGGATCCTGGAAACATTGCATTTTGGTACAAAAAAGTAATTGCAGAAGCTAAAGAGATGGCACCGCCGTGGCTACAAGACAAAATTGGTGTCAAGCAAGACCCGATACTGTATATGAAATTTAATTTGGATATCTCCAAGAGAGCTGTGAGATATCTAATGATTGCAATTGAAGACAACATGGATGCCATGCCCTATACTACAAGACTGTACTTTCTCAAAGTGCAGGAACTAGTATCACAGGAAATGGACAAGGCTCTAGTATAGAAATAGCGCTTTTTAGCTATATAGTAATTGTTTACTATACTTGCAGAAAACATAGATCTTGTTTAATAATAAGAAATGATAAAATAAAAAAGTAATATGACTAGAGATATGAGGGGAATTTGTATCGAATGTGGATTTGAAGTTAGAGGCGATACCTTAGACGATTTAGATGAGAGTTTTACATTACATTTTGAAAATGATGGTCATGATACCTACTTCTTTGTAGATAAAGAAGGCAACAAAATAGAAAGAGACGTTTCAAAATTATAACCGCCTTTTAGCTGAACCGTAATTGTTTATGAAAATCTAGTTAACTTTCAGTTTTTACTCACAAAAAGAGACTGTATTTTTACTGTTAATTTTGGTTGGTAGGAATTTATGAACGGCGAGATTTTTTCTTCTTTCTGTTTTTATTAGATTGGTAGGCAAAATAGCCAAGTATTATACCAATAATAATGGTAGCTGCCGCTACTTCCATTAAAGTTAATGAAGTGACATGAGAAGCATCCATGGAAATCAGGTATTGGAACCAAGTTAATTAAGATTCCAATCTGATCTAATTGTCTGAAATGCTTTTGTCTTGAATTTTGGATAAGCATTTGAGTTCAATGAGGCTTATGAAATGTTTCCCTGAATTTTTCATTCTTTGGTAATTTCTATGATATCTTCAAAGACTTCGGTCTTGGTAATCTTGTTTACATTATCTATTACTGACTGGATAAAGTCTGCAAACTCGTCAGCTTGACTTCTATCTTGAAGTAGTATACTGTGCGCAGACTTGTCCTTTAGGGCAATAACAATCTCATTTTCTATGATTTCTAAAATTCCAGAAATAAATATCTCATTGTCATCTTTGATGTATATTAGACTTGCAAGTTTTTGTGCCTCGTAATTGTCTGCACATGTTATTTTCTTCTTCATTTTATTCAAACATGAACTTGTCCACTTGGTCTTTAGCTTGTTCTCTTCTTTCTTTGAATTTTGTAAGAAATGGTTTTGTAGCATCCTTTAGGTTGCACTTGCATTCTCCGCAGAGTAGTCCACCGCTTTTACACTTTCTTGCCCTCTCATCAGATTCTTTTTCTGTATCAAAAAAGTATCTTAGGTACCAGAAGACTGGACAGATGGCAAAGTTTGCACCAAGGCTTTTTTGTAGCTCAACAGTTGGCTGACCGCCAGTAAACGTACTGTTGATTTTTTTATCTACTATTTTATCATCATCTGTAGTAAATATTGCAGTCTCTGGAATTGATGATGACATTTTTCCCTGCATTCCTAGGCCTGGCAAGAACTTGGAATGAATCTGTGCAGGCTTTGGATATCCCATCTTTTCTGCTATGTCTCTTGTAACTCTCCAGTATGGGTCCTGGTCTATTGCTGCAGGAATTAAAACTGGAGTTGGTTTTCCTTCTATTATTGATGGCAGAAAGCATGGTGCAGCTTGAATTGGTGGAAAGCCAATCATGCCAATATTTGTAGAATTTTCAAATCCAAAGACTGCCTTTACTGTAGAATAGGTAATTCGCTTTGCAATCTCTAATGCGATTGGATAAATTCGTTTGATGTCTTTGGTATCAATTAGTATCTTTGTCTTTTTTGGATCAAATCCAATTGCAATGATATCTAGAATATTTTCTTGCGTGAACTTTTTTACATCCTCCATTGATTTTTGATCGCTGTAGAGAAACTTTTCATCATCTGTTAGCTGAAAAATTAAATTGACATCAAACTTTTCTTGTAGATATTTAGTAAATATCCAGGGTAACAAGTGTCCCATGTGTATTTTTCCAGATGGACCTCTTCCTGTGTATAGATAAAACTTGTTCCCCTTTTCATATTCTGTGATTATTTTATCCAAATCCCTGTGGCTAAAGAAGTAACCCAGTTTTAGCATCGGGTGAACCTCACCTGTTATCTTTTCAATTCGTGCCTCTAGTTCTGGTGAAATTTTTTCTGTGCCAAACTTTACCATGAGTTTATCATAGTCAATCTCTCCTTCTACGCTCCAAGGAGTTACGGTAAACTCTTCAGATGACATTCAGGGTTCAATTAGATTAAGGTTTAAAAAGTCTTTATAGCTTTTTGTGATAATGTCTCAAGTTCTGCATCCAATTGAGCAAAAACTTCTCAAGACATTACTTGCAAAACAAAACTTGTCCCCTGAAGAACTACATGAAATTTCAAAATTATCCATTGATCAGGTGCGACGTGGAATTGAATGGTTAAAGTTCAAAAATCTAGTAAGTGTAGTAGATACAGAGAAAAATTTTGTAACACTTGGTAAAAGAGGAGTAGAAGCTAACGAAAAAGGATTTCCTGAAAGACAGTTGATTAATCATTTACGAAAACTCGATGGATTTTCTTGTGAGATGAATGATCTCAAGAGTTTATTACAAAATGAGTTTGGTCCTGCAATAGCTAATGCGAAAAAAAATAGTTGGGTAGAGATGTATCAAACCAGAATTATGCTTAAAGGATATCATGACACTACTTCAGAAGAAAAAATAATCAAGACTGTATCCAAAAATCCATCTGGTGTATCTGTAGATGACCTGGACAAGGATGCAGTAGAGTCTCTTAAGAAAAGACCCGAGTTTATTGTTGTTAGTTCAAAAAAATCTGCTACAGTTAGTCTAACTGAACAAGGAATTGAAACTGCAAAGACAGTTCCAGGAAATATAATGTTTGAAACTATAACTGAGACGACTCATGCTGAACCTGAAGCAAAAGCTGTGAGAGCAATAGATGTCGAAGCTACAACTCCTGTGGTATTTGCAGCAAAGAGCCATCCTCTGCGAGATGTAATAGATGAGGTAAGAGAGATCTTTGTAAGTTTAGGATTTTCTGAAATTATAGGAAACAATGTACAGAGTAGCTTTTGGAACTTTGATGCGCTCTTTACACCACAAGACCATCCTGCAAGAGAGATGCAAGATACATTTTATCTTAAAGATGTAAAAGCCAGCAATGTAGCAAAAGCAGATCAGATAAAAAAAGTATCAGACGAGCACAAAAAGGGCTGGAATTATTTATGGCAAAGTGAAGAGGCAAAAAGACTTGTTCTTCGAACTCATACTACATGTGTAACAATACGTGAACTTGCTGACAAGAAACACGACGAAGCTGAGATTGTTCTCAATTGGTCGTGTATTTAGAAATGAGAAACTATCTTACAAGCACTTGGCAGAGTTTCATCAAGTAGAAGGAGTTGTAGTTGGCAAAAATGTCACACTACGAGATTTGATGGGACTGCAGACTGAATTTTATCATAAAATGGGAATCAAGAAAATAAAATTCTGGCCTACATTTTTCCCGTATACTGAACCTTCATTGCAGTCAATGATATATAATGAAAAACTTGGAAAATGGGTAGAACTATTTGGAATGGGAATATTCCGACCAGAAGTTACAAAACCTTTGGGAATTAAAAATCCTGTACTAGCTTGGGGTGGAGGAATTGAAAGAATTGCAATGCTGCGTTATGGTCTAACAGATGTCAGAGAACTATACGAGAACAAGTTTGGATGGTTAAGGAGTGTACCAAAATGCCAGTAGTTACGTTATATTATAATAGAGTAAAAAAAATTCTTGGAAAAAGTATTCCTAAAGGAAAATTAATTGAGACACTACCTTTCATTGGACTGGATATTGAAGATGAAACGGCTGATCACATCAACGTGGAATATAGTCCAAACAGACCTGATTATTCTACAGATTATGGTATAATGACAGGTCTTCAAGGACTGTTAGGAATTAAAACTGGAATGCCTGTACTGAAAATCAAAAAAGGAAAATATTCTATAAAAGCTGATTCAACTATATCCAAAGTTCGACCATATGTTACTGCAATAGAGGCAAGAAACGGCAAGCTAGATGATGAAACTATACGCCAGATAATAACAATGCAAGAAGATCTTCACAATGGACTAGGTAGAAGGAGAAAGAAAGCCTCTATTGGAATTCATGATCTGCAAAAAATAAAATTTCCTTTATTGTATAAAACGGTAACACGAGAACATAGATTTATTCCTCTAGAGTCGGATTTGTCCATGACAGTAAAAGAGATTTTAGACAAGACAGAGACTGGAAAAAAATACAGACACATACTAGATGGAAATTCCAAAGTTCCAATTATTGTAGATTCTTCTGGACAAACAATATCGCTTCCACCTATTGCTAACGCAAAACTAACAGAGATGAATACTAAAACTAGTAACTTGCTTGTAGAAGTTACTGCAACTGATAAAATCGCTGCTGAAGGTGTGCTTGCAGTTATAGCAAATACATTACAGATTGCAGGATTTGAGTTGTATTCTGTTAAAGTAACAGGATCTGGAAATTCTACACCAGTACTAAAATCTCGAGAACTAGTTTTAGAGCCAGAGCTTGTGAACAAGACACTTGGAATTGAGATATCAAATCAAGTTATTGTAAAATCTTTGAAGAAGAGCAGATTGGATGCAAAATTGAGAGGAAAGAAAATTGTATGCACTATTCCTCGGTATAGAACAGATATCTTTGGTGTGATGGATTTAGTAGAAGAAGTGGCTTTGGGTTATGGAATTCAAAATCTTGTACCTACCATGCCTGGTTCAGTCTCTGCAGGTGAGAGAAATAATATAACAAAAACACTCGAATCTTTGCGCCAAACCATGATTGGACTTGGATATTTGGAAGTGATGAACTTTGAATTAACAGGAAAAGAGATTCTATATGATAAAACTGGCAGGGATGGTTCAAAAATAATTTCTGTTGCAGATTCTAAAAGTCAGGAGCATATTATCTTGCGTGACATACTGCTTCCTGGAATGCTTGAAGTGTTGTCAAGAAATATTCATGAATCCTATCCTCAGAAAATATTTGAAATAGGTACTGTATTTGAAAAAGATTCTCCTATTGTTGAAAGTATTCATCTAGCTTGTCTTTCAGCACACAAGGATGTCAACTATACTGAAGTCAAATCTGTCTTGCAGTCATTGCTTAAGACAGGACTTGATCTTACATGTAACACTGTACCACAAAAGGAAAAGATGTACGTTGATGGAAGAAGTGCAGGAATAATGATTTATGCCAAAAAGTTTGGTTCTTTGGGAGAGATTGATGGTAAAGTTTTGGAGAACTTCAAGCTTCGAACGTCAGTAGCTGGGTTTGAGATTGATCTTTCTGGGTTAGCGTTTGACTAAATGATAGCATTGAATATAATTAAAATATTTTTACTCATTTTAGTTTAAATCGGGTATTAAAATATCCATACTTTAGAATCTAATTTTGTAATTTTGTCTTAAAATAAGCAGAATGAAATCTTAAGTACAATGTTCTATCCCTTTTCAGCTGAACAAAAGATTAAAAAAGCAAAAAACTGATTGATAAAAAATAAAAAATTTAATGTTGTTTGATGTAATTTTATACACTTTGTTTTCAATCCTGTTTTTCGTTTTTACTAAACCAATTATTCATCCGATCAATCATGACAGGATTTAAATAATTGAAAAAAATCAAAATGTAAATTTCTTACCATTTATTTCCATTTATTAGGCACAAAAATCATGTTGTAAAGTTCTCATGCTAATTTCTAATCAGCGGGCATTGTGGAGAATATGTGAAAGATACGCAAGAATACTATGTGACCAATCTGTAATATCTGAGATTCAAGCGTTATCCTAACACATTTGAAATGATGATATTTCCATCAAGCCTTAATTAGTAAAATTGCATATTATCCCTAGGTAGAACCTATGAACAGTGCAATTCTAATCCAAAATGCAGATCATATACTATATGCAGAGTGTCCTAGTCATGACAGACCTTGAAAAATCTATGAGAAAGCAATTCCAGTATATGCGCCTTGGAAATAACATAATAGAAACTCAAAAAGAATTGGCCCAGTTACAAGAGTGGGCAGAAAAATGGATTATAAAAAAGAAAGGCAAGCTGACAATATCAGATGAGAATGATATCAAGCATGTCTTGGATAAATTGCGTTCACTAGATACATAGCATTAGAAATTTTATCATCTTGCGTTTTTTATTATATCATCAATGAATCTTGTGACCAGTCATCTTGCTGTGCCCTTTTGCCTCTTTTCCATTTGCAAGTACAGACTCGCACACTTTGCATATTATCTCACCAGACATAAAGTACTTGGGGTTTCCAAGATCATATGGAAAGTATTCGTATGCAGTATCCTTCTCTGACAAGAGATGATCTCGCAAGTCTTTTCCAGTTTCTAAAAATTTCTCCCATCGTCTTGCATTTACCATGTCGTTATTTTTTGATATGAGAATCTTGCCTTCAAATATGTCAAAACTAGAGATGTTTTTCTCAATCCAGAGCGGAGTCGTATAGTATACAATATCATCTAATCCGGGATTGTATCCAGTACAGCCAACAATGAAAATTTGGCAAGATGGCTTTTCCATAGTTCCACTTGGAAAGACATTTTCTATTGCAGAGAGCATCTCATACTCCCAGTATGGAAGCCAGAATGTCTTGTTCTCGTCAAATCTCTTTAAAATATAGATATACACACCATGTCTTCCACAACCTCCACCGCGCTCTTTGTCTGATGGATTTGCAATTCCATGCAGCCTCTGGGTATTATCAATTGTAGAAAGCAGTTCCTTGTAATAAGAGACAACGTCGAGCTCTTTTCTCAAGGATCTCTATACGATACCACAATTGATAAAGTTCAGTACAAAAGATGAGATCTGTTTATTAGAACGAAATTATGACCAAGCACTATGAATTCCAAGATATTGCTTGTTACTGTTTTATCTATAACATCTGTTTTACTTGCAAGTTCCATGTTTACAACTCTAGCTAGTGCACAATACCAAGGATATCAAGGCGGTCAAGGTCAAGGACCACCAGGTCAAGGATACCCAGGACAAGGAGGTCCCGGAGGACAAGGTGGACAAGGTTACCAAGGGGGACCACCAGGCCAAGGATTCCAAGGTCAACGCCAATTCCAAGGTGTTCGCACTCCAGTAAATGGAACTTATGCAAATTCAAACTTTGGAGTACAGATTACACTTCCAGATGGATGGAGCGGCTTTGAGATGAAACAACAATCAGGTAATGCCAGAGTTATGATTGCACCAGGCGGATTCCAAACAACTCAAGGTGCACCCCGACCACCAGTTACAATTGGAATTTCATTAATGCCGTCTACTGCAAAGATGCCAACATCATTTATGCCAAGAAACATGCAGGGAGCAACATGCACCAATTCAACAACTACAAACACTGTAAACAGTTTGAATCTTAATGTAATAACAATAGACTGTACTGCAACTGATCAAGACGGAAACCCAGTTGAGATGAAAGCAAAGATAGAGACCGCACAGACAGATTCTACAAATATTGTACTAACACTTAGAGCAAACCCGGCTTCAGAATATGACAATCAAGTTGCAACATTTGATAACATGGTAAATACAATCCAGATCTCAACTCCGACACAACCAATATCTCAGCAGCCAACTCCTGCACCAATTCCAACACCTGCTCCTACGCCGCTTGCAATGTCTGCCCCTATACCAAACTGGGTAAAAGGAGTATTTGGAATGTATGCACAAGGAAAATTGTCTGACGCAGACTTGATCCAAGCATTACAGTTCCTAATAAAACAAGGAATCATCAACGTCCAATGATAGTATAACAAATTCATATCACGAAACAAAATTCCAAGATGATTAAATATCACTAATCTGGTATGAGATCCTGAACAAATATTTTCTAGTTATAATTTTTGTAGCAGGAATAATTTCAGCATTTGTCATAGGCACAAGTTTTGGTACATCCATGACCCCCAGTATGCAAAATACAATACAATGGCCAAACATTCATCAAAATGTAGTGACAGACTTTAACCCTGAAATAAAATCGCCCATTATTCAAAATGATTCGTATATCAACGCATTTGCTGTGGTGATTGGAGATTGTCATATAGGAAAGATGGTATTGATGGCACCAACTTCTGTTTGCAGGGGAGATGAAGGCACTCCTATTTACATCTCTGATTATTCCAATATCCAAGATGGTGTAATATTGCACGCACTAGAGACTACGCTTGATGGAAAAAACATTGATGGAAGAAGATTCTCTGAAAACGGAGATAGATTGCTGGCAAATGATTCTAGATTTGATTCAGGATACGCAATTTTCATTGGAAACAAAGTTAGTCTTGCACATGATTCCATGGTTCACGGACCTGCATGGATTGGAAATAATACTTTTGTTGGAATGAAAAGTCTAATCTTTAATGCCAAAGTTGGAAACAATGTTGCAATCGGAGTTTATAGTCTTGTAACAGATGGTGTAGTGATACCAGACAACAAGTTTGTTCCACCGGGTAGTCAGATTCTTACACAAGCACAAGCTGATGCATTACCTTCTCGCATAGGAAGTTCATATGAGAATATCAATAAAGCAGTCTTGCATGTAAACAAGGATCTTGCAGATGCGTACAACGCAAACGACTTGGGCAAGATAAAATATTACAGAGAAGCTTTGATGGAAGAAGAAGGTCTTGTTACAGAACAACCTTTACCGTGAGTTTTTTAATTTCATCTTAAAAAAATACTAGACAATATTTTAATATTTCAAGAAATTAGTTGCCTTTCATAATTTAATCAAATCACGCAAGATACGATATTGTTATATGGTAAATCCAACAGTTAGTACTGGGAGAAGCATGGTGTGAATACAAACATTGCAACTCTTGGAGTAAACCTTGGGTAACCCAGATAATTGGGATTATGATTATACCAAAGACAACCCGCCAAAGAAACCTAGGAAGAATTTTAGACTGATATATCTAGTACCTATATTTGCAATACTTGGGGTTGCAGGATTTTTCTATGTCTGGCAAAACCTGTACAGCGATGCTACCAAATGCGACGATGAGGTATCTCAAGTAAACGCAATAATAAATTCAACGGGAAGTATAGATGCAAACGATATACTAGTTCAACAACTTGGAACTGATGGTTGTGCAGATCTCTCCAAAATCAGTGGGGTAGTTACTAATCCATTTCCACATCTAAGCCATGCCTTCAAACCATGACATAAAAAACAGAAAAATGATTCTGTAGCGTATATTTTTTTTACAAGCCTTCTTAAGTTGATATGTCATAATTAATACTCATGAGTAAAACATCAAACAAAGCCAAAAAAAGAAAAAAAGAACAAGATAAAGCCAAATCAAAATAGTTCATCTTGTATAAAGAAAACAGATGAATACAGACAACCTAAATTGTATCACTATTGTCAAAAGATAACAGGTTTCCGGACTGGGATACTTTGTACAAGCAAGACGTCTCCACAATGCCATGGTATAACAAAAAACTAGACTCTGATTTAGAACTAGAACTACAAAAAAGAAGGATTTCAAAAGGAAGATTTTTAGATCTTGGAACTGGCCCTGCAACTCAAGCAATACTGCTTGCAAAGATGGGTTTTGCAGTAACTGGCACAGATTTATCACCTAACGCAATACACAAAGCGCAAAGACTGGATTCAACGATAAATTTTCTAGTAGATGACATACTAAATTCAAAATTAGGAAAAGACAGTTTTGATTACATCCTAGACAGGGGATGCTTTCATGTGTTACAAAACGACAAGTGGGACCAATATGTAAAAACAATACATCATATCCTGGTCAAAAACGGATTGTTCTTTTTAAAGTGCTTTAGCACAAAAGAGGAAAATCTAACCTATGGTCCTTATAGATTTTCAAAGCAAGATATAAAAAATATCTTTGGGAAATACTTTGTTATTGATACAATAACTGAGACTGTATACCAGGGAACATTGAATCCGTATCCCAAAGCCTTGTTTGCAGTAATGAGAAAAAAATAATTATCCAAAGTAAAACAAATACATTATTCTATGAATCGCTTGCATCGATTATTCTTTTTGGGATATAGTTTTCTATATCTGTACTAAAAATTCTAATATTTGTAAATGTCTTCAAGATCGCTTTTGCAATTAAACCCATTGCGCTTTTTGCAAAATCTGATTTTTTAAGGGTATCATCTGAAAGTATAGTCAAAGTAGACCTCTGCTGCATTGAAATTATCTCAATCATAAACTCTTGATTGTTCTTCTCAGATGTCACCGGGATTAGTGCCCTCTTTTTTTTCTTGTCCAGGAAAATATCGTCTATTTTAATCAAAAAAGGCTTCTCTTGAACTATATTTTGAAATCTTGATGAAAACTCTTCTAGATTAATTCCGTTATCAAAAATAACATGAGGCGCAGTCTTTGAATTTACCATCTAAACAAACTGATTGTTCCAATTTAGTATATTAGAAATTTGTATATGTTCCCACGGTTTTTTTGATGTAGTCATTAGATAAATTCTCATTCTATGTACCTAGAATTGTAATTTAATTTTCAAGCAGTTAATTTTATCAATAATTTGGCAAGACTGGAACCAATCTTTTTGACTTGTTCTTCTTGTTTTTTATCTTTCAGGGAATCATTGATGTCAAAAACTTCATGAGCTTTTGCTATTGCAATCTGCTCTGGAATCACAATGACACTAATGTTCTCAAGAATTGCACGCACATGAACCAGTCCGCGAAGACCTCCTAGTCCGCCTGGAGACGCACTCATTATTCCTGCTACTTTGCCCCTAAAACAAGCAAGAGATTCCTCATCTTTGGACTGACGCGATGTCCAATCAATTGTATTTTTAAGAACACCAGAAATTGAGCTGTTATACTCTGGAGATGAAATAAGAAAACCATGATGTGACTTCATCAATTCCTTGAGTTTACGTGTATTTTCAGGCAGTCCATCTTTTTGTTCTAGATCGCCGTCATAAAGTGGCATTGCAAAATCTCTAAGGTCTATCACAGTAACATCTACACCTGCATCCGTTGCTCCACTAGCCGCGATTTTGACTAGCTTTTTGTTAAATGAATCAATTCTAGTACTTCCTGCAAATGCAAGAATCTTTGGTTTTACCATGCATGAATTTTGTTTAAATGAATTTATACTTTATTGCATCTTCAAAGGTTACAAATAGTCATCACTTAGATGGTTGATCAACCTTTGTAATCTTTCATATTCCTTGACAAATTGTTCTCCTTTTTTTGTTAGAATTATTTTCTTGGAGCGATGTATCAGATTGTTTTCTTTTAGGTTCTTAAGATAATTTAACAGGACATTATAAGACAAACCGCTAAGAAATTGAATTCTAGTTGGTCTGATAATGTCCACCCTCTTACTTTCCTGTCTAATTGAATTTAATATGGTATAATATATCTCTAGTTTATTTCTACGCTCGCGCCTTGTACATGGTTTTAATTTATCTGTCATGAAATGCTATCACATTATTAAAAATCAAGTAGCCGAGTCTGCTCGACTCTTAGGATTGGGATTGAACTTGCTTACGATATATTGTACCTTGTCGTCCCCTTCTGGCATTGGATTTGCACATCTTCCACATTTTGGCATAACTACAACTGCATCAGAGTCAATTTCTCCTATGAATCTATCACACTGAGAACAGCGAACAGATTTTTTATCATAAATGTTCATGGATATAATTATCAATAATTAACTAATAAGAAATGTGAATCAGTATACTAAAACAAACACCATTTAATGATGAAAGTCACATTCAATATCAATAAAGAAATGAGTTCATTTAGACAAGTGTGCTAGAACTACTAAATTATAGATAAAATTTCAAGTCATGAAAATGAATAAATTATTTTTATCACTACTAGGAAGTAGAGATCCTTCTAGTTGTATGCCATGACAATTGAACTCTTGATTCAAAATGCCACAATATTGCATAAATTCACAGGTTCTGCATTGCATAATTCTGTATTTGTAAAATTTGGATTATGGGGGTTATTTTTCAATGGAATGTTTTCAAGTTTTATTCCTATTCCAACTGAACTTACAATCTCGGCATTATTACTACAAGGAGTAAATCCACTTGAGGTATTTTTGGTATCTACTATTGGTTCGATAATTGGTGGGTATATTGCATATTATATTGGGTATAATGGAAGGCTGTTAAAAAAACTCAGAAAAACTCCAGATAAAGAAAATGAGAAAAAAAGCGTTGGTTTGATGACAAAATACGGCTGGTTTACAATAATTTTCCTCTCCCCATGGATTCCGGTATTTGGAGATGCGGTATCAATAATAGCTGGAGTCAAACGATATGATATTCAAAAGTATACAATTGCAATGGCAACTGGTAAAACAATAAAATCTGCAGCCATTGTTTTTTTTGGAGCGCATTTTATCCATTGGCTGGCAATATCGCATTAGATATTACAAGTTCTGAAATGATGGTAAAATAAAAAATAAGTCTATTTTTTCTTAAATATTGTAAAAATGCCAACGCCAGACATGATGCCAACTACTATTGCCATTGCACTCCATGCGGAAACCGCCATAGGTCCGCTAGGATTATCAGCATCTGTATACGTTTGTGCAAAGGCAGCACCTGATATGGTTGGAACTAGACCTATTGCACAAATCATTAATACTAATAACCAAATGTTCCGGTTTACCATTCTATCCATACACCCTTCCACAGACATCACACACCCATCGATTCAGATAGACATACCATTCATGTTGATGTGTTTTTTTACCCGAATTTTTTTTCCATATTTTTTGTTTAGGGGAATGAGTGGCAGATGAGTACCCTTCAGTAAGATACCCTCTTGCTGGGACATTTGGCATAGAGTTCTTTTCATCGTGCCATCTCATGATGTTTCATT
Source organism: uncultured Nitrososphaerota archaeon (assembly GCA_963713025.1). Taxonomy (GTDB): domain Archaea; phylum Thermoproteota; class Nitrososphaeria; order Nitrososphaerales; family Nitrosopumilaceae; genus Nitrosotalea. Next base: position 110,856 of record CAVQKA010000001.1, on the reverse strand, counting down.
TAGTGAATTTTGTATATTATATTTGAGGCACAAGTCTCGAAATGAAAAACTACATCTCATATCATAAAATGAGATCTAGTGATGCGTCATGATAATTCTCATAAATAAAAATTTGATTTTATTAACAGATTGGCATACTTCCTTTCGCAGGTGTTCCAATTGGTGTTCCAACACATCCATTGTATGTAATGTCACTTAGATCTGCATTAGTAAAGTCTGTATTGGCAAGGTTTGCATAATTGAGGTTTACACCACTTAGGTTTGCGTTACTAAGGTTTGTACCGCTAAGGTTTGCACCAAAGAGGTTTGCACCACTAAGGTTTACGCCATAGAGGTTTAGATTGCTAAGGTCTGCACTCATAAAATTACATCCATGCAGATCAAAATTTGGACCACGTGAATAACAATTGTCAGCATAGGCCATCAATGGAGGATTGTTTGCTATAATCACTAATGCGCATATTATCAATCCTGCTGACAATACACAACTTGTTTTCAAGTCAATGATATTCATGGTAATAATCATGTGATGAATTTTGTATATTATATTTGAGGCACAAGTATCAAAATGAAAAATTATGCTTCTCATAGGATTTTTCAGAATTAAAAAAAATTAGAGCCGATTTTGTCGGCTTTATTGATATGCTGCTGAAATGGCACCATACATTGTGGCTTGAGCCTGATCAATTGCTTGGTCTCTTGTAGCATCAGCATTTCCTATTGCAGTTACTTGGTTTGCATTGGCTGTAGCACTAACACTGTCTTTTGTTTGTATGAGTGGTGCTACTGAATTCCAATATGATTGCAGTTCTGTATTCCAAGTCTTGGCATCCGTGGTGTAAGCATTATCAAGTGTCACATGGGCACTGCTTTCTGCACTGACATATGCAGTCTCTGCAGTTCCTACTGCCTGAATTTTTGTAGCATCTGCAGTCTCTACTGCACTAATTCTTGTTTCTCTGGCCTGCAAGATGGAATTGTCTTCAGCAACATGTGCCTGACCTATTGTCTGGGCTCTAGTTGCAAGTGTGGCATTTCCTATCGTAGTATAGAATGTACTCTGTGCAGTTCCATCGTTACCATCCCGTGTTGCAAGAGCTGTGTAGACCGTAGTCTGGTGGGTTGCCCAAGCGTCGTTTACTGCTTTATCACGTGTAGTATCGAGAGTCACAATTGCATTAATTTTTGTAGTAAGAGCAGTTGCAATTGCCTGGTCTCTTGTTGCCATGGCAGGGCCAATTATTGCTGTATTTCCATGTGCTCCACTAACTGCAGTACTGTATGCAGATCGTGCAGATTGGACAGCTTGATTGTATGCATTATTTGCATCCTGGACAGCTTGTGAGTGTGCAAGATTTGCATCTTGTACTGCTTGACTGTATGCAAGATCTGCTGCTTGAGAAGATTGCTTGTATGTTGTCTGATCTTGTTGCAGTGTTTGTCGTAATGTCTGTCTTGCAGCTTGCTTGTCGCTGGATGTAATGACATTGGAATTTGCATTTGTGCTATTTCCATTGTCTGCCATTGCCTGCAAAGTCATCAAATTGCCTCCAAAAAATGATACAAACAATACTGCAGCTATTGTAACTGCAGTAATCTTTTTTGTTAGGACTGATTTGATTTCTTTGTTTTCTTGTTTGATGTTCATGTTATGTCTTGGATGTAATTTCAATTACATCTAATAAACAATTGTGGATCATTTCTCTAATTGTCAAAATCGATGCATATGCGAAAACATTTTGATAAGTGTGCTACATATTTTAAATAATTATTTTGTTAATTAAAAGTATTTTTTACATCATTTGAATATATTTTAAGTGCAAGAAAAATTATTGATAAATCACATCTTGTATTGAAAAGGATTTCCAGGAAAATTTGAGAATTGTAAAAATCTTTCTGATAAACACAAGCGGGTCTGCTGAATTGTTTAATTTTGCAAAAAAAATGCCATCACGCGTTGGTATTGTTATAAATTTTGAATTTCCCCTGTCTGTTATGGTGTAATTAACTGCTCCAAACTCTTCATCAAAATCACGTTGCATCGAACTGTGTAGTAAAAGACTCAAGAAAAACACCTGTTTTCTCTCATCATTTAGATTAATGTCGTTTTTGTACACTGCATCTTCAATCCTGCCTTTCTTGCTAATTATTGCCAAATATTCAACTCCATTTTCCAATAACGAGTCAGTTTGAATCAAAACCTCACTTTTTTCAATATCTTGCGAAGCCGACTTTTTAACTGAATGCTGTTTTAACATGCTGTAATCATGTTCTTACACAAACTAATAACAAATGTGATACATTAATCAAAAACAATCATCAAAAATCACTCTTTGGATATAATGTGTATGCATAAAACCAAAGAACATTTCGTTGTTTGTGCTACAAGTATTAAATCACTAGATAAAACATGTTAATTTCATGAATAATCTCAAGTATCTTATGACTGAAAATAAGATCAGATCTTTCGTAATTACTAATTTTATACAAAATGCCACACCAAATTCCAAAATGTTAAACTTGCCGTATCAACATATCTCAGATACTAGTACATTGAGCGAGCCTAAAGAGTCACAATATAGTTTAGAACACTGTTCACTAACAAAGTTATAGAATTGTTTTATTCTTGATGCGATATATTGTTGAGATAATGGGGGACATGCTAAATGAGAACACACAGAAGGTATTGCAGTTTATACAAGAGAACCCAGGATGCCATATGAGATGGATCAAAAAAGATTTGAATATGTCTATGGGTAGTGTACGATATCACTTGAATGTCCTAGAACAAGCAGGACGTATAGTCTCGGAGAAAGAAAATCTAAAAAAATTCTATTTTCCCGTAGGATCTTTTCAAACCTTTGAACGAAATTTGCTTAAAATTTTAAACCAGGATACCGCAAGAGAGATAATTCTATTTATTATTGAAAGAAAAAACCCAACTCAAACTGATATAGTAAATAGTATCAAAATTTCACATGCCACGGCCAATTGGCATCTTACAAGACTAGTCAACCTAGGTATAATATATGAAGAAAAGGAGGGTAAGTTCAAAAAATATCTACTAAACGGACCTCATGATAATATAGTGAATCTTTTGAAAAACTTTCATTCTTCTATATGGGATAAGTGGAGTAACAGATTGGCCGAGTTATTCTTATCTTCCACACCGTCGGAGGATGAAAAATGATGTTGCCTGAATCAGGCTTGAGTCCTACAAGTGAAGCATTTCTTGTTGCTCAAATTTTGATTACAATATGCGCACTATTCTTACTAGGAGTAACTATCAAAGCCTATAGAAATACACGCCTGCAAAAATTGGTTTATGTTGCTATTGCATTTGTCTTGTTTGCAGCCCAGCATATTCTAAATTATGTAGATCAAGCCGTGGCTGATATTATGCCTGATGATATTAGATACTTGTTGTTTACAATAATGACATTGGCTATAATGGGCATGTTCTTTTTGGCAATACTCAAAAAATAGTGTATAGTTTTCACCTATTTTTTGTCTTGGCAGGAGATTGATCCTACTTGCGTATTGGAATTTTATTGAATTTTTCTTTAATTAAGACGATTCTACCATCCCTGATTTTTACTACTCCTTCATCATTTTCAGAGACCTGCGGTATGAGAAATGCTATACCCTCTTCCAATGCTAGACTTTTTTCGTAATAATTAGACCCAATCTCAAAAAGCGGGACATCTCTAAATGTTGCATTACATTTTGCTATTGATTTACTAGGTGAATAAAGTAAAATGGACCACGAACCATCTTTGTATCTAGTTCTTTGTAATTTGGCAAAAGTGGGAGTTCGAGTTTTTTTATCTAGTCTAGTCTTGTCAAAATAGTATATGCTACCAACACTTGCAGATATTATTAGAACAACTATTGAAAGAATTACTAGAGAATCACTAAAATCAATCATATCTTCTAATTTCCCAGATTCTAGTCTTTGAATTAGATTTTCTCATGGACATATAATAGCGCTAAACTTGCTTTTATTTTTTTAGTTCAAAATCAAACATTCCAGTAATCCCTAACTTACCATAATTTTGCAAAACTCGGATTTGAAATCATCAATCTCTGGTATTTCTAATGTCTCCGATTCCCAAGTAATGTCTTCTAAAATAGATACTGTTTTTAGTATTATTCATTTTCAATCATTTCTAACTATGGATGATATGCACTTTGAATCAAATTAATGGTCTCCAGTATATTCTGATTCTATTCCTATAATCATAGCACCAAAAAAATCTTGATTGGTAGTCATAGTAAACATCCATCTTGACTTTACATAATGGAGGCACTGGTAAACTGTCACATCACTTTCTTTTGGAACTTAGAGCAACTGTCATCAGCGGTACTCCGTATATCATACCATTAATTCCGTAAAATATTGCCCAATGCATGCCTGCTTGTTGGGTACAGTTTTGAGTACCTGAATTTGTCTTGTGAATATGCACAATACTTGATTCAATGCACTTGAAACTAGTCAGTTGGCTATACCACAGGCACGAAAATGGGATAAATGATACTACTAGAACGATTAGAATCAACATCTTAACCTGAGGTGATTTTTTAGTTTGTTCCCACATTGAAGGTCTCTTGACTTTATGTATCATACATCTGTATTTGATAAATGTTCTAGTTTTTTTATAGAAATCCGTATATCTTGGAATGACGTATTATTACCCATGTCTTCATACACTGGCTCGTATGAAACGCGAAAACAACATAGCGAATATCTTCCAATAGCAGTAGCAATAATGATTGCTACCTGCTTGGTGACGATATTTGTTATCAATCCACAAAGTGGAGGATATGGAGGAGGCACAAATCAGCTTGCATTCTGGGAGGGTGCAGGATTGATCTGGGCAGGTGTCCTAATTGGATATGTCGCTCTAATCTTCCGAGCAGTCTAAAATAACTCTCAAAAACTGGACGTATGTATGTCAGATTAAACTATACAATTTTAAATTATTTTATAAAATTGTTCTAAAATAATTCACGTTGAAAAATAAAAAAAATTTACGATACTAGCGGTCTTCCACATTTAGAGCAGACAACATGCAACATCTCCATGAACACCTTCTGCTTTATGTCAACCTCGATACATTTTCTGCCACCTTCTTTGCAAAAGTGGCAAAATTCTTCTCTCATGATATAATTACGTCATTCCAAGATAAAAATATTATTTATAATTCTAATCAAGTTAAAATATTTCAAAGTGTATTATACTACATGGTGACAAAACACAAGATGTACAGTGACGCAAAAACAAATTCTATACCAGAAATTGTTGATAGTGACAATTCTGTAAAAAAATTAACTGCACAAGATTACAAAAAGATGTTACAAGACAGATTGTATGAACTTGAATCAGAATCTATGCCTGCAACATAGGTTCTTCCATTTTTTGTAAAATAATATTTTACATCATAGAATGTCATGATCAGATTTATTAGGAAATGACACGTATTATATTCCAGATGTAACGTGTCCCAAACTATAGAGGCGGTGCACCTTGACGAGCAAATGTTAGGGGACGGAATTGATTTTATTGGGTTGATTAGCAAAAACGGCCGTCTTGTGGACTGTAACCATAAAAACAAGCTTAACTTAACCACCGAACAAAAGGAGATGTTTTTCATGTCATGCTCATTGCAACAGAAAATGAATCAAGACTATGATGAGGATTTTGGACAGGTCAAATATTCAGTAACAGAGAGGGAAAATCACAGAATAATTACAGTTCCTCAAGAATCCGACACATTGATTTTTGTAATGGATAATTATGGCGAATTTTTATCACGCGTAAAAAGTATCTTAAATGCAATAAGACACGCAAAGTCCTTGAAACAAGATTCTATAAAGATGTGATATGGCATGAACATTTACGATACAAAGAGTGTCAATTGTTCAAAGTGTGGCAAATTCATAGGTGAGATAGAGTTTGATGCAGTTGTGATACTTCCCAAGTGTGGGAGATGCGCAGATCCAATTCCAGAAGGTGATGACAAGATTTCATATCTCAAATCTAGATATTCAAATTCCAAGTCTGAAAATGCTCTACGTGAATTGATACTTCAATAGAGTTTTCAGAAATTATCCAATCGTACATGTGATTTGAAGAATCTTTAACATGATGCAATAAAGATATCAAATCGTGGCACGAAATCTCAAACTACAAAATAAGACTATACTCATTGGATATGCATCTGCAATTGTAGCATCTGCTCTTTTTGGTGCAGTTCCTACCATGGCAAAACCTCTGGTATCAAATGTTAACATTTTACTGCTTGCTGCCATGACATATCTAATAGCATCTGCTACATTTACTCCCCTAGCGCACAAGAACAAGATATTATTTTCAAAAAAAGACTACTATATTCTAATTATAGTATCTGTCTGTGGTGCAACACTTGCACCATTGTTTTATTTTTTTGGCTTGAATCAAAGTACTGCTTCTGACACATCATTATTATCAAATGCAGAAATTGTATTTACTGTATTACTTGCATTGATCTTCTTCAAGGAGAGACTAAAACCAGTTGGTTTTGTTGCAGTGGGACTAGTCTTGTTTGGAGTTACAATAATTACAACAAATCTTCAATTCTCAAGTTCGCTATTTCATATAAATTCAGGACACTTGCTAATTCTTGGTGCAACTGCACTCTGGGCTTTGGATAATAACCTGAGCAGAATCATATCAACTAGAATCAACTCTGCAAGATTGGTCCAGCTAAAATACGCAATAGGCGGTACAATCATGCTTGGAATTGTATTTTCTACTAGAGTACCATTTCAAATTAATCTTTCACAGATTCCGTATGTAGTTCTGCTGGGTATATTGGGCATTGGAGGTTCACTGTACTTTTTCTTGCATAGCTTGAAGAGAATTGGAACTATACGAACAATTGTACTGTTTTCCATGTCATCTGTCTTTGGTTTGATATTTGCAGGATTGTTTTTGCACGAGCACATTAGTCCATTTCAGATAATTGCAATTATAGTAATGCTTACTGGCATTTACTTGATTAACAGAAAGGAGAGCCTCAAAGAAAATATCCTATAATTTGGATTGCATCCTTAAGACTTAAAAAGAAATAACTAGTTAAAATCAATAATGCTTTTTGGAGTTTTAGCAGTACATACACCTGAACTATGCCCATTGAACAACAAGACAAGCAAAAAGATCTTTTTAGAAATTCAAAAAAAGATAAAGGCAAACCAAAAAAAATTAAACATACAAAAGATAGTCGGTTTTTACGTATCTGTCCTTGAGCATCAGTGGGTTATAATCATGGATGCAAAAAATGCCCATGACATAGAACAATTGTGCATCTCAGTTGGAATATCTGCAATAAGTACAGTCAAGATTGTCCCAATAAATGATTTCAATAAAGTAGTAACTAAAATACAATCAATTTAATTTCAATATATTATTGCTGTGAATTGCTTTTCAAGCATAAGATCACTAGAATATAATGCCAGTAACATTGTTACTGAACAATGTATCACAATTCCTTATAGATTCTCTGACGTAGTTATGCCATGATGATAATAAGCAAGGAATCATTTGAGCAAATCTGGGTCTCAAACAACTGTGAGACTGTATTTTGTACAGATGAGGAAAAGGAGCACTACCTAAGCTATCTTCAGCTCAAGAAAAGAGATTCCACGTGGAATGAATATTGTATTACTCAAAAAGAAATTAAACAGACCATGCTCAAAAGATGAAATCATGAATGCCACTCCGCAGAAGCTTAGAGAAATGATAAAATAATTTTTCTTTAAATACGAATTTTCTTAGAGTTTTGAACTAACTAGATTTTATTTTTTAAAGTAGAGCGCATTGGTATCCGTATCATATCCAAGATCAGACATGGTAATTACTCTAAACCCATTGTCGTGCAGGTAGTTCATCTCCTGGGCAAACAGGCTAACATCAGTATTGTAGTCTGATGTCTTAAAATCCACATTGTGGTATGCAATTATTGGAAACGTAACAATTGGTCCATGCTTGTTTAGTGCAGTTGCTTGATTTACTTCGCCTACAAATGTATCAAATATTTTCTTGTCGTCATGAGAATACTGTATATCGTAATAATTATGGTCCCACATTCTAATGGAATATCTGTTGGCAAAATTTAACTTGCCATCTTCAGAATACGTCCTGCAGTCGGTCTGATTTGAAAATGTCTGCCACCCATCACAGTGCAGAAACATCTCAGGGGCATATCCGTCCCTTGCAAATGAATAGTATTTGGTTACCACATCTACTACCGTCTTGTTGTTCCAGATGTTTCCATAGGGTGAGGCAAAGACCGTAGTATCGATATTATGTTGGGCAAATGCATTTTTTGAGCCTCCAATTTCATAGTCAAGTTGGGTAAGAGACATCTTCGTCAAATCCTGATGGTCCATCGTATGAGATTCTATATCATGACCATTTTTTTGCAATGCCGCAATGTCATCCCATGTCATCCTAGAGCTGTCTTGGCCCAAAAAGTCATAGACTGTGAAAAATGTTGCTTTGAAGCCGCACTGTTCCATTATTGGCACAGCATACGAGAATTGGCTCTTTCTGCTATCATCAAATGTCAAAATTATAACTTTGGAATAATCAGTTGTAACATTTGTATTCTTACATGTGTGGGATTCAATATCAGTAAGACTTTTTCCAAAATTATAATTATCAATTATCTGCAAGGGATTTATTAAAACTAGAATTATTCCAGCTGCAATGACAACTATAATCAATATCTTGTTGACACTTTCATAATTTAACACAACTAGTGATTTTTTTTGGCATTAAAATTTCTTTATGACCATGCTTGGCAAAAGCAAATTTAATATGAAATCATAATCTCATTTTACAAGAAATGTTATACAACTGCAATTGCCTGAATCTTCAATGCACTATTAATTTTTTTACCTGATGATGATTCATTAACACGTGTCTGTAACCTCCACATTTTACTGCAACAATATTTCACTTGCTCATGTCATCATATTGTCTAAAATTCTACATCCTTTCCAACGGTGGTTTTTTTCAATATTTAAGTCACATTTCATATTTTTGTCAGTTGGCACTAGAATTTTTCAAAAAAATAACAGATGCCAAATTCATGCAGTGTTTGACTGTATAGTACAAGCAGTAACCTATTGGCAATTTTGATCAACGCCATCTTGAACAAAAATTGACACTCGAAAAGGAGGAACGCCTAATGACAACCAAGCCAGATTCGGACCAAGATCGTATCCATAATTCTAGTCAAAGTTTATCATACGCACAATATGGACAAATTGAAAAAAAATACCACGACCTGTATGAAAATATACCTTGCATGTTACGTTCTGTAACACTTGATGGAATTATCTTTGCATGTAACGAGTTATATCTTCAGAAACTTGGATATAAAAAAGACGAAGTTATTGGCAAGTCAGTATTTGAGCATACTGCAAAACAGAGCTTACTTGAATTACAAGAAGAGATTGTAAATTGGAAACAGACTCAAAAGATATCTAATAGAGAAATTTGGATGCAAAAAAAAGACGGTACCGTATTTCCCGTTGTATTAAATGGAACAAATCTTTATGACGAGTCTTATAATCTAGTTGGAAGAACTGGTGTCTTGGTTGATCTCTCTGATACTTACAATGCTCGACAAATAATAGAACAGGAACAAGATGTCATTCAAAAACAATTTGAACAGCTACGAAAGGCACACAAGACTCTAAAAGAGACTGAGCACAAGTATCGATCTTTATATGAAGATTCACCAGATCTTCTACGAACTATAAACATTGACGGAATAATTCTTGACTGTAACAACTCTTATTGTAAAAAATTAGGATATGCAAAAGACGAAGTTATAGGAAAATCAGTCTATGATTTTGTAGCCCCAACAAAAGTTGACGCATTTAGAGATTCTTTTGAAACATGGCAGACAACTGGCAAGGTCTCAAACAAGATTGCTTGGTTTAAGAGAAAAAACGGAACTATATTCCCGGGTCTAATTAGTGCCAAGAATCTCTTTGATGAAGCAGGAAAACTTGTTGGAAGTAATACCAACATTAGGGATGCAACTGAGATCTACAATATTAGAAAGAACTTGGAAGAAAATGAAAAAAAACTTCAAATACAAAACGACAAACTTACAGTTGCTTATGACCACCTGTTGGATGTAGAACAAAGGTATAGGACTCTATATGAGCAATCCCCAGACCTTGTAAGAACAATTGACATGAATGAGACCGTTACTGACTGTAATGAGAGATACTGTAACGCAACAGGCTATACAAGAGACGAAATTGTAGGAAAATCTCTATTTGAACACCTTGCAAAACGAAGTTATGATGACATGAAAAAGGCATTGGACGAGTTTCACCGCACTGGACACATCAACAATCGGGAAATCTGGATACGAAGAAAAGATGGCACAGAATTTCCAACGTTACTTTTATCAACTAATCTTTATGACAAGGACGGTAAACTGTGCGGACGTCTTGGGAACCTAAGGGATATGAGTGAGATTTATTCTACAAAAAAAGAGCTTGAGGAACAAAAGATCAAGAGATTGTCTGCAATAGGTGAGTTATCAGCAAGAATTGCACACGATCTTAGAAACCCACTTTCAATTTTATTAAATACAATTGCAATTATAAAAATTAAAAATCCTGAATTTGAGAAAAATAACAAAGAAAGATTTGAGAGAATTGATCGCGCCATTAAAAGAATGTCCCATCAAATAGACGAAGTCATGGATTATGTTACACCAAAACCTCTGGATCCTACAAACTCATCATTACTTGAAATTATAAAGACTGCTCTTTCTAATGTGCCAACTACTGGAATCGAAATCCAAATACCTGAAAATGATATGTCAATGTCATGTGACTATGAAAAATTAGAAATTGTTCTGACAAATCTTATACTAAACGCAATTCAAGCCATGAAAGATTCAGGAAAAATTTTTATCAGATTGCACGAAGTAAAAGAAGGACTAAATAATTTTGCAGTTATCGAAGTAGAAGATACTGGTCCTGGAATACCTGATGATGTTTTACCAAAAGTGTTTGATCCATTGTTTACCACAAAAGAACGTGGTACAGGCTTGGGATTGGTAAGCTGCAAAAGCATTATAGAAAATCACGGCGGAACAATTTCAATCAAGACACATGTAGGACATGGTACGACCTTTATTATGAGAATACCTATTCAAAAAACTATCAATTAAATCTCTAGTGTATAACTATGTGATTTGAGAGAGATCTGGAACAAGTCTTAACTAGAAATTTTCAGTCTATGGATATAGTGGTATACAAAATTTGTATCTTGACAGTTCTGTTGACTCTTCCACCACTTTCCATATCTACAATAACTGGCTTTACAGTTGTGCCTACAACTGCTCTAATTCAACTAGACTAGCATACTAAACGACCAGCCTCTTACTACAACATTTGGAAACAAACCGCTCTGTGGGAATCATGTATGTTCTGTAGGTGAAGCACTATGGCACCTCCAAGCAAAAAATCCTACTTTTTCTAAAATCGCCTTGAACCAAATGACTCTATGGTATATTTTTTTTAAACAATGCCTCTTAACCTCATTGAAGTGCATTAATGGTATAATGGTCAAGATTGCAACCAAAATTGAAAAATTCGAAGATGACATGAAAAAACACAAGCATAAACTAGATGCAATAAAAAACCACATTGATACCATGAGTACAGAATTAAAAAAAATAAAACCAAAAAGCTAAGTTCTAACTAGAGTTCTAAAATATGCACTAGCTCCAGTGTTGAGTATTGTCTAAAAATATCTGACCATATCTAGTTGCTATGTCTGACTCTGTCTTCCATGAAACTTTGCCACCTGCAAGTAACTGGCTTACTTGGAAAAAATAATGTTCAAGCTCAGGTGGACTGATTATCAGCGCCCGTCCTCCACTCTTTCCTGTAATAAACCTGTGAGGAATTCCTATGGGAACAGATACTACAGCTCCCGCCGTTGCCCTTGTGGATTTGTTGTCTAATACAAACTCATAATCTCCATCCATTATGAAAAAAACTTCTCTACCTCTTGGGTGCATATGTAATGCAGGACCAACATTGGGGGGATGAATTGCATCAATAATTGTATACCTGCCATCTGATTCTGAAGTGAGAACTTTGACACTCATCTTTGTTCCATGAAAATCAAATGTTCTATTCTTCATGGGTTCTTCTTCACATGTATTTTACTTGGATATCGTTTTTAGATATTGCTAGCAAATACTCTATCATAAAGAATATTTACTTTATATTCTATTACAATGTGATGGCGAAAAAATTTGTGTGCTCTGATGTAATAAGTGACTGTAACTGGTCAACTATGGCAAAGGACGAAACAGAGTTGTTTAACAAAATATCCCAACATGCAAAACATGTACATAAAATGGATACAATTCCAAATGAAATATTAACCAAAGTCAAGTCCAAGATTCAAGAAGTTTAAATCGTTTTTATAAAAAACTAGAATGTCTTCATTTGATACTAGAGAGAAAACATGGCATATCTGTTCATGTATTGTTTAGATCATACACACAGCTGATTATTGATTACAATTTCTCTAGTTAAACTGGGATAAAAAATGCCACTTAGGATACTAATTGCTGAAGACTATGAGGAACTTGCAGAATCATATAGGGTGATATTGGAAGGAAGAGGCCATGAGGTTACAATTACCACAAATGGCATGGAGTGCAGAAACGTCTACAGACAATATGTCAAGAAACATGTAGATGGTTCGATTATGCAACATTTTGATCTTGTCATACTAGACCATGGTATGTTATTCATGAATGGAATTGAGACTGCAAAAGAAATCCAGCAATTAAATCCTAAACAAAAAATTATCTTCATTACTGGAAACGGACAAACAGTATTGCAAAAACTTCCACAACTTTTGGGAAATATTACAGTGTTAAACAAGCCCTTTACAGTTCAGGCATTAATTTCAGCAGTTGAAGGATCTGGAACTGTAAAATTCCACGAAATGGCAAAGACCATTGTAAAATAATTTCTGTCACTAAAATTTCAAGCCAAAAGCAAGGAATTGCCCGAAGTATGTCCAGAAATGATCAATAGTCTTATCAATGGATATTACAATACTATACCATGTCAAAACCAATACCACCAAGTGATTGGGACAAGATGTGGTTTGATTATAACAAATCGCTAAAAGCATGGTTGGGTGCCTTTGAATCTCTTCAGAGAGCAACCGATGATGTCCAATCGAAATACCGTGATACAATGACAAAAGCCATGAAAAACTCTAGTGAAAAAACCATAAACCAGTTTATTGAGAGCTGGAAAAAATCAATGAGTGAAGCGGGAATTGATGTATACAAACAATTTGGAGATGACTGGCAAAAAATACTCAGCCAATCAAGTATGTATCAAGTAAAAACATATGGTGAGGCAATGAACAAGTTTGCAGAAACTTGGCAAAAAATGTGGAAAAAATAATCTACTACAAGTTTAGAAAAATTCTTTATCCAATACTTACAGTTGATGAAGTCTCTGCAGTTAGAGGTACTCCACCATTGCTTGGCCAGTCTGAGTAAGTATCTACATAGATGGCACCAGTTCCAACGCTTGCATTGCTTGGAATGTAAAATGATACTTCCATTTCACTACTTCCAACTCCAAGTGTTGTCTTGACAGAGCCCACGCCTAAACTAGTTCCATCAGACCCTACTAGATTTACAGTAACAAGAACAGTCTGGGTTGAATTGGATGACAAGACAACTTTGGCATAGCTAGTACCACCTTTGCTAAATGATGTTACAGTCTTGTCTCCCATCTGGTCTGTTGGCTGGGCTGAGATTATTGATAATCCGGAAACCTGTGAGACTTGCGATGTAACTGAAAATGTTGCATGATAACTCAAGTAGTTTCCATTGACAAGAGCACTTGCAGAAATTTGGTAAGTGCCGGCTTGTGCTGTTGGTAAGAGACCAATCTGAAGTTCAGAGTTGCCTAGTGCATCAGTCTGAACTGTTCTTGATGCAACTATATTTGATAATGGATCAGTTACAAGTATTGCAACATTTTGTCCAGCTGATGGCACCCTGTGGATTTACAGTTATAGTTACAGTGTTTCCTGGGTTGTATGATGTCTTGTCAGTCTGGATGTTACTAGATGTGGTATATGTAGCTGGTGTGACTGAAGATGAAGGAGTCATTGTAGTTGTACCTGAGCTTGCAGCGTGTAAATTGTCTCCTCCATAGTTTGCAGTAATTGTTACAGTGCCTGAATATGCCACATTTGGAGTATATGTTGTGGTACAGTCAGTTGGAGTGTAACAGTAAGTATCACTAAACGTGCCAGCAGCACCATTATCACTCCATGATAATGTTCCAGTGATATCATTTGATGATGACAATGGATCAGAAACAACTGCAGAAAGTGAAACTGGTTCTGTAGAGTATGTTACTGGATTTGGAGTAACAGTTGTAGTTGTACTGTGGATTAGATTCACTGATAGATATGATGAGGAAGAACTAGCTCTGTGAGTAGAGTCTCCTGAATAGTTTGCAGTAATTGTTATTGTGCTTGGAGAGTTGACAGGTGGTGTGTATGTTACTGAACAGCTTGCAGAGTAGAGTGTACAAATAGTTGAGTCAAATGTACCTCCTATACCTCCATCACTCCACGATAATGTTCCAGTTATAGTATATGGTGATCCTACTGGATCTGTTACAGTTGCAGTAAATGTATCTGGCTCGTTAGAGTATGTTGCAGAATTTGCAACAATAGTTGTAGTGGTATTGTGATCTAGATTTACTGATAGATATGCAGTGCCAGTGCTAGACTGGTGAGCCGAGTCTCCTGCATAATATGCAGTTATTGTTACTCCACTTAGAGAGTTGACAGCGGGTGTGTATGATACTGAGCAGCTTGCAGAGTATAGTGTACAATAAGTTGAACTAAATGTACCGCCACTATTTCCATCACTCCATGATAATGTTCCAGAGATATCACTTTGTGATGTAGAAGAATCAATGACAGTCGCAGTAAATGTAACTGGATCATTATAGTATGATGTTGTAGAACTTGGCGTAACTGTAATACTTGTAGATTGGGGTACGTTTGATGCAACGTATT
The DNA here is from genome assembly GCA_963713025.1 of uncultured Nitrososphaerota archaeon. Taxonomy (GTDB): domain Archaea; phylum Thermoproteota; class Nitrososphaeria; order Nitrososphaerales; family Nitrosopumilaceae; genus Nitrosotalea. The sequence goes on along the minus strand of CAVQKA010000001.1, from coordinate 95,696 downwards.
GTTGGTATTGTGGTGAGTTTGGTGATGATGTGTATCGTTGGTATTGTTGTGTGTTACTTGATTTGGTCTGATATGCAGCGTGATAAGATGAGAGCCAATTCTGAATACCTACTTCAAAGGCCTTTTCATCAATTTGGCCTCTGGCTAGTAACATGGCATTATCTTTTACCCACTGTGGGATTGGAGTTCCAGGAATGTAATTTTGTAAGTCGATGTAATGCTGGGCATTTTGGATAAACGTAGAGTCACTTACTTGATTGTTAGCCCATTGTCCAGATATTGTTTTTAGAGGTGAAGGACTTGGATTGGAAACTGGATTATCTGCAACTGGTTGAGATGGATTGTAATTGGATGTTCTTGCACTTGGGACTGTTTGATATGTGTGTGATTGTATTGCTCCTCTATTCCATGTATTTGATGATTGATTGGTAGCTGACTTGAGCTGGAACAGATGGAGTGGAAACAGATTGAACAGGAGCTGATTGTGTTGCAATTGCTTGAATGGTAGATGGTTGAGTATTATCTGACTGACTAGAAACGGAATGAACAGGAATTGTTTGAACTGGGACTGTTTGATTGCTAACTACTTGAACTGTTTGAATTGGAGCTGATTGTGTTGCAACTGCTTGAACATCTGAAGAACTAGACGATGCATCTGAAGATGATTGATATGATACAGATTGAATTGCAGGTGTAGCTGTTGCATTTACATTGGAGACACTATATGTTGTAGCATTAGTATTGTCTGCAAAAGAATTTGGAAAAGCATACTGTGAAAACATCAAGAGTGCTGTAAATGCAAAGAAGAGGATTACTTTGTTGTTCATGCACACATTACGTTGATTAGTTAATAAAAAATTGTGACACAATGTTCTGGAACAATGTTATTGATCATTAGGAAACTAATGATTTGTACTCAAACTATAAATGCTATGACCCGTTCTAATAGAAAGTATCAACAAGTTGATTTCGAATTGCTCGCCTGGAGTGTAAATTCTAGTTTATTGTTAATGATTCTCATGGCCTAAAATGTGCATTATTTTATGGCAAAAACGATTAGAAATTGATCTCTTGGTTCTAGTTGAATGTATTTCATATGAAATTCATAATTATTCCATGATGCCATCTTGTTATTACATGTAAAACAACAAGTGTTACAAGCAATGCTGCGAGAACTGCTTGACCGTGAACCAGTCTGCTAAAGAATTTCAAATTTTTACCAGATGTGAATTTGGATATGATACCACTAACCATTGATACGGTCATAACAATTGCCAACGAAAGTGAAATGTAGTCAAGGCCTCGCATGAGCATAATTCCATGTGCAATGCCTGCAAAGAATCCCACAGAATTCAGCATTATGTGAAAATTCAATACTGGCTGGTACATCGAAGCCAAACTCTGTGATGCGGTAGAACCTCCGACTAGTTTCATTACCGGCATTTTCTTTATCATTTTGAATATGACAAGCGAGAGATTTGCTGCTACTCCGCATCCAATTGCTAACCAACCAAGGTTGGCAGCAGTACTAAATCCCATATTATCATCATCAGCATAGGCCAAGGTGGGAACAAATGCCAATACTATGATTATCGATAATTTCAAAAAAGATTTGTTAGAAAAAAAATTCACAGAGATCACTTTACTCTCAGTTTTGCCGCTCTTCGTCTAATGCTGAATACTTTCCAAATCGAATACCCAACTACACCAAATATTGCAGATATGGTAACGTATAGTGTTAAACTGAATATGGTCAGTATCGTCATATCTGGTTGGCCACCTTCTTCTCTTTCATATTGTGCAAGAGCAAGTGTTGGAGCACTTGTGGCAAGTATGACTAGTGCGATCAACATGTATGAATGTGTTTTCATAAATTATTGTAATACAAATCAGAATAAAACAGATGCTACCATTTTCATCAACGAGAACAGTTGTGTTAATATCTTATTTTTGCCGCATATACAACTTCAATGAATTTTTGCATTTCCTGAAAAAACTGGATCCCTTTTTCAGTAATACTAAAAGAATGAGTTCTCTTGTTCATTACAGATTCCATCAATCCAAAACCCACCAGCTTTTGACACTTGTCAACTGCGGTATAATGTGATAGATTTGCTTTTCTTGCTATTGATGAAATTATCTCACCTTGTCTTCCACAGTCAATTGTCACACGTAAAATGTCTGAGATTATGCCCATCTCGGAACGGTATTGTTGTTTTGACATGGCATCTTTTTCATTTTCGGATTATAATGCCTAGTTATCATTTTCATAGACGAGAATGGTAGTTTGATAATTAAAAAATTAGAAAAATGAAGATGAGTTAAAAAAATATCGATGGGTGGATATCTTGGCTAAGGTCCAGATTCTCCAGATTCTCCGGATGGTGTAGAATCTGATTTGACTGGTCCGGTTGAAGATGTGATTGTCTTGTTAGTCTCTTGAATGTTTAGATCTTTTTCTGTATTTTCTTCACCAGGTAATGCCAATGCCTTGTCTCCCAGAGTATTTTTGACACCTACCACTGCTACAGATATTGCAATGATTGCAATAGCAATGCCAACTAGAATTTTTTTATTCATGCTAGTTTCTTCTTTTGCAAGTTATAATGCCTAGTTATCATTTCCATTTGCGGGAATGGTAGTTAGACAATTAAATATCTAATACAAATTACAAATCATGAAAAAATCAGCACAACAGTCCATCATGATTATAGTGATTCTAGTTCTTGGAAACAGTGGAATCTATTTTGTTACAGCATATTCGCAGATGCAAGAATCAAGCGATCTTCCTAGCCAGATCCAGACAATGCTTTTTGCAACTGCGGCAATTGTCTATCTTCCACTAGGAATATGGATGATAAAGAATAACCTCCATAGTAGAGCTCCATATGTTATAGCAAGTTTGGTCTCAATAGCCTTGATTGGATTGTATATTGTATCCCGAACTGTAAGCTTACCAATAGTAGGAATACAGAATGATGTAGGCATTGTGGATATACTTGCCAAGGTAACCCAGGGCTCCATAGTTATGATATCTCTAGTTTTGTTACAAAACTGGAAGAAAGAGAAAATAACACTCAAACAATAAAATCAACTTATTTTTCTGAGAATTTTTCCCAAAGTCTCTGTATTTTTTCATCCATGGTGAATTTTTCAATTTTGCAAGACATTTCACCATCTCGAAACTTTACCTCTATGCCTGAAATTAGACTCTTGTAGTAACTTTCGTCAAGCCCTTCAAGTGTACGAATGACCTTGGTTTTTTTTATCAGTATCATAGTTTCCAGATTTTTTATTTTCCTATATGTAGTAGAAGCAGGAATGCCAAGCTTTGTTGATATCTCAAGTGCATTCATCTCATTTTTTGCAAGTATTGAGAGAATCTTTCTACTATATTCATCTCCTAATATTTCTAGGATCTCATCATCATTTGTCATTTTCTAACTTTTCTTGACTGCTATGATTAGTACAATGAATCCAGCTATCTCAAATCCTTCTTCAATTAATTTCTCAATATTCTTACCTGCAAATCCGAATGCATATTCCATGACAGTTTCTCCCAGGACCAACAGTGTGAATCCTATTACTAAAAGTGCCATGGGAAGATACTTTGTTTTCTTGAATGCCTTTGTGGCATAGAATATTAGAATAAATCCAACTATGATATGTGCAGCAAGGAGTACGTAATTTGTAAGTGATGATTCGGGCATGTCTATATCATACTCCTATATTTAGCTCTAATAGGTGTTTTTTCATGGAGCGAATTCTTTTGATTTGTAATTTCAAATGATTGGTTGTATGCCGATGTTGTATTAATGATAAATGAAATTCCTGAATCGAATTCTTTATTCACAGAAATCAATTCTGTATGTCACATAATACAATATCTTACATTCTCATAAATGGGAATGATAGACATCATTAAGATATTCTGGTGGCAAAAAACTCTGATGGCCTCAAATGCTGTAATTGTTATAATATTGGGAATATCGCTTGCTGCAATTGCCATTTCTATTACCATGTTTGCTATGACAATGCCCATCTTGACTGCACAGCATGCAAATATCCATAACACTCTCCAACCAAGTGCCAGTCAGCTACAATATGCTGTTGGGAAAAAGAAAGAATTCTACTTATTTGATAGTGAAATACCTGGTTTTAATGAGACAGAAATGGGGATGCCTCATGATATTTACAGTATGCCTGTAATGGCAGTCTTCAAAGGCGATAAAGTGGTAATTCACTTTTTTAACATTGAAGAGCCTGGCGGAGATAATCACTCGTTTACTATCTATGATAAACCATACAACATTGATGTTGTTGTACATCCAGGTGAGAACAAAACCATTACATTTGATGCAAATACGACTGGAACATTTGCCTATCTTTGTACATATCATCAACCAACTATGAGAGGCCAGCTCATAGTGCAGCCTCCTCCACAATGATCTTAGGTAAGGTTATTTTTCATTAAAGCAACTACAGCGCTTAGACAAATGCCTGTTACAGCCAATTATCTTATGATCCTTGCAACCACACAGGACACACTTTTTTTCCATGTTATGATATTACTCTAGATTACTGATAAAATCTTGCATTCTGATAATTCTCTTGGAGTTTAACATTAGTTCTTGTAAATAATTCTCTTCTTTGACACATACTATTTTTCTAAGTTCCTGCTTGGGTCTGAGTTCTTTTTTTCCCAAATCCTCGTTCTTGCATCTTGTTTTATTCATGTTTTTTATAAGAAATCAACTGTATTATCTTGGTGTTTTTTATTTTGAAAATACTTGCCTTGCATTTATGCAAAATTTATTGTTTATATGATTGGGCACTAGCAAAATCATCACACACTATCTTAAATGTTAAAAAATCAAATTATCTGACATGACACAAAATCAAAAACAGGTATGCGTTCAATGTCATGAGGAATTTGAATCCAACTACAAATCTGCATACTGTTTCAAATGCATGAACATTTGAGGGAATAATTTCCGAAATTTGTCATATTATCGTACGTACAGTTAATACACAGTCAATTACACCAAAGACCATGTCGTCAATAGATAGAGAAATGTTTCCTACTACATGCGCAGATTGTAAAAAAGAAACACAGGTTCCTTTCAAACCAACAGAAGGCAGACCAGTATATTGCAAAGAATGTTTACCAAAACATCGCCCAGCACGCTTTTAGGCTGAAAGACGCTTAAACAATTTTTTTTATTTCAGGTTTAGAATATTTATTTAAAATTATTTTGCACTAACTAGTTGTCAATTCTGATGGCTTGATCTTGTTCTTCATGTAAGGAATTAGTTTTCCTAGATCCTCCATAGCATCTTCAATGTTTTTCTTCTGTAGCATGCCAAGCTTGAGACCAATTCTTTGCTCATACTCTGAAATTTCAACATAAATTTTCTGTCCCTTGTCCATCAACTCGTGTGCTCTTCTGATAGGGTCAGGGTGGTTGTTCCAACCCCAGTTAAGCTTTGAGATCTCACCTGATAATTCCAAAATCTTGATTACTTTAAGGAGTCCTTCTTCGTCAAAGTGTTCTGACATATAACCAAAGCACTTGGAAACTATTTTTAAAGATTGGTCTGGTCAGATGTTCCAAACACTATGTGGCCATATTATATGAGAGGGATTTTCTTACTCAAAACTATAAACTAGATGACTGCTATTTTTAGAAAATCATTCTATTATAGGTAATCAAGACCCATTTGTTCAGTAAACTTTCGTATTCTTTCATAATCTTTTAAAAATCGCTCTCCTTTTTCTGTAATGATTATCTCCTTAGAGTTGCGTATCAACTTCTTTGCTTGTAGCTCATCTAGATATTTCATTAGATTGTCATAAGACAAACCACTCTGAAATTGAATTCTAGTAGGTCTTACAATGTCCATATTCCTACTTTCTTGTGATATTGAATTTAATATGGCGCAGTAAATCTCTAGTTTATTTCTGCGCTCACGTCTTTGTAATGTTTTCATCTTATCTCTCACCTTCATACGGGGGTTTTAACTCTTTAAGATTCTGTTTTCTTTTACCACTGTGATCATAAATAATTTTTGCAAAAATTACTAGTCCTATATCTTTTACCAGAAATGATGTGATTACAGAGCTTATGCTGCCCTGCAGACTAAAAAGTAACAGTGAAACTTGGCCTATTAGAAAGATACCAAATACAAGGGGGGGGGATGTAAGAGAATTCCTTTCTTAGATTAAAAGTTGTATTCTTAGATGACATGGCTATAACATATATCAATGCACCAATGTTGAATATTCTAAAATATTGAGTATAATCCGTAATTGCAGGAAGGCTAGAGTTATTGAAAAACCATGTCAACAATATTGTCAAGGAAATTGGTATGGTGGATAATGCAGCAATTTTTAATATGATATTTGATCTTCTTTCTTCCCTTGAGGAAGTAAAATATGTCAATGCCAAAAATGCAAAAGCAAAAGACATTGTAACAAGTCTGAGCCAGAAAAATAGATTGAACAAAACCAGGTTATTTATCGTCGGTAAAATCAAAATTATGAAAACATCTGTAAACGACATGAGTCCAAAGCTTAGAGTGATTCCAAGCAAGACGTTGCTTTGAATTGTTTTATACATTTTGTAGGCATAGACCGAAATTACAGCTCCCAAAATTATAGATGTTATCTTACTTGCTAGGAAAATAGGATGAAATGAAGAATTATGAAAAGTATTGTAGATGCCGTTATTTACTATATTCTCTAACAAGCGCATATCATGGGTATTTTTACATTATAAAATTTGTTATTTTATCTAAAATTACAAAATGACATTCTGACTATTGCATTTGATAATTGGGGATGGTATTTTTATTGTAATGCCAAGATTATGTCCCACTAAGAATTTTAAACAACTGGCAAGCATGAGATACTTTCCCCATCTAATCTCCCACTAGGCGGGTAATTGTTTTCCTGTTCTAATTATGGTAAAATTGTAATCCGTGCCTAAAATTTGTCAAATGCTAATCAATCACAATAAATTACTGACTGCGAATAATTATTTGCCCCAATATGCACGCAGACGGACTGGGATGATGAAAGATGATTTTTGGTCCACCCAGCCGTGCTACAGGGCACCCCGGTAATAGAACAAGATGAGGATTAAGGCTAAACGTACCAATGACTCTATGTGGGTCAGAACCGGGGGACATTCTTTTATCTAAACTTTCTAAAAATATTTGTAATCTATAGATTCTTGAGATTTTTACACAAAAAATCAGAACTTGATTCAACTGTGATGTATTATCAAATCCTTGAACGAAAACAACAGATCCATTGATATATTTGCGTTGTATAGGTAATACATGGCAACAGCATATGTGCTAATAAATTGTGAACTTGGCTCAGAAGAATCTATAATTTCGCAACTCAAAGCAATTAACGGAGTCAAGGAAGTTCACGGTACCTTCGGGGCCTACGATATTTTAGCAAAGATAGAATCTCCAACAGTGGAAGCACTAAGAGAGATTATTACCTGGAAGATTCGTAAAATAGAGAAGATTCGTTCAACTCTAACCTTGATGGGAATCGAAGGTCAAAGCTAAACATCCTAGAAAAATCTCCGCTCATATTTTTAAAACTAGCCCAGAGGATACTCTAATTTTTTATGCAAAGACCTTTTAATTGTGTTCTAATCTTTGCACCATGTGCTTCTTCACTTTATATTTGTAGTAAAAGAAGAGGAACTAGAACAGAGACGATGGGAGTTTGAGTATGTGCAAAAGATGGCCCAGTTCTATAAGATATGGATAGAAAAGACATTTTCAAGAACAGTCGAGATACAATCTGATGAAATGATAGTAAAAACTAGTGGACGATTCAGAATTGTTGATACTCCTACATTGTTACTTGACCATGAGAGCAGAGGAAAAGACATTTTTCATTTCTATCTTACTTACTTTAGGCCAATTTGGACTGACTGTACATGTGAGGGATACTTTGCAGATAATTTTGGCATGGTGCAGTGGACCAAGAGTCCACAACGAGACGATATTGCATATCTAATGCAGACAAACTGTCCAAAAGTATCTCATGAGTTGGCTCATGAATTTCTAAGACAGGCTGGTTTTAAAAATTACAAAGAGCTAGTTCATGAAATATGGGACAAGCATATTTTTGGATTGATACCATATGAGCATTATGATTCAAATTATTCTAAAACAGAAAATAACACACTCTTTGCAACTTTAGATACTTCTAGTCTGCCAACATAGTTCTGAGCATTACTAGTTTGAAATCTCCATAAAAGACTATAAGTAAGTAATTTAGAGATTTTTTATGCCAAACTATACTTGTCCAGATTGCGGAAAGAAATTATTTCATGAAAATGATACCACACTAACTGTTGAAACACAAATTCACGGAAAATTTTGCCCTGCTAAGAAAAAGCACTAGCACTTGGTAACAGAATAAATTCTGTCTTGGAAACTTGCTGTCTTGAAATCTATTTTATTTTGTGGATCTTTCTTGCGAGCTGTACTTAGTTTTTCCAAAGTAACTAGTGCATCACCATCAAATCCTACTGAAGAACCGAAAACTCCTTCAGCAAGCTGATTTCCATGCTCGCCCTTTTTAATATCATCAACCATTTCATAAAACTTGATTGCTTCTCTTTTTGACGCTGAGCCGCCAGAAGACTTGTTCAGACCAACTGCAATATACATGCCGTTATTTTTAACTGCAATGGGAACCTTGTAGACTTTGCCTGATTGGCCTGGGATTTTTTCATTCAACAAAATTTCACATTTATGGAACATGCTTGAGATGTATGCAAAGAATCGATAGTTTGCATATGTGCCAGAAGCATCTTCGTGACAATCAACAAAAACCTTGTGCAAAAGTTCAAGAGCAGAATCATTCATGCTTTGCAGACGTTCTTCAATTCGTCCTTTTCTGACCAGATCAGATTTACAATCAGCTGCAATTTTTTCTAAAATAAAAGGAGGCAGATTATAGTTTTTCAAAGTGGAGACAAAAGTTCCAGTCTTGGAAGCTCCAAATGTTGGAAAGTTTCCTCTACTCAAAACAGTTTGCCTCCTATGTTTGATATTTTAAAATTCATTCCCACTTCCCCAGCGACAATACTAGGACGGTTTTTCCTTATAACTGTTAGGTCGAAGAGAGATCAGATGGTGGGGCCGACCGGAATTGAACCGGCGACACACGGGTCACTACAGCTCCAAACTGTACATCATCCTTTGCGTCAGTGAAGCTTGTGAAACCACTGGAGCCCTTAGCGGTGATCAATGTGATCTAAACTGTCGCCATACCAGGCTAGGCTACGACCCCACGTAATGAACATAAATGCACTTGAATTTTAATTTACTCAAGTTTTCTGAAGATTTATTGATGCCATTGTGATACTTTAAGCGTTGAATTACATAAAACCAAGGAGTGAAAAAATTTAGTCCGTCCCATTATCCTAATTCTGGGTGCGATTCCAGTCTTGGCAGCTCTTTTCATTGTAGTTCCAACACTTCTAAGACCTGAAATTACAAATGTTGCAGTAAATGCAGACGATGTTATCTCGATACAATACAGCAAGCAACATATGACAAAAATTTCATTTGGTCTTACACAGAACATTGGAGCTGAAACAACCGAAGTCCTGACAATATCTAATGATGGACAGACAAGCTACAGCCTGACAAAGAACGGCTATTCTGCGCCTGATGTAAAATATCAGTTGACAAAAGAAGAGGTTACACGTCTGACTGCTCTTGTAAAAGAGACTGGATTTATGGAGATTCCGCAAACATCAATTCCTGCAAAAAGCGATCTTAGTGAATATGAAAAGTATGGACTTCAAGTCACTCTAAACGGAAAATCAGTCAATATATCATGGCCTGACCAGAACTCCACTGACCAATTCATTCCTCCTCTGATTAGCCAAGTTCAAACTAGTCTAGATGGGGTAATTGCAGAAATAACAAAATAAATAGCCTAACGGGCGATCAAAATTCATGATTCCTCTTTCTGGCGATCTTGGTAATGCTAAAGGCGTAGTTAGAGAAAATATTGGCTCATTTGGAACTACTCGAGGCACTTCAACTCTAAAACGCGGTTTTGCTCACATGCTAAAAAATGGAGTTGTAATGGATGTTACAACTGTAGAGCAAGCCCAGATTGCTGAAGATGCAGGTGCAGTTGCAGTAATGGTTTTAGATAAACTTCCATCTGATGTTAGAAAAGCTGGTGGCGTTGCAAGAACTGCAAGCATTAGAATTATTCAAGAGATAATGGACTCTGTAACCATTCCTGTCATGGCAAAATGCAGAATAGGTCACGTGTATGAAGCAATGGTTTTGCAAGAAACAAATGTAGACATGATTGACGAATCTGAAGTTCTAACCCCTGCTGATGAAAACCATCACATATGGAAATGGGATTTTACTACTCCGTTTGTAAATGGTGCAAGAAATCTTGGTGAAGCATTAAGAAGAATAGAAGAAGGTGCTGCAATGATTAGAACAAAGGGAGAGCCTGGTACTGGAAATGTTGCAGAAGCTGTAATTCATATTAAAAATGTCAACACGGAACTTCGACGCATAAAATCAATCTATGATGCAGGAGATGAACAAGACTTGATTAGTGTTGCAAGAGATCTCAAAGTTTCATATTCTGTTGTAGAAGAGACTGCAAGTTTGGGTAGATTACCTGTTGTAAATTTTGCAGCTGGTGGAATTTCAACTCCAGCAGACGCAGCATATTTGATGACACTTGGATGTGACGGAGTCTTTGTAGGTTCTGGAATATTCAAAGCAGATGATGCAAAGGAGAGAGCTCAAGCTATTGTACTTGCAACAACATTCTGGGAAGATCCAGACAAAGTAAAGGAAGCACAAAAAATGATTGATGAGAGACAATCAATGTTGGGACTTGACACAAAGAATCTTGATCTTAGAATGCAAGAACGTGGTAGTACAGCATGAGTGGAATTAGTATTGGTGTATTGGCAGTTCAAGGTGATGTTGCAGAAAATATCATGGCAGCAAAGATGGCACTAGAAGATCTTGGCCTTGAGGGAATAGTAAGTGAGGTCAAGACTCCTGAGCAAATGTCAGACCTTGATGGATTGATTATTCCAGGCGGAGAGAGCACTGTAATTGGCACTTTATCGATGGTAAACGGCTTACTGAAAAAAATTAAAGAAAAAATTGCAGCCGGAATGCCAGTATTTGGAATCTGTGCAGGAATGATCATGTTATCAAAAAAGGCAAAGGATAGAGTATTAGGAGATATGGACCAGCCATTACTGGACTTTCTTGATGTCAAAATTGAACGAAATGCATTTGGTAGACAAAAGGATTCGTTTGAATCTGAGATTTCAATTGACAAAATTGGCATCTCAAAATTTCCAGGAGTATTCATAAGAGCACCATCAATTCTTGAAATAGGAAAAGATGTCGAAGTTTTGTCAAAGTTTAACGAAAAAATAATTGCAGTAAAGCAGGGAAATATCTTGGGTACTTCATTTCATCCAGAATTGACAGGCGACTTGGCACTGCACAAATATTTTGTAAATCTAATCAAGGTAAAACATTAGAGATTTTATCACAGAAAATACCGATTATATTAAATTCAGTACATGTTTTAGTAAAATAGTAATGCAAATAGAAACAACACCTGATCTAGTATCAAAAGTTTACACTAAAACTGAAGAAAACATTGCAAAATATAGAAAACTTGTCAACAGACCACTTACTCTATCTGAAAAAATTCTGATAGGTCATCTTGATGACATCCACACAGCAAAGGATCTAGAGCCTGGCAAGAGCTATTCATTTCTTCGACCTGACAGAGTTGCACTACAAGATGTAACAGGGCAGATGGTAATTTTGCAGTTCATGCAGTCTGGACTAAAACGTAGTTCGCTTCCAACGACTGTACACTGTGATCATTTGATTAGAGCCAAAATTAGTGGTGATGTTGATATTAAAGTTGCACTAGATGAGAACAGCGAGGTCTACAAATTTCTTGAATCATCTTGTAGAAAATATGGAATTGGATTTTGGAAACCAGGTGCAGGAATTATTCATCAGGTTGTACTAGAAAATTATGCTTTTCCAGGTGGATTGATGATTGGAACAGACTCTCATACTCCAAACGCGGGGGGTCTTGGCATGCTTGCTGTTGGTGTGGGAGGCCTTGATGCAACTGAAGTGATGGCAGGATTTCCATGGGAACTACTATATCCAAAAAGAATTGGAATTCATCTTAAAGGGGAATTAAATGGATGGGTTGCACCAAAAGATGTGATACTGTATGTAGCAATGAAGCTTACCGTATCTGGTGGAACCAATGCAATAGTAGAATATTTTGGACCTGGAACAAAGTCAATTACTGTACTGGAAAGGCAACTATAACAAACATGGGTGCGGAGATTGGTGCAACATGTTCTGTATTTCCATATGATGATAAGATGGAAGTCTATCTAAAATCAACAAACCGCGGAGAGATTGCAGAACTTGCAAACAAGCACAGAGGAATTCTTGTTGCAGATCCTGAAGTTGAACAAAGCCCAGAAAAATATTTTGATAAAGTAATTGAAATTGATCTATCTATCCTGGAGCCATATATTGCAGGTCCACATACTCCAGACCTTGCAAGACCAATATCGCATTTAGCTGATGATGTCAAGAAAAATAATTATCTTGATACCATATCTGTAGCACTAATTGGAAGCTGCACCAACTCTTCTTATGAAGACATGACAAGAGCTGCATCTGTTGCAGAGCAAGCAAAATCTCATGGAATGCATATCCAAATTCCGCTTCTAGTAACTCCAGGCTCTGAGCAAATCCGCGCAACAATTGAGCGTGATGGGCAGATGAAGACACTGCATGATATTGGAGCTACAGTTCTAGCAAACGCATGTGGTCCATGCATTGGACAGTGGAATAGACCTGAGATAAAACCAGGCGAGCCAAATACTATAATCACTTCATTTAACCGAAACTTCCCCGGGCGAAATGATGGCAGAAGGGAGACGATGGCCTTTATGGGAAGTCCTGAATTAATTGTAGCACTTGCACTAGGTGGCAGATTGTCATTTAATCCTCTTAAAGATACTCTCAAGGGACCTGACGGAAAAGAGTTCAAGCTAGAGCCTCCAAAAAAGGCACCAGAAGTTCCATCCAAAGGATTCTCAAACATTGGTGAAATTTACGTTCCACCAGCTGCAAATCCAGATGAGATTACAGTTGTTATTAATCCATCAAGTGGAAGATTGCAAAAACTAGAACCATTTTTGAAGTGGGATGGAAAAGACTTCATAGAATTACCACTATTGCTAAAAGCTAAAGGCAAATGTACAACAGATCACATATCTCCTGCAGGTGCATGGCTATCATTGCGTGGTCATATTGATAAAATAAGTGATAATGTGTTTCTTGGTGCAGTCAATGCATTTACTGGAGATGTTGGTAAAGGAAAGAATGAACTAAATGGAAATATAGAATCATTTCCAGTTATTGCAAGACAGTACAAAGACAAGGGACTCAAATGGGTTGTCATAGGTGATAATAATTATGGTGAAGGTAGTAGTAGAGAACATGCTGCCATGTCTCCAAGATATCTTGGATGCGGTGCAGTAGTTGCAAGAAGTTTTGCTAGAATACATGAAACTAATCTGAAAAAACAAGGAGTGCTTGCACTTACTTTTGTAAATCCTGTAGATTATGACAAAGTTCAAGAGACTGATAAAATTAGTATCTTGGATTTGTCCCAGATGCAGCCGGGGAAAAATATTAGATGTATTTTACATCACAAGGATGGAACAAAAGATGAGATTGCACTAAAGCACTCGTATAATGATTTTCAGATAAAATGGTTCAAGGCAGGTTCTGCTTTGAATATTTTGCGTGAAAGAGAAGCACAGGCCAACTAAAAGCAAGAACTAATAGTTTGGGAACCATTATTTTCTATCAGTCTTGAGTCATGCATTTGATCCAAACGAACTCTACAACAGAGTAGTCCATTATTATATTGATAAAAAAGGATATTCAAAAGAACAAGCAAATGAGATTGCCCGCAAGGTCGTTGAGAGGGAAAAAACTAGGTATACGTGTAAGAATGTTACTTGTGGTCATGGCATGTATGACCATATACGACACAGCGAGACCTGTCTTGTGCTAGACTGTGATTGCAGACAATTTGTCATGTAGATATTTTTAACAAAATCTTTCCAAACTGATTACTCTTTTCCATTTTCTGATGTGCGGCTTTGGCATCTTTAAGATCAAAGATATCATCAATTACGGGTTTAATCTTTTTTAATTTCATAAATTTGTGTAGTGATACTAGCTGTGACTTTGAACCAAGATATGCACCAATTATTTGAGCCTCTTTGCTGTAAAATGCTCTAATGTTTACTATCGCTTCTCCTCCTGTTGTTGTACCACATGCAATCATTCTACCTTTTATTTTCAAAACTTCAAGGCTTACAGGCCAAGTCTTTGTACCTACATGATCAATTACTGCATCTACCCCAACTTGATTTGTAATTTTTAAAACTTCAAAAGTAACATCTTGAGTATTTCTGTCTATGACAAAATCTACCCCAAGTTTTTTTACAGATTTTATTTTGTTTTTATTTGATGCAACTGTTATGATTCTAAATCCTTTAGCTTTTGCAAGAAGTATTGCTGCAGATCCTACTCCACTATTTGCCCCCCATATTAGAACGGTATCTCCTTTTTTACATCTTGATTTTTCTAACATGTTCCAAGCTGTAAGATAAGATACATTGATTGCTGCAGCCTCTTGGTCAGACAACCAGTCTGGTTTTTTTATAATATTTTTTTTTGGAACTGATATTAGTTCAGCATAACCTCCCTTGTATTTTCCAAATCCTCCGATGATTCCAAAAGATACTCTTGGGACGTTACTGTCAAAGGCAGGATAGACAATTATCTTCTCATTTTTTTTGAAATCTGCAAATCCTTCAAGTAAGGTTCCGCTGATATCGCAGCCTAAAATGTGAGGAAATGCTATTTGTTTTCCCGCAATTCCGTTTCTTACCCATATATCCAAGTGGTTTACTGCGCAATAATTTACCTTGACTAGGACATCTCCTTTTTCAGGTACGGGATCTGGAACTTTCTCATATAATAAAACCTCAGGTCCGCCATGTTTTCTAATTATTATTGCATTCAACTAATATTTTTCAAGATGGAATTGTTATTTAAAGAAAAAAATTTACGTGAAAACTACTGATCTCATAGGGCAAAAAATAAAAATATTTGAGGAAATTCTCTTTTTGAGAATTAACCTGTTCCAGTAGTTGATTTACATGCAGCCAAAGCATCATCGTAAGTAGCCTCTATTCCATTAATAGTGCCATAGTAGGATGCATATGCCTGTCCAATATTTGTCCACATTGTCTCTCTAACACCCTCAATATTTGCATCCCTTGTAGCAGCTGCACTCCAAATAGTGTGAGCTCTCTCGGTAGCTTCTTGGTATATTGTCAGATAATAGTGAGCGTATGTTGTATCGACGGTATTGGCATGCTGTACTCTATCTGCAGCAATTTTGGTAGGATCTCCTTTGTCTGTTGCAAGAGCAGTCTTCAATGTCTGTGCAGCTGATGTTAGATTATTTTTAGCATCTGTAAGATTTGCTTGCTGCTGAGTTTTGTACAAAGATTCTGCAGCTTGTGCAGCAGTTTGATAATCTGTTCTGAATTGTTGTTCTGCTGTTTGTTCAGTTTGTTTTATTTGCTGTATTGTAGAATCTCGAGATTGCTTTGCACTCTGTAATGCTGACTGGTAGGTCTGTTTTGCTGCCGACGTACAACTATTGGTAGCCAAATTTGGACTGGCTGTACTGTTAGATGTTTGTGCGGCTGCAAAATCTAGATGGGCTGTAAAACCAAATAGCAATATGAAAATTATACTTCCAGCTATTGTAGTCTTGAACCCTGTTGCGGACTTGCTTTGTTTGTCCGATGTACGATTCATATAATTTATTTTAAAAAATATCTGATATAAGGAATGCGATGTATTTCTATCAAGATACCTAAGCTAGGCAAGTTTTAAATATTATTTTCACACGGAATTTTTATGCACCTAGGAACTACATTATTCTTAGTAGCAATTCTTGCACTTACTTCTACTAATCTTATTTTTCAAAATCTCTCTACGTATTTACCACCTTTTTTAATTACCGCATATGCGCAAACTCCTCGTAGTCCTGGGGCAAATCTGCCTAACCCGGCAGACTTGGGTCTTCCTTCTGACAACTCGACAGGTATTGGTTCGCTATCTGACAACTCTACAGATTTGAGTGCTCTTTCACCTGACAATTCTACCGACTTGGGTGCGGCATTAGGTGACAATTCATCAAATCTTACAAATACGCCTCAAACTAGTCCAACATCCGGAGCAACAGTTCCAGAATTTGGTCCAATCTCATTGGCAGTACTTGTTATTTCCATAATGTCAATCATAGTAATTTCCGCAAGAACAAGATTGCGATTATCATAATTTTAGATACAAGTAAAATAGTTACCAAAAGTTGGTTATCAAATGTGAAAATCCTGTTTGTCTATAAAATACTCTTTGAATCCATATGTCGTATTGAAAACTGCTCCGATTCTAGCGGCAATCCTGCTGTCAACAAGTTTTACTGTTCCAGTTTGGGCGGAAAGTCTGGTATTGAAAGTTTCTTCGATATATCCTCCAGATGGAGCAGTTCTAACAAACTTCCCCGTTGATCTTAAGATCAAGGTAACTCGTGATGGTCTTCCTGTACAGGGAGCAAGAGTTCAATTCTGGATGATGGGAGGCTCGCATGACATGGGAATGCATAATGCATTTTTGACCGTATCTGATTCGTCAGGTTATGCAAATCTTACACTGTTAAATCAAAACACATTAGATCAAGGTTCATTCATGTGGTATGCCGATGCAGTACAAACTGGTTTTAGGGGTGGAGCTTCAAAAGTCATCTCCTTTACCAATCCTTTTGCCAATACAATTGGACTCTCAACCTATGGTGCCACAGTTTCAACTGATCAAAACGAGTATTCTTTGTCAGATAATGATGCAAGCGTTGTAATTCATGGCAATGTCAATAATTATCACTCTGGCCAGCCAATAATTCTTAAAATAAAACCACCAAGTGGCAGGATTGTTCAAATGGTTGAATATGGCTCTTATCTTGGCGCATTTCAAAGTGTATATGAACTTGTACCAAATTCTGAACTAGGGACATACACAGTGACTGTATATCACAATTATATCGTCTCATCTATGAGTGATTTTCATGTTGTACGATAATCCTTCCTGCCAAAACTCATATCTTGAATCTTGTTTGTTATTCTATTAAAAAATGACTATTATATGGCAATGGGGAACATAACTTTATGAAAATACCGTTTGGACTTATAATTTTAGTCGGATGTCTCTTAATTGGAGTCTACGTCATGGCAGATTATCTACTACCAAATGTTATTTGCAAAATTATTCCACGTACCAGTGTTAAATCACATCTGGGAGAATACAATTCACAAGTAATGAGCGATATATGTTCTGGAATCTCTGGATTAGCTTAAACTTGAAAATACATTACAAGAATAAATGCAAATAATGTTTATTGGCTAGCAAGACGTATAGATACCATGGTGACGGTACTTGAAAATCACCGTGGAGACATTCCACACAAGATTCTAGGCAGAACAGATAATGACGTCTTAGAAGATTTGTTTGAAGTCATTTTTAGACCTGATCTTGTTACTATCGCAAGTGTAATGACATTGAATCTCATAACACTGGATCATACCAAAACAGCACATGATGCGGCTAGTGTGATGAGAGAAAAAAACATTGGAAGTGTCATAATAACTGCATATGGAAAACCCTTTGGTATAGTTACAGAAAAAGACTTGGCACGTATATCGGGATTTCTAGATGTATCTACTAAGAGTCTACTCTTGAGTTATCTTGCATCAAGACCACTGATTTGTGCAAGGCCCACTCAAACTATTCAAGAGGCATATAATATCATGAGAGAATATGACATATCACACCTTCCCGTATTGGAAAAAGATAGGATTGTTGGAATTATTACAGCAAGAGATCTTGCAATGTATTTGCTTTATTCGTGAAAAAATAAAAAATTAAGATCTATGGATTTCGTGTAGGTTTCCAAGCTGAAAACCATGACTGCATAATGCCTGTGTCCATAGTTGTAAATGCCTTCAAGTTGTCATGAAAAGTCTTCATGTTCTGTCTTGTTGCATCTATTGCAGTTATTAGCGCCTTGTTCTGCAGAGAATTAGTTTTAACAAACTCATCAGTTGCATCGTTGATTGTTTTTAGATAAGACTGGGGAAGATTTGATCCTAGTCCGCTCTTTGTTATCATCTCTTGCTGGAATGCAACTACGTTGTCCATTGTATTCTTGCATCCTAAAATAATCTCCTGCTGCAGTTGAGAAACTGCGTCCATGCATTGTGTTACATTTTTCTCGACTTCTTCAAAGTAACGTGTAAGATTTTGTCTGTATGCTGCATAGATATCTCGGGTCTCTGGCTTGCTTGTCTTTTCGTTTAACATCTCTGTTTTGCTCATAGCACTAGTGTACATCATGATCTCATAAACAGCTTGACAATAGAATCATTAGATCTACATAAGATATGTGGTGAATTATTTATTATGACATATTTTAAAAATAAAATTCTAGCCTAGTTAAAAAAAGTGTTTGCAAGTGTTTGCAATTGATACATGTTATTTTAATAATTGATTTACAAATATTTGATAGTTCTGTAGAGAAATATCTCCTACCAGAAATATTCTCTACAGTTCTGATTTACATTAATTTTTACAAAATGAATTTTCTACTTGGCGTTATTATCCATCTGGATGATACCGAAGATGTTTCCTTCCGTATCCATACATGTTGCAAAATACCCAATTCCTGAAATTGGCATCATTGGTATGAGTATCTGACCGCCTTTTGCCACAATTTTGCTCGTATAATCATCAAGGGATGATACCTCTATGGTATTTGTCATACCTATCTGCCCTGGCATTCTTCTAGCAAGCCCTCCGTTAATTCCAATCTCATTATCTTCTCCAGTCTTTATCATCCAGTATTCCATGGGACCGTCCCATTTGTCAAACTTCCATCCAAATACTTCGGAATAGAACTTTTGTGCCCGCTCTGGATCATCAGATGGAATAGCAAAATGTGTAACTCGAGGCATTGTACAGTAATAATTTTAATCTTATTTAAATCTCAGATACTATACTAAGATTATTTTATGTTGTGCATTGCTCTGAGATCTTTTACAAACGGTTCTAAACTCTGGGGAATGGTAATCTCTATTGTATCTTTTAATGACAAATTCATGCTCTTTTTCTTGTTCCACACTTCCGAGTTAAATTCCGTTATTTCTTTTGTATGTTTTGTCCAGTCCTCATATCCTTCTGGTTCTACAAATTTTTCATGATGTATAGTTTTTTGCGAATAGAGATTTTGCCACAGATAGTCTGTAATAAATGGAGTGATTGGTGCAAGCAATGTCAAAACAGATGACAGAACTTTATGTAGTGTAAAGATTGCACCGTCTCGCTCTTCTTCTGTAAATTCAGAACTGTATGCTCTTCCCTTTACCATCTCAATATAATGAGCTGCAAACAAATTCCATGTAAATTCTCTTAATGCTGTTGCTGGGATAAAGAAATTATATTCGCTATATCCCTTTTTGCATTCTAAAATTACCTTGTCAAGCTCTGAGAGAATCCATTTATCCGATGCACTTGGTTTTCCAGACTTTACTATTGCAAACCCAGAAAGAAATCTTGAAACATTCCAAAGCTTGCTTAGGAATTTTTTCGTAGTCTCTATTTTTTGCTCAGAGCATCTAAAGTCATATCCTAAGTTTATCTCACTTGCACTCCAGAATCGAAATGTATCTGCACCAAATTTTTGAATAACTGGCAAAGGATCAATTACATTTCCTTTACTTTTACTCATCTTTGCACCGTGCTCATCAACACCATAGCCCATAATCCATGCATCAGTCCATGGAGTCTTGCCGGTCAGTTTCTCACATCGTAGTATGGTATAGTAGAGCCAAGTACGCACAATATCCTTTGACTGGGGTCGTATAGTAGTTGGATATGTTTTGCTAAAAAATACCTCATCTTGCTTGTATTTTGTTATATAAAGGGGAGATACGGATGAGTCCATCCAGGTATCAAACGTGCGCTGTTCTCCTACAAACTCGGAAGAATCACATTTGGTACATTTTGTTATGGGACTAGGATCCTTCCAAGGCCTGTAATATTTCCCAGGCTCTGGAACGTGTGGCTCGTTACATTTTTTGCAATACCATATAGGAATTTCAGTCCCATAAAATCTTCTTCTTGATATTGGCCAATCAATTGAAATTGATTCTAGCCAGTTCATCAATATCTGTTTGTGCATCGGTGGATGGAAATTAATTTTCATTCCAAGATCTTTAATTTTATCAACAGAATCTTTTTGTTTTAGATAATATTCTTCCATGGATATTATCTCAATTGCAGTCTTGCTTCTCTCAGATATTGGAGTCCTGTGATTTATACTATCAATTTTTTCAACAAATCCTTGGTTTGTCAAGTCTTCGATTATTTTCTCTCGAGCTTGTTTTACTTTGAGTCCTACATACATTCCTGCAACTTCTTTCATTCTTCCATTCATGCCAACTGCAGAAATCTCTTCAAGTTTTAGATCTCGAAATAGTGCAACGTCATTTTGATCACCATAGCTACAAACCATTACAGCTCCTGAGCCAAATTCCTTTTCTGCAGATGGGTGTGCCTTTATCTCAACTTCTCTATTTATCAGTGGAATTATTACTTTTTTCCCAATAACATCTGTGTATCTTTCATCTTCTGGATTTACTATAATTGTCTGACATGCACATAATAATTCCGGTCTTGTACTTGCTATTATGATAGTTCGCTGAGAATCTTTTACTTGGAATTTCATGTGGACAAGTTTTGTTGGAATATCTTCGTAAGTAATCTCGGCATCTGCAATTGTTGTTCCTGTTACCCAGTCGTAGTTGTTGGGTCTGTTTGCAAGATAGATCTGTCCTTGTTTCCACATTTCAATAAATGTAGATTGGGTTAGAGTTCGATATTTCTCAGAGTCTGTTCTGTAATATTCTGCAAAATTTCCACTCAGACCAAGACTCTTCATTATTTGTATCATCTCTGCCTCTAAATCGTCTAGTGCAGTCTCACAAAGTTTGAGAAACTCTGCTCTGTCTGTCTCATGCATCCTGATTCCATGCTTTTTCTCTGTGTACATCTCTACAGGAAGACCGTTTCGGTCAATTCCTATTGGGAATAGGACATTCTTTCCTGACATTCTTGCAGTTCTTGCAATCATGTCTATCTGTGCATAGTGAGATGCTGCACCAATATGCCATGGTCTTCCAGATGGATATGGCGGAGGAGTATCAATTACAAATACATCTCCCTCTGGCTTGAAATCGTAAATATGGGTCTCTTCCCATTGTTTTAGTATCTGTTTTTCAATCTCGGGATTCCAAGCAGTTTCCTTGATTGTTGGTTCCATGTCCTAAATCTTTGAGATCTGTGATATGATATGGGCTCCCTTGTTATAGCCCTCATAAATATAGACACCTACTGCTTCAATATTTTTTGGCATCTTTGGAACTAGCAGTTTGATTAGTTCTGTTGAAAGATTTTCAACTGTTGCCTCTCCTCTTAAAAGATAAGTAGTATGTTTTGGAACCTGCAGATCAAATCGTCCCTTTGGACCATCAAACGCAATTCTGTAATGTTCCCCATCTTCTTTTACCAAGTATTTTTCATTGATGAAAAATTTGTGATCCATTACTCCAATTACTTCTTTAATTATTTTTTTTGCCTCTCCAAAATCCATTAGCAAATTATTCTTCATCTCTCCGACTAGCTCTACAGTAACTGATGATGTGTGGCCGTGCAATATTGAACACTTTTCAACTAGCGGTAAAATATGTGCATAATCAAATGCAAATGCAGGATCTTCCATAAATATGGAACCTGTCTGCACTTGTTCAGTCTTGTATAGTATGATGTCTTGCAATTCCGAAAGTCTTGCCGCAAATTTTGGATGACCCATTGCTATGATTTTTACATCAGTTAATTCCTGCTTGAGTTCCTTGTACTTTGTTATGTCACTTTCAACATCGATTACTTCGATAATTCCCTTGTCTGTCTTAAAATCTACATTAATTTTTTTGCCGTTTTTTAGAGTTATGGAATAATCATACTGGTATTCAATTTGTAAAAATTCCAACATCTGAGCAATAGAGAGCTCAGTTCTGCTTCTCAAAAGATTTCCTTTTCCATCAATATACTTAAAATCCGAATCTAGGATTGCAGAGCCAGTTGACATTTGAAAAAATGTGCCTAGTCCGTATATAAATTCTGTAGAGGTGAAAAACTCACAGTTTTTACTTTTTGAGTGAATTTAGAGTCCTTGCAAGGACAATGTCATTTTGTGTAATTCCACCAGCATCATGAGTTGTCAAATCTACTGAAAGCTTGTTGTATACATTAAACCACTCTGGATGATGATTCATCTTTTCTATGTGAATTGCAGATCTTGTCATAAAACCAAAGGCCTCGACAAAATCATCAAAGACAAAATCCTTGTGTAATTTTCTATTTACAACACTCCATCCTGACAATTCTTTTAATTCTGTTTTGATTTGTTCATCGGAAAGCCTAATCATTAATGTAATTTTTTAGGGAATCCTATATTTAACTCTCAAATCAAGTTCACTATACAAATGGCAGATACAACAAGCTTGTCAGGTCTTGAAAGAGAACTATACCAAGTTATGGTTGAATCGCTGGAAAGTGTTACAGAATCAAAGACTATAGGAATTTCTTTTTCAGGTGGAGTAGACAGACTCACTTTTAGCAAAGATTGCAAAAGATCTTGACTATGATGTAATACTTCTCACAATGGGTTTTGAGGATTCACATGATGTTGAGTTTTCAAAGACCATGGCAATGACACTAGGTATACGACATGAAATAGAGTTGATATCTGAAAAAACATTCTCAGATGTTGCAAGAAAAATTTCTGACATGATAAATGTAGATAATTTGTCTTGGAATGAGAACTGTATTGCATTTTATTATGTTGCCAAGCTTGCAAAAAAATACAATATGTCTAAAGTAATTAC
The DNA here is from genome assembly GCA_963713025.1 of uncultured Nitrososphaerota archaeon. GTDB lineage: Archaea > Thermoproteota > Nitrososphaeria > Nitrososphaerales > Nitrosopumilaceae > Nitrosotalea. The sequence continues at coordinate 72,456 of CAVQKA010000001.1, read as the reverse complement.
TGCTAATGGCATAGACGAGCTTTTTTGTGGATATAATTCATATCGAGATTTTATTCCTGAAGGTGAAGATGCAGTTGTTGGATTGATGAAAGAGAAGCTAGACAATGAAATACGTATGATGAAGGCAGTAAATCAAGTCACCTCAGAGTTTGGAGTGCAAATTGTCCAGCCTTTTCTATCAGAGAGATTCATAGAGTTTGCAAAGACAATTCCATTGGAACAAAAAATAAAGGACAAGGACGACTTGATGAGAAAACACATTGTTAGAAAGTTGGCTATGTCCATTGGAGTTCCAGAAGAGTCTGCACTAAAACAAAAGAAAGCAATGCAATATGGTTCGTTGATTCACAAAAATTTCTTAAAAATCAAGAAAACTTGGAACATGAATTTTTGACTTTGGCTGATACATTTTTAATTATATCAAATGATGCACCAAGATGATTTTCAGGAACAAAAATTTTAGCAATCTCCTTGTCTGTCAAGTGAGATGATATTGCCTTGTCATTTCTTACTGCCTCTCTAAAGTCTGTTCCTTCTGAAGATGATGCAAATGCAACCCTCTGAATATCTCTATAGGCTTCAAATCTTGGAACACCTTTTTGGATTAATGCGTCAAGTACAAATTCTGCAAAGATCTGCCCTCTTGTAACTTCTAGATTTCCTCTAATATTTTCTTCGTTGATAAAAATAGAACTGAGAATCTTTGTCATAGCCTCTAGCATTTCATCTAAAAGTATTGCAGTGGTTGGAAGAATAAATCTCTCGTTTGCAGAATTTGACAAGTCTCTTTCATGCCATAATGGAATGTTTTCAAAGGCTACTGAAATCTGACTGCGTAATAATTTTGAAAGCGATGTTACACGCTCACTTTTTACAGGATTTCTCTTGACTGGAACTGCACTGCTTCCTATCTGACCTTTTTTGAAGGATTCTGCAACTTCGCCAATCTCAGTTCTTTGGAGATTGCGAATCTCTACAGCAATTTTTTCAAGTGTAGAGCCTACTAGTGCCATGGCAAAGATGTATTCTGCATATCTTTCTCGTGGAACAACTTGTGTTGTAACATCTGCAGGATAGAGTTCAAGTTTCTTTGCTACTCTTCTTTGCACCTCCAAAGCTTTTGAACCCATAAGAGAGCCTGTTCCTACAACGCCTAGTGTCTTACAAATCAAAATTCGCTTCTTAATCTCCTCGATTCTTTCTACATGCTTTGACATCTCAAGTGCCCAGTTGGCAAATTTTAGTCCAAATGAAATGATACTTGCATGCTGACCGTGAGTTCTTCCAACTGCTGGAAGACCTTTGTATTTTACTGCCTTATCTGCTAATATGATGGCTAATTTTACTATCTTGGGTTCTATAATGCGAAGAGTATCGCGAAATTGTAATGAATTACTTGTATCTACCAGGTCATTGCTTGTCAAACCATAATGTATCCAGGGTTTTGCAGATGTCTTGCATATCTCACTTAATGCCTCAACTAGAGCAGCAGTATCATGATCGCTTTTTGCTTCAAGTTGTTTTACTCGGTTTACTGAAATTTTTCCAGATCTTGCCATCTTTGATATGTTCAAAGATGCATCTTTTGGAATCATCTTAATTTCTGATTGGGATAATGCTACTGCAGCTTCAATTTCTAATTGATATGATATCTTTTTTTGGTCATCGAAAATCTCTTTCATAGCTTCAGTACCATAACGACCTCCATCTATTGGAAGAATAGTCATGTATGTGATCAATTGATCATGGAAAATAAATCTACTTGTATTAGACAAGAATAAAGATCGACACTTTTTTTTATACTCGTGGGCAAACAAATTCTATGGATTCCAAGAAAAAACAAAAAAAGAAGGCAGAAGACAAAGTTTTCATTGATTCAGAAGACAAGACTGAATTGCTTGAAGGAAAGACATTACATGACTTGTACAGACACACAACAAAGCTGATTAAATGACCCGAATCGTATACTCATGATTTAAATTGTGCGCGGATACCTTTTTTCGCAGAAAGAGATGTCCTCACTAATTCCAAAGAAAATTCGAGAGATGGAATATCGTATTGAAGCCGACCCATCAAAAGGAATGAAAGTTCCAGTTACAATTTACGCTGATGAAAAATTACTACAAAAAATGCTTACAGACAGAACAATTCAACAAGCAGTTAATGTATCTACGATTCCTGGAGTTCTAAAGCACGTTGTAGTTCTTCCAGACGGTCACGAAGGTTATGGATTTCCTGTTGGTGGTGTAGCAGCCATGGATGCAGAAGAGGGCATGATTAGTCCAGGTGGAGTAGGATATGATATCAATTGTGGTGTAAGACTGATCAAGACAAATCTTACCGAAAAAGAGGTACGACCAAGACTTAGAGACCTTGTCTCAGAGTTATTCACCTCAATTCCATCTGGTGTGGGTTCCAAAGGTGCAGTAAGACTATCTTCATCTGATCTAGATGAAGTTCTTGTAAAAGGTGTACAATGGGCAGTTGATCATGGATATGGCTCAAAAGATGATGCAGATGTATGTGAAGAAAACGGTCAGATAAAAAATGCCGACCCTTCAAAAATTTCTCCTACTGCAAGAAAAAGGGGAGCTCCGCAACTAGGAAGCTTGGGTTCTGGAAATCATTTTCTTGAAGTACAGCGAGTTGACCAGATTCATGACAAGGAGGCTGCTAAAAAAATGGGAATCTTTGACGAAGGTCAAATCACAGTATTGATTCATTGCGGCTCTAGAGGATTTGGACACCAAGTCTGCAGTGATTATCTTCGAGTCTCAGAACAAGCACTTTCAAAATACAAAATAAATCTAGTAGACAGAGAACTTGCATGCGTTCCAAATTCTTCAGAGGAAGGAGAATCATATCGAAGAGCAATGTTTGCCGCATTAAATTATGCATGGAGTAATAGACAGATGATTACTCATTGGACTAGAAAGGCGTTTGAGCGAGTATTCAAACAAACAGAATCTGATCTTGACATGAAATTAATCTACGATGTTGCTCACAATATTGCCAAAGTTGAAAAACACAAAATTGATGGTGAGCTTCGCTCAGTTGTAGTTCATAGAAAGGGTGCAACAAGAGCATTTCCACAAGGAAGAGAAGAGATTCCAAAAAAGTATCGAGATATTGGTCAGCCAGTATTTATTCCCGGTTCAATGGGAACTGGAAGCTGGATATTGCTAGGAAAACCAAATTCCATGGATCTAAGCTTTGGCTCTACTGCACACGGTGCAGGAAGAATGATGTCAAGATCTGCCGCAAGAAGAGGTTTTACTGAAAGTCAAGTACAAAAAAATCTAAGCGATAAAGGAATTGTCATAAAAGCACTAACTAGAGAAGGTGTGGTAGAAGAGACACCTGAGGCATACAAAGATGTTGATGCTGTGGCAAACGTATCTCACGAACTTGGAATAGCTACCAAAGTAGCAAAACTTGTCCCAATTGGGGTAATCAAGGGTTGAGCGAGGAAGACAAGGAACTAGAACGCCTCAAGGCAAAAAGGATGCTTGAGATGCAAAAAAATATCTCTCAAAGACAAAAAATTGAAGAAGTAAAGACTGAACCAAAAAAATCTCAGATTTCTCCTCGTGAACTGGTAGTAAAACAGCTTGGATATCGTGGAATTGAGGTTCTTCAAAATGCCGAAGCTCAATTCCCTGAAGAATCCAAAGTTGTCATAGAAAAACTTGCAGATCTTATCCGGGGAGGAGAAGTTTCTGAAATTATTGACGGAGGAAAGTTGTTGACCTTGTTTAGATCTCTTGATATTCGAGTAAGAATGCAAACTACCATTAATGTTGAACAGGACGGCAAGTTGGTATCTTGGTCTGATAAACTAAAAGGTGATGTAAAAAATGAATATGAACAATCATCAGAACCTACAACTGAATCAATTGCTGATTCTACTGGGCAAAGCACCGAAAATATCTTAGACTCTGAACAATTATAAAAATTATTTCAATACGTCTTGTCTAATTCAAAATAAGTTTATTATTCGTTCATAATGCTAGATTATTACTAATGCACGGAAGACCAACCATACTTCAAATTGCAACAACTAACTATGAAACTGACAGAGAGATTGTTACAAAAACAATGGAAGAGATACAAACTCTCTGTGGTCTCAAAGAAGGTTTTCTTATTGAAAGTAATGCTATGGAAAGATTTGGTTGGGCTTTTTTCAAAGTATTGATTAAAACAGAATTGCTTTCTGAAATGGATCTAAAATACGGAGATCAGATTACAAAAACAAAGGGAAAGAAAATCGAAGAAAAATTTGTTACTTTTATGACAAAATTTTTCGAGTCCAAAAATGCAAAAGTAAAAGTAAAACTTGTAGACGCTTAGACTCTTCTTCCTCTTTTACCACCCTTCTTTCTTGTGGTATCGTGAGGAATCGGTGTTACATCGTCAATTCTTCCAATCTTGAATCCTCCTCTTGCTAGTGCTCTGATTGCTGCTTGTGCACCAGGACCTGGAACACGTGAACCTACTCCACCTACTGCTCTTACTCTTATGTGAAGACCAGTGAAGCCCTTGTCATGCGCTGCCTCAACAACTGCTGCTGTTGATTTCATTGCTGCATAAGGAGATGATTCGTATCTGTCTGCGTTAACATGTCGTCCACCAGAGCTTATTGCTACAGTCTCTGCACCAGAAACATCTGTGATGTGTACTATGGTATTGTTAAAACTACTAAAGATGTGAGCTATTCCCCATTTATCCTTGGCAGTCTCTTGTTCAGACAACATTTCAAGACTCTCTAACGGGTTTAAAAAACATTAGGATCTGAGGTGTACCCAACCACACCTTTTGATTTTCTTGGGCTCGAATTTTTCCATGAGTACTACGTCTTTGCCCCTTGTCACATAGCCTATCTCAAATAAAGGCACTCGCAGTTTTCTTGCCATTTTTCTTACTTGGGACAAATATTGCGGTGATATGGTAAAGACCATCTCATATTCTTCTCCGCCACAAAAAACCAAGTCACGCAAATCAATTTTGTTTTTTGATGAAAATTCTATCACGTCTTGATGTGTTGGAAAGCCAAATATCACAAATCTCTTTTTGGCCTGCTCGCTCATATCGTTAAGTGTTATGCTTAGTCCGTCACTAGAATCCATGGATGACGAAAAATATCTTGCAGCCTCTAATCCAAATTGCAGCCTTGGAGTTGGTCTCATAACTTTTCCCATGCATTTCTTCGAAAATTGTGGTCTTGCCTTGACCTTGTTCATTATGATCTTCAGACCTGCAGAAGAGTATCCAAAAGGACCTGATGTTGCAATGATATCTCCAATCTTTGCACCGCCCCTTGATGGCATCTTGTTTGCTTTTCCAAACATGGATACCTCGATGACCAGTTCCTTTCCTTGATTTGTATCCCCTCCTACTATCTTTAATCCAAATTCTTTACAAGCCGATGCAAAACCTCCTGCTAATTTGTTGATCATCTTTTGTGTAAAACCACGGGGAATTGCCAATGAAACTGTGGCAAATTCAGGCCTTATTCCTTTGCAGGAAAAGTCGCTAATACATGCCACAATACTCTTTCTTGCAATTTCTTTAATCTTCATTGCAGGTGGCACATCAGTACTCTGCACCAACATGTCAGATTTTACAATAAACTTGGAGTTGCCAATTTTTATAACTTCCACATCATCTGCCAATCCAGATTTAGCAAATCTTTTTTGAAATATCCTGATTATCTCTCTTTCATCTGGATTCTTCATAACTTTGTTTAACGAGCTTGGAGATTTGTTTTTCTATTGATTTTGTTTTATTGAGGTCGTTTGACTCTGCAGAGACCCTGATTGTGTGCTCAGTATTTGACTGTCTCACTAGAACCCAACTATCTTCATCTATTATAGACTTGATTCCATCAATTGTTATAATCTGGCTATATTGTTTTTTCATCTTTTTCAATAAAATTCCAAGTGTTTTTTTGTGTAGCTTTGAATCAACACTTATTTTGGTTCTTATCTGATGATATCCCTCCATGAACTTGACTGTCTCATCAAATTGTTTTGTTTCAACCATTGATGCAATAAGACCACTTGTCAAAATTCCATCTCGACACATGTTGAATTCTGGTAAGATAAATCCTGCACTACTCCCCTCTCCACCAGCTTGAGATTTTGTTTTTAACATCATGTCAACTACATTGGCTTCTCCGACTTTGGATCTGTTTACAATGCCGCCTTGATCTAAAATGAACTTTTCAATTGCAATACTAGTATCAATGCTTAGAACAAATTTTTTGTATCCCTTTGCAAGTGCACCTGCAATGCCAAGACCTAGTGTAACATCAGGTGATCTTTTCTTGCCATCTTTTACTATGACTAGTCTGTCTCCATCCAAATCAAATGCAAAACCAATTGCCGCTTTTTTTGAAGCTTGAACTAGTCCTGATAATTTATCATTGGTAGGATCAGGACCTCGAGTTGATTTGTCTGGTGTTGCATTGATAACACTTACCTTACAACCTAATTTTTGTAATAACTGTGGAGCCACTTCAAACGCTGCACCGCCACCAACGTCAATTACTATCTTTGGTGATTTTTTTATTCTTCCAATTACTTTGGCAGCCTCATCAATATATCTTGATTTTACCTGTGATTCAATTCCAAGTTTTTCTTTTTGAAATTGTCTCTCTTTTACCAACTCTTCTAATTCTGACTCGTTAATTCCTCTGCCTTCTAGGATAAACTTGAGACCATTCCATTCTAATGGATTATGTGAAGATGTGACAATCAGACCGCTTCCATATTTTCTTGCTTCTCTGAAAATTACAGGTGTCGGAGAAATTCCTAGGTTGTACACTGAGATTCCTCTTTCTAAAAGGGAGGCAACTACAACATTTGTTATAATCTCACCTGATGGTCTTGTATCTCTTCCAACAACACATTTTCTAGACTTGACTAGCGGTGAAAAATTTCTACAATAATGAATTATGTCCTTAAAATTAAGGTCACTACCAAAAATTCCCCGAACTCCGGAAATTGATACCTTCAATGAATCAAAAGCACAAAGGCTTTTTATAAACTCTAATTACATCTCGAACCACTGCCTCGATAGCTCAGCCTGGTAGAGCGAACGCCTCGTAAGCGTTAGGCCGTGGGATCGAATCCCACTCGAGGCTTAAATCAAGTAAATGCCAAAAATTATCTTTTAATTATTTTAAAGTCTGGTCTCTTCTGTTTTTTCATCAAGGGATTCTATGTCTAATTCGAGTTCTTTTGCAAGTCCCTTCCACCATACTAATGTCTCTGCCACAATTACTCCCCTTTTGATAAACCAAACTACACCTTTATAGATCTGTCGGTTTGTTCACCGCTAACTTGGAAATTGATTATTTTTAATCTAAAAATTATTGTTTCTATGAAAATATGTTTTTGATAATTTTATTTAGCATAAAATTTTAAAATAATTCTAAAAAATGATCCTTGAAAAAATTTCAACAAAATATAGATCTAGGATTTTTTAAATTAAAATAAAAGTAAAGAGGCTTAAAGATCTAAGCCAAAAGAGTCTGCAAGACTCTGAAATCTTTCATATGTCTGCAGATATTGCTTACCTTTTGATGTTATGACAAATGTGTTCTTTCCGTCAAATTCTATCTTGTTGATTAGACCTGCACCCGTTAGGTTGTCTACAAATTTTGCTAGTCTTGAATGTGATAAATTGGCCTTTGTTAGAAGTGATGTTACGTTAATTCCGTTCATACCGCTTTGTTCTGTTACAGTAAGCAAATCTCTTACTATCTGCATGCTTGTTCTATATGCTACCATGTTAGAAATTATAAGATTTGGTGATATAAGGGTATTACTATTTATCCTCTTTGTAATCCTTATAGGGACGTATTTTATCCAAATAAAAGGAATTTTATCCCTTTTTTGAGGATATGATGCAATTGGATTTTTCATGTATAAAGGATTGCTCCAAGTGTTGTATTGAAAGAGAGTATTATCCAACAAAGAAATTTGGCAAGGTGGGTGTTCTTATCCTACCATCTGAGAAAAAACAGATAGAATACCTAGCAGAAAAAAAAGGCATAAAAATTACTATTTTGCCAAGAATTGGGGTATCTGAAAAGCCTGACGCGCCTGATACCATACTTGCATATCAGATGATGGGTAAAGACACAAACGGCAATACGTGTCCCTTTTTGGATATGGACTCTGACAAAAGATCGCCACATGGTGGATATGTATGTAAAATCTATGATTTCCGTCCACTTGCATGCAGAGCATATCCTGTGATTGAATCTACACCACTTGGTCTTGATTCCAAGTGCAAGTTTTGTGAAACCTGTGATACTCCTACTGGAAATGTAAACTTGGAACTAGAATCATTAATTGAAATAAAAGACCAAATGAAAACTGATGCGCCTTACATCTGGCGTTATGCAACAGGTGTAGGAGAATTACAAGATAAAGAACTAATTGAAAATGGTTGGTTCCTAATCTGATTTGCCCACTCTTTCATGAGTTCCTGGATAGTGCTCTCCAATTTTTTTAGAATAACACTTGCTACACAAATTGCCCTTTATGTTCCATGATTGCATTGGAACGTAAACATGATCAAACGGACCATTACATATTGCACATTGTCCAATCTCTTTCATGTCGATCTTTCTTCCCCGACTTCGTTATAAAAATCATGATCGTAAATAGTATGTTAAATACTAGCATATTCTAGAATAAAATAGCGGTAGGATGGCTGGCCAATGTGGACCTCCTGCAAGAGAACCTATCGGTCAATCGTTCTACCGCATTGATTTAAAATTCTAAAAAAGATCTTGAACTACTTTTTGGATACTTTCTATCTCTTCTTCTTCTTGTTTTATCTTCTTCTCAATTACACGAACCATCGAGTCCTGCCAGACATGGTGTGAGAAAAAATTATGATAGGTATTTGCAGCAGTCATTTCATCATCTACTACGGTATCTTCTAGAAACTTGGTCACAACAGTATCTGTAAGTTTTAGGATGCGCTGGTTTAGTTTAACGCTCTTAAATATCGGCTCTAGCTTGGATATGTCTTCCTTAAAGTCGTCCTTTGTGAGTAGTATCTTTTCATGGAGGATCTTAAAGTATACTGCAACAAAAAATAATGTTGCGTACCTCTTTGTCTTATGACCTCCCTTCTTTCCATAATTTAATGACTTTTTTGCATATTCCTTGACACAATATGGATAAAGAAGAAGTCTAAAATCATCCTTTAATTTCTCGTTAAAGACCTCGTCATATTTACTGCCTCTTGGTAAAAATTGTGCAGGAGAACTGTATGCCTCAGTAGGTCGTTGTTCTATTCCTGCAACAAAGGCCTGAATGGCATCCTTTGCCACTATGACTTTTTTGTGATTGTCTGGTAAATATTTATTGTAAATGGCATCTCCGACAAACTCACTCTGATGTGATTTTGTCTTGGTATCAAACGAGCCTCCCTGAATTTCATAAAAATAATGAATGTTTTCCATTTGGGATTTTAGTGATTTGTGAAAATCCATTAATGATACAAGATCTTTTCCTCTTACTGCATTCTGAGAGTTTCTATATTTTGTTATGTTGTTCTGATCAAGTTCGTCTGCAGCTTTTATGATTGTAACAGTAATACTTCCATCCAAATTGTGAGTACGTCTTGCATGGTCCAATACTGAATTTGATGTCTGTGCACCGTTTACAATTTGGGGGGAATGCAACACTATGGAATTGTCTTCCAACTCCTCAAAATCGCTTACAACTATGGTTATTCCATTGTTGTAATAGAAAAATTTGTGAGGAACTTCCTGCAATGTTTCTCTTAATCCCTTGTTAACCGTAGTCTTGAACTGCATCCACTGTCTGATGTTTGATTCAAAAACATAGTCCTTGTTCTTTGTAACAAAATTAGTAAGTTCTCTTAATTTTAAAATCCCTAAAAGTGTATTTTGGTATCTTAATTTTGTTTCAAGTTTTATCGATGCCTTTTTGCCAGCAGCTGGTTTTTTTATCCTATCCCAAAGTTTTCTTACTATTACATCTACATCATAAATCTCAACAGACTCAAAATTCTCATCCTCCACCTTCTGGTCTGTTACATAGATGCATTCGATCTTGAGATTCTTCTCTTGAATCTTTGTTACAAGATGAGCAAGTTCGGGACGCATCTTTGTAATATCCTTGCCTTGTAATCTTTTGACATCTTCTCTGAATTTTACTATGGCTTCAATGGAATGAGATGTTCCATATTTTGATTGGAATAGATAGATCTTGTCTTCTGAAAAATCAACTGGTAGATACGCATCTATTCCTAGATCATTTGCACCATCAATAATTGCATCAGTTGCATCATCTTCAGTTGCCTCAAAAACTCTAGTTAGCACCCACTGCAAAAAATTATGTCCCTTTTCAACTTCATTTTGTGCACTCTCCGCATATTCTTTTATACTGTCTTTGACATTTTGTACAAAACCATCTAGTGGTTGACCGCTGGTATTCTGATATGAAATAGGTTTTGCACCTGGAATGTATTCTAGTAGATTATTACTTTCTGCCAAATTCACACTGTCTACAAACTGGTCTATTTAGAAAAGTGGGTTATTATGATATAATTAAAAAGGTGAGGAAGGGATTTGAACCCCTATAGATTCGCTTTGCAGGCGAACGCATAGCCACTCTGCCACCTCACCGCGATCAAAATGGCTTTATTTGAACAATTAAATCTTTAAGATTAGAATTTCGAAAATTGCTTTGCTGCAAGTCTGATGTCTTCTGATTTTATTGTTTTTCTACCTGCATGTACTGACATCTCTACTGCATTTTTTGCAATTGAACCGCCAATCTCTTCTAGTATTCTTCTAAGTTCGTTGGCAGATTCATCACTTACTCTTTCTGCACCAGCTTTTTTCAAAATCCTATACATCACAGAAAGACCAAATTCTGTTGTCATACAATAAATCCAAAAACCCTCGATAAAAGACTTTGAGTGGAAAAAAACTATGCAAGGATCGATTTATACACACTATTTTGTGCTCAAATATGTGACTAACCATGACATGGCTGACTGATGCTCATATTCATCTCTCAGATAATGAATACCTGTCTGACTTGAAGTATATTCTTACCGCCATGGATAGATTAAAGATTAAGGCTTGCTGCGTTTCTATGGATAACCAAACTTCAAGATCCACACTTGAACTAGGTAAACGCAGTCCGCTGGTTTTGCCGTTTATTGGAATTCATCCAGAAAAGGCAGACGATGATCTTAACGCAATGGTAGAACTGATTAAAACTAATTCTGATAAAATTTCTGGGATTGGAGAGATTGGTCTTGACAAGACATATGTCTCAGATGAACAAGGATTTTCAAGGCAAGTATTGGTCTTCAAAGAGTTACTATCCCTTGCAGAAAAGTTTGGCAAACCAATATCAATCCATTCTAGAAAAACACTTGATGAAATATTTTCCATACTTCCATCATATTCAATCAAAGGCGTTTTACTTCATTGGTTCTCTGGTAGTAAAAAGCAATTAGAAAAAGCAATGGAACTTGGATGTTTTGTATCATATGGACCTGCAATGGTTTATTCGCAAGATAAGCAAGTTCTTCTTGAATTAACCAACTTGGACAAGATACTGTTGGAAACTGATGGACCTGTGAGATTCTCAAGATGCTTTGGTCTGAAAACTGCACAAATTACATTTCTACCTAGTGTGCTTTTTTGTGCAGCTGGTATACTGAACAAGTCATATGATGAGATGCTACTGATTGCGGAGAAAAATGCCAGTTCATACCTTGGTGTATAGGTATAAAAAACCCCTTTAGGCAATCAAACTAGTGAACAGAATCCGCAAAATTTCCATGGAACTTATGACTACTTATAAAGGAAAATTTGACAATGATTTTGCACACAACAAAAAGGTTCTAAATGAAGTTGCAATTGTACGATCTAAAGGTCTCAAGAACGAAATTGCAGGTTACATTTCTACATATATCAAACGAGAACTTGAGGAAAAGCAAGAAAAAGAATCTGAAGCAGTTGTTCACAATGAATCAGTTGATGAAACTGAAGAGATTGAAGAGCAAATTCTCAACTAGGTTTTTTACAAAAATCCCATATACACCAGTCCTTCTTTTGGTAATATGATAATTGTCAAGTTACTGGGAGGGGCAAGAAAGTCATTCTCATCTGATAAACTTGAGATTCAAAGTGACCTAATGTCAATATCTTCTCTTCTAGAACATCTTGAAAAAAATACTCCTAAAATTCTTCCATATCTTGATCCTAACAATATTCTTGTTGCAGTAAATGGCGTAGATTCTTCTGCTCTGCAAGGAAAAGAAACAATACTAAAAAATGGCGATGTAATTAGTATAATACCACTAGTTCATGGTGGAAGTTCAAAGAGAATACAGTTTGGTATGATGAAAAATATTGTAGAATTGGTCCGACTTAGAAAAACCACAGAAGATCCAATTTTGTTTATTGAATCACTTAGGGAGAAGTACCCAAGTCTTGTAATCCAAGGAATTAGGGCAACACATGTTTTGAATGTAGCACATGTGCAAAAGACAGTAATCATTTCTTTATCTGCTCAAAAAGCAGGCATCTTACTTTCTAATAAAATAGAGACTGATATCCTAATGAGATTTGCATGTACTAGGCAAATTAGTGATGCAATCTCTAAAGTGGGCGTAAAAAAGAACTCTGATTCTATATTGATAATAATTGGAAAAAAATCTCATATCGAAAAACTCTACAAGCACATTGAAGAACTTTTACACAACAATGTCTTCCCAAAAGATAATTCCAAAATTATCCAAAAAGAATTTGGAATAACAAAAAAGCAACTTGACTGCGTTATTTCTAAAACGCCCTTGGAAGATTTGCTTGCAGAAAAATCTGCAACTCTACTCCATTGAGTCTCGCTTGAGCTTTAACGTACTTACAACGTCCTCTTCTCTTAGTATTGAGACGCCTGTAATGCCGCCCATTATCTGAATCATGACATTCCAGTCATAGGACTCTAGAGACACCTTGTTTGGGATTATGCCTGCAACTGAATCTATTATTTCCTTTGAGGAAATATCCGAGCCTCTTTTCTCAATTGTAATTCTGTATGCATCAGTATCCTTCATTATTTTTATTTGGTTTCTTACACTCTCTACAATATTTTCAAGACTTGACGAAATGGATTGCCTGATTGGAATGAATCTATGGCAATATCTCATTCTCCATGGCTCATCAAGAGTTATCTTTTTGATTTCAGATATGACAACAAACGGGTCAATTACAGTATCAATCCATACAATTCCTGAGAAACTTGACTTGCCTATTCTTGGAAACTTGTCTCCTAATTCCTTAACAATTTCTGCAATTTCATCACATGCTTCCTCCTCCATGTGTCTACTACAGGTTGCAATCAAATTCAAACCAAAAACTCCGATTTTATTTTTCCTTGTCTTACTACTTTTAACTTGTTACCTTCAAACTCAACTATTGTAGATTCTCCAGAATCAACAATTTTTTCTCCATCTAATAATACATCATAGCCTGCAAATTTTCCTATTATTCCCCTTGAATCATCAAATGAAGGCTGTCCGGAAAAATTTGCGCTAGTTCCTACAAGTAATCTGCATTTTTCTAAAAGGGATTGTATACAAGGATGACTTGGAACTCTAACTGCAATCTTACCTTGAAGGCCAAGCGACTCTTCAATTTTTTTATCCTTGACTTTGAGAATTAATGTAAGCGGACCAGGCCAAAATTTATCTGAGATTTTTTCTGAATTTTCATCAAAATATGCAATCTCCTTTATCTCTTTTTTAGAGTATCCTAGAATAGGAAGTTGTTTTGTTGCTTCTCTGCCTTTGATTTTGTATATTTTGTTAATTGCATCTTTATTGTATGGATCGCATCCTATTCCATAAACAGTATCTGTAGGAAATACAACAACTCCGCCTTTTTTTATGGATTCATAGGCTATGTTAATTCCTCTTTCATTACAAGGAAGAATCATATCTTTTAGTTGCTTAATAGTAAATTATCTCTTCTTATGAAAATGATATAAGTTGGAATGCGTATTATATACAATGGAAGAAGTATCACAATGCCAATGTCCTCCTGGTGGAGAACCATATGAAGATGAAGATGGAATGAAAATCTGCGTTTCATGTGGCGGTTGGGTAGCCTAAAATCAACCAGCTAAGGGGGTCAATAGTAATGTTAGTGCTGTGCAAGTCTTTTATATGAAAATATTTTCTGTGAGTGGTATGTCTGAGGATTATGAGAATGACTTTGAAGATGCCTTTGAGGATGATGATGTTGAAGATGAAACTGAAAAGATAGTAGACGAAGACGAAAGTTAAATTCTCAATCCAAACGAGTCTGCAAACTCTCTGAATCCACGATATGCCTGAAGAAACTCTCTTCCTCTATTGCTTATTCTATACTTGCAGGCCCTGTCAGAATTACTCTGTTCCAAAAGTCCCTGTGAAACAAGCGTATCTAAAATTTTTGAAAGTCTTGCATATGAGACATTTGCTTTTCGGATTAAGTAAGTTACAGTAGCACCTGATTCGTCTGGGACTTCGTCTCTTGCAGTGGAGAGAATATCACCAATTATACTCATGTGAGTTCTATACACTACTGCCAAATCTTACTCCTCTCAAGGGAACCTGAGAAATTGGAACAAAAAGTGCTCCCAATCCTGCTATCTTTGTAGAAACTGAAACAAAATACAATACTGATTTTGGAAATACTATTGAGTACCAACCTAAAAATTCTCCTAATGCAAGTAACCCAAGGCCTGCGGCTACGAAAATAGTACTCCTCTTTCTATTTTCCATGTATGACAATATTGTTTCAATTGTCCCATATACCAATAGGATAAAAGAAATTGACCTTATAATGTGCTCAATTGAATTACCTGGAATAATGAAAAGTGGCATTGCAATTGATTTGAAATATCTTGATTTTGGGAAAAATGATTTTATTCCATGAGAGAATGCTATGAAAAAGTATCCTATGGTCTGAATTCCTAGTCCTAGGGTCTGAATCCAAGTATCTAGTTTGACATAACCCAAGACAAAGGACTCGATAAAAAAACCAAATCCTACAACCCCAAATCCTATGCTGATTGAAAAGAATGAGATGCTTAACCTGAAGAGAGTGGGGCTACCAGTATTTTTGAATCCGATATATGCAAAAATCCCCAATGCAAGCCCTACTATAAAGCCTAATAGATTAAGGGCAGACTCGAGAACAAATTCCAATTAGGTATGATGCCTTATGAAATTACATAAAGTGTCTAGTGGATTTTTTTCTACCATTCATCAAGAGTTCCGGATGTAGTACCTTTGGTTTCCGAAACATAGTCTCCCAAAACATCCGAATATCTTGCATCTTTGTAAGCGATAAATTTCACATATTCACCATATGACATATCCAAGGAACAATGTGAGCATTTGACATATGTAAAATCATCTCCCATTTCAGCAATCTTGTCACACTTGGGACATTTTATTTTCATGTACTATATTATCGTCTTGACCTATTATCTCTTCTTAGGATGTCTAGAAAATATGCAAAATTCTAACAAGTGATGTTGTATTATTTTGGTATGTTTGTGGCTATGTTTTTAAATGTGATATTGTTGCATTCGGGAAATCAAAATTGTAGCGAATACTGAAATTATCAATACGATGAAAGCAAATGGAAATTCTGGAATTATCTGAGTACCGATTACCTCAATCTTGGAATCATCATTTGTAATGGGTATGTCTATGACTCTATACTTTGAATCATTCATTTCTTCCTGAACTGAAGATATCTCATCATCATTTACAAGAACTATGAATGATTCATCGATGTTACCTGATTTTTTTGCATCAAGCATTAATCGTGGAATTTGTAGATGAATTATGCCTTGATCTTTTGTATCTAATTCTATCATGAGTGCAAGATCTTGTGGTACTAGATACATGCTTTTGACTGTTCCTCCAGTAATAGTATAATTTAGATCAAAATTTTGTCCACTAGGATTATCGGATACATTAAACGTTCCTGTTGTAGAACTCATGGTCTCTTCAAATTGGAATGGTGTCCTAGATGAAATATTCTTGGGACCATATTGTGCTATGACGGTATAATTTCCAGGGGCTTTCCATAATGGACCATCAACTAGAACAATCAAAGAAAATCGTCCGTCTTGTGCTAGCAATATCTGGTCCACGTGAACAATATTCAGATTAGGATCAACAATTTGTATTGTCAAGTGCACTCTACTTGGAGCATGCCTGACTTCACCTGAGATAATCATGACGTCTCCTCGATCGTAAATGTTCTTATCGGTTTGAACTATAACTTGTGGACTTGTGGATGATGCAGCACAATTTGGGAGAGTTGAAAAAAATACTGCTAATATCACAAATATGGAAAGTTTGTATCCGAATTTCCAATTTCTAACTATAGAATCTAAAACTAGGTTATTTTTAAAAGATGGACTCATTATTACAATATTGTTTTTAATTTTTTATTAATATACATCTTACCCTAATTGGGGGGAAATATCACATTTTGCTTATTATTTTGAGTTCCATTTGTTAGTAAAATCCACAAAATGTATGTAATGTAGATATTTTTTAAGACAAACAAAACCAAGCCGGTTAAAAGAATTAAATTGCTATGATTTGAAGTCCCACTATGGTCAAAAACTGTACTAAATGTAAATCAGAAATTCCAGACGGTGTAGAACTTGATCCCTTTGCTTCTGTATATCCATGCTGCAACAAATGCTGGGAAGAGTGGAAACAATATAGAATCATGGTAATGAATGAAATGAAATTAGATATGTCAATGCCTGATCATAGAAAAGTAGTTAAAAAATATGAAAAAGTGTTTGTTGGTGTTATGACTCCTGAGGGAGATGTAATCAACTTCGCTGACGAAAATAAGAGAAAACCTGACAGTCCACTTTAGATGCCTATCTCCTTTTTTGCACTCTGCGGAATTATCAGATCTAGTCTTTTTCTGTTCTTGTCATCAAGTTTTCCTACTATTTCTTTAAGGGTTGAAGAAAGTATCGCTCTTTGTTCTGGAGTTAGTGACATGAATATCTCAAAAATTCCATCTAGGTTAAAGGCAATCAATTTTTCTGGATGATTTGTGATTTCATTGATATAATTGGAAAACATGATTGTTCTTTGTTCTTCAGACAAGCTACCGAGAATTTCAAGCCATGTCTGAAACAAGGTAGAAAATTTGTCAAATTGTATGGTGGGTCCGGCTTGCAATGCATTGTTTATGATCTCATTTTTGTCCTCTTGATTCATGGAGAAAAACTCTGATAATCTCTTTTTTAGTATCGGCTTTCTTAGAAACTCTGGAAGTCCTGCTAAATTTACTATAATGTTTCCAGCATGATTTGAAGAAGACATGTAAGTTTATGATCGGATCGATTCTAAAATCGTATTGGTAAGATTTGGCTTAAATATCTCCGGTTATGCTCTTCTTGTATGCCTTCTACAGTTATTGTTGGTGGTTTTTATGGTGATGAAGGAAAAGGAAAAATCGTTTCATATCTTGCAATAAAAGACAATCCTACAGTAGCTGTTAGAGGTGGAGTGGGACCTAACGCGGGTCATACAATTGAACATGAAAATAAAAAATACAAAGTTAGAATGTTACCAAGTGCATTTCTAAATCCTAGCACAAGATTACTAATTGGTCCTGGAGTAGTAGTTAGCCCAGATGTTCTTTTAAAAGAGATTGAAGAATTTGGAACTCAGGATAGATCTTTTGTTGATTTTCAGTGTGGTATAATTGAAGAATCACATAGAACTACAGATTCTGGTGGCAGATTAAAACAGTCTATTGGTAGTACTGGTACTGGTACGGGACCTGCTAATGCTGATAGGGCAATGCGTACCCTCAAACTTGCAAAAGATATTGAATCTCTTACTCTGTATCTTGATGATGTCCCTAACCAAGTAAATTTTGCTTTAGATAGAAAAGAAAACGTAATTGTAGAAGGAACTCAAGGAACTTATCTTTCATTGTGGCATGGAACCTATCCTTTTGTTACATCAAAGGATGTTACTGCATCAGCAATTTGCGCCGATGTTGGAATTGGACCAAAAAGTGTTGATGAGGTACTTGTTGTTTTCAAGGCATTTGTAACAAGGGTTGGAGAAGGTCCTCTGAAAAATGAAATCTCTCCTGAAAATGCAGTAAAAAAAGGATGGCAAGAAGTGGGAACAGTTACTGGAAGACAACGAAGAGCCGCAGAATTTGATTTTGATCTTGCCAAGAGATCAGTAATGCTTAACAGTGCATCTCAACTTGGAATAACAAAACTAGATGTAGTCTTTCCTGAATGTGCACACATGCAATCATTTTCAGATTTGAGTTCTCCTGCCAAGTATTTTATTAAAAATATAGAAGACAATCTCAAAGTTCCTGTCACATTAATTGGTACAGGACCAGACGTATATGATATAATTGACAGAAGACAGTAAAGAAAAGAAAATTACAAACGACTACTTTTAATGAGGATGATTTTTTAGAAATCCTATGGCAAAGCTTCCATTTTACATCGAAGTTACAGATATGACTGAATTCTCAAGAATGGTTTGTGCATTAGAGAGAGTTCCACGTACTGCATTTTCCTTTGAACTTGATGGAAAAAGTGTAATCTCAGTACAGATGGATCTTCTAAAAGAAAGATCTGTGAATTTCTATGTTCAAACAGACAAAAAAGGTCATTATCTTTCATATGGATTCAAGGCAGGAAAAGAAGACTATGATGTTGTAAATACAATAACAAATCCAATGTATCTCTATTCGCCAATTGTTCGAGTCAAATCACTTCCTGAAACTCTAAAACCCGAGACTGCATCACTTCCAGAAGTTGTATACGAATCAATAGAACTTGAAGATCTTACAAGTTTGATTAAACTAAGTTATGGATTTGAAGAGTCTCCATTTCCACTCTTTGCTTTTCCAGACGGAACAAACTGGTATGTTGGGGTATTCATGAACTTTAACGAGTCTGATGAGACCTCGTATTTTTGTCATGTTAAACTCGATTCCGAACCTACCAAACCATTTTTAAAATATTCTAGCAAAGATGGCATAGAACCATCTTTTGTTAATATGGTAAATGACCATGGATACTCATACCTTAAAGTGATAAAACTCAAAGGCAAGCACCCTCTAGTCAAGTTATGAGTAATTTCAGAAAAAGAATGAAAGATTCTTCTCTGAGAAGTTCGATAATATTAGCAAATGATCTTACTGATAAAAATATAGACTTGCTTGAGAAAAAAACAATCAAAAATATCAAAACACTGGGAAAATATCTCTGTGCTGTAAAATTTAATTTTCATCTTTTATTACCACTTGGCGAGAAAAGTATCAAAAAAATAAATCAAGTTGCACATGACTCTGGATTGCAAACAATAGCTGATATTAAATTAAATGACATTGGAAATACTAATCTTATAACATTGCAAAGACTCTGGCAATGTGGATTTGATGCAGTAATCGTAAATCCGATTATGGGGCCTGAAAATTTATCACAACTTGTAAAAAACACTCACAAGAATAATCGAGGCGTAATTACTCTAGTACACATGAGTCATCCTGGTGCAAAATTAGGATATGGCCTAAGAATCCAAGATCCAGATACTAAAAAAATGTCAAATCTTCATGAACTTTTCTTAAAATGGTCATATTCTTTACGTGTTGATGGAATTGTTGTAGGAGCAACTGTTCCAAAACTTATCGAATTATCTCATAAAAAAGCAAAAGGAAGATTTGAGATTTATTCTCCTGGAGTTGGAACTCAAGGAGGTAATCCAAATGATGCCCTTGATGCAGGCGCAAATTATCTAATTGTTGGAAGAACAATTCTTGATTCAAAAAATCCTCAACTTGAAGCACGAAAACTTCAAGAGCTAACTCTCAAATCCTAACTCTTTGACTTTTTTAAATAATTTTTGAGCAGTCTTGTATGTCAATTTCTTAAGAGCGTCATTATAGTTTAACCACTTGTAATCACGATGCTCATGTGATAATACTACATCGTTTGTTTTTGTACTTGCCAAAAAAAAGACAACTTCCTTGTGGACTACTTGTCCATCTCTCTGATAATGATACTCTACCTTGTCTTCAAACCCTTCAATAAAATCAATATCAGTTATTCCTGTCTCTTCTCTTACCTCTCTGAGAACAGTCTGCTTGAAAGTCTCACCCTTCTCAATATTTCCTTTGACAAAATCCCAGTGACCTGAAGGATAATTCAATAGCAAATACATCTTACCAGATAGAGATTCTTGATAAAGAATTGTGCCTGCTGATCTTTCTTCCAACATTTCCAAAATCAGTTCTAATGACTAGTATTTCTCTTTTCTATTTTCCTAGTCTACGACCTCTTTTTTGAAAGGTCCTTATTGCACGCATTAGGTCGATCTTTCTAAATTCTGGCCAGTAAATATCCATGAAAACAAGTTCACTGTAGGCACTCTGCCAAAGTAAAAAACCGCTTAATCTCTTCTCACCAGAGGTCCTCAATATCATATCAGGTGATGATTGGGGTAGGTGCGAAGTATACAAGCTAGATTCTATCACATCCTTGTCTATTTGACTAACATCTAGAGAACCATCTTTAATTTTTGTTCCAATTTTTTTAATTGCATCAACTAGTTCATTTTGTCCTCCATAAGCAATTGCAATATTCAAGTAATGATTGTCATAGTTTTTTGTAGCATCTTCGAGTTTGTTGAGAATGTCTCTTAGAAAATCTGGCAACAACTCTACACTGCCAATTGCCTTTACCTTCATACGATTCTTGTGAATTCTAGGATCGTTGTACAACTTAAGTAACCTTTCGTTAATCAAATCATAGAGATAATCTAGTTCTTCATCTTGTCTGCTAAGATTCTCTGATGATAATACATACAAGGTAATTATTTTGATATTTAGCTCTTCACACCAATCTAGCAATTTTTCTACAGCGTCTGCACCTCTAAAGTGACCCTCTAGCTTCATGATCAGATTACGTTTTGCCCATCTTCTATTCCCATCAAGAATTATGGCAATGTGATTTGGCATCTCTCCACTGTGGATGTCTTTTTCTAATTTCTTGGAGTAAAGGCTGTAAAAACCGCCTAAATTTAGAACTTTATCTTTTATTCTGATAGTGCCTCACCACCCTTCTTTTTTCTATATTTGTGGAAGAGTAGAGACGCAGATATCAGTATTACTGCAAGACCAAGTAACAGTGGCGGAAGTAGAGTAAATGGACTCTCTCCTTTAATCATTATTGTGGCAAACTGGGAAACAATTGGATATAGTGTTGCTAATACAATCAACCTTAGGATATCTGTAATTGATCTAATGCTTCCCTTAAACCAACTACTTAACAGTGAACCTCCAAAGATGCATCCTATACCCATCCAAAGAAATGGCAGCATTCCGGAAATGAAGAGACCAGTTATTTGCTGATTCCAAACTATTTTCAACAGGGTGTCAGGTTTTGCAGTTATACTGGGTACTGCAGTACTAAGACCAGATGTTAGCGATGCAAGAACCATAATAATTCCTGCCACTAGTGTAAAAGTTCGTACGAATCCACCAGGTGTTGGCTTGTTCCAATTACTCCAAGCTCTGTCTATGTCAAAAGCTCTAATTAGAAATGCTCCACCCAGAATGCTAACTAGAACTGCAAATATTTCTCTAGTTAACCCAAGGACAGTTGCTATTCCGCCTATTAGTAAAAGCATTCCTGGAACGCCTAAAAAGAATTTTGAATATTTTGAATCGAAAGCAATTGCTTTGAGATATCTTCCAAATACTGCATACGAGTATTCTACACTTCTGCTTACTCGCATTACAACTCTTTTTACGGAAACTATTGGTAATACATTTTGAATTATTGGTATGACACTTTCATCATCTTCTCCATCAGATACTATGACAGCTCCATTTGCTGCAAACTTTGTTGTCAATGTCTTAACCTGAGAAATAATTTTTTCATCTCCCTGCACACCTTTATTTTGAGTTCCTGCAACTATTGCAACCTCTGCCTGATATCCCTTGCTTATCAAATCTTCAAATGTCTTGACAGCTGCAAAAATTGAATTTGAATCCGCATCTTCTGGATCTTCCAATGCAAGTCTCTGAGCTGCATCTATGCATGCATTACGACCAAGCACTGGTGTAACAACACCTGCTTTAATTCCAATATCATCATCTCTATCAACACAAATTACTAGTAATCTGCTAGTCTTAGTCTCTGATGTTTCATTTTGCATACTAGTTTCTTTTACTGACATGGTATAGACGAAAATCGCATTTCCTATTAATTAATGTAGTTTCTATATAATTTTACAAATACTTTAAGAAATTCAACCAAGTTTTGATTAGGTCAAGGTTGGGTTTGGTCAGACTTGGTTGCTAGAGCATCTGATTCTTTCTTGAGAGTATCTAGTTTTGACATCTCATCATTTAGATCACTTGATGATATTCCATTTTTAATCTTGTTTGCAAGTGAGATGGTCTCAGAAAGATAATCATTGTATTTTTTGAGAGACTCAAAATAGGCTCCATAGCTTTGTTGCCATTCTGTGGGGGCATTACTTTCTACTAGTTCGCTTATCAATGAGGTAACTTGAGTAGATGATATCTGGGTTTGATTGATAAATTCATCTGGAGACATGCTCTTATCTAACAATCCTTTGAGATTAGAATCAATTGCAGTAGTAATTAGTGAATGTCTCTCTTTTACACTGTCTAGCTCGCCTTTGAAATCTGAGACAACTACTGAAGAACTATGATTTTGAGGGAGAAACCATACTACAAAACTAACACTTGAAATGGCTACCAGCATTATTATGGTAATCATAATGCCTTTTCTAGATGCCATTTAGTGAGTCTCTTGAGGCGCTTTTAAAAGCATAACTGCATTCAACAATTTGATCATTCTTGTGGCCAATTTGTTAATTTCATGGTGTTGGATCATTTCCTCATAAGAAATATGAAAAAAATATGTATTTTTATGAAAATTCTAGATTCATGATCTGAATTAGGTCATGTAAAAATTTAACACCCTCTAGCGTATAGTGAAATAATTTTTACAGCGTCTTGCTATATACCACTTCATTCGTAAGATGTTGAAATGACTCAAGCATACTGCGTAAAATGCAGAAAAAAAGTCGACATCTCAAATCCAAAGGAAGTTAAGCTAAAGAACGGACGACCTGCGGTAAAGGGCACTTGCCCAAAATGTAGTACTAATGTATTCCGCATAGGAAAGCCTTAGTACAATTTTCTTCTTTTTCTAGAGTAAATCAATATAGGTAGCGATTCTATAGCTAGTCTAGTTGACAAAAGCAGAATATGAAAAATTATTGAAGGGAATACAAGATAAAGTATCTCAAATTCAAGCAGGTTCTACATCTAGATTTGAACTTCCTAAAGTGGATATAATGTGGCAGGGAAACAGAACTTTTTTTAGAAACTTTTCAGAATTTCCAAAAATATTGCGAAGAGATCCTGAGAAACTTCTCCAGTATTTATCCAAGGAATTTGCCACTCCTGCACAATTTGGAGGTGACAAGGCAGTATTTGTGGGGAAAAAAGATCCTCATGAATTTACAATTCGTTTGAATCGTTATCTTAAGGAATATGTGGAATGCCCAACCTGTAAGAGTCCAGATACCAGGGTTGAAAAGGAAAATAGGGTGACCTCTCTTAAATGTGAAGCCTGCGGAGCCAAATCTCCTCTAAAGGGTCAATATGCGTAAATGAATTTTGCAGTAAGAGTAGTGAATCAACAAAACCGTAGGATGTTGAATATGTGTGATGTTGAATTAGTTGGTAGAACACTCAAACAATCTGATTTGGAGGTTAAAATCACACAGAGTTATTATGGAGAACGAGTGGTTGATGAACAAGAAGCAGAATCTCTCCTAAGAAGTTCTTCAATAATTAACATGGCTGGTAGGAAAACAATTGATCTTTCAATAAAGATTGGAGTGGGAACTGCAAAAGGTGTAAAAGAAATTGAAGGAATTCCATTTCTAATTGTTTTCAAATTTTGAAAATTCAACGAATATATACATACTGAACACTCTGTTGTCTGAGAATTATGGGTAAGCGAAAAGTACTAAACGAAAGTGAGTGAAAAGAAATGTATTTGCCAGGAGAAGGCGAGCTGTTAGGTAGAGTTGTAAAACTTTTGGGTAGTGATCACATACTTGTAAGATGTACTGATGACAAGACTAGGATGGGAAGAATCAGAGGAAAACTAAAAAGAAAAATTTGGATTAGAGATAACGATGTTGTAACAATTGCTCCTTGGGATTTCAAAGCAGACGATCGTGGAGATATCACGTGGAGATATACCTTATCACAAGTTGATATACTAAAACAAAAAGGGCTCTTGCCACAAGATTTCTAATAGTAATAGATTTTACAAAGTTTGTTTTACAATTAATGTTGTCTATAGGAGTAAAATAAAATGAATAAAGAATCTATAGATGAATTTAATGATGAAATTGTTGATGAAATTGTTGATGAAATTGTTGATGATAAAAATAATTTGGAGATTGCAGAAGACGATGATCTAGACTCATTAGAAACAACAAGTAATGTTGAAGAAGATTCTGGCACTGAAGATTCTGATTTAGGACTTGGAGACAAATTGGCAAGAAAGATGAATCTTAAACTTGGTGGTATTGCAAGAGGAAGAAAAACTGAGAAAGACATATTTGACAAAGACAAAGTGCTCGAGGCAGTCTTTGACAAGTCTACTGTGATGACTCTCTCACGACTGATAAATAATGGCATTATTTCTTATGTTAATGGTGCAGTAGGTGCAGGAAAAGAGTCACAATTATACTGGGCAGTTGACCCACAAGGCAATGATCTTGCTGTAAAAATTTACCTCGTTACAACTTCAAACTTTAAAAAACGATATCCTTACCTCATTGGAGATCCAAGATTTGCTAGAATAAAAAGCGGTACAAGATCTCTTGTAGAGTTGTGGGCAAGAAAAGAATTTCGTAATTTGAGTAAGGCATTTAATTGTGAAATTCCATGTCCAGAGCCAATAACTGTAATAAAAAATATTCTAGTAATGAAATTTGTTGGAACTGGTGGTGTTCCATCTCCTACATTAGTTGAGTCAGAGGTAGACTATGCTGATTACGAAAAGACAATAACGATAATTTCTGATCTGTATAAAAAAGCCGAACTTGTTCATGCAGATCTTTCAGAGTATAATCTTTTCAAAACAAAAGAAGGTCCAGTAGTTTTTGATTTTGGCTCTGCGGTAGATATAAGACATCCTAAAACCAAAGAATTTCTTGAAAGAGATATTAGTAATATTACTAAATTCTTTGTTAAGAGAGGACTAACGGTGGACAATCCAATTGACGTGTTTAAGAGGGTTACAAAATGATCTTTGAAAAGATCATATTAATCCCAGTTGATCGAGTTGGTGTATTGATTGGTAAATCAGGAAAAATAAAAGCCAAGATAGAAAAAATTTGTTCTGTTTCATTATCAGTGGATGGTCAAACAGGCGAGACAGTCATAAGGGGAGCTGGAGACGTTGAAAATATCATGCCATTTAAGGCCGAAGAAATTGTATTGGCCATTGGACGTGGATTCTCAGCTGAGAACGCATTACGTCTTGTCCAAGAAGAGACTTCATTACATGTTATAGATTTACGACAATTTGCTGGAAAATCACCTGCTCAAATTGAGAGGATAAAGAGTCGAATTATAGGAGAGGGTGGACGTGTTAGGAAAAATATCGAGGATCTAAGTGGTGCAAAAGTATCTGTTTATGGTAGAACCGTTGCCTTGATTGGGGATGGAACTCAACTGAAATCTGCTGTAAACGCAATTACTTCTATCTCCAGCGGTAGCACTCATGGCAAAGTTTACAATGATCTTCAAGAATCAAGACGAAGACAAAAACTAGAGAGACTTCAACTTTGGGAGGGAGGAAATATCCTTGAGTAAAGAAGTCTTCAGCCAAATATCTCCAAGTGAATTCTTTTATAGAAATAGAGATCTTGCAGGATTTAGTAATCCAACCAGATCACTTTACACATCTGTTAGAGAATTTGTAGAAAACGCACTTGATGCATGTGATCAAAAAAAGATACTTCCAGATATTCATCTTTCTATAAAAGCAGTTGATGCAGAAAAACCAGACCCAAAACATTATGTCTTGACTGTCAAAGACAATGGTCCTGGAATTGATCCTGAACACATTCCACTTGCTTTTGGTACTGTTCTTTATGGTTCCAAGTTTGGCCTCAAGCAAGCTAGAGGTATGTTTGGTCTTGGTGCTACAATGGCAATTCTCTATGGTCAGATTACTACAAACAAACCGGTTACTGTGAAGAGCTGTTCAGATGATAAAGCACTTGATGAATTTGTAATGTTACTTGATATTCAAAAAAACAAACCTGTAATTTTAAAACATACAACAAAAGAAGCATCAAAGACAGGTCTTTCAGTAAGTATTGTTCTTGAAGGAGATTATTCCAAAGCAGGATCAAAAGTACGTGATTATGTGTATCAGACTTCGTTGATTACTCCATATGCATCAATAACATTTGAAGATCCAAGCGGTGAAAAATTCCATTATCCAAGAATTGTAAAGGACATGCCACGTCCACCAACAGTCATCAAACCTCATCCACATGGTATTGATGTTGAGACTATACGAAGAATGATCACAGATACACATTATCAGATTCCTACCATTGACAACAAAATGATTGATAAAGTCAAAAAAGAAGTAGGCCTAAAGAAAAACCTCTCTCCAAAAGAGATCTTGGAAAGGGCACAAAAGCGTTGGTCTGATATTTCAAGACCCGTAAGAACTGTGATCTCTGTCATGTCTTTTCTAAACATTGATTTTGAAGGATTGAAAAAAATCAGAATAGACGATATTGATATTGCAAACAAGACTATAACATACTGGGACTTTGGCGAGTCTCAATCACATGCAGTGGAATTAGACGCAGAGAGCCCATATTACAAGCAACTTGCAAGTACCGTTCAGGGTGATACACTCCTTACCTTTTTGACTAAGCGATTCCAAAGGGTTGGGCCAACTACGGCAGAAAAATTCTGCGAGTTTGCCAAATTCAAGCCAGATAAGAGAATAGGCAGTATGACAAATGAGGAACTGGTAAAACTGGCCGATGCGCTCCAAAAATTTGAAGAGTTCTTATCTCCAGACCCCAGTTGCTTGGCACCATTGGGAGAAGAACCTCTTTCTAAAGGAATAATGAAGTTTTTCAATCCAGAGTTTGCAGCTGTTTGGCAACGTAATGCATCAGCATATTCAGGATTTCCATTTGTTGTGGAAATGGGTATTGCCTATGGAGGTGATATTCCGCCAACTGGTCTTAAGGTCTATCGTTTTGCTAATCGTATACCGTTACTATATGACGAAGGAAGTGATGTAGTCCTCAAAATAGTAAATGAGACTGAATGGGGCAGATATAAAATAAAAGGAGATCCTCCACTTGTTATAGTGTCCCATATCTGTTCCACTAGAATTCCATACAAAACAGTAGGGAAAGAAAATGTTGCAGATAGACCTGAGATTGAAAGGGAATTGAAAAATGCATTACAATATCTTGCAAGAAAATTAGCTGTTCATATGTCAAGACAAGGTGCAGCTGATATGGCAAAAAAGAGAGCAAATCTTTATTCAAAATATGTTCCATTAATTGCACAATTTGCAACTGAACTTGCTGGTAAGAAAAAAGAGCCAAATTATAACCAACTGATAAGGATGGGAAGTGAGATTGAAGAACAAGTCTAGTGCAAAGACTGCAGAGGCAAGAAAGAAAAGATTGTTGTCTTTATTGGAGCAACAAGGTATTAACATCTATGACAATCTTGACAAAGGAAAGTTTCCACAATTTATAATTCCAAGTAGATCTGTAAGCAATATTGTTTATGATAAAAAAATAAGACAATACATTTTGGGTAGTGCTAGTGCTATTCGTAGTTCTAGAAACATGTCACAGCTACGTTCCTATACACAGCTTGCCTGGCTTGCCTTCTTTGTCAACAGGCTGGTTCGAGAAGGAAAGTCGTCTACATTAAGAGACATTTATTATTCTTCACAGGCATTTAGTATTGATTTTGAGGATCAACCCGAATCTGATAATATTATAGTAGATTTGGAAGCAGTTCTTACTAGTCCTCGTGAAGAATTTCACATATTTCCTGAGGAAAGAAGTAGTGTCTTTGGAGATTTGACAATTGAATATACTGTTCCAGGATATGAGGGAAAGAGAATGAATCTCTCAGACCATCCTGATGGATATTTAATAGGTCCAAGTTTGAGTAGTGCAGAGCTTGTCGATACTAGTGCAGAACTTGTAATTGCAATAGAGAAGGGAGGTCTTTTTACAAGATTTGTCGAAGAGAAAGTTCACAAAAAATTCAAATCTATAATTGTAGATACGGCAGGTCAGGCTCCTAGGTCAACAAGAAATCTCTTAAGAAGGCTGAACACCGAGATGGGATTACCTGTAGTTATTCTAGCAGATGGAGATGTGTATGGCGAACACATTGCAATGGTAATAAAATCTGGTTCTGCAAATGCAGCTCATTTAAGAGAATTGACAGTACCTGATGCAAAATGGTTAGGTGTTTGGGCAACTGATATTGAAAAATACAAACTACCGACAATTCCTATGACCGAATCTGACATTAAGAGAATTTATGACCTTCAAAAAGATCCTCGATATCAAGAAGGAAATTGGAAAAAACAACTAGAAGTATTTCTTAAACTAAAAAGAAAGGCAGAACTTGAAGCATTCTCAAAGTATGGTCTTACTAATATTACAGACAAGTATCTTCCAGCAAAACTAGAAGAATCAAAGAGTTTCTAATTTTCTAATTTTTAAAGTGAGAACACCATTTCTGTATTTGAAGTCATGAATTCCCATATCTGGTGTTGTTTCAATTGGAATCTCTTTTGAAAAGTGTCCAGAACCTCGTACATATAAAATTCCTTCAATTAATCTGACAGTTACCTGATCTTCTGGACCTGGTACCTCTGCTACAAATATTATCTCTTTTTCACCTTTTATAAGATCATAGACCCAATTCTTTGTATCTGCTTCCTTTGGTGTATATTGTGGAACATTCTCAGTTGTCATCTTTTTTAACACTCTGACCCAATAAATCATGATTGCAGCAGCTATTCCAATTAATATGAAACTGACGTATCCTTCAGAAGATCTTAATGAGAGCATGTATACCACACCCAAAAACAGCAACACCATTAGGGGAATTATAAAATCAAATGATTTGTCATTAGAGTATCTGCTCTTGTAGCTTGCCAAAGATATTCTATTTCATTCATCCATAATCCAAATATAAACACTCGTTGAATTTTCACTCAAAATGGATGATCTCTTATAATTGCATTCTGGAAAACTCGAACTTGAATTTAGGTAGTTTCCCATCTTTTGAATAGATTGTGCTCAATTCCAAATTGGTCAAGACATTTTCCAACTATGTGATTTAATATGTCATCAATGTTCTTTGGCCTATTGTAGAAGCCTGGCATGGCAGGTAGTACTACTACCCCAATTCGAGAGAGTTTGAGCATGTTTTCAAGATGAATACTTGTAAGTGGAGTCTCTCTTGGAACTAGAACTAGTTTACGAGATTCTTTCATTGTAACACCTGCAGCTCTTGCTACCAAAGTTTCTTCATAACCATTTGCAATACTAGAAAGTGTTTTCATGGTACAAGGAATGACAATCATTCCATCTGTCTTGTGAGTTCCACTTGAAACACTTGCTGCCATATTTGCATCATCAGAATAATGCTCTGCTAATGCTCTCACATATTTTAAATCATAATCAGTTTCTAGTACTAGACATTTTTTTGCCCATTCTGTCATAATTAGATGTACATCAACCTTGCATTGTTTGAGAACTTCAAGCATTCTTATGCCGTATAAAATTCCAGAACTACCTGTTAATCCTATGATTAATCTCATGAAAGAATTGCCTTTATTCCATATTTAATTTCAACTGTGATTTAACATGTTTATTTATGGCATTGCAAGTCTTGACATCTATGAGCGTTAACATAGATACTGTTGAAGAAAATATTATTTCTGAACTTAGATTATCTCCTATTCAAGCAAAGGTGTATGTTTTAGTAGTAAAAAAAGGCAAAATGTCTGCTCAAGACATAGCACAGCATCTTGATATCTCAGAGGAGGACGCACACAAAGCTGCAACAAGTCTTATTCAAAATGGAGGGTTTATTGATATCACAAAAACAGAATTTGAATCAATGCATCCAAGATTTGCAGTTGTTAATATGTATAGAAGAATGTGCGAACGAGAAAATATTCAATTTAAGAAGAATCTTTTGGTAGATAATATTTCAATTATTTTAGAAAACCCATATGACGATGCAAGGACTAAATATAACCGATAATGGAGGAGGAAACATGTCTGTAGATACAGAATCTTGTAAGCATGAAATAGTTTACTTTGGAGTGACAAATGTTAATTACGAAAAAAGAACTATAGGTTCAGTTGATACATGGCGTTGTGTAAAATGCAAAAAAATATTCTGTGAAGAAAAGCAACTTGGTATTGATAGTATAGTAGATTATGTAGGGATGCCAAAGATCTCACCGGATCAAAAATGGGCTGTACTTTTATGCAATCTTAAAAAACACAAGGAAAAATGGAAGCTAGTAAAGATAAAACAAAATGATGAAATTCAACATGAATGTGTTGACGAAAAAATAATCCAACTTAAGGTAAAGGACTTTAAGATTGAAGATGATAAGCACTGGAATTTTCTTATAGAGAATTCTATTAACAAGGCAATTGAGATCTAAGTTTTTCATGGATATCCAAGTTCACATTAATAATGTTCGTGGAAGTCAAATAGCTGCTAAAATTACTGGCACTTTTAACATTGATGGTACACCGTTCAAGTTTCAAGCAATTGCTTTTGGAAGAATTGGTGGTCATAATATAGGAGCAAAAATTTCAAAGACGGTTGAAAAAAGTCTGATAAAGTTAGGCTATAATGTAGATGAAGTGATTAACGAATTACAACAAAAACTTGTTCGTGGAGATATTACTCTTCCAGAAGGATTGACAAAAGATTCCTTTGCTGATGGCTAGAATTGTGCTTCTTCAAATGCCTTGTGACATAAACAACCACGTTGCTGTGGAATCAAGTCAAAAAGCATACCAAGTATCTTCTTTGTAGTACCTACGTTCTTTGATAATGTCTCTAAAACCTCTTTTGCAGTAACAGGTTTTTGAGCCCATACATCATAATCCGTTATTGTTGAAATTGAGACATAACACATCTGAGCTTCTCTTGCAAGCTGACACTCTGGAACCAGAGTCATTCCTATGATGTCTGCACCAATGACATTTTTGTAAAATTTTGATTCTGCTCTTGTTGAAAATCTGGGTCCTTCGATGCAAATGTATGTGGCATCTTTGTGCATGTGAAGATTCATTTTTTTTGAAACATCTAAAACAACATTTTGAAGTTCAGGACAAAATGGATCTGCCACTGATATGTGAATTACTTTTCCATCTTCATAAAGTGTATATTTTCTTGATTTTGTAAAATCTATAAATTGTGATGGGAGTACAACATCTCCAGGTTTTAATTCCTTTTTTAAACTTCCTACTGCAGATGGTGCTATGATTCTTTTAATTCCCATCTCTTTGAATGCCCAAATATTTGCTCTGAAATTTATCAAATGAGGTGGAATTGTATGTTTTTTACCATGTCTTGGCATGAATGCAACTTTTCTTCCTTTGTAAATTCCAACTGTTATGGAATCTGAAGTCTTACCAAATGGTGTTTCTATATTGATCTCTTTGCTTTCTGTTAGTAAACCTGAATCATATATTCCAGTTCCACCAAAAATTCCTATCTCTGCCTGCTCTGTCAATATTTCACCAACGCATTATGTTTGTAATCTTTGATTAATTTTGATCCTTTCAAATCTGATAACTCTATAATGAACGCAAAACCTGATACCTTACCGCCTATCTTCTCAACTAATTTTGCGGCAGCTTTTGCTGTTCCGCCAGTTGCAAGCAAATCATCACAAATATACACTTTTTGTCCTTTTTTTAATGCACCAACTTGGATCTCCATTGTGGCACTTCCATATTCTATATTGTATGATACTTTATGAGTTGCACCTGGTAATTTTCCTTGTTTTCGAATCATAATCATGCCCTTGTTATATTTGAGCGCCAATGCACAAGCTAATGGAAAACCTCTTGACTCTATACCTGCAAAAATATCAACATCATTTGGATGAATTATTTTTGTAAATTCTTCTATTAATAGTGATAATGCAGCAGGGTCTCTTAGAAGGGGACTGATATCTCTGAATAAAATTCCTTTTTTTGGAAAGTCTGGTATTTCTGCAATCTTGTCCTTCAGATTCATAAGTTGCTGTCAAGTTGTGGATGTAAAAAATATTACTAAATAGACTTTTTATTGAATCGTTATGCCAAGAGTGGATTTGCCATTGGATGATGATATTGAAATTGTATATGTTCCCGTCTTGATATTGTTTGGAACTACCCAATCTGTAGTGTATTCGCCAGAGTTTGTTGATGTTGTTTCTAAAGTTTCAACTGTTCCATCACTGTTTCCAATCGAGATGCTGAGGTTATTGTCTGAACCAGCATCAGTTCCTGAGATTGCAATTAAATCTCCTCTTGTGTACAAGCCGGATTCTCTATCTACTTTAAGAGTAATTGTCTGTGCGGATGATTTTACAGTTATGTTTTTGGATACATGGTTTATTCCACTTGTAGCATCAAGTTTCCATGTACCAGGTGTTGCAATAGATGGTATGGTAAAAGCAAATGAAGAAAAGTGACCAGTTTTATCTGCAAATACTTGTATTGATTTTACTAGTAAACCATTAGGATCAGTTAATGAAATTTGAAGCAGAGTGTCTGCATTGGTAGTTCCGATAATTATGATTCCATCACCTGGTATGTACGTGTCCTTTACTGTATTGATGACAATTGTTCCAGAGCCTACTTCTAGTCCAACTGCAAAGTCTTTTTGGATTTTTTCATCTGCATGAGTAACCACTGCGGTATAAACACCAGATGTGTATGATGTTAGATTGAAAGAATACGTTGCCTCTCCATTTTCTGCTAATGTGATAATATCTGAAAACTTTTCTTTGTCTGATGGATCTATTATGATGAGATTGAGAGTTGATGATGGAGGGCCTGTTACACTAATGAGGGGTTTATCAGTATCAATATCACTAAGTTTATCCAAATTCATTGTTATGGGAGGGGATGGATCTACTCCTACTCCAAAGTAAAGTGTGGATTGATCATTGCCTTGAATTACTTGTATTGAATATGTTCCTTCGATAGCCGTATCTGCTAATTGGTATGATGTTGAGACAGTACCGGTAGATGTCACGTTTGCACTTTTTGAATAAATTGGCACACCCGTAGGATCTGTAATGATAAAAGTTACTACCTGATTTGATATTGAAGTGCCATTTATGGTAACTACTTGACCTTGTTCATATTTTTGTAATGACGTTGAGACTGACACTTGATGAGTTGTTACAATACTAAATCCTTTGGAGACTTGATCTTTTCCATCTGAGATGGTTACTGTGTATTTTCCAAATGACGCATCTATTGGAATGCTTCTAGTTAATGCATAATTTCCGCTTTTGTCTGCTTGAGCAGTCAATGTCGTTATTGAATTTCCATTAGAGTCTGTTATGGAAAAAGTTATAGTGGATTCTGGAGGCGCTGTTCCTGAAACTTGTTTTGTATCGCCTCTATGAAATATTGGATCAAAATTTACTGTTAAAGGAATGTTTTGGGTCACAATCCCGCCATGTTGTTGTGATGCTTTAAGATTTGTAGAAAATGATTTTTGATTACCTTGTTGATCCTTTAGAATGAATTCAACACTTCCTGCTTGTTCAGAAGTTGGTATGACCAAAGTTGTGACAAAATTTCCATCACCGTTGGATGAAAATGAGCCTATGTTGTCATTACCTATGTACAAATCAAGATTGGTTGATGAAGAAAAACTAAGACCAACTACACGTACATGAGCACCTATTGCAGGAGTTGAGGGAATTATTCTAAATGATGACGAGTCTAATATTCCGCGTACTGTTTGTTGTACTGGAGTATTACCAGGTGATTGAGTATTACCAGGTGATTGAGTATTACCAGGTGATTGAGTATTACCAGGTGATTGAGTATTACCAGGTGATTGAGTATTACCAGGTGATTGAGTATTACCAGGTGATTGAGTGCCTATATTTCCAGAACCAATTTCTATGTTGTTTGAATCCATTGCACTCCAAGTCAGATTGGGTGTCTGCTGATCTGTTGTGATTTGAAATGATATTGATTTTCCAGGCTTTAGTGGTTCTATTGCACTAAACGCAAGAGTGCTTGGCGAAGTTTTCATACCTGCCCAATCGTTGTCAAGCTTGAATGATTTGAAAGCGCCGCCGTTTATTTGTACGATGAATGAAACTACATCTGACGTACTATTTGCATCATTGGTAACAGAGAGTACCGTCATTCCTCCAGTGTTTGTACTAGCTACGGTAACAAATGAGGGAGATGCATTAGCTTGCTGTACTGCATATGTTGTAAAGATACTACTGACAAGTAGGGTAATGAGAATAACTGATTTTAATAACACTTTACTCACAAACTGAAAAACCAATCTCTCAATTAAATCTTAATAAGAAATCATACTTTTACGTATTGAATTAATCATGTAATTTACGAGTAAAGTACAAATGATGATATTTTTCAGCTCTATCTAGTAAAAGTTGTAGATGTCTGTGATACTAGGTTTTGATTCTGTCTTATTCGCTCTGCAATTAATCTGTATAATGATCTAAATTGATCCTTTGTTTTATCTGATATGAAGTCCGTTTCACCTAGTACCATTTTTTCACAAATGTATCTGCAAATTTCTTCTCTATCAAACGTCTCCCAACCTAGGTGCTGATTTTCTTTCCAAATTTCATTTAGATTATCTATGATACTTTTCTTACCCTTGCTTGCTACCTGATCCTTTGTCAACGTAGTGTATCCTTCTTTTCTTAGTTTAACTTCATAAGTTTGGTTTACAGCATAAAGATAATCCTCATCTACCAAGAGATCTTCTATGAATAACCTTGGTTGTCCTGCCAGTTCAAAGAAAACCATCTGTACTGACTTGAATTCATTTGACTGAAGCTCCGTTGCAATTTTTCTTGATTCTTCTGTATTGTCTAATAAAATAAAAGTATCATATCCATGATTTTTATAAAATATTGCAAGTGACATTACAGAGTTCTTGTTATAAGCTGCAACTATGTTAAGCGGATTCATGGATAGATTTGGATCCTTTAGGAATCTGTCAAATGCATTTAGATACATACAATCAGACATGGTTTCAACTATTATCACAGGTCTTGAATTGAACCCAATTTGCTTGTC
This sequence comes from uncultured Nitrososphaerota archaeon, assembly GCA_963713025.1. Classification (GTDB taxonomy): domain Archaea; phylum Thermoproteota; class Nitrososphaeria; order Nitrososphaerales; family Nitrosopumilaceae; genus Nitrosotalea. The sequence continues at coordinate 36,903 of CAVQKA010000001.1, read as the reverse complement.
TACTATGGCTTCCACAAGACCTCTTGAAAGTCCATATAAAATTGGAATAAGGGTTTGATCATCTGCATTCCAGTAATCATAATAGATCTTGCTTAGATGTTTTCTCTTGTCAAGCTCTACTACAAGCAAATTGCCCTGAGTATAATCAAATATCATAAAAGGTGAGTGAGTTGCATACAATATTTGATTTGAACCAGCTAGACCCTTTAGCAGATCTGAAATTCCTCTTTGTTGTGCGGGATGCAAATTTCTTGCAGGCTCATCAAGTAATAATATAGCTTCTTTCAATTCTGCCTTTTGTGTTTCTGCAGCAAAATTTACAATGAATGAAAAAGTCCACTTGAATCCTTCAGCTCTTCTGTTAAGTAATCCTGTATTTGTAACTGTACCATCCTTGTGAACATCTGAAATAACTACACTCAAAACATTTCCTGGGTTCCATCTCAGTTCAACATGAATAGGATCACCCTTCCATGCTGGATTGAGTCTCTCACTAAGTCTTCTACTTGAAACGTTTAATAATTTTATGAGTCTCGATGGACTGTTTTTAGCCTCTTCAAGCTTCTGCGCATCAAGCTCTGCCAAATAAAATAAATTGTTTACAGTCTCTGCCTTGTCAAACTCTTCAACATATTCTAATCCTTTTGCCTTGATTCCCTTTGATTCTCTTACAAATTCCTCCAAGTCTATATTTCCAAGTATCTTCTTGTAGTCTGAAAAGTAAACAAATCTAGGATGTAGTTTATCTTCAATAAAATTGTCTAATGCCGAACGCTCGTTTGTTCCTATTAGCATATTGTCAAATATGCTCTCAAGGTCTTGGTAGATATTCTTCCATTCTGAAATTACTTGTTGGTCTTGTGATGCAATCAAGTAGATATTATTGTTAAATTCAGCCATCATGTCCATGAAAACCTCACGTGTTCGTGGTGGAGGTGCATCTAGAAATTTGGTATCTACTCTAATTCGTATGGGATTTGGCATGGCTAACACAAATGACTTGATTCTATCAACAAAGTTTTCCCATGAGTTGAGTCGCTTGCTTGCCTCTCCGCTAACTTTTACTTCGCCAAAATCATATTGTATTCTAGGATTCTTGTTAGTTCTGAAAATCTTCATCTTTCTTATGTCTTGAAGATTTGGAAATTTTTCTCGAATTATTGCAGTCTCCTTTTCACTTAGTACAAACTCTCCTTCAGCTAATTTAATTTCTGACTTGAGCACTTCAGTCATTTCATCACATAAATCTAAATCAGAAAGCTTTGTATCCTTGTTAAGTAACGTAAGAGCTTCTAAAATTGTGGTTTTACCACTTTCATTTCTTCCTACAAATGCAGCAAGATCTCCAACTTTAATTTCACCAGAATCATGAATACAGCGATAACCTTGCACTCTAAATTTTCTAAGCCGCATCTAGCGGCTATTGGCTTGGCTGTGATTTAACTTATTCGTCAAATTTGTCAATTGAATGTTTTTCGACCAAATAGATATATGGGAACTAGAGCGGTTATACTACAAATTGGCAGTCAAAAAAATTGCTTATCTTGTTTTTGTCTTTCCTGTTATAGTCTCATTGATTTTTGGAGGGTTTGTACTATCTGATGTATTGGGACAACCTGACAGAAAATTAAACATGTGGCAATTTAAATTTGAAACACAGCCTGGACAACAAGGGGATAAGGACATACGATTGTTGAATTTGAACAGCTCTTATCCTGTATCTGTACCTCTTAACTTCAGTGTTATGGTAAACAATACTGCATTTGATTGCGGAGATTTGTATATGACAATATATGATCCAAACACATCTCCGATGCAGGTTGTTGTACAACATGCCTACTTTTCACAATGTTTTGCCCAGAATAATTCCACCCTACCAATTCAAGATACTTTTTCACCTGTAATTGACAAAGCAGGGGATTATCAGATTGTGGCAGAAATGAAGGACAAGACTAATCAAAATAGTACTAGTGTAAAGGCTAACTTTAAGCTACAATAAGAAAATAATATGTTATTATATTGCACGAGTATTTGTAATCTTGAGGAATAATGTTGTTCTTGTTATTAATGAATAATCATGGCTAAAAAAGAAAAAAAATCAACAAAAAAGATCGATGAAAAAAAGGTAGCCAAGACTGAAAAGAAAAAAGAAGTCAAAATTGAAAATAAAAAGGAAGTCAGAACTGAAAAGAAAAAGGAAATTGCAAAACCTGAAAAGAAAAAGACCAAGGCTGAAAAGAAAAAGGAGACTGAACTTTTAGAGGAAGAACTTGAAGAGATTGATGAAAAGGAGATAGAAAACTTTCAGATTGAGGGTCTTGATATGGAAAAATTAAAAACGACTGTTTTGGGCTTGGTTGCAAAACGTGGTGATAATGGTATGTTCCAAAGTGAACTTTGGAAGAAACTTAAATTATCAAGTAGAGATGGTTCAAGACTTGCACTAAAACTTGAGCGACAGCATCTTGTAAAAAGAGAAAAAATTCTTGAGAATGGTCGTTGGACTTACAAGCTAAAAATTGCACATGTGCCAGTAACTACACAATCAATAGAGTCTGCACCATGTTTGATTTGTCCTGTTGAATCAAAATGCACACTTGAAGGAGAAATTAGTCCAAGAACTTGTCCATTGATTGAACAATGGGTTTTAACTGAACTTTCTACCAAGAAGGTAAAGAAATGAAATTAATTGATGCAAGGCGTGACTTGTATAGAAGATTAGCTCACAAAGAAGGATATCGGAGCAGAGCTGCATACAAACTAAAAGAACTAAACAGTTCTTATCGAATAATTGGTCCTGGATTTTTTGTTTTAGATTTGGGATGCTCACCTGGTGGATGGACCCAAGTTGCAAAAGAACTAGCAGGAAACAAAGGACAAGTTATGGGTATTGACAAATCATTTGTAGAAGAAATTCAAGATGTTCATATAATCAGGGGAGATATTGAGGACGAATCTGTTGTAGAGCAAATTTTTGAGTATTTTGGTGGTAAAATAAATGCCGTAATCTGTGATCTCTCACCTACAGTTACTGGACAATGGGACGTAGATCATGGAAGACAAATCTCTCTAAACTATGCAGCAAGTAAAATTATGGACCAAGTTTTAGCACGAAAGGGTAATGCACTCTTCAAAGTATTTGATGGTCAGTATTCTATGGAATTTAGAGACTATGTACGCAAAAAGTTTGCCAAAGTTCAGCTAAGAAAACCTCAAGCAAGCAGAAAATCAAGTAGTGAATTATACTATGTTTGTTTAGGGTATCTTGGAAATTAAACTAGAGATATAATTTCATCAATTCTAGCATCGGTTTTAAACCCTGTGGGATTCATACTTGTTTTTGTAGCCTTTAATCCAATATTTTGAATCTTTTCTATAATTTTATCAAGGGATGGTGGAGCAGATTGGTTTCTATGTCCGATTTCGTCCAAAGTAAAATAAGAAGGTGGCATATCTGTCTCCTCTTGACACTTTTCTAAGTATGTTAAACAAGACTTGTCCACTTTCAAGTTTTTTTCTTCTGATACCATAGCATCTACAAAATTCTTGTCATGAAGACTTTCTATCCAAAGAGGCCCTGAAAGTTTTACCCTTGAATTACAAATATTGCATACATTTTCAATCTCATGTGATGCTCTTCTGTTTCCACAATTATCACAATGTAAAATATATCCCATGCAATTTTTGGTATTTGTTCTAACAAGTATCCTAGCATAAGCCTTGTAATAATGCATACTGTGTTGCACAAAAAGTGGTGCTATCATGATATCCATTCTACCTGCAACAAGATTCATGCATCCAAGTACAAGTCGGAGCGCTATCTCATTTCCATATGTGGTTCTAACTGGAGTTCCATAATACTTGCGTTGGCATGCTTCTGGAAATATTCCATGTAAAACAGTAAGGTCGGTAGCAGTAACTGACAAGAGCCCTCCATGAAATGTAGCTCTTATTGCACAGTCCAGATAGCGTGAAGGTGAACCAAAAGGATCCACATCTACAATTGCACCGCGTCCATCTCTTGACGAATGAAGACTAAGAAATCTACATGCCTCATTTTCAGAAAACTCACAATTTGTAACCTGATTTAACTTTGCAATACTCTTTCCAATCTCAAGGGCCTGAGCGTTTACATCATTTGCAACAACTTTTTCAATTGAACTTATTTCATTTGCAACTCTTATGCTTCTTGCACCAATTCCCGCAAGCGAATCTAAAAAGATCTTTGGACCTTTGAAATTTTTAAGAAAAGTAGAGTATGCTATTATGGAAAAATCTCTACTAACTCTAGCCTTTGGATTAAAAAATGCCGGTTCCTTTGGAGGTGTTTTTTCTGATAGTGAATCTTTTGGTACTAGAAGCTTTGTACTTCCCTCTACTATCTCAGCAAGGTCAAACTCCAACATCTTGTCGTGTCTAAAATGATTTAATACATCTAACGCAAGAATAACAAAAATGCTAGTCTGCGGAGTAGATGACGCAGGTCGAGGTTCAGTCTTAGGTCCACTTGTCATAGCTGGAATTTCTATTGAACGAAATAAGATAAAGCATCTTTCTGCAATTGGTGTCAAAGACTCAAAACAACTAAGCCCAAAATCGCGAGAAAATTTATACGATAAGATACTGTCATTAGTTGACTCGTATTATGTGGCAAAAATTCCCCCAAAAACCATAGATAGGAATGTGAACAAAAACTTGCTAAATCAACTTGAAGCAGACTATATGGCCAAAGTGATTAAGAAACTTGGGGCAAGTTCTTCATACGTTGACTCGTGTGACGTAAATCCTAAACGATTTGGGCTCTATATCTCAAATATTGCCAAGACTGGAAAAATTATCTCAAGTCATCATGCTGATAGAAAGTACCCTGTAGTCTCTGCAGCATCAATTATTGCCAAAGTAAACAGGGATAGGGAGATTGAAAAACTACGAAAGAATCATGATCTGGGAAGTGGATATCCATCAGACTCTAAAACAATGGGATTTATCAAACAATGGCTATCTCAAAACGGGGATGTCCCAGTCTTTGTCAGAAAGAGTTGGAAACCAATCAAAATATTACTTAGCAAATCATCCTAGATATTTGGCTACAATCATTCCATGGTCTCCTTCGTATGGCTCAAGATTGATCTCTTGAACTATCTCAAAGTTTGCAGATAATTTTTTTATCTCTGAGCGCATTACTTGGGCTGGTTCTCTTGTAACATCAATACTTCTTGTTTTTACTACCAGCATCATATATCCGCCTTTTTTTAGATATGTCTTACAATTTAGTATTGCAATCTCTGTCTGGTCTGGCTGAGCAATATCGACATAAACAACATCAACTGGACCATACACTGAAAAATATTCTTTGGGACTACGCGCATCTTGTAAAATTGGAACTATGTTTGATCTAAACGAAGCTACTCTTTCCAAAAAATCTCTTGCTACTCTGCTTGAATGTTCTACACAAAAAACAATCCCGCTTGGACCAACAATATCTGATACGTGACTTGCCGTAGTTCCTGTAGATACTCCAAGATAGAGAACTTTGGCTTTTCTAACAATTGGTAAAAACTGAAGACCGTTCATTATGGAAGCTCCTAGTTTGCTACGATAAGGATCCCATATCCTAAATTCTTCATCATCTATTTTTACTAATTTTTCTCTGTAAACTTGATTTCCGGGTACAAGATTTATGGTTGCAAGTCTTTTTTCCCCTTCAGTTTTTACCCAAAAAATATTATCTTCTTCGTTTTCCAAACTTTTTTCTCTTACTCTTTTGCCAGTCGTTTCTCTTGTCGCCATCTCTGCCTCTACCTCCGCCTCCACCGAATCTTCTATCTCCTTCTCTACCGCCTCTACCTCCGCCTCCACCGAATCTTCTATCTCGTTGGTCTTCCTGTCTACGTGGTTGGAAAGCTGGTCTTTCTGGCTGGTCTTTGTATTTTACTCCTATCTCAGTGACTCGTATGTTGAGTTTTTCAAGTAATGTATCGTTTCTACCAGCTCCATAGACATCTACTCTTGCAGCAATTGCAGCTTTTGCAGCTATTGCTCTTGCAATTTTACCTCTTTGCCATCTTGGAGCCGCATGAACTAACTGATGTTGGAACAACAAACCATGTTTTGGTGGCTGAGCGCCAGTTTTTAGTGCTCTAAACAATGCCTTCTCTGCACCGAGAACTTGAATTGTACTAGCTGGCATTGTTGCAAGTCTCTTTAGACTTCCTGCTTTTGCAAGTATTCTTGCTCCAACTGCAGAACCTAAAATAACAGAAATGTTTGGTGCTATTAATTCCATTTGTGACTCGATATGTTTTTCTAGTGATTGTCTTAACTCAAAAAGTTCTAGAATCTGTTTTGAAATACTTTGAACTATTGCAAGATTCTCATCTGAGATCTGACCACCTCTGCTCTTTTTTTGTAATAGTGATAACATCTCCGCTTTCTCTTCTGGAAAGCCTGCATCAAGATATGTATTCTGAGTAAGATTGTCTCTTCTTCCTGCCATGACAATTTTTGAATATCCACTTATTGTATCAATTAGATTATCAAGTTCTGGAAAATGTAATCCGTACCACTCTCTTACTCTAGAACTTAGTAAATTGATCATCTTGTCTGTCTCATCTAAGGTGCTAATTGCCTGAATTATGTGCAAATCTGGACTCTCAGAAATCTCTGTTACTCTGGATGACGATAAATTGAGTGCGAATTCTCGTAATTTTCCTCTCGCATCTCCTTCATCTGTGGCAAAGCCTGAATCTACAAGTACGTGTAATTTTGAAGATTGTATCGTTTCTACCTTCTTCTCATCCATAAGATCGGACTCGATGGATTTTTTTCTCAATAGTTTCAACAGTGAAGAATCATTTACGGTAACAATACTTCCCAAATTGGCAAGAAACTGTTCTAATTCGTTAAGATTGATCTGTTCTTTTTTTAAATCTACATACTGGACCGCTGGATTTGAAAATGGAAATGATTTTACACATTTGTTATCGTCAAAAACTGCAACACCCAACTCTGTTAAAATTACAGAATACATAGAGAGCATTTTCATGTCTTACTAAAAAATGTAACAGTAGGGATTCCAAACTATATCAAACGTTATAAGACAACCGTTTTTAATTATTAGAAGTGAGTCCTGACATTTCAACCAGTGTAGGTCCCATTGTACTTGAAAGGCCTACGATGCTTGCATCTGGTATTCTCGGTATATCGCTTGACGTTTTTGGTCGTCTATATAAAGAAGGGGCAGGAGCACTTGTCACAAAATCACTTAGTAAAGAACCATGGGATGGATATTCTAACCCAACTATTATTGGATTAGGAAATGGGTATCTAAATGCAGTTGGATTGTCAAATCCTGGGGCTCCATACTTTGCAAAGATGCTATCACCCAATCAAACTATTCCGATAATTGTTAGTCTGGTAGGCTCTATTCCTGAAGACTTTACATTTATGATAAAACAGTTTGAGAATGTAAAAATTCTAGGATATGAGCTAAACCTGTCATGTCCTCATGTTGAAAAGGTGGGTCTGGAAGTAGGCGATGATCCAGAACTAGTTCACACCATAATAAAATCTGTAAAAAAAGAATCCAAAGTGCCTGTAATTGCTAAAGTAGGCCTTGGCTCTTCAGACTATCTGAAAACTGTTAGTGTTGCATGTGAAAGTGGAATTGATGGCATAACTGCAATAAATACACTTAGGGCAATGGCAATAGATGTAGAAACGGGAAGACCTATTTTGAGTCACAAGATAGGTGGATTATCTGGGTCTCCAATCAAACCAGTTGCAGTACGATGTGTTTATGAAATATCCTCAAAGTTTGATATTCCTATCATTGGATGTGGTGGAATTTCAAGATGGGAAGATGCAGTAGAATTTTTACTTGCAGGAGCAAGTGCTGTACAGATTGGTAGTGCAGTCGGAGAAAAATGGACGGGTGTATTCTCTGAGATAAACAATGGCATATCTCAGTACATGGAAAGAAAAAACTATAAAAAAATAAAGGAGATGGTTGGTCTTGCAAAAAAGTTTTGATACTCCAAAAATTGTAACAATAGAAAAAATAGTGGATGAAACTCCAACTGTTCGTACTCTCTTCTTTTCTGATGAAACATTATCAAAAGTTCTCCCAGGGCAATTTGCAATGGTGTGGATACCTGGAGTAAATGAAATTCCTATGAGTGTCATGATATCACAAGAAAATGGAAAAGCTGCTTTTACAGTAAGAACACATGGACCTGCTACCACTGAATTATTTTCTAAAAAAGTCGGTGATCAGATAGGAGTCCGAGGTCCTTATGGGAATTCATTTACGATAAAACAAGGTAATCTACTTTTAGTTGGAGGCGGAACAGGACTTGTTCCTCTAATGCGCTTGGTAACATTTCTCAAAAAAAGCGATGATGTAACTATAATCATGGGAGCAAAGACTAGAACCGAAGTATTTTTTGAAACTCTTGCAAAAAAACTACTTGAAGGAACTAAGCATCAAGTTATAGTAGTGACTGAAGATGGAAGTTATGGTGAAAAGGGACTAGTTACTGATGTAATGGAAAAATTATTCAAATCTAATAAATTTGATGCGACATATACCTGCGGTCCTGAAAAAATGATGTACAAAGTTGTACAGATTGCATCCCAAAACAAGAGCTATGTTGAGGCAAGCATTGAAAGAATGATGAAATGTGGGATTGGAATATGCGGTAGCTGTTGCTTTGGCGATGTAATGGCATGCAAGGATGGAACTGTCTTTGATGGTCCATCTCTTCTTGCAAATAAGGAGTTTGGGTACACTCATAGAAACAAATCGGGCATGATTGAGAATTATTAGACGGTGGAAATGTCGGAAAACTTAAAATGCTATCAAAAGTCATTGAAATTGAAAATTGGGCCATCCTAAAATCGTATTAACTGCAGATCGTACACTAATGTCTCCGTATCGTGGGATATCTTTGGCAACATTCTTTGGTTGTGCTCCTGCAGTAGACCCACACAGACCAAAAAACAGTTTTTGGTATTATATTTTAAAAGATCAAGTTACTCCAAAAGTTCTCTTTGATTTTATCTGTAACCCTATTAGTCATACAAATGGAGTTGCAAATTATGCTCCATATGGATTAAGAAAAGTAGAGGCTGCTCTTCTACGTGATGGATACAAAAGGGAAGATGTTGTAGTAGCACATCCTGATCATGTTGACAAATTCATCGGTCCTGAAACTCAAGTAGTTGGTACCTATGAAATGGATCCTCTTGGAATGGGTCCTGTAACTATGACGTTTACTTATGGTAGAAAACAGACATCGTATGACGAATTTTACAACCGTGACTTGCACATGAAGATTAATGCTGCAAAGAAGAAGAATGGAAGTAATGCCAAAGTCATAGCTGGTGCATCTGGAACTTGGCAGTATAATTATGATCCAAAGAAAATTCAAGAATATGGATTATACGCAGTACTTGAAGGCGAACTTGGTGGTATTGCACCCGAGATAGATGGACATGCTGGAGAATTCTTTACCAAACTAATCGGAGGAGAATTTGAAAACATGAATCCATTTGTAAAAAGTGATTTCAAAGTTGAGATTAAAGAATTTGGAAAAGACCAAGAGAAATTCCATGGCAGATTTATTCATTACTGGGATGAGCCAGGAGTTGATGAAATACCAAACATAGTAGAGCCAAGTATGCATGGGATGGTTGAAGTCATGCGAGGCTGTGGAAGGGGCTGCAAGTTCTGTGATGTTACACTAAGACCACTAAGATACTATTCACCTGAAAAAGTAAAACAAGAGATCGAAGTCAACATAAAGAAAGGCGGACAAAGAAATGCATGGCTTCACAGTGATGATATCTTCGTCTATGGACTTGATCCAAGAAAGACAAAGAACATGGCTCCAAACAGAGAAGCATTAGAAGAACTCTTCAAGGCAGTCATGTCATGTGGAATTCAGCATACAAATCCAACTCATGGTACTTTGGCAGGAGCAATTGCCGACGAAAAATTACTTCCAAATATTTCAAAGATTATTCATTCAGGTCCTAACAACAAGACTGGAGTCCAATGTGGATTTGAGACAGGAAGTCTTAGATTGATTGGAAAATATGCTGATAGAAAACTTGCTCCATACAAACCAGAGGAATGGCACTGGGTTGTAAAGGAAGGCGTAAAGACACTAAACGAGAATCACTGGATTCCAGCATTTACTCTAATCATGGGCCTTGATAATGCTGAAACTGAAGAAGACGGATGGGATACCATACGCCTCATAAATGAGTTAGAAATAGAACAACCAGAATCACAGTTTACCGTAACTCCACTCACATTTGTCCCAATAGGATTACTTGAAAAATCAGAGTTCTTTGATATTGGAAATGAGTTGACTGCTCCTCAACTTGGTGTCATGTACAAGACATGGCAGCACAACTTCAAGTATGGAATTCAGAAATTCATGGACAAGACGGGAAGCAACAATACTCTAAAGAAAAAGGCATTTACTGGTCTTGCACGAACATTGGGTGGTGTTCCCTTGACTGCAATGGAGAAATATGCAAGAAGAAAGGGTCCAGAACATGAGAGAGTAATTGAGACAATCAAGACAAAGTACTGGTAGACAATAACCAAATACATAAATTGAATTAAAATAGAGTTGATTCGTGCCAACTCACGGATCGCTTACTAAAGCAGGAAAAGTAAGAGGACAAACTCCAAAGGTTCCGTCAAGAGAAAGACATGGAACTATATCCATCACCCGAAACAAAGACAATTTTAGAAAAAGATTTATCCTAAAAAGAGTCCCAGGCCAAAACAAGCCAACTCAGAGAAAAAGAAGAAAGTAGAGCAAAAATTTTAAAAAAATTATGCTGTATTATTTGATTACTAGTCAAATGTTACCTACCTTGTCATTTTAATTCAAAAATTGGTACAATTTATCCTTGACACTAAATCCTATTATTTTGTCTAAAAGGATAGTAATCCTTGAAATATTGGGGTTTGTCGTATTGAGTTTTATTATATTTTCAGGTTTTGCTTCATTCAAATCCGTTCTAATCTTGGGAAATACTCTGTTAGTCCTTCCTACTGGCGGAATATTTGTAGGTCTTACAGTATTTGGCTACAAAATAACTGATTTTCTATTCAACGGACACCTAGTCCAGTCATTTTTGAAAAAAATAAAAAAATAGCAGGACTCTATTCGGCTCATGCTCTAAGGTATTACCCTTAGAACACGAACCGTTTTCGTGTGCAGTATAGAGTCTGCATAATAGATTATACAAAACATGATCAAAAGGCTATGTTTGTTTAATTTGAAATTGTCTCATGCGATCTTCGACACAAAAATCAATCTCTGAGGGAACAGAACCGAATTGAACGTAATATCCATAATTTGAAACTAACTAGATTAAAAAAAATAGCAGGACTCTATTCGGCTCATGCTCTAAGGTATTACCCTTAGAACACGAACCGTTTTCGTGTGCAGTATAGAGTCTGCATAATTTATTACTTTGAATGGATTCAAAAGACTGTGTTTGTTTACTTTGAAAATTATTTATAAAATAACATATCCAAATGGAAAAATCTATGTCGGACAAGATCGTACAGACAGCATAAATTATTTTGGAAGTGCTAGTAGTTCATTGATTGAAAAAGACTTCAAGAGAACAAAGACGTGATTTTACCATTAGAAAGGAAATCATTTGGGAATCTGAAAATGCAATCGATAAGGAAGTAACTCAAAAAGAAATTGAGTTTATACGAAAACTTATGTCAAATGATCCCATGATTGGCTATAATCAGTCACCAAAATTGTAAATTCATCAACCGAAGGAAACACCCAAAGAAATCAACAAAAACAACCGATTAGGTAACAGAATCTTATATCAATAAATTTATTAGGTACTCGTACCGTACCATACGGTAAGATGGACGATTTAAGATTAGAAAATCTAGATGGGGTAGGCCCAGTAACTTCCAAGAAGCTTAAGTGATGCAGGAATCCATAACATAATGGATCTTGTAATAAGAGGACCAGTGGACATATCAGAAATTACTGGTATGGATCTTGATGCTGCTGTAAATCTTGTAAATAAAGCAAGACAACAGTAATTGACAACGGTCAAATTGCTAAAGAATTTGTCACTGCAACTGAGATTTACAAGAGACGACAAGACATTGGCAAAATAACGACCGGAACTAATGCACTTGATACTCTATTTGATGGAGGAATTGAGACACAAGCAGTAACAGAAGTTTATGGCGAATTTGGTGCTGGTAAGACACAACTTTGTCATACATTATGTGTAACAGTTCAAAAACCAAAAGAAGAAGGTGGATTGGATGGTGGAGTGTTGTATATTGATACTGAACACACATTCAGACCAGAAAGAATTGTTTCAATTGCAAAAGCAAAAGGACTTGATCCGGAAAAAGTTCTTGAACGAATTATTGTAGCAAGAGCATACAATAGCGCTCACCAAGAATTAATCTTGCAAGAAGCAGGTCCTGTAATTGAAGAGCATAAAATAAAATTACTTGTAGTAGATTCCGCAGTAGGACTTTTCAGAGCAGAATTTCTTGGCAGAGGTACGCTCTCTGTAAGACAACAGCGACTAAACAAATTCATGCACCTACTTTCAAGAACTGCCGAGACATACAATATAGCGGCAATTGCTACAAACCAAGTTCAATCATCACCTGATCAGTTCTTTGGTGATCCAACAAGACCTGTTGGAGGAAACGTTGTTGCACATGCTTCAACATATCGTATCTACCTCAAGAAATCCGGCAAGAAGAGAATTGCAAGAATGGTTGACAGTCCGCATCATCCAGAACAAGAGGCTCTTTACACCCTAACCGAAGGTGGTGTTTCAGACCCAGAGGATGAAACAAAGAAGAAAAAGAAAGAAGAATCTGAAGAATAACTGGTCTCATCACATGTGGATGGAAGTAAAATACTTCCATACCTCACTACTTTTCTTTTATATCCAGTAAGTGTTAAATTATGGTCATCTCAAGTCTTAGCGATTAATGACTACTAAGAAACCAAAGGGTCGTTCACACGGCTTTATGCATAAATCAAGATCCGTAATGACTAAGGATCATGTTAGAGGAGTCTCTTTCCTACTCAGAGAGTATGCTGTAGGAGACAAAGTTTTGGTAATCATTGATCCTTCACAGCACAAAGCATTACCACATAGGAGATATCATGGCAAAGTGGGAACAGTGACAGAAGCTGGTCGTAGAACAGTAAAATTAACAGTAAAACTTGGTAACAGACCGAAAACATTAATCACTAGATTAGATCATATCAAGCCATTCGGTGTTGTTGCATAAATGGAAGAAGTAAAGAAAAAACAAGGCATTTCTATTCCAGAGGTAAAAGAAATTATGGAAAAAGTTGATACTGAATCAATGGATCAGATACAACGTTGGACATATGATTATGTTACTAAATTTTCAAAAATTGATGCCAAGGCTGCAAAGAAACTCAAGCAGCAACTTGTAAAAGAGTGTGGCATACAAGAAGAAGAAGCAGTAGAAATTGTAAATAATCTCCCAAGTACTGAAGCTGAATTGCGAGCATTTACTTTTGGCTGGAAGAAATTAATTCTTGCTGAAACGCTCGACAAAATGCTAAAGATCATCAAGGAGAATTCGTAAGTTCAGGAGTACGGTTTTCATGGAACATGCTCAAACTAGAAAGTATGAGGAATACGCATACGTATTAGATTTTGTCACAAGAGGAAAATCGACTACCGTTAGAGGTAGAGATGGAATTATAGTTACAGCTCTTGGAGAAGAGAGACTTACAATACTTGAATTATTAGCAATGCCAAACTCTACCTTTGAGATTGGAGAACGAGTATACATTGGCAAGGAAGGAAGAACAAAAATACTCTCAGTTCTTGGCAGACTAGAACATAATCAAATATCATCATCTGCCCAGAGTGAGCTAAACTCTGTCGTAGAAAAGATTGTACTACAAAACGAGAAAAGATTTGTAGATTATCTAAACAACGCACAACCACTTACTCCCAGAATACATGCGCTTGAACTCATTCCTGGTATTGGAAAAACCTACATGAAGACAATGTTAGAGGAGAGAGAAAAGAAAAAGTTTACTGACTTTAAGGACTTGCAAGAAAGAGTTGGACTGAAAGACCCTGCAAAACAGATTGCAAAGAGAATCATCGAAGAGATAACCGGCGAAACAAGGATGAGTCTCTTTGTTAGAAAATGATCAAGCGCAGGTCATTAGGACAGCATTTTTTAACATCAAATTCAATTGCAAAATCCATTGTTAACTTTGCCAAGATAGCAAAAGATGACGTTGTTCTTGAAGTAGGTACCGGTAAAGGCATTCTGACACCGCTTCTCTGTGCTAATGCAAAAAAGGTAATCTCAATTGAAAAAGACCCAATGTTATATTCTCAAGCAAAGGATGCATTTTCACAAATCCCAAATCTAGTCCTAGAAAAGGGAGATGCTTTTAAAAAAAATATAGAATTTACAGTATTTGTATCAAATCTTCCCTATTCTGAGAGCCGTACTGCAATAGAGTGGCTTGCTCAAAAAAAATTTAAGCGTGCAATTATTATGGTCCAAAAAGAATTTGCTCAAAAATTACTTGCTACAAGTGGAAAGGAGAAAAGAGCCGTCTCTGTTCTTGCCAATTATTGCTTTGATATTGAGCATCTGATTGATGTAAAAAATACCAACTTTAGACCACCGCCCAAAGTTGATTCTATGGTGATATCTCTTGTTCAAAAACAAGTTATATCAAAACAGATTATACAAACTGTTAACAATCTATTTTCATTTAAAAGAAAGACAATACGAAACATTGGAAAAAAAATGGGACTAGAGATTGATTCAGATAAGAGATTGGAAGAGATACCTGAAGGTGAGATAATAGAAATTGCAAAAAGAATCACCAAATAGTTACTATATTCCAGCAGAGGACTCGATTTTTCTAGCCAATTATATAGAAAATCAAAAAGGTAAATCTGCACTAGATATTGGAACTGGTTCTGGCATTCTTGCTACAGTTTTATCCAAAAATTTTGAATTTGTTGTTGCAACTGATGTGAATCTTTTAGCATTGAAAAAAGCACATGAGACTGTTACCAATTGCATCTGTTGTAATGCAGCTGATGCACTACAAACTAGTTTTGATCTTATAGTGTGCAATTTACCATATCTGCCGTCTGATGAATTGCTTGATTCTGCAGTGGATGGCCTACGTGACGGTACTGAGATTCCAAATATGATAATAAAATCTGCCAGTTCAAGAATTGGAAAAAAAGGAAAAATGATACTTCTTACTTCATCATTTGCAAATTATGACATCTTGATACAACTATGTGAGTCACTTGGATTTGATGTAAATATAGTTGCAAGAAAGAAATTATTTTATGAAGAATTACTGCTTGTAGAATGTGTGAGAAATACGTGAAAGTTATCTTATTTTCTTAGTTTTTGTTTTGCAATCTCTGCAATTGCATCAGTCATCTTTGATCCAGTAGAATTTCCTCCGATATCATAAGTGACATACTTTCCTTCATTGATGACTTGATCTGTTGCAGCAAAAATGGCATTTCTTATGTCGGGTTCTCCTAAATACTCAACCATCCATGCACCGGAAAGAATAGCAGCAGTAGGATTTACCTTGTCCAATCCCTTGTATTTTGGAGCACTTCCATGAGCTGGTTCAAACATTGCATAGGTGTCTCCAATATTTGCAGAATACACATTTCCAATTGAACCGATATTTCCTGATGCACATTCTGATATGATATCCATAAACAAGTTAGTGCTCACCAAAATTGAATCATTGAACCTCTCGGGGTTTTTTACCAACTGTTGAGTCATGTTATCGATATAATATTCCTCTACCTCGATGCCAGGATTCTCGGCTTTTGCCTTTTCTACCTCACTCCAGAAAATACCGTCAGTCTCTTTGAGAATATTCCTCTTGGTGATTGGAAAGATCTTTTTGATGTTCCGTTGTTTTGCCCAATCAAAGGTAGCCTTGATGATTCTTTGGCAGCCTTTTCTTGTCGTCTTTCTTATGGCAATTGCCACATCCTCGGAAATTTTAAACTCAATACCTGCATAGAGGCCTTCTGTTGCCTCTCTAAAACACACAAAATCTAATTTTTTGTTGGGCGATAACCTATCATAAGTTTTGATAGGTCTGACATTACTGTATAATTGAAATTTTTGTCTTATTGTAACTGCTACACTTCTTGGTGCATCTGGACGAGGAATTGTTGTAGTAGGTCCCTTGTAACATGCATTACATTCTTCAAGCAATTTCATTGTAGCATCTGGAATGTATGTTGCACCACCATGTTTTTCCCACTGTTCAGAACCTGCGTCACACAAAATGAGTTCTGTTTGAGAATTGCAAGCTTTGAGAACACGTAACATGTTATCTACAAGTTCTGGACCAGTACCGTCTCCCTTGATAACAGCTGCTTTCTTTCCCAAATCAGCCAACGTGATAAGATAAGCATATTTAACTCTAACTAGAAAATTATTTGAAAATTTTATCATATAATGCTAAAGCTTAAACTCTTCAATTGAGGAATATTTTGTTGTGAGGATAGTACAGATTTCAGATGTCCATGTAGGTGCCCAATTTAGGGAAGAGATCTTTGATCTGGCAGTAGAAGAGATAAACGAGCTGAAAACCATCTGTAATTGTAGCTGACTGGAGATCTTACAAATGAAGGACTACTCAAAGAATATGAAAAATGCAAAGCAAAGTTTTCCCAGTTTGAGGCTGAAAAAATAATCACTATTAGTGGAAATCACGACTATAGAAATACCGGATATCTTCTTTTCAAAAAATACTTTCCCTTTGATTCAGTAAACGAACTTGATGATGATACTGTACTTGTAACAATAGGTACTGCAAGACCTGATAGAGACGAGGGAGAGGTAGGCTATAGACAGAATCTGTGGCTAGAACGAACTATGAAAAAGTACGAAAACAAGACCAAGATACTTGCAATGCATCATCATCTTATTGGCGTTCCTGATACGGGAACTGACAGAGTAACTGTGATAGACTCTGGTGATGTTTTAAGGACTGCATTGGATGGAAAGATAGACCTTGTCATATGTGGTCACAAACATAGGCCATGGTTTTGGAATTTTGGAAATTTATCAATTGCAAATGCTGGAACTGTATCATCTGAAAGAATGAGAGGACTTTTTGAGAATACATACAATATCATAACCATTGAAAAAGGCAAGATCAAAGTAGATTTGAAGATTGTAGGTGGAGAAAAAATTCATCTCAAAGATCTTGTACAGAACTACAAACGTTATGGCGAAGAGTAAGTAAATTCATCTCAACTCCAGTTCCAAAGTTATAATAACAGTTTAAATTTCAGCAACATCTATGCGGGGGTCGCCTAGCCTGGTAGGGCGTGGGATTGCTAATCCCATGTCCGCAAGGACCCGTGGGTTCGAATCCCACTCCCCGCGCTTTTTGCGATCTACGCTTAAACTTAATAATAGAATCTTCAGACTTGAAACAATGGTTAGAAGAAAGACAGTCAAGCCTCGAGCAAGCGGTCCAAAAAACGTTACAACTGGTCTTTGTCCTAAATGTGGAACTATAGGAAAGATTTTGATTATAGGTGTGATTGGAAGTGAGAAAGGAAAATGTCAATCATGCAACGCTGAATTTACGCTGTAGAAAATACTGACAAAACCCTCAACAAAATAAACCATAAATTTTTAAGATCACATCCAGTGCAGATTGAATATATGGCAGGCGAAGACGAATCCATTTATGAAAGAGTAGCTAGATTAGAAGACGAAGTTGCTAGCTTGAGAAATGAAGTGGATATCTTGAAAGGAACTATGCGAAACAAGATAGTACGCTATGAACATAAATTAATCAAGAAAGGAAAAGACGTACAATCAATTATTGAATAGATTTCTCTTTGATACTTTTTATCATTTCCAGAATATCATCAACATCATCTGCTTCAGGTGCCAACTCGAGATACCTGTTAAGTGATATTAATGCAAGATCCTTTTGGAGCAATCTTAATTGAACAATTCCCTTATCTCTGATATCTTCTGGTGACTCTGGTTCAAGACCTAATACCATGTTTATACAATGCATTGCTTTTTCATAGTTAAATGACTCCATGTACGAACCCTTTAGATTTCTTAAAATTCTGATCAGTATCTTTTCTGATTCTACGTCGTTTAGATATTCTGGTTCAAATTCTACTCCTTCTCCATAAGTTGCATCCAACAAGTCCTGAAGGTCTTCAATATCTAACAGACTACCTCTGTTAAAAGGATCAAGAATTAATTCCTCAGAATATTTTACAAGGAAATGGCCAGGAAATCCAACCGGTTTAAGCTCAAGACCTATAGCCTTTGCAATCTCGATGTAAACTATAGACAATGTGATTGGTATTCCACTACGTTTGTCTATTACAATGTTTAAGAAATTATTTCTCGGATTGTAATAATCATCATTATCCCCCTGAAATCCTAAAATGTCAAACATGTACTCATTTAACATGGAAACCAGATAGATCGGATTTTTTATATCTGAAACATGATCACGTAATCCTTGCTCCAATGAACTTAATTTTTGGATGTACTCTGCTATGTCAAGACTAGGAAATTCTAGTATCTGAGATAACTTTAGACATTTTTCAACCAATGTGTATTGTGGACTTTTTGCATAAGAAATCCACTCTGCTGCAAATGGATCGAAATTACTCATTTTCTATTTAGATAACTCTCTGGATCTTTGAGTTCACGAGTGGTGGGGGGATTGGCAATTAGTGTTTTGTATGTGTCTTTGCCTAATTTTGAAAAGACATGTTCTGTAAAGTCCGTTCCCATACTCTTTGTTTTCTGATAAGTTGAGATGTCACTGTTTGCAAATGTAATCAAATAATTGCTAAAGTCTTTATCATCCATCAAGATGTTTTTGACAGCAAATTTTGACATTCCATCCATTGTTGTAAATGCGGCATGGTGTGTCTGTCTTGGTTTTAACCATCTTTGGTAGATGTCTAAAAGTTGTGGAATCATTTCTGAAATTTTAGGGTCTATGGATAACTTGTTAAACACCATCACATCTTGGCCCAAACCTTGAACTAGGAAATTTTCTGGCTCTAGTGTGAAAAACAAGTTTGCCCTCTTTGCAATTGGATACTCGTCGGGAACTTCGGGTAGTTGCAAGTAATTGAAAAGATTTTTTATTGTAGTATCTTCAAGAGCAAGAATAGTTTTGGCAAGCTCTTCATTTACGGCATTAATTTCAGATACTGCTATTTTGTTGATATTATAGAGATTGTTTTGTATGGAATGAACTTGCTCTTCTAAAATGGCCATCTTTAATGCTCCCATATACCCAGAGTTTACCTGATCAAATCTTGATTCATAGGGCTTGCCTAGTTTGTATAGTATGATCTGAGGATAACTGGATAGAATGAACTTGTTTAGATAGATTGAAGATTCATAAAAATCTCCATATGTTGTAGATGTTTGTGATATGTACTCCTTTGCGTATGCAAAATAAACCAAGTATCTAAAAGTCTGCTTTTCTGAAAGCAATGCTATTTTCTGAACATCTTCATGCGCAATTGCTGTAAAAAGTTCGTCTACAAATTCTATAGATTCCTTTGTAGGATATGCCTTACGACCTTTGAGACGCTTAAACTCTATGATGTCTGGAAATTCTATTCTGTTTTGTGTTACTTGAATTCCTGTAAATTCAGTTATCTTCTTTGAGATGTCTGAAAATAGTCTATTGCTAATTGTTTCAATATCTTCAAATTTTATACTTGAAGCAAATTCCTGTACAGCCCTTGCCTTTGAGTCTATAATTTCTTTTTCTTCGTTTATCTCAACTGATAGCTGATCCAAAAGAACATAGGCAAAATCTTCAAATTCTGTCATTAATGAGATTGGGTCAAACAAGCCCATTTAACATTAACTTTGGATCTTTGTGGCTATCTTGGTTTGTATGTTATCTTGATTAAATCATTGACAACCTTTTATGCTAAAGTGGTTTACTATGACATTCCATGGCATATCGGATGGTAGTGAATAGGGATGAATGATGGGTGGAACTGTTTCAAATGCTTTTAACAGACAAGATTTTTCATAGATATTCTGAGTTTGTATCAGAGATGAATCCCGTTTGTCAGGAGACGTACTGTCTACAAAATATACTTCATCAGGAATTTTTTTAATAAAATTGAAACTAAACACATCTGTAACTTGAATATCGGGTCTGAATTGTTTTATGACCCAGCCATAGCCTGGATTTGTAACTAGTGTTGAGTTCTTTGGCAAATTGTTTGCTAGGTATACTATTGCTTCTCTCTGGGCCTGTCCTGCATCAAAGGATGTTATCCATACTGTAATTCCAATTGATGCTAACACCATTACTATCAAAAGCAGATGAAATGTTCTATCGCTTTGAGTTGGTTTTATGCGAGAAATTCTATTTGCAAAATCATAAAGAGGCTTTCCTGAAAAAATACTCAGAATTGGTAAAATTGGTATTGTATGAACAAATCCAACATAGCCTCCTCTGAACAAAAATCCAAGGTATGGAATTGACAAGATTGGTGCAAAAAACTGTTTTTTCTTTGCTAATTGTACTATTCCTGCAACTCCACAGACTAGACCAATTGGTAATACTGTGACAAGAATTTGTAATGCAATTCCATATGGCAGCGAGGATGCTCTACTTGCCTGCCATGATTGAGTGGATATGATATGAAATAGATCTTGTTGACTTGACATGGTAACAATCCATGACAGAAAAATAGCAATGAGTGGAACTGACCATGTTATTCCTTGGGATGCTTTTTTATTTCTTAAAACATAGAAAATCACTGCAGGAAGAAAGAAGATAGCTGAAAACTTGGCAAGCAATGCACATCCAAAGAGAAGCCCTGAGGTGACTAACCTAGATTTTGTTAAGGCATTGTCATTTTTTGGGATGATTAAAAATAATGACAACAGAACAAAAAGTATCATCAACGGATCTAACAAAAGATTTCGAAATGGCCAAAATGCTGGAATTAAACCAAAAGTAGCTAGTGAGATTAGGGCAATTTTTTCATTATTGTATAATCGGTTTGATAATTTGTAGACAAGAATTGAAATTGGGATGATATATGATACAGCAACAAGTCTTGGAATTAAAAATAGCAAAAGTATCTGCAAATTCATGTCATGAGTTTGTAAATGGATTATTGAATTTGGAAAGCCTATGACTGCAAAAAATAATGATGGAATAATCCATCCTAAAGGTGGATGATCAATATAGTTAGGATCTTGGTACATCTGAAGTGTATTTGCAAAGTTTACAGCTCTATCAACATACACCCCTTCATCCCAAAAATATTCTGGAAATGAAGCAAGGCCAAAACAAGAATTAAAAATGATTACTGAAAAAACTATTAAAAATAATTTTTGATATTTTGTAACATGCAATAATTGTCTATTCTATTGCATTCCTAAATATGTTCATAATGTGTGAAAAACTGGATTCTTGAGGAATTATTTTGAAATGTTGTTAATGCTGTTGCTATTTTTGGCTTGTTGCATTAACCATTGTACTTGTTGAATTGGTCATTGAACCAGACATTGTGTTTGTTGAATTAGACATTGTACCCATTGTACTTGTTGAATTGATCATTGGATTAGGCATTTCAGTCATAGTAGGATTTTGAGTAATTACAGTATTACCCTGATTTGACTTTGCTATTGTATTGACAACTAATTGACGCATTATGACCATGCCATTATATCCACCAGTAGCTTTTGGAGAGCCTTCGCGTTGTGATGTCAAAACTGCATGTTTCCACATGGAATTTTGACCTGGATGGCATACTCGATCACCACAGATCTTACTTGGATGAAAGCTTGCTGTAGTAGTACGAGTGTATTGCCCAGATGAATTTGTTAAAGCACTAGCCTCTTGGGTTACCATGAGGGATAATCCAAGGGAAAATAGGACTGCAAATACTAGGATTTTTTTTGACATTTCACAGTCTCTATTTTGTATGAAAATAAAAGCATTCGGTTACTATGACAAGTTATCCAATCCTGAATTGACCCTTTGCTGAATTGTCTGTTAACTCATTTCTGGCTATGTTTGCTAAAAACTTGGGATGGATTAATTGGAAGATCAATGGTAAATCTGGTTCCTCTGTTGATTTCTGTATTGACACTTATTTTTCCTTGGTGACTTTTTATTATATTATTACAACCTGAAAGACCCAATCCTGTACCTGTCTGCTTGGTAGTGAAAAGTGGCTCAAATATCTTTGGTAAAACTTCTTCTGTTATTCCAGGACCTTCATCTTCTATCTCTATTTGAACATGATTTTCAATTTCAGATATTATGATGTCAATCTTGCCTTGATAATTCATTGCCTGAACTGCATTTAGTAAAATATTTTTGAAGGCTATCCTGAGTTGTTCTTGATCACAGTTGATTGTAACATCTTTATCATATATCAAATGCAATTCGGTTTTATTTTTTGGCAGTCTGATTTTAGACCATGCATTTGTTATGATCTGAGACACTAAACATGGTTTTATTTCCAAATTTTGTAATTCTACAAAATCTAAAACATCCTCTATTTGATGAGTTATTCTAAAAATTGCCCTTTCAATGGTATCACATTGTTGTACTTTTTGCTCCAAACTAAGATCTCTCTCTTTAATCATGGATGTAGAGTTTTTAATTATGGAAAGGGGATTTCGTAGATCATGATTTATTCGAGCAGAAAATTCGCCTAACGCAGCAAGCCTCTCTGCTTTTAGAAGCTCCTGAATCTTATCTTTGATGTCAAGCTGAATTGCTTCTTTTTTTATCTCCATGTCATTAATATCAGCCCTTACAATATCATCAGAAATTTCTGGAGTGAAAATCTCTTTAATTTCTCGCATTTTATTTTCTTCCTGATTTTGGCAAAATTGTAAATAAGTGAATCAAATCTGACATGGTCATACCTCAACAAATTCTTTAGAATTGTTCCAGAGATATTCGCATAAACTGAACATATTTTGTACAAATTCAAGCGAGTTTGTATGAATGGCAACATCATTGTTACCAGAATCTGCTGAACTTTTTGATGATTCCGACATGACAAGTTGCTTTTCCTTTTCAACAATCATTCGTCCTTTTGAGGGTAATTCTCCTACTCTAACCTCGCATGCGTTTAACCTCTTTATCATCTCTGAAATGGCTTTAGTTGGTTTGTCTTCTGTAATTACCCTGATAACGGCACGGTTTTTCTTGGCATTTAGGATCTTCTCAGGAATTGAGGTATAGTACATTTTAGCAATATCATTAGTGGTTGTAACAATATAGATGAGATTGCTATGACTATCATCTAATATTCTACCAATTCTGTTGTAGATGATTGCTCTGCTTTGAAGTACTGAAAATGAACTAGTATCAGATGTTCCAAAGTCTGTTTTATTGGTCTTCAGATTTGTGATTACTTTTTCTGACAATTTTTTCATTGTATCAAGCTCATCACGTTTTTTCTCAACTATTGTATCCAATGCCTTACTTGGCTCTGTTGCAGTAACTATAACTGGATTTGAAAATGATGTAGTAACAAGTCCATAATTTCTTAATTTTGTCAAAGATCTATACATCTTGCCTCTGTCTAATCCTAATTTGACTGCTAAATTGCCAACCGTAATTGGTCCAATGTGTAATAATCCAAGATACATGATTGCCTCTGATTCTTCAAAACCCATATTCATCAAATCTGCAAGTAATTCTTTTCTATCGGTTAAGAAATGAATTGGATGTATCTTTTCTTCATTTGTTCCAAATGAGGCGCTTGTTCGTCTTTCTTGTAATACTGCTTTTCTGCTCATGCATGTCAATTAAATTAAATCAACATAAGCAGTACGGACTTTACTTTCATCTCATGTTTCCATAGTGGTAACAACAAAAAATGATCGATACCAAAAATGATCTCTTGATGATGCATTCACCGTTTCATAAAATAAAACGGTGTATACCGGGGGTGGGTTTCGAACCCACGACCTCCAGATTATGAGTAATACCCTTGTGTGGACTGGCACTCTAGGCCAGGCTGAGCTACCCCGGCATAATTAACGCCTAAATTCTTGATGCAATTAAATGTAGCTTGCTTAGGTTTGTACTATATTTTTCCAATTGGTATCGACTTTGGATACCCATTGGAATTTCTTTTGAAGTGCAGATGTGTAAAGTTTCTGCCAATCTAGTCCAACTGCATCTGACCAAGCTTTGACAACTCGCGGGTCGATATAATTTCTAAGTGAAGTTCCTAAATTATAATCTCGGGTTTTTTCAGTTAATTCTAGTGTAAGTTTTAATTTTTCTTCACGTTGCTTTAATTTCTCGCCTTGTTTCTCAGTTTTTGGTTTAGTTTCATGTAGTTTCTTTATAGCATCACGTCTTTTTTGTAAAGTTTCATCAAAATTCTTTGGTATGGTTCTCTTGTGGTTGCATGTTATTGCTGCATCCAAGTTGGCAAGTTTTGCATGATATATCTTGATATTTTCAGATTTTGATTTCAAGTTGTCTACTTTTTTAAGATAATTTGTAACTACCTCTGTTGCAAGATATGTTCTAAAGACTTTGGCAGTAAGTCCTTTTACTATTCCACCAAGAAATTCATTTACATGTCTTGAAGTGATTCCATCAAAAATGAGATCATCCTTTTTCTTTTTCTCTGTAAGTTTTTTGAGATTCTCATAAAACATTTTATCTTGTTCTGTTACTGGTAATGGTTTTTGCCATCTCACACTGTCTTTTCCTAAAAAGTCAAACTCTATTACACCTGGTCTGAGACTTACATGTTCCACTCTCAAAGTTGTAGCACCTACAGTATCTGCCTCATCTGGATCCTTTTCATCACCTACTCTCATTGCAGTTTTATAAATTAGATAACAGACGGTTGCAACTCTTCTTACCTTCTCATCCTTGTCTGACATTTTTTTAATTACTAGTCCTAAAACTTTGTCAATCTCGGCTGCCAGTTTTGTTGCCTTGTCATACTTCATCTTGTCACGCTCTTGTTTGAGGTCTGATGTATCCGAGAGCCATACGTATTTTCTTTTATCGGTAAGTACGTCAACCCAGCTTGCAAGCCACATAAAATCATGCTCGTGAATAATCTTACCCCAATTACCATGAGGTACTTTGGCTTCTTTTCCCAAGTTTAGTGTAACGTCTTTTTCTGTAACCTTTGGCTTCCATTTGCCTCTTAGTGGATGGTCTCCTCTTCCTATGAAGAGGCCTGGTGGCTCTGCCATCCAATTTGCAACATCTACTTGTTTTCCATCGATTATTGCCACACCGTATTTTGCCTTCATCTTTTCCTTGATCTCTTTTCTGGTAACTGCAATCTTTTTCTTCTCTTCTTTGGTCATGGTCAACTTGGAGTCTTTTTCCATGTCAACTACCTTGAATGCCTCTGAAAAGTCCATGTCTACAAGTGAATTGTTTTTGAACTTTACTGGAAGTGCTTTAACAAAATCTGCTAGAAAGTTTTTCTGGAAAACTTGATCTTTAACATAAGGGGTATCCTTCTTTTTTGCCCACTGGTAAACCATCTCTTCAGCATCAATGCTTAGAGGAACCTTTTCTCCCTTGATTTTAATCGTAATGCCTTTTGACTCGTAAGGAGGAAGAAACGCAATGCCATTGTGTTGAAGGGTTTTCCATTTCATTTTTGTTATCACTAAACTTTTGATTAAATCTGTTGACTTTGACAAAAATTGACTTTCCGACGTATATCAATCTAACCAAAGCAATAGTGTAAAATCCATAGAATTTTTTGTTCTAAACTTTTGGAATTGGCTAAATGGTAATGAAATTGATGTATTTTAGCTAAAAAGCTCTTTTTTTATGTAATTTTCAAACTCAATGTCTGTCTTGGCTTTTTTTGCTTCAAGAAACATTATTGCATCATTTCCAACAGGATATCGAGGTAATGGATTCTCAGACTTGACTGCCTTGATTATGGTATTTGCAACCTCTTGTGGCGGAGTTCCCATCTCTGACATCATAACTAGTCCCTTCATCACCTTGTCTGCCATGTCCTTGTATGCAGAGTTTGGCTTTGTTGTATTTTTTAGAGTTGTAAAAAGATTTGTCTTGATTACACCAGGTTCTATGATTATTGTTTTAATTCCAAATGGAAATAGCTCATATCTCATTGATTCACTCAAACCTTCTAACGCAAATTTTGAACTGATATATCCAGGAGTTACTGGAAATCCAATCCTTCCTGCAACTGAACTTATGTTTACAATAATTCCTGATTTCTGACTGCGCATTGTGGGAAGAACTGCTTGAATTGTTCTTATCACGCCAAAAAAGTTTGTTTCAAACTGATCCTTTAGGTCTACAATGGATAAATCCTCTAAACAACCAACAAGAAAATATCCTGCATTATTTACTAGAACATCGATTCTCTTTTTTTCATTTATTATTTTTTCAACTGCTTTTTTTATGGTAGATTCGTTGTTAACATCAAGTTCGACAACTTCGATTCTAAGATCCTCTTTTTTTGCAACATCTAAAATTTTACTGCCTTTTTTTATATCGCGCATGGTTGCATAGGTGTGGTATCCTTCACGTGCTAGTGCAAGTGCAGTCTCAAAACCTATTCCACTTGAACTGCCTGTTACTATGGCAACTTTATCCATGTTTGTGTATTTTTTGATGTGACTAATAATTTGTTTTGTTCTAGGGACTAGACAAATGGTTTGTCCCCTTCAACAGGCTCTGTTATCTCTGTTTTTTCACCATCTGTAATTCTTTGAAGGATCTCTTTTGCTGAAAGTTTGTGTAGATATTCATTATTGTTACCACATCTGTAAGAGAAGGTACAACGAGGACAGCCAGATTCGCTTTGGCATGGGCACTCGGTTACTATGTCCAAACTACGCTCAAAGGCTCTCTCAAGCCGGTCAAATAGTGCTCTACTAGCACCATTTCCTCCTATTGCAGAATCATAAACAAAGACAAGGCCTGATGTGCCAAGAGAAATGCCGCCTAGGTCTTGCGATACTCCTCCTGTTATCATGTTGCTTCCTTCTATTACGACATGCTCTGTTGCATGATATCCGCTTGCTTCGACATATTCTTCATTCTCTGTTTTACTTATTTCATTTAATGGTCTTGGTGCCTTGAAGACAATTCCCTTTGTAACAAAATCATAATCAAGTGGTTTTTCTAAAATTATCTTTTGACCTTGTGCAACTTCTTGGCCTAATTCTAAATTGACATAGCCGTATACTCTTTTTTGAATATGTAATTTACAAAATGCAACCTCGATTCCATTTGCAAATCTTTTTTCATAAATTGTTTCAATGGTTGGCCACTCTTCTGTTAATGACTTTGTATAATATGGATAATTCTTTGGGAGGCATTCCAATTTTGCAGTCATCTTTTCTGGATATCCTGTTTCTTTTACTTGATATCTAGTACCTGCCAAAAAGTAAACTGCTTGTGGATGAAGTTCTTCAAGTGCAATTGGCAAGACTCGTTCTCCAACTTTTTTGCCGTTTAGAAATATGTCAATTGATCTTCCTATTCCGCGTATGCTGTAATCTTCTAAAATAGATTTTATCTGATCATAATTTGGAACATATCTATTTTCAATCAGAACTAGATTTCCTGCACCAACGTGTCGTTCTATGACATCTTTGTGTTCTTGCAGTTCATGTTTTGCAATTGGTTTGTCACATGCCATTGCAATTACTTGAAACTCTTCAACAAATGGATTTTTTGGATCAATGTAAATTTGTTCTACGTCTTCAAAATAATCTGCTGGATGATTCTTGTAGTATTGAGAAATTGGGTCATTGCCAAGTACTAGAAATGCATATCCTCCTTGGCCTTTTCTTGCAGCCCTGCCTATTCTCTGAGTGAGTCGGTTGACAGGAATTGTAGATGATATCACTCCGTCTACATTACCTACGTCTATTCCAAGTTCAAGCGTTGGAGTGGCAGATATTGCAAGTAACTTGTCAGTCTTGAACATGTTCTCAACTGATCTTCTGTAATTTGCCATAAGGCCTGCCCGATGAACCTTGATGTCCACTTTTTGTCTTCTTGCCTGAAGTGCCAAAAGTTCAGAATTTAGATGCGAGTTTGAAAAGACCAAAGTCTTGTGTTGTTTTGTTGTTAATTTTTTTAAAATGTCAATCATTAACGCGCGTTGTGTCATTAACGAGGGAAAAAGCATTGAAAATTCTATCTTGCCTTTCTTGCCAGAGCCTGAAACTTGAACCATCTTTACTCCAAACAACATCTGGCAAAATGATAATGCATTATTCAATGTTGCAGATGCTGCAATTATCTGTAACCTTGGTGCAATTCTCTTTAATCGTTTTATTATATAGTGAACATTGGAGCCAAAAATTCCAGAATAAACATGAGCTTCATCAACTGCAAGAAACCTTGTTGTACTAAACAAGGATGCAAATCTTGTTCTATGCCATAAATGATAATGTAACACATCAAAGTTTGTTATAATTATCTGGGGAGGGACGGCAAGAATTTCTGCCCGTTCTGTCTGGTTAGTATCTCCATCAAATACTGCACATTTGATATCAAGATTGTCTGCAATTTCCTTAATCTTTGGATACTGGTCTCGTGAAAGTGACTTGGTTGGATACACAAAAATTGCTTGTATTGCAGGAGTTAGATTTTTTGAATTGCCTATTCTTTCTATGATTGGCACTACAAATGCCTCTGTCTTTCCAGATGCTGTAGGGGCAGTAATTACAACATTATCTCCGGAAACAATGTGGTGAATGGCCTCTTCTTGGAATTTGTAAAATCTCTCTATTCCTTTTGACTCTAATGTCTCTACAATTCTCTGGTCCAGACCTGAATCTATAACAGTAGAGCCCATTTCAGGGTCGGGCTCTTCGATTACCTTAAAGTGTGAGACATAGTGCCTCTTTGAGAACAAAATAGACCTTGTAATCTCTGCAATCTTGGAGTTGCCTATCATTTTGTTTATCTCATCTTCTGTCTGCAAAATTCCTTCTTTTTCTAGAGTCGTTCCAGATTCATTACTAGTTGGTATCTCATCATTGTCAAATTTTATCAAAAATTCAAGAAATGCCTCATCCAAATTCTTTTTTGAATCTAAGATATCTTCTATCTTACACTTGGGACATCCAAAATGTATTTTTTGATTAAAAGTTCGTTGTATCTCAATCTTTGATTTACACTTGGGACAATAATACACTAGTCCAAAGAAAGACTGTGGATGATTTAATTTTTGGTAAAACCTTTGAGTGTATCATATGTCAAAACCCTGATGACATATAATATCGTGTTATTTCTAGTCTGATGTGGGCCTTGGAAGTTATTGGGGCGAAGTCCTCGATGTCTTGGAAAAAATAATTCCTGTCTATGACAAAGTCAATTCTTTGATCTCACTTGGAAGAGATTCAGAGTTTCGTCAACATGGAATTAAAGGAAGAGTAAATCCAGGAGATCATGTACTTGATGCAGGTTCTGGTTTTGGAAACATGTCAAAGACTGCATCTCAAATATGTTCTGGAAATTTAGACATTACATTGTATGATCCATTGCGACCAATGCTAAAAAATACTAGTCGATTATTTTCTACAACTCCCACTCTTACATGTGGAGTCTTTGAACACATTCCATTTCGTGATGAACAGTTTGATGCAGTTCTTACTGGGTATTCTCTTAGAGATGCAATTAACCTACGAATTGCAATATCTGAGATACATCGTGTATTAAAAAAAGGTGGAAGATTTGTTATTGTAGATCTTGGAAAGCCTGATAATCCAATAATTAGAGCGGGGGTATCGTTTTACCTCAGGGCGATGCTTCCCATACTTGCAGTAATTGGTGGCGGAAGACTTGGCCTCAAGTTTGCCACTCTGTATGGCACATACAAACTCTGGCCTCAGAATAAAAAACTCGAGTCGCTTCTTCTTGAGAGATTCTCAAGAGTAGAATTTGAAAAGGGAATGCTTGGAGGCGCAATCATGATTGCAGCATTCAAGTAAAGATGAACAGAAAAGTAATTCTTGTCTATATTGTCGCACTAATTGTTGGATTTTCATATGGAATGCACAATCCAGTGGTTCCATTATTTTCTAAAGACCTTGGCGCATCATATCTTGACCTTGGAATAATTGGATTTGCAAATTTTATTCCTTACATGTTCATTCCACTTTTTGTAGGGTTATTACTTGACAGATTCAACAAGGGTTTGCTTCTTTCTCTGGGATTGGTAATTGATACTTTATCGATATACTTGCTATCTGTAGCAGACTCTGTTCCACAAGTTATAATGTTTAGAACGCTAGTTGGAGTTGCACATTCATTTTTCTGGCCTCCATGTGAATCTATAATATCGCAATCTACCACTCCGCAAAATAGAGTCAAGGCAATATCTCAATTCATGGCATTTTTTGTTGTAGGTCTAATGATTGGACCTTTGGTTGGCTCATTTTTACTTGAACACTTTGATGTATCATATAGGATGATCTTCCAGATTGCAGCATTTGCAATTGCAACCTCGCTTGTCTTTTCATTAATGCTATCCAAAAATGGCAAGACTGTTCATACTGGGATAAAATCTATCACATCTGTAAAACATTTGATAAAATTTCCAACTGTTATTGCCATTTTATTATTTTGTAGTGTAAGTTTTGGTGTTTTTTTGGCAATCATTCCAGCCTATATGAGTGAGAGGAAAATCTCTGAATCAAACATTGAGCTGCTCTTTTTTGTCTTTGGTATATCTCGGCTTGTTTCTTTATTTGCATCAAACTTTTTAATGAAAAAATTTCTTGCAAGTTTACTGTTAGTTATTTTATCAATATCTGGAGGAATGCTTGTGCTGTTTTATTCTCATTCCATGGTACAGTTTAGCATGGCAGTACTTTTGCTTGGATTTGGATTTAGTGTGTATTTCCCACTAACATTTGAGATTATCATGAGAAAAGCAAAGGAAAATGCAGGGGCATTAATTGGTGCATATGAAGCAACCTTTGGAATTGGGTGGGCCTTTGGACCCCTCATTATAGGTGTAATTGCCAATTCGTTTGGAAGCTCAGTTCCATATCTTGTCTTGTCAATATCAGGACTGTTTGTATTGGGATATGTTTTTTTCAAGAAAAAAGAAGTTATTCTAGTCTAAAACTAGAAGTTTAAACTATGACTATTGAACAAATTTTGATTAAATGATCTAAGGTACTTTCATATCGTGAATATGATATAAAATGTGATATTGAACAAAAAAATTCTAACAATAATTGTAATAATTATTATATCAATACTAGCTGGAGTATATTTTCTGCCAACTAGTAACAAGACTATAGTTAATCAAACTATTAACTCAACAGAAAATTTCAACCAGACAGCAATGTTGCAACGTGGGAATATGGCAATGGGATTCAATCAAACTATGATACATCATCATTTCATGTCTACTCCAACAGGTGGTGAGATTATGATCATGTCAACTAACATGAGTGATGTCAAAACCATTGATGAGATAAGATCTCATGTAAAAGAGATTCAATACGAATTTTCTCAGGGAAATTTCACAAAACCATTCTATATCCACGCTCAAATTGTTCCAGGCACTGATGTAATGACAGCAAAAAAGGATCTGATTAATTATGCTATAAAAGACATTGATGGCGGTTCTATTCTAATTTTAACCACAAACGATACGCAAGTTCTTAATGCAATACAGCAATTCATGAATTTCCAGTCTAGTCAACACATGGGTCATTAAACAAGAAGAATACTCAGATTATGCTTCATTTGAAGTTCAATTTAGACACAAAACGTATCATGAAACCTTTAATTTTAGAAACAGGTTTGATGATTCCATGTTTGATTTTTCACTAAATATCATTGGTAATGATTGGATCATGATTGCAATTGTAGTATTGGCGTTATTACTTGGAACAAAACGGCTACCTGATGCAACAAAAAAACTTGCCAAAGTAATGGCCCAGTATGATAAAACAAAAAACATGGTTCAAGAAGAAATTAAAAAAGCCAAGGGGGAATTTAACATCAGTATCCCAGGTCCTGTCATGTCAGAAAGACAAAAGCTAGAAACTATTGCAAAATCATTGGGAGTAAATACTGAAGGTAAAACCGATGATGAACTGCGTAATTTAGTAAACGTAAAACTTGGCGGATCTGCAAAGCCCGATCAGGATACAACATCAAAGCAGTGATACAATCCTCAACAAATTTAAATACAATATGCCGTCAGACATAACGGTAAAGATTGACTAAAATCGATCCTTGGCAAAATGCACTCAAACAACTTGCAGACGCTGCAAAAATTCTAAAACTTGATGCAGGAGTTCATGAGATGCTTGCAAACCCAAAGAAAATTCTTACAGTTTCATTGCCAGTAAAGATGGATGATGGCAGAATCAAGGTATTCACAGGTTATAGATCACAACATAATGACTTTAGAGGACCACACAAGGGAGGAATTCGATATCATCCAGATGTTACAATAGAAGAAGTAAAAGCACTTTCAATGTGGATGACTTGGAAATGTGCAATTGTTGATGTTCCATTCGGAGGAGGCAAGGGAGGAATCATCTGTGATCCCAAAAGACTCTCAGCAGGCGAAAAAGAGAGAATGACAAGAAGATACGCATATGCAATATCTGAAATAATTGGACCAGGAAAAGATGTACCAGCTCCTGATGTCTATACTACTGGAAAAGAGATGGCCCAGATTATGGATGTTTATAGTGTAATGCATGGACAAGGAGAACCTGCTGTTATCACAGGAAAACCAATTCCTGTGGGAGGATCTCTTGCAAGAAACGTAGTGACAGGTCTTGGTGTTTCTTACTGTGTAAGGGAGGGCGCAAAGAAACTTGGTTTGAAACTCAAGGGTGCAAGAATCGTCATACAAGGTTTTGGTAATGCTGGAACTTATGCTGCAGAATACATTGAAAAATTAGGCGGTAAAATTATAGGAGTAAGCGACTCTAAAGGCTCAATAATTAATCTAAAGGGACTTGATTCAAAGAAGGTTTTAGAATATAAAAATAAACATGGAAGTGTTGTTGGATATCCTGGAAGCAAAAAGGTATCAACTGAAGAACTTCTTACAACTCCATGTGATGTTCTAGTACCAGCAGCACTTGAGAATCAAATCACACCACAAATTGCAAGAAACATAAAATGTAAAATAATTGCTGAAGCTGCAAACGGTCCAACCACTCCTGATGCAGATGACATTCTATTCAAAAATAAAATCATGGTTATCCCAGATATCTTGGCAAACTCTGGCGGTGTATGCATTTCATATCTAGAATGGGTACAAAACTTGCAACGATACTATTGGACATTTGATGAAGTTGCAGGAAAGATGGAAAATCACATTGTTCGTGGTTTTAACGATACATATGCATTATCAAAGAAACACAATGTTGACATGAGAAAGGCAAGCATGGTACTTGCTGTTGGCAGAGTTCTAGAGGCATTTGAGGCACGAGGCCTCTGGCCGTAGAAATACCTAATACGCGAGATTACGATATTATTTTATGAACAAGGCATTTGTCGCTATTCATTGTGAGACTGGAAAAGAAAGTCCAATCATTAGAAAACTAATGGAGATTAAAGGTGTCTCTGAAGTTACTGGAACCTTGGGGCTGTATGATATCATAGTCAAAGTAGAAGCACCAGATTCAAAGGAACTTGAAAGTATAATTACAACAAAAATACGAAGGATTCAAAATGTTTTGACTACGATGACATTGATGGTAATCTGATTTTTTATTGTTCTCTTTTTAATGACGTATGGTATGATACAATGACTTAATACGACTCAAACCTGCTATTTGCGATGAAGACAGAATTAATTGTTGCAGCTATAATTGTAGCTGCCGCTGGCGCCATCGTATTTTACATAAGAAGTAAGAAAAGCAAATCTTTGCCAAAAATACAGCCACAAACAAATACAACTCATCCAGATACAACTAAAGAATGACTGTATCTTGCATTTTTTATTTCAAAGTTAATTTTTGAGTCTAGTTGTAATGTTTTTTATTGTGACAGATTTTGAATCAAAATAAACATTTTTTATAGTATAAGATGCAAAAGTTATGAATTAAACAAGATATTGCAATTACCATATTAGCCAGAGTAGTTATCAATCATGAAATTTTGTAAAACGTTTATAGCATTTGTGACAGAAAAAATGCTGTGACATTTGAAGTTCAAAAATCACCTACTTGGATGCGAATTCTTCAGTTTGTAACTGGTGGAATTGCTATTGCATTATCTGGATATGTCCTTGCAAATCCAATAGCTACTACCTGGGTTGTCCTTGCATTTCTTGGCATATCTCTATTGGTAGTTGGAATCTCTTCAATGATGAACGGGTTTTTCCATGGTTCTGCATCTAAAGGAAATAGGGTAATTGAGATTATTATTGGAATTGTCGCAATTATTGGAGGCTTGTTTACTATTGCTCATCCTATTACTGCGTTGGCATCTCTAATTTGGTTTGCTTCATTGTTTGTTCTTATTTTTGGAGCAGGACTTGTTGCAACTGGAATTGCAAGACATGATCAAAGTAAGGGAGCAAGAATTGCAAAAATCATCATAGGGATTATTGTTGTGATACTATCTGGAACTTTATTGGAGTATCCAGGATTGACATTATCCATGATGCTAATTCTATTATCGATAAACTTATTCATACAAGGAATCGATAGGATTATCTCCGGTGCAATAGGTCACAGAATAATCAGAAAAACCTGATTACTTTTGCTATTGGGTGAAAATTGTTTTTAGTTAACACTGTGATATAACAAATAAAAATTAAAGAAATTTCGGAATCTAAGATGTGTTAAATGAATGGCCACAGGAGCAAGACTTGGTTACGTTTGGATTGTTGATTTTAAATCCAGCACCCATTAGACTCTCGATGTAGTCAATGTTTGCACCCTTTAGATAGTCAGCACTGTAACTGTCAATTAGCATCTTTACACCATTTTCTTCGATTACAAGATCATCTTCTTCGGCTGCTTTTTCAAATCCCATTCCGTAGGATAATCCAGAGCATCCTCCGCCTTGTACGTAGACTCTGAGAAATTGTGGCTTTTCGGCTTCTTCTGCCATGAAAGCTGTTACTTTTTCTGCAGCTTTTGGTGTAATTGTGACCAATTTAGTGGTCTGTGTGTTGCTCATTAAACCTAGTTCGTGCTTTAAATTATAATAATCTTTTCCTACCGGACATAATAGGAATCAAAGATTAGTCCGAGCTTACTTTTTTGACTTGTTAACAAAAGCAGTCATTCGCTCTGCTCTGTCTGGGTGTGTAAAGCACAAACCCCATGTGTATAGCTCTAATGCAAGACCTGTATCAATGTCAGAGTTTCTTCCCTTGTTGATTGCAATCTTTGACATTCTTACTGCCATTGCAGAATTCTGAGCAATCATCTTTGCAATGTTCAAAGTCTCTTCCATTAATTTTGCAAGCTCTACTACTTTGTTTACAAGCCCCATCTCTTTTGCTTCATCTGCCTTTACCATTCTTCCAGTAAAGATCAAATCTTTTGCTTGTGAAATTCCAATTATTCTCTGTAATCTCTGAGTTCCACCCCAACCTGGGCATACACCAATTGTTACTTCGGGTTGTCCGATTCTTGCAGTATCTGCAGCTACTCTGATATCGCAAGCAAGTGCAAGCTCGCATCCTCCACCCAATGCAAATCCATTGATTGCTGCAATTGTTGGCTTGCTACAATTCTCAACTGTTGTAGTCAAAAGGTGCCCAAGTTTTGCATAGGTCTCAGATTCAATTGGTGTGATTGTTGACATGTATGCAATATCTGCACCTGCAGAAAATGCCTTGTCACCTTCTCCTGTTAAAATTACAACTTTTACAGAATCATCTGTTTCAATTTCTTTGAATACTTTGATGATGTCATTTGCAACATCCATATTCATTGCATTAAGCTTGTCTGGTCTGTTCACTTTGATTGTACATATTCCATCAGATTTTGAAACTAGAACTAGGGACATCTCAAGACTCCTTTGGTTTGTGCTTGCCCCATTGATATAAAGCAGATGCTGCTGCAACCCAGTCTCTCAAGTCGTCATAGACTGGAACATTATGCTTTTCAATCAATCCAGCTACTTTAGCTGTGTAAGGACCACCGTTTCCACCTACAAGTAATGGTTTCTTGCCTTGTTTTGAAAACTCACCAAGATAATCAATGATTGTCTCTTCAAGTGGATCATCTTGGAAGACAAACCATGGCATTACAATGTCGATGTTTGGATCGTCCATGAATTTTTGTATTGTATATCTATAGTCGTCTGCATTTGCACCACCAGTTACATCTGCTGGGTTGCCGTTTCCAATTACATATGTTGGAGGATAATGTGCCTTCATTTCTTTGAGTGTTGCTTCTGTTACTTTACCAAGTTCTAGTCCATATTTCTCAAATTGGTCTATTGCACCAATCATTGGACCTGCGCCGTTGCTAACTAGGCCAACTCTTGGACCTTTAGCTGCTGGTTGCCATGCTAATGCCTTGGCATTTGCAGCAAGTTCTTGATAGCTTTCTACTGAAACAATTCCTGCTTGCTTGAACGCTCCTTGGATGATTGCATTGGAACCTCCCAGTGAACCTGTGTGTGAAGCTGCTTGTTTTGCTCCAAGTGCGGTTCTTCCACTCTTCCAGATTAGAACTGGTTTATGTTTTTCTTTCATTACTTGCTTTGCTGTCTCGATGAATTTTCTTCCATCACCAAAACCTTCTACGTATAATGCAATTACTTTGGTTTGAGGATCATTTGCCAAGTACCAGATCATGTCTGC